>NZ_QODH01000003.1:3427-369250 GCF_009935945.1 Kosakonia sp. MH5 | reverse complement strand
AACAGGCTAACAGGCTAACAGGCTAACAGGCTAACAGGCTAACAGGCTAACAGGCTAACAGGCTAACAGGCTAACAGGCTAACAGGCTAACAGAGGAATATGGAGCGGGCGAAGGGAATCGAACAAAAATCCATTCCACTTCTGTAACCTACTGACAGATAACGATATTGCGATCAGCATAGGTAACTGATTACGTGATAATAGAGGATCATTATCGTGTCAATCAAGGGCCAGGCTTACCTTTACAAGCGAAAAGATGGAATCTGGATGTTTCAGATCTTCGTCCCGAAGTACCTCAGATTTTTATATCCGTGCCGGATGTGGCGCAAAACCACTTCAACCCGCGATTTCAATGAGGCTCGACGGTTTAGAAACCACCTGTTATTAGAATGGGAAGACAGACAGATCCGCGCTCAACCATGTATTACATCGGGTACGGTCAGGACGTGCAGGACGATTTAACAGAGGAGTTTTCTTTAGAATGGTGATCGATATGAAACACATGATTGTGCTGATAGTGGCGCTATTACCAGCCCTGGCGAATGCCGGACAGATAACCCTGATTCTCAGTGATGAAGAGGAGACAGGCAACGCGAAGATTTGCGTATACAGCAACGCCAATTATACGGAGATAGTGACGATCAGACCGTCGCAGCAATGCCGCTACACAATGACCTTTGAGGAGGAGTAACCCCCTTTACTGGTTGTTACGAAACATAATTTTGCTTAAGTCTAATACTTGTTGCTCATGTGGTCATTGCTTGTAAAATAGCCACTGAAATTATTTCCATAGCAAGTAGAGGGACTTATGAAGCAATACACCAATGAACTCACCGCCGAAATGCTGGCAGCATTTGACCAGTCACCATTCACAGCTGAACAGCTCGCGGAAATGAACGAAGAAGCCCGTAATGATCGCTGAAAGAAACGCCTACAACCTCGCTCACCCAGTTACAGCCGCTTATCTGATTGCTACAGAGGGTAGCTTAACCCGCAACGGGGGAACGGTTATCAGTGAATACAACGGGCAGCAGCTCGAAATTGAAGACGGAACACGCCTAAATGTATCTCTTGTGGGTGATGAAGTTCGTTATCCAGATGGAACCACCGCGAAAATCAGCACTGGAGTAGGCAATACCTCTGGTGACTCCGCCGCTCTTGTCGGTAGCTTACTCGACAACGGCGACGAAATTATCAGTAGCCCACAGAATGCCGGAAGAAGAGTAGTCCGAGCAGGGGAATCGTTGCCAGAAAACTTTCTGAAATAAGGCGGTCACTATGGCATCGGTTAACAGAGGCTGCACAATTCACGGTAAGAACGTTGGTCTACATGGAGATAAAACATCTACAGGCGCACAATGTATTGCCGCCCGCCCCGGTATGTCTGTCATGGGCAAGTGGAAACTCTATATCGGCGATAAGACCCCCCCTTGCCCGAAATGCGGGAAAGCGGGGGTGATAGTGAGCGGTGATCCTCGCTGCTCAAATAGCGCCTCAGTCGCCGTGGACGGTGCAGAAATCCACTGCGGTTGTCCACAGGGTACTAATTTTCTTATCGCGCCTGGCACCGTTGAGGTGAATACCCCTTCTTGGGCGACAGCGCCTGTAGAGCCAGTGCAACATGCACAGGCAGCGAAGAAGCAAAACACCTTTGCTGATACCTGCAAGCCAGAAGATAACCAGCTATTGAACGGCGTTTACCTCTGGACTGAAACAACAAGTGCAGGTCATGCTTTCGTTTCAGTGCATGAGAATAACAGCATCTATCTCTACACCTATGGACGCTATGGACGCACTGATAAAAGTACCTTCACTGGGGATGGGATTTTAGACTTTTTCCAAGATGAAGATGCGCGTAAGTATTACCGATACGAACTTTATGAAATGGGTGCTCGCGCTTTCCGCATTGATGATGCAGATCCTAAAATAACCCGTAACTTCTTCGAAAACCTTTGGAATGGCGGTGTAGCACCAATTCAAACGCCAAACATGCAAGACGGTACAAAGCGAAGAGGCCGCACGATTGATAAGTATGATGTGACTGGTAGCAACTGTACCACCCACTCAGTTGAGGGGATCAAGTTTGCTGGCTCAAAGTTATTCGATCACGGTTACACATCCACGACAACACAGCTACCAATCGACATAGAAGAAGATTTCACTATTCCGGTATCACTGCAAAGTTATCTTGAATCAAAGAGTGCAGACTTCTCCTCAATGCTCGTTGTCGAAATGACTAATACATTCAAACAGCAGTACCCTAACACCGAGAACAAAAGCCCTCAACCAATGGGAGGGAGTGCAAAAATTCAACAAGCTGCTGCCGATTCCGCTGCTGTTGCTGGCTCAACATCCCCATACTCAGGCGGTACAGTAGGCGGTTCATTGGGAAGCACTTACGATGATGAATAAGAAGTTCTGGATCAGGTGGGTGAGTATCGCGCTGATCTGCGTAGCGTATTACGTTATCGTGCTTTATTTCGATCTGGTCTTCGCTCTTAACTTTTCAGAGACAATGAGCCAAGGAGGAGAATTTACCCCTTCTCAATGCACTTGGTTTGTTAAGGAGCTATCGCAAAATCACTCTGATTCGGCTTTAGCCTCTATCATTGGTTTCGCTGTCTGCGTCCCTCTGATCCTGCTTATCTTCAAGAAAGTGAGATGACCGCCAAAGGCTGGAGAGATCCTGCCTTTCCCCTTTTCCCTAATTTTAGACAATAGAAGCCATAAAGCCCCGTTGGTGATACAACAACAAGCGGAGCGTAGCGACTTCATCAGACTGTCAGAGGGATCACACCTTATCAGGATAACCGTGTACCCTTGCGGGAGCGTGGCTAAAACGCTGATAGAGCCTACATGTCGTTTGTAGGGTTATCACCATAAACCTGTTTACGTAGCTCTGAGAGCCGCACATCGGGCTTGAAATGCGTATGATCAATCTGTCGATGACATAACTATGCCTGGATGGGCTTTTTCTTCACGTTGTGCTATCGCGGTGTGAGGATGCAACTGCCGCCAACGCTGAGTTATACTGTCATCTCACCATGTAACTTAGCGTGACAGTTACCAAGGGCGGATCACAATGGTAGAACCCATAGGCGACTAAAATAGGTAACTATTTAAGTTGCTGATAGAGAAGGCTTTTAAGGCTTCTCCACAAGGGGAGAGATCTGGAGCGGGCGAAGGGAATCGAACCCTCGTATAGAGCTTGGGAAGCTCTCGTTCTACCATTGAACTACGCCCGCGTCGAAGTGCGTAACGCATTATAGTCTTTACGCACCGTCTGGCAAGATACGCCTGCGCTAACAGGTTAATTTATCGCCTGTTCGGCGCATTTTTAACATTTGGGTGGGCTGCCCTGCGGCGGTAAATAACGCAGCGGATCAATCGCCGTTGCCCGGTAGCGCAGCTGGAAGTGCAAGCGAACAGAATCCGCATCACTGCTGCCCATGGTGGCGATCTTCTGCCCCGCTTTCACGTTCTGTCCGTTATTCACCAGCATCGTATCGTTGTGCGCGTAGGCCGTAATGTAATCTTCGCTGTGCTTAATCATGATCAGATTACCGTAGCCACGAAGCTGGCTACCAACGTATACCACCTTCCCTGCACCAGCAGCATAGATGGCTTGCCCGCGCGAACCTGCAATATCAATCCCCTTATTCCCGCCGTCGGACGTGGAGTAACCCATAATCACTTTCCCGCTGGTCGGCCATCGCCAGCAGCGTTGCCCTACCGGCGGCCATGAGGATTGCGGCACGGCGGAGGAAGGCGTGACTTTAGCGGTTTTCGTGCTGGTTTTACCCGAGGATGCGCTGGCTTTAGAACCATTAACCTTCAACCGCTGCCCCACTTCGATGGTATATGGCGGGGAGATCCCGTTCATGCTGGCGAGATCTTTCACGCTGGTTCCGGTAATGCGTGAAATACGGTACAGCGTATCGCCCCGCTTAACCGTATAGGTGGAGCCGGAATAATTGCCTCCGGAAGAGGATTTCCCGGCGCAACCTGCCAGCAATAAAGCGAACGCCAGGCAAAAGGCAATGCGGAACGGGTTACTCATCAGGCGTCCTGCGCGCAAAACAGATCCTCGATTAAAATAAATGGCGACCTATGATAACAGCCACAATCCGGATGCCAATACTTTCACGATGAATGGCGCGGCATCGGGTAGCCCTGAGCAATGATTTCCATCATTTCCGGCAGATACGGCATCGCCGGCATCTTCACCAGAGCCGGGTAAAATACCTGCGGCGACGGAAAAACATCCACTACGTGGCAGTTTATTAATTTAGCTGCATCCACCTCTGATGACGGCAGCAGCGTTGCCGCAGCGAGACCAGACTCCAGCCATTCCAGAATCACACCAGGCTGGGTGATATGCATGATCACCCGCGGATTCCCACCCGCTTTACGGAACAGGTCGATTAACATCTCATACGTTCCGGCATCTTTTGCCCGGTGCAGCAGCACCAGCGGAAATGCCGCCAGCGCCTGGTAATCAAATGGGCTCGCTGGCATTTCAGGCAAACACTGTTTGCTGATCACCGCAACCAGACTTACCGGATCGAAGGAGACATAATCAAAGCCTTCACTGCGGTATGGGCGCTGGATCAACGCCAGATCGATCGCACCTTCGTTAAGCATGGTTTCCAGATGGCTGGAATCCGTTACCGAAATATTAATCTCCGCATCGGGATGACGCTTATAAAGCTCCAGCAACAATGGCTTGAAATACGATTGAAAAAGATGGGTTAAGCCGATTCTTAACTTGAATTTTTCTTTATTAGCAATAGCGATCGTTTCGCGGGCGGTGTCTTCAACCTGACGTAATATTTCGCATGCTTTACGATAAAGAAAATATCCGGCATCGGTTGGCTCAATACGATTTCCCTGGCGGGTAAACAGTGAAACCTGTAGCTCTTCTTCCAGTTCCTGGATCCGTTTACTCAATGGCGGCTGCGCCATATTCAGCACTTTCGCGGCCTGGCTTACGGATCCCTGCTCTATAACGCGGCAAAAATAGCGCAACCTTTTCAAATCCATACAGATCTACTCCACGATCCCCCGGCGCTCAGTATCACACTTAGCGCAGCAAAGGAAAAGTCTGGTTTTTTAATCAAATTAGAAACCTAAATTTAACAATTTTATAAATAGTACTTTTTTGATCTGGTCTGAGTCAGGAAAAAGGTATTTGTTTAATGTTCCCTGGAAAAATAAGGTAGCCACCGACAGTAAACCCTTTTTCCGATGGAACATACTATGTCAAATAGCGAAAATAAAAATACCAGCGGCGTTACAGATTTACGCTCGGCGATTGAATTATTAAAAACACTGCCCGGCGAATATGTCGAAACCGATACTGAAGTTGATCCACACGCCGAACTTTCCGGTGTTTACCGTTACGTTGGCGCGGGCGGCACCTGCCAGCGCCCAACACGTAAAAACGGCCCGGTGATGATGTTCAACAAAGTGAAGGGCTTCCAGGATATCAGCGTGGCTATCGGCCTGAACGGCTCGCGTAAACGCGTCAGCCATTTCCTCAACTGCGCGCCGGAAAAATTGGGCCACCTGCTGAAAGATTCCGTGCAGAACCCTATTCCGCCAATACTGACCAAAGACAATGCCGTCTGCCAACAGGTGGTTCATCTGGCCAGCGACACTAACTTCGACCTGCGCAAACTGCTACCAGCACCAACCAATACCGAAGAGGATGCCGGCCCGTACATCACAATGGGTCTGTGCTACGCTTCCGATCCTGAAACACACGAATCTGATATCACCATTCACCGCCTTTGCGTACAGAGCCGCGACGAGCTGTCGATGTGGTTAACCCCGGGTCGCCATATCGATGCATTCCGCATGAAAGCGGAAGCCGCCGGGAAACCACTGCCGATCTCGATCAGTATTGGCGTCGATCCTGCTATCGAAATCGCCGCCTGCTTTGAGCCGCCAACCACCCCGCTGGGTTATGACGAACTGAGCGTTGCCGGTGCCCTGCGCGGCAAGGCTGTAGAAATGGTGCAGTGTAAAACCATCAACGAACGTGCCATTGCGCATGCGGAGATCGTTATCGAAGGCGAACTGCTGCCGAACGTACGTCTGCGTGAAGATCAGAACACCAATACCGGTAAAGCGATGCCTGAATTTCCCGGCTATACCGGCGAGGCCAAAGATGCACTGCCGGTAATCAAAGTCAAAGCCGTCACCCATCGCTACAACCCGATCTGGCGTACCACTGTGGGTCCAGGCGAAGAACACGTCAATATGGCGGGCATCCCGACGGAAGCCAGTATCCTCGATATGGTGGGCCGTGCAATGCCGGGCAAGCTGCTCAACGTGTTCGCTCACTCTGCGGGTGGCGGTAAACTTCTGGCGGTGATGCAATTCAAAAAATTCTCCCCGGCGGATGAAGGCCGTCAGCGCCAGGCAGCCCTGCTGGCATTCTCTGCCTTCCCGGAACTGAAACACGTGATTCTGGTTGATGAAGACGTGGATATTTTCGACAGCGACGATGTGCTGTGGGCGATGCAAACCCGATATCAGGGTGATGTCGATACCGTCACGATTCCCGGGGTTCGCTGTCATCCGCTCGATCCCTCGCAGATCCCGGCTTACAGCCCGAGCATTTTGCAGCAGGGAATGTCCTGCAAAACCCTCTTTGACTGTACGGTGCCATTCCACCTGAAAAGCCATTTTGAACGCTCGAAGTTTAAAGAGGTTGATGTGAAACGCTTCCTGCCAGATTTCGAGTAAGGGGAACAATGTGGCGGCATCTCAACGCATCATTGTCGGCATTAGCGGTGCTTCTGGTTTTCAGTATGGCGTAAAGGCACTTGAGCTTTTACGTGCGCAGGCTCCTGAAGTCCACCTGGTTATCTCAAAAGGGGCGGAAAAAACCTGTGAGCTGGAAACGGACTATCAGTTGGATGAGGTGATGGCACTGGCAGATGTGGTTCACCCTATTGGTAATCTTGGCGCAGCCATTTCCAGCGGATCGTTTAAAACAATGGGCATGCTCGTTGCCCCCTGTTCCATGCGTTCGCTGGGATCCATCGCAAACTGCCTGACAGATAACCTGCTAACCCGGGCCGCCGACGTGGTGCTTAAAGAGCGCCGCCGTCTGGTGCTGCTGGCGCGCGAAACGCCACTTAACCTCGGACACATTCGCAACATGTTGGCGGTAACAGAAATGGGCGGAATTATTTTCCCGCCGGTTCCGGCGCTATACCAGCGCCCGCAAACCACTGATGAAATCATTACCCACAGCGTCAGCCGCGCGTTAGACCTGTTTGGTATTGATGTGAAAAACCTTCCGCGTTGGGGCGAGGGCAACCTGGCTCATAACGCGTAATCATGCAGGAAATATTATGTTAATCGGTCCTTATGTGAATGGCGCTGCCGTTATTGTCGGCGGTTTGCTGGGTTCACTCGTTGGCAAACGTATTCCGGAGCGCGTGAAAGTGGCGCTGCCCCTGACCTTTGGTCTCTGTTCGGTCGGTCTTGGTATCAACCTGGTGATAAAAGTGAAGTTCATGCCTGCCGTGGTTCTGGGCGCAGTCGTTGGCGAAGCATTCTTTCTGGAAAAACAGATCGGTAGAGCGGCAGGCACAACACGCGGCTTAATCAACCGCGTGTTCCCACCGGTTCAGGGCCTGGGCCACGATGAATTTACGGAGAAATTTGTCGCGATTCTGGTGCTGTTTTGCGCCAGCGGCACCGGTATCTTCGGTGCGATGCATGAAGGCATGACTGGCGATCCCTCCATCCTGTATATCAAAACGGTGCTCGATTTGTTTACCGCCGCCATTTTCGCCACCATGCTGGGCTTCTCAGTCATGACCATCGGTTTACCACTGATTGCCGTGCAGGTTGCTCTGGCAACGCTGGCGGTTTACATCCTGCACATGATCACTCCGGACATGATGGGGGATTTCTCCTGCGCGGGAGGGCTAATCATGGTCGCAACGGGGCTGCGGATTTGTAATATCAAGCCGTTCCCGGTGGAGAATATGTTGCCCGGACTGGTACTGGTAATGCCCTTTTCCGCTCTCTGGGCAAAACTTTTCGCCTGATAGTTGGTTATAATCGCGTTTGCCCGGTGGCGCTGTGGCTGGCTGGTTTGCAGAGATCGTGTTCCCTGTAAACTGGCTAAGTCCAGCGCCACCCGGCGTTTTACGTTCGGGAGCCGTTATGGGTAAACAAGAGCACGTTATTTTAGTGAATGAGCAGGGAGTGGTAACCGGTACGCAGGAAAAGTACGCCGCACATACATCGCAAACGCCGTTACATCTGGCTTTTTCATGCTGGATTTTTAATGCCGCAGGGCAGTCTCTGGTGACACGGCGTGCATTAAGCAAAAAAGCCTGGCCAGGCGTCTGGACGAACTCCGTTTGCGGGCATCCGCAAAAAGGGGAAACCACCGAACAGGCCCTTATTCGCCGCTGCCGTTATGAAGTCGGCGCCGGGATCGGGCGCATTACCGCCATCGCACCAGAGTTCCGTTACCGTGAAACAGATCCTTCCGGCATCGTGGAAAACGAAATCTGCCCGGTCTTCGCCGCGCAAATCACAACGCCGTTGACGATTAACTACGATGAAGTGATGGAATATCAGTGGGTGGATCTGGAAGCGTTATTGCAGGCGCTCAATGCTACGCCCTGGGCTTTTAGCCCCTGGATGGTGGCAGAAGCAGCCACTGCGCAGCCCGCGCTCAGAAATTTTGCCGCCACATTGCAGGTATAAAAAAGCCCCGACGTTGTTCACGCCGGGGCTTTTTTTATCGCTGAGCGATTACTTCACCGGACGCATTGCCGGGAACAGAATCACGTCGCGAATGGTGTGGCTGTTAGTAAACAACATCACCATACGGTCGATACCAATGCCCAGACCCGCCGTCGGCGGCAGACCGTGTTCCAGCGCGGTCACGTAGTCTTCGTCGAAGAACATCGCTTCGTCGTCGCCCGCATCCTTCGCTGCAACCTGGTCAGCAAAACGCTGCGCCTGATCTTCCGCGTCATTCAGCTCGCTAAAGCCGTTACCAATTTCACGACCGCCGATGAAGAACTCGAAGCGATCGGTGATTTCCGGATTAACGTCGTTACGGCGCGCCAGCGGGGAAACTTCCGCCGGGTATTCCGTAATAAAGGTCGGTTGAATCAGATGTGCTTCGGCCACTTCTTCGAAGATTTCGGTCACGATACGGCCCAGACCCCAGCTCTTCTCAACTTTGATACCGATGCTTTCAGCAATCGCCTTCGCGCTGTCGAAGTTATCCAGATCCGCCATGTTGGTTTCCGGACGGTATTTCTTGATCGCTTCGCGCATGGTCAGTTTTTCGAACGGTTTGCCGAAGTCGAAAACTTCATCGCCGTAAGGCACTTCGGTTTTGCCGAGGATGTTCTGCGCCAGCGTGCGGAACAACGATTCGGTCAGTTCGATCAGATCTTTATAATCCGCATACGCCATATAGAGTTCCATCATGGTGAACTCAGGGTTATGGCGAACGGAGATACCTTCGTTACGGAAGTTACGGTTGATTTCGAACACGCGCTCGAAGCCGCCAACCACCAGACGTTTGAGGTACAGTTCCGGCGCGATACGCAGATACATGTCCAGATCAAGCGCGTTATGATGAGTGATAAACGGACGCGCGGACGCACCGCCCGGGATCACTTGCATCATCGGCGTTTCAACTTCCATAAAGTCGCGGCTCACCATAAACTGGCGAATACCGGCCAGGATCTGCGAACGCACTTTAAAGGTATTGCGGGATTCATCGTTAGAGATGAGGTCCAGGTAACGCTGGCGATAACGCGCTTCCTGATCCTGCAAGCCGTGGAATTTATCCGGCAGCGGACGCAGAGCTTTAGTCAACAGACGCAGTTCGGTGCAGTGAATGGAAAGTTCGCCGGTCTTGGTTTTGAACAGCTTGCCGCGCGCGCCGAGGATATCGCCGAGGTCCCATTTTTTGAACTGTTCGTTATACACGCCTTCTGCAAGATCATCGCGCGCAACGTACAGCTGAATTCGACCGCCCACATCCTGCAAGGTTACGAATGAGGCTTTACCCATAATGCGGCGGGTCATCATGCGGCCAGCAACGGCCACTTCAATGCCCAGGGCTTCCAGTTCTTCGTTCTCTTTGCCATCAAATTCAGCGTGCAGCTTGTCAGAGGTCTGGTCACGACGGAAATCGTTCGGGAACGGCACACCCTGCTCGCGCAGTTGCGCCAGCTTCTCGCGGCGGGTTTTCAGTTCATTGTTAAGATCGACTGCCGCGTCAGCGCCCTGTGCTTGTTGTTCAGACATGTTGGTTCCTCATAACCCTGCTTTCAAACTTGCTTCGATGAATTGATCCAGGCTGCCGTCCAGCACCGCCTGCGTGTTGCGGGTTTCAACCCCGGTACGCAGATCTTTGATGCGGGAATCATCCAGGACATAAGAACGGATCTGGCTTCCCCAGCCGATATCGGACTTGGTGTCTTCCATCGCCTGTTTCTCCGCATTTTTCTTCTGCATTTCCAGTTCATAAAGCTTCGCTTTCATCTGCTTCATGGCCTGGTCTTTGTTTTTATGCTGAGAACGGTCGTTCTGGCACTGCGTTACCAGCCCGGTCGGAATATGGGTAATACGTACCGCAGATTCCGTACGGTTAACGTGCTGGCCGCCCGCGCCGGATGCGCGATAGACATCAATACGCAGATCCGCCGGGTTAATCTCGATATCAATATCGTCTTCCACTTCCGGGTAGACAAATGCGGAGCTAAAGGAGGTATGACGACGGCCGCCGGAGTCGAACGGGCTCTTACGCACCAGGCGGTGAACGCCGGTTTCGGTACGCAGCCAGCCGTAGGCGTAATCGCCGATAATCTTGATGGTCACAGATTTAATACCCGCGACTTCACCTTCAGACTCTTCGATAATTTCAGTTTTGAAGCCGCGAGCTTCCGCCCAGCGCAGATACATGCGCATCAGCATGCTCGCCCAGTCCTGCGCTTCGGTACCACCGGAGCCCGCCTGGATATCGAGGTAGCAATCGGCGCTGTCATACTCGCCGGAGAACATGCGACGGAACTCAAGCTGCGCCAGCTTCTCTTCCAGCCCGTCCAGCTCGGCGACCGCTTCGTTAAAGGTTTCTTCGTCGTCAGCTTCTACCGCCAGCTCCAGCAGGCCGGAGACATCTTCCAGCCCCTGCGACATTTGATCGAGGGTATCGACGATAGCTTCAAGTGAGGAGCGCTCTTTGCCCAGCGCCTGTGCGCGCTCTGGCTCATTCCAGACGTCCGGCTGCTCCAGCTCGGCGTTTACTTCTTCCAGACGCTCTTTCTTGGCGTCATAGTCAAAGATACCCCCTAAGAACGTCGGAGCGCTCCGTGAGGTCCTGAATACGATTTTTTACCGGGTTAATTTCAAACATGGTCTGATTTCTTTTAATGGACTTGTCAAAATGCGGTGATAAGGGCGGGAGTTTACCGGATCCACGCCCTTTTTTGTAGCGAATACTGGCGCTAAAGTGGCCAGAGATTTTCGATGATAAGCTGTACGCTACGATTCCCGCGGAACTCGTTGACATCAAGTTTATAAGCAATATTCACCTGCCGCACGCCGTTATCCGGCCAGCAGGTGGTATCGACGTTAAATGCAATGCCATCAAGCAGCGGACCGCCTCCAACCGGCTCAAGCATCACCTTCAGGTGACGCTCGCCCACCAGCCGCTGCTGCAACAGCCGAAACTCGCCATCGAACAGCGGCTCCGGGAACATTTGCCCCCACGGCCCGGCTTCACGCAGCATTTCGGCGACATCCAGCGTCATCTCTTGCGGCGTTAGCGGGCCGTCAGAAACAATTTCACCCTGCAACAGCGCCGGATCCAGCCATTCCGTCACCAGTTCGCCGAAGCGCTGTTGAAACTCTTCAAAACGCTGCTCTTCGAGCGTCAAACCGGCAGCCATCGCATGACCGCCGAATTTAAGCATCATGCCAGGATAGAGCATATCCAGGCGCTCCAGCGCATCACGCATGTGCAGCCCCTGAATCGAACGCCCGGAACCTTTCAGAACGCCATCGCCAGCAGGCGCAAAGGCAATCACCGGCCGATGAAAACGCTCTTTGATTCGCGAGGCAAGAATCCCCACCACACCCTGATGCCATTCGGGATGGTACATCGCCAGCCCACCGGGCAAGGTATCGCGGCTTCGTTCAAGCTGCTCGCACAAGGTTAGCGCCTCGGCCTGCATCCCTTGTTCGATCTCTTTGCGCGTCTGATTCAGCGCATCCAGATCGTTAGCCAACTGACGTGCTTCGCCGAGGTTATCGCATAACAGCAGCGCAACACCCACCGACATATCATCCAGCCTGCCCGCCGCATTCAGGCGTGGACCCAGCGCAAAACCCAGGTCGCTCGCCGCCAGTTTCTGCGCGTCACGGTTGGCGATTTCAAGCAGCGCTTTAATGCCAGGCCGACAGCGCCCGGCGCGGATCCGGCTCAGGCCCTGCCAGGTGAGAATACGGTTGTTGGCATCAAGCGGCACCACGTCTGCTACTGTTCCCAGAGCGACAAGATCGAGCAGTTCCGCAAGATTCGGCATAGCCAGCCCGCGCGATTCAAACCAGCCGTTGTCGCGCAGAAAAGCGCGTAGCGCCAGCATCAGATAAAAAGCGACACCGACGCCCGCCAGCGATTTCGACGGAAAATCACAGTCGCGCAGGTTGGGGTTCACGATGGCTTCCGCATCAGGCAGGGTATCACCAGGCAAGTGGTGATCCGTCACGACCACAGGAATACCCAGTTCGTGCGCCCGCTCCACCCCGGCATGCGAGGAAATACCGTTGTCGACTGTCAGGATCAACTGCGCGCCGCGCGCATGCGCCTGATCGACCACTTCCGGGCTGAGACCGTAACCGTCATCAAAACGATTCGGCACCAGGTAGCTCACATTTTCACAGCCCAGCGCGCGCAGCGCCAGGACGCTGAGCGCCGTGCTGGTTGCGCCATCGGCGTCAAAATCACCGACCACGATAATGCGTAAACCTTCGCGCAGCGCGTGATAAAGGTGCGAAACCGCCTCATCAATGCCGGTAAGTTGCTGCCAGGGCAGCATGCCTTTTACGCTGCGCTCCAGTTCGCTGGCCTTACGCACGCCGCGGCTGGCGTAGAGCCGACGCAGTAACGGCGGTAAGTCTTCCGCCAGTTCCGCCGAATCATCCACCTTACGGCGGCGAAGTTGTATCTGAGCTTTCACGCGTCTTATTTACCGCTGGTGGCTTGCTGATGTTTGTCGAGGAAGGCTTTCATCTCAGCCGGTGCCTGATAGCCCGGAACAAGGTAGCCATCGTTCAGCACAATGGCCGGTGTTCCGTTGACGCCAAACTGCACGCCCAGCGCATAGTGGTTAGCAATATCAATATCGCAACTGGCCGGTTTGATGCCTTTGCCATCCATCGCGTCATCAAAGGCTTTATTGCGATCTTTAGCACACCAGATCGCTTTCATCTGGTTTTCAACTTCACTCGGCACACCCTGACGCGGGAACGCCAGATAGCGGACGGTGATACCCAGCGCGTTGTAATCCGCCATCTCACTGTGCAGTTTCTGGCAGTAGCCGCAGGTGATGTCGGTGAACACAGTGATCACATGTTTTTCTTTCGGCGCTTTGTAGACAATCATCTCTTTTTCCAGCGCGTTAAGATGCGGCAACAGCATTTGCGTGGTGACGTTCACCGGCTGCGCGCCGCTGACATCGTACATCGGCCCCTGGATAATATGTTTGCCGTCTTCGGTCACATACAGCACGCCGCTGTTGGTCAATACCGCTTTCATTCCGGCGACGGGAGCGGGCAATATCTCAGAGCTCTGTACACCCAGTTTTGCCAACGACTGCTTGATAGCGGCGTCGTCTGCATGCGCAACGCCAGAAAAAGCCGCTGCCAGCAGGGTGAACATAATCAAACCATTTTTCATAAAACATCCTTTAATTATCAGCCATCACGCCCGCGGGTGATGCTGTTCATGAAGCTTACGCAGCCGCTCGGTAGCCACATGCGTATAAATTTGCGTTGTAGAAAGATCCTGATGCCCCAGTAGCATTTGCACCACGCGCAGATCCGCGCCGTGATTGAGCAAATGCGTGGCAAAAGCATGACGTAAAACGTGAGGGGAAAGCTTTTCGCTGTCAATCCCCGCCAGCACAGCATAGTGCTTGATACGGTGCCAGAAAGTCTGGCGCGTCATCTGCTGAGCGCGCTGGCTGGGGAATAGCACATCAATCGATACGCCGTTCAGCAGCCACGGACGCCCGTGTTCAAGGTAGTTTTCCACCCAGTACACCGCATTTTCACCCAACGGTACCAGCCGTTCTTTATTACCTTTACCAATCACCCGCAACACGCCCTGGCGCAGGCTAATATCGCTCATGGTCAACCCGACCAGTTCAGAGACGCGAAGCCCGGTGGCATATAAAACCTCAAGCATGGCTTTATCGCGTAACTCCAGCGGTTGGTCAACTACCGGCGCCTGTAAAAGTCTCTCAACCTGCGCTTCCGTTAAGTCTTTTGGCAGACGCTGCGGCAGCTTCGGCGAGGCCAGTTGCGCGCTGGGATCGTCACTACGGATTTTCTCCCGGTACAGGTACTGGAAGAGTCTTCGCACGGCGCTGAGCAGACGCGCTGAACTGGTAGCTTTGTAGCCACCATCCACGCGTTCGGCCAGCAGCGCCTGTAAATCATCACTTCTCGCCAGGGCCAGACTACTTCCACGATGATGCAGCCACTCGGCCACGCCTTGCAAATCGCGACGGTAGGCGCTGAGCGTGTTGTCCGCCAGATTGTTTTCCAGCCAGAGCGCATCAAGAAATTGTTCGATACGTGCGAAATCCTGTTCCATTGAAACGCCTCCGTTTCTCAATCGCTGCATTATGCCTGATAGCCGTACGATTCTGGTACACTGCTCACAAAGAGACATCCGGAATTGAGAAGTTTACGTTATGAATATTGGCCTGTTTTACGGTTCCAGCACTTGCTATACCGAAATGGCGGCGGAGAAAATTCGCGAAATTATCGGGCCGGAACTGGTGACGCTGCATAATCTGAAAGATGACGCACCCGCGCTGATGGAGCAATATGATGCGCTTATCCTCGGCATTCCGACCTGGGATTTTGGCGAATTGCAGGAAGACTGGGAAGCCATCTGGGATCAGCTTGATGACCTCAATCTTGACGGCAAAATCATCGCGCTATACGGCATGGGCGATCAGCTCGGCTACGGCGAATGGTTCCTTGATGCACTGGGCATGCTGCATGACAAACTGGCACCCAAAGGCGTGACGTTCATCGGCTACTGGCCGACGGAAGGTTACGAATTTACCAGCAGCAAACCGGTAATTGCCAATGGTCAACTGTTTGTCGGCCTGGCGCTGGACGAAACCAATCAGTATGACCTGAGCGATTCGCGCATTCAGTCATGGTGTGAGCAAATCCTGACAGAGATGGCGGAACGGCTGGTTTAAAGGCAGCCACATCCCTTGTTAATGCAGCCCCTGCGCCGGTTTCTGTGATATCACCCGGCGCAGATCGCGCCACTCCTGCGCATCCATGCTGTCTGCCGCCAGCCATAAATGTTGACGGCGCCCATCCTCTTCACGGCGCAAGCGCAGCATCATTCCACTACGTAACATCCACGGCGTTCCGATGATATCCCATTCCATGCCCTGCCAGCGCAGGCGGGAATCCATCAGCAGTTTGAGTTCGCCATGACAGGCATTGATCCGCCGCTGGCTGCGCACGCAATCAAAAACCACCAGCGACAGCAACAGCAGCCACAGCGGTGTGTAACTCAAAGGCCAGGGCATCAGCAAAATGAGTGCAGCGCCCAGACCGTGGAGCAAAAGCGAAATCCATTGTGCGCGCCAGGAGACGCGTAACTCAGATTGCCACAGGACCACGATCCCGATTCCGTGTCTGGATTAACTGCACCATTCTTTGTAACTCCGTGTCCTGAGGCTTACCGTGATTCATTAACCAGTTGAATAAATCAGGATCGTCACTTTCCAGCAGACGAACAAACAGCTGTTTGTCATCATCGCTCAGCGTGTCGTACTCATGTTCGAAAAAAGGCATTATTGAGATGTCGAGTTCACGCATTCCACGGCGGCACGCCCAGTGGATACGGGCTTTGTTGTTAATATCCATGATCTTCTCCCTTCATCGGCATAATGGCCCATTGTAACGTGTTTTTAATATTCCTTTTGCGGAATATTTCGCTTCGCGGGGCCGCTTCCAGAATTAATCGCACCCACTGCAAAAAATATCATTGCGCTGCGTAATGCTTCGCAACGCATGCACAATGGCACAAAACGCATGCTTTATTACTTGCATTGAACAACGGCTCTTTTACCATTAAGAACCAACACAGCGTTAAGCTAATCAGGACATTATTATGCCTTTTACTCCGTTTCCTCCGCGCCAGCCGACCGCATCATCACGTCTGCCGCTGACGCTTATGACGCTCGATGACTGGGCGCTGGCAACGATTACCGGCGCAGATAGCGAAAAATACCTGCAAGGCCAGGTGACCGCCGATGTCACCACTATGATGGCTGAACAGCACCTGCTGGCGGCACACTGTGATTCTAAAGGGAAAATGTGGAGCAATATGCGGTTGTTCCACTTTCAGGACGGTTTTGCCTGGATCCAGCGCCGCAGCGTGCGTGAAGCGCAGCTTCGTGAACTGAAGAAATACGCCGTATTCTCTAAAGTCGCCATTGCACAAGACGATGAACACGTGCTACTGGGCGTGGCCGGTTTTCAGGCGCGCGCGGCGCTGGCGAATCTCTTTACCATCCTTCCGGACAGTGAAAAACAGGTTGTGCAGGAAGGCGATACCACCCTGTTGTGGTTTGCACACCCTGCCGAGCGTTTCCTGCTGGTAACCAACGCAGCAACGGCGGAACTGGTGGCCGAAAAACTGCGTGGCGAAGCGCAGCTTAATAACAGTCAACAGTGGCTGTCGCTGAATATCGAAGCGGGCTTGCCGGTTATTGATGCGCCAAACAGCGGGCAGTTTATCCCACAGGCCACTAACCTACAGGCGCTGGGCGGCATCAGCTTTAAAAAAGGCTGTTACACCGGCCAGGAGATGGTGGCACGAGCAAAATTCCGCGGCGCCAACAAGCGCGCATTGTGGTATCTGGCAGGGACAGCCAGCCGGGTGCCGGAAGCGGGAGAAGATCTTGAGTTGAAGATGGGAGACAACTGGCGCCGTACCGGTACCGTGCTGGCATCTGTGCAGCTTGATGACGGACGCCTTCTGATTCAGGTGGTGATGAACAACGATATGGAACCTGGCAGCGTTTTCCGCGTGCGCGACGATGCGAATACGTTGAGCATCGAGCCGCTGCCTTATTCACTGGAAGAGTAAACGCGCTAAGCCGGGGCGGAAACCGCCACCGGCTTTAACTTAAAGCTGTCCGACGTACAAATAAATCGCCAGGAAGTGACAGACGCTGCCGCCCAGCACGAAGCCGTGCCAGATTGCGTGGTTATAAGGGATGCGTTTGCAGACGTAAAAAATCACGCCGAGCGAATAGACCAGGCCACCCACAGCCAGTAGCGTTACGCCTCCAACCGACAGGCGCGTGGCAAGCTGATAAATCACAATTAGCGACAGCCAGCCCATGGTCAGGTAGGTCACCAGCGACAGCACTTTAAAGCGATGGGCAATGGTAAGTTTAAATAAGATCCCCAGCAGAGCGAGGCTCCAGATGACGATCATCAGCCCGCGCGCCAGCGGCGAATCCAGCCCAACCAGCAGAAACGGTGTATACGTTCCGGCAATCAGCAGATAAATGGCACAGTGGTCAAATTTCTTCAGCCACGCCTTGGCACGCTGGTACGGAATGGCATGGTAAAGCGTAGAGGCAAGGAACAGCAAAATCATGCTACCGCCATAAAGCGAGTAACTGGTGATAGCCATTGTACTGGCCTTTGCATCTACCGCCTGTACCAGCAGCAGTACCAGCCCGACGATACCGAACACCAGCCCAATTCCGTGGCTAATGCTGTTGGCGATTTCTTCTGCCAGTGTGTATCCCTGTGCGATTAAGGGTTTCTTGGCCATAGCTAACTCCGGGAGAACTCAAAAAAACATTGCGTCACTAGAGTAACTGAGAATGATTCCAGTGCACACCTGTACGCTAAAAAAATTCGTATCAATATATATTCACGGCAGCATTTAAGCCGACGACTGGCGTTACAACTGTTCAACCTTCTCGCAAGGAACATACGCCCATAAAACGTGAATGTAGGATGAAAGTATGAAGCGGAAATGACAATATGCAGGCCGCTAAATCAGATTCTTATGCCGGGAACAAAACTCAGGGCAAGCCAGCCAGAGTTATGGCAGCATGTAGTCACGCAATTACACACTGGCTGGCAACGTTAACAGAGAGTAAAGGACACCACCGTGACGATGTTTACCCACTCTGCCATCGCCAGCCTCAATAATCTGGAGATGATGGTCTATCACTATGTAGTCAAAAACCGCGACAAAGTGATGTATATGACGATCCGCGAACTGGCCGATGCGGCGGGCGTCTCCACCACTACGGTGCTACGCTTTTGCCGCAAGCTCAACTGTGAAGGCTATTCGGAGTTTCGCGTCCGCTTCAAATTATATTTAGAGCAAAATGAGTTACCACAGGCGAATTTTGGTGCCAGTGAAGTTATTAGTTTTTTTAAAAGCGTAAATAACGATGAATTTGATGCCCTGCTGAATAAAGCCGTCGATATAATATTATCCTCAGAGCGTATTATCTTTGTTGGCGCTGGCACATCCGGCGCACTGGCAAAATATGGCGCCCGTTTCTTCTCTAATATTGGAAAATTCAGCAACCATATTGATGACCCTTATTTCCCGGTCACCAATGATATGGCAAAAAATGCCCTGGCAATTGTCCTTTCCGTCTCTGGTGAGACCGAGGAGATCCTGCGTTTTGCCGGGCAGTTCAGCCTGCATCACTGCAAAGTGCTGTCGATTACCAGCCACGAACAGTCGCGCCTGGCGAAACTGGCGGATTTCAATCTCTCCTGGCATATTCCTCCTACGCGTATTCCCGGCGGCTACGATATTACGACGCAAATTCCGGTCATTTATATTCTGGAATCGCTGGGGCGCAAGCTGGCGAAGAAAATAGCATAAAAAAACAGAGTGTTTTTCTGGTGTAACAAATTACCCAGATGGCAATTTGTTATATCGTGACATTTAAATCACCTTTGTTAGACTCGTTAATAGCCAATATGACGAGAAGAGCAAAGATGAAAAAACTGACCTTACCAAAAGATTTTCTATGGGGCGGCGCCGTTGCCGCGCACCAGGTTGAAGGTGGCTGGAATAAAGGCGGCAAAGGCCCAAGCATTTGTGACGTGCTGACCGGCGGCGCACACGGCGTACCGCGCGAGATCACCAGCGAAGTGGTGGCCGGGAAATATTACCCGAACCATGAAGCGATCGATTTCCACGGTCACTATAAAGAAGACATCAAGCTATTCGCCGAAATGGGCTTTAAATGCTTTCGCACCTCGATCGCCTGGACCCGTATCTTTCCGAAAGGGGATGAGCAGCAGCCTAACGAAGAAGGGCTGAAATTCTACGACGATATGTTCGATGAGCTGCTGAAATATAACATCGAACCGGTGATCACCCTCTCCCACTTCGAGATGCCGCTGCATCTGGTGCAGGAATATGGCGGCTGGACCAACCGTAAAGTAGTCGATTTCTTCGTACGCTTCGCGGAAGTGGTTTTCGAACGCTACAAGCACAAGGTCAAATACTGGATGACCTTCAATGAAATCAACAACCAGCGTAACTGGCGCGCACCGCTGTTCGGCTACTGCTGCTCCGGCGTGGTCTATACCGATCATGAGAACCCGGAAGAGACCATGTACCAGGTGCTGCACCATCAGTTCGTCGCCAGCGCCCTGGCAGTGAAAGCGGCCCGCCGCATCAACCCGGAAATGAAAGTCGGCTGTATGCTGGCGATGGTTGCGCTCTATCCCTTCTCCTGTAAGCCGGAAGATGTCATGTTTGCGCAGGAATCAATGCGCGAGCGCTATGTCTTTACCGACGTACAACTGCGTGGTTACTACCCGTCCTATGTGCTGAACGAATGGGAGCGCCGCGGCTTCTCCATCAAAATGGAAAACGGCGACGAGCAGATCCTGCGTGAAGGCACCTGCGATTACCTGGGTTTCAGCTATTACATGACCAATGCGGTGAAAGCGGAAGGCGGTACCGGCGATGCTATCTCCGGCTTCGAAGGCAGCGTGCCGAACCCGCACGTCAAAGCCTCCGACTGGGGCTGGCAGATCGATCCCGTCGGGCTGCGCTACTCTCTGTGCGAACTGTATGAACGCTACCAGAAACCGTTGTTCATCGTTGAAAACGGCTTTGGCGCTTACGACAAAGTCGAAGCCGATGGCAGCATCAACGATGACTACCGCATCGATTATCTGCGCGCGCACGTTGAAGAAATGATGAAAGCAGTCACTTACGATGGCGTGGATCTGATGGGCTATACACCGTGGGGCTGCATCGACTGCGTCTCCTTCACCACCGGCCAGTACAGCAAGCGTTACGGTTTTATCTATGTGAACAAGCACGACGACGGTACGGGTGATATGTCCCGCTCCCGCAAGAAGAGCTTTAACTGGTACAAAGAGGTGATCGCCAGCAATGGCGAAAAGCTGTGATGCTTTGAGACGTTGCCGGATGCCAGCGGCACAAAGCATCGTGGGCTAACCAGAGCGGGACATGTTTTCTTTGTGCGGTGCTCAGTAAAATGACACGCGGGTTCACGGTGCTCTCGTCGCCGGGTCGGCAAGCAGCGTATCGGCGATATCCAGCATGGCGCGCAAGCGGTCCATATGCCGGAGATCCTGGTGGTAGCCGACCCATATCTCTCTGGATGGCAGTTGATCTTCAGTCTGAATACGTTGCAGCCCGGAAACGGCGTCTCCCAGTGGCCGTGGTAACACGGCCACTCCCATCCCCCGCAGGCACATTTGCGCCTGAACAGCCCGGCTTGTGCTGGTGAAAACACGCCTAGAGCGGGGAAATCTGTCGAGCAACCATGTGACGTCAGGAAAATGTGACTGGGCGGTGTTCATCAGAATAAGCCCCACTGACGCCGGATCGTGGTGCAGTGTCTGTGCGGTTTCAGGCGTACCGTAAAGACCATAGGAAATGGTCATCAGGCGACGCTGGACAATGTCCGGCTCGGTAAAAGGCACGAGACGAAAGGCCACATCGGCATCGCGCCGGGATAAATTAAGTAAGCGGTAGCTGGCGATGATCTCCGGTACCACGGCCGGATGACGGCGCGTCAATTCGACCAGCACCGGTGCCAGCACATAACCCGCAAACCACTCGGCACATGAAATCCGCAAAATACCTTCGAGCCGTTGGTGATTACCCGCCAGGCGTCTTTCCAGTGCCAGCGCAGAATTTTCCATCGATTCCGCCAGGTTCAGCACCGCGTCTCCGGCATCGGTCAGCACCAGCCCCTCACGCGTGCGGCGAAACAGCGGCTGTTGTGCCTCATCTTCGAGCGCTTTGATCCGTCGGCCCACCGTCGGATGGCTCACGCCCAGGCTTCGGGCGGCCTCGCCGAACGATCCCTTGCGAATCACCGCCAGAAATATCCGTACGTCGCTCCACTCCATACCCGCCCCCCGTTCAAAAATGAACATCAAATATACATAAATGGCAGTTCCCTAACAATTATGCAGGCATCACCATAATGTCTCTTCACTGAACAGGCTGCTATGGCCTCATCCAGGATCTGAAAGTATGAACAAATTAAAAAACAAAGTTGCCATCGTCACAGGCGCATCCAAAGGTATCGGTGCCGGGATTGCCCGCCAACTGGCGGCTAAGGGAGCGAAGGTTATCGTCAACTACGCCACCAGCAAAACCGGTGCAGACAGCGTGGTTGCGGATATCAAAGCCGCAGGCGGAGAGGCCGTGGCGGTCGCCGCAGACGTTACCAACCAGCGCGAGGTTGAGGCGCTGGTTAGCTCAGCGATTGAACATTTTGGGCGGCTGGACATTGTGGTGAATAACTCGGGGATTTATCAGTTCGCCAGGATCGAAGAAACCACCAAAGCGCTGTACCGCAAGCAGTTCGACATCAATGTGCTTGGCCCGTTGCTGGTCTGCGCCGCCGCCGTGCCACATCTGGAGAAAGGCGGGAGCATCATCAACATCAGTTCGTTCGTCACACGCGTATTTATGCCAGAGAGCGCTATTTATAGCGGCTCCAAAGGTGCCATTGACGCCATTACCGGCGTACTCGCGCGCGAGCTTGGTCCGCGCGGCATCCGCGTTAACGCCGTTAACCCTGGCCTTGTTGAAACTGAAGGTACGCACGCTACCGGGGCGATGGGTTCGGACTTCCAGACCTGGAACGAAGCGCAGACGCCGCTTGGTCGTATCGGTCAGGTGCAGGACATCGCGCCGATAGTCTCTTACCTTGCATCAGACGACTCAGGATGGGTGACCGGCGAGGTCATTATGGCGTCTGGCGGCATGCGCTAACCCGCCGCAATTCAATAAAGGCTGCCAGGCTGTTCGCATGCAGGAGAGAGCCGGGATACCTCCGCACACGAATCCACATGTTTCATTTGTTCTACCCATTTTGCTTGATTGGAAACCGCAGGGTTTCCGGGAGGGGTTATGTCAGCACATAACATGACGCACGCTGAACCTCGTCGCTGGGCGATGTTCGTAATTTTATTGGTGGGAGCTTTCCTGCCACCACTCGATTTTTTTATCGTTAATGTGGCGCTCCCGTCAATCCAGAGCGATTTAGCCTCTTCGTCTTCTGCGGAGCAACTGGTTATCTCATCGTATGCCGCGGTATATGCGACCACCTTAATCACTGGTGGACGGCTGGGTGATCTGTATGGTCGTGGCAGGATGTTTTTCCTTGGGCTGATTGGTTTTGCGGCTGCATCACTGTTGTGCGGGATCGCCGGATCGCCGTGGGTGTTGATTGTCGGGCGCGCACTCCAGGGCGCTTCGGCCGCCGTCATGGCACCGCAGGCACTTGCATCCGTGCAGGCCATTTTTCCTGAAACAGAGAAGCCGTTAGCGCTGGGTTTATATGGTGCCGTGTTTGGCCTTGCCTCCGTTATCGGACAGGCGCTGGGCGGCATCCTGATTACATTGAATCTGTTCAACCTGGGATGGCGGGCCATTTTTCTTGTTAACCTGCCAGTGGCGCTGCTGGTGATTGTTTTTGGTATTCCATTGCTGAAAGAGACACGGGCGCCACATGCCCGCAAACTTGATCCCGGCGGCATGCTGCTGGCAACAGCAACGTTGAGCGCGCTGATTATTCCGTTGATTGAAGGCCGTGAGGCGGGCTGGCCCTGGTGGACGTGGCTGTTATTCCTTGCAGCTCCGCTGCTGGCCTCGCTGTTATGGCGTTATGAAATACGCCTCAGCCGTCATGGCGGCTCACCGCTGCTGGATCCTGTCGCGTTACGAGCGCCGGGGCTGGGTTGCGGGCTGGCGATCGCGCTGTTGTTCTATTCCATCGCCGCATTCTTTTTACTGTTTTCGGTTTACCTGCAAAGCGCACTGCATGTCGATGCGCTAACGGCTGGCCTGATTTTTCTGCCTTTTGGTGCCGGCTTTCTGATTGGGCCGTTGCTCACCCCCTACCTGCGGCGTTTTGCCGGAAATTACCTGAGCACGATCGGGATGGGATGCGAAACCATCGGGTTAGCAGGACTGGCATGGCTGGTAACCGCAACGGCGACGGGCGCGACTCCCGCAATGACGCTACTCGCCGCGCTACTGTTTATCACCGGTTTTGGCCAGGGTCTGGCGATGCCAATGCTGATGCGCATGCTAACAGGCCGCGTCGCACCGGAATTTGCAGGCATGATTGCCGGCATCACCAGCTCAGCTTTGCAAGTCAGCACCGCGCTCAGCGTCGCGGTGATGGGCGGTATTTTTTACAGTATTGTGGGCGACAGCCATAGCGCGACGGATATCACCCATGCGTTTGTCGTCGCAGTCCTGACAATGGCGTGCTGCCTCGCTGCGGGAGCAGGGTTAAGTATCAGACTTATCCGGCAACCTGTTGGGTTAACGCCGGTGACGAAGGGTTTTCCCTGAGCTGCTGCAGATCAAAACATAACGAGCACTGCAGTATGTGAATCATGGTAAAGCGTTCAGCTGCTTCTTGCCTGACGCGGCGCGCATCACTACTACAATCATCACCGTTCCCCAAAAGCAAAGGGCGCCGAAGCGCCCTTAAAAAATAGCTGAATCAGCGAATTACTGATATTCGCTCATCGGTACACAGGAGCAGAACAGGTTACGGTCGCCGTAGACATCATCCAGACGTTTGACGGTTGGCCAGTATTTGTTTGCGAAGCCTGCCGGGAATACGGCCAGCTCGCGGGTATAACCGTGGTTCCACTCCGCCACCAGCTCATTCTGGGTGTGCGGCGCGTTCACCAGCGGGTTATCTTCCAGCGTCCATTCGCCCTGCTTCACGCGGTCGATTTCGCCACGGATCGCCAGCATCGCATCGATAAAACGATCCAGTTCGACTTTGCTTTCCGATTCTGTCGGCTCCACCATCAGCGTACCAGCAACCGGGAAAGACATGGTTGGAGCATGGAAACCATAGTCAATCAAACGCTTAGCAATATCCAGTTCACTAATCCCGGTCTCTTCTTTCAACGGACGAATATCGAGAATGCATTCATGCGCCACACGGCCATCGCGCCCGGTATACAGCACCGGGAACGCCTCTTTCAGACGACTGGCGATGTAGTTAGCATTGAGGATCGCCACCTGGCTGGCCTGCTTCAGCCCTTCCGCGCCCATCATCCGGATATACATCCAGCTAATCGGCAGAATCGACGCGCTGCCAAACGGTGCGGCAGAAACTGCCCCCTGGCGCGTCAACATGCCTTCGATTTGCACCACGCTGTGCCCCGGAACAAACGGCGCCAGATGCGCTTTCACGCCGATCGGCCCCATACCCGGACCGCCACCGCCGTGCGGAATGCAGAACGTTTTATGCAGGTTGAGGTGGGACACATCCGCGCCGATAAAGCCCGGCGAAGTAATGCCCACCTGGGCGTTCATGTTTGCGCCATCGAGGTAAACCTGGCCGCCAAACTGATGCACCACTTCGCACACGTCACGGATCGTCTCTTCATATACGCCGTGAGTGGACGGATAGGTCACCATAATGCAGGAGAGGTTATCACCCGCCTGCTCAGCTTTCGCGCGCAAATCGGCAAGGTCGATGTTGCCGTTTTTATCACAGGCAACGACCACCACCTGCATCCCCGCCATCTGCGCCGACGCAGGGTTAGTGCCGTGCGCGGAACTTGGGATCAGACAGATATCGCGATGACCTTCGTTGCGGCTTTCGTGGTAGTGGCGAATGGCCAGCAGGCCTGCGTATTCTCCCTGTGCGCCGGAGTTTGGCTGCATGCAGAGCGCATCGTAACCGGTAAGCTTGACCAGCCACTCGGAAAGCTGAGTAATCATCTGATGATAGCCTTCAGCCTGTTCCGGCGGGCAGAACGGATGCAGTTCCGCGAACTCCGGCCAGGTGATAGGGATCATTTCGGCTGCCGCGTTCAGTTTCATGGTGCAGGAACCCAGCGGGATCATCGCTTGATTCAGCGCCAGATCTTTGCGTTCCAGAGAGTGCATATAGCGCATCATCTCGGTTTCGCTGTGATAACGGTTGAAAACCGGGTGCGTCAGGAACGCATCATCGCGCAGCATCCCCTGCGGAATGGAACGGCTATCGAGCGCAACATCTTTGTCCAGCGCATCAATATCCAGACCATGATTGTCGCCCAGCAGAACACTAAACAGCGCCAGCACATCTTCGCGAGTGGTCGTTTCGTCCAGCGTAATACCCACCGCGTTCAGAATGTCGCTGCGCAGGTTGATCTCATGCGCCTGAGCGCGCGCCAGCACGGCGGCTTTATCCGCGACCTCAACGCACAGCGTATCGAAGTAGTGCGCATGACGCAGTTTCAGCCCCTTATGCTGCAAGCCGGTAGCGAGAATGTCGGCCAGGCGGTGAATGCGGCCCGCAATGCGTTTCAGCCCTTCCGGGCCGTGGAACACCGCGTACAGGCTGGCGATATTGGCCAGCAACACCTGTGAAGTACAGATGTTGGAGTTGGCTTTCTCGCGGCGGATATGCTGTTCGCGGGTCTGCATCGCCATGCGCAGCGCGGTGTTACCGGCAGCATCTTTGGAAACCCCGATAATGCGCCCAGGCATGGAGCGTTTGAATTCATCTTTAGCAGCAAAGAATGCCGCGTGCGGACCGCCGTAGCCCATCGGCACGCCGAAACGCTGAGCGGAGCCAAACACGATGTCGGCACCCTGCTTGCCTGGCGCCGTCAACTGCACCAGTGCCATAAAATCGGCAGCGACGCTGACCACGATTTTGCGGGCTTTCAGCTCCGCAATCAGCGCGCTGTAATTGTGTACTTCGCCGGTGGTGCCAACCTGTTGCAGCAGAACACCGAAAACATCCTGGTGATCCAGCACTTTGTCAGCCGCATCAACAATCACCTCAAACCCGAAGGTTTCGGCGCGCGTGCGCACGACATCCAGCGTTTGCGGGTGCACATCATCGGCAACGAAGAAACGGTTAGCGCCTTTCAGTTTGCTCACGCGCTTCGCCATCGCCATCGCTTCAGCAGCGGCGGTCGCTTCATCCAGCAGGGAAGCAGAGGCGATATCCAGGCCGGTCAAATCCAGCGTCACCTGCTGAAAGTTGAGCAGCGCTTCCAGGCGCCCTTGCGATACTTCCGGCTGATACGGCGTATACGCGGTGTACCAGCCTGGATTTTCCAGCATATTACGCAGGATCACCGGCGGTAACTGCACTGCGGTGTAGCCCATGCCAATGTAAGACTTAAAGCGCTTGTTGCGGCCCGCGATGGCTTTCAGTTCGGCAAGCGCGGCGAATTCGGTGGTAGCTTCACCCACCTGCGGCGGCGTGGCGAGCTGAATATCTTTCGGTACGATCTGCGCAATCAGGGCATTCAGTGAATCTGCCCCTACGGTGTTCAGCATCTCCTGCTGTTGCGATGCGTCCGGGCCAATATGCCTGCCGATAAATGCGGCGCGATTTTCAAGCTGACTTAACGTCTGAGTCATGAGCGATGGTTCCTGAAACGTGCGGTGAATCGTATTCGGAAATTATCTGAATACGCTAAAGCTTTCGCGTTGCAGGAAGGCGGCGATGCTGCAAATCCCCAGGCGCTTACATCAGTAAGTAACTGGGGTGAGCGAGCAAGCCAACGCGCCTGCAACGTGAAGGATGACGCGTATTTATTCGTCTTCTAACAATGCGGCGTATGCCGTTGCATCCAGCAGCGCAGCAACTTCCGATTCGTCACTGGCTTTGATTTTGAAGATCCAGCCTTCGCCGTACGGCTCGCTGTTAACCAGCTCCGGAGAGTCATTCAGCGCATCGTTAACGGCTACGATTTCACCGCCGATCGGCGCGTAGATATCAGAAGCGGCTTTTACCGATTCGGCAACGGCGCAGTCATCGCCAGCACTAACGGTCGCGCCCACTTCCGGCAGGTCGACAAACACCATATCACCCAGCAGTTCCTGAGCATGCTCAGTGATGCCAACGGTATAACTACCGTCTGCTTCTTTGCGCAGCCATTCGTGTTCTTTGCTGTATTTCAGTTCGCCCGGTACGTTGCTCATTTTATTCTCTCCAGATAAAAATTACGTTACGCGACAGCTTTGCCGTTGCGCACAAAAACAGGTTTGGTCACTTTGACCGGCATTTCGCGGTTACGGATCTGCACAATTGCCGTTTCGCCAATTCCGGCCGGAACGCGCGCCAGTGCAATACTGTAGCCAAGCGTCGGCGAGAAGGTCCCGCTGGTGATCACACCTTTTTGCACGTTGCCGTGCGCATCAGTAAAGTGCACAGGTAACTCATTACGCAGCACACCTTTTTCCGTCATCACCAGACCAACCAGCTGTTCGGTGCCTTTTTCGCGCTGTTGCTCCAGCGCTTCACGACCGATGAACTGGCGATCCTGCGGTTCCCAGGCGATGGTCCAGCCCATATTGGCAGCCAGCGGAGAGATGCTTTCATCCATCTCCTGGCCATAAAGATTCATGCCCGCTTCCAGGCGCAGCGTATCGCGGGCGCCGAGTCCGCAAGGTTTTACGCCCGCTTTCAGCAGATCCTGCCAAAAGCTGGCGGCTTTTTCGTTCGGCAAGGCAATCTCGTAACCCGCTTCACCGGTGTAGCCCGTGGTCGCGATAAACAGCTCGCCCTCTTCAACGCCGAAGAACGGTTTCATTCCCTCGACCGCGCTGCGCTGCGCATCGGTAAACAGGCTGGCGGCTTTCGCCTGCGCGTTTGGCCCCTGAACCGCGATCAGCGACAGGTCGTCACGGACGGTGATATCAATGGCAAAAGGTTCGGCGTGTTGGGTAATCCAGGAGAGGTCTTTTTCGCGGGTGGCGGAGTTTACAACGAGGCGGAAGAAGTCTTCGGTAAAGTAGTAGACGATCAAATCGTCAATCACGCCGCCCGAGGCATTCAGCATGCCGGTGTAGAGGGCTTTGCCGGGCTTCGTGAGTTTGGCCACATCGTTTGCCAGCAAATATTGCAGAAACTCCCGGGTGCGGCTGCCTTTCAGATCGACGATGGTCATGTGCGAAACATCGAACATCCCGGCATCGCTACGCACTGCGTGGTGCTCATCAATCTGCGAGCCATAATGCAGCGGCATCATCCAGCCATGGAAATCCACCATGCGGGCACCGCATAGCGTGTGTTGTTCATACAAAGGGGTCTGCTGAGCCATCTTGTCCTCGTCGAATAAGCTGCGCTATCACGTTTTTCGGCGGCGTTCATTTCGCCAAAATGACCAGCGTCAACGGCCATTTCGGACGCCGACGCAAACGTTATCTTTTGCCTGAACTTAACACCGAAAGCGGCACTTAACCATAAGAGAAAATGGGCCATCACATTAGCTTATGACCTGTTTAGCTAAAAACAGCGACAGAGTTTTGTGCCAGATAAAAACGAAATCACCCACACAAAACATCAATAAAGCGACGTAGTTGCGCCCTATTTCAATATTTCACTCCGCAAAAGCATCATTTTTTCTGCAGTGCGAAAAATCATACATGAGTAAATCTAATCCGAAAAACGAGGTGAAATTAGAATATTTCAAATGAGGCAGGGAGTCCCCTTCCCGTTTGCGGGAAGGGAAATGTGATGGGGTTAACGTAACCACTCCGGAAGGTCATTCAGGCCGAGCGCCTGGCGCAGCAGTTGTGTTTTTACCCCCGGAAGGGTATCCGCCAGTTTCAGACCAATATCACGCAGCAGCTTCTTCGCCGGGTTCGATCCGGCAAACAGTTCGCGGAAGCCCTGCATTCCCGCCAGCATTAGCGCCGCACTGTGTTTACGGCTGCGCTCGTAGCGACGCAGATAGAGATGCTGGCCGATATCTTTTCCTTCACGGCGAAGACGGCGCAGCTCGGTAATCAATTCCGCAACATCCATAAAGCCCAGATTTACGCCCTGCCCGGCCAGCGGATGGATGGTATGCGCAGCATCGCCCACCAGCGCCAGACGATGACCGGCGAAGTGGCGCGCATAGCGACCGGTGAGCGGATAAACCTGGCGCTCGCTTTCCACGCGGCACAGACCAAGACGATTATCAAAGGCCACGCACAGCGCCTGGTTGAACGTCTCATCGCTGGCCTGTTGCAGCGTTTTCGCTTGATCCGGCGGCAACGACCAGACGATCGAGCATAAATGTGGATCGTTCAGCGGCAGAAACGCCAGAATGCCATCGTTATCGAACACCTGCCGCGCGACGGCCTGATGTGGCTCCTCGGTGCGAATGGTCGCTACCAGCGCGTGATGGTGATAATCCCAGAAAGTTAGCGGAATATCCGCTTTGTTACGCAACCAGGAGTTCGCGCCATCCGCCCCGACCACCAGCCGGGCCGTGAGCATCGTGCCATCTTTTAAGGTGAGGAACGCGTCGTTCTCACCCCAGGCCACCTGCTGTAATTCGGCTGGGGCAATCATAGTGACATCCTGACACTGCTGAGCTTTATCCCACAGCGCCTGATGAATCACTGCGTTTTCAATAATATAGCCAAGGTGAGGATAGCCCATGCTTTGGTCGTCAAACGAGATGCGGCCAAAGCTGTCTTTGTCCCACACCTCCATGCCGTGATAGCGTCCCGCGCGATGGGCAATGATGTTTGACCACACGCCAAGATGCGTCAGAAGTTTTTCGCTGGCGGCGTTAATCGCCGATACGCGCAGCGCCGGTGGTGCATCTTCCGCCAGCGGCTGCGGAACATTCTGCTCCAGCACCGCAACCCGTAAACCACTCCCCTGCAACCCGCAAGCCAGCGCCAGACCAACCATGCCGCCGCCGACAATCGCAACATCAACACTCTGCACTCTTTGCTCCTTTGATTAACGGGCTACCCAACCGAGGGTACGCTGCGCCAGCACATCGCGCGCCGGGGTAAATAGTTCCATCGCCATCAGCCCGATATTGCGCCCGACGACAAGCGGCGCCCAGCGGTTGGCAAACAGATGCACCAGCCCGTCGGTAACGCCTATGGTGGCGCTTTTGTCCGCCTGGCGCTGGTGACGGTAGCGCGTCAGCACCGGATAACAGCCGACATCTTTCTGCTTCGCCCATGCCTCCGCCAGCGTTTCCGCCAGCGTCATAACATCGCGCATTCCGAGGTTAAATCCTTGTCCGGCGATAGGATGCAGCGTCTGAGCCGCATTGCCGACCAGCACCGCACGATGAGAGACCGGCGACGACGCGTTAGTCAACGTCAGGGGATAAACGCTGCGTTTTCCGGCGTGTTCAATACGTCCCAGACGCCAGCCGAAAGCTTTTTGTAGCTCATGGCAAAAACGTTCGTCAGACCAGCCAGTCACCTGCTGCTGTTTTTCCAGCGGATGACACCACACCAGTGAACAACGCCCCTGCGACATCGGCAGCATCGCCAGCGGCCCGTGCTCGGTGAAACGTTCGAATGCGCGTCCCTGATGCGGAACAGAGGTAGTGACGTTGGCAATGACTGCGGCCTGGTGATAGGGCGTTTTCTGCCAGAGGATCCCCAGTTGCTCGCCCATGCCCGAACGGGAACCGTCCGCCGCGACCAGCAACTGGCCAATAATCAGCTCGCCGCTTTCCAGCGTTACCGATACCTGTTGCTCATTACGGGTAAAACTGCTGACCCGATCGGGGCAATGCAGCGTCACGCCCGGCGCATTTTGCAGCAAGGTAAAGAGCCGCTGGCCGATATCATGCAGCTCAACCACCTGGCCCAGCGCATCAAGGTGATAATCCTGCGCATCCAGCGTGACAAAACCGGCGTGACCACGATCGCTGACATGAACGGTTGAAATGGGCGTTGCACAACGGGCTATCGCCTGCCAGATCCCGACGCGCGCAAGCTGCTGGCACGTGCCTGCCGCCAGCGCAATAGCACGGGCATCAAAACCAGGATGATGGTGAGCACCCGGTGCTGTAGCCTCTACCAGGTGAACCGGTAATTTCCCCTGCGTCAGATGTGAAATGACCAGCGCGAGCGTCGCACCGGCCATGCCGCCGCCAACAATAATCACACTCATGAACGGCTCGCCGCCATCAGTGCTTCGATATCATCCGCCTTTTTAACCACGCTGGCGGTGAGATTCTCGTTACCCTCTTCGGTAATAACGATGTCATCTTCCACGCGAATACCAATGCCGCGATACTGCTCGGGAACATCCGCATCCGGGGCAATATAGAGGCCCGGTTCAACGGTCAACACCATGCCTGGCGCCAGCTCGCGGGAACGGTCCTGGCCGTAAACGCCGACGTCATGAACATCCAGCCCCAGCCAGTGGCTTAACCCGTGCATAAAGAATGGGCGGTGGGCATTTTTTGCGATCAATTCATCGACTTCGCCCTGCAGAATGCCAAGCTTCGCCAGACCGGTGATCATAATGCGCACCACTTCGCCGGTGACGGCCTGGATGGAGGTGCCCGGACGAAACAGTTCCAGCGCACGTTCCAGCGATGCCAGCACAATGTCGTAAATTTCACGCTGCGCCGGGCTGAATTTCCCGTTTACCGGGAAGGTGCGGGTAATATCCCCGGCGTATCCCATATATTCGCAGCCAGCATCAATCAGCACTAGATCGCCGTCACGCATCTGGCTTTCATTTTCGGTGTAGTGCAGGATGCAGCCGTTCTCCCCCGAACCGACGATGGTGTTGTAGGACGGGAAACGCGCGCCGTGGCGGTTAAATTCATGCTGAATTTCACCTTCAAGCTGATATTCGAACAGGCCAGGTCGGCAAACCTGCATGGCACGGGTATGAGCCAGCGCGGAGATCTCCCCGGCGCGACGCATCACCTCGATCTCTTCGGCCGACTTAAACAGACGCATCTCGTGGACGATCGGACGCCAGTCAGTCAGCGTGGCGGGCGCTGTCAGATTCTGTCGCGCGCCTTTGCGCAGCTTCTCCAGCGCAGTGAACAGGATGGTATCCGCGTACTCATACTCACCCTGCGCGTGATAAACCGCGTCGAGGCCATTGAGCAACTGATAAAGGTGGGTATTGATCTCCGGGAACGCCAGCGCACGGTCGACGCCCAGCTTTGCCGGCGCGGCTTCCTGACCAAGGCGGCGGCCAAACCAGATCTCGGCGGTTTTATCACGCACACGGTTGAACAGCACGCTATGGTTGTGGGTGTCATCGCTCTTTATCAGCACCAGCACCGCTTCGGGTTCGTTAAAACCGGTGAAGTACCAGAAATCGCTGTTCTGACGATACGGGTATTCACTGTCTGCGCTGCGGGTCGCTTCCGGCGCGGCAAAGATCAATGCCGCGCTACCCGGAACCATCTGCGCCAGCAATGTCTGGCGACGACGGAGAAACTCAAGCTGTGTCATGACACCTCCTTCCTACAAGACGAATTAATGTAACGTCGGCTTACGCACTTCCGGCGCGGTCGGCTGCGGGTGCGTGAACGTATCGTGGCACAGCAACGCAGCAACGCGGACGTATTCGATGATCTCTTCAAGCGACATTTCCAGCTCTTCCTGATCTTCTTCTTCGTCATAACCCAGTTGTGCGATGTTACGCAAATCGTCAATCGCTTCGCCGGTTTCGCCAGTCACTTTGTCGAGCTTCGGTTGCGAGACGCCTAACCCGAGCAGGAAATGGTTTACCCAGCCAGCCAGTGCATCGGCTCTGTCGAAAACGCTAACATCATCGCCCTCCGGCAAATAGAGCTGGAACAAAAAGCCGTCGTCTTCCAGTGAATCGCTGGTCGCCGCGTGCATTGCCCGCAGTGCCTGTGCCAGCTCATGACCAAAAGCCAGCCCGTCATTAGTTAAATCATGCAGCAACGGCTGCCAGGAGCTGTCATTGTTGCCACCGCAGATCATCCCCGCGATAAGCCCATGCATTTCGGCAGGAAGCAGCCCCACGCCCTGTTGGTTAAGCAACTGGCCTACATCGTTGTAACCAGGTATTTCGTTCTGTATAGACATACGCATTCGTCGTCGTTGGGGGGAATATTCATGATATGCTACCACTTTGGCCCCTGGTGATATACCCGTGATACTTCACGTTACATGCCATTGCATGTGACATGAGTCATTAAGGTATAGACGCAAAAAACTTGAAAGTGCTCACCAGGCTAGCTTATAGTGTCGCCCCTTCGCAGCCCAGGACTCGGATGCGAAGGCAGAGCGCAGTCAAACAGCAGGAAGGTGGCATGTCTGCACAACCCGTCGATATCCAAATTTTTGGTCGTTCACTGCGAGTGAACTGCCCGCCTGAACAGAGGGACGCTCTTAACCAGGCTGCGGAGGATCTGAATCAGCGGTTGCAAGATCTGAAAGTTCGCACTAGAGTCACAAATACTGAGCAGTTGGTGTTTATCGCCGCGCTGAACATCAGCTACGAGCTAACTCAGGAAAAGGCAAAAACCCGCGAATACGCAGCCAACATGGAACAGCGTATCCGAATGTTACAGCAGACCATCGAACAGGCATTGCTTGATCAGGGTCGCATAACAGACAGGCAGGGGCCTAAGTTTGAATAACACTTCAGGATCAACTGTGGTAGAGTGATCGTGAAGACAAAATTTCTCTGAGATGTTTGCAAGCGGGCCAGTCCCCTGAGCCGATATTTCATACCACAAGAATGTGGCGATCCATGGTTGGTGAGCATGCTCGGTCCGTCCGAGAAGCCTTAAAATCATGACGACGCATTCACCTTGAACCAAGGGTTCAAGGGTTACAGCCTGCGGCGGCATCTCGGAGATTCCCTTCTTTTTCTACCCAAAACCATGACACAACTTCCTGATTTTCCCTCTTCGCGACAAGAAATCCGCAAACTTATCCGCCAGCGTAGACGTGCGCTAAGCAGCGAGCAGCAGGCGCATTTTGCCCAGCAGGCCGCCGCGCGCATGATGGCATATCCGCCCGTCGTGATGGCGCATACCGTGGCGTTGTTTCTCTCTTTCGACGGTGAACTGGATACCCAGCCGTTGATTGAACAACTCTGGCGCAGCGGAAAACGGGTTTACCTGCCGGTGCTGCACCCGTTTAGCCCGGGCAATCTGCTCTTTCTGCATTACCACCCGCACAGCGAACTGGTGATTAATCGCCTGAAGATTCAGGAGCCGAAACTGGACGTGCGCGATGTCCTGCCGCTTAATCAGTTGGATGTGTTGGTTACGCCGCTGGTGGCGTTCGACGAACAAGGCCAGCGTTTAGGTATGGGCGGCGGTTTTTACGATCGCACCCTGCAAAACTGGCGCGCCTACAACTTACAGCCCGTGGGCTACGCGCATGACTGTCAGGGCGTTCAGGCCCTGCCTGTGGAAGAGTGGGATATTCCGCTACCTGCGGTAGTCACACCATCAAAAGTGTGGGAGTGGTAACAGGTTTCCCCCTCCCTTGCGGGAGAGGAAAACACAATACTTATCAGAACAGCAGACGGGCGCGAATCGTGCCGGGAATCGCTTTCATGCTCTGCAACGCTTTTTGCGCGACATCTTCTTCCGCTTCGATATCAACCACGACATAACCCATATACGGCGTTGTTTGCAGGTACTGCGCCGCGATGTTGATATTTTGGCTGGCAAAGATTTGGTTGAGCGCTGTCAGCACGCCAGGACGGTTTTCGTGGATGTGCAGCAGGCGACGGCCGCCGTGCATCGGCAAAGAAACTTCCGGGAAGTTAACAGCCGACAGCGTAGAACCGTTGTCAGAATATTTAATCAGTTTACCTGCTACTTCAAGACCGATATTTTCCTGCGCTTCTTGCGTTGAACCGCCGATGTGCGGCGTCAACAGCACGTTGTCAAACTCACACAGCGGGGAATCAAACGGATCGCTGTTGGTGGCAGGTTCCGTCGGGAAGACGTCAATTGCCGCACCGGCCAGATGTTTGCTTTTCAGCGCATCACATAGCGCCGGAATATCGACCACCGTGCCGCGAGAAGCGTTGATCAGCAGCGCGCCAGGCTTCATCAATTTCAGCTCCTCAACGCCAATCATATCTTTGGTTGACGGGGTTTCCGGCACATGCAGGCTCACCACATCGCTCATGTTCAGCAGATCAGAAAGATGCTGTACCTGCGTGGCGTTGCCCAGCGGCAGTTTGCTTTCAATATCGTAGAAGAAAACGTGCATCCCCAGCGATTCCGCCAGAATGCCCAACTGCGTACCGATATGACCATAACCGATAATACCGAGCTTTTTACCGCGCGCTTCGTAGGAACCAACCGCCAGTTTGTTCCAGACACCACGGTGCGCTTTCGCGTTCGCTTCAGGAATACCACGCATCAGCAGCAACAGTTCGCCAATAACCAGTTCCGCCACGGAACGGGTGTTGGAGAACGGTGCATTGAACACCGGGATACCACGTTTTGCAGCCGCGTCCAGATTCACCTGGTTAGTACCAATACAGAAACAGCCCACAGCGACTAATTTTTCCGCCGCCGCGATAACATCTTCAGTCAGTTGAGTACGGGATCGCAGGCCGATAAAGTGGGCATCACGGATGGACTCTTTAAGCTGCTCGGTGTCCAGCGCACCTTTGTGGAATTCAATGTTGGTATAACCCGCCGCACGGAGGCTATCCAGTGCTTTCTGATGCACCCCTTCGACGAGCAGAAATTTAATCTTGTCTTTCTCCAGTGATACCTTTGCCATTTACCCGACCCTGTTTTTTGTCTTGACTGTGATGTTGTGCGAAATGCAATTGTCTTCAGTCAACATATCAAAAAAAACTATTGCAGCAATATGAACGTTTGCGTGCGCACTCTGAAGAAATGTCATACAGCGAGGAATGGCAGATAAAAATGCTGTTAAAGCGTGGAGTAGTGGCAGGTAGTGCATAATCAGCGGATAAATGTGACAGATATCACCAAATTTGCCGATCGTGTTTTTTTACAGGGAGGCGAACGCCTCCCCGTCAGATCATTTTATGATGGTTTTCACACCATCGGCGGTGCCGATCAGCGCCACATCCGCGCCACGATTGGCGAATAACCCTACAGTGACTACGCCCGGGATGCTATTGATGCTGTTTTCCAGTGCAATCGGATCGATGATCTCCAGCCCATAAACGTCGAGGATCACGTTGTCATTATCGGTGACAACGTTCTGACGATATTCCGGGCGACCGCCCAGCTTCACCAGTTGACGCGCAACGGCGCTGCGAGCCATCGGGATAACCTCCACCGGCAGCGGGAATTTCCCCAGGATATCAACCTGCTTGGATGCATCAGCGATACAGATAAATTTATCCGCTACCGAGGCGATAATTTTCTCACGCGTCAACGCTGCGCCGCCGCCTTTGATCATCTGCATCTGGCCGTTGATTTCGTCCGCGCCATCAACGTAGATATCCAGTTTATCCACTTCGTTGAGATCGAACACGGTAATGCCAAGACTTTTCAGTTTCGCGGTGGAGGCATCCGAACTGGAAACCGCGCCTTCGATCTGGCCTTTCATCGTGCCGAGCGCATCAATAAAGTGCGCCGCAGTGGAGCCAGTGCCTACGCCGACAATAGTTCCGGGCTCAACATACTTGAGTGCCGCCCAGCCCACTGCCTTTTTGAGTTCATCCTGCGTCATGGTCGTTCGCCTGTGGTGTGAAATTTCAGGCGCATTATAGACCACCCTTCGCCTAAATGTCCCTGTGACCAGTGTCACATTACGCGACGTCCAATTTCGTCTGATTCTAATAAAAATTTATGTCATAGTGCTGAGTAATCATTTTTCAGGAGATTGGCCGAGCAATGAAACGTCCGGACTACAGAACCTTACAGGCGCTTGATGCGGTCATTCGTGAGCGTGGGTTTGAGCGCGCCGCGCAAAAACTGTGTATTACTCAGTCCGCCGTGTCGCAGCGCATAAAACAGCTCGAAAACATGTTCGGCCAGCCATTGCTGGTACGTACTGTTCCGCCGCGTCCCACCGAACAAGGGCAGAAACTGCTGGCGCTGTTGCGTCAGGTCGAGCTGCTGGAAGAAGAGTGGCTGGGCGATGAGCAAACAGGCTCGACGCCGTTGCTGTTGTCGCTGGCGGTCAATGCCGACAGCCTGGCAACCTGGCTGCTGCCTGCGCTGGCGCCGGTACTGGTGGATTCGCCTATACGGCTGAACTTGCAGGTTGAGGATGAAACCCGCACCCAGGAGCGACTGCGTCGCGGCGAAGTGGTTGGTGCGGTCAGTATTCAGCCGCAGGCGCTGCCGAGCTGCCTTGTCGATCAACTTGGCGCGCTGGATTACCTGTTTGTCGGTTCCAGAGAATTCGCCGAACGCTATTTTCCTAATGGCGTAACCCGCTCAGCGCTGCTGAAAGCCCCGGCGGTGGCGTTCGACCATCTGGATGATATGCATCAGGCATTTTTGCAGCAATATTTCGATTTACCGCCGGGTAGCGTGCCCTGTCATATCGTGAATTCATCGGAAGCGTTTGTGCAACTGGCGCGCCAGGGCACGACCTGCTGTATGATCCCGCACCTGCAAATCGAGAAAGAGTTAAAGAGCGGTGATTTGATCGATCTGACGCCAGGCCTGTTACAGCGCCGTATGCTCTACTGGCACCGTTTTGCGCCGGAAAGCCGGATGATGCGCAACGTGACGGATGCGCTGCTGGAGTATGGACATCGGGTATTAAGGCAGGATTGAACAGCTAACCTCTCCCCGACCGGGGAGAGGATGAACAACTTTACTTCGCCGCGGTGGCTGCCGGCTGCTCAGCTTGAGCAGGCTCAAGCTGGAACACCACATCAACCTGATCGTCAAACTGAATCGTCGGCTGCTCGTAGGTTTCCTGGGTGGAAACCGGCGCGGCATCCGCTTTCATCATCCGGACCATTGGGCTTGGCTGATAATTAGAAACATGGTAGCGAATGCTGTAAACCGGGCCGAGTTTGGCATTGAAACCGGCTGCCAGCTGCTGCGCCTGATGGGTCGCATCATCGATCGCTGCTTTGCGCGCTTTATCTTTGAAAGAGTCCGCTTGCGCAACGCCCAGCGACACGGAGCGAATCTCGTTCAGACCCGCTTTCAGCGCGCCATCCAGCAGTGAGTTAAGCTTATCCAGCTCGCGCAATGTCACTTCAACCGTACGCACAGCGCGATAACCTTTCAGGATGCTTTTGCCGTTCTGGTAATCGTAATCTGGCTGGGTGCGTAAGTTTGCGGAATTAATGTCTTTCCTGGCGATACCATTTTGCTCAAGAAAACTCAGGTATTGCGCAACGCGGTCATCGGCCTGTTTTTTCGCTGATGCGGCGTCTTTTGCAGCGACGTTCACTTCAATCGCCAGCGTGGCGATATCCGGAGTCGCATCCACGCTAGCCGTGCCTGAGGTGACGATATGCGGACCGTCAGGCAATTCGTTTGCCTGTACCGCCATTGCGCTGAAACCGACTGCCGCCGCCAGGGCCATCACTTTAAATTTCACAGTTGCTCCTCCATGTTGCGTTAATACGTCCGAATACGCAGACGCCTTGGCAGCAAGCTTAGCGGCTCAGCGTGAATTGTCCATCGGACTTACCCTAACTGAATAATCCCTGTACATGATGAATACCTTCATGCGCAAGCTGGAAGGCAATAAACCACATCACCAACCCAACCACAGCATTGATTAGCCGCTGCGCTTTCGCCGTGCGCAAACGCGGAGCAAGCCAGGCAGCGAGTAACGCAAGGCTGAAGAACCACAGGAAAGAAGCGCTCACCGTTCCCAGCGCGAACCAGCGCTTTGGCTCCGCATCCAGCTGTCCGCCGAGACTACCCAGCACCACGAAAGTGTCGAGATAGACATGCGGGTTGAGCCAGGTAACCGCCAGCATGGTCGCAATGATACGCCAGCGCCCCTGGCGTAATGCTTCGGCGCTTGCCAGTTCGAGATGACTACTCAGTGCCGTTTTCAGTGCGCCAAAACCGTACCATAGCAGAAACGCCACACCGCCCCAGGTCACCAGCGCCAGCAGCCACGGGGATTGCATCAACAGCGCGCTGCCGCCAAACACGCCAGCGCAGATCAGCACCACATCGCTCATCGTGCATAAAAAGGCAGTCATGATGTGATACTGCCTGCGGATCCCCTGGTTCATCACAAAAGCGTTTTGCGGCCCAAGCGGCAGGATCAACGCGGCCCCAAGCATAAAGCCTTGAAAGTAATAAGATAACACGTCGTAATTCCGTCAGATTGTTTCGGAAGCAGACTATAGCGCGGGAACATCATTAGCGGAAATTGATAATTTTAATCGTTAAGTAGCAATGCTAATGTTGATGAGCAAAAAGAAGGCCGGCGCCGCCGGCCCCATATCTTACTGCTCTGTCTGCTCATGAGAACGTTTGAGGTTTACGTCCATCTGCGGGAACGGGAAGCTGATGCCATTCTCGTCAAAGCGACGTTTGATCAGCTCCAGCACATCCCAGTAAACGGCTTGCAGATCGCTACTCTTACTCCAGACACGCACCACAAAGTTAATGGAGGACGGCCCCAGTTCATTCAGACGCACCGTCATTTCGCGATCTTTGATAATGCGTTCATCAGCCTGGATAATTTCAGTCAGAATGCGTTTCACCTGGTCGATATCAGAATCGTAAGCCACACCGATAATAAATTCGTTGCGACGCACCGGCTCACGAGAGAAGTTCACGATATTTCCGGCAATGATTTTACCATTTGGGATCACCACGATACGCCCGTCCACCGTACGCATAGTGGTGGAGAAAATCTGCACCTGCAACACGGTTCCGGCAACGCCACCCAAATCGACATATTCCCCCGAACGGAACGGGCGGAAAGTCACCAGCAGCACGCCAGCGGCGAGGTTCGAAAGCGAACCCTGCAACGCCAGACCGATGGCTAAACCGGCGGCACCCAGTACGGCAATCACCGAGGCCGTCTGCACGCCGACGCGACCCAACGCGGCAATCAGGGTAAAGGCGATAATGCCATAGCGTACCAGCGCGGAGAGAAAATCAGCCACGGTAGCGTCGATGTGTCGCGCAACCATCACGCGATTAACCGTATTCGAGACAATACGCGCCACAATCATACCGACAATAATGATGGCGATAGCCGCCACAATGTTAACGGCATAGCTCAGCAGCAGCGCCTGATTGTTCACCAGCCACGAGCCTGCGTCGTTAATGCTGTCAACAACGTTAAGATCTTCCATTCGTGCTTCCTTATGTTGTTCCAAAATGGGAAAACCACCCCTTCAAGCAAGGAGAGATCCCTAAAGGGTAAACAAAAAGCCGCATTTACGCCAAGTAGATCACACTTTGTGCTCTACGCCAGCTTATTGAAATGGCAATAAAAAAGGCCCGCATTTTGCGGGCCTTTTCAGATAAAGCAGCGGAAATTACAGAACGTCTACTGCATTCAGTTCTTTGAAAGCCTGCTCCAGACGAGTCACCATGCTGGTCTGCGCTGCACGCAGCCATACACGCGGATCGTAGTATTTTTTGTTCGGCTGGTCTGCGCCTTTCGGGTTGCCCAGTTGGCCCTGCAGGTAGCCTTCGTTTTCTTTGTAGTACTTCAGGATACCTTCCCAGGTTGCCCATTGGGTGTCGGTATCGATGTTCATTTTGATAACGCCGTAGCTTACAGAGTCTTTGATTTCCTGAGCAGTAGAACCGGAACCGCCATGGAATACGAAGTTCAGGCTGTTGTGCGGCAGGTTATGTTTTTTGGAAACATATTCCTGAGAATCGCGCAGGATAGTCGGGGTCAGTTTCACGTTACCCGGTTTGTAGACACCGTGTACGTTACCGAAGGAAGCTGCGATGGTGAAACGCGGGCTGATTTTGCTCAGCTCAGTGTAAGCGTAATCAACGTCTTCCGGCTGGGTGTACAGTGCAGAAGCGTCCATATGGCTGTTGTCCACGCCATCTTCTTCACCACCAGTGCAACCCAGTTCGATTTCCAGAGTCATGCCCATTTTGGACATGCGCGCCAGATATTTGGAGCTAATGGCAATGTTCTCTTCCAGAGACTCTTCGGAAAGGTCGATCATGTGAGAAGAGAACAGCGGTTTACCGGTTGCAGCGAAGTGTTTTTCACCCGCGTCCAGCAGACCGTCAATCCACGGCAGCAGTTTTTTCGCGCAGTGGTCAGTGTGCAGAATGACCGGAACGCCGTAATGTTCTGCCATCTGATGAACATGGTGGGCGCCAGAGATTGCGCCGAGGATTGCTGCGCCCTGAGGAACGTCAGTTTTCACGCCTTTACCGGCAATAAACGCAGCGCCGCCGTTAGAGAACTGAACGATAACCGGTGCTTTAACTTTGGCAGCAGCTTCCAGAACGGCGTTGATGGAATCAGTACCCACGCAGTTAACCGCTGGCAGAGCAAAGTTGTTTTCTTTAGCTACCTGGAACACTTTCTGAACGTCATCACCAGTGATCACGCCAGGTTTTACGAAATCAAAAATTTTAGACATGTACGTAGTCCTGTATCTTCGGCCGTTTCAGCTCGTCATAATTCGTGCTGCCAGTGGGCTGGCTTCTCTCGCGCCTCCAGTGACTCACTATGGCGAGTTTTTGGAGTTTCGCTGCGTCACCGTCTTCTGGCAGCGCGAATTAGTTAGAGCAACAATTGAATCGTTTTGAAAAACAGGCGGGGTTATCCCGCCTGAACAATTTTACTTCTTAGCACGCTCTTCGAGCATGGCTACTGCAGGCAGAACTTTGCCTTCCACGAATTCGAGGAATGCGCCGCCGCCAGTAGAGATGTAGGAAATCTTGTCAGCAATACCGAACAGGTCGATAGCAGCCAGAGTGTCACCACCGCCTGCGATGGAGAACGCGTCGCTGTCGGCGATAGCGTTAGCCACGATTTCAGTACCTTTACGGAAGTTCGGGAATTCAAACACGCCAACCGGACCATTCCACAGAATAGTTTTGGCATTTTTCAGAATTTCAGCCAGTTTTTCAGCAGATGCATCGCCCAGATCCAGAATTTGCTCATCATCTTTGATGTCATTGACGGATTTCAGGGTTGCCGTTGCGGTTTCAGAGAACTCGGTGGCTACGCGAACATCAGTCGGGACCGGAATATCGCAAGTGCCCAGCAGACGTTTTGCTTCGTCAACCAGGTCAGCTTCGTACAGGGATTTACCTACGTTGTGGCCCTGAGCAGCGACGAAGGTGTTAGCGATACCGCCACCAACGATCAGCTGGTCAGCAATTTTGGACAGAGAGTCCAGAACGGTCAGCTTAGTGGAAACTTTAGAACCGCCAACAATAGCAACCATCGGACGAGCCGGTTCTTTCAGCGCTTTACCCAGCGCGTCCAGTTCGTCAGCCAGCAGCGGGCCTGCGCACGCTACGTCAGCGAATTTGCCGATACCGTGAGTAGAAGCCTGCGCACGGTGAGCAGTACCGAATGCGTCCATAACGAATACGTCGCACAGCGCAGCGTATTTTTTCGCCAGCGCTTCGTCGTCTTTCTTCTCGCCTTTGTTGAAGCGAACGTTTTCCAGAACAACCAGTTCACCGGCAGCCACTTCAACGCCGTCCAGGTAATCTTTAACCAGACGAACCGGGTTGGAGAGTTTGTCTTTCAGATAGTTAACAACCGGCAGCAGAGAGAATTCTTCGTTGTACTCGCCTTCGGTCGGACGACCCAGATGGGAAGTTACCATCACTTTCGCACCCTGCTTCAGCGCCAGTTCAATAGTTGGCAGGGAAGCACGGATACGCGCGTCGCTGGTGACTTTGCCATCTTTAACCGGCACGTTCAGATCAGCACGGATGAAAACGCGTTTACCAGCCAGATCCAGATCGGTCATCTTAATTACAGACATGGTGAATCCTCTCAATGATTCTTAAAGTTTTGCGAGCGCTGTCGCGCCCTACCTGAAACCAATAGCCGACATTGCTAACGTCGTGTCGAGCATCCGGTTAGCAAAGCCCCATTCGTTGTCGCACCACACAAGGGTTTTAATAAGGTGCGCACCACTTACCCGCGTCTGTGTGCCATCAACAATGGCGCTGTGCGGATCGTGATTAAAATCGGTTGAAACCAACGGTAATTCCGTATAATCAACTATACCATGAAATGTCCCACGCGCTGCTTTTTGCAGCAACATGTTGACTTCCATAGCTTTTACAGGTTTTTTCACCGTTACGCTCAGATCGATCGCGGTCACGTTAATTGTCGGTACGCGCACCGCTATCGCTTCAAATCTGTCATTAAACTGCGGGAAAATTCGCGTGATGCCCGCCGCCAGTTTGGTATCCACCGGAATGATCGACTGGCTGGCCGCACGCGTACGCCGCAGATCGGAATGGTAAGCGTCAATCACTTGCTGGTCATGCATCGCGGAGTGAATAGTTGTCACCGTTCCCGACTCAATGCCATAAGCATCGTCGAGCAGTTTTATGACCGGAATAATACAGTTTGTCGTACAGGAGGCATTAGAGACCAGAAGGTCTTCAGAGCGAAGGGTTTCCTGGTTAACACCGAAAACAATCGTTGCGTCGAGATCGTGGCTGCCAGGATGGGAAAAGAGCACTTTTTTCGCGCCTGCCGCCAGATGCGCCTCGCCATCCTCACGGTTGCCGTATACGCCGGTACAGTCGAGCACCACATCTACACCCAGCTCGCGCCACGGCAGTGCCGCAATTGAGCGCTCATGCAGGATGCGAATTACGTCGTCACCCACAAACAATTGTTCGCGCTCCTGGCGAACATCCCAGGCAAAACGCCCGTGGCTGGTGTCATATTTCAATAAATGCGCCATGCCCACAGCATCGGCCAGTTCATTGATTGCCACCACGGTGATTTCCGCCCGACGCCCGGATTCATATAAAGCACGAACCACGTTGCGCCCAATGCGACCGAAACCATTAATCGCTATGCGTACGGTCATAATTCTCCTGCAAGGCTAGCTGGCCTGAAGTGGATGACAGAGTAATCCAGCCACCACAGAAGGGGAATCCTCGCCTGCCTTAAACTGCGTTTGTTTGGTTAATTGTCGAACATTTAATCGACTGAAACGCTTCAGCTAGAATAAGCGAAACAAGGAATAAAAGGAATGATTGTCCAGACGGTTTCGCCAGTAATCTGACTTGCATCACATTTTTGCAGGAATAATCAGCGCGGCCAGAAGGTTCTTTCGTGAGGAAAATAACCGACAGAAAGAGGATGAGCGCAACAAAGCGTCCCTGCATGACCCGGTTGATGAAGAAAAGCAAAATCCTTTTCTGGCGCTGATTAAAACCAGCTATGCTCCAGCGCCTTCGGCTCGGTGCGTTCTGCGCGCGGCATCTCAACCGGCTGCGACGAGAGTTGCTTAGCCCACAGATCGGCCACCCACTTCACCCCCTTCGCGGTGAAACGCGCCTGAGACCAGCTACGTTTGTTTTCCCCGACGCCACCATGGACAGTGAAGTAACCTTCATCAATATGGTACTGCTGCGGCATCAATGCACCGTTTACACGCTGCATAATATTGCGCTCAAGCAAAAAGCGTCGGAACAGAGACTCTTTCACGCGCAGCATCTTGCAAAGCTGACGAAAACCAAGCGACTCTTCAACCCTGACATAGCGGTCAAAGAACTCCGCCTTTGGGGCTGAGAGAGCAAGTAACTCTTCCGCTCGCTGACGTTTTTCGTACTGCTCAGCCCAGGCGCGTGCGGCGGCGGCAGGATTCGTAAAATCGGGCAGACTGATAAGCTTCTCTTTCTCCTGCCAGCGATCGAGCATTTCTGCCGTAAAGGTCGGCGAGAGGCGCGAAACCGTCAGCAATGAGTCCCGTTTATTAAGCAAAAATTCTTGTCGCATCTCGCCTTCTCGCTCGTACGGGTGCTCTTTCACCGGCTGGGAGAGCCGCTGCGCGGTTTCCAGGCTTTTCACCATCCGCTTCACTTCGCCATGCGTCACGCCTGTCAATTTTGCGATTTCACGGCTGCTGATTGTCGCCAGCACAGGCTGAGAATTGAGATTGTCACCAGGAATTATCATAGGTTCACTCCTTACTCACATTCACCCTGGATAATTTGCAGAATTATTATACAACTTACTGGATGTATATCCAGTATATTTTTCATGCACGGATCAATGTCGTTTTAGTCGAGTCACTAAGAAGAGAGTGTTGGGTCAGGAGGCAGAAGATTAGGGGTATAGCTGAATGACGGATGGCGCTTCGCTTATCCGGTCTACATATTCTGCAACCCCGTAGACTTGATAATGCTCAAGCGCCATCCGAAATGACTTTTCATGCAGGCCCGGCAGGCGGAGCGCCGCCGGGCAAGAGTGGTTACAGCAGCGCTTTCGCTTTTGCCACCACATTGTCAACGGTAAAACCAAACTCTTCAAACAACAGTTCTGCCGGAGCAGATTCGCCGAAGGTGGTCATACCCACTACCGCGCCGTTCAGGCCGACGTATTTGTACCAGAAGTCCGCAATGCCGGCTTCGATAGCCACACGGGCAGAAACCGCTTTCGGCAGCACGGATTCACGGTATGCCGCATCCTGTTTGTCGAAGGTGTCGGTCGACGGCATGGAAACCACGCGCGCCTTCACGCCTTCGGCAGTCAGTTTTTCATAAGCAGCAACCGCCAGTTCCACTTCGGAACCGGTAGCAATCAGGATCAGTTCCGGCTGACCAGCACTCTCTTTCAGCACGTAGGCGCCACGGGCGACATCTGCCAGTTGCTGTGCCGTACGCTCCTGCTGCGCCAGGTTCTGACGGGAAAGGATCAGCGCAGTCGGACCGTCAGCACGTTCAACGCCATATTTCCACGCCACTGCGGATTCCACCTGGTCACACGGACGCCAGGTGCTGACGTTCGGGGTCAGGCGCAGGGAAGCTACCTGCTCGACCGGCTGGTGCGTCGGGCCGTCTTCGCCCAGACCGATGGAGTCGTGGGTGTAAACCAGCACCTGACGCTGTTTCATCAGCGCCGCCATACGCACCGCATTACGGGCATATTCAACGAACATCAGGAAGGTCGAGGTATACGGCAGGAAACCGCCATGCAGCGAGATACCATTGGCAATTGCCGTCATACCGAACTCGCGCACGCCGTAGTGAATGTAGTTACCGGCAGTGTCTTCGTTAATCGCTTTCGAACCGGACCAGATAGTCAGGTTGGATGGCGCCAGGTCAGCGGAGCCGCCGAGGAATTCCGGCAACAGCGGACCGAAAGCTTCAATGGCATTTTGCGACGCTTTGCGGCTGGCGATTTTCGCCGGGTTAGCCTGAAGCTTCTCGACAAACGCCTGCGCTTTGGCATCGAAATCAGACGGCAGTTCGCCCTTCATACGGCGGGTGAACTCAGCGGCTTCCTGCGGGAAGGCTTTGGCGTAAGCGGCGAATTTGTCGTTCCACGCCGCTTCTTTGGCCTGGCCGGCTTCTTTCGCATCCCACTGTGCATAGATTTCAGACGGGATTTCAAACGGCGCGTATTTCCAGCCGAGCGCTTCACGGGTCAGAGCGATTTCAGCATCGCCCAGCGGCGCACCGTGGGAATCGTGGGTACCGGCTTTGTTCGGCGAACCGAAACCGATGATGGTTTTGCACATCAGCAGCGACGGTTTATCGGTAACAGCACGGGCTTCTTCCACTGCACGTTTGATGGCGTCCGCGTCGTGGCCGTCAATGCCGCGCACTACGTGCCAGCCGTAGGCTTCAAAGCGTTTCGCCGTGTCATCGGTGAACCAGCCTTTAACATGGCCGTCGATGGAGATGCCGTTGTCATCGTAGAACGCAACCAGTTTGCCCAGTTTCAGCGTACCGGCCAGGGAGCAGGCTTCATGGGAAATGCCTTCCATCATGCAGCCGTCGCCCATAAAGGCGTAGGTGAAGTGGTCAACAATCTCGTGCCCAGGACGGTTGAACTGCGCTGCGAGAGTTTTCTCTGCAATCGCCATGCCCACGGCGTTGGCAATGCCCTGCCCCAGCGGACCAGTGGTAGTTTCCACACCCGCGGTGTAACCCACTTCCGGGTGGCCCGGAGTTTTCGAGTGCAGCTGACGGAAGTTCTGCAGCTCGGACATCGGCAGATCATAGCCGGTGAGGTGCAGCAGGCTGTAAATCAGCATCGAACCGTGGCCGTTGGACAGCACAAAGCGGTCGCGATCGGCCCAGGCCGGATTCGTCGGGTTGTGGTTCAGAAAATCACGCCACAGGACCTCGGCGATGTCCGCCATACCCATCGGGGCTCCCGGGTGACCGGATTTGGCTTTCTGTACCGCGTCCATGCTCAGCGCACGAATAGCATTGGCAAGCTCTTTACGTGAGGACATTTTGACTCCAGATCGGACTGTTAAGGGCTGTTCCCGTAACGACTTGACGACAGCGCGTTTTGGGCTACGCCGGAAAAAAGTGCCAACAATGTAACCCAAGCGGCATGCCATGTACATGGAGCATCCTTTTGCCGATTCAGAAATCTCTGGAAGCCGCTCGCATGTTGCGCAATCTACTCGCCTGGCACTCTGACTCTTCCTTATACTGACAATCTGCAGGTTCGTCTTGAGCCGGCGTAGTTAGCAGCATATTGACTCAACCATTACGGAAAATAACAAATGAAAATTCGCCCGCTTCTCTTTGCTCTGGGAATAACAACCGTCCTTGCTGGCTGCCAGAATATGGACTCAAATGCTTTTCTCAGCTCCGGCGCAGAAGCTTTTCAGGCCTACACGCTGAGCGATGCGCAAGTAAAAGCATTAAGTGATGACGCCTGTAAACAGATGGACAGTAAAGCAACCATCGCGCCCGCCAGCAGCACCTACAGCCAACGCCTGGCTAAAATTGCTGCTGCGCTCGGCGATAACATCAACGGCCAGCCGGTCAACTACAAGATTTATGTGGCAAAAGACGTGAATGCTTTTGCCATGGCAAACGGCTGCATCCGCGTCTACAGCGCGCTGATGGATATGATGACCGACAACGAAGTTGAAGCGGTGATCGGCCACGAAATGGGCCACGTTGCGCTGGGCCATGTGAAAAAAGGGATGCAGGTGGCGCTGGGCACCAATGCGATACGCGCAGCCGCAGCGTCGGCAGGCGGTATTGTCGGCAGCCTGTCGCAGTCGCAGCTCGGCGCACTGGGCGAACAACTGGTAAATTCACAGTTCTCTCAGCGCCAGGAATCCGAAGCGGATGACTACTCCTACGATCTGTTGCGCAAACGCGGCATCAACCCGGCAGGGCTGGCGACCAGCTTTGAGAAACTGGCAAAAATGGAAGAGGGTCGGCAGAGTTCGATGTTTGACGATCATCCGGCATCGGCGGAGCGCGCCCAGCATATTCGCGATCGCATGGCCGCAGACGGAATTAAATAATCGCATTGGGAGGCAATATAGCCTCCCTTTTTGCCAGGCCTGAAAAATATTCATCTCAGAAAAAACGCATTAATTGCCAAAACAATAGCACGGAACGCCAAATAGAAATCCCGTTACCACAAGCGTATTATTTTTTAAAAAAATCTGATGCAGTAATTTATTTCGCAGAGCAGAATCACAAACATATTTCCCCACTTAAATATTGGGGTATGTCCAGATAATAAATAATCTACCCCTGCTCTGCTACTTTCTGGGACAAGCCGATGGCAAGCCAGCAGTGCAGCAGACAACGATTGCTTTCGGGATCGTTTCAGGTAACTATAAATCAGCAAGTTATTTCTTTTGGCATTCTACAGACAGAGAAGTTCCCTCAGTGAAAAAACAATTATCCTTACTCGCTTTAAGTATTATTCTGGCAGTTCCGGCATTCGCCAGTCAGCAATCCTCAAGCCAGGGTTTTATTGACGACAGTCATTTAGATCTCTTTTTACGCAATGCTTATATTAATCGTGATTATCGCAGCGGCGCAGATAATAAAGCGGAATGGGGTCAGGGATTTATTACCACCTTTCAATCTGGCTTCACTCAGGGGCTGGTAGGTTTTGGTGTTGACGGTATTGCGCAATACGGAGTACGCCTCGATGGCGGCCGTGGCCGCAGCGGCGCAGGCGGTATCGACTTCTTTGCTCAGGATAATGACGGCAAAGCAAAATCCGATCTGGCTAAATTTGGTGCGACCGCCAAAATGCGTATCTCCAATACCGTACTGAGCTATGGTACCCAGCGCCCGGAACTGCCCATCCTGAATGCCGACAGCTCCCGTTTACTGTACGAAACCTATACCGGTACGATGCTGACCTCGAAAGAGGTTGACGGTCTGGAAGTAAACGCCGGTTACTTCACTGATGAGCAGCGTAAAAGTGATGACAGCCACAACACTGGGCTGAAAAGCCTGAGCTTCGGCGGAGCCAGCTATCAATTTAACGATCAATTCAGCGGTGCGCTCTATGCATCCCGCGTGGAAGACGTACTGAATAAACAATACCTCGGTCTGAATTTCAAACAACCGTTCAGCACCGGCCAGCAGGTGGTTCTGGATTTCAACGGTTATAACTCGCGTCTGGATCAGGGTTATGCAGACAGCCAGAATACCGGCCGCAGCAACAGTATCTGGAGCCTGGCCGCCAGCTATATTTGGGATATTCACACCTTTAAACTGGCGTACCAGCAGAGTAGCGGCAGCACCGGCTATCACTACGGCAGCTACAAAAACGTGGGCGGCGTCGGCGATGGTGGCAACACCATCTGGCTGGCGAACTCCTACTGGTCGGATTTTAACGGTGAAGATGAGCGTTCGTGGCAGGCTTCTTACGGGCTGGATTTTGCCGGTCTGGGCTTACCGGGTCTGAGTTGGACCACCGCTTATGTACGCGGCGACAACATCAAAACCACCGAAACCAGTAACGGTAAAGAGCATGAATGGTTCAACCAGCTTCAGTACCAGGTGCAGAGTGGCCCGGCGAAAGATCTGAAACTGAAAGTGCGCTACTCCGTACTGCGCGTTTCCGACAATGCCAGCGATTACAATATTGGCGGCAACGAAGTTCGCCTCTACGCAGAATATCCGTTCAACGTATTCTGATAAAAAAATCCCTTCCGCGCCTGCTGGCGGGAAGGGATTTATTTCATCACAGCGTCATTACTGTGTTATTCATCTTCCAGATAGGTGTAACCGTACAGGCCCGATTCGAACTCTTCAAGGAACTGCTGTTGCAGCGCTTCGTCCAGACCGGTCTGCTTCACCTGATCGCGGAACTGCGTCAGTAACGTATTCGGATCGAGTTGCACATACTGCAACATATCCGCCACCGTATCCCCTTCGTCAGACAGTTCAACTTCCACACTGCCATCCGGGAAGACAAACACGTCAACCGCTTCGGTATCACCAAACAGGTTATGCATGTTGCCGAGGATCTCCTGATACGCGCCCACCATAAAGAAGCCCAGGATTGGTGGGTTCTCCGGATCGTACTCCGGGATCGGCATGGTGGTCGCGATGCCGTCGCCATCCACGTAATGATCAATGGCGCCGTCTGAATCACAGGTGATATCGAGCAGCACCGCGCGGCGTTCCGGCGCATGGTTCAGCCCTTCCAGCGGCAGCACCGGGAACAGTTGATCGATACCCCAGGCATCCGGCATCGACTGGAACAGCGAGAAGTTGACGTACATTTTGTCCGCCATACGTTCCTGCAATTCGTCGATAATCGGGCGATGCGCGCGGTTGCTCGGATCGAGCTGCTTCTGCACTTCATGGCACATATTCAGATAGAGCTGCTCGGCCCAGGCTCGTTCTTGCAGGCTGAAAGCGCCAGAGGAATAGCCGACATGAATATCATGCAGATCCATCTGGCTGTCATGCAGCCATTCACGCAGCGAACGGCGGGTGCCAGGCTCGTGCATCTCCTGCCAGGTTTCCCACATGCTTTGCAGCGCACGCGGCGCATCTTCCGCCGGTGGAGTCGCTTGCGTGTACTCGTTACGTTCAACGCCAATAATGTTAGAAACCAGCACAGTGTGATGCGCCGTCACCGCGCGGCCGGATTCGGTGATCACCGTCGGATGCGGCAAGCCATGCTCTTCGCAGGCATCGCCAATCGCCCAAATGATGTTGTTGGCATACTCGTTCAGGCCATAGTTGACCGAGCAGTCGGACTGCGAGCGTGTACCTTCATAATCCACGCCCAAACCGCCGCCGACATCGAAGCACTGGATATTGACGCCCAGCTTATGCAGCTCGACGTAGAAACGCGCGGATTCACGCACGCCCGTCGCGATATCACGGATGTTGGCCATCTGCGAACCGAGGTGGAAGTGCAGCAACTGAATGCTGTCGAGACGCCCGCGCTCACGTAGGATCTCCACCAGTTGCAGCACCTGCGTTGCCGCAAGGCCAAATTTCGATTTCTCGCCGCCGGAGGATTGCCATTTGCCGGAACCTTGCGATGCCAGACGCGCGCGTACGCCGAGGCGTGGCACCACGTTCAGGCGTTCAGCTTCTTCCAGTACGATGGCGATTTCGGTCATTTTCTCAATCACCAGATAGACCTTGTGGCCCATCTTTTCGCCAATCAGCGCAAGACGAATGTATTCACGATCTTTATAACCGTTACAGACAATCACCGAACGGGTCATGCCGGCATGTGCCAGAACGGCCATCAATTCCGCTTTGGAACCGGCTTCCAGCCCCAGCGGTTCGCCGGAATGGATCAGGGATTCAATCACACGGCGATGCTGGTTCACCTTGATCGGGTAAACCAGGAAATAATCGCCGTTGTAGCCGTAGGACTCACGCGCTCGTTTGAACGCGGCATTAATCGAGCGCAGACGGTGTTGCAGGATCTGCGGGAAGCAGAACAATGCGGGCAGACGTTGCCCCTGTGCTTCACGTGCTTTTACCAGCTGTGCCAGGTCGACACGGGCTTCCGGGACGTCCGGATCCGGGCAAACGCTGATATGGCCCAGCTCGTTGACGTCGTAGTAGTTATTGCCCCACCAGGCAATGTTATAAGTACGAAGCATCTTGCTGGCTTCCTGGGAGCTCATCGCAACCTCCTGCATGGAACGTAGTACACCCTGTTCGCCTGCTGACGAAGGCGAAAACGAAGACATGTCGTCAGACATAGCGAACCTCAATCTATAAAAGTGTATACCCTGCGCACATCACGCTGAGCGATTGCCGAAGCGCGAAGAGACACAGGAATAAAATAGTTGACTACTATCGCAGTGACACATAGCGATAACAACCCATAAACAGCCTGGCATAGCCTGATTTCAGGCCAACGCCACGCCTGTGCGACCGGTTTCTTTTTCATATCATTGTAAAACACGCATCCGAACGTCTGTATGACAGCCCGGCGAAACCACGAGAAAACTCCTGTATTAGCAGGAGAGCCCTTGTTCAGGTATCACAACGCCTTACCGGCCCTGGAGTCCTGGGAAGCGCCGAAATGGGTATAACATCGGCAGGTTTGCAGATTAGAAATGCAGGTTGCGGGGAATAAACGCACGCCAGAACGGCGCGACAGATTCTGCGGAAAACGACGGTTCATTATCTCTTATCACCTCCAACGCAAGCCATAGCGACCCGCGACAAGCCAAAGCCCTGAATCAACTGCTTAACCCGGCTGGAAGTGGCGACACGGCGTTTTGGCCGTGCGCTTTTTTTTAAGAGCCGCGCGCGGCGTTTTATACCGACAACGGGGTGAAAATGCAAAATAAAAAAGCTGTGTTTGCCGCATTGTCAGGAAAAATTTCCGTCACTATTTGTGTCAGGATGAGGTCAGGATCAAAAAAAGGCTGGAAATGGGTTCAACAAGTGACCTAAAATAGCCGTCCAGATGTTAATCCATCCAGATTGATTAACTCTCAGACTTCTTGTGCCATCATCTGCAATCTGCGCCGCCAGGCGTGAAAACATCCGGGCACAGAATTCGAGCTAACCGTATTACTCCAGGGTGAAAACTTACTATGGCAAAACACCTTTTTACGTCCGAGTCCGTTTCTGAAGGGCATCCTGACAAAATTGCTGACCAAATTTCAGACGCCGTGCTGGATGCCATCCTCGAACAGGATCCGAAAGCGCGCGTTGCATGCGAAACCTATGTTAAAACCGGTATGGTACTGGTTGGCGGTGAAATCACTACCAGCGCATGGGTCGATATCGAAGAGATCACCCGTAACACCGTACGCGAAATCGGCTATGTGCACTCCGACATGGGCTTTGATGCCAATTCTTGCGCCGTACTGAGCGCCATTGGTAAGCAATCTCCGGACATCAACCAGGGTGTTGACCGTGCCGATCCGCTGGAACAGGGCGCAGGCGACCAGGGCCTGATGTTTGGTTACGCGACCAATGAAACTGACGTGTTGATGCCAGCACCGATCACCTACGCCCACCGTCTGGTAGAGCGTCAGGCTGAAGTGCGTAAAAACGGCACCCTGCCGTGGCTGCGCCCGGACGCAAAAAGCCAGGTCACTTTCCAGTATGATGACGGCAAAATCGCCGGCATCGATGCTGTCGTTCTGTCTACACAGCACGCTGAAGAGATTGACCAGAAATCGCTGCAAGAAGCGGTCATGGAAGAGATTATCAAGCCGATCCTGCCAGCCGAGTGGCTGAACGCGTCCACCAAATTCTTTATCAACCCGACCGGCCGTTTCGTTATCGGCGGCCCAATGGGCGATTGTGGTCTGACCGGCCGTAAAATCATCGTTGATACCTACGGCGGTATGGCTCGTCACGGTGGCGGCGCGTTCTCCGGTAAAGATCCGTCGAAAGTGGACCGTTCCGCAGCATATGCCGCTCGTTACGTGGCGAAAAACATCGTTGCTGCAGGTCTGGCCGATCGTTGTGAAATTCAGGTTTCCTACGCTATCGGTATCGCAGAACCGACGTCCATCATGGTGGAAACATTCGGTACTGAGAAAGTGCCAACCGAGCAACTGACGCTGCTGGTCCGCGAATTCTTCGACCTGCGTCCGTATGGCCTGATCCAGATGCTGGATCTGCTGCACCCGATCTACAAACAAACCGCTGCATACGGTCACTTTGGTCGCGAAACTTTCCCATGGGAAAAAACCGACAAAGCCGCTCTGCTGCGTGAAGCTGCCGGCCTGTAATAATCCGCTGACAGTTTTCTTCTAAAGGCCAGCCTCGTGCTGGCCTTTTGCATTCCTCGTCCGGTTATTTTCGCCGTCTATATTGTTAACGCCTGCCTGGTATTTTTCTGAAAGCGATTACACCTCACCGCTTCGCTGATTTTTTCAGATTTTTCCTTTTGAAAAAGGAATGAAGCAGAGTTGTTACATTAAGTTTCGGCTTAGTCTGAAACTTCTCCTTGGCACTCACCTTTCAACGTAAACAATCCTATAATATTTAACACTTTTATTTACATTACCGGTCTTAGCGTAATGTAACCGATTACACTCATGTGATGTGAATCACGTAATTTTGCCGGTAACTGGCCTACTTTTGTCACCGGAAAAACCAATACATCAATGGAGGGCATCATGCCTGACAATAAAAAACAGGGGCATTCAAATAAGGCGATGACCTTTTTTGTTTGTTTCCTCGCTGCACTGGCAGGATTACTTTTTGGTCTGGATATTGGGGTTATTGCTGGTGCGCTGCCCTTTATCACCAAAGACTTTCAAATTAGCTCACATACCCAGGAGTGGGTGGTCAGTTCAATGATGTTCGGCGCCGCCGTCGGTGCTGTTGGTAGCGGCTGGCTCTCCTGGCGCCTGGGGCGTAAAAAAAGTTTGATGATTGGCGCCGTGTTGTTTGTGGCGGGATCGCTGTGCTCTGCCGCTGCGCCAAATGTGGAAGTGTTGATTATTTCCCGCGTGCTGCTTGGTCTGGCCGTTGGGATCGCCTCCTACACCGCGCCGCTCTACCTTTCCGAGATCGCACCGGAAAAAATTCGCGGCAGCATGATCTCCATGTATCAGTTAATGATCACCATCGGGATTCTCGGCGCGTATCTCTCGGACACGGCCTTTAGCTACAGCGGTGCATGGCGCTGGATGCTGGGCGTGATCATCATTCCGGCGATTCTGCTGCTGATTGGGGTCTTCTTCCTGCCGGACAGTCCGCGCTGGTTTGCCGCTAAACGCCGCTTCCACGATGCCGAACGCGTGCTGCTACGCCTGCGCGACACCAGCGCGGAAGCGAAAAATGAACTGGAAGAGATTCGCGAAAGCCTGAAAGTGAAACAGACCGGCTGGGCGCTGTTTAAAGAGAACAGCAATTTCCGCCGCGCGGTGTTCCTCGGCGTGCTGTTGCAAATCATGCAACAGTTTACCGGTATGAACGTCATCATGTACTACGCGCCGAAAATCTTCGAACTGGCGGGTTACAGCAACACCAACGAGCAGATGTGGGGCACCGTTATCGTTGGTCTGACCAACGTGCTGGCAACCTTTATCGCTATCGGTCTGGTAGACCGCTGGGGACGTAAACCGACGCTGGTGCTGGGCTTCCTGGTAATGGCCGCCGGGATGGGTATTCTCGGTACGATGCTGCACCTCGGCATCCACTCACCATCAGCGCAGTACTTTGCGGTCGCCATGTTGCTGATGTTCATTGTGGGTTTTGCCATGAGCGCCGGCCCGCTGATCTGGGTGCTGTGCTCCGAAATCCAGCCGCTGAAAGGCCGCGACTTCGGTATCACCTGCTCCACCGCCACTAACTGGATTGCCAATATGATCGTCGGCGCAACTTTCCTGACGATGCTGAACTCACTGGGCAATGCCAATACCTTCTGGGTTTACGGCGCGCTGAACCTGTTGTTCATTGTACTGACCCTGTGGCTGGTGCCGGAAACCAAACACGTTTCGCTGGAGCACATCGAGCGTAACCTGATGCGCGGCCGTCCGCTGCGCGAGATCGGTTCCCACAATTAACCCTTCAGGCTTCCTCTGCGGAGGAAGCCTCTGTTTTGCCTGTTGCACTCGCGCTTCGCCGATCCTATTCTCAGCACTTATGAAAACTCCCCGTCTCCCCATCGCCATCCAGCAAGCCGTCATGCAGAGCCTGCGGGATAAACTTGCCCTTGCGAACCAGAAACTGGAGCGCAGCTATCCCGAACCTAAAGTGGTGTATCAACAGCGTGGCACAGCTGCGGGCACGGCCTGGCTGGCGGATTACGAAATCCGTCTCAACCCTGTGCTGCTGCTGGAAAACCAGCAGGCATTTGTTGAAGAAGTGGTTCCGCATGAGCTGGCGCATCTGCTGGTGTGGAAACACTTCGGTCGCGTTGCGCCGCACGGTAAAGAGTGGAAATGGATGATGGAGAGCGTGCTTGGCGTTCCTGCCCGCCGCACGCACCAGTTCGAACTGGAATCGGTACGACGCAATACTTTCCCATACCATTGTCGATGCCAGCAGCACCAGCTTACGGTACGCCGACACAACCGCGTGCTGCGCGGCGAGGCCGTTTACCGCTGTGTACGCTGTGGCGAACCGCTCATTGCCGACGCGACTAGCTGAATCCATTAAGAAATTTTCTGCTCTTACTGATTGCATCAGACAACGCCTTCCGCTACGTTGCGAACTCGTTTCACAGGGAGTTCGCTATGTTTCGTCTTTTCTCACTTTTCATCGCACTGATCGCCATTCCCGCTTTCGCAGCAGATGGCATAAACAGCTTTGCCCAAGCAAAAGCGGCGGGAGCCAAAGTTAACGCCGACGCACCGGGCGACTTCTATTGCGGCTGCAAAATTAACTGGCAGGGTAAAAAAGGCGTGGTTGACCTTGCTTCCTGCGGCTACAAGGTGCGAAAAAATGAAAACCGCGCCAGCCGCATTGAATGGGAGCACGTGATGCCTGCATGGCAGTTCGGCCATCTGCGCCAGTGCTGGCAGGATGGCGGCCGGAAAAACTGCGCCAAAGATCCGGTCTACCGCAAAATTGAAAGCGATATGCACAACCTGCAACCTGCCGTCGGTGAAGTGAATGGCGATCGCGGCAACTTTATGTATAGCCAGTGGAATGGCGGCGACGGTCAGTATGGCCAGTGCGGCATGAAGATTGATTTCAAAGAGAAGCTTGCTGAGCCGCCAGCCCGCGCCCGCGGTGCGATTGCCCGTACCTACTTCTATATGCGCGATCAATATCAGCTCAGCCTTTCACGACAGCAAACGCAACTGTTTACTGCGTGGGATAAGCAGTATCCGGTGACCTACTGGGAATGCACGCGCGATGCGCGCATTGCCGAGGTGCAGGGCAACCACAACCCTTACGTGCAGCGCGCTTGCATGGCGCGAAAGAGCTAACCTACACTAGCGACAATTGATTATCGACAGGTGCAGTGGCGCACTTTCCACCCATGAGCCGCTGCATCTCCTGACAGACGGAATTTCAAAACATGCGTATTCCCCGCATCCATCACCCTGAACCTCTCCAGCCGGGCCATGAAATCGCGCTGAGCGAAGATGCTGCAAACCACGTTGGCCGCGTGCTGCGTATGGGGCCGGGCCAGGCTATTCAACTGTTCGACGGATCCAATCAGGTGTTCGACGCCGAGATTGTTCGCGCGGATAAGAAAAGCGTGATGGTCAACATTTTGCGTAGCGAAGTGGACGACCGTGAATCCCCGCTGCATATCCATCTGGGCCAGGTGATGTCGCGCGGCGAAAAGATGGAATTCACCATTCAGAAGTCGATAGAGCTGGGTGTAAGCCTCATTACGCCACTTTTTTCTGAGCGCTGCGGGGTTAAACTGGATGCCGAACGCCTGAACAAAAAGCTCCAACAGTGGCAGAAAATCGCCATTGCCGCTTGCGAACAGTGCGGTCGTAACCGTATTCCGGAAATTCGCCCGGCGATGGATCTGGAAGCGTGGTGCGCCGAAGAAGATGCTGGTCTGAAACTGAACCTGCATCCGCGTGCCAGCCAGAGCATCAACACGCTTCCGCTGCCGGTTGAGCGCATTCGATTGCTGATAGGCCCGGAAGGCGGCCTCTCTGCCGATGAGATCGCCATGACCGCTCGCTACCAGTTTACGGATATTTTGTTAGGGCCACGCGTACTGCGTACAGAAACTACGGCGCTTACCGCCATCACCGCGCTTCAGGTCCGCTTTGGCGACCTGGGTTGAAAGGAGAAGCAGAATGATCAAGCTTGGCATCGTGATGGATCCCATCGCGGACATTAACATCAAAAAAGACACCAGCTTCGCCATGCTGCTGGAAGCACAGCGCCGCGGCTATGAGCTGCACTATATGGAGATGGCGGATCTTTACCTGATCAATGGTGAAGCCCGCGCCCGCACCCGCACGCTTTCCGTCGAACAGAACTACGACAAATGGTACGAATTCGGCAGCGAGCAGGATATTGCGCTGGCCGATCTGGACACCATCCTGATGCGTAAAGATCCGCCGTTCGACACCGAGTATATCTATGCGACCTACATTCTTGAGCGTGCGGAAGAGAAAGGCACGCTGATCGTTAACAAGCCGCAGAGCCTGCGTGACTGTAATGAAAAATTGTTCACCGCCTGGTTCCCGGATCTGACACCGGAAACGCTGGTTACGCGCAACAAAGCGCAGTTGAAAGCGTTCTGGCAAAAGCACACCGACATCATCCTTAAACCGCTGGACGGTATGGGCGGCACGTCGATTTTCCGCGTCAAAGAGGGCGATCCGAACCTGTCGGTGATTACGGAAACGCTGACCGAACTGGGTAGCCGCTATTGCATGGCGCAAAACTATCTGCCAGCGATCAAAGACGGCGACAAACGCGTGCTGGTGGTTGACGGTGAACCGGTGCCTTACTGCCTGGCGCGCATCCCGCAGGGCGGCGAAACCCGCGGCAATCTGGCGGCGGGCGGCCGCGGCGAACCACGTCCGTTAAGCGAAAGCGACTGGGCGATTGCGCGCAAAGTTGCGCCGGTGTTGAAAGCCAAAGGGCTGATTTTTGTTGGCCTGGATATTATCGGCGACCGCCTGACCGAAATTAACGTAACCAGCCCAACCTGCGTACGTGAAATTGAGGCTGAATTCCCGATCTCCATCACCGGCATGCTGATGGATGCCATCGAAAAACGTCTGGGTAAATAATCTCAGCGCACAGGGCGGGAAGGATCCCGCCCATGACAGCATTGCCAGGTGACAGATCTGCGCTTTCCCCCCATACTAGGCTGTCGCTTTTTTGAACCAGGAAACAGAACCTCTGACAATGAATTTACAGCATCACTTTCTTATTGCCATGCCTGCTCTTCAGGATCCTCTCTTTCGGCGCTCGGTAGTCTATATCTGCGAGTACAACGACGAAGGTGCAATGGGGCTGATTATTAATAAGCCGCTGGAAAACCTGAAAGTTGACGGTGTCCTGGAAAAACTCAAAATCCAGCCAGAAGCGCGGGATCCAGCCATCCGTCTGGACAAACCGGTGCTGCTGGGCGGCCCGCTGGCGGAAGATCGTGGTTTTATCCTGCATACGCCGCCCGCCACATTCGCTTCCAGCATTCGCGTTTCGGATAACACCGTGGTCACCACCTCACGCGATGTGCTGGAAACCCTTGGAACGGCAGAACAGCCGAGCGAAGTGCTGGTCGCGCTGGGATACGCCTCATGGGAAAAAGGGCAACTGGAGCAAGAGATCATGGATAACGCCTGGCTCACCGCCCCGGCCGATCTCAACATTCTGTTCAAAACGCCGATCGCCGACCGCTGGCGCGAAGCGGCAAAACTTATCGGTATTGATATCTCCACCATGCCTGGCGTAGCGGGGCATGCCTGATGAGCGGAACCTTGCTGGCCTTTGATTTTGGCACCAAAAGTATTGGCGTCGCCATTGGGCAACGCATCACCGGCACGGCGCGTCCGCTCACCGCGCTTAAAGCGCAGGACGGCACGCCAGACTGGAAGCTTATCGAAAAACTACTGAAAGAGTGGCAGCCGGAAACGGTCATCGTCGGTTTGCCGCTCAATATGGATGGCACCGAACAGCCGCTGACGGCGCGCGCGCGCAATTTCGCCAATAAAGTGCACGGTCGTTTTGGCGTGAAAGTTACGCTGCATGATGAGCGGTTAAGTACCGTAGAAGCGCGCGCCGGTTTGTTCGAACGCGGCGGTTTTCGCGCACTCGACAAAGGCAGCGTTGATTCCGCCTCCGCCGTGATCATCCTCGAAAGCTATTTCGAGCAGCACGCCTGATCCTCGCTTCAATTCAATTTTGTAACAACCTCACCTGAATAAAGCCGCGCCTCGACCGCGGCTTTTTGCCGATCGTTTTCACAGTTTCTGACCGCCCTTTTTGCATTCCTCTGATTGTTTCTATAAAAGAAACATAACAGAGCGATAAATCTGTCAGGCCTTTTCCGTCAGATGGCTGGCCAGTGTATGAAGCGCCTGCAAGCGGGTTTCGACCTCAGCGTCTTCGATGTTCCACATTCCGGCAAAGGCCAGCGCCGCAGAGTGCGCGCCGAGGGGTTTGGCCATCGACACTTCGCCGTCGTCATGATGCCAGACCACATGGCCCTGCTGACGCTGAAGAGCGACATGCGGGCCAAGCTGCTGCCACTGCTCGTCGGTAAAGCGTTTTTGCAGTTCATCATCGCTTTCCGCCGCCAGCAGCGACATGCCGATGACAGATTGCCAGGCGGGCAGCATATGAAAACCAGCCAGCGCCTGGCTGACCTGACTACCGGGTTCGGAGTGATAGATATAGATGACCTGATCCTCCCACAGCACGCCCATCGCCACCACGATGTCTTTCGGGGCGTGGCGTTCAAGCAGGGGGAGCGCCTGGGAGAAAAGCGCCGAGCCGCGAATCGCCTGCGCCGCCAGCGCATGGATACCAGGCCCCGGCAGATAGCGTCGCTGAGCATCCTGCATGGTCAGGCCGATCGACGCCATGGTCATCAGCAACCGGTTGACGCGCGTAGTGTTAATGCCCATCAGGCGAGCCAGCTCGCGGCAACCAATGGCGCGACCACTGGAAACCAGATACTGCAGGCAGCGGATACCATCAATCAGGCTTTGGTTAGGTTGTGAGGACATTCAGGATTCGCTCATCAGATTGCTCAAAATTCGATTTTACCGTCAGTAAAGAAGGATACAAGGTTATGAAGATCTTTCCCCATAGCGAGGCAAGAACCTTTCCGACGCAGCATCTTCGCTGCGATCTGTTGGTTGCAGGCGGCGGCCTTGCCGGTCTTTGCGCCGCTCTTGCGGCTGCCCGCGACGGCTTACAAGTGGTGCTGATTCAGGACAGGCCTGTACTTGGCGGGAATGCCTCCAGCGAAGTAAGACTGTGGGCGAATGGCGCCACGTCGCATATGGGGAACAATAACCGCTGGGCGCGCGAAGGCGGCATCATGGGCGAAATCATGGAAGAGAACCTCTGGCGCAACAAAGAGGGCAACCCAGTGATGTTCGATCTGGTCCTGCTGGATCTGGCAAAAAGCCAGCCGGGGTTAACGCTTTTGCTGAATACTGCCGTTTATGAAGTGGAAAAAGAGCAGCAGCGCATTATCCGGATCAAAGCCTTCAATCCAATCAACGAAACCTTTTACAGCGTAAATGCAGCGCAGTTTTGCGACGCCACCGGCGATGGCGTGCTGGGTTTTCTGGCGGGCGCTGAATATCGCGAGGGTGCGGAAGAGGCACAAGAGCTGGGCGAGAAGATGGCGCCGGGGGATCATTTCGGCCATAAGCTGGGTCATTCGATCTACTTCTACACCAAACAAACCGATGGACCGGTCAACTTTGTACCGCCCTCTTTTGCGCTGCAAGATATAACCGAAATCCCGCGCTACAAGCGGCTGACATCGACGCTGAACGGTTGCGATCTGTGGTGGCTGGAGTGGGGAGGCCGTCTGGATACCGTGCATGAAAGCGAAGAGATCAAATGGGAACTGTGGAAAATCGTCTGGGGCGTCTGGGATCATATTAAAAACTCCGGCAACTTCCCGGAAGCTGCGAATATGACCATCGAATGGGTGGGCGCAATTCCTGGCAAGCGCGAAAGCCGCCGCTTCCTCGGCGATCATTTACTGTGCCAGCAGGATATTATCGAACAACGCGATCACTACGATGCCGTGGCTTACGGAGGCTGGTCGATCGACCTGCATCCGGCAGATGGCGTTTACAGCACGCACGACGGCTGCCGCCAGTTTCACAGCAAAGGTACCTATACCATTCCATTTCGCTGCCTTTATAGCCGCTCGCTGGACAATCTGTTCCTCACCGGCAGGCTGATTTCCGCCTCCCATGTCGCGTTTGGCAGCGCCCGCGTGATGTGCACCTGCGGTCTGCTGGGTGAAGTGGTGGGCCGCGCCGCCGCTCTTTGTAAAACAGAGCGCCTTACCCCGCGTGAACTGGCGGAGCCTGCACACATCGGCTTACTGCAACAGCAGTTACAGGCTAACGGCTGCTATATTCCACGACGCTGGCTGAACGATCCGGCGGCCGGAGCGGAGGTCAGCGCCAGTAGTGAATATCAACTGACTGAACTTCCTGCCAGTGGTCGCTGGCACGCATTAACGGGGCGGATGGCACTGCTGCTGCCGGTACAGGCTGGTGCGCAGTTGCCGGATATCGCGCTGTTTCTGCGGGCCAAAACGCCGCAAACGCTGGCAGTATCCCTGCTCGGCAGCGCGCGTGCCGGAAATTTTACCCCCGATTATCAATACGCCGAGTCTGTATTACAGGTTTCCGGCGAAGCCTGGCACACCTTGTCATTCCGCTGGCAGAGTGACCGCGACCAGTATCTGTTTATCGCCTTCGACGTGCAGGATGTGGTCGAGATCGCCCTGACGGATACGCATCTGCCCGGCATGATGACGGTATTTAACAGCCTGAATGCACGCGTGGCGAAACACACTCGTCAGGTTGTCGATGGCGATTATGGCGTCGACGAGTTCGACTTCTGGCTGCCGCGCCGTCATCCGCAACAAATTATGCCTGCCCTGCGTTTCAGCCAGCCATTAATGGCCTGGAGCGTACAAAATGTGCTCAACGGACGCCTGCGCCCGGAGCAGCAGATCAACGGCTGGACGCCGGATGCTAACGATCCAACGCCGGAAATCGTCTGGCGTTGGGCGACGCCGCGCCAGATCCACCATCTGACGCTGGTACAGGACAACGACTTTGATAACGCCATGGAGTCGGTGCAAATGGGCCATCACTACGCGGTGACGCCACACTGTATTACGCACTACCGCCTGTGGGCGGACGATAAACTTCTGGCTGAAGTGCGGGAGAATCACCACTCCGTCTGCCAGCACCAGTTCCCCGAACCGCTGACAGCATTGAGCGTTCGGCTGGAGATCCTCGCGACAGCAGGCGCCCTGCCTGCGGTGTATTCGCTAAACGTATGTTAAAGCCACCCCTGCTGAACGCGCTGTTGGTGACTTTGCGCAAAGGTCTGCATGCCCGCCTGCTGCCCGGTCTGCATCACACCGGGCAACTGGTGCGTTTTGCCTTCGCGGATCAGATTCGCGACCGCCGGAGAGTTAATCAGCAGCTCAAACAGCGCGATCCGCCCACCCCGCGTGTCTGCTTCCAGCCTCTGCGCCAGCACCGCTTGCAGGCTTCCGGCCAACTGGCTGCGTACCGGATCTTTCTCCTGCGCCGGAAACGTATCCACCAGACGTTCCACCGCCTGCGCTGCCCCACGTGTATGCAGCGTGGCCAGCACCAGATGCCCGGTCTCTGCAGCAGTCAAAGCCAGGCGGATGGTTTCACTGTCGCGCAGCTCGCCCAGCAGGATCACATCCGGATCTTCACGTAGCGCCGCACGCAAACCGGCAGCGAATGAGCTACAGTGCTGGCCGATCTCCCGCTGCTGGATCAGGCACCGCTTGCTGGTATGGACAAATTCAATCGGATCTTCCAGCGTCAAAATATGCCCGTCATGATGTTGGTTGAGATGCTCAACCATCGCCGCCAGGGTCGTGGATTTACCGCTGCCTGTGGCCCCGGTAACCAGAATCAGCCCGTTATCCCGCTCCAGCAGAGTGCTCAGCGCGACGGGCACATCCAGTTCAGCAAGCAATGGGCTGCTTTGCGCCAGCAGTCGCAGCGCCAGCGAGACGCCCTGATGATGGCTGAACGCACCAGCACGCAAGCGCTGCCCGCGCGCGGTGGTCAGGGCGAAATCAACCTGCCCCTGTTCTCGCCATTGCTGCTGCAGCGCGCTGCTCAGATAAGCATTGAGAAACCCGCTGATGTCAGGCTCGGGAAAAGGCGCAGGCACCAGTCGTCCCTGCTGTCGCCAGCGCGGTGGACAATGACTGCACAGGTGTAGATCCGAGACATTATGCTTTACACTAAGCTCCACTATTTCATCTATATCCATAACGCTATCCTGGAAACATGAACGATATTGCGCACAACCTGGCACAGGTCCGGGACAAAATCTCCGCTGCCGCAACACAATGCGGCCGTGCTCCAGCAGAAGTTACTTTACTTGCAGTGAGCAAAACCAAGCCTGCGAGCGCTGTCGCAGAAGCCATCGACGCCGGACAGCGCGCGTTTGGAGAAAACTATGTTCAGGAAGGGGTCGATAAGATCCTTCACTTCCGCGAGGCGGGCGTGGATGACCTGCAATGGCACTTTATCGGACCGTTGCAGTCCAACAAAAGCCGTCTGGTAGCCGAACATTTCGACTGGTGCCACACTATCGATCGTTTGCGGATCGCCAGCCGCTTAAGCGAACAGCGCCCCGCCGACCTGCCGCCGCTGAATGTGCTGATTCAGGTCAACATCAGCGACGAACAGAGCAAATCGGGCATTGCCCTCGGCGAGCTGGATGCGCTGGCGGCACAGGTTGTTGAATTACCTGGCATTTGTCTGCGAGGTTTGATGGCGATCCCCGCGCCGGAAACGGAGTACGCGCGGCAGTTTGCCGTAGCACGGCAAATGGCTGTAGCATTTGAAGCGCTCAAAACACGTTATCCAACGGTGGATACCCTGTCGCTGGGCATGACGGACGACATGACCGCCGCCATTGCGGCTGGCAGCACGATGGTGCGCATCGGGACAGCCATTTTTGGTGCGCGCGATTACACGAAAAATTAAGGAATACTGAGGAACGCCATGAAGACGTTGACTTTCCTGCTCTCGACAGTGCTTGAACTCTATACGATGGTTCTGCTGTTGCGCGTCTGGATGCAGTGGGCACGCTGCGATTTTTACAACCCGTTTTCGCAGTTTGTAGTGAAAGCTACACAGCCGATTGTCGGGCCGCTGCGCCGTGTCATTCCGCCGCTGGGGCCGCTGGATAGCGCCTCGCTGCTGATCGCTTTTGTACTCAGTTTTATCAAGGCGATCGTGCTGTTTATGGTGATCACGTTCCAGCCGATCATCTGGATTTCCGCGCTGCTGATTTTACTGAAAACCATCGGTCTGATGATTTTCTGGGTACTGCTGGTCATGGCGATCATGAGTTGGGTCAGCCAGGGCCGTAGCCCGGTCGAGTACGTTTTAATACAGTTGACGGAACCGCTGCTGCGCCCAATCCGTAATCTGCTGCCAGCGATGGGCGGCATCGACTTCTCGCCGATGATCCTGGTGCTGCTGCTGTACGTCATCAATATGGGCGTTGCGGAGCTACTGCAATCCACCGGCGATATTCTTCTGCCGGGGTTGTGGATGGCACTATGAGTGCCGTTTCTACCTGTGAAGAGGGGCTGGTTTTGCGGCTGTACATTCAGCCGAAAGCCAGCCGCGACAACATTATCGGGTTGCATGGCGACGAACTGAAAGTCGCCATCACCGCTCCGCCTGTAGACGGCCAGGCAAATGCGCACCTGGTCAAATACCTCGCAAAGCAGTTTCGCGTGGCAAAAAACCAGGTGGTGATTGAAAAAGGCGAGCTGGGCCGCCATAAGCAGATTAAAATTACCCACCCGCAACAGATCCCGACGGAAGTCGCGGCGCTAATCGATTAGGATCCACTATGCAAAAAGTTGTCCTCGCGACCGGTAATGCCGGTAAAGTGCGCGAGCTTGCCTCGCTATTGAATGATTTCGGCCTCGACGTGGTCGCACAAACTGAACTGGGCGTTGAGTCCGCAGAAGAGACCGGGCTGACGTTTATTGAGAACGCCATCCTCAAAGCTCGCCACGCGGCGCAGGTTACCGGTTTGCCCGCCATCGCTGACGATTCCGGCCTGGCGGTTGATGCATTGCAGGGCGCCCCGGGGATCTATTCGGCGCGCTATTCCGGCGTGGATGCAACCGATCAGCAGAATCTGGAAAAGCTGCTCGATGCGCTGAAATCGGTCCCGGATGAACAACGTACCGCACAGTTCCACTGTGTGCTGGTCTATATGCGTCATGCGAACGATCCGACGCCGCTGGTATGTCACGGTAGCTGGTCAGGCGTGATCGCGCAGCAACCGGCTGGCAGCGGCGGTTTTGGCTACGATCCGATTTTCTTTGTTCCTTCCAGGGGTAAAACCGCTGCGGAACTTACTCGCGAAGAGAAAAGCGCCATTTCCCATCGCGGTCAGGCGTTAAAATTGTTACTGGAAGCACTGCGTAATGGCTGATTTGCCACCTTTGAGCCTTTATATCCATATTCCCTGGTGCGTGCAGAAATGCCCGTACTGCGACTTCAACTCGCACGCGCTGAAGGGCGAAGTGCCGCACGACGATTACGTTCAGCATCTGCTGAACGACCTCGATGCTGACGCGCCCTGGGCGCAGGGACGTGAAATAAAGACCATCTTTATTGGTGGCGGCACACCGAGCCTGCTGTCCGGCCCGGCGATGCAAACGCTGCTGGATGGCGTGCGCGCCCGGCTGCCGATGGCGGCCGATGCGGAAATTACCATGGAAGCCAACCCAGGCACCGTGGAAGCCGACCGTTTTGTCGATTACCAGCGTGCGGGCGTGAACCGTATCTCCATCGGCGTACAAAGCTTCAGTGAAACCAAGCTTCAGCGGCTCGGGCGAATTCACGGCCCGGAGGAAGCGAAACGCGCGGCAAAGCTGGCAAGCGGGCTGGGGTTGCGCAGCTTTAACCTCGATTTGATGCACGGCCTGCCGGATCAGTCGCTGGAAGAGGCGCTGGACGATCTGCGCCAGGCCATCGAACTTAACCCACCGCACCTGTCGTGGTATCAACTGACTATCGAACCCAATACGCTGTTTGGCTCGCGCCCGCCGGTGCTGCCGGATGACGATGCGCTGTGGGATATTTTCGAGCAGGGACACCAGATCCTTACCGCGGCCGGCTATCAGCAGTATGAAACCTCAGCCTATGCGAAACCGGGTTATCAGTGTCAGCATAACCTCAACTACTGGCGCTTTGGTGATTACCTGGGTATTGGTTGCGGCGCGCACGGTAAAGTCACTTTTCCGGATGGGCGCATCCTGCGCACGGCGAAAACCCGCCATCCGCGTGGGTATATGCAGGGAAAATACCTTGATAAGCAGCATGATGTTGAAGCGCAGGATAAACCGTTCGAATTCTTTATGAATCGCTTTCGCCTGCTGGAGCCTGCGCCACGCGCTGAATTCACCCGCTACACCGGGCTGGATGAAAGTACGATACGCCCGCAGATCGAGCAGGCGCTGGCATTAAATTATTTGAATGAATGTGACACGTACTGGCAAATAACCGAACACGGTAAGCTGTTTCTCAATTCTCTGCTTGAGTTGTTTCTGACTGAATAAAGACTTTGGCCCTCTGCGCGGAACGCAGAGGGCCAAAGTACTACAGAAAGATTAATGATTCCGTTGCTGCAAAGCGTGTCGAACTAATACCACAGCACTGGCAATAACCCCACCACACAGCGCCGCTAAAATAATAAATAAAACCCGACCCGCCCCCTCTTTTTTGGTAGGTAAAGACGGGGAAAGCTGATATTTAAACGGCGTAAAGGTGATATCTTTAATATCCAGTTTTTCCAGTTCCGCCAGGCGATGTTCACGATAACGGAAATCCGCATTAAGCCGGGTAACATCGACAATTGACTGTTCGATTTTAAGCTTTTCAGCAATGCCATCAGCCCCCAGAGCGATGGAATAATCCGGGTCATCCTGTACGGATTGCCCATTACTGTAAACAGGACGCTTAATACCGGCAGCATTTGCCACTTCCAGCGAGTAATTTAGGCGCTTCAACTTGGTGTCATGCAGCGTATTCATCCGCTCACGCTCCATCGCCAGCGACTCCCTCTCCGTATCCTTTTTTAAATCCACTTCTTCGCGCAGATAATCTAATGTTTCTTTAACAACCAACGCAGAAATATAATTGATATAGCTGTTAAGAATTTCCTTAGCCTCGCCAGCCGTCGGGGCGGTGAAGCTTAATGTCCAGGACTGGTAAGGCACGTTATCGGCGCTTTTCACCGGCGTGTTATTGACCGCCTTGATCTTCCCGGACAGCAGTACAATGCCGCGGCGCAACTCTTCAACATCGGGATTAGAAGCCATCAGCTTGCCGGCCACCAGCGGAGACGATGCCAGGAACTCTTCACGCAGCGACTCAGAATTAAACTTTTTCAGGAACAGGTTAAATACTTCAACCTTATCAAGAGAAGGTTTAACGTCGAGAACCTGCAAAGTAGAAAGGGTCTTTTGCAGTTGGCTCCATTGCGGTTTTTCTGCTGGCGTGATTTCTGCCTGGCTGGTCCATTTTGGCGTTAATAACGCACTAATGAAGAATCCGACCAGAGAAAACATCAGAATAGTCGAGATAATGATTCGCTTACTTTCCCACAAGGTACTAATTAAACCGAGCAGATCAAGCTCGGTATTTTTGTACCGCTCAGGAAAATCTTCATAGATTGAGGCGTCATTTTTCGATTGAATATGTAGTGATGTCATACAAGTAAGTATCGAGTCCATGATTTGAAATTCGATACTATCATCAATAAGAGAGTTCTTAAAGTAAATTAATTCTCTATATTTCAGTCACATTAATACAAGCTCCTGTCAACCTACCTTAATTAATATCATAAGGCGGCTTGAAAGGATTCCAGAGATATAATATAGCGGGTAAAATAATAAGCCCGACTAATATAGCCGGGCTTTATTTGACTATTCCGAAAATAAAAAACTATAAGAGCGGATCACTTCAATCCGGCGGTCAACGCTTTGCGGTTTTCTTCCAGCGAGACGACGCGCTTACACACGTCTTTGCCAAACTGCTGGAAATCCGCTTCCTGGTTTTTCCACTCATCCTGAATAGCCGTCTGTAAACCGCCGAGGCTCCCCAGCACGCTCTGTAGCGGATTACCGCCGCTCTTCAGCACGGCTTTAGCACCCATTTCGTTGATGCTGTCCTGCAGAATGCCGCCCATTGTCTGGTTCACCAGTTGCTGACCATTGGCGCGCACTTCATCAATCGCTTTGTAGTGGAATGTCAGGCCATCGTTGCGATGTTCAATAATGCGGTTCATCTGCTCTTTCAGTTGCGCATCCAGCCTGGTCAGACGGTTGCGCATGCTGCTATTCTCTCCCACCTGTTTGACAATGATCGTATCCAGCGCTGCACGGCTTTTCTCCACGCGACTGCGCGCGCCATCGTCAATCCATGGCAGAGCACTGCGCAATTCGGCCTGGTAATCCTTCGCCTGTTCGCGCTGCGCAGTGGTTAGCGAAGGTTGCTTGCCGTTAAACATGACATTGCCGTCCGGGGTGATCACCAGGTTACCGTTCTCACCTTTCACCTGCACGGTTTGCGGGCTGATGATCACATCGTCACGCGGCGTCACGCCACATTGATAATCAGCCTGAGCCGCAAATGCGGTAACCGTAAGAGCCGCCGCCAACAGCGTTTTGCGCATCATAAAAAACTCCTGTAGAGACAAAACGGGCCAGCTAATGCTGGCCCCTTATGCTTTATTAGTCCCACCAAACGTCGAAAAGTTCGCTGATGCGTACCTCGCTCAGTTTGCGGTCTTCCAGCCACTTACGCACAATGGCCTGATGTTCTTCGGTACATTTACCGATTTCCTGCAAACAAATCAGACCGTCCCAGGCCAGATAACCACTGCCGTCAAACGCCAGCTTATTCGGCTCGATCACTTCCTGAATAAAGTCATCAACGGTTTTATCGATCTGCTCTTCGCTGGTACCTTCCGGAAAACGCCATGCAACGGAAAAACCCAGTTCCTGGAACTCGTCGATATGCATTTTTTTACGCAAGCGACGACTGCGGTTTGTTGCCATTATTTCACCCTCTCGAACATTAAGTCCCATACGCCGTGACCAAGACGGTGGCCACGCTGTTCAAATTTAGTCACTGGACGCGAATCCGGACGCGGCACAAAGTCATTCGTCGCCGACAAGTTTTTATAACCGTCGATAGAGGACATCACTTCAAGCATATGTTGCGCATAGGCTTCCCAGTCAGTCGCCATATGGAACACGCCGCCCAGCTTGAGCTTGCTTTTCACCAGTTCAGCAAACGGTACCTGAACGATGCGGCGTTTATTATGACGCGCTTTATGCCACGGGTCAGGGAAAAACAGCTGCACCATATTTAAAGAATTGTCAGGAATCATTTTATGCAGCACTTCGACCGCGTCATGGCACATCACGCGTAGGTTCTCAACGCCCTCTTCATGCGCAGAAGAGAGGCAAGCGCCGACGCCCGGCGAGTGCACTTCAATACCAAGGAAGTTCTGCTCCGGACGCATTTTCGCCATCTCCACCAGCGAAGCGCCCATGCCGAAACCAATTTCCAGCGTCACCGGCGCCGTGCGACCAAACAGCGCGACGAGATCCAGCGGCTGTTCGCTGAACTCAACGCCCATCACCGGCCAGTAATTTTCCAGCGCGTGCTGCTGCCCTTTGGTCAGGCGGCCCTGGCGACGGACAAAGCTACGAATCCGGCGCAATGGGCGGCCGTTTTCATCAAATTCCGGTGAAATGACGTCGTTATTCATAAAATGATCTGCTCGTGAGAGTGTTCAGGAAACGGGCATTATCCAAAGTTAATCGCATGATGCAAGCACCGGAAAGTTCCGGTTTACAGGCCAACGCCTCTGTGCTGCAATCTTCGCCCCTGACAACGCGATTCTGGTGACCATGCAAGCGTCTCAATTTTCAGCCCAGGTTCTGGACTGGTACGATAAATACGGGCGAAAAACCCTGCCCTGGCAAATTGAAAAAACGCCTTACAAAGTATGGCTGTCGGAAGTGATGTTGCAACAGACGCAGGTTGCAACCGTTATTCCTTATTTCCAGCGTTTTATGGCCCGTTTCCCGACGGTGACCGATCTGGCAAACGCTCCGCTGGATGAAGTGCTGCATCTGTGGACCGGGCTCGGCTACTACGCCCGCGCCCGCAATCTGCATAAAGCCGCACAGCAGGTGGCGAACCTGCATGGCGGTCGTTTCCCGGAAACCTTTGATGAAGTGGCCGCGCTTCCTGGCGTTGGCCGTTCCACTGCAGGCGCGATCCTCTCACTGTCGCTGGGTAAACATTTTCCCATCCTCGACGGTAACGTTAAACGTGTGCTGGCACGCTGCTACGCCGTTACGGGCTGGCCGGGTAAAAAAGAGGTGGAAAAGCGGCTGTGGGATATCAGCACTGAAGTCACACCGGCAAAAGGGGTGGAGCGCTTTAACCAGGCGATGATGGATCTCGGTGCTATCGTCTGTACACGTTCCAGACCGAAGTGCGAATTGTGCCCGTTGCAAACAGGCTGCGAAGCAAAAGCGGCGCAGTCGTGGGCACAATATCCCGGTAAAAAACCCAAACAGACGCTGCCTGAACGCAGCGGCTATTTCCTGCTGATGCAGCATGAAGGCGAGGTTTATCTCGAACAGCGCCCGCCCAGCGGGCTGTGGGGCGGTCTGTTCTGTTTCCCGCAGTTCAGCGATGAAGCGGGTCTGCGCGACTGGCTGGCGCAGAGGAACATTAGCGCCGATAATCTCAGCCAGCTTGTGGCGTTCCGCCATACCTTCAGCCATTTCCATCTGGATATTGTGCCTATGTGGCTTGGCGTGTCCTCGTTCTCATCCTGCATGGATGATGGCGCGGGTCTCTGGTATAACTTGGCGCAGCCGCCATCCGTCGGTCTGGCGGCTCCAGTGGAACGCCTGATACAGCAATTACGCGCCGAAGCGAAGTAGCACGGCGCGCAAGTAGAGAGGATTTTTTATGAGCAGAACCATTTTTTGTACCTTCCTGCAACGCGAAGCAGAGGGACAAGACTTCCAGCTCTATCCGGGCGATCTGGGTAAACGCATTTATAACGAGATCTCGAAAGAGGCCTGGAAGCAGTGGCAGCAGAAGCAAACCATGCTGATTAACGAGAAAAAGCTCAACATGATGAATACCGAGCACCGCAAACTGCTGGAACAGGAGATGGTGAATTTCCTGTTTGAAGGTAAAGACGTGCATATCGAAGGCTATACGCCGCAAGAGAAAAAATAAGCGGCTAAATACCTGCACGGCTGGCAATGTCGCGAAACAGGGAGATATTGCCAGCGCCCGGGCGTCACAGGCGCGTTTTCCCCAAACACAATTGCATCCGGAATGATGAAAAAATTTTTAGCGCTAGTGATGATCGCGCCGTTACTGATTTCTTGTTCCAGCTCTAACAAATCGGGCGAAGCCTATAACGAAGCCTGGATTAAAGACACTAACGGTTTTGATATTTTGATGGGGCAGTTCGCCCACAACATTGAGAATCTTTGGGGATTTAACGAAGTCCTGATCGCCGGGCCGAAGGACTACGTTAAATACACCGACCAGTACCAGACTCGCAGCCACATCAACTTTGATGCAGGTACCATCACCATCGAAACGATCTCCGGCACCGATCCGGCTGCACATCTGCGCCAGGCGATTATCAAAACCCTGCTGATGGGCGACGATCCCGGATCTATCGACCTCTATTCTGATACCGATGATATCCCGATCTCCAAAGAACCGTTCCTTTACGGCCAGGTGCTGGATAACAACGGTGAAGCGATCCGCTGGGAGTGGCGCGCGGCGCGCTTTGCGGATTACCTGCTGCAAACCCGGCTGAAAAAACGCAGTAACGGCTTACGCGTTATCTATAGTGTGACGATCAATCTGGTGCCGAATCATCTGGACAAACGTGCGCATAAATATATCGGTATGGTACGCCAGGCCTCGCGGAAATATGGCGTCGATGAGTCGCTGATTCTGGCGATTATGCAGACGGAGTCGTCGTTTAACCCGTACGCGGTTAGCCGCTCTGACGCGCAGGGCCTGATGCAGGTGGTACAGCACAGCGCCGGGAAAGATGTCTTCCGCGCCCAGGGCAGATCCGGTACGCCGGATCGCAGCTATCTGTTCGATCCGCAGAGCAATATTGATATCGGCACCGCATATCTGGCGATGCTGAATAATGTTTATCTCTCCGGCATCAGTAACCCGACATCCCGGCGTTATGCAGTGATCACCGCCTATAACGGTGGTGCGGGCAGCGTACTTCGCGTCTTTTCCAGCGATAAGATGCAGGCCGCCAATATCATCAACACCATGACTCCAGGTGATGTTTACCAGACACTGACCACCCGCCATCCGTCGGCGGAATCCCGCCGCTACCTCTATAAAGTCAATTCGGCTCAGAAGACCTGGCGTCGCAACTGATCTTGTGCCTCTTTCGTGCATTTGTGCGAAAGAGGCATAAGGTATTCATCTGCGTGATGCAAACGGTTGCGCTAAAGTGTGATATCCGTCACCATATGTAAATGCAATCAGAGGAAGTTTGCATTTTTATGTCGGGCATAACAAATTCGCCACCCAGGTGATGATAGAATCCTGACACATAACAATATTAATTGTGCCCATTCCAACATCTGTCCGTCTCCTTTGTGAGGAAATTAGCATGAATCTTAAGCTGCAGCTGAAAGTCATTATCTTTCTGCAGTTCTGCCTGTGGGGAAGCTGGCTGACGACGCTTGGCTCGTATATGTTCGTCACGCTGAAATTTGATGGTGCATCCATTGGTGCGGTATATAGTTCGCTGGGCATTGCCTCGCTGCTGATGCCGCCGCTGCTCGGTATCATTGCCGACAAATGGCTGAGCGCGAAATGGGTTTATGCTCTGTGCCACCTGGTCGGTGCGATCACCCTGTTTATTGCCGCAGGTGTTACCACGCCGGGCGCGATGTTTGCCATTATTCTGCTCAACTCGCTGGCCTATATGCCAACGCTGAGCCTGGTAAACACCATCTCTTACTTCCGCCTGAAATCCGCCGGGCACGATATCGTTACCGATTTCCCGCCAATCCGTATCTGGGGCACCATTGGCTTTATCCTGGCGATGTGGGTGGTGAGCTTCTCCGGCTTCGAACTGAGCCATATGCAGCTCTATATCGGTGCTGTGCTGTCGCTGGTGCTGAGCCTGTTCTCCCTGACGTTGCCGCACATGCCGGTTGCGAAAAGCACCGAGAAACAGACCTGGGTGGAAATGCTGGGCCTGAACGCTTTCGCGCTGTTTAAAAACAAGCGCATGGCGATCTTCTTCATCTTCTCGATGATGCTGGGCGCAGAGTTGCAGATCACCAACATGTTCGGCAACACCTTCCTGCACAGCTTCGATGCCAACCCGCTGTTTGCGAATAGCTTCATCGTGACCCATGCGTCAGTGATGATGTCTATTTCGCAGATTTCCGAAACTGTCTTCATCCTCGCGATTCCGTTCTTTATGAGCCGCTACGGCATCAAGAACGTAATGATGATCAGTATCTTCGCCTGGGTTCTGCGTTTTGGTCTGTTCGCCTATGGCGACCCGACACCGTTCGGTACCGTGCTGCTGGTGCTGTCGATGATTGTCTACGGCTGCGCATTCGACTTCTTCAACATCTCCGGTTCGGTGTTCGTTGAGAAAGAGGTAAACCCGGCGATCCGCGCCAGTGCACAGGGTATGCTGCTGATGATGACCAACGGCTTCGGCTGTATCCTCGGCGGTATGGCCAGCGGTAAAGTGGTAGAGATCTACACCACCGCAGGCGTTACCGACTGGAAAACCGTATGGCTGATTTTTGCCGGTTATTCGCTGGTACTGGCTTTTGCCTTCGTGACACTGTTTAAATACAAACATGTGCGCGAACCTGCGGCAGTCGCCCAGAAAGCGTAAGACAAAAAACCCGGCCTGAGCGCCGGGTTTTTTTATGCCTTTTTAATACCTCTCGGCCTGTTCCGGCCGGGTAAATCCACAGACCGGAGAATCCAGCGCCATCCGGCAATGGGGGCAGCCGCTATCTCAATCGACTTATCTGTGCTGGAAAAGCCCGGATGAATAACGCCGCCCGATGCAGCGCTATGGAAGTTGCGCCAACACGTACGCGACCGCCAGCAAATCGGCGCTGCCGCCGGGGCTTAAGCGTCGGGACATCAGCGCCCTGTCCATTTCAGACAACGCATCGTTATCCCAGCCGACCGCCAGTAAAGTCGCCGCATAATCCTGCACATAGCGCAGCCCGGCAATGCCGCCGCGCGACACCAGATTGCTGTCCGGGTTTGCCGCCATCAGACGCAATAACGCATGCTGCAGCCGCCTTTCGCCCTGCTCCTGATGCCAGAACGGCAATACTGCGCGGCGCACGGTGGCAAAACCCTGTTCGGCCTCGCCGCGCGCCCCAGTAAGACCATACTCCAGAAACTGTTTCTCACCTGCCGTCACAGCCTGTGGCCGGGCCGCCAGTTCACGCGCCACCAGCCCGCGACAGATTTCACTGACCTGCCGGCACAACGTTTCTGCCTGCAGCGGCCGGCGTTGTCCCTGCAGTCGTCCGGCGGCAAAACAGAGCAGACCCAGCGAAAAAATCCCGCCTTTGTGGGTATTCACCCCGCCGGTGGCAGCAAACATCGCCTGTTCGCACGCAATGCCCGCCGGGCGCAGCAGGCGCAACTGGACTCCTGCCGCCTTGTGGGCATGTTCACGCCCGGCCTGTTCAAAGACGGAAAACCATGGCGTGATGGCCGCAATGCTGCGTAAAAACAGCGCATGATCCATATCCTGGTGCGAGCCGTTGTTCGCCCGGTCCACCAGCCCCGGTTTCGGCGTGAGATCCAGTTCGAGGCGCAGCGCCCGGGCAGCAAGCTCCGGTACGCTGATAACCACGGATTCAGTCGCGGGCAAACCAGCCATCAATCAGTTTCTCCACGCGGGCAACCACTTCATCCACCGGGTGGCGGCGCGAACGCGCGCAGCCGTGCGCCGGCTCATCGCACACCAGGCAACGGCGGGTAGTCAGATCCAGTGAATGTCGTCCAACCTGTCCCGCCTGCGGGCACAGCACATCAAAGTCCCACAGACGTCCCAGCGGATGCGTCTGTTCCATCTCAACGCACTGCGCCTTGATTTCCACCGCCGGATGCGCAACACACCACAGGGCTTCTGCGCCGGTCGGCAGCCACAGTACCTGCCGGTCCAGCACCTGCCAGCGGTTCTGCCACAGCAGTTGATCGCAGGCCTGTAACGCCACTCCCATAGTATTGCGATAGCGAATACTGTCTTTTACCGCGCCGGGCGTCACCAGCGTCAGTGAAATGACCGGTTGTTGATAGTGAGCGAGCCAGTCAGCCTGACGCGCTGCACGGCTGTCTTTCGCCGCCAGCAGCGCTTCAAGGCTGACGCCCGCCCGGACGGGCGTCAGTGTCGTCATGCATTTTCCTCTTTAACCTGACGGACAACGTCAATGACGGTGCCATCACGGTAGCGGATCACCCCGACAATACGGTCAGTAAAGGCGATCGGTTTAGGTTCACCGGTCAGCGAGATGGCGCGTTGATACAGTGCTTCGATATCAACAATTTTCAGCCCCGCCGCCAGCAGGCGTTCGCGGATTTCCGGACGCGCCGGGTTCACCGCAATCCCGTGGTCCGTCACCAGCACGTCGATGCTTTCCCCTGGCGTCAACAGTGTGGTCACGCGTTTCACTACCGTCGGAATACGGCTGCGCAGTAACGGCGCCACGACAATGGTCAGGTTTGCCGCGGCCGCCACATCACAGTGACCACCGGATGCGCCGCGCATCACACCGTCTGAACCGGTAATCACATTGACGTTAAACTCCGTGTCGATCTCCAGCGCGCTGAGGATCACCACGTCCAGCTGGTCGCAGCTGGCCGCTTTGCCGCCAGGATTGGCATAGACATCAGTCGAGATCTCAACGTGATTCGGATTACGGCGCAGCGATGCCGCCGCTTCGCCGTCAAAACACTGCGTATCCAGCAGTTTGCCGATCAGCCCTTTCTCATGCAGCTCCACCAGTCCGCCAGTGATACCGCCGAGTGCGAAACTGGCCTTCACTCCGTGGCGCTCCATTTTCTCTTCCATAAAGCGGGTCGCCGCCGTCGCCGCGGCTCCGGAGCCGGTCTGCATGGAAAAGCCATCTTTGAAATAGCCGGAGTGCTCGATCACATCCGCCGCATAGCGCGCGATCATCAGTTCTCGCGGGTTGCTGGTGACGCGCGCCGCGCCGACGCTGATTTTTGCCGGATCGCCCACGCTCTCCACCTGCACAATCAGATCCACCTGATCCTGACCGAGGCTGGCGGGCATATTCGGGAACGGCACCAGCGCTTCGGTCAGCAGCACCACTTTACGGGCGAACTTCGCATCCACCATCGCGTAGCCCAGCGAACCGCAGCAGGATTTCCCCTGTGTGCCGTTGGCGTTGCCAAACTCATCGCTGCAGGGTACGCCAAGAAAGGCGACGTCAATCTTCAGTTCGCCATCCTGTAACAGTCTGACGCGCCCGCCATGGGAGTGAATTTGTACCGGTTCCGCCATCAGGCCATGAGAGATGGCATCCGCCAGCTTGCCGCGCATGCCGGAGGTGTAAATGCGGGTAATCACGCCACTCTCAATGTGTTCGATGAGCGCATCGTTGCAGGTCATCAGCGAACTGGAAGCCAGCGTCAGATTTTTAAACCCCAGACGCGCCAGCGTGGCGACAACGTTGTTAATCACCCGGTCGCCTTCGCGAAAGGCGTGGTGGAACGAAATGGTCATCCCGTCTTTCAGGCCGCTGCGGGCGATGGCGTCTTCCAGCGTGGCGCAGAGTTTGCGCGTGTGTTTGCTGTTAACGTCCGCCAGCCACGGCGTGGCGGCATGAGCGCTGTCGAAGGGTTTTAATTCACGCAGATGGGGAAAATTAACGTGAAGAAGCTCTGTCTGATTCATTGTTCTGTCCTTACCGACGCACGCCGGACGCGGCCGCACGTTCCAGCACCATCTGCGCGTGATTAATAATCGGGGCGTCGATCATTTTGCCGTTCAGCGAGACGACGCCAAGCCCGTTGCGTTCACCCTCTTCCGCCGCTTCAATAACCCGCTGCGCGTGGTCCACTTCCTGCTGCGTTGGCGCATAGGCGTTATGCAACAGATCGATTTGCCGCGGGTTTATCAGCGACTTGCCGTTGAAGCCCATTTTGCGGATCAACTCGACTTCGCGAAGGAATCCGGCTTCGTCGTTAACGTCTGACCACACCACATCGAAAGCATCGATACCGGCAGCGCGCGCGGCATGCAGCACGGCGCAGCGGGCATAAAACAGCTCGGTGCCGTCGCCGCGTTCAGTCTGCATATCCATCACATAGTCGAAAGCGGCCAGCGCAATACCGATCAGGCGCTGAGAGCTGCGGGCAATCGCCACGGCATTAATAACGCCGATCGCAGATTCGATGGCCGCCATCACGCGGGTCGATCCCACTTCACGTCCGCAGGCCAGCTCGATACGTTCGAGGTGGCGCTCCAGTTCGTAGATATCTTCCGGGGTATCCGTTTTCGGTAAGCGCACCACATCCACACCGGCACGCACGACCGCTTCCAGATCCGGCAGGCCAAACGGCGTGTTCAGCGGGTTGATACGCACCACGGTTTCGATATCCTGGTACATCGGGTGTTGCAGGGCATGAAACACCAGCAGGCGCGCGGTGTCTTTTTCACGCAGGGCGACGGCGTCTTCCAGATCGAACATGATCGAATCCGGACGATAGATAAACGCGGTGGAGAGCATGGCGGCGTTAGCGCCCGGCAGAAACAGCATGCTACGACGGAGTTTTTTCACAGCAGTTTCCCCCAGTCGATCCCGGTTCCTTCCGATGCGCGCAGTACCGCACTCTGTAAGCGTGCGCGGATAACGCAGTCCAGCGCGCCTTTATCTTCAATGATGATCAAGCCCTGGTGAACCGCCATTGCCCGCAGCGTGTCGTTCACCACCTTGCGGATCTGATCGCCAAACTGCTTGATAACCTCGCTGTGAACAACGACTTCCAGCTCGCCTTCGGCGGGGGCTATTTTCACCATCAGGTCGCTGGACTCCATGGTTCCGGCCAGCGCCTCCCTCACAATTTTCATATTTTGATTCCTGATTTTTAAACGGCTTCCGCGCTGTAGTGGGATTCGAGATGCGCGAAAGTGGTATCCGGTACAATTTCCCGAATACGGGAAAACTGGTGTGTTTGCAGTAAACGGCGCACTTCAGACGCGGAGATGGCATTACCGGTCGCTTTAATGCGCGGGATCTCCACCACCTCCACCGCCCCGGCCAGCAGCTGATGCATGGTCTGGTTGTACTGGCGGGTGATGTCGCAAAAAGGTTCGCTGCCGATAAAGCGGTGAGTGATGCCCAGCGCCGGCGCGATGTGGTTACGGAAAATCAACAGGTCTATTTCGCTCCACGCCTGCTGCACTTTGCCGGACTCTTTCAGGAAATAAGCCGGGAAAGTGGCGCGGGAAATAATGTACTGGGAGCCTTCGTGAACGATGACGTTCGGCAGATGCGCCACGCCCGCTTTCACCATCTTCAGCCGCGCGGCAAAGGGGAAGAACGAGGCGTCTTCGCGTACCACGAACAGGTGCAGCCAGTCGCAGGCCTGTGCGGCCTGCTCCACCAGGTGGCGGTGCCCCAGCGTAAAGGGATTGGCATTCATCACAATCGCGCCGGTGCGTTTGCCCGGCATGCGATCGACCTGCAACGTGCGGCAGTAACGCTGAATCCCCGACGGGGTATTCTCCATCAGCACCGCGTTGTTGCCGCTTTGCGCCACCGGCCAGAAGCCGCTGTGGCGAAAACGTTCCAGGTTGCAGGGGCGCGTGCAGAGGAACAGATGAAAATGTCCCCGCGCCAGCGCCAGATGGGATACCTCCGCCAGCAGGTGCGCACTGAGATTCTCGCCGCGTAGCTGTTCATCCACTGCAACACACTTGATGACGTTGGCGGCCAGGCCCGCACAACCCACCAGCCGGTTTCCCGACCAGGCTTCAACGAAGGTGGTGATGTCACTGTCCATGCCTAATCCGCTGTCTGCGAGCAACGTGCGGACTGAGGCCAGCCGTTGAGTATTGCCGTTGACTTCCGCCACGCGGAAGTCGATGGAGGGTCGTGCCTGCATGGTGTTGCCTTCGTCCTTAGTGTGCCGCCGTCAGCGAATGGGCTGGCGCTGGCGCATCAATAATCACATTACTGAGGTGACCGATATTCTCGATCTCCACTTCGATGCGATCGCCCGCTTTCATAAACAGCGGCGGGTTGCGTTTTTTGCCGACGCCACCCGGCGAGCCGGTGATGATGACATCGCCCGGCGTCAGGCTGGTGAAGGTACTGATGTACTCGATAAGCTCGGCAACCTTATGGATCATGCTGGCGGTGTTATCGTCCTGCACCATGCGGCCATTCAGCCAGGTACGGATCGCTAACTGATGCGGATCAGGGATCTCATCCGCCGTCGTCATCCACGGGCCAAACGCGCCGGTCTGCCGCCAGTTTTTCCCGGCGGTAAACCAGGTGTGCTGCCAGTCGCGCGCCGAACCATCCATGTAGCAGCTGTAACCGGCAACGTGGCTTAACGCCGCCTCACGGGAGATATCCTCCCCACCTTTGCCGATGATCACGGCCAGCTCGCCTTCGTAGTCGAATTCACTGGAGTGGCGCGGCTTCAGTACCGGCGCGTTATGGCCGGTTTGCGAATCCGCAAAGCGAACAAACAGCGTCGGCGCCGGGTTGTGCTGATCAAACTCTTTGCGCTTTTCGGCGTAGTTCATGCCAACGCAGAGAATTTTGGCCGGGTTATCGATGACCGGCAGAAATTGCAGGTCGTCGAAGCGGATATCCGGCGTTTCACCGTTCAGTTGTTGCGCTTCATTCAGCGCGTTGGCAGCGAGCAGTGATTTCAAATCACCGTAACGGTCGCCCAGACGCTGCCCCAGATTGATCACGCCATCAGCCTTGACGATGCCGTAACTCCGGACCCCCTGATGGACAAAGCTTGCGAGTTTCATATCAGTTCCTGTAACACTTGAATCAAACGAGGAAATTGCCGAGCACCAACAGCGATACCGAGACGTTGATCGCGCCGCCGATACGGGTAGCGATCTGCGCGAACGGCATCAGGCTCATGCGGTTACCCGCCGTCAGGATGGCAACATCCCCTGTACCGCCCTGGCCGCTCTGGCAGCAGGAAACGATGGCCACATCAATCGGATGCATGCCGATCTTTTTGCCCACGAAAAAGCCGGTGGCAACCAGTGCGGAAACGGTACTCACGATCACCAGCAGGTTGTCGATGGTGAACGCGTGAACCAGCTCTTCCCATGGCGTGATAGCTACACCGACGGCGAAGAGGATGGGATAGGTAACGGAGGTCTGGAAGAATTTGTATACCACCTGAGAGCCTTCCAGCAGACGCGGAGAAACACCGTGCGCCAGCTTGATCAGAACGGCAACAAACAACATACCGACCGGCGCAGGCAGGCCAATCAACTTGTGGCCGAGCATGCCGATCATGTACAGCAGCACAGCCAGCAGCGCGCCAGCCGCGATAGTGGTGACATCGGTTTTACCAGAGAAAGCCGGTGCAGCCGGAGCCTGTTCATCACCGTTGCTGCGATTCGGCATTAACTGCCCTTCGCCGGTCAGGTGCGGGAAGCGTTTCCCCAATTGATTCAGACAGCCAGAGATGATGATGGCAGTCAGGCCGCCGAGCATAACCATCGGCAATACGCGACCGAGCGCAACGCCCTGATCCATATGCAGCAGCGTCGCGTAACCGATGGAGAGCGGGATCGCCCCTTCACCGACACCACCCGCCATAATCGGCAGAATGATAAAGAAGAAGATCTGGAACGGCTCCATACCGAGCGCCAGGCCCACACCCATCCCCACCAGCATGCCGACGATTTCGCCGCACAGCATCGGGAAGAAAATACGCAGAAAGCCCTGGATCAACGTGGTGCGGTTCATGCTCATGATGCTGCCGACAATGATGCAGCAGATATAGAGATAAAGAATGTTGGTGGATTTGTAGAACTTGGTGGTGGATTCCACGACCACATCCGGCAGCAAGCCGTAGTAAACCATCGCCGACGGAATAAAGGTTGCGCAAATGGCCGCCGCGCCCAGTTTGCCGACGATCGGCAGACGTTTGCCGAACTCACCGCAGGCAAAACCGAAGAATGCCAGCGTGGCCACCATCACCACGATATCGCTCGGTAACTTACCGCCCAGGCAGTCGACGGCAATTAATGCTCCGGCTAACAGGAATAATGGCAGCGGAATAATCCCAATTTTCCAGGTATCCATAATGTGCCACCATTTCTCTTTCAGTGGTTTCTTTTGAATCTCAAGCGATTCAGAGGTAACAGAGAATGAATCGTCAGTTGTGCTCATAATTAAGCCCCTTGGTTATTTTGTGCGTACAGAGTAAAGGGCTAAAAACGCACTTTATGTGAGGGAATGCATAATAAAATCGTTGTTTTAATGGCACCTATGGTTTTTATGGTTTCTTTTATTTTGTGTGATTCATCGCTTATTTATTGCTGTGGTTTTTATGGTTTTTTTATATAGAAATACAACTTAATAACATTTCCAAAAAAGAATATTTAACAGGCCGTTTTTAAGCACCAGACCACGCTGTGCAAGGGATCACAAGTTTCCAGTAAACTCCGCACGCATGTTAGAAAAGATGCTACATTGGCGCATTGTTGGCTGCCGTGCGTGATGTCATGAAAGTCTCTTTCCAAATCAAACTTTTTATTTCACTGGTGCTTTTCTTCTCCGGCCTCTTCGTTTTATTAGGCGTTTATTATTACAAGGATGTTGGTCGCCAGCTATACCAGGAGATGAGCGCAAGAGCCAAAATACAGGCGGAAGAAATAGCGATCATTCCGAATTTACGCCGGTCGGTTGCTGATAAAGATATTCGAGCCATCGCGCAATTTATGCATAAAGTAGTAGCGCACAGCGATGCAAGCTTTATTGTTATCGGCGATGACAAAGGGCTGCATCTATTTCACTCAGTGCATTCTGATGTCGTCGGAAAAACGTTGATTGGCGGTGACAATGCCGAGGTACTACAGGGAAAAAGTACAACGACCATTCGCAAAGGAGGGCTGGGGATTTCACTACGCAGCAAAGCGCCAATATTTGATGATACCGGGCATGTGGTGGGGATTGTTTCCGTCGGCTACCTGACCAGCTATCTCGACACGATCACTCTGGGTAAAGTGATCAACATTTTTATCGCCGCAGTGCTGTTACTGGTCGCACTGTTTGTTTTTTCCTGGTTTTTTACCCGCAGTATCAAAAAGCAGATCTTCTCACTGGAGCCGCGCGAAATTGGCCTGCTGGTGCGCCAGCAGAAAGCGATGATGGAGTCGATCTACGAAGGGGTAATCGCCATTGATAGCGAACTGCGTATTGAGGTGATTAACCAGGCGGCGCGTAAACTGTTGGGTTTAAGCCAGCCGACGCGCGCGCTACGCGGACAAACCATCGCCGAAGTCATTGCACCAGTGCCCTTTTTCGCCCGCGAGGTGATGCTGGAGAATGACACGCACGATGAGATTTGCAGGTTCAACCAGCTGACGGTCATTGCCAGCCGGGTGCGCATTATGCTGGAGAATAAGTTACAGGGCTGGGTGATCACCTTCCGCGACCGCAATGAGATCGACAGCCTCAGCGCGCAACTAAGCCAGGTAAAACGCTATGTCGATAACCTGCGCATTATGCGCCATGAGCAACTCAATCGCATGGCCACGCTGTCGGGGTTGCTGCACATGGAGCGTTACGACGACGCCATTCGCTATATTCAGGCGCAGTCAGAGCATGCGCAGGAACTGCTGGACTTTATCTCATCGCACTTTAGTTCGCCGACATTGTGCGGCCTGTTGTTGGGTAAAGCGGCACGCGCCCGCGAAAAAGGTGTCGAACTGGCGTTTGATCCGTCGTGCCGGATGGATCGCCCCTGCCGCACGCTGGGCGAGGCAGAGCTGATTTCGATCATTGGCAATCTGCTGGATAACGCCATTGAAGCGACACAGCGCGCAGAGTTGCCGCACGAGCCGGTCGAGGTGCTGATCCTGCAGCATGAACACGAGTTGATTATTGAGGTGGCGGATCGCGGCGTGGGGATCGCGCCAGAAATCCGCGAGCACATTTTTGAGCGCGGGATAACCACCAAACGCCGTGGCGATCATGGTATCGGGCTGTACCTGATCGCCAACTATGTCGCGCATGTCGGCGGGTCGATTGAGGTCTCGGCCAACGAACCGCGCGGTACCATTTTCTCTTTGTTTATTCCTGAAACGGGCAACGTACTGCGTCCCGTACCGACCCTGGAAGATCAGAATTATGCAACATGAACTGATAGACGTGCTGATAGTGGAAGATGAACACGCCCTTGCGCAGCTTCATGCGGAGCTTATCGGCAAACATCCGCGCTTGCGGCTGGTGGGAATCGCCTCGTCGCTGGCAGAAGCAAAAGTCATGCTGGACAGCATGCAACCGCAGCTGGTTCTGCTGGATAACTATCTGCCGGATGGCAAAGGCATTACGCTGATTAGCGATACGCAAATTATCCGCGCCAACTGCTCAGTGATTTTTATTACCGCCGCCAGCGACATGGATACCTGTAGCCAGGCGATCCGCAATGGCGCGTTCGACTATATCCTCAAACCGGTGTCGTGGAAGCGGTTGAGCCAGTCGCTGGAGCGCTTTGTACAGTTTGCCGACCAGCAACGGGTGTGGAAAATCGTCGATCAGCAAAACGTCGATTCACTCTATCAATTGCAGGCCAAAAACTACCGCCAGGACAATGGCAGTAAGGGCATTGAGGAGAACACGCTGGCGCTGGTACAAAAGCTGTTTGCCGACGATGCCGAACGCTGTTTTTCCGTTGATGAGGTGGTCAGTGAGACAGGATTAAGTAAAACCACTACCCGTCGCTACCTCGAACACTGCGTGGAGGCTGGTTTTCTGGTGGTCGAGATGCAGTACGGAAAAATCGGCCACCCGCGCCGTATGTATCGCCGGGTGGCCGCGTAATGCTGTCCCTTATCGGACAAAGGAGCGAGGTTACTTCAGCACATAGCCGTACAGGCGTTTGATCCCGTCGGCATCGGTTTCGGAATAGACGCCCTGCAACTCCGGAGAAAAGCCCGGTAGCAGATTGACGCCTTCTTCCAGCGCTAGGAAGTAGCGCTGGACGGCCCCGCCCCACACTTCACCCGGCACCACGCACAGCACGCCCGGCGGGTAAGGCAGCGCGCCTTCAGCGGCGATGCGCCCTTCTGCCTCACTGATACGCACCAGTTCAACGTTACCGCGAATAAACTCGCTGTTGGCGTCCTGAGGATTCATCACCACCGCTGGCAGGCTCTCTTTGCGGAACATCGCTTTTTGCAGATCCTTCACATCAAAGCTGACATACAGATCGTGCATCTCCTGGCACAGCTCACGCAGGGTGTAATCGCGGTAGCGCACCGGGTATTTGTTAAATATAGTCGGCAACACATCGGCGAGCGGCGTGTCATCCTCAATATGCTGTTCAAACTGACCGAGCATCGCCACCAACTGCGCCATCTTCTCTGCGCTCTCGGCTGGCGTCAGCAGGAACAGGATCGAGTTGAGATCGCACTTCTCCGGTACAATGCCGTTCTCGCGCAGGAAGTGCGCCAGAATGGTCGCCGGGATCCCAAAATCGGCGTATTCCCCGGTTTCCGCATCGATACCGGGCGTGGTCAGCAGCAGCTTGCAGGGATCGACAAAGTACTGTTCGCGCGCATAGCCCTCAAAGCCGTGCCATTTGTCACCCGGCTCAAAGCTGAAGAAGCGGCGTTCGCGGGCAATCACCTCGGTGGGATGATCCTGCCACGGGCGGCCAGCGATCTCTGGCGGCACGAAAGGTTTGATCATTTTGCAGTTGGCAATGATCGCCTTGCGCGCTTCGATCCCCAGCGCCACACACTCGGCCCACAGGCGGCGCCCGCTCTCGCCCTGATGGATTTTGGCGTTCACATCCAGCGCGGCGAACAGCGGATAGAACGGGCTGGTCGAGGCATGCAACATAAAGGCGTTATTCAGCCGCTTATGCGGGCAGAATCGCGCCTGACCGCGCAGATGGTTATCCTTCTTGTGGATCTGCGAGGTTTGCGAGAAACCGGCCTGCTGTTTGTGCACCGACTGAGTGACAAAAATACCCGGATCGTTTTCGTTCAGATCCAGCAGCAGCGGCGAGCAGTCCGCCATCATCGGGATAAACTGCTCGTAACCAACCCACGCCGAGTCAAACAGAATGTAATCACACAGGCTGCCAATCTTGTCGATCACCTGACGGGCGTTGTAGATAGTGCCATCGTAAGTCCCAAGCTGGATCACTGCCAGGCGAAACGGGCGTGGATGATCAGCCTTATGCGGTGCGACATCGCGGATCAGATCGCGCAGGTATTTCTCATCGAAACAGTGCTCGTCGATGCCGCCGATAAAACCAAACGGGTTACGTGCCGCTTCCAGGTAAACCGGCGTTGCTCCGGCCTGGATCAGCGCGCCGTGGTGATTGGATTTATGGTTATTGCGATCGAACAGCACCAGATCGCCGCGAGTCAGCAGCGCGTTGGTCACCACCTTATTAGCGGCGGATGTACCGTTGAGGACGAAATAGGTTTTGTCAGCGTTAAACACTTTCGCCGCGAATTTCTGCGCATGCTTCGCCGATCCTTCATGGATCAACAGATCGCCCAGTTTGACGTCGGCGTTACACATGTCGGCGCGAAAGACGTTCTCGCCGAAGAATTCATAGAACTGGCGTCCTGCCGGATGCTTTTTGAAAAATTCACCGTGCTGATGACCCGGACAGGCAAAGGTGCTGTTGTCCATCTCGACATACTGGCGCAGCGTATCGAAAAACGGCGGCAGTAAATTGTCTTCATAATCGACGGCGGCTGCTTCCAGCTCCAGCCACTCCTGATCTTTACCAGAGATAACCGCCGTAATGCCTTCCGGCATATCGACCGGCTCACCGGAGAACAAGAATACCGGCACGTTAAAGCCTGTCCGTTTGAGCAGCGCCAGAATGCCGCTACGACTCTCCGCAACTGTTATGACGACTGCCGCCACATCCGTAAAGTCGGTACTCTCCAGCGTCACCACTTCTCGGTGGGTGGAAAGCAGGGATACCAGCTCGCAGCTGACGGCAATTTTCATCGATTTCATAAGCACGAATACCCGTTTCAGGGGAGTAAAAGACCCCGGACGAAGCTGCAGCTTCGCCCAACGAACGTGTCTGACTGGAACCAGCTCCAACCGCCAGACATCAGTAAAAGCAGAACGTCTCTGATCTTACTGTTGTCCTACAGTGAGCGTGCGTTACCCTCACCGCATGGTGAGTGAAGTAGGCGATAAAATGAGACGGGCGCCCGTTTGCGCAGGCGCGCAATCTCTCTGGCTAACGGCTGAATGGTGCGTCATCAGGCGGCCCCGTTGAGGTAGAAGAAAATTCGCGCAATCATGGCACCTTTCCCCCACTGGCGCAACCAACGCAGCCTCAACCGCGCATAAAAATGCTATTCTGCGCGGCATATTATTCAGTTATATGAAACACAGGAGTGATGGCGTGTTAACAGGTCCTTTTATCAATGCCGCCGCCGTATTGATCGGTGGAACAATTGGCGCCTTGCTCAGCCACCGGCTGCCGGAGCGGGTGCGTAATTCAATGCCGTCGATTTTTGGACTCGCCTCGTTAGGTATCGGCATCCTGCTGGTCATCAAGTGCGTGAACCTGCCGGTGATGGTGCTGGCGACGCTGGTGGGTACGCTTATTGGCGAGCTTTGCTACGTGGAACGCGGGATCAGCGGCGGTGTCAACGCGCTGCGCAATCTGGTGCAAAAACGCAAAGACGGTGAAGCCAACAGCGCGCATGAATCTTTTATTCAGAGCCTGGTGGCGATCATCATTCTGTTCTGCGCCAGCGGCACCGGGATTTTTGGCGCCATGCGTGAAGGGATGACCGGCGATCCGAGCATTTTGATCGCCAAAGCGTTTCTCGACTTCTTTACGGCGGTGATCTTCGCCACTTCACTGGGTTTTGCCGTCGCGGTGATTTCCGTGCCGATGCTGATTATTCAACTGACGCTCGCCACCTGCGCAACGCTGATCCTGCCGCTGACCACACCTGCGATGATGGGCGATTTCACCGCCGTGGGCGGTGTTTTACTGCTGGCGACCGGGTTACGTATTTGCGGCATCAAGATGTTTGCGGTGGCGAATATGCTGCCTGCGCTGGTGATTGCGATGCCCGTATCCGCGCTGTGGACGGCATTTTTTGCCTGAGTTAGCGTGTAGTATCAACAAAGTGGTGATAGATTGTGCAGTCCGCTACGAATTAAAGAAATTTCGTTGACGGAGCGTGGGGAATCAGGTTTAATGCGCCCCGTTGCCCGGATAGCTCAGTCGGTAGAGCAGGGGATTGAAAATCCCCGTGTCCTTGGTTCGATTCCGAGTCCGGGCACCACTATTTAAAGAACCCAGCCTATGGCTGGGTTTTTGCTTTTCTGCTTCCGGACTCTCCATCGAACTCCGTTCGATTATTCGCCGCAAGCGGCTCACCCCTTCGGGGCCAGCGCGACAAGCGCGCTGTTCAACGCCTGACGGCGTTAGTCCGGGTCCGGGCACCACTTCTTCAAAGAACCCGCTCAAAAGGCGGTTTTTGCTTTTCTGGCTACGGTCAGACTGCTTATGGCGTCAGGGGCTGATTATGTGGATTTGCCTCAACTTTACCGGCAGAAAACGCCTCAAGTGAGAAATTAATAAAGGCGCGAATCTTGGGTGTCATTCTTTTATCCCTGAGATATAACAGCCATACCTGTCTTTCTCTTATATGCCATTCCTGAAACAGGCGTACCAGTCTCCCTGAAATCATGTCCTCCGACAGAAGTATTTCTGGCTGCATAACAATCCCAAGACCTGACCGGGCCGCTACCCTCAGCGCCTGTCCATTGTTAATCGTCAGTTTACTGTGTACCGGGATTTCAATTTTTTCCTCACCTCTGCTCAGCCTCCATGGCGAACGGGACGACGTCGAGAGAGAAAGCAACTGATGCTCGAAAAGCTCAGAAGGATGTGCCGGTGTGCCATATGCTTGCAGATATTCCGGTGATGCACAGACTGCCATCCGGTATGGCATCAATGGTCTGCCAATCATACTGCTGTCATTCAGCTCCCCAATTCTGAAAGCAATGTCGATCCCTTCATCAACCAAATCGATAACCCGATCGGTCAGAGTAATGTCAATCTCAACATCCGGTGCCATTTTCCTGTAACGCTGCAGCGCGGGTATGAGACATTCGGTACCAAAAGATATGGGAGCGGTTAGCCTCAGTTTCCCGCCAAAGGAGTGCTGCAATCCTTCAGCCTGCGTTTCGGAGGCCACCACCCTTTCCAGAATGTCATGGCACTGCTCCAGATAACTGAGGCCAAAATCGGTCAGCTTTTGCTTCCGCGTTGTCCGGTTCAGCAATCGCATTCCCAGCCGATCCTCCAGTGCCGCTATATATTGACCCACCATCGCCGGGGTAATGAGCAGCTTTCTTGAGGCAGCACTCATCGATCCGGATCTGGCCACTTCAGCAAAAACCGTCATCGCCCGGAAAAGATCCATTCGATACCTTTACTTTAAAGTCATTAAATTTATAGGCCAATTATCCTTAAAAAACTATTTTATTACTATCCCGGTTGAACTTAATGACACCCGGAGAATTTATGAACAGATTGCGTTTCGTGGACAAAACCGTTGTGGTTACCGGTGCCGGTAGTGGGATGGGACGGACAGCAGCAATAAGGCTGGCATCAGAAGGCGCAAAGGTTATGCTCCTTGGCCGGCAGGCAGGGATGCTCGAAGAAGTACGTGATGAAATAAAACGAGCAGATGGCCTTTCTTATGTTTTCCCCTGTGATATCAGAAGCCAAAGCCAGGTGGAAAAGACCTTTACCGCTGTTGCTTCTGTTTGCGGGCAAGTTGATGCCCTGTTTGCGAATGCAGGGTATCTCGGGGCTTTTAAACCGCTGGCTGAAGCAGATATCGCGGACTTCAGTGAGCCACTGGAAACCAATCTCAATGGAACATTTCTGACGATCCGCCACTGTCTGCCCCTGATAAAGAAAGGCGCAATTCTGATCAATGCTTCCTGGACCACCGGAAGTGTGATGCCCGGCGCCGGGATTTATGCAGCAACGAAAGCAGCATTGCTTGCAATAATGCGTACACTGGCCGTGGAATGTGGCCCCCGAGGTATAAGAGTCAATGCTGTCAGCCCCGGAGTTATTCTCACCCCGATGGCAGCATCAGCACTACCCGAAGAAACGGTTAACGCGCTGGCTTCACGTTCATTATTACAACGCAATGGTGCTCCTGAAGACATCTCAGGAACAGTGGCATGGTTACTTTCTGATGATGCCAGTTATGTTACAGGGCAGGAAATTATGGTGGATGGCGGTTTCACTATCGGTGGAATGAGGTAACCACTTTTCGTTCAGGACCATGTGATGAAAATCATTTTTATGACATGGTCGCTGGCAATCACTGTGATTTCTCCTGACCTTCATCGGCTTCCAGCCCGTCATCTACTACAGCCGCTCATTCTCTGTCAGGGAAATATCCTGCACCATCCGAATCAGGTGATTCTGGCATTCCGGATACTGTACTTCAGATGACGTTTTCGGAAGGTAAACGAGTATTTTGCGCAGGCCATGTGGTGCGGGCATTGCTCAAAAAATCATAGATGCAGAAACCATGCCCCCGATGGTACCAGCGCCAGGATTTGCTTTCTGCTGCCTGGCCTGCAGCTATGGCACTGTGCTCAGGTATACCAACTTTTTATTTCGTCGCGCCAAACCACATATCCCGGTTACCGTTAAGTTTTTTGCCACACGACGGTAATTCTCCTACGGCACGGGTGATGACAAACAACCCATGCCGGAACAGATAACCGAGAAACGGGAAAGTTATGAGGGAGTCTAAGCCACAGTTAATCTGCCGCTGGAACGGCTGGTCGTATCATGATTGACACGAAAAGTGGATATCGCCTCCGCCAGCGCGCTGGCTTGCAGCTCCAGTGAATTGGCTGCGGCAGCGGCTTGTTCAACCAGCGAGGCGTTCTGCTGAGTGACACCATCCATCTGCGAAACGGCAAGATTAACCTGATCTATCCCGGAGGCTTGTTCGCGCGAAGCGTGGGATATTTCCGCAACGGTATCAGTAACATGTTTAACAGATGTCACAATTTCGAGCATGGCAGCCCCTGCCCGCCCGACTTGCTCAGTTCCCGCATTCACCCTGTCCGTTGAGTTTTGGATCAAATCTTTGATCTCTTTAGCGGCTGAAGCGGAACGCTGAGCCAGCGTACGCACTTCACTGGCGACGACCGCGAAACCTTTCCCTTGCTCTCCGGCCCTGGCTGCTTCAACGGCGGCATTGAGCGCCAGAATATTCGTCTGGAAAGAGATGCTGTCAATCATGGAGACAATGTCAGCGATTTTGCTGGAGCTTGTAGCAATTTCGTCCATGGTCTGAACCACTTCCGATACCGCTTTTCCGCCCGATTCGGCAATTTCTGACGCCTTAAGGGCCAGCAAATTCGCCTGGTACGCGTTGTCAGCATTCTGCTTCACGATGGAGGCAAGCTGTTCCATTGATGCCGCCGTTTCTTCAAGCGAGGATGCCTGTTCTTCCGTGCGGGATGAAAGATCTAAATTCCCTGCAGCAATCTCCCGGGAACCCACATGTATTTCATCCACCCCGTTTCGAACCTGCGCCACTAAATTACGCAGACTCTCCTGCATACCGCGAATAGCGTTGAGAAGTTTGCCGATTTCATTATTACCGGCCATCTGAATATTTGTTGTTAAATCGCCTTTGGCGACAGTATCAAGATGTTCAATAGCATAATTTAGAGGCCGTAATATTACATTACGAAGAACATACAAAACAGCAACACTAATTAAAAGAGCGAGCAACAATCCCACAAACATAACCCATAATAACTGACGGTATTGTTTTTGTTGCTCATCTACCAAATTATTAACAATTTCATTGGTGCTTTTTTGATATTTTTCCAGTGCGGCTGAGAAACGCCCGCCAGCTTTATCAATTTGCTGCACGTTAACATCGTAGTAACCTTGTACGTCCCCAGCCTTAAGTAATTGCTCAGCCTTATCAAGGAGTGTATTCAGCGCGCCAGCCGAGGTAACCAACTCGGTTTTTATCTCTTCATCCCGGCTATCCATCACCGGCAGAGTTTCAAATCTTCGCAGGTTGACCAGCATCCTTTCGTGGGTGGTCTGAATATTTTTAAATACCCATGCCTCGGTTTTTCCCTCTTTTAACAAGCTTGCATAGACCAGCGCAAAACCAGCACGCGTACGGGCTGAGTCTTTGTAGATATCATTAATCAGGATCACCCGACTGTCAGAATTGTGAATAAATTCAGTCGTGTTTGTTGAACGGGTAAATGCGAAAAAACCCACGGATGAGATAGCCACAATAATCAATACAAATATCGATATTGCGCCTGACAGCGCCACCCTGACAGAAATGTTTTTCATTAATACATCCTTACCTGCGTGTTCCGTAAACCCTCGTGTTATCGGTAACACCATCATCGGCAAGGCCGCTGAATTGTTTAACCTCTTTCTGTAAATTTTGCGAGTCTGCCATTACGCTCCTCTTATTGACTATTACCCCCTGAGCCGCGGCATGAAAAAGCTTAAAAATTAATACTGGCTGCAATTGAACTTGTGGTATGTCGGAATAACAAGTTTACTTCCGCAGTGTTTACAAACGCGATGGCTTTCGACCATTAGCAACATTAATCAATCAGGAGGAAAAATGCATACGTTAGGAATGATTACCGGTGCAGCAATTGTGTTCATTATTTATTTTTTGGTTAAAAAAAGACGCCATTCAGCTACAGGCAACAAAACGCAGAAAAAACAGAATTAAACTTTTCACCGGGGTCACTTCCTGGCCCCATAGTACGCCGCTACTTTTCATGCCGTGCCGCGAACCGGTCTTTCCCACGACAGACAGACAATCGTTAAGCTCGTTACCTGACTACAAAAGAATAGTTCCCTGTCGATAATTATATTTCTTATCACTCTGAAGAAATTACTGATATTCATAGCGCCTTCCACTCATACTTTCTCGTTTTCCTTGCCAGTAAACTCCCATCATTATTTAACGCAAGGAAAGGGTTATTCATGAAAATTAAAATTATCGCACTGGCCGTGGCGCTATTCAGTGCCAATAATGCATTGGCTACCGAAAATATCTCTCTTGATATGTATCGCCAGTTATTACCCAAAGATTCCTCTGGCCAGATTGATTATGATCTACATCTGGCAGATAAATTATCACTGCCGTATCACTGCAATATTAAGCAAGACAGTGAAGGCCGTTATGAAATTGATCTGGATAACTGCGAACATCATGATCTTAACTGGAAAAAAGATCGTTCCGGCGTGGTGAAACTGGATCTGCTGGGTGATAGCTCCGGTGCCACCATGGTTGAACACAAACTGTGGGCAATGGCCTTCGCGCAGGCCTATGTCAGCACCATGATCCAGATGCAGTTCGGGCTGGACAAAGAGAACGGTACCTTTGATTTGCAGCGTCCTTTCGGCGTGGGCGAGAGCTTTGGTAACTATTTCGCGCGTAATATGGGACCGAACTACTTTGTCTCTAAAGGGCTTCAGGAAAGTTCATTAGGCCGCGATCTTCCTGCTCCATCGGAAGAAGGAGATGACGGCGTCCTACAAATTGAATATCCGGGCAGCGCCTGGAGTGAATTACAGGGAACTGGCGGCGGCGGTTTCCCGCGTATTTTTGGTATGATGCAACCGAAAAAAATCCTCGACTCCTTCTCCGGCCCGGCACGCAATATTATTGGTTCAGCCGTAACCAGCGGCTTTTATAACGGTTCGGTGATTGGGATTAACACCGGTTCTCTGCCGTGGGATAAAAATAAGACCGATACGACAGTGCGTATTCAGGACTTTATTCAGGACAGTAAGGATAAAGATACATTAGCGATGGTAATGAGCTACATGTACAACCGTGGCCCCTATTCCGTTAAAGAATTGCTGCTGAAAAGCGAGCAAAGTTTCCAGCATTGTATGGCTCTGACAGACCATCTGGAGAGCGATCCGGCCTGTTTCGTTCAGTTGAATGATTTCGGGACTCGCTATATTCGCCAGATCCCATATGTCACTCAAATGCTTAACGAAGCAAGCCTGAAAGAAGAAACCCGCTATGAAACGCAACTGACGCGCCTTGATGTCAGCAACTACTTTGACCTGCTGGCCCGCTATGGTTTCTACAGCAATGCGGAGATGGCGAAAGCCAAGCCTGCCGCGATGGCCCGCTTCGATGAACTGGCGAAAAACGGCGAGATTTCCTGGTCTCACGATTTTGCCAAAGTTCTGGAAGCGCTGATGGTGGAACTGCCGGTCACCCAGTTCGCCGAGAAGAGCCCTATTGACGAGTCGCTGGTTTCTACGCTGACTAACAGTGACGACCAACGTCTGTTCCTCTCCGTGGCGGATAATGTGGGTACGATCGTCTCGCACGACTGGCTGGAGCCGAACGCTAAAATCGCGCTGATGCCGGGTAGCCAGGTGCAGCAGGCCGCATTTGAAAATGGCGCAGGTATGGATTGTGCAACGCTGATCCAGGATCAGCTCAGCAGCCTGGACGGCACGGCACCGGTGCATCTTTTCATTCAGCAGGAGAATGGCCAGTGCTCGATCAGCCAGGAAGGGGATGAAACCCCGTCCGAAAAACCGGGCATTCCGCAGAACGTTCAGGCCAGCAATATCACCACCACCACTGTGACCTTAAGCTGGAAAAAAGTGGCCGGTGATGTCGCTCGCTATCAGGTATACCGTAATGGCGAGCTGCTCGAAAGCCCGCAGTCAGAGTCGTTTACCGACAGCAATCTGAAGCCAGGCACTGCATACGTTTACCAGGTCGCAGCAGAGTTCAGCAACGGTTTAGTGTCCGACCTCAGCGCTTCGCTGAATGTGAAAACGCTAGCGGATGATGCGGAAGAAACGCCAGCGCCGGGTGATGTTACGCCATGGGCAGAGGGTGCCGTATATAAAGTCGGCGATCGCGTGTCGTTCAACGGCAAAACCTATTCCTGCCTGCAAGCGCATAGCGCTATTGTCGGCTGGGATCCGGTCAGCGTTCCGGCACTCTGGAAGCTTGAAAGCGCTCGTTAATAGCGAGCATTGACAATAAAAAAGCCCGGTACGCAAGTATCGGGCTTTTTCCGTGGTGATAAAAAATTAGAACAGCGCTTTACCCGAAGCGTCTTTGACATTCGCTTTCCAGGCGGCACGAACCTGGCTGGTTACAGACTCCGGCAGCGGCGCATAATCGAGGCTGCTCGCAATCGCGTTACCGTTTTTGTAAGACCAGTCGAAGAATTTCAGCACTTCTGCGCCTTTCGCTGCGTCATCCTGTTTTTTGTAGACCATGATAAAGGTCGTGGAGGAGATCGGCCACGCGTCTTTGCCTTTCTGGAAGGTCAGATCCTGGGCGAAAGATTTGCTCCAGTCAGCCCCTTTGGCGCTGTTACTGAAGCTCTGCTGCGACGGTTCAACCACTTTCCCGTCGGCATCAAACAGTTTGGTCCAGGTCAGGTTGTTCTGTTTGGCATAGGCGTATTCCACGTAACCAATGGAACCAGGCAGACGCTGTACGAAAGCGGCTACGCCATCGTTGCCTTTACCACCGAGACCGACTGGCCAGTTAACGGTTGAACCTTTACCAATTTTGCTTGCCCAGTCTGCGTTCACTTTAGACAGGTAGCTGGTGAAGACGAATGACGTGCCGGAGCCATCTGCACGACGCACAACGTTGATATTGGTGTCCGGCAGTTTTACTTTTGGGTTCAGCTTAGTGATTTCCGGATCGTTCCATTTTTTGATGGTGCCCAGGTAGATATCACCCAGCGTTTTACCATCCAGAGTCAGCTCGCCGGATTTTACGCCCGGGATGTTCACTGCCAGCACAACACCGCCAATCACAGTCGGAAACTGGAACAGGCCATTTTTTGCCAAATCTTCATCGCTCATCGGGGCGTCGGATGCGCCAAAATCAACGGTTTTTGCAATGATCTGTTTGATACCACCAGACGAACCAATTCCCTGGTAGTTGACCTGAGAACCCACTTGTTTCTGATATTCAGCGGCCCACTTTGCGTATACCGGAGCCGGGAAGGTGCCGCCTGCGCCAGTGACATTGGTTGCTGCGAAAACGGTAGTCGTAGAAAGCGCAAGTGCTGCGGCCATCAGGCGAACAGATGCATTAAACGTTGCCATAATCCCTCCAAAAACGAAAAAGTTGATAGATTTTTGAATAATTTTGCGAACGGAGGGAAGGATAGAGCGCTTATATGACAATTTTGTGTCATGACAAAAAATAGAGCGGTATCAATCAGCAGAAAAAAACCTCCGGGCAATTACCCGGAGGAGTGAATGAAAAGCAAAATAAAAATGAAATTAACCTAAGGGTTAAAATGTGCAACCCGGCAATCACAGATTGGGCGAAGTTGCAGTAGCCGGGGATTATTAGATAGTGAAAAAATCGCAGCTATATGACAAAAGCCCCAAAAGAGTGTAAGCGTATTTTTCTACACATGACCGTATTGTTACAATTCTCGACTGACGGCGCTGACGATATTTATCGCCGCCCGGAAGACTTTCCATCCTGTTATTTTCCGGGCGGGTCTTTACTTACACTTGTTATTTCCGCAGTGCTATCGCGTTATTTAGCGTGACCGGTTCAGACTGGCCCGCAGAATCTTTACACCACAGTTTTTCATAGGTATAACCGGTCAAATCTTCCACCACCGCCCGCGCTTGCGGCGCAACATTCTGTTTCAGACCGTTCGCCTTCAGACGATCGAGTTCATCAACGAAAATCTTGTGCGTGCGCTTGTTCAAATGGAATGTCAGCGCCTGCCACAATGCCACCAGCAATAACCCAACGGTGCCGACAAACAGCAGCAGCACAATGGTGGTCACCGCTTCCTGCGGCTGTACCTGGCTGCCTTTAACGAAACCACCGCTTTGCAGTAACAGACCGACAATAAAGGTGGCAATCGCGACGGTGGTTTTGCGTGAGAAGGTCATTACGGCGGCAAACAGCCCTTCCCGGCGCTGGCCGGAAATCATTTCGTCAATATCCGGAATGAACGGGAAAACGTTCCACGGCGTGAACTCCAGCACACAGCGGCCAACCTGATACACCCCGGCAAGAATCACCAGCAATAGCACCTTGTTCTCCGTCGGGAACTGGTACACCAGGAAGAAACCGCCCAGACACAGGATCATTACGCTGTAGGCGAAAACATAAAGCCGCGATGGGCCATATTTAATCATCGCCACACCCGCCGCCAGCGTTACCGGCAGCCCGACGATACTCATCGACAACAGGGTTCCCGCCAGTGAAGAGGAGACGTGCAGGCAGTAGACACAGAAGAAAACAAACACTGTGTTATAGACATCTTTTGCCGTGAATGAGAACAGATAGATAGCCAGATGTTTACGAAAAGCCCGCACTTTAAGCGTTGAAGCGTAATCTTTAAACAGGGTGAAAACCGCCTGCAATTTCTGGCTCGCGCTGGTCGGCTGGTAGCCTTTTTCCATCTCCGTCAGCATTTCCGGCGTTAATTCACGTTCCCAGGTGACTCGCCAGGAAATAAACACACAGAGCATAAACAGCACGGCAAAAACGATACCGTTAATCAGATAGGCATCGGCATTTTTCTCCCCCAGCCAGCCAATCAACACGCCAGGAATAAACGTGGCGAGGAATGTACCAGCAGCGGAAAGAAACATACGACAGGTGGAAAGTTTAGTGCGTTCATTAAAATCTTTGGTCATTTCCGAGGGCAGCGTTTCCCAGGGAATAAGCACCATTGCCGCGATCACTTCAAATGCCAGGTACACGGCGAGATAAAAGAGAAAATTCATCCCGTCGAGCCATAACAAAATATAAACCAGCATTAATGGTGCGCCGATTAGCAAGAAAAACCGGCGGCGGCCAAATTTCTTGCCGAAATAGTTTTTGTAAAAGTGGTCGGTGAAGCGCCCCATAAATAAGCTGACGATAGCATCAACAATACGGGCAATCGCCACAATCGAAGCCGCTTCAATCGGTGACAGGCCAACAAAGGTGGTATAGAAAAAGAGTAACCATGCACCAATAACGGTAAATGCGCCGCCGCCCATAATATCCGTCATGCCGTAGCCGATACTGACGGGAATAGTGACTTTCCGGTTTTTGCGGATCATAGCGTCTCTCCGCGTTTATGCAGCTTACCCGCCAGCGGGAAACCGTTAACCCAATGAGTTTGTTGTTTATTTTTCATGGACATCAAAACTCCATAAGCAAATCTTCATTCAACCATGTCCAGCGTAAAGCCGGGAGCGTTAAGGCAAATACATCACGGCTTTCACGGTATCTCCCTTACGGTTTTTGTGTCTACTACCATACAAGATAAGGTGTTTGAATTGTGACCGGGGGCGAAGGGTGCAGAAAAAAATCCCTTAAAAAGACGGAAATGAGAGGTGAAACGCAATTTCAAAATGGATTTTGGTGGGGTAAGAAAATAAAAAACCCGCCTGTTTTAGGGCGGGTTCTAATCCGGTACGCACAGTTCATTCCAGTAGCTGTAGCGCATCACCAGATGGAAGCGCTCATTTTTCATCGTAAATCCATACAGAAGGATGATAATCAAGGCCGTAGAGCAGGCCGAATGGGATCATCAGCGCCACATGGCGACCAGAATCATATTCCCCCTCCTCCACGTGTACAGGCAGCACGGGAGCAAGGCGCTCAAGCCACTGTTGCAATATTTTCTTCATCCGCAAGTTCTCCGGCTAAGGTTGACCTTTTCAGTTAAGCGCAAACGCTTCCATAACCAAAACGAGAATTTTTGCGCTGGATTGCCGAAAATCGCATATACCACAGCAGATCATTGTCGCTAACAGTGTTTGTTGATGAGAATGACCTTCATTGCGGGATATAAAAAAGCCCCTGCACGATCGCAGAGGCAAGGCTGTGTCCGAGCCATCAAACGTATTAGTTAAATACCATACCGCCATCAATCAGCAGGGACTGACCGGTCATATAGTCTGAATCCGGCCCTGCAAGATATGAGACGCAAGCTGCCACATCTTCGGGTTCTGACAAGCGCCCAAGCGTGATGCGTTTGGCGAACTGTTCGGTGCCGTAACCGAGCGGTTTGCCCGCGGCATCAGAGACCTGGCGATCGATTTCGGCCCACATCGGGGTTTTCACAATCCCCGGACAGTAACCGTTAACCGTAATGCCCAGCGGCGCCAGATCGCGCGCGGCGGTCTGGGTTAAACCGCGCACGGCGAATTTGCTCGAACTGTAAACCGCCAGTTCCGGGTTGCCGACATGCCCCGCCTGCGAGCAGGCATTGATGATTTTGCCACCGTGTTTTTCCGCTTTAAAAGCGCTGACCGCAGCCTGAATCCCCCAAATCACACCTTTAACATTGATGTTATAAACCTTATCCACCACTTCCGGGGTGATCGATTCAATGGGGGTTGAAGGCGCAACGCCTGCGTTATTGACGATGACATCAAAGCCTTTTAGCTTGCTTCTGGCCTCTTCCACCGCGGCAAAAACCTGTTCGCGATCGGAAACATCTACTGTTACAGCAATCGCGCTGCCCTGATGGCTGTTGATCTCGTCGGCCACGGCTTTGGCGGTGGCGGCGTTATAGTCGGCAACGGCGACGGCAAAACCATCTTTCGCCAGACGCAGCGCAATGGCTTTACCAATTCCCTGACCGGCGCCGGTCACGAATGCGACTTTTTTCATCACTTCTCCTTGGTTATTCAAAGAATCTGGTTAAGGTTGAGCTGGCCCATCAACAGTGGGTTATCGCTGTAATCCACCGGAATGGCGACGACTGCCGGGCCCTCGGTGTCCATCGCTGCACGCAGTGTCGGTTCAAGTTCCGCCGTGCTCCCGACGGCAAAACCTTTCGCGCCAAATGCTTCGGCATAGGCTTTAAAATCCACCGGGCCGAAATTCACCCCGGAGAGACGCTGGTATTTTTTCTCTTCCTGAATCGCCACCATGTTGTAGGCGTTATCCACCCAGATGATGTGCAACACATTCGCGCCGAGACGCACAGCGGTTTCCAGCTCCATGCTGGATTGCAGAAAACCGCCATCGCCGGAAACCGACACCACTTTGCGCCCGGGGTTAACCAGCCAGGCGCCAATCGCCCACGGCAGGGAGACGCCCATCGTCTGTTGACCGTTAGAAATCATCATCTGGCGAGCGCGGAAGCTATAGAGATAGCGGGCGATCCAGATGTGAAAACTGCCCATATCGACTGTCAGCGTCACGTCGTTATTCACGATGTCCTGCATCGCCCGCACAATGCGCAGCGGATGAATGGCAAACTGGTTAAGCTGCGCGCCTTTGCGGTTGAGCAAATCGCGCTGGTTGCAGCGATCAATCAAAATCTCCGACGCGCGCGGGGTGAGGATCAGCGGTTTTTCAATCTTCGCCGCCAGTTTGTCCAGCGTGCTGGCGATGTCGCCAATCAGCTCAACGTCCGGAATATAGTTGCGCTCTTCATAGGCGGGCAGCACATCAATATGCACCAGTCTGGCGTTGCCGGTGTTCCACATCGCAGGTTCATATTCCACCGGGCTGTAACCAATACAGATAACCAGATCCGCCAGATGCAGAAGCCGATCCCCGGCCTGGTTATTGAATAAGCCAACGCGTCCGGCGAAACGGCTGAAATGTTGCTGGTTGACTGCGCCTGCCGCCTGGTAAGTACTGGTGACCGGAATGTGGCTTTTTTCCAGCAGCAGATGCAGCGCCTCGATATTCTCCTGTCGGCTGGCCATCAGCCCCAGCAGAAACACCGGGTTTTCCGCCGCGGCGATCATTTTTGCCACGTCGTTGATCATCGCATCCGGCGCAGCGCCTAACGCAGGAGGCGAGCCGGCAGGCAGGATCGCGCCGCTGGCGGGTTGATCGGCAATATCCTGCGGAAGGCTGACAAAAGCGCTGCCCGGGCGCCCCTGCTCTGCGGCGCGAAACGCATTCGACACCACTTCTGCAATGGCATCAGAAGAAGGGACTTCCACGGCGTATTTGGTTACCGGGCTAAACATCGCGACGGTATCCATGCTTTGGTGCACCAGTTTGGCTTTGTCGGCGCGTTTAACCGCGCCGCCCAGCGCCACCACCGGATCGCCTTCGCTGTTCGCGGTCGCCATGCCGGTGATAAGGTTGGAGCAGCCGGGCCCGGAGGTGACTAGCGCCACACCCGCCTTGCCGGTAATACGTCCGACTGCACCCGCCATAAAGGCGGCATTGGCTTCGTGACGAACCGGAATTATTTGGATGGATGAATCCAGAAGGGAGTCAAAAACTTTATCGATTTTCGCGCCTGGAATGCCGAAAACCTGTTTAACGCCCTGAGCTTCCAGTTGTTTCACCACCATGTCGGCGCCATGCGCCCACTGCTGCGTATGGTTTTCATTGCTCATTAGTCACTCCTTTGTCCGTGTCTCAGCTCTCTACCGAACGAATTGCGGCATCGAGATTATCCGGGTGCAGATCGGCCTGAAGAAACGCCTCATCCGCTGGCAAATCAACCATCAGTTTGTGAATCTCACCGAAGGTCAACGTGCCGTGATCCAACTGATAATCCAGCAAATGACCGCCGCCGCGTCGATCGTCGGTAATAAAGTGTTCGTGATAACCGGCAACATTGATTCCCTGCATATGCTGCGGTGTGCGGAAACCGACCAATACGCCCGCGCGGCTGTTAAAGCGAAAGACCGGCTGATCGTCGAGCACGTCGGTCATTGCCCGATAAGGTGGCGTCTGACGCGGCACGGTGCGGGTGTGCGCGTGGCGAAAATGGCCCTCAATGCGCAGGGCGCAAAAGAGGTTGTCGGAAGGAATCTGTTTATCAATGATCTCGTGCAGTTGTTGTCGGCTGATGGGAGCATCGAACTGCTGGCTGTAGCTCGGCCGGAACCAGGTCATCACGGCGAACGGTGTTTTTTGATCCGGGCGCGCCTCCCTGGCGCTGCCATCTGCACGCAACTGATAGACTTCGCTGTTGAAGGCAATCAGTTCGCCATCCAGTTCATTAAACGTGCCGAGTCCAAAGTCGCCGTGATTGAGTAAATCCTTAATCGTGGTATTTCCTTCGTAAACCCCACTTAATAGCGCACTCATTAGCGATGTTTGATATATCACACATTCAGGTTTGCTTTTAGAAAAAGCACGAATTGTTTCACTTAAATTTTCTTTGCAGGAACAATCATTTAGATTAGTCATCCTCTAATACCTCATTGAGTAGACCTTTAGAAAAGCTGATTAAATATTGACTCGCTTCAGCGAGAGATTCCAATATACAAACCATCAAGGTTTGAGATGTTTTCGATATGGAACTTCGTTATCTACGCTATTTTGTCGCCGTTGCGCAGACGCAACATTTCACCCGCGCGGCGGAAATGTTGGGCATGTCGCAGCCGCCGCTGAGCCAGCAAATTCGCCGTCTTGAGCAGGAAGTGGGGACGCCGTTATTTCACCGTTTAACGCGCGGTGTGGAGCTTACCGAGGCGGGCGAGGCCTTCTACGAAGATGCCTGCCAGATCCTCGCCTTAAGTGATGCCGCACTGGAAAAAGCCAAAGGTATCGCGCGGGGGATCAACGGCAAACTCTATCTCGGCGTGACCAGTTCCAACGCTTTTCACATCCGCATTTTTGCCGTGCTGCGCCAGTTTCAGCATGACTATCCGCAGGTCATGCTCCATCAGAAAGAGGACAATATGGCGACGCTCATGCAGGAGCTGGATGAAGGGCTGATCGATGTCGCTTTTGTGCGCCTGCCCTGTGAAAACAGCAAAATCTTTAATCTGAAATTGATTGATGAAGAGCCGATGCTGATTGCGTTACACCGCTCACATCCGCTGGCTGATGAAGCCGATCTCGCGCTGTCGGAGCTGCGTGATACGCCTTTGGTGATCTTCCCGCAGGCGGTGGCGCCAGGGCTGTACGAACTGATTTACAACGCCTGTCTGCGCGCCGGCATTAATATGAGCCACCCGCAGCAGGCATCGCAATTTTCTTCATCGCTGAGCATGGTCAGCGCAGGATTTGGTTTCGCCATTGTCCCGCAATCCATGTCCTGCTTTAGTCATCCGCTGGTGACGTTCCACCGCATCAAAGGTGAAGTGTTGAAAACAGACGTGGCGCTGGCATGGAGAAAATTCGAGCGTTCACCGGCGGTGAAGCGGTTTATTGATAACTTCTGAACAAAAACGCCCGGTCTGCGCCGGGCGCGTGGCATTTAGCGGCGATGCGTATTGACCACCTGACCGATCCCTTTTCCTTCCAGCGCTTCGTGCGGATCGGCAAAGAAATCGATATTGAAGTACGTATCATCGGTAAGTAATTCAATGTGATGCCAGTATTGCGGCGGGCTGATGCCAAAGTGCCCGGCCTCAATCACCACTTCCACTTCCGGCGTGGTGTCGTACTCACCGGCAAAACCGAAATACTTCACTGCGCCCTGCATTACCGATAAACGGCCATAAACGCCCTTTTTCGTATTGTGATGGGTGAGCAGCGCCTGCGGTACCGTCTCTTTCGTCCAGAAAGGCGTGGAGCGGGTATGGCGGAAGTGAACCGGAATTTGATATGCCATCGTGAACCTCCTGAAGTGTCGTATTACCAGCCGCACACATTGGTTTCTTCATCCGATTCGTAACCACGGACAATGTTAATCAACTCTTTTACCGAATCGGCGGCATTAAGCGGATCTTTCAACGCTTCAAGGCTGGAAAATTCTTTATCAACAGAAACGCCATTATTATTGTTCGTGACCGTCAGAACATATTCACTGTTATTTTCGCTAAACCCAGAAGTCAGCTCCGCAACCGCTTCTGCGGCGACATCCGGTACATATAACGACATCGGCTTCAGCCATATTTTTTCTTTCGTTTCATGCTTGCCGGAATGAGAAACCGCTAAAAAATATCCTTTATTTTCAGTCGTCATGATAAATATCTCACTCTTCCAGCAAAATTTTCGGGTCAACATAGAAATCGACGCTAAATATTGTGTCGTCGGTTAATGCTTCAATGTTGTGCCATTTTTCCGGCGGAAAGACGGCAAATTCCCCGGCATCGATCGTCACGGTTTCCACCGGCTGCGGGCTGGTTTCATCCGCGTAACCGTTATAGCGGATCGCCCCTTGCGACACGCTCAGTCGCGGGTAAACACCCTGCCGGGTACCGGCGTCCAGATGGCGTTTCCAGATAGACGCCGGGGCGGTTTCTTTCGTCCAGAATGGCGTCGTACGAGTGTGAACATAGTTTGCGGGTATGGTGATACGTTGCATGTTTCATCCTCAAAGTTCTCAGCAAGCGGAGCTCACCGGGAGGGGGAAAAGCATATGTTGCATATCATATACCTCTTTTATGATTTGTAGACTACTTTTTTTAGTGGTTATTTCTTGCTAATTTTCGCTACTCAAAAAGGGTTATTGTAAAAGACCATCAACAGGGTGAAAAATAGTCTCATTACGGCTTTAAATATAAGAGAAAAGGGACAATGAAAAGCAAATCAAAACTCAATTCATTCTATTACGGCTTTCCCGTTTTTATGGTCACAACGCAAGATAGCGAAGGGAAAAATAATATTTGCGCAGCTTCATCATCAATTTCACTTGGCGAGAAAATTATTATTGGAATAAGTAAAGGTAGCAAAACACACAGCAATTTAATTGCCGGTTCCGATGCGGTCATCAATATTCCCGATCATACCCTGTGGGAGAAAGTCGAGCAGGTTGGCAGGCTGACTGGCGGCGATACGCTGTCGGAAAACCAGACCAAATGGGGCGTGGAAATTTGCCATGATAAATTCGCCAAAGCCGGGTTGACTGCGGAAGCCTCAATTGACGTGGCGCCGCCGCGCATTGCTGAATGCCCGATTCAGGCGGAATGCCGTTTAGTGTCCATCAGCGATAAAGGCCGTTTTATTCTCGCCGAGCTGGATATTGTCAATCTGTGGGTAGAAAACCCACTCTTAGGTGAAAACGGCATTGTCGATTCCACCCAATGGAAGCCGCTTATTTTTAATTTCCGCGAATACGACACGGTCGGTGATGCGCTGGGCTTTAACGTTAAATACGGCAACTGATAACGAAAATTGCCCCCGTTGCCGGGGGCAATGCCTGAAAATTTACTCCAGCAGGGTTTTATCCCAGCCATCGAAAATCGCAGCCAGGCTGTATTGCGCTGCGTTCGCCTTCGTGAGCTGGTAGCGCGCGCCGCCCTGCCCGGCGCCAGGCCCGCGATTGTCGGATTCATAAAAACGGCTATCTTCCGGGTTGAACCAGATTTTATTCCCGGCTTTATCTTTGCCGGACATTTTGTCCCAACCGTAAATATGGTCGTCAATCTCGCAGTGAATAAATGCCGCCAGGCCAATGGCATGCGGATCGGCATAACGCCCGTCACTGAATTCAGTGGTTGGATGCCACGGACGCCCAAGCGCAAAGCTGTTTGCCGGCACGCCCGGCTCTTTGCTTAATTTACTGTTGATAATAAACAGGCCAAATTTCTGATCCTGTTGGGTGGCGGGCGCGGTGATATAGCCGTACGGCGGGTCGATATCATTGCGGTTGCGGGCAATAATGTCGCAGCGGTCAAACACCGCAATGCCAGGGCCAAAGATAAAATCGACATGACCGCTAACTTCACAATCGGTGAAATAACTGCGGCTGCCGCTTTTGCTGTAGAACGTGTCCTGATACCCCTCCAGCCGGACATGGCGGAAACGTGCCTTATCTGCACCTTCTGAAATCATCAGCGCTACCGCCTGCGTATCTTTCAGTTTTTTCGGATCGGTATCCGCCAGCGCGGCATTGGCCGGAAAATCAAAGCTGTTGCGGATGGTCAGGTTCTCGATCGTCACGCCAGTGGCGCGGATCTCCACCGTACTGGTACGCCCGGTTCCCCACTTTTTCCCGCTGGCATCCAGCGCGCCCGCCGGGGTATTCGCTTCAATCTGCGTCCGATCTTTTGACTGCCCCACCAGCGTGACCGGTTTTTCAATCACCAGCCGCTCGTTCCAGCGTCCCTCTTTGATCAGAATGCGCCACGGCGTACCGCTTTTCGGCGCAGCGGCCAACGCCTGGCTGATGGTGGCAAACTCGCCCGCCTGCGGTGTGGCGGAAACGACCGCGTTCCACTCTTCTGCCAGCGCAGCGAACGGGCTGGCACCAATACAGGCCAGCAACAGCACGGAATAGCGCAGTGTCTTCATCAAAACTCTCCTTCGTTTTTCAGTGTGTCAGTCAGCACGCACAACGAAGGTGTCTGGCGAATTTGCCGGGCCACCAGCGTGACAGCATTTGCCATTACGGGCAGACAGCCCAACAGCGCAGTAAATCCCAGAGGGTATTGCATAGGTATTCTCCTGAAACAGATCCTCCCGGCCTTACAGCCCGGTGTAATTGAAAATTTCTGTTTCCTGGAAAATGCGAACTTAACAAAATGCCGGAGCGCGCAATGCATATCCGGCTAAAAGAAGGTGTTAATTATTATAGAGATAAAAACGAAACGAAGTTTTACACATTAAAAAACACTGTTTTGAGATCAGATTCAAAAATATGACAGATGGCAAACAAGCCCGAGCAAAGCGGGCGGGAGATCACAAAGCAAACACGCGCGCGCAGCCGTTAATCTGGATATTGACCTTCATACCCGGCAACCAGCCTGGCCGGGTAACGGTCTGCACGGTGATGCGTTCATCTGTATGCGCAAAAGCGAGCGTCAGCGCGGAGAGATAACCCACGAAATCGATATCCACAATGTGCGCCTGCGGCAGCCCTGCTGCGCTGTCGCACGGCTCAACGCTGATTTGCTCCGGGCGCAGCATAATGCGCCGCGTGCCGGAAGCAGATACATCATCAACCAGAATATCGCCAAGCTGGCAGCGCGCTTTCCCTTGCGCCACCTCGGCTGGCAGAATCAGCGCGTCGCCTAAAAACAGCGCCGTTTCTTCATCCGCAGGCTGCGAATAGACCTCAAAGGGCGAGCCAATCTGGGCAAAGCGCCCGTGACGAATCACCGCAATCTGGCTGGCGAATGACAGTGCCTCTTTCTGATCGTGAGTGACCAGAATCGACGCCACACCCGCCTGAGTGAGTAAATCTGCCGTCGCTTTACGCGTGGCGGCACGCAAACCGGTATCAAGCGCGGAGAAAGGCTCATCGAGCAGCATCAGCGCCGGTTGTTGCGCCAGCGCACGCGCCAGAGCGACACGCTGCTGCTGACCGCCGGAGATCTCATGCGGCCAGCGCTGGGCCAGTTTGCTATCCAGCGACACCATTGCCATTAACGCATCCACGCGCGCACGCTTCTCATGACGGGAGCCGCTCAGCCCCCAGGCAATGTTTTCCCCGACGCGCAAATGCGGGAACAACGCACCTTCTTGCGGAACAAAACCAATTTTACGTTGATGAGCGGGAACAAACTGATCGCCAGCAAATAGCGGCTTTCCGTGCATCATTATCTGTCCGCTGTCCGGCCGCTCAAACCCGGCAATCAACCGCAATAACGTGGTTTTCCCCGAGCCAGACGGACCAACAATCGCCGTACGGCTGCCGGGAGGAATAAGCAGGTTCACACTGTCCAGCACACGTGCGGAGCCAAAGGATTTGGAAATATTGCTCAGTTCTAACATCTTAAAGACCCGACAGTTTTTGTGATTGCTTATAAAGAAGGCCGGTCAACGGCAGGGAAATCAAAATCATCAGCAGCGCGTAAGGTGAGGCCGCAACATAATCGATCTCGCTGGTGAGCGCCCAGAAACCGGTCGCCAGCGTGCGAGTACCAAGGGGTGAAAGCAGCAGCGTGGCGGTCAGTTCATTGCTGACACCGAGAAAGACCAGCGCTGCAGCCGCCGCAGCACCAGGAGCCGCCAGCCGCAGCGTGACGCTCAGTAGCGCTCTGCCGGGCGAAGTACCAAGGCTTTGCGCCACCTGTTCCAGTTCCACCGGCGCTTGCGCAATCCCGGCGCGCAGATTGATGAGCGCTCTGGGCATCAGCATCAGCATATACGCCAGAAACAGCGTCACTTCAGTCTGGTAGATTGGCCTTGCGTAATGAATGGTGACGGTGACCAGCGCCAGCGCGACAACAATGCCCGGCAGCGAACTGGTGACGTAGTTACATCCCTCCAGCACGCGAATCAGCGGACGCGGATGGCGCACCGCAAGCCAGGCCGTCGGCAGCGCAAATGCCGTTGTCAGCAGCGCGCCGCAAAATGCCAGAAATAACGTCTGACGCAAAGAGAGCCACAAATCGGCGCTGGACCAGTTCGCCAACCCGCCAAGCCACAGCCAGCGGGCGAGCACTACCATCGGCGTACCGAGCGCAAGGATCGCCATCACCAGCATCAGCGCGAATCCACACGCTGAACTCCCGCGGCCAAGCACAACGCGGTGCTGTTTACGCGCCGCGCCTGCGCCGACGCGAGCATAACGCGCTTTACCGCGCGCGGCGGTCTCCAGTAATAGCAACGCCAGACAGCAGAGGGCGAGCACGCCCGCCAGCATGTTGGCAGCCGGACCGCTAAAGGTGGATTGAAACTGGTCATAAATGGCGGTGGTGAAGGTATCAAAACGGATCATCACGAACAGGCCATATTCCGCCAGTAAATGCAGCGCAACCAGCAGCGCGCCGCCGCAAATCGCCAGCTTGAGTTGCGGCAAAACCACGCGGAAAAAGATGCGCCACGGCGGTGTGCCCAGCGAGGCGGCTACATCTTCAAGACCCGGATCCAGCCGACGTAATACGGCGGCTACCGGCATATAAATAAAGGGAAAATAGGCCAGCACCGCGAGAAAAACGGCGGCGGGCAAACCATTGAAACCCGGCGCGACGCTGACCCAGGCATAACTTTGCACAAACGCCGGGATCGCCAGCGGCGCAATGGCCAGCAGCGACCAGACGCGTCGCCCAGGCAGCGTGGTTCGCTCCGTCAACCAGGCCATGGCAATTCCTGCCGCCACACAGGCCGGAACAGCGCAGGCAATCAGCAAAAAGGTGTTGTTGAGCAGCTCGCCAACACGCGGGCGAAAAATGAGCGCCTTCACCGTTGGCCAACCGGTATCAATACCCACCCCAATAACAAATCCCACAGGCAGTAAAGCAAGCAGTGCCGCAAAAGTGGCTAATACCACCAGCACCCCGGAAGGGCGGCGCCGGACGGTTTGGCTGGCCGCGCGGCGTGTCGCCGGAAGACTCAAACTGGACATAAAACGCTCATTCATACCGCAATTACAGGAGACCGGCCTCGGTCATTAACTCGCTCACTTTTTTGCTGTTCAGCGCAGAAGGCTCGACCTTTGGCGCATCCAGTTGATTCAGCGGCACCAATTTCGCGTTGGAAGCCGCGCCCGCACCGACGGCATATTCAAAAGCGGTATTGGTACGCAGCATATCCTGCCCGGTTTTACCGGTGATCCACTTGATGAAGGCCTGCGCCTGTTTCTGGTGCTTACTGGAGGCTAAAACACCACCGCCGGAAATGCTGACGAAAGCGCCCGGATCCTGATGCTTAAAGTAGTAAAGCTGGGTGTTTTTGCTGTTCTCGCCGGTTTTGGCCTGATCAACAAAGTAGTAATAGTGGTAGATAACGCCGCCATCAATCTGCCCGGCATTCACCGCTTTTAAGACGGTGCTGTTGCCTTTATAAGGCACGAAATTAGTTTTCATGGCTTTCAGCCAGTCGAGCGTGGCCTTTTCGCCTTTCAGCGTGAGCATCGCGCTGACAATCGCCTGGAAGTCTGCGCCTGACGGAGATGCCGCCCAACGGCCTTTCCATTCCGGTTTGGCTAAATCCATTATCGATGCCGGAAGCTGAGCCGCGCTGATTTTTGTCGGGTTATAAACAAACACCGTGCTGCGCGCGGCAATACCGATCCAGCGGCCATGCGCCGGGCGGAACTGCGCCGGCACCTGCTTCAGGGTATCGGCATCCAGCGGCGCGAACAGGTTGGCATTATCGACCAGCGTCATTGCTGGTGAGTTTTCGGTGAGGAAGACATCAGCAGGAGAAACCTTTCCTTCCTGAACAAGCTGGTTGCCCAGTTCCGTGTCGCCACCGTTACGCAGCGTCACTTTAATACCCGTTTCTTTGGTGAATTCATCAACCCAGGATTTTGTCAGGTTTTCGTGCTGCGCGTTGTACACCACGATCCCGTCGTCGTTATTGGCGGCAGATGCCGCAGACGCGGCGAAAACCGAAGAGATGACCAGTGCGATTGAACAGAACGGCAAAAAGCGATTCTTCATCCTCATTCCTTTTAAAATAAGTGTAATAGTCAGCGCATGCGAGCCGCCAGAAGTTTAATACTAGCAAAGGTGAAATGAGAATCGAAATAATTATCAAAAAGAGCGTTTCGAAATTAAATCCCATAAAAATGTGGTTAACTAAATTAATCCTCCAGTTATTAACTACAGGATATTCTTAAGATTAAGACAACCTTAAGTTACGCAGAAATATTTCATCTATTATTAAGCATGAGGTTCTGGCAACTGTTGATTTTCTTTGAGAGGATAACAAATTAGCACCTGAACACGCGGAATAAAATACAGGCATCGCATAACAGCCTGAAAAGGTAAAGAAAATAGCTATGAAAAATAAAAAGATAGATACAATGGCAAAAGTGGCTATGCGCAGCAGAGGCTTGTCGGTGAAGGAGAGACGCGTTCGCTATCAGGGGAAAATTTTCACTTTTAAATATGTATCCGGCCACTATGAAGTGTTCTTTAATGATGAAAAGGTCGATGTTATCGAAACAGAAAACATCAATCAGGCAATTGCCGACTACAAAGAAAAACACAACAAAACCAAACGCCAGATACCGTAGAAATTAACCACATAATTAATGTGGCTGTACCACTCATCTTCATCATAATAACCCACCGTTTATCCCGGCAAATTCCTCATAAAGCCAATATTAAGCATGCTAAGTAAATGGCGCATTCTGTCGTCCCAAAAACGGCAGCGATGTGCCCTCTCTCGCAGCAAAACGCCAGACAGCCGCAATCCTCAGCATTAAATTGCTGAAGCAAAATGGCACCGATACTGACTTAAACTAAATACACAACAACACAGCTATGATATTCAGCTCAGGCCACCCATAACATATAAGATATATTTTATGGATAAATTCTGAATAGCCTTCGCCTTTATTACAAATTTACCGCCAGAGGATTATTCCAGATCCGTTGGCTGCGATTCTCCAGGCGTGAATGTCTGCACTTCCTGCGCGACTTTTTTGGCTTCCTGCTTGCGTTGCACATATTCGCTGTTTTCTTTCTCGGCCCGGGCGATGTCCAGTTCCTGTTGTGTTACTTTTTTGCCGGAAAAGGCGTCAATCATTTCCGTACTACCGTCAGGATATTTAACAACCGTTACCAGACGTCCACCAAATTGCGGAATGCCGGTCATCGCCAGCGAATAATCAATTTGATGATTTTCGACTTCTTTCTTTTCTGCGAGCTGCTGCTCCGCCTTTATAGCCTTCGCCTCTTTATGGCTTTCGGCGCGGCTGGAGAGCGTCACTTTAGTACTTTCATCCTGATGAGATTTGTTACCCGCTCCGCTTTCACTGGTGGTGTGTGGATCGGCTTTGGCCGCCGTACTTTCTTGTGTTGCATTGGCAAGGTGCGTGGTTGCCTGAATCGCCTGAATCTCCTGCATCATTATCTCCGCTGATGGTTACCCAGATAATCCGCTAATGACTCCTCCGATCTGAGTCGAAAAAAAACCCTCATAACGATTATCGACAGCAGAGAGAAACGGATTAATAACAAATAATGATGAAATAATCAGCGCTACAGACAAAATTTAAATAAGCAAATACAGATCAATAATATAATAATTTACGTTAAGGTGAAGTTACTAAGTTAAATATTATTTAAGTCGTCTCTTAAAAATTAATTATGCACATTACAGCAGTATTTATTTCTTATTGTTAAAACGTTCGCGTGTGGAAATGCTACGACCGTCGAACACCGCACGATAACCGCATCCGACGCAAAACGAACTCCCCGCGTCTGCGGCATGCTGCTACTCTCAAACTCTCACAAAATGAAAAACAGCAGGAGTGACCATGAGTCAACAACCTTTACATGCCGCACCGCTAAGCTGGGGCCACGGCCCCCGAACTTTCGAGATCTTTATCGAACCCACCTGCCCCTTCTCCGTCCGGGCGTTTAACAAACTGGAAGCGCTGTTAGAAACTGTCGGCGAAGAGAACGTGACGGTCAAAATTCGCCTGCAATCACAGCCCTGGCATCTCTTCTCTGGTGTGATTGTGCGCTGTATCCTCGCGGCTTCGACGCTGCCCGAAGGCAAAAACGCCGCGCATAAGGTACTGCGTGCAGTTGCCGATCATCGTGAAGAGTTTGAATTTACGGATCATTGCAGCGGCCCGAATATGGATGCCACACCGCAGCAGATTATTGAGCGCATTGAAAACTACAGTGGCGTGAAACTGGCAGACGCTTTTGCCCGTCCGGAGCTGCAAACCGAAATCAAATGGCACTGCAAATATGCGCGCCAGAACGGCATTCATGTTTCCCCAACCTTTATGGTCAATGGGCTGGTGCAGGCCGATCTTGGCAGCGGTGATGATATCAGTGTCTGGGCGCAGCGCATCCTTGCCTGAACCCGCAACCATTTATACTCACTTAACCTGAACTTCAACACATCAACGAAAAGGCGGACCAAAATGTCAGACAACTACCAGCCACCGAAGGTCTGGACGTGGGATAAATCCAGCGGCGGCGCTTTCGCGAATATCAACCGCCCGGTTTCCGGCCCGACGCACGACAAAACATTGCCGGTGGGCAAACATCCGCTCCAGCTCTATTCGCTCGGCACGCCGAATGGTCAGAAAGTCACGATCATGCTGGAAGAACTGCTGGCAAAAGGGGTTAGCGAGGCGGAGTACGACGCCTGGCTGATTCGTATCGGCGAAGGGGATCAATTCTCCAGCGGTTTTGTCGACGTCAACCCGAACTCCAAAATCCCGGCGCTGCGCGATCACAGCACGACGCCGCCGACGCGCGTATTTGAATCCGGTGCTATCCTGCTGTATCTGGCAGAAAAATTCGGCCACTTCCTGCCAAAAGATCCGGCAGGACGCGCAGAAACGTTGAACTGGTTGTTCTGGTTACAAGGCTCTGCGCCATTCCTCGGCGGCGGTTTTGGCCACTTCTACAACTATGCGCCGGTTAAAATTGAGTACGCCATCAACCGCTTTACCATGGAAGCCAAACGCCAGCTGGACGTGCTGGATAAACAACTGGCCAACCATAAATTCATCGCGGGTGATGAGTACACCATTGCCGATATGGCGATTTGGCCGTGGTACGGCAACGTGGTACTTGGCAATGTGTATGACGCCGCCGAATTCCTCGATGCGGGCAGCTACAAAAATGTGCAGCGCTGGGCACAGGAGATTTTCGCCCGCCCGGCAGTGAAACGCGGTCGCATCGTTAACCGTACGTTCGGCGCGCCGAACGAGCAGTTGCACGAGCGCCATGACGCCAGCGATTTCGATACGCAGACCGAAGATAAACGCAACGCCTAATCTTCCACACCGGGTGGAATGCCGCCCGGTTTCTTATCCCGCCGCCAGCTCGTCGCTCTCCATTTGCCGAAGCGCCGCAAGCGTCGCCAGCGCCTCCTGCTCATCAATAATGCTCATAGCAAAACCGACATGTACCAGCACCCACTGGCCGAGCAATTGCTGTGGCGATTCTTCGCACACCAGCGCGATATTAACGTCGCGACGCACACCACACACATCGACCTGCGCCAGTTGATGAAAATCTTCGCCAACGGCCACCACCTGGCCCGGTACGCCTATACACATCGTTGTCTTACTCCACTTCAATACTTTTGATCTGCACGCCGTCGCTGTGCTCAATATGCAACGTCGGGCAGTGACAGCGCGGGCACTCGTCGTGCCGGGTGATCTCTACCGACGCGCTACAGTTCCAGCACCACGCTTGCGCGGGTTTATGGATGATATGCAGCGCGCACCCCTGTGCCAGCGTATCGCGACAGGCAATATCGAAACCGAACCGCAGGGCGCTCTCTTCGATACAGGCCAGCGCGCCGATTTCCAGCCAGACGCCGGTCACGCGCTGCGCGCCATGCTGCTTCGCCTGCTGTTCGATAATTTCCACCGCATTCTGGCACAGCGATAACTCATGCATGCTGCGCGCCTCGCTGGCCGAACAGCAGCGCGCGGCGGCTCAAGCTGGCATCCGTTACTGGTAGCGAGAGCGCCATCTTCAGGCAGTTATCCGCCAGTTGTACGCCCTGTTGCGGACTGAGATCGGGCGTTAATGGCGACATCAAGGAACAACTCAGGTACTGCCCCAGCGCCGGTAATTCGCCAACGGAAAAAGTCATCTCGCCGTAGGGCAGTTGCAACCCCAGCCGCTCGCTGACGCGCCGCACCGGCCAGCATTGCTGCGGGCCGGGATAGATGTGCAAACTCAGCATCCACGGCGTCAACACGCAGCCAAGCCACTGGTTTTCAAACAGAGTAAATGGCGTGGCGTACACGTCCATTTGCGGGTGCACAAACGGCAGCCCCTGCATTTCATGGGCGGCAATCGCCTTAAAAGCCTGCTGCACTTCGCGGTGCGGCGAAACGTCAAATCCTGGTAATTCATCATTGTGCATGAGCAGTCTCCCGTGGCGTCAGCACAACGCCGGATTCAGCTAACGCGTCAATCACCGCCGCCAGCGCGCTATCAAGGCTGGCTTCCACGATTGGCGTCATGCCGATATGCGGCTCCAGCGAGGCTGGCGTAACGCCAATCAGCGTCAGTTTCGCCGGAAACTCACCGGTAAAACGCAGTGCCGACAGTACGTCCGCCAGCCCCAACTGGTGCGGGGAAATTTTATTGCTGAACAGCGTCGGCACTTCGTCATCACGCAGGATGACGACCCTTCCAGGCTCGCTTTTCCGGCTGACGATCGCGTCGGCAATAATCAGGTGATCGCGGTTAGCCATCGCGTCGAGCAATTCCATTCCGGCGGTACCACCATCCAGCGCTTCAACGTCTTCCGGCAGATGGAAGCGCTGCGCCAGCGCCTCCACAACCCGTACGCCAATCGCTTCGTCGGTCAATAAAATGTTGCCGACGCCCAGCACTAAAATCGACATCACAGTACCTTCACCGACACAACGTCGTTGCCATCCGCGTCCAGCACATGCACTGCGCAGGACATGCAGGGATCGAACGAATGCACGGTGCGCACCACTTCCAGCGGTTTTTGCACGTCCGCAACCGGCGTGCCCACCAGCGACAGTTCGTACGGCCCGGCATCATCATTAAAGTTGCGCGGCCCGGCATTCCAGGTCGAGGGCACAACCGCCTGATAGTTGGCGATTTTACCGTCTTTGATCACCACCCAGTGGGAAAGCATGCCGCGCGGCGCTTCCAGAAAGCCGACGCCTTTAAACTCGCCGCTCTGCGGAATGTCGGTTTTCGCATAGGTTTGCATGTCGCCTTTGCCGATATTATCGATCAGAGCCTGATACTGATTTTGCAACACGCCGTGCAGTTCGCAGGCGTGAACGGTGCGGCCAATAATGCGCCCCAGCGTTGAATGTAGCTGCGCCACGGCGATCGTTTTGCCGGTCAGTTTCTGGTAGATAGCGACAATATCATTCAGCTTCGTCGCCGTGGTTTCGTGCTTCGCCGCCAGTTTGCAGAGCATATTAGCCAGCGGACCAACCTCCACCGTTTTGCCGTAAAAGGTGGGCGATTTCACCCAGGAATATTTGCCCTCTTCCTGCCAGCCGGTGTACTGCGGTAATGTCGTGCCCTGCCACGGCTCCTGTGGCGCCTCGTCTTTGTACCACGCGTGTTTTGCGCTCTCCTGGATCCCTTTCACCATAAACGGATCGTCACCGGTGGTGATCGCCCGGAAAGTGCTGAGATCGGCGTTTTCGATATAACCGCCGGGGAACAGGAAGCTGCCATTTTTCGCATCGGTGGGGAATTCCGGCGTACTGAGGTAATTTACCGCGCCTTTGCCGAGCGACAACCACTCGGGATAGAACGCAGCAATGACAGCGGTATCGACTTTATAAACCTGTTCAATAAAGCCTTCGAGGCGATCGATAAACGACTTCAGGTACATCAGACGTTCAAGGTTCAGCACTTCAATACCGTCGAGGTTGATCGGGTTGGCGACACCGCCGACCGCCAGATTCTGGATATGCGGTGACTTGCCGCCGAGCAGCGCCACAATGCGGTTAGCATCGCGCTGGCACTCCAGCGCCTGCAGGTAGTGTGCGACGGCTATCAGGTTCACTTCCGGCGGTAACTTCATTGCCGGATGTCCCCAGTAACCGTTGGCAAAAATACCCAACTGGCCGCTGGCAACCAGCGCTTTGATCTTATCCTGCACCGCTTTGAACTCGCCTTCGCTATTCAGCGGCCAGTCAGAGATCCCTTTCAGCAGCGCGGCGGCTTTTGCCGGATCGGCCTGCAACGCCGAGGTGATATCCACCCAGTCGAGCGCCGAGAGCTGATAAAAATGGACGATGTGATCGTGGATCGAGTGCGCGGCAAGAATGATATTGCGGATGTACTGCGCATTCAGCGGCACATTAACCTTCAGCGCACTTTCTACTGCCCGCACCGAGGCGATCGCGTGAATGGTGGTACAAACACCACAAATACGCTGCATGATGATCCAAGCATCGCGCGGATCGCGATCCTTCACGATCTCTTCCATTCCGCGCCACATGGTGCCCGATGACCAGGCCTTTGATACAACGCCGTTTTCAATTTCGCAATCAATGCGTAAATGACCCTCAATGCGGGTCACCGGATCGATGGTGATACGTTGACTCATGCTTCGCTCGCCTCATGTCGCGCAGGTGTTTTTAACGGAGGAATAATCGGCAACAGACGTATGAGTAAGATGTATGCACAGACTTCAATTGCCACAAAACCAATAGAGATCATTAGCTCCTCCCCGGTCGGGAAGTAGCCGTATCCGTTGCCGGGATTGAACGCCAGCAGCGAATAGGAGAGTCGCCACAGCGCGCAGCCTAACAGCATGCTGAGCGCGGCCAGGAACAGAACGCGGGAATCATTGCGCCAGCGGGAAACGCGCAGTGCCAGCAGCGGGAAAGCCAGCAGTGCCAGTTCCAGCCAGAATATCAGGCTGTAAAAATCCCCGGCGAATGCGTAATGCCACTTGCCGCGCCAGCTGATTTCACCGACGCGCAGCAGCAGGAACAGCGCCAGCAGGACGCTTAGCACGCCCATCAGTTTATTGAACAGGCGCTTCTCATCCGGGCCGTTGCCGCGCAGGCTGGCCTGCATTAAGGAGCCTTCAAAGATAACGATCGAAAAGCCCATAATAAAAGCAGTCAGCAGTGAGAAGAGCGGCAGCATTTCGTAGCTTTGCCACAGCGGATAGACTTTGTATCCGGCGGCAATCATCAGCGATCCCATCGATGACTGGTGCATCGTCGGCAGCAGCGCGCCAAGGGCGATGATAAAAAACATCACCTTGTTTAGACGGCGCAGCGAGACCTTCCAGCCCAGCCTTTCCAGCAGCGCAGGCGCAAATTCCAGCGCCATCACGCCGATATAGATGGTCATACAGACTGCCGTTTCGAACAGCACCGAATTGACGTTGAAGTATCCGGGAATATAGAAATACGGCAGATTCCAGTAACGGCCAACATCGATAGTGATGGATAACCCACCCAGCGAGTAACCGAACAGGCTGCACAACAGCGCCGGACGTACCAGCGGATGGTAATCGCCGCGGTTGAAGACATAGACCGCCCACGCCAGCGCCCAGCCGCCGCAGGCAAAACCGGTGCCGATCAGCAGGTCGAAGGCGATCCAGATCCCCCACGGATAACCGCCGTTCAGATCGGAGACCGATCCAAGACCGAAGATCAGACGTTTGAGAATAAAGATCGCGCACAGCACGATCAGCGGGGCGAACAGTAGCACGGGTTTGCTCAGCAGCTTACCGCCCATGGCTTGTGGATCATGACTCATGGTCATCCTCCTCGTGGTGCGCCTTTGTATTACGCCGTACCAGCGCCGTCAGACCTGCCAGCACCGCCAGCGGCAACATCATGCCTTTGTACACCGTATGCTGAACGTGTTCGGATCGCGCGCCGGTCGCCAGGGAGTCCAGCGCCGGTAAACCAAGATCCGTATAAGGCACGCCTGTCAGCACCAGCACCTGTGTGCCGCCGCCCTCTTTCTCGCCGTACAAGTGCGGGTAGTAGTGCGGGACATCGTGAAGGTAAACATCGTCGGCATGCAGCGTCTGGCGGGGATAGCGATATTCGGAACCCGGCTTCAGCGTGAGGCGTTTTTTGGCTTCGGCCAGTAACTCCTCGCGGGTGCCGTAAATCACCGCCCCTGCCGGGCAAACTTCCACGCAGCCGGGAAGCTCGCCTTTATCAAGACGTTCGACGCCTTTCTGATTGCAGAGCTGGCATTTGTGGATCTGGCCGAACGGGTTGTCGTAATCATATTTCGGCACGTCGAAAGGACAGGCGACCATACAGTAGCGGCAGCCGGTACAGACATCCGGGTTGTAATGAACAATGCCGGTGACAGCGTCTTTCTTCAGCGCCTGTACCGGGCAGACCGACACGCAGTTGGCATCCACACAGTGCATGCACTGCTTTTTGATGTAGGCATAGCCATTTTCGGTCTGGTCTTTGTTTTGCCCGTTACCGCTGTGCCAGACCTGAATAATGTTGTTGGTATAAGGAGAGAGTTTGTCGTTGTTCGACCAGGTTTGTTCACCCTGCGGATTAGGCACCGGCGAGTTGATCGCCTGGCAGCGTGAGACGCAGGCCTGGCAGCCGACACAGAGCGTCGAGTCATATAGCATTCCCAGCGCTCCGGGGATCGGCGGCCGGTTTTGCGCAGCGGCAAAACTGGCGGACGATCCCCCCACCAGCAGCGCCCCGCCGGACGCTACTTTGAGAAAATCACGTCTGTTCACGGCTATTCTCCCTGCGAATCAGCGTCGTTTTTCTTCTGTTGCCGTCCCAGCTCGCGCACCGTCATCACGCCAACGCCCGCCACCAGACCGACTACGCCACCCAGCAGACCGACGGCCGTTGCTGACACCGTGCCGCCCTCTTTCAGTTGCACGTCAGGTTTTTCAGCGCGCGGTGTTGGATTTTCGACATGAGCAAGCTGAGAGATGCCTTTATGAAAGCCAACGCCTTCTTCATTACAGCCGTAACAAGGGTGACCAATAGCAACTGGCCATGCGCCGCCGACATCGCAGAACTGTAACGTCGAGCAGTTGCCCCAGGTTTCCGGTCCTTTACAGCCGAGGTGATAAAGACACCAGCCCTGCCGGTGCCCGGCATCGCCGAACTCTTTCGCAAAACGCCCGGCATCGAAGTGCGGACGGCGTTCGCAGTGTTCGTGGATCAAGCGCCCGTAAGCAAACGCGGGCCGGTTTTTGCTGTCCAGCGCCGGAGGTTTGCCAAAGGTGATGAGATGCGCCACGGTAGCAAGGAAATTCTGTGGGTTCGGCGGACAGCCAGGAATATTAATCACCGTTTTCCCCGGCAACACCGCCTGCAAACTGACCGCGCCGGTAGGATTCACACCTGCCGCCGCCACACCGCCCCAGGCGGCGCAGGAACCGATCGCAATAATAGCGGCTGCGTTTTCTGCCGCCTTGCGAATATGGTCAACAATAGGCTCGCCGGCCACCATGCAGTAAATGCCGCCGTCTTTCATCGGAATGGAGCCGTCAACCACCAGCACGTACTGGCCTTTATACTGCTCCAGCGCATGGTGTTTGTTCTCTTCGGCCTGATGCCCGAACGCGGCGGAAAGCACTTCGTGGTACTCCAGCGAAATGGTTTCCAGCACAAGGTTTTCAACGGTGGGATGAGTGGCGCGAAGCAACGATTCGGTACATCCGGTGCACTCCTGCGCACCAATCCAGACAACCGGAGGACGTTGCGGATGGCTGATGGCTTCTGCCATCTCTGCTGCCGCTTTGCCGCTCAGTCCCATCGTGGCCGCCAGCGCGGCACACAGCTTCATAAAATCACGACGACTCACACCCTGGGATGCTAAATGTAAATTATCTCCTGCCATTTATTTTTATTCCTCAGCCCGAACTAAGAATATTCTCCATCCAACAGGAAGAAGAGTGCTGCGATCGCTCCGACAATTAAGCACATAAAAAACAGGGGCATTATGCAAAAATGAGACGGGGATTACAGTACACGGACTCAGCGTAGGGGTATTAGGGCACAAATGAACAAAAAAAATGAAAGTCACCCTCGACAAAAGTGACCTTCACAAAAGAGAACTACATATTGAGCGAAGCGTATTGTTATGTTTCGAGGCGGTATCCCGCCATAAAAAATCGGAGCACTATGCTTGAGTGACTTTCCCGAAAGAAGTCCATCACCATCTCTTTATCCAGCCCGTAGCGGCGAGTGAGAATACCTGCTTCCCACGCGCTGAGCTGTCGATCGCCTGTCTTTTCAAACATGCGGTGCGAAAACCCAAGGACAAAACCCCGCTTATAGTCCGGGCAGAAATGCGCCACATTGCTGGCGCTATCCGCCTGCGCTGCATTCAGCCCGGCCATTAAACCTTTACCAAAATGGTTTTCCATCGTTATCACCCCCAATCGCTATATAAAAAATTATATAACGATCTGTTGCGGGGGGATAGCGCTGATTAAAACGCCACCCATTCATCCGACGATGCGGCAGATTTAGAAGTAGTTTTGCGCGACAAATCCGGTTTTACCAGCGCTGTCGTCGCAGGGTTATGCTGCTCGTTACTGGAAAGACGGAACTTCTGAACAGAACGTTGCAGCTCTTCTGTCTGGCGCTCCAGCGCCGCCGCTGCCGCAGAGATCTGCTCCACCAGCGAGGCGTTCTGCTGCGTGACGCTATCCATCTGGCTGATCGCGACGCCCACCTGAGAGATACCTTTACTCTGCTCTGCAGAGGCCGAGGCAATTTCTTTCATAATGGTGGTCACTTCGGTCACGGCCTTAAGGATACTTTCCATGGTGGTGCCGGTGTCATTAACCAGTTGTGCCCCTTTCTCGACGCGGCTTACTGAATCGGCGATCAGCGTTTCGATCTCTTTCGCCGCGCCCGCACTGCGGCTGGCAAGATTACGGACTTCCCCGGCGACAACGGCAAAGCCACGCCCTTGCTCACCTGCGCGCGCCGCTTCAACCGCAGCGTTCAGCGCCAGAATGTTCGTCTGGAAGGCAATGCTGTTAATGACAGTGGTGATCTCAGCAATTTTCTTCGAGCTACCGGAAATACCATCCATCGTGCTGATAACGTCTTTAACCAGCGCGCCGCCTTTACTGGCGGTGGCTGACGCCACTTCCGCCAGTTGGCTGGCCTGACTGGCGTTATCCGCATTCAGTTTGACCGTTGAAGTCAGTTCTTCCATGCTGGCTGCCGTCTGCTCCAGCGCGGCAGCCTGTTCTTCGGTACGGGAAGAGAGATCATTATTGCCGGAAGAGATCTCGCTCGCCCCGCGCCAGATATTTTCGCTACCGTTGCGGATACTGCTAACCGCTTCACGCAGGCTATCCTGCATTGCCAGCAACAGCGGCACGACTTTGCCGACGCAGTTACGACCAAAATCTTCCAGCGGCTGGCTGAGATCGCCCTGCGCCATCACCGTGAAATGCGCACGGATACGATCCAGCGGGCGCACCAGCATGTTGACCAGATAGCGGTCGGTAAAGAGCAGGATCAACAGGCCAATCACCATCGCTGAAATAATTGCCACGCGAGTAGTTTTCGTCTGGCTATCAACGACAACGCGCGTCTGATCGAGCATCTCACCCGCGGCTTTATTAAAGTTTTCCGTCGCTGAACCAAAGCTGCGGCTTAAACCCGGCGTAACATTATTCGCTTGCTGGCGATAAGCGTCAGATGTTCCCTGCTGCGCCAGTTGAAATTGCGGCGTGATCCCCTGCTCCAGCAGCGCCTGCCAGTTACTGATCACTTGTTCAGAGATTTTCGCATCTATCGGCCCTGGTGAAATCGCTTTAAACGCCGCCAGATAACGGGTCATATTGTCCAGCGCCTGTTGAACCGGCGCCATATCCGGCGAGCCACCCGCAGCTTTGGCTTCCATCACGCGACTGAGACGAGTCACAAACCGAAAGTACTGATCATTGCCCTGGCTAAGCAGAGTCATCTGTGACACTAACTGGCGATCTACCTCATTACCGTCGGCCACTTTTGACAGAGAAAAAACGCTATACAAACCAACGCCTGACCACAGCAGACCGAAGATCCCGAGGATCGCCAGCATAACGGCTCGTATAGTAAAGTTACGAAGCATACTCATAATATTATCCTTGCGGTGAAGGTACATTCTCGCCTGCGGGCGAGAGTTATCTCCGTTATCGGCATGGACAAGAAAATTCTGCATGGTAAAAGTGAAAAAAATGATAAAAAAAATTTCACCCTTCTCTTTTTTCGTCAGCCTGCATCGGGGCCGTACAGAATCTTATTCTGTCTCATCATTGGGTTATTAATCGTTGTCATCACCACGGCATTTATTTACAATAAATAAACATAACCTATTGTTTTTTAACAAAATGAAAATAAAAATTAATCAGCTAATTATTCCTTTAGGTAATGATTTAAAAATCTTTAATTAATAAGATGGAAAAGAGAATTCCCTAGCTTATATATAAAAAAAGAAAAATTAAAATGTTACCTAAAGTTAAAATAAGAATTTTTAAAAAGTTAAAAAATGAATAAAAAAACGCAGGAAAATAATGCCATTAATAATGGAAAAAGGTTTTTTACAACAAATAAAAATGATGATTAAGGAGTATTAAAATTTATTTTAAGTATGGTTAACTAATTATTTATCATTCTGACCATTGTGATGTTTTTACACACTTACTGACGCGGAAACATCGCCGTAAGCCGCATGAATACAGGCCTGAAGCGATACAGCAGTGAACTTACGAACGCTATCATACGCCCGGTTTCAGCCGCAGCGAGAAGAAATATTTATATTCAGCGCGGCATCCGTGCTATTTCCGATCGCTCACTGGCATTTCGCCCGAAAGATTTTTCGCAGACATTTATCCAGGAATTTTCGCAGAAGAACGAGAGCACCTAACGTAAATTAATAGCGCAGTTTTACTTGCAAACCGGATAATAAAAATGCGCCATTATCTTTACAGAATGTGTCATTCGCCACTTAACAGCATAAAAATCGACAATAAATCCATCTTATAAAGTTATAAATCAATAATTACCGATTAACGATACATTCAGCTAATGGAGATTTCCTGCTATTTTTTCAGGAACGATCCACTCAATGCAGATATTTTTCAAACCATCCAAGGGTTCGTTGCCAGGCCAGTTCCGCCGCCGCACGATCGTAGCGCGGCGTTGAATCGTTATGAAAACCGTGGTTAACGGCCGGGTAGATGTAAGCTTCAAACACCTTGTGGTTGGCCTTCAGCGCCTGTTCATAGGCAGGCCAGCCTTCGTTAATGTTTTTGTCCAGCGCAGCGTAGTGGAGCAGTAATGGCGCCTTGATTTTTGCCACCCCGTCGACTGGCGGCTGGCGGCCATAAAACGGCACCGCACAGGCCAGCTCCGGGTAAGCAACCGCCGCTGCGTTAGCAACGCCGCCGCCGTAACAAAAGCCGGTGATGCCTACTTTGCCAGTGGCATCCGGATGCTTTTGCAGAAACTCAATGGCGGCAAAGAAGTCATTCATCAGTTTTGTAGGATCGACTTTTTGTTGCAGCTCGCGTCCTTCATCATCATTGCCGGGATAGCCGCCAACGGAGCTTAAACCATCCGGAGCCAGCGCGATGTAACCGGCTTTGGCAACGCGGCGGGCAACATCTTCGATATACGGATTCAGCCCACGATTTTCATGCACCACCACTACGGCTGGCACTTTACCCGTCGCTTTTGTTGGTTTAACCAGATAACCGCGAACCTCGCCGTGACCGTTGGGCGAGGGATAGGTAATGTACTCGGGGCGAATATCCGGATCGGTAAATTCGACCTGCGTTGCCAGCGCGTAGTTGGGCTTTAGCAGGTTGAACAACGCCAGCGCGGTCATGCCGCCGACCGTGTATTTGCCAGCTATCTGTAAAAACTCGCGCTTGTTGATCTTGCCGTGCGCGTAGTAGTCATAGTAGTCGAGCAACTCTTGCGGGAAATCTTTCGCTGTCAAACGCGTCATTCTCTGTCTCCTCCATTTAGCCATTCTAAGCAAAGCATAGCGTTACGGTTCTTGCCCAAAAAATGCGCAGATATAACCATAACCTTTTGATAAGCAGAAAACGGACGTAAGATAAAAACGCTGTTTCGATTTTCATATAAAAGCCAGATAAGAAAGGAGACATCATGCCCGGTTTCGCCAATCCGAATCGCTACGAACAGATGCAGTATCGATACTGCGGTAAAAGCGGCCTGCAACTACCCGCGCTTTCCCTCGGTTTGTGGCACAGTTTTGGTTATGGGCAGGCGCGGGACTCGCAACGCGCCCTGCTGCGTAAAGCGTTTGACCTTGGCATTACCCACTTTGATTTAGCCAACAACTACGGGCCGCCGGCGGGCAGTGCGGAAGAGAATTTTGGTCGCCTGCTGCGCGATGACTTTGCCGCTTATCGCGACGAAATCATTATCTCCACCAAGGCTGGCTACGATATGTGGCCTGGCCCGTATGGTTCCGGCGGCTCACGTAAATACCTGCTGGCCAGCCTCGATCAGAGCCTGAAACGCATGGGCGTTGAATACGTGGATATTTTTTATTCGCACCGCGTAGATGAAAAAACGCCGATGGAAGAGACCGCTGCAGCACTCGCCCAGGCGGTGCAAAGCGGTAAAGCGTTGTACGTCGGCATCTCTTCTTACTCCACTGAACGTACGCAACAGATGGCAGCGTTGCTGCGCGAGTGGAAGATCCCGCTACTTATCCATCAGCCTTCGTACAACCTGCTGAACCGCTGGGTCGACAAAACCGGCCTGCTCGATACGCTGGAAGATAACGGCGTGGGATGTATCGCGTTTACCCCGCTGGCACAGGGACTGCTGACCGGCAAATACCTGAACGGCATTCCGGAAGGTTCCCGTATGCAGCGTGAAGGCAAGAAAGTGCGCGGTTTGACGGAGAAAATGCTGACACAGAGCAACCTCAATAGCCTGCGGTTACTCAATGAGATGGCGCAACATCGCGGGCAGTCGATGGCGCAAATGGCATTGAGCTGGTTATTGAAAGATCAGCGCGTTACCTCCGTGCTGATTGGCGCAAGCCGTCCGGAGCAAATCGAAGAGAACGTACTGGCGCTGAATAACCTTACATTCAGTGAAGAGGAACTGGCGCAAATCGATCAACATGTTGCCGACGGCGAGTTGAATCTGTGGCAGGCATCGTCAGATAAGTAACAAAAAAGCCGGGTAGCGCTGCTTGCCCGGCTTTCAACTCTCTTGCGGTTTTTATCAGTGATTATGGCGCGTCAGGCGATCCAGATATCCCATGACGAAAGCAGACAAAACAAACGTCAGATGAATTATCACGTACCACATCAGTTTATTGTCCGGGACGTTTTTCGCGTCCATAAACACACGCAGCAGATGAATCGAAGAGATCGCTACAATGGAAGCCGCCACTTTATTCTTAAGCGAAGTCGCGTCCATTTTGCCGAGCCAGTTCAGCTTCTCTTTGTGCTCGGCAATATCCAGTTGCGACACGAAATTCTCATAGCCGGAAAACATCACCATCACCAGCAACCCACCCACCAGCGTCATATCCACCAGCGACAGCAGCGTCAGGATCAGATCGGCTTCCGCCAGGTTGAAGACATTAGGCAGGACGTGAATAATCTCCTGAAAGAATTTCAGCGTCAGCGCAAGTAAAGCGAGGGAAAGGCCAAAGTAGACCGGGGCGAGCAACCAGCGCGAGGCGTACATTGCGTTTTCCAGAAAGCGTTCCATGTGGCGTTAGTGTCCTGTCAGATAGCGAAACCGACGCCCAGTATATCTCAGGATGGCAAACAATTTGCAACACCCGGCCTGGCGGGGTTACACATCCTCCGGGTTCACCCATGGCCGCTGATTCTCAGGCCAGACCAGCACCACCAGCGCCGGATAAGCTTCCATACTGAACTCGCGAAAACACTGGCGCAGATTGAGGACATCCAGATCGGACTGCGAGACTTTTTCACCGTTGATACAGCGTTTTTTTATATTGTCGTAATACTTATACACCGCTGAATTGAGATCGCTACAGCGACGCTGTGCTTCAAATAAACCCGGCGTACTATTTAATTCCGCCATGTTCATACGTTTAATTGTCGCATGAAGAAAATCAATATATTCATGGTTGACGCGCCAGTACCATACCGGAGTAATCGCGTTCATTAATACCGAGAAATGATCTTCGCCCTCCTCTTTCGACAATGGCTGATACTGCGGAGGGCGATTGTCAATTTCACTAAGGGGAGTTTTTTTATTGTACTCACGCATCAATAAAAGTACGCCGCCCGTCAGCAGCAATATAGCAATAACAGAATAAAAAATACTGTTCATGAGCAGGCTCCTTTTTTTTGATTTTAAAAGTGCGCCGTGATATTGTCAACGAACCTCACGCCCGCACTCCCTCTTCCTTGTTGATATTAAAGGACATTAGAAATGCTTCCCGAGAATCTTGTCCCGGCACGATTTCATATTTCTACTGCTGAAACCAGCCCTGGAGAAGAAGGAACAGAAGCTAATTTAGCTCAGGGGAAAACAACCCTCGACGATCATGCCAACGATATATTAGCTAATGCCAGCCGCGGTGGGCAGTCAAGAAATATGTTACTTGAAGAGCGTGATCGCCATATAAAAGAGCGTCTGCTGCGGGTAGTAAAAATCGAGACATTCGCTCGTCTGCTTAATGACTTACAGGAAGAGGGCGAGATTGAACCCCAGGCATTAAGCCAAATAATTACCGAAAAAACGCAGCAAATTAATGAAAACGGGAATGAGATTTGGCTTAACCTGATTACTCGCGAAAAGGACGGGCCACTATTTTATAAGCTTGGGGATGAATAACGTGAGCGATGTCGATAATAATGTTTATTTAACTTTAAATGACAAAAATAGCGATGAATTTATCTTAGAGCACAATAAAGAGGCGCTGATACTCAGTAAAAATGAAACCATTGCCCGTATTGCCCATGAGCTGGTTTCCATTCCTGCGGCGCTTGTGCGCCTGAAATGGCAGAACCGCCGTGAAATCTACCCGTTACAGGTGAAAGAGGAAATTTACGGCGCGGTGATCAATGCCATCATCGAGCTAAAGCCGGAACTGCGCGACAAAATCATGGGGCGGCTGGAGGCTAACTACCAGCATTTACTGGCGCGGGAAACCGCGACGCTGCGCCTGAGCCGCAAACTCAGCGACGGCGAATACCATACGACGACGGTCACCACCGTCGCGCCAGAATCAGGCAACCAAAAAACCGCGCCGGAGAAGCAAGAAAAAACCGCAGGCACAAAATTAAAATAAGCGTGTCGCTTTTTTTATTCCTTCATATATCCGATATAAAAAAAGCTGGCCTTTGCCAGCTTTTCTCGCTTATCAGCACCGCGTTTAGTGTGCTTTAACCGTCTCTTCGCCCACCAGACCGATTTTGAGATAGCCCGCCTGATGCAGGGTATCCATCACTTTCATCATCGTCTCGTAATCCACGGTTTTATCCGCACGGAAGAAGATCGTGGTGTCCTTTTTACCTTCCGTCACGGCATTGAGCTGGTTAACCATCGTCTCGTCGGTTACCGGATCGTTGCCGATGAACATGGTGTTATCCGCTTTCACCGACAGGTAGACCGGTTTTTCCGGACGCGGCTGCGGCTGGCTGGTAGAGGCCGGAAGATTCACTTTTACATCAACGGTGGCAAGCGGCGCGGCCACCATAAAGATAATCAGCAGCACCAACATAACGTCGATAAACGGCGTCACGTTAATTTCATGCATTTCGCCGTTATCATCCAGGTTTTCATTAAGACGCATTGCCATGGAGAATCAACCTACACGTAATTTCGACGCGGCGCGAACCGGCTGCGCATTGCTGGCCGCCAGGTCAAGATCGCGGCTTTGCAGCAGCAGAACCTGTGCAGCAACATCGCCAAGCATAGCTTTGTAATTGCCAATCATGCGGGCAAAGACGTTATAAATTACCACCGCCGGAATTGCCGCTACCAGGCCGATAGCCGTTGCCAGCAGCGCTTCTGCGATACCGGGTGCCACAACAGCAAGGTTAGTGGTCTGCGTCTGCGCAATACCAATAAAGCTGTTCATGATGCCCCAGACCGTACCAAACAGGCCAATAAACGGTGAAATCGCGCCAATCGTCGCGAGATAGCCGTTGCCGCGCCCCATATGGCGGCCTGTCGCCGCAACACGGCGTTCGAGGCGGAAACCGGTACGCTCTTTAATGCCTTCGTTGTCTTCGCTGCCTGCGGATAACTCCAGTTCATTCTGGGCTTCATTAATTAATGACAGGCTCAGACTTCTGGCGTGGAAAGAGGAGGCAATTTCGCTGGCCTGATCCAAAGAACGCGCTTCAGCCAGTTTCTGCTGCTCGCGCTTAAGGCGGCGCTTCTGCGAGATCATCTCCGCGCTTTTACTGAAGAACAGCGCCCATGTAACGACTGACGCGAGAATCAGGCCGATCATCACAATTTTTACGACGATGTCGGCATGGTGATACATACCCCACACGGATAGATCCGTCTGCATCAAATTATTACCCACTGTGTATCTCCGAGACGCAAATCACAAAATCTGCGCGTAATAATATCAAAATGCCACCGAATTGATAGTGGTTCTCATTAGTATTTACATAGTGCCGTAAAGAGAAGCCTGTTTCTTTGCGCTAACACAGCAAACCGCCGCGCAAGGCACGGAATGCGAAAAAATTAACGCTCAGCCGCCAACATGGCGATGCATCAATGCGCAATCATGGTAGTCTGGACATCCAGACGTATAAAAACAGGTTGAGCAACAATGACGGCGAAGCATATAGATACCGCTCTGGTAAACGCAGGGCGCAGTAAAAAATACACGCAGGGTTCGGTGAACAGCGTTATCCAGCGCGCGTCTTCACTGGTATTCGACACGGTTGAAGCCAAAAAACATGCCACGCGCAATCGCGCCAATGGTGAATTGTTTTACGGCCGTCGCGGTACACTGACGCACTTCTCATTACAGGAAGCGATGTGCGAACTTGAAGGCGGTGCGGGCTGTGCGCTCTTCCCCTGCGGAGCGGCAGCGGTGGCCAATACCATTCTGGCGTTTGTCGAACAGGGCGATCATGTGTTGATGACCAACACGGCCTACGAGCCAAGCCAGGATTTCTGCACCAAAATTCTCGCCAAACTGGGCGTCACTACCAGTTGGTTTGACCCGCTGATCGGCGCCAGTATCGTCAAGCTGATCCAGCCCAACACCAAAGTGGTATTTCTCGAATCTCCCGGTTCAATCACCATGGAAGTCCACGACGTTCCGGCCATCGTTCAGGCGGTAAGAAGCGTCGCGCCAGAGGCGATCATCATGATCGATAACACCTGGGCGGCGGGGATCCTGTTTAAGGCGCTGGAATTCGACATTGATATCTCCATTCAGGCCGCCACTAAATATCTGATTGGCCACTCCGACGGCATGATCGGTACGGCGGTATCCAATGCACGTTGTTGGGAACAGCTGCGCGAAAATGCCTACCTGATGGGACAAATGGTCGATTCCGACACCGCCTATATGACCAGCCGGGGTCTGCGTACGCTGGGCGTCCGTTTGCGTCAGCATCATGAAAGCAGCCTGAAGATTGCCGAATGGCTGGCAACGCATCCGCAAGTGGCGCGCGTTAACCATCCCGCACTGCCTGGCAGTAAAGGCCATGAATACTGGAAACGCGACTTCACCGGCAGCAGCGGTCTGTTCTCGTTCGTGCTTAATAAGCGACTGAGCAATGAAGAGTTATCGCAATATCTCGACCACTTCAAACTGTTCAGCATGGCCTATTCATGGGGCGGCTATGAATCCCTGATTCTGGCGAACCAGCCAGAACAGCTCGCGGCGATTCGCCCGGATGGCGGCGTCGATTTCAGCGGAACATTAATCCGTCTGCATATCGGTTTAGAGAATGTTGATGATCTGATTGAAGATTTAGTGGCAGGCTTCCAGCGCATCGTGTAAACCTGGCGACCGGGGCAGCAAGGCGGGAAATTTCTTATTTCTTGCGCCCCGGATCAAGGTGTTTCAGGCGAGTTGGAGTACAATAGCCTCCTCTACGCAGTACCACAGGAAAGTCCATGGCTGTTATTCAAGATATTATTGCTGCGCTCTGGCATCACGACTTTGCTGCGCTGGCAAATCCACATGTTGTCGGTGTCGTTTATCTGGTTATGTTTGCTACGTTGTTTTTAGAAAACGGCTTGCTTCCTGCCTCATTTTTACCGGGCGACAGCCTTTTACTGCTCGCGGGCGCACTGGTTGCGCGCGGCTGCATGGACTTCATCTCCACCCTCGCGATCCTCACCACCGCTGCCAGCCTCGGCTGCTGGCTGAGTTATCTGCAAGGGAAATGGCTCGGCAATACGCGGGTGGTAAAGAGCTGGCTATCGCATCTGCCAGTGAAATATCACGAACGGGCGACTTATATGTTTGACCGTCATGGTCTGCTGGCGCTGCTGGCCGGTCGCTTTCTTGCGTTTGTGCGCACGCTGCTGCCTACCATGGCGGGTATTTCCGGCCTGTCGAACCGCCGCTTCCAGTTGTTTAACTGGCTGAGCGCGCTGCTGTGGGTTGGCGTGGTGATGTCGCTGGGCTATGCCATCAGCATGATCCCTTTCGTCAAACGTCATGAAGACCAGGTGATGACCTTCCTGATGCTGCTGCCGCTGTTCCTGCTGGTGATTGGCCTTGTCGGCGCGGTCACCGTGGTGCTGAAGAAAAAGTATTGCAATGCCTGATTCTCCCCTCTCCGCTTTGGGAGAGGGTAAATTACGCGCCCTGTATCAGGCGGATCCTTGCCACATCTTCACCCGGCGTCAGGCCGAAATACCGCTTAAATTCGCGGCTGAATTGCGACGGGCTTTCATACCCTACGCGTATTGCCGCCGCGCTGGCTTTCATGCCGTCATGCACCATCAGCATCCGCGCTTTGTGCAGGCGGAATGTTTTCAAATACTGCAACGGCGACGTGCTGGTAACTGACTTAAAGTTGTGGTGAAACGCCGAGACGCTCATATTGGCTTCCGCCGCCAGCTGATCCACGCTCAGGTTTTCCGTGTACTGGCTTTCAATACGTTTCAGCACGCGGCTGATCAGGCTGAAATGCGTTTGACGGCTGACCAACGCCAGCAGCGCTTCGCCGCGCGGCCCGGTCAGCACGTGGTACAGCATTTCGCGGATAATCTGCTTACCGAGAATACGGGCATCCAGCGGATGCTCCATCACATCCAGCAAACGTTCTGCCGCGCAGAGGATCTCTTCCGACAGCACCGCTGAGTTGATACCGCTGGCCGCAGCGCCAGGGTGGAAATATTCGTCTTCACCAATATCCATCAGCAGCTCCTGCAATTGCAGGATATCGACATTTAGGCGCAGCCCCGCCAACGGCACCTCCGGCGTAGCAAAGGTTTCGCACTCAAACGGCAGCGGAACCGTCAGCAGCAAATATTCATTGGTGTCATAACGGAACACCCTTTCATTGATATAACCAATTTTATGGCCGGAAAAGAGAAAAACGATCCCTGGCTGGTACATCACCGGCGTACGGGTTCCCGGCTGCGTACCATACAGCAGGCGAATATCCGGCAATAACTCAGCCAGACGGTTTTCATTAATTTTCAGTCGTTTAATTTTTTCTGTCAGTTGCAGGCAAATCTCTTCACGCTTCATTTTTCGCTACTCCGGCAAGACATTTTGACGAACACAGTGTGCAGAGTTTTGTGCTTTTTCTCCAGCCGCATGGAGAAACAGGCAAGACATCGGCAGGAATGTGCATTGAGAGAGTGGACGCGCACGCCCACAATAACCGTCATCAGGCAGTCCGCTGCCTCCTTTTTCTTTCACCTCTAGTTAGAAGGGAACGAGCAATGAACAACTTCAATCTGCATACCCCGACCCGCATTCTGTTTGGTAAAGGCGCGATTGCCGACCTGCGTGGGCAAATCCCAACTGGCGCGCGCGTGCTGATCACTTATGGTGGCGGCAGCGTGAAGAAAAACGGCGTACTGGATCAGGTTTACAGCGCACTGGAAGGGCTGGACATTCTTGAATTCAGCGGTATCGAACCAAACCCGACGTACGAAACCCTGATGAAAGCCGTAAAAATCGTCCGCGAAGAAAACGTTACCTTCCTGCTGGCCGTGGGCGGGGGCTCTGTGCTGGACGGCACCAAATTTATCGCCGCTGCGGCAAACTATGCTGACGGCATCGATCCGTGGCACATCCTGCAAACCGGCGGCAGAGAAATCAAAAGCGCCATTCCGATGGGTTCCGTGCTGACACTGCCCGCTACCGGCTCTGAATCCAATGCCGGTGCCGTGGTTTCACGCAAAGCCACGGGTGACAAGCAGGCATTCCACTCGGCGTTCGTCCAGCCGGTGTTTGCCGTGCTGGATCCGGTTTACACCTACACTCTGCCGCCGCGCCAGGTGGCGAATGGTGTGGTCGATGCGTTCGTGCACACCGTTGAGCAGTACGTCACTTATCCGGTGAACGGCAAAATTCAGGATCGCTTTGCCGAAGGTATTCTGCTGACGCTTATCGAAGAAGGCCCGAAAGCATTGCAGGAACCGGAAAACTACGATGTTCGTGCCAACGTGATGTGGGCAGCGACACAGGCGCTGAACGGTCTGATTGGCGCGGGCGTACCGCAGGACTGGGCAACCCATATGCTGGGCCATGAACTGACCGCAATGCACGGGCTGGATCACGCGCAGACACTGGCGATTGTGCTGCCGGCGCTGTGGAATGAAAAACGTGAAACCAAACGCGAAAAACTGCTGCAATATGCAGAACGCGTATGGAATATCACTGAAGGTTCCGAAAATGAGCGCATTGATGCCGCAATCGAAGCCACCCGCAACTTCTTCGAAAGTATGGGCGTACCGACGCGTCTTTCCGGCTACGGCCTTGACGGTAGCTCCATCCCGGCGTTGCTGGCAAAACTGGAAGAACACGGCATGACACAGCTTGGTGAACATCACGATATCACGCTGGATGTCAGTCATCGTATCTACGAAGCGGCACGTTAAGCACTGAAAAGCCCGGCTACCGTTTTTGGTTTTTTCGACCACACTTAATGCAAACCACCTTACCGGGCTCGTCCCGGTAAGCCCATTGAAAGGAGAAATGCATGACACATCCCACCGTGATTAAGCTTTCCGATGGCAACCTGATGCCGCAGCTCGGCCTTGGCGTGTGGAAAGCAAGCAACGAGGAAGTGGTAACCGCCATTCATAAAGCACTGGAAGTGGGCTATCGTTCTATCGATACCGCAACGGCCTACAAAAATGAAGACGGCGTTGGCAAAGCATTAGCCAGTGCAGGCGTGGCGCGCGAGGAACTCTTTATCACCACCAAACTGTGGAACGATGATCAGAAACGACCGGCAGAAGCCCTGCAGGAGAGCCTGAAAAAGCTCCAGCTCGACTATATCGATCTCTGGCTGATGCACTGGCCGGTTCCGGCGATCGATCATTACGTGGACGCCTGGAAGGGCATGATCGAACTGCAAAAACAGGGACTGGTGAAGAGCATCGGCGTGTGCAACTTCCAGGTTCATCATCTGCAAAAGATCATCGATGAAACCGGCGTAGTGCCAGTGATCAACCAGATCGAGTTGCATCCGCTGATGCAGCAGCGCCAGCTCCATGCCTGGAATGCCACACACAAGATCCAGACTGAATCCTGGAGCCCGCTGGCGCAGGGCGGCGAAGGGGTTTTTGATCAGAAAATTATCCGCGATCTGGCGGATAAATACGGCAAAACACCGGCGCAGGTGGTGATCCGCTGGCATCTCGACAGCGGGCTGATAGTGATCCCGAAATCGGTCACGCCGGCGCGTATTGCCGAGAACTTCAATGTCTGGGATTTCCGTCTGGACAAAGATGAGCTGGCGGAAATCGCCAAACTGGAACAGGGCAAACGGCTGGGGCCAGATCCGGATCAGTTCGGCGGTTAATGTCTTATCCGGTTTATTGATAAACAAAACCCGGCTTTTTTGCCGGGTTTTTTATTGCGCTTAACGAACGCGCGGCGCGCGCTTTTTCGCCGGTGCCGCAGCGGCGCTCTTGCCGTTGCTGCGCTGGTGCACAATCGGCGTGTGTTTGGTCAGTGCCGGGCGCGACTGGCGATTCTGCCGGCGTGCTTCGCGCATCTCATCCATCGTCGGCGCAGGCACCAGACAATCACGGCGTGAACCGATCAGATGTTTTTTGCCCATCGCTTCCAGCGCTTCGCGCAGCAGCGGCCAGTTCGCCGGATCGTGGTAACGCAGCAGCGCTTTATGCAGACGACGCTGTTTATCCCCTTTCGGCACCACCACTTCCTCGCTCTTGTAGTCGATTTTCGACAGCGGGTTTTTGCCGGTGTAATACATGGTGGTTGAGTTAGCCAGCGGCGAAGGATAGAAGTTCTGCACCTGGTCGAGACGGAAACGGTGGCGTTTCAGCCACAGCGCCAGGTTCACCATATCCTCATCACGCGTGCCCGGGTGCGCCGAGATAAAGTACGGGATCAGATACTGCTCCTTACCCGCCTCTTTCGAATAGGTATCGAACAGCTGTTTAAAGCGATCGTAGCTGCCCATGCCCGGCTTCATCATTTTCGACAGCGGCCCCTCTTCGGTATGCTCAGGGGCGATCTTCAGGTAACCACCAACGTGGTGCGTCGCCAGTTCCTTCACATAACGCGGATCTTCCACCGCCAGATCGTAACGCACACCAGAGGCAATCAGGATCTTCTTGATACCTTTCAGGCTACGCGCACGGCGATAAAGATCGATAGTCGGCTGATGGTTGGTGTCCATGTGCGGACAGATATCCGGATAAACACAGGAGAGACGACGGCAGGTTTGCTCCGCGCGCGGCGATTTGCAGCGCAACATATACATGTTGGCCGTCGGGCCGCCCAGATCGGAAATCACGCCGGTAAAACCTGGCACCGAATCACGGATCGCTTCGATTTCATTGATAATCGAATCTTCAGAGCGGCTCTGAATAATGCGCCCTTCATGCTCGGTGATGGAACAGAAAGAGCAACCGCCAAAACAGCCGCGCATGATGTTGATCGAAAAGCGGATCATCTCGTACGCCGGAATACGGCTCTTACCGTATGACGGATGCGGCACGCGCTGGTACGGCAGTGCAAAAACGCTGTCCATCTCTTCAGTGGAGAGCGGAATCGCTGGCGGGTTGATCCAGATATAACGATCGCCATGCTTTTGTAACAGCGCACGGGCGCAACCGGGGTTAGTTTCATGATGCAAAATACGCGACGCATGCGCGTAGAGCACCTTGTCGCTTTTTACCTTCTCGTAGGAAGGCAACAGCACGTAGGTTTTCTCCCACGGTTTCGGGCGCGGCGGCTGAACGGTGACGCGCTTCACTTCCTGTGCCTGCGGTGCGACCGGTTTATTATCCGCGCACGGCAGATCTTCACCATAAGGATGCGGGATCGGATCGATTTTGCCCGGCGTATCCAGACGGGTGGAATCCACCCCGCTCCAGCCCGGCAACGCTTCCTTAACTATGATCGCCGTGTTGCGAACATCGCGGATCTCCGCGATCGGTTCTCCGGCGGCAAGGCGGTGCGCCACTTCAACCAGCGGGCGTTCACCGTTGCCGAACATCAGCATGTCCGCTTTGGCATCGATCAACACCGAGCGGCGCACGGTATCAGACCAGTAATCGTAATGCGCGGTACGTCGCAAGCTGGCTTCAATACCGCCAAGGATCACCGGCACATCTTTCCACGCCTCTTTGCAGCGCTGAGTATACACCAGCGTGGCGCGATCCGGACGTTTACCGGCAACGTTATCTGCCGTGTAGGCATCGTCGTGGCGCAGCTTACGATCGGCGGTATAGCGGTTGATCATCGAGTCCATGTTTCCGGCGGTTACGCCGAAGAACAGGTTTGGTTTGCCCAGACGCATAAAGTCGTCTTTGCTGTTCCAGTCCGGCTGCGAAATGATGCCGACGCGGAAACCCTGCGCTTCCAGCATACGGCCGCAAATCGCCATGCCGAAGCTCGGGTGATCGACATACGCATCGCCGGTAACCAGAATAATGTCGCAGCTATCCCAGCCAAGTTGATCCATCTCTTCGCGCGTCATCGGCAAAAAAGGCGCAGGGCCGAAGCAGGCCGCCCAGTACTGGGGCCAGGAGAAAAGGTCACGATCCGGCTGGATCAGGGATATTGCGCTCATTTTGCTTCCAAAATTGGTAAAAAAATAATCAAAGGCCGGCGATTATACGCCGGATTGTAGCGGGAAATGAAGGAGTATTACGCGCTTGTTTCCGGTGCCCAAAAAGCTCAGGAAACATAAGCCTGATAAGTGCTTTATCAGGCTGTGGAATTTACGCCGACGGGTTGACCAGCAGTTGCCCCACCGAGCCACGATCGGCCATTTCCAGCGTCTGGCTCTGGAACTGAAAAGGAAAGTGCGGCCATGAAGGCTGACCAAACCACACCAGCAGTTCAACCTTCCCGTCGATCCACACCGTGTCTTTCCAGCCCCGATCTTCCGGGAACGGCAGCGCGCCGTTCACGTTGCGCACGAGGAACATTACGCCTTCAATGTGGAACGACTGCGGCATTTCTGCGCGCACGGTCCAGCGTTCCCATGTCCCTTGCTGTGTGGTGATATCAATACGCTGCGTGTCCCACAATTGACCGTTAATGCCCGGATCGCTGCCCAACGTAATATCGCGGCTGCGCGTCGGCGTGCCGGCCAGGACATCGGACGGCAGCAGACGCATCGGCAGCGTATCAGTTACCAGCGGCAGCAGCCCGGTCGGACGCAGCGTCAGCACCAGCGTAGAGATTAAAATGCTGGACGGCTCAAAAATGCCGCGCAGTCTGTCCATCAAACTCGCCGCCTCACCGCAGGTGATCGACACTTCATCGCCGTTGGTCATATCCACCAGCACTTCGCGACGCTCGCCGGGCGCCAGCGACAGTTGTTTCACGGAAACGGGCGCAGGTAGAAACCCCTGATCGCCCGCAATCACATGCAGCGCGCGGCCATCGCTCATTTGCAACTGATAGCGGCGGGAGTTGGAGGCATTCAGTAAGCGCAGGCGCACCCACCCGCGCGAAACTTCAACATACGGGCTTTGCGCGCCGTTCACCATCAGGGTATCGCCGACAAATCCGCCGCTCCCCGGCTCGCTGTACTCCGGCGTACCGAAGTTATCCAGCCTTTTGTCCTGAATAATGACCGGAAAATCATCCACGCCGTAGTGGTTCGGCACCGGCAGCGATTTGCTGATTTCATCTTCCACCAGCCACATACCGGCAAGGCCGCTGTAAACCTGTTGAGCGCTGCGGTTCGGCGTGTTGGCGTGATACCACAGCGTCGCCGCGCTCTGGCGGATCGGCAGCACCGGCGCCCAGTCGTTGTTCGCCGTCATCATCCGCGCGGCACCGCCCATTAGCGGGCCTGGCACCTGCAAACCGCTGACGGTCATGGCGACATTCTCCGCCAGCCGGTTACTGTAAATCAGCTTAACGTCGTCACCGTTCCAGACGCGAATGGTCGGCCCCAGATAACGCCCATTAATGCCGGAAACCTGCGCGCGGGTACCGGTAGCAAATGACCAGTGCGCGCGTTGCAGCGTCATAAATAGCGGCTGGCCGCGTCGCGATTCCAGTAGAGGAGGAACCGGCAGCGGGGGTTGCTGCCCGGCAGCATTTGCCCTCAGCGGCACCGCGCCTGCACAAAGCGCAACTCCTGATGCCTGAAGAAACTGACGCCGACTGAGTGACATATTTGCTCCGTGTAAAACTAACTCAATACGCCGAAAGCGATACCGCCGCCGGACTTGCTTTGTGACGAAAGATTAAACCCGGCCGGCTGCTTCGCGTTCGGCAACTTCTTTATCAAGCTCTTCAATCTTCTTTGCCATCAGATCATGGCAGTGCATCGCCAACTGGCGAACCTGATCTTTACCAAACTGCGCCACATCAATAGGCGGCAGCATCTCAACAATCGCCAGCCCGTTGCGCAGGCGGTTAAGGTTGATTTTGTTAGAGGTGGTAGAAACACAAACCGGGATAATCGGCACGCCCGCCGCAATCGCCGCGTGAAATGCGCCGGTTTTAAACGGCAGCAGACCGCGTCCACGGCTACGGGTGCCTTCCGGGAACATCCAGACAGAGATATTGCGTTTCTGGATCTGTTTCACCACCTGAGCAATGGTGCCGTGCGCTTTCGCACGGTTATCACGGTCGATCAGCAGGTTGCCAGCCAGCCAGTAAAGCTGGCCGAAAAACGGGATCCACAGCAGGCTCTTTTTGCCCACCGTCACCGTTGGCGGCAGCACAATGCTGGACGCCGTAACCATATCGTAGTTGTTCTGGTGGTTGGCGATGTAAATCGCGTTACCGAATTTCTCAGCGCCCGGCGGCAGGCGAGTTTCTACTTTCAGCCCAAGTACCGGCGCAAGCCGACCAAACATATGGCCGAACGTGGCGACATGCTTAGGATTACGCGGACTGAACAGACAGTAGATTGACCCGAATACGCACACCAGAATGGAGTAAATAACAACGATGATTACACGAAAAATGAATAGCATAGCGACCTCTGAAGCCCATACCTTTGAGCATAATATCCATGCCTGCAATGATGCTAAAACAGGCTGTGCCACCAATGACCATTACCTGGTCTGGACTTTTTGTTATGCGGCCTTTAAAACAACGTATTGTTAATCGCAATGCACGAATAAACAACGCTTTTACGGGAAATTTTACGTGTACATGCGCCCCTCCAGGAAGGAGAGGCGCACACTTTAGGAAGATTATTCTTCGCTATCGCCTACCGTCGGACGGGAAGGTGCATCAATCTCCACGCGGTCGATTTTCTGCAAGCCGCGCATCAACGTACCGCGGCGTCCGCGCTCGCCCTGCACTTTCTGCAACTCTTCCGGACGCAGTTTGATTTTACGTTTGCCGACGTGGATGGTCAGCGTGCTGAGCGGCGGCAGCAAATAGAGATGCGCCAGACTATCAACACCTTTCGCCGCATCCGCCGACGGAATGCCAATGATCTTGTTGCCTTTGCCTTTCGACAACTGCGGCAACTCGCTCACCGGGAACATCAGCATACGCCCTGCGGTGGTGATGGCCAGCAGCATATCGTCATCGTTGTCGATCGCCAGCGGCGGCATCACTTTCGCCCCATCCGGCAGGCTGATCAGCGTTTTACCGGCGCGGTTGCGCGCCACTAAATCGTTGAAGGTGCAGACAAAGCCGTAACCAGCATCGGAAGCCATCAGCAACTTCTGATCGTCGTTACTCATGATCATATGCTCAACCGTCGCGCCCGGCGGCAGCGTCAGCTTACCGGTTAACGGTTCGCCCTGGCCGCGCGCAGACGGCAGCGTAATCGGATCGATAGCGTAACTGCGCCCGGTGGTATCAATAAACACCACGGGCTGGTTGCTCTTACCTTTCACCGACGCCTTCCAGCTGTCTCCGGCTTTGTAGCTCAGACCCTGCGCATCGATGTCATGGCCTTTGGCGCTGCGCACCCAGCCCATTTGCGACAGCACAATGGTAACCGGCTCGGACGGCTGCATGTCATGCTCGTTCATCGCTTTCGCTTCTTCACGCTCATGCAGCGGCGAACGGCGATCGTCGCCAAATGCTGTGGCATCAGCCTGCAGCTCTTTCTTCAGCAGATTGTCCATCTTGCGCTCGGAAGCCAGAATCGCCTGCAACTGATCGCGCTCTTTTTCCAGATCGTTTTGCTCACCGCGAATTTTCATCTCTTCCAGTTTGGCGAGATGACGCAGTTTTAACTCAAGGATCGCTTCCGCCTGCGTTTCACTGATGCCAAAACGCGACATCAACGCCGGTTTCGGATCATCTTCAGTACGGATAATTTCGATCACTTCGTCGATATTGAGAAACGCCACCAACAAACCTTCAAGGATATGCAGGCGTTTAAGCACTTTCTCCAGACGATGGTTCAGACGGCGACGTACGGTATCGCGGCGGAACGCCAGCCATTCGGTAAGGATCTCCAGCAGGTTTTTCACCGCCGGGCGACCATCCAGACCGATCATGTTCAGGTTAATGCGATAGCTCTTTTCCAGATCGGTGGTGGCGAACAGGTGATTCATCACCTGCTCCATATCCACGCGATTAGAGCGCGGCACAATCACCAGACGCGTCGGGTTTTCATGATCCGACTCGTCACGCAGATCATCGACCATCGGCAGCTTTTTATTGCGCATCTGGGCGGCAATCTGCTCCAGCACGCGCGCGCCGGAAACCTGATGCGGCAGCGCCGTGATCACTACTGCGCCATCCTCTTTTTTCCACACCGCGCGCATGCGCACCGAGCCGCGACCGTTCTGGTAAATTTTACGAATTTCAGCGCGGGAGGTGATGATCTCTGCTTCAGTCGGATAATCCGGCCCCTGCACAATATCCAGCAGTTGATCGAGCGTGGTTTTCGGCTGTTCAATCAGGGCGATGGCGGCATTCGCCACTTCACGCAGGTTGTGCGGCGGAATGTCTGTCGCCATCCCAACCGCAATACCGGTAGTGCCGTTCAGCAGGATGTTCGGCAACCGTGCAGGCAGCATTTTCGGCTCCTGCAACGTACCATCGAAGTTCGGCACCCAGTCAACGGTGCCCTGGCCCAGTTCACTGAGCAGCAGTTCGGCGTATTTCGACAGGCGGGATTCGGTATAACGCATGGCGGCGAAGGATTTCGGATCGTCCGGCGCGCCCCAGTTGCCCTGGCCATCCACCAGCGGATAGCGGTAGGAGAACGGCTGCGCCATCAGCACCATCGCTTCGTAACAGGCGCTATCGCCGTGCGGATGGTATTTACCCAATACATCGCCGACCGTACGGGCGGATTTTTTAAACTTCGCGCTGGCGTTCAACCCCAGCTCTGACATTGCGTAAACGATGCGGCGCTGAACCGGTTTCAGGCCATCACCGATAAACGGCAACGCACGATCCATGATGACGTACATGGAGTAGTTCAGGTATGCGTTTTCCGTAAATTCATGCAGCGCAAGGCGCTCTGCCATATCGCTCATTAATCGAGATTCCTCAACGTATGCGGCCGCCTGTGCGGCGGCAATATTGCCGCAGATACTACCTTATCTGCGGCGAAGAGTCATAGCGATGAGCGATTTTTCGCGCACAACAGGCGCTTACTGAGTGACTTTGCGAATCTCTTTGACGTCGATTTCCACTGAATTCCAGTCTTTATCGACTTCGCCCTGAATTTCGACCACATCCTGTGGCCCGACCGTCACGCCATTCCAGCGTTTACGGTTGATATCGACATTGATGGTGCCGGTTGCATCCTTAAATAAATAAGTATCGTCAGAGAGGCGCTCGACAATGTTGCCACGCAGCGTAACCCAGGCATCGTCACGCAGCGACTTAGCGCTTTCGACGGTCGCTTTGCTGCTGTCCGGGCCGGTAAATCCACCGCTCTGCTGCGCAGATCCCGGACCGGTAAAGCCCCCCTGATTTGCCGCGAAAGCGGGGGCGGAACACAGTGCAATAGCGGCGATAATTGCAGAAATCTTCTTCATCTTTTCTCTCCCTTTTCCTGTGGTTTCCGCTCATTTAACCTGCAACTTCTTAACAACTTCTTAAGGGGAGAAAAGAAAAATTTCCGCTGTACATTACTTGTCGCAAACGGTTTAACTGCGTGAAAGTCGAGTGAGAAAGGAGGCGATGTGCGCATTTTATTGATTGAAGATGACCCGCTCATCGGCGATGGCATCAAAGCCGGGCTGAGCAAAAAAGGATTTAGCGTTGACTGGTTCAGCGATGGCAAGCAGGGCCAGGCCGCGTTATTTGCCGCGCCTTACGATGCGGTGATCCTGGATTTAACGCTGCCAGGCATTGACGGGCTGGATATTCTTCGCCACTGGCGCAGCCAAAAACGCAGCGAACCGGTATTAATCCTCACCGCCCGCGATGCCATTGACCAGCGTGTCGAAGGTTTGCGCCTGGGCGCGGATGATTATCTGTGCAAACCTTTTGCGCTGGTCGAAGTCGCCGCCCGGCTGGAAGTGCTTATTCGCCGCACCCACGGGCAGACGCAAAGCGTGCTGCGACACGGCCCGGTAACCCTTGATCCTGTCAGCCTGATTGCCACGCTTGAGGGCGAAACGCTGGTGTTAAAGCCGAAAGAGTTTGCCCTGCTGGAGCTGTTGCTGCGCAACGCCGGACGCGTGTTGCCGCGTAAATTAATCGAAGAAAAACTCTATAACTGGGACGATGAAGTCTCCAGCAACGCGGTTGAAGTGCATGTCCACCACTTGCGGCGCAAGCTCGGTAGCGCGTTTATCCGCACCGTTCATGGCATCGGTTATACGCTGGGAGACGCATGAAAATTGCCCGTCCACTGAGTCTGCGTCTGCGCCTGACCCTACTCTTCTTTCTGCTGGCTATGGCGGCCTGGCTGTGCGCCAGCCTGGTGGCCTGGGATCAGACGCGTTCAAAGCTCGATAAATTGTTTGATACGCAGCAAATGTTGTTTGCCAAACGCTTAAGCGTGATGGAATTTAAACAGCTTAAAAATCCCGCGCCGCAGATCGCCAGCAAGAAGATCAAACACGGTCATCTGGACGATGACGCGCTGGCATTCGCCATCTATTCAACCGACGGCAAAATGCTGCTGCACGACGGCGAAAACGGCAAAGAGATCCCTTACAGCTACCGGCGCGAAGGTTTTGATAATGGTCATTTGCGCGATGATGACGAACGCTGGCGTTTTCTCTGGCTGACCGCACCGGACAATACCTTCCGCATTGTGGTCGGCCAGGAGTGGGAATATCGCCAGGAGATGGCACTGGAGATCATTACCTCCCAGCTCACGCCCTGGCTGGTGGCCCTGCCATTAATGCTGATCTTACTGATCGTGCTGCTGAGTATTGAATTGCGGCCACTGAAAAAACTGGCGCTGGCACTGCGGCATCGCGCGCCGGATCTCGCTCAACCACTCAATACGCAAGGCGTGCCCAGCGAGGTGCGGCCGCTAGTCGATGCGCTGAATCAGCTTTTTGCCCGCACGCACACCATGATGCTGCGCGAGCGGCGCTTCACCTCAGATGCCGCGCATGAGCTGCGTAGCCCGCTGGCGGCGCTGAAAGTACAAACCGAAGTGGCGCAGCTTTCCGATGACGACCCCGAAGCGCTGCAAAAGGCGCTCTCCCAGCTGCATCGCGGTATTGATCGCGCTACACGCCTGGTTGATCAGTTACTCACCTTATCAAGGCTGGATTCGCTGGATAATCTGGCGGATATCGAAACCGTTGCGCTGGAGAACGTATTGCAATCGGCCATCATGGATATTTATCACCCGGCGCAACAAGCGGGTATTGAAGTGCGTTTACATCTGAATACGCCCTCCGTCAGCCGCGAAGGCCAGCCGCTGTTGCTCAGCCTGCTGATCCGCAATCTGCTGGATAATGCGATCCGCTACAGCCCGCCGGGAAGCACGGTGGATGTCACGCTCGATAGCCACTCACTGACCGTGCGGGATAACGGCCCCGGCATGAGCGATGAGATGCAAAAGCGCGCCGGTGAGCGTTTCTACCGCCCGCCAGGGCAAAGCGCCACCGGCAGCGGGCTCGGTTTGTCGATTGTTAAACGCATCGCCAGGCTGCATCACATGTCGGTTTCCTTCAGCAATCATCCTGAGGGAGGCTTTGTCGCGCAAATAACGTGGTAACGCGATTATTGCCCCCAACGTAAAAGTCTTTGCACTTTTTGCCAATTTTTCCGTGCCGATGTTCAGGGTAACATTGCCGTCATTCGATTTTGATTGAGGACATCCCATGAGCAATATTCTGATTATCAACGGTGCGAAAAAATTCGCGCACTCTAATGGTCAACTGAACGACACCCTGACCGAAGTCGCGGAAAGCTATCTGCGCGACCTCGGACATGATGTTAAAACCGTGCGTACCGACGGCGAGTACGACATCAAGGCGGAAGTGCAGAACTTCCTGTGGGCCGACACCATTATCTGGCAGATGCCGGGCTGGTGGATGGGCGCGCCGTGGACGGTGAAGAAATATATGGATGACGTGTTCACCGAAGGTCACGGTTCACTGTACGCCAGCGATGGCCGTACCCGTTCCGATGCCTCCAAAAAATACGGTTCCGGCGGTCTGATTCAGGGCAAAACCTATATGCTGTCGCTGACCTGGAATGCGCCGATGGAAGCGTTCACCGAGAAAGATCAGTTCTTCCACGGTGTCGGCGTTGATGGTGTTTACCTGCCGTTCCACAAAGCGAATCAGTTCCTCGGCATGGAAGCGCTGCCGACCTTTATCACCAATGACGTGATTAAAATGCCTGACGTGCCGCGCTATATCGCAGAATATCGCAAGCATCTGGCGGAGATTTTTGCTTAACTGTGTAGCTGGACTTAGAAGGAGTTAGCCAATTATGTTGACAGTTATTGCCGAAATCCGTACCCGTCCCGGGCAGCATCATCGCCAGGCGGTGCTCGATCAGTTCGCGAAAATCGTTCCTGTTGTGTTGCAGGAAGAGGGTTGTCACGGCTATGAGCCGCTGGTCGATCACGCTGCGGGCGTTAGTTTCCAGGCTACTGCGCCGGATTCCATTATGATGGTGGAGCTGTGGGAAAGCGTGGCGCATCTTGAAGCGCACCTGCAAACGCCGCACATGAAAGCGTGGAGCGAAGCGGTCAAAAGCGACGTGCTGGAAACGCATATCCGCATTCTGCAAGCGGGTCTTTGAGCATGCGACCCTCACCGCACGGCGAGGGGAAGTGACGAAAGCCGGATAAGCGCAGCCGCTATCCGGCATTTTTATTTCTACCAGTACAGTTTCCAGCTCTGCGAAAAGCGCGCCAGCGCCTCCACATAGAAGTAATCCCCCCAGCTACAGCACTCATCCACCCCTTTATTGCCCGACAGATGGTAGACCGAATGTTTCAGCAGCCCGGTCGTGGCTTCATTTTTCCCGGCCAGGTAGTGCTTACCCAGCGACGACATAATGCGCATCGCCCATTGTTGATAGCGCGCGCGATCGGGATCGGTCACCGGCAGATGTTTAATCATTTCCAGCAAGCCGCACACCGCAATCGCCGCCGAAGAGGAGTCACGCAGCGCATCGCTGCCCACCAGCGCCAGATCCCAGTGGCACACCGCATCTTCCGGTAGACGGTTGAGGAAGTAATTCGCCAGCCGTTTCGACAGCGCCACCATCTCTTTATCACCGGTGTAAATAAAGCTCAGCAGGAAACCATAAATCCCCCACGCCTGGCCGCGCGACCAGCAGGAGTCATCGGCATACCCCTGCTGCGTGTTGCCATAGCACGGTGCGCCCGTTTGCACGTCCATATAATACGTGTGAAAAGTGGAAGCATCTTCACGGATCAGGTATTTCGCCGCTTGCTGTACATGTGCCTGCGCAGCCTGGGCAAAGCGCCGATCCCCGGTCTGCTCACTGGCCCAGTAAAGCAGCGGCAGATTCATGTTGCAGTCGATAATCATGCGCCCGGCCTGCTCAGGATCCTGCAAATCGCCCCACGCCTGGATGATCTGCGCTTTCTCGTGAAAGCGTTCCAGCAGTGCTTCGGCAGCCAGCAGGGCAAACCCGCGCGCCTCATGATTGCTGGTCAGACGCCAGGCCGCCACGCAGGAGAGCGTATATAAGAAGCCCAGATCGTGTGTGTTGGTATCGTGACGTCCGGCAATGCGCAGACCAAACGAGCGCACGTGGCGCTCCGCCATCGCACGGAAACCGTCATCGCCGCTCATCTCCCACGCCAGCCACAATTGCCCGGTCCAGAAGCTGGTGGTCCACTCAACATTTTCGGTCAGCGGATAATACCCCTGGACGCAGGTTTCGGCGGGGAATTTATCACCGAAATCCGTTAAATGACGGCGAATCAGTTCAAGGGTATGCGCACGCGCGGAATCCAGTTCATCTTTAAACGACTGCACATCCATCGGCGTGCCCGGATAATCGCGTAACGTTTCCTCAACGATTTTACTTAACATATTTCGGTTCCTTGTTGTTACAGAAAATAAGATCAGCGCGCTGCATTATCGCGGGCAATATCTAATGGTCCATGTTGTCGCCATTTGCTCTGGCAGGCAGACAAGGTAAATAACGAAATAAAAGTAAAGCTCAGTGCAATACAGCCCATAATGATGTAGGTATTTTCAAAGCCGATACGGTCATATAATATTCCGGCCGGAGAAGAGACCACCACATTACCGACATACAGCATGGCCTGATAACCTAATAAATACATGGTGGCGTTAACCCGCTTATCAAAATGCTCGGCGATATATTTAAATACCGACACCAACAGCAGGCAGATTTCCAGACCGTACAGCGGTTTTAATACCGAAATCAGCAGATGCGATTCGCACAGCCCGGAAATAATCAGCCGCGCGCCCACTACCAACCCGACAATCAGCAACCCGCGCTTTGCACCGATAAAATTAACGAACAGCGGGATCACCATATACATGACAAATTCCATGCCGGACTGCACCGTGCCCAGGTAACCAAACACCGCGTTGCCCTGGTGGATATCCGTAAAGAAGGTGACAAAGTAGCGGGAGAACTGCTGTTCCGCGATAAACATCATCCACGCCACGCCTGCAACATACAGGCAGAAAGCCCAGAATTTGCGGTTACGCAGCAGCGCGTAAACATCCGCTGGCACGATTTTCTCTTTCGTCAGCACATCGCTGGCGTGAGCGGAGTGGACATTCACTTTCAGGCTCAGTAGAACCACCAGCATGATCAGCGAGGCAACAGAACCCATGATGAAGTTATAAGCTGGCGAGAGGTTAAACAGCAGGCCGGAAAACGACGATGCAACAGCCCAGCCGAGCGATCCCCACATGCGGATTTGCCCGAACTCCATGCCGTTTAAGCGACTGTAACGATCGGTATAGGATTCGCAGGCAGCAACCCCGGCATACCAGGCAAAACTTAAATAAATCGCGCCGACAATAATGCCCACTAAGGTATTGGAAATAAGTAGCGGTTGATACACGTAGATAAAAAATGGTGCCATCAGCGCAGACATCAGCACAACAAAATAGAGCAAATATTTGCTCATGCCGATTTTATCCAGGATATAACCATATATTGGTTTCAGGATCACTGAAAATATCCCATTAATAGCAAATACAGTACCAATTACCGTTCCGCTAAGATTGGCTTTTTGCCCCAACCAGATAGCCAGCAAACCAATACTGGCGGACCAGGTAAAAAAGTAGAGAAATATAAAGCTGCTGATTTTGTAATACTCTGCTTTATTATTAATGGCTATTCTTTCCATACTATCCTCGACGAAAGCATGTAGGGTTCAGAGATATTTACCCGGCCGCAGCCGGGCGTTTAATTAAAATGTAATGACGATTTTTTCCTGCGCGGGCGAATGGATCACCAGCGCATCTTCTTCTATGGATAATTGCGGTAAGTGCGAATGAAACACCTGCTCTGTCACGGCCGCCTGCACCGCACAGGCCAGCCATTGCCGGCCCGGCATTATCGTGCCGCGCAGCACAGGAATGGAGGCGCAAGGAGCAAACATAATGCTGCTGTTCGGCGGCGTTACCACGCTGTCAGCTTCCCGCGGATTATCAGCCAGCAGTTCGAAAATACCGCTGACGCCATTTTCCGCCGCTACCAGGCTGCCGTTTTGCTCATGACGATGCGGGGCTTTCAGCACCGCAAAACCGCCCTCGACGCTCTGTAAATGGCGTTGTGAATCAATGCGATGCACGCGTAAATGCCAGTTTTCACAGGGAATAAGCCACGTCGAGATCTGCACGTCATGCCACGGTGACCAGCAGGAGAAAATCGCCTGTGGGCTGACCACAACCTCGTCACATTCGCGGCGGCCGCGGAAGTAGTTATCACCTTCACTGAGTAACAGCATCGAATCACAGGCCGCATGCTTGATGCCATAGCGCCCACGTTCAATGGTGAAACCGAACCGGCTGGAGTAGGCAAATTTGGTGTATTTCGCCTCGGTATTGACGTAGTTGTTCAGTTCCAACTGACCGGACGTCAGCATCCAGACATGCCGTGATTGATCGGTATGCACGAGGATCTGCCCCGCCGGCGGAATAACGCGCTGTGGAGCCAGCGCGGGGAGCGGCAGCTCTTCCGATCGCCAGAAGGTATGGGATTCCGGCAGCGCAAGGATCAAAAAGACTTTCAGCGCCCAGTAGGGCGAGCCCGGCGAGTTGTAGTCTTCGCACATCGCCAGGTTCGGATAAGCAAAACCGAGCGTCAGGATGCCGTCGCGATCGAAAATCGGCTGCCGTAGCCACCAGCGCAAATGGCGCAGGATCAGCCCTTTCACCACGCCGGGTGAAAAGACCTCCAGCCCGGAGAACGCCACCGCGCTCCAGAAAGCCACCATCGCAAAACGGTAGGTCAGGCTGCGGCCAAACGGCACGGACTCCCCTTCTGCCGCCGACATATAGATAAAGTCCTGTGCAAACAGGCTGGTTCGCTGGCGGATAATCGCCGCGCGTTCTGCATCCTCTTCCCCATTCAGCGTGGCGTAGATCAGGCCATAGAAATGGAACGCCATCGAAATGTAGTAATCCTTTGGTCGGCCAGGACCATCGGAATACCAGCCGTCGCCAAGGTAATAGGCATCCATCAGGTGAAAACGGTGTGCGATAGCTGCTGGCTCCCAGGGTAATCCGGCGCGTTTAAACCCCAGTTGCACCATGATGGCAAAGAAATTCCAGTTACTGTCGGGCATCTCAGCATCGGTGATTTGATTAAGCCACTGATGCAGATTATCGGCCTCAGTCTCGCTGAATTTCACCGCCAGCTTATCGCCGAGTAACGCCAGCCCCAGACCGTAAGCGGCCATCTCCACCAGCCGCTGATCGTACGGCCCTGTTTTCCCCCAGAAACCGGCACATTGTGGATCGGTACCGCGCTTAATGGCCGTCAGATATTTATCGCTGAACGTTTCCACATCGCCGCCCGCCATCAACGGAAACAACCCCCACAACGCGCGGGACAGCCCCTCCATTTCGGCAATATCTACGCTGTAATGCGCGCTGGTTGCTCCCAGCGAAAATCGCGCTGCGCCCTGTGGAAACTGCTTATCCAGCGCGTCCAGCATCTGCGTCAACGCGCAGGCTACCTCCGCGCGGGATGACAATGGATTTGAGGTTTTCACTTCCGCCGCCTGCATAGGTTTCTCTCCCGTATCGTGTGGCAGAAGCATAGTGAATCGCCAGGAAGGGGAAATGTTAGCTCTGTCACACCGCCAAGCTTTAGCTGAACCCGTTGTTGAGGAAATTTAAAACTGTGGTTTATAAATAGCGACATCGGGGCAAAAGTTGAGTTTGGTTGCACTATGGCAGACAACTGGCAAACAGAGAGACTGGAACTGATCACCCTCAACGATGCGGTTGCATCGTTCAGCCGCCTGTTTGCCAATACGGTGCGCTATCACCACTGGCATCAGTGCCTGGAAGTGCTGTACGTCGAGGAGGGGTTTGGCGTGGTGATCGTCGATAACCGCCAGTACACCATGCGCCCTGGACGGCTGTTTTTCTTTCCACCGCTCACCATCCATAAAGTGATGGTCGATGAGCAGGCGCAGGCGAGTTATCGCCGCACTATCATTCATGTTGATCACCACGCGATCCTCCGTTATTTCCGCGATTTTCCGCACAATCACAGCCGTTTGCAGCGACTTTCTCAGCGCGGCGGCGCGGCGGTGGTGATGGATGCAGCAACTATTCACGCCCATATCGACCATCTGTTCAGCGGCTACGCCAGGCTGGCCGCCAGCGCGAAACTGAACGGCGAACAAGTCGCCTGCCTGTTGTTGAATTTGCTAAGTATGTTGCCGGAAGAGAGTGAGAAATTGCCGGAAGAAGGTTGCGGCATTGCCACGCCAGTGATGTTCTGGCTGGAAGAGAACTACCAGCAAAAATTCAGCCTGGAAAAGCTGGCGCAGGAGCTGGGGAAATCGCGCAGCTACATCTCGCGCCGCTTCCATGAAGAAACCGGCGAGCCGATTAATCACTATCTCAACACCATTCGCCTGCGCAAAGCCTGCGACTATCTGCTGCACAGCCCGCACAGCATTCGCGACATCGCCGCACTGGTGGGATTTTCTGACGTCACCTGGTTTATTAGCGCTTTCAGGAAAGGTATCGGTGAAACACCGCTGCAATACCGTAAAAATCACGTGTCGCAACGGCGCTGACTGTTGCCCGTGGCGCGCTTTTGCTATGGTGAGGCACTGATAATTCTGCGGAAAAAGACGTATGGAACGGCTGGATTGCGATCGCATGTTTGTGGCGGTGATGGAAACGGGTAGCTTTACCGGTGCGGCGCTACGCTGCGGTACCAGCCACGGCCAGGCGTCAAAACTCATCTCCCGCCTGGAACAGGAGTTGGGCGTTAATCTGCTGCGACGCAGCACCCGCTCGTTGACGCCAACCGAAGTGGGGCTGGCCTATTACGACCGTATCCGCCAGTTGTTGATTGATTACGATGCGCTTAACGATGCAGTGCGCAATATCGCCAATGCCCCCTCTGGTTTGCTGCGCATCTCTGCGCCCGTCACGTTTGGTACTTCCCAGCTCACGCCGCATCTGGTGGCGTTTGCCCGTCACTACCCGGAAATCGAACTGGATGTCAGCTTTGCCGACCGGCGGGTCAACGTGGTGGATGAAGGGTTCGATGTTGCCCTGCGCATCGGCGCGCTTTCCGACAGCAGCTTGGTGGCCCGCCGCCTGTGCGCAATCCGCAATGTGGTGGTTGCCTCGCCGGATTACCTTGCCCGACAGGGTGAGCCCACGCACTGGCAGCAGCTTGAGCAACACAGCCTGATTGTGGATACCAACTTCCGCGATCCCTGGCACTGGCCTTTTCTCGATGAGCACAAACAACAGCATCTTCAGCCGGTGCGCGGACATATTAAATTTTCCAACGCTGAAGTGTGCCTTGAAGCCGCCTGCGCCGGCCTGGGCATAGCGCGCATTCCGGTGTTTGTCGCCGGTAAAGCGTTGAAAGAGCAGCGCGTAAAACCGGTGCTTACTGCCTATGAAGCCCCGCCGCTGGCGTTGTTCGCCGTTTATCCGCCCGCTCGTTACCTGGCGCAGAAATCCCGCGTGCTGATCGATTTTCTGGTGGAGGTTTTCTCGCTGCAGCCGGAATGGGAACAGGGATGGTGATAATTTCCAAAATGGAAATAAACATCCCTGTTTTACGCGGATAATTTTCCGGCTGGAAAGACTTTACACTCCTCTCATCAACTGACTGAGAGGAACACCACCATGTTTGACCAACGCACAACCCCCTATGCCGCACTGATTATGCGCCTGGCGCTCGGTATTCTGTTTCTGGCGCACTTTAGTCTGAAATTTTTCGCCTTCACCCCAGCGGGCACCGCGAAGTTCTTCGCTTCGCTCGGTCTGCCAGGCTGGCTGGCGTATGTCACCATGGCGGTTGAACTGGTAGGGGCGATTGCCCTGATCCTCGGTGTTTACGCACGTATTGTGGCGATTGTGCTGATCCCGATTCTGCTCGGCGCGATCTTCACCGTTCATGGCCCGGCCGGTTTCTTCTTTACTAACCCGAACGGCGGTTGGGAGTTCCCGGCCTTCTGGATTGTTGGTCTGTTAACACTGGCGCTGACGGGCGACGGCAAATTTGCCCTGAAGCCCACCCCGGTAAAAGGCTAACGGAGGCAGCATGCTGATTGAGGGTAAATGGACGGCCGACTGGCACCCGGTTCAGGCCACCGACGAGAAAGGCGGTTTTGTTCGCCAGACCTCCAGCTTTCGCCACTGGGTGACCCCGGACGGGGCGCCCGGTATCACCGGCGAAGGCGGATTTATCGCCGAACCTGGCCGCTACCATCTGTATGTGGCGCTCATTTGCCCCTGGGCCTCGCGCACGCTGATTGCCCGCAAGCTGAAAGGGCTGGAATCGGTGATCAGCGTGTCAGTGGTTGAACCGTGGCTGCTGGATGAAGGCTGGCACTTTGGCGACTACCCAGGCGCCGACCGTGACACACTGAATCAGGCCGAATGGCTGCACCAGCTCTATACCCGCGCCGACCCGCGCTTTACCGGGCGCGCAACGGTGCCGGTGCTGTGGGATAAGCAAACCCACACCATCGTCAATAACGAGTCGGCCGACATTGTCCGTATGCTGAACAGCGGCTTTGGTTCGCTGGCAAATAACGCGGTCGATCTCTATCCGGCGCACCTGCACGATGAGATCGACCAGTTGAATGCGGAGATCTACCCGAACCTCAATAACGGGGTCTATCGCGCAGGTTTTGCCACCACCCAGGTGAGTTACGAAGAAGCGGTGAACGATGTGTTCAGCCAGCTTGATAAGCTGGAAAACCACCTCGTCCAGCGCACGTTCCTGTGCGGCACGCAGCTTACCGAGGCAGATATTCGCCTGTTCGTCACGCTGGTTCGCTTCGATACGGCTTACCACGGATTGTTTAAATGCAATCTTCGTAAGCTGACGGAGTATCCGCATCTGGATCGCTATCTGCGCGAGATGCTGGCAGTTCCTGGTATTCGCGAGACGGTGAATATTGACCATATCAAGCAGGGTTATTACTCGATTAAAGCCCTCAACCCCAATGGTATTGTTCCACAAGGGCCGGATTTACGCGCTTACGGGCTGTGACAGGAAGCGATAATGAAAAAATTGATTGTGCTGTTGCATGGCGTCGGTAGCCGTGGCTCGGATTTGCAAGGTCTGGGGAAATACTGGTCGCAAACTCTCGACGATGTGATTATCGCCACGCCGGACGGGCCGTCGCCTTTTGATATGGGGCCGGGTTTCCAGTGGTTCAGCGTTAACGGCATCACCGATGAAACGCGCGCCGCACGCATTGCCGAAGCCCGCAGTGCCTTTAACGCCACCATTAATGGCCTGCTGGAGAAACACGATGTGCAGCCCGGGCGAGACAAGCTGGTGCTGAGCGGTTTTTCGCAAGGAGCGATTATGTCGCTGGATGCGTTGGTCAACGCCCGGTGGCCGCTGGCAGCGGTGGTGGCGTTTTCCGGTCGTCTGGCCTCGGCACAGCCATGGCAGCCTGCGCCGCACACGCCGGTGCTGCTGGTGCATGGAGCGAGCGATCCGGTGATTCACTATCAGCAGAGCCAGCACGCTGCCGAACTGCTTGGCGCGGCGGGTGTCGATGTTGATACCTATTTTGAGCCTGGCGTGCCGCACACCATTACGGCGAACGGCGCGATGAAAGCAGCGAACTTCCTGCTGCCGCTGCTTAACCGCGTAGATTAAGAGACAAAAAGGGATGCCGCCCGGCATCCCTTGTCTTACGCCACCAGTTGCTGCATGACTTTGATAAACGCAGCTGTCACCTGTTCTTCCTGCGCGTGACGCCCCGCTTCAATCACCCAGCGTCCTCCGGTCATCACCCTTTTTATCGGGTTCGTCGAACAGGCGAAAATCCAGCGATTCAGACGTTCACGATCGCCTGCGGCAGCAAGGAAAGGATCGCGGCTGTCGAGCAACAGCATATCCGCGCGATGGCCGGTCGCCAGTTGACCAATCGCCTGCCCCAGCGCGCGGCGTCCGCCCTGCAATGCGCCCTGATACAGCACATTACCGATATAAGGTTCATCCGGCAGATGAAGCAAGTTGCGCCGCCGTTTGTTTAACCGCTGCCCGTACTCAAACCAGCGCAAATCCTCGCTGACGCTGACGCTGATATGGCTGTCGGAGCCAATCCCCCAGCGCCCCTGCTGCGCAAGATAGTCCGGCCCCGGGAAAATACCGTCGCCAAGATTGGCTTCAGTGGTCAGGCAGAGGCCCGCCACTGCGCCGGAAGCGGCAATCTGTTGGGTTTCCTGCGGCGTAAGGTGCGTGGCGTGAATCAAACACCACTGCTCATCCACCGGCATATGCTGGTAAAGCCACTCTACCGGACGCAGCCCGGACCAAGCCACGCAGTCATCGACCTCTTTTTGCTGCTCGGCAATATGAATATGCACCGGCTGCGCTTGCAGGCAGGCGTTGAGCACGCGCTGCATCTGCTCCGGCGTAACGGCCCGTAGCGAGTGGAAGCACAGCCCGGTACGCTGCATCGGCTCAGCGGCAAGCTGCGACGTCAGCGCCTCATGTAGCGCGAGATAGCCTTCCGTATCGTGAATAAAGCGGCTCTGCCCGGCGGTCGCTGGCTGCCCGCCAAATCCGGAGAAGCTGTAAAGCACCGGCAGTAACGTCAGGCCAATGCCCGCCGTTTTTGCCGCTTGCGAAATACGCAACGCCAGCTCGGCAGGCTGGGCATAAGGTTTTCCGCCGCGATCGTGGTGCAAATAGTGAAACTCGGCAACCGAGGTATAACCAGCTTTCAGCATTTCGATGTACAGATAGCTGGCGATGGTTTCCAGCTGCTCGGGGGTGATTTTATCCACCAGCCGGTACATCAAATCGCGCCATGTCCAGAAGCTGTCTGCTGGATCGCCCACCACTTCGGTCAGCCCGGCCATTGCGCGCTGAAAGGCGTGCGAATGCAGGTTTGGCATGCCCGGCACCAGGAAACCGTCCAGGCGAATCGTATTGTCGTCTGGCTGACTACCGCTTTCCAGCGCGGTGATGATGCCCTGTGCGGAAACCGTAATGCGGACATTCTCCGCCCAGCCCTGCGGCAACAATGCTTTTGCCGCGAAATATACCGTCATATATCCCCTCACCGCCTGCCGTTATTTAAGATGTATATACATGTTTATATATATACATCCAATTGTGCGTAGAGTAAACTTCAACGGTCATCCGGCCGAGGAAAGGGTTAATGGAGCAAAGCGAAATTTTTAAAGCAGCCGCAAGCGAGACGCATCTCGATCAGCCCGCCCCTTTTTATGAAAGGGTGAAGAGCATGATCAAAACCAATATCCACAGCGGTGCCTGGCCGGTGAACTACCGTGTGCCTTCCGAAAGCGAGCTGGTCAGTCAGTTTGGCTATAGCCGGATGACGATTAACCGCGCGCTGCGTGAACTGACCGCCGAAGGGCTGCTGGTGCGCATGCAGGGCGTGGGCACCTTTGTCGCCGAAGTGCGCGGACAGTCGGCGCTGCTGGAAATTAACAACATTGCCGATGAGATTGCCAGCCGCGGCCATCGCCATCACGCCAGAGTGCTGGAGCTGACCCAACTGCATGCAGATGCCCAGCAAGCGCTGGCTTTTAATCTGCCGAAAGGCAGCCGCCTGTTCCATTCGCTAATTTGCCATTATGAAAACGGCGTTCCGGTGATGCTGGAAGACAGGCTGGTGAATGCGCTGATTGTGCCGGACTATCTGCAACAGGATTTCACCCGTATCACCCCGAATGCCTATCTCTCTTCCATCGCGCCGATTGTCGAGGGCGAGCATATAATCGAAGCCGTGAACGTGCCCCGCAGCGAGTGCGTTTATCTGGAAATTGATGAGCACACCCCCTGCCTGCAAGTGAACCGCCGCACCTGGACCGGTCGTCAGGACAAAAAAATCGTCACCAGCGTGCGCCTGGTCTATCCTGGTTCGCGCTACCGCCTGGAAGGAAGCATGCGCAAATGAAGCGCCTACCTTATAGCGGCTACGCTGAGATGCGCTGGAAAAATGGCCTGGGCGTCACCCGTGAAGTGTGCCGTTTTCCCGCCAGCGAACAGTATGACTGGCGTATATCGGTTGCAACGATCCACGAAGACGGTGCGTTCTCACGTTTCTCCGGTTACCTGCGGAATATCAGCGTGCTGGAAGGCGAAGGTATGTTTCTGACGGTTGATGACCAGCGCAGCGCGTTAATTCCACCGTTTCAGGCGACGGATTTCAACGGCGACAGCGAGGTGTTTTGCGGGGTTGTCGGCGGGCCGTTACTCGATTTCAACGTGATTTATCGCCGTGAAACCACTCAGGCAACAGTGCGCTGGCTGCGCGATGGCGCATGGCAACATCAACAGGGAACAATGCTGCTGTTCAATGCCGGGAATTTACTTGATGTTATCGTCGAGGGTGAACGCCATACTCTGCAACATTACGACAGCCTGCTAATTGATAACCCGGCGACGGTTGCCGTCCACGCAGGCAGCGACACGCTTTTCGCCTGCGTGACGCTGACATCCCGTTAACGCCCGCTAAACTGCGGCGTCTGCCTGTTCTGAAACGCCGCCAGTCCGGCGGCACGATCCTCACTATCGGCAATCAACGCCGAGAGCGCCCGCTCATAAGCCACTCCCGCACTTAATGGCATTTCGTAGCTGGCCAGCACCGCTTTTTTGATCATCGCGGCCGCCAGCGGCGCGGCTTTGGCGATTTGTCGCGCGACGCTTAGCGCCTGCGTTTCCAGTTCGTCAGGCTGAACCAACTGGCTAATCAGCCCCGCCTGGCGCGCCTCCTCGCCATTGATGCGTCTGGCACAAAGCAGCATCTCCATCGCCAGTGATTTCCCTACCGCACGCACCAGCCGCTGGGTGCCTCCGGCGCCGGGAATAATGCCGATGTGGCTTTCCGGTAACCCAAACTGTGCCGTGGTGTCGGCAATAATAATGTCGCACAGCAGCGCCAGCTCCAGCCCACCGCCGAGCGCATAACCTGAAACGGCAGCAATCACTGGTTTTTCGATGGCGGCAATGCGATCCCATTTCTCGCTAAAACCGCTGCGCCATAAAGTGATGGCGGAAGCCGACGCCAGCGTGCCGGTATCTGCCCCGGCGGAGAAGGCCTTCGGGCCGCCCAACAGCACAATGGCACGCACCTGCGGATCCTGCTCAAGCTGCTGAAGCGTGGTGACCAGCGCATCCAGCATCTCTGCGGTCAGGGCGTTATATTTCTGCGGGCGGTTCAGCGTCACCACGGCGACGGCATCTTCATGACGGCACACAACATCACTCATCGTCTGTACCCCTTGCCGTCAGGCTGGTGACGATCGCTTCACGGTGACGCATTGCCGCCGCCGCGCTTTGCCCGTCCCAGCAATAAAAGCCTTCCCCGCTTTTCACCCCCAGTTGTTTCGCGGCGACTTTCTCCAGCAGCCAGGGCGGCAGCGTCGTGCTGTTATCCAGCGCGGGCAGCAATATCCCGGCGACTTTCTCAACCGTATCCAGCCCGGCGAAATCCATCAGTTTCATTGGCCCCATCGCCGCCCAGCGCGGTGCCAGCGTACGCTGCACTGCACGGTCAACATCCTCAACCGAGCCAATCCCGGCGCTCACCAGGTAGAGCGCCTCGCGCAGCATGGCGTATTGCAGACGGTTGATAATAAAGCCCGGAATGTCCTGATTCACGGTGATGGTCTCTTTACCAAGCTGTGCGCACAAATCGCGAACGCGCTGGCAAACGTCGTCGGCAGTTTTCTCGCCACGCACAATTTCAATCATCGGCATGGTATCCGCCGGGTTAAACCAGTGCATACCAATCAGCCGCTGCGGGTTACTGAGTACCGATGCCAGCTGCGTGATGGAGACGCTGGAAGTATTGGTCGTCAGCAGGCAGTCAGCGGAAACCTGTGGCTCAATGAGGCTGAACAGATGCTGTTTGAGCGCCACCTCTTCCGCCACGTTTTCCGACACCATATCCGCGCCCGCCAGGCAGCTTTCCAGCGACGTGCTGTACTGCACATCGGCCTGGGCGACCCGCGATTCAACGATCGCCTGAGCTTTATCCAGCGTTTCCTGCGAGCGGGAATAGAGACTGACGCGATAACCCGCGCGGGCCATGACGACAGCAATGCGTGCGCCCATGGTTCCGGCGCCAATCACCGCCACTTTATTAATTTGCGACATGCTGTTCTCCCCTAAATCACACCCTGCGTTTGCAGTTGCGCAAGCGTTGCCTCATCCATACCCAACACTTCACGCAATACTGTAAGCGTATGTTCCCCCAGCACCGGCGGGATCAGCGCCGGTTCGCCCGGCGCACCACTCATTTTCACCGGCTGCGGCACAATGGAGATCGCGCCTGCTCGCGGGTGCTGGATCTGTTTCACCAGCTCACGTTCGTGGGCGTAATCACTGTCGAGGATCTGGTCGAGGCGCAGCACCGGCGAGGCCGGAACGCCAGCGCTATCCAGAAGCGCCTGCGCGTCGCTGACGCTTTTATCTGCCAGCCAGCGTTCAATCTCTTCCCGCAAGGGCTGTTGATGCGCCAGCCGCTGCGGATCGCTGGCAAAGCGAGGATCGTCCACCAGCGCGGGATTTCCCATTGCGCCGGCAAGCTGGCGGAAGAGTTTGTCGTTGGCGACGGCAATAACAATATGTCCATCCTGCGCCCGGTAGCTGTCCATCGGCGCGCTGATCGGGTGCGCATTACCAAGCCGCCCTGCGCTGGGCTGGCCGCCGATCCACTGGGTTAACGACACCATTTGCAGCGTCACCATGGTATCGAGCATCGAAACATCCAGATGCTGGCCCTTGCCGGTAATGCCACGCTGAAGCAGCGCCGCCAGTACCGCCCAACTGCCATATAGCCCGGCGACCACATCACCAATCGCATCGCCAACGCGCGTGGGTTCGCCGTTTGCCCAGCCGGTGACCTGCATAATGCCGCCAATCGCCTGGATGATATGGTCGTAAGCCGCTTTATGCGCCAGCGAGCCTTGCTGACCAAAACCGGAGATGCTGACGTAAACCAGACGCGGATTGATGGCCTGTAGCGTCGCATAATCAATCCCCAGCCGCTGGGTTACACCGGGGCGAAAGTTCTCCACCAGCACGTCCGAACAGGCGACCAGATCTTTGAGGATCGCTAAGCCCTGCGGGCTTTTCAGATCCAGCGTGACGCTTTTTTTGCCGTGGTTGAGCTGCATAAAGTAGCTGCTCTCGCCGTTGATATGCGGCGTAAAAGCGCGGGAATCGTCGCCGCTGCCTGGCATCTCGATCTTGATAACTTCAGCGCCAAGATCGTTAAGCAGCGAGGCGCACCACGGGCCCGCCAACACGCGCGACAGATCGAGTACCCGTACACCACTGAGCGGCTTAATGGCTTCACTCATCAGCTCCCTCCTGAATCAGTAAAGTGAGCTGGCGGCTCAATTCGCCATCAGCAATCAGATCCCGGACGGCGTGCATATCCGTGTACAGCGGCGTGTCGGTTTCACGAAATGCCACTTGCTGGCGCACCTTCGCCAGCGTCAGTTCCGCCCCCACCGAGGCGCGTAGCGGGCGGTGAAATTCAATCGCCTGACAAGCGCACAGCAGTTCAATAGCCACGATATCCACTGCGTTTGCCACCGCCTGCATCGCTTTTCGCGCCGAAGAGACACCCATGCTGATATGGTCTTCCTGCCCGGCACAGGTGGAAACCGTATGTACGCTGGCGGGCGCCGCCAGGCTGCGGTTATCCCCGGCGAGCGCGGCGGCGACATACGGCGGGATCATCATCCCGGAATTAGCCCCGCTTTTGCCGACCAGAAACGCCGGCAACCCGCTGAGATGCACGTTAGTGATACGGTCAGAACGCGCTTGCGACGCGGTACTCAGTTGCGCGATAGCCACCGCCAGCGCATCGAGCGCCAGCGCCAGCGGCGCACCGTGACCGTTGCCACCAGGCAAAATCGCCAGCGCATCGTCTTCGATTAAAAATACCGGGTTGTCAGTCACCGAATTGAGTTCAGTGGTGACGATATGACGGCAGTGCGCCAGTTGATCGCGCACTGCGCCATGGATTTGCGGGATGCAGCGCAAGCTGAGAGCATCCTGCACCCGGTGGTCGCGGTAACGCTGAAGGATCTCGCTGCCGCGCAGTAAGCGGCGCAAAATCTGCGCCGTTTCTTGTTGCCCGTCATGGGGACGCAAAGCGTGCAGACGCGCGTCATAGCCGCGGGTGTTGCCTTTCAGCGCTTCGAGACACATGCCGCCTGCCATATCCGCGACCGGCAGCAACTGCTCGAAATCCCGCACCGCCAGACAGGCCAGTGCGGTAATTTCGTAGGTGCCGCTGATCAGCGCGTGCCCTTCGCGTGGGCCGGGAATGCGTGGCGCAATGCCCGCTTTCGCCAGCGCTTCGGCGGAGGGCAACAACTCACCCTGATACCAGCACTGCCCTTCGCCAAACAGCGATAAGCCGATATGTGCGGTAGCAATCAGATACCCCACGGAACCGCTGGCAGGTGACCACGGCGTCACCTGCCGGTTCAGCATCAGGCACATCCGCTGCGCCAGTTCAGCGCTGACGCCGCTGTAACCCTGCAATAACGATTTCAGCATCACCGCCATCATCGCCCGCACTTCCCGCACCGACAGATCCGGCCCCATCCCGCAGGCGTGGCTGCGCAGCATATTGAGCTGTACGCTGGCAATTTGATCCGCAGAGAGACGCTCAGTCACCAGGTCTCCCACGCCGGTCGTCAGACCATAAATCACCTTCCCTTCAGCAATCGCGTTGTGAATGTAGCCGCTGACCTTATCCATTTGCGCCAGCGCATCATCAGCCAGAACAACCGGCGCGCCATCGGCAATGCGTACCAGTTCATCAATGGTAGTGGCAACAGTGCCTAAGGTGACCGCATCCGCCTGCGGCGTGGAAGAACGGGTTGTCGTCGTCATCTCGCAGCCGTTCCTTACTTGCTCAGTTGGTGTTTAACCAGCCACTGGTGCGCCACATCATCAATGCTGGCGAACTCAGAAAGCTGTTCGTTCATGGAAATCAGATCTTCGGTGGTAAGCTGCGCGGAGATTTTGTTCAGCGTGCTTTCAATGGTCGGGTTCAGCGTGCTGCTGGCGACAATCGGCACGATGTTCTGCGCGGCAAACAGGTGCTTCGGATCTTCCAGCGCGACCAGGTGATCTTTTTTGATCTCCGGCGTTGTGGAAGTCAGGTCAGCGACCTGAATCTGGTTGTTTTTCAGCGCCGTCAGCGTCAGCGGGCCAGCGACATCCAGCACCTTGAAAGTTTTGAAATTCAGGCCGTAAACTTCACGCAGGCCGGGAACGCCTTCATGACGGGTTTTCCACTCCGCCGGGCCGCCAAGCACTAATTGCCCGGCGACAGGCTTCAGGTCATCGATGGTTTTCAGTTTGTATTTTTCTGCTGTTTTCTTCGTTACCGCCAGTACATCGCTGTTCTGCGCCGTAGAAGTGTTGAGCATTTTCAGTTTTTCCGGCAGCTTAGCGGCCAGCGCTTTTGCCACATCTTCCGAGCTGTGCGCTTCATTTTTCGCATCCAGATAGCTCAGCAGCGCGCCGCTGTACTCCGGGATCACGGTGATGGAACCGTCCAGCAGCGCCGGGATATAGACTTCACGGCTACCAATATTGAGTTTTTTCTCAACTGGAATATTTTGTGCTTCCAGCGCCCCGGCGTAGATGGTCGCCAGCAGCTGGTTTTCCGGAAAATCCGCCGAACCAATAATCACTTTCTGGCCGGCATCAGCAGCCCAGACAGAAGAAGCGACAGACAGCAGCGCGGCACTGAACAACGTTAAATAGCGTTTCTTAATCATCTTATTAACCTTCTGTAATTAAAGGACTCAACATCACTGGTTTTTGGTTTTCCGGGTGATGCCCGGTGAAACCACGACTTTCCCTGAAAGCGAAAAAAAGAGATCAATGATCAATGCCAGCAGCGCGACGAGGATGGCCCCGGCGGTCATCTGCGCAAAGTCGTTGGCGGCACGCCCGTCGATAATCAATCGTCCCAGGCCGCCGAGTGAAACATATGCCGCGATGGTCGCGGTGGAGACAATTTGCAGTGCGGCGCTGCGGATCCCGGAGAGGATCAGCGGCATTGCGCAGGGCAACTCGACCTGCAACAGCACCTGAAGCGGCGTCAGGCCAATCCCTTTTGCCGCGTCATGCACGCTGGGATCGACAGAACGGATCCCGGCATGTACGCCCAGCGCCACTGGCGGCAGCGCCAGCACCACCAGCACGATAATACAGGGCAAAACAAAGGCCATATCCGATTCGAAATAACCCGCCAGCAGGATCACCAGCAAAATAATCAGGCCAAAAGAGGGCAGCGAACGCAGGGCGTTGGTGGTGCCAATCAGCAGAGTCTCCCCTTTCCCGGTATGGCCGGTATAGCAGCCGACCGGAAAAGCAATGGCAACGGCAATCGCCAGCGCCGCAGCGCTGTAACCGATATGCTGCAACAGCAGCGGCACAATGCCGTCGTCGCCATACCAGTGGCTGAGATCGAGAAACCATTCACTCATCAGTTATCCCCTTTGTGGTTGCCAGCGGCTTAAAGAACGGGTTATCGCCACCACCAGGCAATCCAGAATGAAGGCCAGCGCGATGCACAGCACAATCCCGGCGATAATCGGGGTGAGGAACTGAAGCTGAAAGCCCTGGGTAAACAGCGAACCTAACTGCGGTGCGCCAATCAGCGCAGCCACCGAAACAATGCTGACGTTAGAAACCACCGCCACGCGCAGCCCGGAACCGATCACCGGCACGGCAAGTGGCAGGTCGATCTGCAAAAATTGCTGTAGCGGTTTGTACCCCAGCGCGAAAGCGGACTGGCGGGTATCTTCGGCAACGGAATCCAGCCCGTCGCACACGGTTCTTACCAGTAGCGCGAAGCTGTAAATGGTCAGCGCCACGACCACGTTGATCGGGTCGAGAATCTGCGTATTCAGCAGCGGCGGCAGCAGCACGAACAGCGCCAGCGAAGGAATGGTGTACAGCAAGCCGAACAGGTTCAGCACGATCCCTTTCACTTTCGGCAGGTTATTAACCGCCCAGCCCACCGGGATCGCCAGCAGCAGGCCGATCAGGATCGGCGTAATCGACAAATAGCAGTGCCAGAGCAGCAGGTTGAGGATCCTGTCACTTTGCCCCCACAGCCAGTCAAATCTCATAGCGCCTCCTGCGTCAGCGACTTGCAGGCATCCAGCACATTTTCCAGCGCCAGCGATCCCTGCGGGGCAAGCTGTTCATCAACCACCACAGCGCGATGGCAGGGAGAGCTGAGCGCCGAATCCAGCAACTGGCGCAGCGTGCCGCCCTGCGGAGAAAACGTCGCGCCGAGATTCACGTTCTCCGGCGTAATCACCGCTACCTGCTGATGCGTGTCAAACCAGCCGCAGGCTTTGCCCTGCTGCGTCACCAGCAGCCAGCGCTGCGCGCTGATACCACGCGCCTGCGCAAGGGTTGCGCCCATTTCGATGGCCGGTTCCGCCTGCAACGCCGTCAGCGGTGCGGAGGTGTGAAAACTGAGTTTGCGATAACCGCGGTCGCGGCCAATGAAATCGGCAACAAATTCACTCTGCGGCGCATTCAGCAATTCGCCCGGCGTCGCCAGTTGCGCCAGCTTGCCGCCGGGTTTCAGCACCGCAACGCAATCACCCAGTTTCATCGCTTCATCGATATCGTGGGTGACCATAATGATGGTCTTGCTGACCTCTTTCTGAATGCGCAGAAATTCTTCCTGCAATTGTTCACGCACAACGGGATCGACTGCACTGAAGGGTTCGTCCATCAGCATAAATTCCGGGTCGGCCGCCAGCGCGCGTGCCACGCCGACGCGCTGCTGTTGCCCGCCGGAGAGTTGCCACGGGTAGCGTTTCGCCAGTTGCGGCGCCAGGCCGACCACTTCCAGTAATTCCGCCGCTCTGGCCCTGGCTTTGCTTTTCGCCGCGCCATTAAGAATGGCGGTCGTAGCGATGTTATCGATGATGGTTTTATGCGGGAACAACCCGGCATTCTGGATCACGTAACCAATGCGCCGACGCAACTGCACCACATCCATCTGCGCGGTGGATTCGCCATTGAGCAAAATCGTGCCGGATGAGGGTTCGACCAGCCGGTTGATCATGCGTAATGAGGTGGTTTTGCCGCAGCCCGACGGCCCTACCAGCACGGTAATTTTGCCTCCTGGCGCGACAAAGTTCAGGCCATCGACCACGACGGTACCATCGTCGTAATGCTTGGTCACATTGTTGAAAGTAATCATCGTTACGCCTTATGGTCATCATTTGCCGTCCCGTTATGACGGCGATGCAAAAATGCTTTATGTATATCCTTGTATGTACAACTTGCAAGCCATGTGCCATAACGTAATCGCAACATATATCCATAAAGTAAAATTCATAAAAAACAATAATATAATTATATTTAGTTAATAAAATCAGCCTAACCTGGCGGATTAATCCTGCTTTATTGCCCTGCTCTCTCGCCATAAAACAGCGCATGAATGCACTTAAAATGATCGTTTTTCTGCCGTTAAGCACAATAATAGTGCAGTAAAGCGCGCTAAAATCTCTTCCCCCAACACCACGCAAAAAACAGATAATTACAACTCACTGTTTTATATAGATAATAAATAAATTGATCAAAGTGGCACCATATGTGCTTATCATGTATATACAAGACAACATCAGTAAGCATTTATTCCGCTATCAAACAAAGAAGGTAAACCGCATGAGTAGTGAATTTTCCCGTTATCGTGATGTTGAGATCAGAGCGCCGCGCGGCACGACATTGAATGCGAAAAGCTGGCTGACCGAAGCGCCGCTGCGCATGCTGATGAACAACCTTGATCCCGAAGTCGCGGAAAACCCGAAAGAGCTGGTGGTTTACGGGGGGATTGGACGGGCAGCGCGTAACTGGGAGTGCTTTGACAAAATGGTGGAAGCGCTGAAACAGCTTAACGATGACGAAACGCTGCTGGTGCAGTCCGGCAAACCGGTCGGCGTGTTTAAAACCCACAGCAATGCGCCGCGCGTACTGATAGCCAACTCCAACCTGGTTCCCCACTGGGCTAACTGGGAGCACTTCAACGAACTGGACGCTAAAGGGCTGGCGATGTACGGCCAGATGACCGCTGGCTCCTGGATCTATATCGGTAGCCAGGGGATCGTTCAGGGCACGTATGAGACCTTCGTCGAAGCGGGTCGCCAGCATTATGACGGTTCACTGGTTGGTCGCTGGGTGCTGACTGCTGGTCTGGGCGGTATGGGCGGCGCACAGCCGTTGGCCGCCACGCTGGCGGGCGCCTGCTCGCTGAACATTGAGTGTCAGCAATCCCGCATCGATTTCCGCCTGCGTACCGGTTATGTGGATGAGCAGGCAACGGATCTGGATGATGCACTGGCGCGTATTGAACGCTACACCCGCGAAGGCAAAGCTATCTCTGTTGCGCTGCACGGCAATGCGGCGGAAGTCTTACCGGAACTGGTTAAACGCGGTGTTCGTCCGGATATCGTGACCGATCAAACCAGCGCCCACGACCCGCTGAACGGCTATCTGCCAATTGGCTGGCAGTGGGAAGAGTATCGCGAACGCGCGAAGACGGAGCCAGCGGTGGTGATTCAGGCGGCGAAAGCTTCAATGGCGGAGCACGTTAAAGCGATGCTCGCCTTCCAGCAGCAGGGCATCCCAACCTTCGATTACGGCAACAATATTCGCCAGATGGCGAAAGAGATGGGCGTCAGCAACGCCTTCGATTTCCCGGGTTTTGTACCCGCTTATATTCGCCCACTGTTCTGCCGCGGTATCGGGCCGTTCCGCTGGGCCGCGCTCTCCGGCGATCCGGAAGATATCTATCGCACCGATGAAAAGGTGAAAGAGCTGATCGCGGATGATGCGCATCTGCACCGCTGGCTGGATATGGCGAAAGAGCGCATCAGTTTCCAGGGCCTGCCAGCACGTATTTGCTGGGTGGGTCTGGGGCAGCGCGCGCGTCTGGGGCTGGCGTTTAACGAAATGGTGCGTCGCGGTGAAGTCTCGGCGCCGATTGTCATTGGCCGCGATCACCTGGACTCCGGCTCCGTTGCCAGCCCGAACCGCGAAACCGAAGCGATGAAAGATGGCTCCGATGCGGTTTCCGACTGGCCGCTGCTGAACGCATTGCTTAATACTGCCAGCGGCGCAACCTGGGTTTCCCTGCACCACGGCGGCGGCGTCGGCATGGGCTTCTCACAGCATTCGGGGATGGTTATCGTCTGCGATGGCACGGATGAAGCGGCAGAACGTATCGCCCGCGTACTGCATAACGATCCGGCGACGGGCGTGATGCGCCATGCCGATGCAGGCTATGATTCCGCTGTCGCCTGTGCCAAAGAGCACGGCCTCAACCTGCCGATGATTGCAAAGTAAAACTGGCGGCGCGGCGATGGCCGCGCCGAACCATGACGGGAGAACGCGGATGCGCATTTTATGGCGTCACTGCCAGATTGCCACCATGGAAGCGGGCAAATATAACCTGATTCCACACGCGGCGATGATCACCGATGGCCCGCGCATTGTATGGCTGGGCGAAGAGGGAACGCAGCCGGACGATGCGATTGATCGTGAAGTGGATCTGCACGGACGGCTGGTTACGCCAGGGCTAATCGATTGCCATAGCCACAGCGTATTTGGCGGCGATCGCAGCCAGGAGTTTGAGATGCGTCTCAACGGCGCGAGTTACGCGGAGATCGCCGCAGCCGGCGGTGGCATTATCAGTACCGTGAACGCCACCCGCAACGCCAGCCAGCAACAACTGCTGGAAAGCGCCCGCAAGCGCATTCACGCGCTGCGCAAAGATGGCGTTACCACGCTTGAGATCAAATCCGGCTACGGCCTCAGCTTTGCCGATGAAGGCAAAATGTTGCAGGTGATCCGCGCGCTTGGCGCAGAAATGCCAATCACTATCTTTAGCACCTGTCTCGCGGCGCATGCATTGCCGGGCGAGTATCAGGGGCGCGCCGACGACTATATCGATGAGATTTGCCAGCACTGGCTACCCGCCTGGCACGCACAAGGGCTGGTCGATGCGGTCGATGCTTTTTGTGAACATCTGGCCTTTTCACCGCAGCAAGTGGAACGGGTTTTCCATAAAGCGCAGCAACTTGGCTTACCGGTAAAACTGCATGCCGAACAGCTTTCACTGCTGCATGGCGCTGGTCTGGCCGCCCGCTACAACGCGCTTTCCGCCGATCATCTGGAGTATTTGTGTGAAGAGGATATCGTGCTGATGGCGGAGCATGGCACCACAGCTGTTCTGCTGCCGGGTGCCTTTTACTTTTTACGCGAGAGCCAGCAGCCACCGGTGGCGCTGCTGCGTCAGCACCAGGTGCCGATGGCCATTTCCAGCGATCTGAACCCCGGCACGTCGCCCGTGTTGTCTCTGCGCCTGATGATGAACATGGCCTGCACGTTGTTCCGTCTGACGCCTGAAGAAGCGCTGGCGGGAGTGACCTGTCATGCCGCCCGCGCATTAGGTATCAGCGATCGCTGCGGTACGCTACAGGCAGGTAAAGAGGCCAGCTTTGTCGCGTGGGATGTTGCTCATCCGGCAGAACTCAGCTACTGGCTGGGTGGAACGCTGTCGAAACAGGTTATTTATCAGGGGGAGGAAGTGTGGCATGACTAACGGATTCGAATTACATCAGGGTCGGCTGCCGCTGCTGGTCAGCATGCCCCATCCTGGCACGCACCTGACGCCGGAGATCGCCCGCGGTCTTACTGCGCGGGCGCAGCGCCTGGAGGATACGGACTGGCATATTCCGCTGCTGTATCAGCCGATTCGCGAGCTTGGCGCCAGTGTGTTGAGCGCCAGGTATTCCCGCTATGTCGTGGATTTAAACCGCCCGGCGGATGACAAACCGCTATACAGCACGGCCACCACCGGCCTGTTTCCGGGGACTTTTTTTGACGGCGAGCCGCTGTTCGAAGCGGGCAAAGCGCCGGATGACGCCACGAAAGCCGCCATTTTGCACAACGTATGGCAGCCTTATCACCAGGCGCTGGCGCAGGAACTGGCGCGGTTGCGCGATACCTTTGGCTACGTGTTGCTGTGGGATGCGCACTCCATCAAATCGGTGGTTCCGCGTCTGTTTGAAGGCAAGCTGCCGGATCTGAATTTCGGCACTGCCGATGGGGCAAGCTGCGCGCCGGAGCTGAGCCGCGCATTGCTGGACTGCTGCGAGGCGTTTCCGCACTACACCAAAGTGCTCAACGGCCGCTTTAAAGGCGGGTATATCACCCGCCATTACGGCGCACCGCAACAGAACATTCATGCGGTACAACTGGAAGTGGCGCAGTGCTGCTATATGGATGAGACGAGCTTTGCGTTCTGCGAAGAGAAGAGCGAACGCTTTCGCGAGCTGCTGAGCGTACTGATAAACACGGCGCTTGCATGGGGCGAACAGAACCTGAGCCGCTAAGTAAAAAGGGATGCGCTAAGCATCCCTTTTTCGTGATGGGGTTTATCAGGCTTCGATATCGGCCATATCGCCTTTTTCTTGCAGCCAGTTGCGGCGATCTTCGGAACGCTTTTTGGCCAACAGCATATCCATCATGGCGGTGGTTTGCTGCTCATCTTCATCGCTGATGATCAGCTGTACCAGACGGCGGGTGTTCGGATCGAGCGTGGTTTCACGAAGCTGCATCGGGTTCATCTCGCCCAGCCCTTTAAAGCGCTGCACGTTCGGTTTGCCTTTCTTGCGCTTAAGTTGCTCCAGCACGCCGGTTTTCTCTTCTTCCGTCAGCGCGTAATACACCTCTTTGCCGAGGTCGATACGGTACAACGGCGGCAGCGCCACGTAGACGTGACCATGCTTCACCAGCGCGCGGAAGTGACGCACGAACAGCGCGCACAGCAGTGTGGCAATGTGCAGACCATCGGAATCCGCATCGGCGAGGATACAGATCTTGCCGTAGCGTAGCTGGCTGAGATCGTCGCTGTCCGGATCAATGCCGATCGCCACGGAAATGTCGTGCACTTCCTGCGAGGCCAGCACTTCGTCCGAAGAGACTTCCCAGGTGTTCAGGATTTTACCTTTCAGCGGCATGATCGCCTGATATTCACGATCGCGCGCCTGCTTAGCGGAGCCGCCCGCCGAGTCACCCTCCACGAGGAACAGCTCGGTACGGTTCAGATCCTGCGCGGTGCAATCCGCCAGTTTACCCGGCAGCGCCGGACCGCTGGTCAGCTTTTTACGCACCACTTTTTTGGCGGCGCGCATACGACGCTGGGCGCTGGAAATCGCCATTTCGGCCAGCAGTTCAGCAGTCTGAATATTCTGGTTCAGCCACAGGCTGAACGCATCTTTCACCACGCCGGAGACAAACGCGGCGCACTGACGAGAAGAAAGGCGTTCTTTAGTCTGCCCGGCGAACTGTGGATCCTGCATTTTTACCGACAACACGTACGCGCAGCGTTCCCAGATATCTTCCGCCGAAAGCTTCACGCCGCGCGGCAGAATATTGCGGTATTCGCAGAACTCGCGCATGGCATCCAGCAACCCCTGGCGCAGGCCGTTAACGTGCGTCCCACCCTGCAAGGTCGGGATCAGGTTGACGTAGCTTTCCGTCAGCAGCTCACCGCCTTCCGGCAGCCACAGCAGCGCCCAGTCCACCGCTTCGGTTTCAGCAGAGAAATTGCCAATAAACGGTTTTTCCGGCAGCGTCGGCAGGCCGTTGACCGCTTCGCACAGGTAGTCGTTCAGGCCATCCTGATAACACCAGCGCTGCTCGGCGTTGTTCACTTCATCTTTGAAGATAATTTCCACGCCGGGGCAGAGTACGGCTTTTGCTTTCAGCAGATGCGTCAGGCGGGAAACCGAGAAACGCGGGCTATCAAAGAAGGACTCATCCGGCCAGAAATGGACGCTGGTTCCGGTATTGCGTTTGCCGCAGGTACCGATAACCTGCAGATCCTCGACCTTTTCGCCATTTTCAAACGCAATGCTATAAATCTGTCCGTCACGTTTTACCTGTACTTCCACGCGACGCGACAGGGCGTTCACCACGGAAATGCCAACGCCGTGCAAGCCACCGGAGAACTGATAGTTCTTATTTGAGAATTTACCGCCCGCGTGCAGGCGGCAGAGGATCAGCTCAACGGCCGGAACACCCTCTTCCGGGTGAATGTCCACCGGCATGCCGCGCCCGTCGTCGATAACTTCCAGCGACTGGTCGGCGTGCAGGATCACCTCCACGCGTTTGGCGTGCCCCGCCAGCGCCTCATCGACACTGTTATCAATGACTTCCTGCCCGAGGTGGTTCGGGCGAGTGGTATCGGTGTACATCCCCGGACGGCGGCGAACCGGCTCAAGCCCGGTGAGTACCTCTATGGCATCAGCGTTATAGGATTGCGTCATGGTTTGTTCGTAGATAGTGACCGCATCGTTTCCCTGTTGGCTCAATGCAGCCCAAGGAAATCGATAATCTGTGTGAAATGATTCTCAAAGCCCACAAAGGCATGATTCCCGCCCTCTTCTACAGTCTGGCGACAGGCATCGTAATAGGCCACCGCCTGGCGGTAATCGAGCACTTCGTCCCCGGTCTGTTGCAGCAGCCAGATAAGATCCGGCGCTTCAAGCGGGTCAACTTGCATCACTTTGAGCTCGTAAATATGGCGAGACTCTAGCACATATTGTTCCCCAGTGTAGGGATTCTCGTTATTGCCGAGGTAATCGGCCAGTAACTCAAACGGACGCACAGCCGGGTTGATCACCACCGCTGGCAGCATAAAGCATTGCGAGAGCCAGGTTGCGTAGTAACCGCCCAGCGACGATCCGACGACGCCAAGCTGCCGCCCGCCCTGCTCAAGCACCAGCGACTCCAGCAATTCAGCTGCAGCAGCGGGATAAGGCGGCAATTGCGGCACCAGCACGTTGATGTCGGGATAGTGCTGCGACAGCCATTGCGACAACTGCGTGGCCTTCGCCGAACGCGGCGAACTGTTAAAGCCATGCAGATAGAGAAGAGTGGACATTAGTAGCCTTCTGAAGCCGTATCGGGGCGGAACTGCGTGCTCTCCAGCCGGCAGACTTCGGTATGCAGCGTTCCGTCATCATAGAGCTCCAGCCAGCGCCATCCCGGTGCAATGGTATCGAGCGTAAAGTTAGCGCAGTGCGGTTTGAACTGCACACAGGTTGACGGCGTCGCCAGCAGGCGGCGGCCATTCCAGTCGAGATCCAGCTCCTGGTGAATATGCCCGCACAGCAGGTGGCGCACTTTCGGAAAGCGCTGAAGCACATTATTCAGTTCGCCCGCGTTACGCAGGCTGTGCTGATCGAGCCAGCTACAACCGGATGGCAGCGGATGATGATGAAGCAGCAGCAAAGTGTGCCGCTCCGGGCTGTCGGAGAGTTTATTCTCCAGCCACTCAAGCTGAAATTCGCTCAGTTCGCCATGAGGGACGCCAAACACCTGGCTATCCAGCAGTAGAATTTGCCAATGATCGCCGATAAATACGCGTTTTGCCGGTGATATTCCCGCATCCTGCAACGCGCTGTACATGGCGGGCTGGAAATCGTGATTACCCGGTAACCAGACGCAAGGCGCAGTGAATCTTGCGATGCCTTCAGCAAAATGCTGATAAGCCGCAGCGGAGTGATCCTGTGCCAGGTCGCCGGTGGCGACGATCAGATCGCAAGGGCGCTGCTGGGCCTGGATAGCCTCCAGTACCGCCTGATAACTTTCCCAGGTATTGACCCCTAACAGCGTCTCGTGCTTTTCGGCAAACAGGTGAGAATCAGTAATTTGTAAGACCCTGACTCTGGACTCACCGGCCAGAGAGAGGTTTAACAGGCTTTCCAAATGGTGTCCTTAGGTTTCATGACGCTAACAAACCGGAATCGCCATTGCTCCATGTGCTAAACAGTAACGTAGCCAATCGGCCAGAAACTGATTAATTTGATGCTTTTCGTCGCGTTGATGCAACTTTTTATTAGGATAATCATAACGCGCTTTGAAACGAAAGATCTGCTGACTTGAACACACTTCAGCGACCATCGCGTCGTGGTACAGGCGCACCGTCATGGACGGCAGGCTCCAGTAGCTCACGGCAGGCACCGTCTGTTCAATTTCCACCAGCGTCGTATAACGCGTCGCTTCTACTATCGTTAACCGATATTGTGCGTTAGTCACCTGATAGCTCACCGTTTGGCCCGCTTCATCATTACGCGGCAACAGACGACGCAACTGAGCGAAATTGGTTTCGCACAGGCGCATCATTTCAGGGAAGTCAGGTGTATAGCGCTTCATTTTTTCCACTCGTTTCGTAAGCTCTCATGATGCAGTTGCAGCCATTGCAGGGCGATGACAGATGCTGCGTTATCGATTTTCCCCTCTTCTACCCACTGGTAAGCCTGCTCCCGACTCACCACATGAACCCGAATATCTTCGTTTTCATCCACCAGACCATGAACACCTTCGGCCTGAGTGGCATCCACTTCACCGACAAAGACGGCGGAACGCTCGCTGGTGCCGCCAGGACTTGCCAGATAGCTCAATACTTTTTTTGCGCGCCCGACGGTTAACCCCGCCTCTTCAACAGCTTCGCGGCGCACAACGTCTTCTTCGGTTTCGCCCTCTTCAATCATACCGGCGACCATCTCCAGCAGCCATGGGCTTTCGCTGGTATCGAATGCCGCAATACGGATCTGTTCGATCAGCACAACTTCGTCGCGCACTGGGTCAAAGGGTAGCAAGACTGCGGCGTGACCGCGTTCAAAAATTTCACGACGTACTTCGCCGCTCATCTCACCATTGAATAAACGGTGGCGAAAGCGGTAAAGATCAAGCGAAAAAAAACCGCTATAGAGTGTTTCTCGTGCAATAATTTCTACATCGTTTTTTGTGAAAGTCATTTCGGGTGATATTGGCTTACTCATTGGCGGCATCTCATTCGAAAATAATGACAAAAATCTGGATTTCAGACCCGTTTAATTACTGTTGCAAGCGCTATATGGTACATTGGTGCAAATTTATGCCAATGGCACGGAACGCCAAGCTGAGGCGATGCCCGTTTCTGCTAGAATCGGCGATTATTTTTCCCAATTTAGACCAGCGCTAATACTGCTTCACAACAAGGAATGCAAATGAAGAAATTGCTCTCCCTCCTTATCGGTCTGAGCCTCACCGGTTTCAGCACCATGAGCCAGGCAGAAAACCTGCTTCAGGTATACCAGCAGGCTCGTTTGAGTAACCCGGATCTGCGTAAATCCGCCGCCGATCGCGATGCCGCCTTTGAGAAAATTAATGAAGCGCGCAGCCCTTTATTACCTCAGCTCGGTTTGGGCGCTGATTATACGTATACCAATGGCTTTCGTGATAGTAATGGTGTCGATTCGAATGTAACCAGTGGCTCTTTGCAACTGACGCAAACTATTTTTGATATGTCGAAATGGCGCGCGCTGACGCTGCAAGAAAAAACGGCTGGCATTCAGGATGTCACCTGGCAAACCGATCAGCAAACCCTGATTCTGAACACGGCGACTGCCTATTTTAACGTGCTGAGCGCGATTGATGCGCTCTCCTACACGGAAGCGCAGAAACAGGCGATTTACCGTCAGTTGGATCAAACCACCCAGCGTTTTAACGTTGGCCTGGTCGCCATTACCGACGTACAGAACGCCCGTTCCCAGTATGACAGCGTGCTGGCGAACGAAGTGACCGCCCGCAACAACCTCGACAATGCCCTGGAATCACTGCGTCAGGTTACCGGCAACTACTATCCGGAGCTGGCGTCACTGAATGTCGACGGCTTTAAAACCGACAAACCGAAACCGGTGAACGCTCTGCTGAAGGAAGCGGAAAGCCGTAACCTGACGCTGCTGCAGGCGCGTCTGAGCCAGGATCTGGCGCGTGAGCAAATCCGCCAGGCGCAGGACGGCCATCTGCCAACACTTAATTTAACGGCGTCCACCAGCGTTTCGAATACCAAATACAGCGGTTCCGCGACACGTGGCAACGCAGTTTCCTCCTCCTCCTATGCGGATCGGGACATCGGTCAGAACTCTGTTGGCCTGAGCTTCAGCCTGCCGCTTTATAGCGGTGGTTCGGTAACGTCACAGGTTAAACAGGCGCAGTACAACTTTGTTGGCGCAAGCGAACAGTTGGAAAGCGCGCATCGTAGCGTCGTACAGAACGTGCGCTCCTCTTTCAACAACGTGAACGCGTCTATCAGCAGCATCAACGCCTACAAACAAGCGGTTGTTTCTGCCCAAAGCTCCCTGGATGCGATGGAAGCAGGTTACTCCGTGGGTACGCGTACCATTGTTGATGTGCTGGATGCGACCACCACGCTGTATAACGCCAAACAGCAGCTCTCCAGCGCACGTTATAACTACCTGATCAATGAGCTGAATATCAAATCAGCGCTGGGTACGTTGAACGAGCAGGATTTGCAGGCGCTGAACAACTCGCTGGGTAAAAACGTCTCCACGACGCCGGAAAGCGTCGCACCGGAGAACCCGCAGCAGGATGCAAGCGTTGATAACTTCAACGGCAACGTACAGCCTGCCGCAGCACGCACCAGCGTTAAACGCTAATCAGCACCAATCCGCAACGGGGGCAATCCAGCCCCCGTTTTTACGTAAGGCAACGTAAAGGCCTCCCCTCCTCGCTTTAACTTCAACCACTCATCCTCTATCCTGAGCGTTTTACATATGCCTTTGGGATCCAGGAAGATAACAATGAAACGGACAAAAAACATCCAACACGCGACGTTCCGCAAAAGCTGGAGCGCACGTCATTTAACACCTGTCGCACTGGCGGTGACTGCCGTTTTCATGCTGGCAGGCTGTGAAAAAAGCGACGAAACGGTTTCCCTGTACCAGAATGCGGACGATTGTTCGTCGGCAAACCCGGGGAAAAGCGCTGAGTGTAAAACCGCGTACAACAACGCGCTGAAAGAAGCTGAGCGTACGGCGCCGAAATACGCGACGCGCGAAGACTGCGTGGCAGAATTCGGTGAAGGCCAGTGCCAGCAGACGCCGGTTCAGGCGGGCATGGCGCCGGAAAATCAGGCACAGGCACAGTCCGGTGGCAGCTTCTGGATGCCGCTGATGGCGGGCTATATGATGGGCCGCCTGATGGGCGGTGGCGCAGGTTTTGCCCAGCAGCCGCTGTTCAGCTCGCGTAATCCGGCAAGCCCGGCTTACGGCCAGTACACTGATGCATCCGGTAAAGGCTATGGCGCAGCGCAGCCGGGCCGCACCATGACCGTACCGAAAACAGCGATGGCGCCAAAACCGGCGACCACAACCACGGTGACCCGTGGCGGCTTTGGTGAGTCTGTTGCGAAGCAGAACACGATGCAGCGCCGCGTAAGCGGTACGCCGACCCGCTCGATGGGCGGTTGATGGTCATGGAAAGAATCGCAATTACCGAACGCCCGGACTGGCGCGAAAAAGCCACCGAATATGGTTTTAATTTTCACACCATGTACGGAGAACCGTACTGGTGTGAAGACGCGTACTACAAGCTGACGCTTGCTCAGGTTGAGAAGCTGGAAGACGTTACCGCTGAGCTGCACCAGATGTGCCTGAAAGTGGTGGAAAAAGTGGTTGCCAGCGACGAGCTGATGGCCAAATTCCGCATTCCAAAACACACCTGGGGCTTTGTACGCCAGTCCTGGGCAACGCAGCAACCGTCGCTCTATTCGCGTCTCGATCTCGCCTGGGATGGCGTGGGCGAACCCAAATTGCTGGAGAATAATGCAGATACGCCAACGTCTCTGTATGAAGCCGCTTTTTTCCAGTGGATCTGGCTGGAAGACCAGCTTAACGCCGGAAACTTGCCAGCGGGCAGCGATCAATTCAACAGCCTGCAAGAGCAGCTCATTGCGCGTTTCGCCGAGCTTCGCGAGCAGCACGGTTTCCAGTTGCTGCACTTCACCTGCTGCCGGGATACCGTTGAAGATCGCGGTACCGTGCAGTATTTGCAGGATTGCGCGGCAGAAGCGGAGCTGGCGTCGGAGTTCCTCTATATCGAGGATATCGGCCTTGGCGAGAAAGGCCAGTTTACCGACCTTCAGGATCAGGTGATTGGCAACCTGTTCAAGCTTTATCCGTGGGAATACATGCTGCGCGAAATGTTCTCCACCAAGCTGGAAGATGCCGGTGTTCGCTGGCTGGAACCCGCCTGGAAGAGCATTATTTCCAATAAAGCGCTGTTGCCGCTGCTGTGGGAGATGTTCCCCAATCATCCCAATCTGCTGCCTGCGTATTTTGCCGAAGACAATTATCCGCAAATGGAAAAGTACGTCGTGAAACCGATTTTCTCCCGTGAAGGCGCAAATGTGTCGATCGTTGAGAACGGAAAAACGGTCGAGGCGGTTGAAGGGCCGTACGGCGAAGAGGGCATGATTGTGCAGCAGTTCCACCCGCTGCCAAAATTCGGCGACAGTTATACGCTGATCGGCAGTTGGCTGATCAACGATCAACCCGCAGGAATCGGCATTCGTGAAGATCGCGCGCTGATCACCCAGGACCTGTCACGTTTCTATCCGCATATCTTTACCGAATAACGTAAAAGAGCATCTACGTGGTGACAATAACAACCCGGCCAAACGCGCCGGGTTTGTTTTTACAGGCCCAGTCGACATCCCTAAAGTACGCCAAACAGTTTCGGCAGAAACAGCGAGATCGCCGGAATATAAGTCACCAGCATCAGCACGAAGAACAGGATCGCATAGAACGGCAGCATCGCTTTCACCACCTGCTCGATCTTCTGTTTACTCACCGCGCTGGCGACAAACAATACCGATCCCACCGGCGGCGTAATCAACCCAATGCCGAGGTTGACCAGCATAATCATGCCGAAGTGCACCGGATCGATCCCCAGCGCATTTGTCACCGGCAGCAACACCGGCGTGAGGATCAGGATCAGCGGTGCCATATCCATCAGCGTGCCAATCAGTAACAGCATGATATTGATGCACATCAGAATAACGTACTTGTTATCCGAGATGCTGGTGAACGCTTCGGTGATGCGGGCAGGAAGCTGCATGTAGGTCATGATCGCGCCGAATGCAGCGGCAAAACCAATCAGGATCATCACAATGCTCACCGTTTTTACGGTGCGATACATCAGCTTCGGTAACTCCGACCATTTGTAATCGCGGTAAATAAACATAGTGACGAAGAAAGCCCACAGGCAGGCAATTGCCGCTGACTCCGTGGCGGTAAAGATCCCCGAGAGAATGCCACCCATGATGATCACTACCGTCATCAGCCCCCATAACGTATCAACAAAAATCTTTAACGCCTGGCGAAACGGTATGCGCTCTCCCTTCGGATAACCGCGTTTGTGGGCAAATGCCACGCACATCACCATCAGAGTAAAACTCAGCAGCAATCCCGGCAGGATCCCGGCGATAAACAGCGCAGCAATCGAGACTGTGCCGCCGGTTGCCAGCGAATAGATTACCGAGTTATGACTGGGAGGCGTCAGGATCGCCTGTACCGAGCCGCTGGCAGTTACGGCCGCAGCAAAATCGCGCGGATACCCTTTTTTGTCCATCTCCGGGATCATCACCGAGCCGATCGAGGCAGTATCTGCAACCGATGATCCGGAAATTGCGCCGAAGAATGTCGATGCAACGATATTCACCAGCGACAGGCCGCCGCGAATAAAACCGACAAATATATAAGCAAAATTCACCAGCCGACGCGCAATACCGCCCTCGGCCATAATCGCTCCGGCGAGAATAAAGAAAGGGATCGCCAGCAGTGAGAATTTATTGACGCCGTTGGTCAGTTGGATCATCACTGCTTCCAGCGGAATATCAATATACCATGCGCCCAGTACCGCGCTGATCCCCACGGCATAAGCGACCGGAACACCCACCGCCAGCATAATGGCTAACGTAAAAACGAGAATAAATGCATCCATAAACGTTCCTTACTGGATGATCGGATTAACCCGACGAGCCCACCATCACCACCGATCGGTGATATTGCGCGCCACACAACATCTTTTCGAGAATAAACAGCAACGTGATTGCTGAGCCGATCGGCAGCGGCAAATAGGTTTCACCGGCGGTAAAAAACGGGAATTCAGCAACAGGCTGCTCCCATAATTCCGCACACAGCGCGCTGCTGTACCAGAGAATAAAGAGGCTAATCGCCATCAGCATCAGGTCGGCGACCACAAAACAGATCTTACGCGCGCGTTCGCTTAAGCGGTCAGTGACCATACTGACGGCGATATGTGAACCCGCGCGGTAACTTACCGCTGCGCCGACAAAGGTAAACGTCACCATGCAAATAATGGCGATCGGTTCCGGCCAGGATAAAGCGCTGTTCATTACGTAGCGCGCAAAGATCCCCAGCGGAATAATCGCCACCATAATCAGCAGCGCAATTCCGGCGATCCACATTGATATTCGGTAAAGGATATCCATCAACAACGAATAGCGTTCAGCCATAACGATTTTCCCGCGGCAGAAAATAAAGATATAACAGACAAAATAATTATCGGGGCAAGGCTTCCCCTGCCCGTAGCTGTTATTGCACGTCTTTAATGCGGGTCATCAGATCCTGATGGTCTTTGCCGTATTTATCGCGTACTGATTGTGTCGCCTCGTAAAAGGCGGTGGTATCCATATCATGGAATTGCACGCCGCCCGCTTTCATGGCTTCCAGCGACTTCTGATTGTAGGTTTTCCACAATTCACGCTGTTCGTCCTGGGCTTCTTTCGCCAGCTTGAGGATCAATTCCTGATCCTCTTTTTTCAACTTATCCCATTTAACTTTAGAAAATAAAAACAGCTCCGGAATAATAAAGTGCTTACTCCAGGTGTAATTCTTCACAACGGGTAAATAGTTATGCGCAACAAAGGTTGGAGGGTTATTTTCTGTGCCATCAATCACGCCGGTTTGCATACCGCTAAATACTTCGCTAATGCCCATGGCGACCGAGTTGGCTCCCATGGCTTTCAGCGTATCAAGCGCAATCGGGCTGCCCTGCACGCGAATTTTCATCCCTTTCAGGTCTTCCGCTTTCGTGACTGGCGCTTTGGTAATCAAATTACGCGTACCGGCATCCATCCAGCCAAGGAAAACCAACCGCGATTTACTGCTTTCCGACAGGCGATTGCCAATCTCCTGGCCAATCATTCCGTCGAGCACTTTATGCATATGATCTTCATCGCGAAAAATATAGGGCAGCGTAAAGACATTGATCTCCGGTAATATTGCTGCCACTGGCGTCATCGACACGCGAATAATATCTATTGCACCGATTTGCGCCTGTTCAATAACTTGTTTCTCATCGCCTAACACACCGCCAGGAAAGGTTTTAATATCCAGTCGACCATCCGTAGCTGCACTGAGTTTTTCTCCCATATGTTTTACCGCAACAACATTGGGGTAATCTGCCGGGTGAACATCGGCTGCACGAAAAGTTTGGGCTAAAGAGGCGTGAGAGATAAACAGCAGAGCGGAACTAATACAGACTTTTAGTAAGGTTTTCGCTGAATTCATATTTCCGTGTCTCCAGAGGTTTACTGCTTTTTAGGTAAATAAGAGCGACCACGAACAGGGGTTCGAGGTACAACACCAGATAATTTTTATGGGATTGTCTGAGACATTAGACTCTTTGAGAGTAGTCACTCGGCGGGATTCTTGCGACGATAATGTTCACAAAAAAGAGTAAATTCAGCACAGCGTTTTATTTTTGCAGCACAGGTCTTTTTATTTTCAAAAAAACCGTATTTCAGATGTGATTTTTTGCGATCTTCCTCGAATTTTTCCACATCCAGGAGAATGAAAAGGGTGGCTGCCAGAGCCACCCTTTATTTTAACCAACCTGAACCGAAAGCATACTCAGCGAACCCATCTCAATACCGTCTACCGGGATAGTAATGGCCTCGGTGCCGTTCCATGCGCCCAGCACGTACAGCAGCGGCAGGTAGTGATCCGGGGTTGGGTTAGATAACGATCCGCCTTCATGATCGAGGTAATTTACCAGCGGATGCTGCTCAACCGGGCCCTGCCAGGTGAGGTTCGCTTTCACATAATCGTTGAACGATGTGGCCCACGGATACGGCGTATTTTCGCCATGCCAGCGCGCGGTACGCAGGTTATGCACCACGTTGCCGCTGGCCACCAGCATAATGCCCTCATCACGCAGCGCCGCCAGCTTGCGGCCCATCTCAAAATGCCATGCTGCGGGTTTCGTGCTGTCGATACTGAGTTGCACCATCGGGATGTCGGCATTCGGGTACATTTTAATCAGCACGCCCCAGGAGCCGTGGTCAAAGCCCCAGGCTTCCTTATCAAGCACAACGGGCACAGGTGCCAGTAAATCAACCAGATGCTGAGCCAGTTCCGGCGAACCCGGTGCCGGATAATGAGTATCGTACAACGCTTGCGGGAAACCACCGAAATCATGGATAGTTTTCGGCGCTTCCATCGCGGTAACGCCAGTACCACGGGTAAACCAGTGGGCGGATACCACCACAATCGCTTTCGGGCGCGGCAGCGTCTCGCCTAACATTCCCCAGGCGCGGGTATAAACGTTATCTTCCAGAACATTCATTGGGCTACCGTGGCCCAGGAACAGTGCTGGCATACGAGGTGCAGACATGGTGATATCCTTACTGAGTGTGTCAATTTGATAACGACACATTACGCCTTTTCATGGTGCGAAGAACTCAGATAACCATGATGAAGATCTTCAGTAATTTTGAATGTAAGCATCAAGTAAAGATAAGGCTCCGGCCTCGCTTTTCAGGTAACAAACTCTTACATTAATGAGAATGATTATCACAAAGGAGTAATTCATGTCGGTACCGTTGATTCTGACCATCCTGGCTGGCGCAGCGACCTTTATCGGCGCGATTCTTGGCGTGTTAGGTCAGAAACCATCAAACCGCGTACTGGCGTTCTCGCTCGGCTTTGCTGCCGGAATCATGTTATTGATTTCGTTAATGGAGATGTTGCCCGCTGCACTGGCGACGGAAAATATGTCACCGATGCTCGGCTATGGCATGTTTGTCGTGGGCCTGCTGGGGTATTTCGCGCTGGATCGCATGTTACCCCATGCACACCCGCAGGATTTAATGCAGGGTACGCAGCGAACCTTTCCGCGCGGCCTGCGCCGTACCGCCATTTTGCTGACGATGGGTATCAGTCTCCATAACTTCCCGGAAGGCATCGCCACCTATGTCACCGCCAGTAACGACCTGGAATTAGGCCTCGGTATCGCCTTTGCGGTTGCGTTGCACAATATTCCTGAAGGACTTGCGGTTGCCGGGCCGGTTTACGCGGCAACCGGTTCAAAACGCAGCGCAGTATTCTGGGCGGGAATCTCAGGGATGGCGGAGATCCTCGGCGGCGTCCTGGCATGGTTGATCCTCGGCAGTCTGCTCTCGCCAGTGGTGATGGCGGCCATTATGGCAACCGTCGCCGGGATTATGGTGGCATTGTCGGTGGATGAACTGATGCCGCTGGCGAAAGAGATCGATCCCAACAACAATCCCAGCTATGGCGTGCTGTGCGGTATGTCGGTGATGGGCTTAAGCCTTGTGGCGTTGCAGGCGATGGGATTTAGCGGCTGAGGATCGGGACGCTCTTGCAGAGGGCAGGCGCGTCTTATTCGCCCTGCCCGACGCGGCGAGTTTTCTTCAGCTCTTCGAGCACCCGTTGATAAGCTTTATAGATCGCTTCGCGATCGTGGCGGCAGGCTTTGCAATGGCGTTTAAGTACGTGGACATAGCCGAAAACGACGATGATAATCGCCAGAAGCCAGTACCATGAGATAAACATATTGCCTCCCTTATTTCCGGCAAACATTGGTTAACAAACCAATGACAAAATAGCGTTAACTTAATGAATTATAATACTTTAAAACTGTTTTTTATGTCCGTAGAGCAGGTACCACTTTATAAGTAGCACCGCGAAATTTCAATGCGTGAATATTATAAATGCGACAAACATTGACGCAGGACAGGCAAAAAAAATCCGCAGCTTTCGGCCGCGGATTTTTTATCACTAACGCAAGTTAGCTGGCTTTACGCTCATGTTCCTGGCGGTAAGCCACCAGATCTTCAATGGTCACAACAGCCATATTGTGTTGCTTAGCAAATTCGATGCACTCCGGCGCACGCGCCATTGAGCCATCATCATTGGTTAATTCACACAGCACGCCCGCCGGTTTAAAACCCGCCAGCGTCACTAAATCGATCGTTGCTTCAGTATGACCGCCACGGGTCAATACGCCGCCAGGCTGCGCGCGCAGCGGGAAAACGTGGCCAGGACGGTTCAGATCGGAAGGTTTCGCGCCATCGGCAATCGCCGCGCGAACGGTGGTAAGACGGTCAGCCGCCGAAACACCGGTTGTTACGCCATGCGCCGCTTCGATAGTAACGGTAAAACCGGTGCCGTAGGCGCTGGTATTGTTCTCGACCATCATCGGCAGATCGAGCTGTTTCCGGCGTTCGTCGGTCAGGCACAGGCAAACAATGCCGCTGCCGTGGCGAATAGTCAGCGCCATTTGCTCAACGGTCATGGTTTCTGCGGCGAAAATCATATCGCCTTCATTTTCACGGTCCTCGTCGTCGAGCACCATCACACCACGGCCTTCGCGCAGCGCGGCGAGAGCATGTTCAATACGTTCGAAAGGCGTGCCAAAAGAAGAAAGCAGCGTCTGATTCATGGTAAAAGACCTCAATAAAGTTATGGTTACCAGAATCAGGGCAGTCTTAGGAGTGTCGCAATGCGGCAAAAAAATAACGCGAGCGGGCGTCATTGCCCGACAGATTCGTTACTCTCTCCCATCCGGACTTTAACCGTCGGCCCCGGAATTACACCGGATCTGCTGACCTTCAAACGTTAGCCTGAAGCGCTCGCGGGCTTTCAGCATCTGCTGATTTACCGCCGGTGGGGAATTTCGCCCCGCCCTGAGAATAAGCGGGATAACTATAACGCCATTGATAATCTTCGGCAATGCATAAGCTTCAAACAATTCTGGTTTATCACCTGGGTTTATCACACTACAATGACTTATTGAGCCTATCCGAGCAGGGAACCTAAAATGATTGACCCAAAGAAAATTGAACAGATTGCGCGTCAGGTTCACGAATCCATGCCCAAGGGGATCCGTGAGTTCGGGGAAGATGTGGAAAAGAAAATTCGTCAGACGTTACAGGCACAGTTAACTCGCCTGGATCTGGTGAGCCGCGAAGAGTTTGACGTGCAAACGCAGGTATTGCTGCGCACCCGCGAGAAACTGGCGCTGCTGGAGCAACGCCTGAGTGAACTCGAAAATCAGGGGAAAAGCGCAGAAGTCAAACCCGCTCCGGCCATTCCACCGGTAGACGATCAGGCGTAATAGCTTTTGCGCCGAATGGCGCGAGCGCTTTCCGGGCCTGCTCATTATGCAGGCCCGATAACAGGTTTAATCGCCCTGCTTCTGGATCTTTTTGATGATATTGGTGGTTGAACAACCATCTTCAAAGTTGAGCACCAGCACTTCCCCGCCGTTAGCCCAGACTTCTTTGCTGCCCGCAATATCTTCCGCTTTGTAGTCGCCACCTTTTACCAGCAGATCCGGCAAAATTCCGGCAATCAGACGCTGCGGCGTATCTTCTTCAAACGATACAACCCAGTCCACCGCTTCCAGCGCGCTCAGCACGATCATGCGCTGCTCCAGCGGGTTCACCGGGCGGGTTTCGCCTTTCAGCCGTTTGGTGGAAGCGTCGCTGTTAACCGCAACAATCAGGCGATCGCCGAGCTTGCGCGCATTCGCCAGATAAGAGACATGCCCGGCGTGCAAAATGTCGAAGACTCCGTTCGTCATCACCACCTTTTCACCGCGCTTACGCGCCGCAGCGACTGCCGCTTTCAGCTCTTCTTCGCTCATCACGCCGAAGCCGGTTTCTGCACGGCCGCGCACGGCGTTTTCCAGCTCGATAGGCGATACCGTTGAGGTACCGAGTTTACCAACCACTACGCCTGCGGCTGCGTTCGCAAAGTAGCAGGCTTCTTCCAGCGAATTACCCGCCGCCAGCGTTGCTGCCAGCACGCCAATCACCGTATCGCCGGCACCGGTCACGTCATACACTTCCTGTGCCTGGGTCGGCATGTGCAGCGGCGCTTTGCCCGGTTGCAGCAGCGTCATACCTTGCTCGGAGCGGGTCACCAGCAGCGCAGAAAGGTCGTAATCGGCAATCACTTTCATGCCGCGTTCAACGATCTCGTCTTCGTTTTTGCATTTCCCGGCCACCGCTTCAAACTCCGACAGGTTCGGGGTCAGCAGCGTAGCGCCGCGATAGCGCTCAAAATCAGTGCCTTTCGGATCGATCAGTACCGGCACGCCCGCTTTACGCGCCAGCGCAATCATCTGCTGAACGCTGGCCAGCGCGCCTTTGGCGTAATCAGAAAGCACCAGCGCGCCAATGCTGCCGAGCGCCTGGCTGATGCGCTCATGCATCGGCAGGGGATCGACGCCTTCAAACCCTTCTTCAAAGTCCAGGCGGATCAGTTGCTGGTTGCGCGACAGAACGCGCAGTTTGGTAATGGTGGGATGAGTGGGAACAGAAACGAAGTCGCATTTTACATTGACATCCGCCAGCGCCTTGCTCAGTGCGCGAGCCGCATCATCAATACCTGTCAGACCCACCAGACGCGCCGTTGCGCCCAGCGAAGCAATGTTCATCGCCACGTTCGCCGCGCCGCCCGGGCGTTCTTCAATCGTATCGACTTTCACCACCGGCACCGGGGCTTCCGGAGAGATGCGGCTGGTTGGCCCGTACCAGTAACGGTCCAGCATCACATCGCCAACCACCATTACACCCGCCTGGTTAAACTCTGGCAGCGTCACTTTCATTCCTGTCTCCTGAGAGATACAAAATTTGCGCGCGATAATATCATACTTACGCCGGAGCGCACGGTTCCACCAGCCACTTGTCCCAGCTGGTTTTGATCAGCTGGCGTTCGGCGACAAAACACGACAACGCCACATGCCCCGGCAACTCCTGTAATGCCAGGTGGTGCAACTCATCGCGCAGCGTGGTGTAAGCCTGCGTCAGCGCCAGCGCTTCCTGTTCATCCATGATGTTGTTCTGCGCCAGCCCTTCCAGAATGCGCACGTTATCAGACCAGCGCGTCAGCTTCGGTTTGTCATGCGCATAGCGCAGCACCAGATACTGAGCGATAAACTCAATGTCGGTGATACCGCCTTCATCGGCTTTCAGATCGAAGCGATCTTTATGCTTGTTACCAAGGTGAGCACGCATCTTCTCGCGCATCTCGCGCACCTCGGTTTGCAATGTTGCGCCATCGCGCGGGATCATCAGAATATCGCGGCGAATGGCATCAAACTCCACGGCCAGTTGCGGATCGCCGTACACCACGCGCGCGCGCACCAGCGCCTGGTGTTCCCACGTCCAGGCTTCATTTTTCTGGTAATCCGCGAAGGATTCGGTGGTCGTCACTAACATTCCCGCCGCGCCGGACGGGCGCAGGCGCGCATCCACTTCATAGAGAATGCCGGACGAAGTGCGTGTGCTGAACAGGTGCATGATGCGCTGGGCAAGACGCAGATAGAACTGGCGGCCATCGATCTCCCGCTCGCCGTCGGTCATCACATCCATCGGGCAATCGTGCAAAAAGACCAGGTCGAGATCGGAGTTGTAACCCAACTCCCAGCCGCCCAGTTTGCCGTATCCAACGACGGCAAACCCACGCCCTTCCCGATCGCGCAGATGCATTGGCTGACCATAACGCGCCACCATTTGTCCCCATGCCTGCTGCACTACCGCATCGATAATCGCTTCCGCAAGCCACGTCAGATGATCGCTCACTTTCATTACCGGGAGCGTACCGGCAATATCCGCCGCGGCGACGCGCAGCAACTGCGCCTGTTTAAACTGCCGCAGCGCTTCCAGTTGTTGCTCTTCATCATCCTCCGGCACGCGGAGCAGATATTGCCGCAGTTCGTCGCGGTAGGCGTTCATCGCCGTCGGCTGATAAAGCGTAGTGGGATCGAGCAGCTCATCGAGCAGGATTGGGTAACGCGCCAGCTGGCTGGCCACCATCGGCGATGCCGCACAAAGGGAAATAAGATGCTTCAGCGCGCCGGGGAATTCGCTCAGCAGTTCAAGATAAGTGGTACGCGTAATGATGCCTGTCAGCAGCGGCGTCAGGCGCGACAACGGCACTGGCGCGTCGTCTCGCGAGCAGACATCGCTCAGCAAATGCGGCATCAGATGATCCAGCACCTGGCGCCCGCGCGGGCCGATGGTGCGCTTATCCATCTCTTTACGGAAATCAGCAATCAGCGCCACTACGCGGCGGCGATCGTCATCGGAAAGATGTGCCAGCACCGGCGTGGTGTCATCTTCCTGCAGCGCATCCTGCCACAGTTCACGCCAGTTTTCGGAAAGCACATCTTCCGGCGAGTCGCTCTCGTCGTCGCCGATCAGCTCATTGAAGACGCGACGTACAGCGGCCATATGCGTTTCCAGCGTACTGCTGAGTTCATCCCAGCTTGCCACGCCCATTCCCCAGGCCAGCCGGGCGCGGTTGAGATCGTCGCCCGGCAAGGTCTGCGTCTGTTCGTCATTAATGCTTTGCAGCAGGTTTTCCAGACGCCGTAACCAAAGGTAGGCCGCCCGTAACCTGCCAGCTTCGCCTTCAGGTAACAGGTGCAGCTGATCGATGGCTTCCAGCGTTGGCAACAGTGAGCGGGATTGCAGCGCCGGTTCACGGCCACCGCGAATCAACTGAAAAACCTGCACGATAAATTCGATTTCACGAATGCCACCCGCGCCCAGCTTAATGTTGTCTTTCAGGCCACGGCGGCGGACTTCGCGGGCAATCATGCCTTTCATATTACGCAGCGACTGGATCACGCTGAAATCAATGTAGCGGCGGAAAACAAAGGGACGCAGCATGGCACGCAGCTCACGGGCGTGTTTACCGTCGTTATCGCCCATAATGCGCGCTTTCACCATCGCATAGCGCTCCCAGTCGCGCCCCTGCTCCTGGTAATAATCCTCCAGCGCGGCAAAGCTGAGCACCAGCGGGCCGCTATCGCCGAAGGGGCGTAAACGCATATCTACGCGATAGACAAAACCATCCTGCGTTGGCTGGTCGAGTACCTTGATCAGCCGTTGCCCCAGGCGGGTGAAGAACTGAGCGTTATCCAGCTCGCGCCGGCCGCCACGGGTTGCCCCGTTTTCCGGCCAGGCGAAGATCAGATCGATATCGGAAGAGAAATTGAGTTCGCCGCCGCCAAGTTTGCCCATGCCTAAAATCAGCATCGGCTGCGCAACGCCCTGCGGGTTACAGGGCGTTCCCCATTCGCGGCAACAGGCGTCGTACAGCCAGTCGCGCGCGGCGACGATCAGCGTTTCCGCCAGCACGCTCAGTTGCTGCAAGACATCTTCTTCTGCCACCAGCCGCAGCGCCTGCACCCAGGCAATACGCACCATTACCCGACGGCGGAACTGGCGCAGAACGCGCATCAGTGCCGCTTCATCCGTGACATCCCGCAGTGCCGCACTGAGCCATTGCGCGTAGTGCTGCCACTCCGTTGCCTGCGGCGGCGCGCTTTCCAGCTCGGCCAGCCATTCAGGATATGTGATGATACTGTCCTGAACGAAATCACTAAAAGTGAGTACTGACTGCGCCTGCGCACTGAGTGGCTGTGCGGTTAGCACCTCCGGCAGACGGGAAAGCACAGTGTGCCAGTGCTGCGATAACGGCGAGGCATGCGGCATCCGAAGTATCCTTTAGTTAGCGTTTTCCGCTGTGCAGCCAGAACGGCTCCTGCGTAATTGCGGTATTACGAAAGTGTTCGATCTCGATTCTCTGGCGCGTTTCAATGGCGTGGTACAGCCCCTGCCAGTTCTCCAGCCATTCGTTTGCCAGCGCGCGATCGTAATGGCCTGCCAGCAGCAATGCGCTGTCGATGTCACGTGCCAGGCGTGGCAACTGGTCGCGATAGCTGTCGCCCAGCGGTTGTGCGAAGGCTTTTTTCAGCTCCGCCGCACTGCGTGAAAGATGTACATCGGCAAAGCGTTTAAATGAATCGGCAAATTTTACCTGCGCTTTTTCATCAAGGAAGGCGCGCCAGCCCTGCGTTACCAGCCACTCGGTCAACAGCAGTTTTGCCATTGCCGAAGGCGCATCCCATACCGCAGTGTCGGCAGAAACCGCCGAAGTCAGCGTGGCTTCCACCTGCGTCAGTAAATCACGTAAGTGAGCGCTCGCTTTACGCGGCACAATACCGCCAAAAAGCGCCAACGTATGGCGGATTAACGCAATCGCACGCAGTACATCCTGCTTTGCCGCGTTGTTGCCGCGCACCCACAACTCTTCATGGTATTGCCACTGGGAAAGCGCCAGTTCCAGCGCGGCAGCAAAAGCTTGCTCAACGCTGGCCTTCGGGACGGTTTGCAGAATGTCCGTTGGACGGCGCTCGCGTGGGGCATTGCCCTGCGCCAGATGGTAACCACGCGCGGCTTTGCTCAGACTTCCCTGACGCAAAACAGAGAGCGTCACTAGCTGGCGCGCCAGCTTAAGGATATCCGCAGGATCGCCACTCAGCAGCTCCAGCTCCAGCTCGCAAATCGGCTCAGCGGATTCCCCGGCTTTCACTTCGCCGAGATCAAGGCCAATCTCAATTCGGCTCTCACCTACATTGACCAGCCATTTTTCACGGTAAAAATCGGTGCTGAACAGCGGACGCGTACGCGCTTGTAAATCGGCAGGCAGCTCGCCATCGGGCCATACTTCGGCAGGGAAGCGCGACAGATAAAGCTCCGGGCTGGCAAGCGGAATATTGTATTCAGGACGCTGATGTAAACCGCCAATCACCCGTCCGGCAATTTTCATCGTCATCTCATACTGACCGTCAAAACCCCGGATGCGCAGCCCCATATCATGGCCGCGCAGCCAGTTGTCAGGTGTCTCATAGTAAATATTCAGTAACTGGCTGGCGGCGATATGTTCTTCGGTCAGCGTATGTAGATGGTGACGAAGCGTTTCCACGCTGTCGGCATTAACGATAAACTTTAATTCGATTTCCTGAGCCATGGCCTTGCACTTATGGTTATGTCACATCAGTGAAAATTTCGGCGAACTAACGCCCCTGATGTTTGTCAGTAGATAGTATTGTGTGCCAAATTGCCATGCAATGCGCAATTTGCTGGGTGCAAAAGTTCGTATAAGCGCGCAGTTTGACCCGGAAGATTCCGATTGATGCCACCTGCCAGGTGTCGTCAGACTGATGTCACTGTTTCCCATTCACATTTAACGAAAATAATGACTGCCTGATGCCAAAATTACGCCTGATTGGATTGACCCTGGTTGCACTGAGTGTGTCCGTTGGGATCCACGCTGAAGAAAAACGGTATGTTTCCGACGAACTGAATACCTGGGTACGTAGTGGCCCTGGCGATAATTATCGCCTTGTCGGTACGGTAAATGCCGGCGAGGAAGTGACTCTGCTGCAACAAAACAACGATTACGGCCAGGTGCGCGACAGCACCGGGCGCACCTCCTGGATCCCGCTGAAAGAGTTGAACGTAGAGCCAAGCCTGCGTACTCGCGTACCGGAGCTGGAGAACCAGGTCAAGACGTTGACCGATAAACTGAACAATATCGATAACACCTGGAACCAGCGCACGGCTGAAATGCAGCAAAAAGTGGCGCAGAGCGACGGGGTGATCAACGGCCTGAAAGATGAAAACCAGAAGCTGAAAAATGAGTTAATCGTCGCGCAGAAGAAAGTGAACGCGGCGAATCTGCAACTGGACGACAAGCAGCGCACCATCATTATGCAGTGGTTTATGTATGGCGGCGGCGTGCTGGGCGCGGGTTTAATCCTCGGCCTGCTGTTGCCGCACATGATCCCAAGCCGCAAGCGCAAAGATCGCTGGATGAGCTAAGGACATTCGCCATCTTCTCTACACTTACGTATTATCTGTCGACTTATGTGTAGAGGAGAGTGGTGTGAAGAGTTATCTGGTCGGTGGTGCTGTACGTGATTCGTTGTTAGGCCTGCCAGTCAAAGACAGAGACTGGGTTGTGGTCGGCGCCACGCCGGAAGAGATGCTCAACGCGGGCTACCAGCAGGTAGGTCGCGATTTCCCTGTGTTTCTCCACCCGCAAAGCCGCGAAGAGTATGCGCTGGCCCGCACCGAACGTAAATCCGGCTCGGGTTATACCGGGTTTATCGTTCATGCCGCCCCCGATGTCTCCCTTGAACAAGATTTACTGCGCCGGGATTTAACCGTCAACGCACTGGCGCAGGACGAAAACGGGCACATCATCGACCCGTTTAATGGTCAGCACGATCTACGTAACCGCATTTTGCGTCATGTCTCCCCGGCTTTTAGCGAAGATCCGCTGCGCGTACTGCGCGTAGCCCGCTTCGCAGCCCGCTATGCTCACCTTAGTTTTCGGATTGCCGACGAAACGATGTCGCTGATGCGCGCCATGACCGATGCTGGCGAACTGGCGCATCTGACCACAGAGCGCGTCTGGAAAGAGACCGAGAACGCGCTGCATGCCCGTAATCCTCAGGTCTATTTCCAGGTACTGCGCGACTGCGGCGCGCTGAAGGTGCTGTTCCCGGAGGTCGATGCGCTGTTTGGCGTGCCCGCTCCGGCGAAGTGGCACCCGGAAATCGACACCGGCGTTCACACGCTGATGACACTGACGATGGCCGCGATGCTCAGCCCGGAAGTGGACGTGCGTTTCGCCACGTTATGTCACGATCTGGGCAAAGCGCTGACGCCAAAAGAGCTCTGGCCGCGCCATCATGGTCACGGCCCGGCGGGCGTCAAACTGGTCGCAGGGCTGTGCCAGCGTCTGCGCGTACCAAACGAGATCCGCGATCTGGCAAAACTGGTGGCGGAGTTTCACGATCTGATCCACACCTTCCCCATTTTGCAGCCCAAAACCATTGTGAAGTTGTTCGACTCAATTGATGCGTGGCGTAAACCGCAGCGCGTAGAGCAAATAGCCCTGACCAGCGAAGCCGATGTGCGTGGACGTACCGGTTTTGAAGCCTGCGACTATCCGCAAGGACGTTTACTGCGTGAAGCGTGGGAAGTGGCTCGTGCCGTTCCAACCAAAGCGGTGATTGAAGCCGGTTTTAAGGGGGCGGAAGTTCGCGAAGAGTTGACGCGCCGCCGGATAGCCGCGCTGGCGCAGTGGAAAGCGCATCGTTGCCCTCAGCCCGCAGACTGAGGGCGCGAGCCTTAGAAGAAGACCAGATACACTGCCGCTGCGACGATAAAACGGTAAATCGCGAACGGAATAAAAGAGATACGTTTAATCAGCTCAAGGAAAGTTTTGATGGCGATCAGCGCGACAATAAAAGCGGTGATGAAACCCACGGCAAACATCGGAATATCGCCGGTGGTGAGAAACCCCATGCTCTTATAGAGATCCAGTGCGGTTGCGCCCAGCATCATTGGCACAGCCAGCAGGAAAGAGAACTCTGATGCGGCATAGCGGCTAACGCCCATCAGCATCCCACCGGAAATGGTCGCCCCGGAGCGGGAGAATCCAGGCCACAGCGCCAGACACTGGAAACAACCAATAATGAACGCCTGGCGATAAGTCATATCATCCACACCCTGCGCGCGCGGCACTTTCGGCTTCAGCACTTCTGCGGCAATCAGCAGGAAGCCGCCGACCACCAGCGCATAAGTCACGTTGAGCGGGTTAAACAGCGACTTGATGGTGTCATGGAATACCAGACCCATCACCACCGCTGGAATCATACCTAAAATGATATGAATCAGCGAAAGGCGTCCCGTACCGGTGCCTTCATGCGGTTGCTTGCCGAAGTGAATGCCAATCAAACCAAACAGGCGTCGCCAGAACATCACGACAACCGCCAGAATCGAGCCCAACTGAATCACAACCTCGAACGTTTTTGCTGTATCACCTTCAAATCCCAGCAAATGTCCGACGATAATCATGTGACCAGTGCTGGAAACCGGCAGGAACTCCGTCAATCCTTCAACGACACCCAAAATGGCTGCCACCAGCAGCGAATGCAGATCGCTCATCAATAAACCCCTAAAAAAGATATAAAAAACGGCCCCCCGAGGAGTAGCCGTGAATGGCCATCATCTATGACCTGAATACTAGCGCTTGGTTTAACTATTATGAATTTAAATACTTTCTTTCAGATTTAACCCACGCTCAATGATTACACCGACGCTCTGCGCCCGCGCCACGGCACCTGGTTTGCTCAGTTTGATGCGTATCCACGGCGACTGAAAACGCGCCAGCAGCAGTTCGGCCACCTCTTCCGCAACACGTTCAACCAGCGCAAAACGTCCCCCTTCCACATGACCGACAACCGCATCGGCGATATCGGCATAGCTGAGACAATCATTCACATCATCACTTTTCGCCGCCTGACGGTTATCCCAGGCCATTTCGATATCGAACACCAGTTTCTGCTCAATGGTCTGTTCCCAGTCGTAAACACCAATAGTGGTGATTACCGAAAGCTGCTCAATAAATACAATATCCATCACATTCCACCCGCAGTTTGTTTCAACACTGTGCTGCCAGGCCCGATCTTTCCTGCGGTCTGGCAGATTTTGCGCATTCACTGGATACCACTTTCCAGAATTTATGCGTATTATCCATCGATGCAGAGAATAAAACGACTTTTTCACAACGGAACAGCGTCATGAGTGCAATCGCGCCTGGAATGATCCTCCTTGCGTACCTTTGTGGCTCAATCTCCAGCGCCATTCTGGTCTGCCGCCTCGCCGGTCTTCCCGATCCGCGAGCAAGCGGTTCCGGCAATCCCGGAGCGACCAACGTTTTACGCATTGGCGGCAAGGGAGCAGCCGTAACGGTATTGATTTTCGATATTCTGAAAGGAATGCTGCCCGTCTGGGGCGCTTATGCGCTTGGCGTAACCCCGTTTTGGCTGGGGCTTATTGCTATCGCCGCCTGTCTTGGTCATATCTGGCCGGTATTTTTTAAATTTCAGGGTGGTAAAGGCGTAGCAACGGCGTTTGGCGCGATTGCGCCGATAGGCTGGGATTTAACGGGCGTCATGGCGGGAACCTGGCTTTTAACCGTGTTGTTGAGCGGTTACTCATCACTGGGCGCGATTGTCAGCGCACTGATCGCGCCGTTCTATGTCTGGTGGTTCAAACCGCAGTTCACCTTCCCGGTGGCGATGCTTTCCTGTCTGATTCTGCTGCGCCATCATGACAATATTCAGCGCCTGTGGCGCCGCCAGGAAACCAAAATCTGGTCGAAGCTGAAGAAGAAAAAAGAAGAGTAAGCCCGGCGGCATCTCAGCAACCGGGCTGTTGCAGTTTACGCCGCCGGCAGATCCGCCAGTGGCCAGCGCGGACGAACCGTTACGCCAAGCCCGACATCATTTCCTGCTTTCAGACGTACCATGCCCGCATAGGCGATCATCGCACCATTATCGGTACAGAACTCCGGACGCGCATAAAAGACTTCGCCGCGACGCTTTTGCATCATTTCCGCCAGTTTTACCCGCAGAGTGCGGTTGGCGCTCACACCGCCCGCCATCACCAGACGCGTAAAACCGGTCTGATCCAGCGCGCGTTTGCATTTGATCATCAGCGTATCAACCACGGCATCCTCAAATGCTCGTGCAATGTCGGCACGGGTTTGCTCGTCATCGCCATTGGTGCGAATGGTGTTTGCAGCAAACGTTTTCAGCCCGGAAAAGCTAAAATCCAGCCCTGGACGATCGGTCATCGGGCGCGGGAAGACAAAACGGCCTTCAGTGCCCTGCGACGCCAGTTTTGACAGCATCGGCCCGCCGGGGTAATCAAGCCCCAACAGTTTGGCAGTTTTATCAAATGCTTCACCGGCGGCATCGTCAATTGACTCGCCCAGCAGTTCGTAATGACCAATACCGGTGACACTGATGAGCTGCGTGTGCCCGCCGGAAACCAGCAGTGCTACAAACGGGAAAGCCGGAGGGTTTTCTTCCAGCATCGGCGCCAGCAGATGCCCTTCCATATGGTGAACCGGAATCGCCGGGACATCCCAGGCGAAAGCCAGCGAACGTCCGACCGTCGCGCCAACCAGCAGCGCGCCAACCAGGCCTGGTCCAGCCGTGTAGGCCACAGCATCGATATCTTTTGCCGCTAGCCCGGCTTCTTTCAGCGCAGCCTGAATCAGCGGCACGGTTTTACGCACATGGTCGCGGGAAGCCAGTTCCGGCACCACACCACCGTAATCCGCGTGCAGTTTTACTTGACTATACAGTTGGTTGGCTAAAAGCCCCTGGTGGTCGTCATAAATTGCGATGCCAGTTTCATCGCAGGATGTTTCAATGCCCAGTACGCGCATGGATCTGTTTACCTCTTTGCAATACCGCGCAGTGTAGGGCGAATACCGGTCGATGTAAAACTTTGCTCACCCCAGGTGAGGAGTTCGTGTATACTCCTCACCCTTACAAAAGTCCCTTTCAAAAAGCGCGTCGGTGCTTTACAAAGCAGCAGTAGTTGCAGTAAAATTCCGCACCATTTTGAAATATGCTGGTGTGAACGCCAGCGGCAAACCGAATTAATCAAAGGTGAGAGGCACATGCCGGTAATTAAAGTACGTGAAAACGAGCCGTTCGACGTAGCTCTGCGTCGCTTCAAACGTTCCTGCGAAAAAGCAGGTGTTCTGGCGGAAGTTCGTCGTCGTGAGTTCTATGAAAAACCGACTACCGAACGCAAACGCGCTAAAGCATCCGCAGTGAAACGTCACGCGAAGAAACTGGCTCGCGAAAACGCACGCCGTACTCGTCTGTACTAATCTCTGGAGAGCGGCACGCTCTCAGATTTAGACCGAGTTGTAGTTGTAAGGCCGTGCTTCCGAAAGGAATGCGCGGCTTATTTTCGTTTATAACCTGATATAACCAGCGTGATTTGTGCCACATTCAGCGGCCTGAAGAACGAGGGCTATAAAAGATCAAAACGGGGCCTATGGCTGGACGAATCCCACGTGTTTTTATCAATGACCTGCTGGCGCGCACCGACATCGTCGATCTCATCGACGCGCGTGTAAAGCTGAAAAAGCAGGGCAAGAACTACCACGCGTGTTGTCCATTCCATAATGAAAAAACCCCTTCTTTCACCGTAAACGGTGAAAAACAGTTTTATCACTGCTTTGGCTGCGGCGCGCACGGTAACGCCCTCGACTTTTTAATGAACTACGACAAGCTCGAGTTCGTGGAAAGCGTCGAAGAACTGGCTGCCATGCACAACCTTGAAGTGCCTTTTGAAGCAGGCAGCGGGCCCAGCCTGATAGAGCGCCATCAACGACAAACGCTCTACCAGTTGATGGACGGGCTCAACGCATTTTATCAGCAATCTCTGACGCAACCTGCTGCTGAACCGGCGCGCCAGTATCTGGCAAGGCGCGGTTTGAGTAGCGAAATTATTGCGCGTTTCGCCATTGGTTACGCCCCTCCCGGCTGGGACAACGTGTTAAAGCGTTTTGGCGGCAATAGCGAAAACCGCAAATCTCTGATCGATGCCGGCATGCTGGTAACGAACGATCAGGGGCGCAGTTACGATCGCTTCCGTGAACGGGTAATGTTCCCCATTCGCGACAAGCGTGGCCGGGTGATTGGTTTTGGCGGGCGTGTTCTAGGTAACGATACGCCCAAATACCTCAACTCCCCGGAGACCGATATTTTTCATAAAGGCCGCCAGTTGTATGGCCTTTATGAAGCGCAATTGGATAACGATGAACCTCAGCGTCTGTTGGTCGTCGAAGGCTATATGGACGTGGTCGCGCTGGCGCAGTACGGCATCAACTATGCGGTTGCTTCGCTGGGCACCTCCACCACGGCGGATCATATCCAGTTGCTGTTCAGAGTGACGAAAAACGTCATCTGTTGTTATGACGGTGACCGGGCTGGTCGTGATGCTGCCTGGCGTGCGCTGGAAACCGCGCTACCTTATATGAGCGACGGTCGTCAACTGCGGTTTATGTTCCTGCCGGATGGTGAAGATCCGGATACGCTGGTGCGTAAAGAGGGCAAAGCAGCGTTCGAAGCGCGGATGGAGCAGGCTCAGCCGCTCTCCACGTTTTTGTTTAACAGCCTGTTGCCGCAGGCGGATTTGACGACGCCGGATGGTACCACTCAACTTGCAGCGCTGGCGCTGCCGTTAATCATTCAGGTGCCAGGTGAGACGTTACGCATTCAGTTGCGACAGCTGCTGGGGAACAAGATTGGTATTTTCGACGATGCGCAACTTGATCGTTTAATGCCAAAACAAGCGGAAAACAACGCTCCGCGCCCCGCTCCGCAGCTAAAACGCACAACCATGCGTATACTTATAGGGTTATTGATCCAGAACCCGGAGCTGGCATCAGCGGTTCCTTCATTAGAAGGGCTGGATCAATCCAGGCTCCCCGGGCTTGGCTTATTTGCAGAACTGGTCAACACTTGTTTGTCTCAGCCAGGTCTGACTACCGGACAGTTGCTGGAGCACTATCGCGGCACCAAAGAGGCGGCAACCCTTGAAAAACTGTCGATGTGGGACGATATAGCAGATAAGGAAATCGCAGAAGAAGCGTTTACCGACTCGCTCAATCATATGTTTGATTCGATGCTTGAACGGCGACAGGAAGAGCTGATAGCTCGCGATCGTACGCACGGTTTAAGCAGCGAAGAACGCCGGGAGCTCTGGCAGTTAAACCAGGAACTGGCGAAAAAATGAATTCAACGGCTTAAGTGCCGATAACCGATCGGGTTGATCCCGACAGCCGCGATGAGGGCCAGCGGCAAAAATATAAATACACCCTCGCGTTAAATGTTGGCTGTTTATTTCGCCGACCGACACCAACCCTCATGAATTTAAGTGTGGATACCGTCTTATGGAGCAAAACCCGCAGTCACAGCTGAAGCTACTTGTCACCCGTGGTAAGGAGCAAGGCTATCTGACCTATGCCGAGGTCAATGACCATCTGCCGGAAGATATCGTCGACTCCGATCAGATCGAAGACATCATCCAAATGATCAACGACATGGGCATTCAGGTGATGGAAGAAGCACCGGATGCTGATGATTTGCTGCTGGCTGAGACCACTGCCGACACGGACGATGACGCTGCCGAAGCGGCTGCGCAAGTGCTTTCCAGCGTGGAATCTGAAATCGGGCGCACGACCGACCCGGTTCGCATGTATATGCGTGAAATGGGTACCGTTGAACTGCTGACCCGTGAAGGCGAAATTGACATCGCCAAACGTATCGAAGACGGGATTAACCAGGTTCAGTGCTCCGTCGCCGAGTACCCGGAAGCCATTACCTATCTGTTAGAACAATACGACCGCGTCGAAGCGGAACAGGCGCGTCTGTCCGATTTGATCACCGGCTTTGTCGATCCAAATGCGGAAGAAGATCTTGCGCCAACGGCAACGCATGTCGGCTCTGAGCTCTCCAGCGAAGAGATGGATGACGACGATGATGACGAAGATGAAGACGACGATGACAGCAGCGACGATGACAACAGCATCGATCCTGAGCTGGCCCGTGAAAAATTCGGCGAGCTGCGTACCCAGTACGAACTGACCCGCGACACGATCAAAGCCAAAGGCCGCAGCCACGCTGCAGCACAGGAAGAGATCCTCAAGCTGTCTGAAGTCTTCAAGCAGTTCCGTCTGGTGCCGAAACAGTTCGACTACCTGGTGAACAGCATGCGTATCATGATGGATCGCGTGCGCACCCAGGAACGCATCATCATGAAGCTGTGCGTTGAACAGTGCAAAATGCCGAAGAAAAACTTCATTACGCTGTTCACCGGCAATGAAACCAGCGAAACCTGGTTCAATGCTGCGCTGGCGATGAACAAACCGTGGTCCGAAAAGCTGCATGAAGTGACGGAAGAAGTTCAGCGCAGCCTGCAAAAACTGCAACAGATTGAAGAAGAAACCGGCCTGACCATCGAGCAGGTAAAAGATATCAACCGTCGTATGTCCATCGGCGAAGCGAAAGCGCGCCGTGCGAAGAAAGAGATGGTGGAAGCGAACCTGCGTCTGGTTATTTCTATCGCCAAGAAATACACCAACCGTGGTCTGCAATTCCTCGATCTAATTCAGGAAGGCAACATCGGTCTGATGAAAGCGGTTGATAAGTTCGAATACCGCCGTGGTTACAAGTTCTCCACCTACGCAACCTGGTGGATCCGTCAGGCGATTACCCGCTCCATCGCGGATCAGGCGCGCACCATCCGTATTCCGGTGCATATGATTGAGACCATTAACAAACTCAACCGTATTTCCCGCCAGATGCTGCAGGAAATGGGTCGCGAGCCGACGCCGGAAGAGCTGGCCGAACGCATGTTGATGCCGGAAGATAAAATCCGCAAAGTGCTGAAAATCGCCAAAGAGCCAATCTCCATGGAAACACCGATTGGTGATGATGAAGATTCGCATCTGGGTGATTTTATCGAGGATACCACCCTCGAGCTGCCGCTGGACTCAGCCACCACCGAGAGCCTGCGTGCGGCAACGCACGACGTGCTGGCTGGTCTGACAGCCCGTGAAGCGAAAGTACTGCGTATGCGTTTCGGTATCGATATGAACACCGACCACACGCTGGAAGAAGTGGGTAAACAGTTTGACGTTACCCGCGAACGTATCCGTCAGATCGAGGCGAAAGCGCTGCGTAAACTGCGCCATCCGAGCCGATCTGAAGTGCTGCGTAGCTTCCTCGACGATTAATTTATCGCATCGTTATAACGAAAGGCTCCCACGGGAGCCTTTTTTATTTCCGCCGCACTATAGCCCTCTTGTCACCAGCGCATCATCCAGTTCGCGGTAAGCGGCTACCAGTTTATCCAGCGTCGCGCGATTTAACCCACTGGGATTCGGCAGCACCCAAATTTGCGTCACGCCAATGCTCATTGTCTGCTTGCCCCAGTTAGCACCTCTGACGCTGAATGCCTGCTCGAAGGCCTGTTTACCGAGGATCGCCAGCGCTGCAGGCTGATACTCTTCGATCTTCATAACCAGCTCTCTGCCGCCGGTACGCAGCTCATGCAGCGCCACTTCGCTGGCCTGTACCGTCGGGCGTTCCACCAGCATGGTGATGCCACAGCGCGTATCCAGCAAATGAATCTCCTCTTCCGGTCGCAGCAGCCTGTCGGTAAAGCCGGCCTGATGGATCACCTTCCAGAAACGGTTGCCAGGATGCGCAAAGTGGAAGCCGGTATGCGCGGAAGATTTACCCGGATTGATACCACAAAACACCACGCGCAGCCCGGGAGCGAGAATATCATTGATCATAGTTATTCCTGGTCAATTGTCATAAACACCAGTATAAGGGATTGAAAATCCGCTGTTTATAAAAACATCAGCCAGGATATTCATGCTGGATTGCAGGGGTAAGTTACTTTATAATCCCCCCGCTGTGGCCCCTTAGCTCAGTGGTTAGAGCAGGCGACTCATAATCGCTTGGTCGTTGGTTCAAACCCAACAGGGGCCACCAAATTTTAAATTTAGAAACAGATACTTAAGCCACCTCTTATGGTGGTTTTTTGTTTTTTAAATCCTGAATGTCCCAAAAGTATCGCCCCAACTTTTGGTAATCCCCATCACTCTGTCGCTTCTATCGCTACAACAACAGTCGCAGAATGGCGCAATGCGTTCCTTCCCGATGAAGCCATCACTCAAGCGACAACACTTTTCATGCGGTGTCTTCCGAATCTTAATAAGATCCGCATCTTTTCACACGAGAATAACGTATTACCGGCACCAACATAAAAAGTTAATCAACGCTTTACTATAAATAATTACTCTCCGCACTATAATTTCCTTAATAAATTACCTCTCTGATATATCTTAATAGAACAAATAATATAATAAAAACGTGACAACAACTATTAATAACCACCATTGCATACGCTAGAATAAATGCCTTAGCACTGTATGAATCGCTCCAGCGGCATGAATTATAGATTATTCTCCCACGTACCATGTTATAAGGCAGAAACGTATAATGTATCGCTATAATGCTTTTAGCTATCCGTATTGAGATAACCACTCATATAAAATATATCCAGGATGATTCAATGAAGAAAATGATATTCGGAAACAATACACCGCCAGGAACCCCGGCCAATCAACCTGAATTTAAAGCGAGATATGGCGCGCCTCCGGTGATGCACAGCGGTTTTCCCAAACAAGGTTATCTGTATATTCCTTTTGCAGCAGAGGATATGATCCATCAAAGTCTGGGCTTAAATTTAATCCGCCACCTGAAGGGAAAAAGCCTCTATCCACTAATTGTGCCAAATCAGAAAATTCGAAATGAAATAATGGAACTACGTGCTGCAGAAATAAATAACCTGGTTATTCAGATAAACACTGTCAGCGATAAATTGCAGGAGGTCGATGCTGGTTTACAAGTGCATGAGGACTGGAATGGTGAGACATTAAGAAAAGCGCTGTCACCGGATATATTTGATAAATTCACAGCCAGTATTGCGAGATTATCACAACAACTGGTTGTATTAAAAAATACAAACTTTACACATATACCATTAAGTCAATTATCCGCTACCACGGATAAACTCTATATTCTTGGGCACGGAACGGCCGGTGCAGACGTACTGGCAGCCGATGAAGCGGCAACCCTGGGGTTGATGACGGCCGTAACCCTCGCTGAACAATTGCATTCATGCGGGCTACCTAAAACATTCGAGGATATCCGTATAACTGCCTGTTATAGCGCTGATTCTTTCAAGCCAACGTCTTTTGCTGCTGTCGAGCTGGAAGCATCGTCAGGTGCAAAAAGAAAAGGAATAATAGGAAAATTCATCTCCCTGAAAGGCACTCAACCTCTGGCGCAAACCATAAGCAGAGAGCTCCAGCGTCTCGGTTACAACAGCATTCAGGTAACCGGATACCATGGCGCCGGAGTAACATACAGCCAGACAGAATTCAGGGCCCGCCGAATTCCAGGGACGCCAGATATTCGACGCTCACTTGTCAGTCATACTTTCCGCTGACCTTTCGCAGGGGCGTTCCGACAAGCAGAACGCCCCGTTTCAGGAGGCTAATGCTCTTTCAGCCTCTGCAGATTTTTGATCATACTCATCCTGCGCCGCCGTCAATTGTGGCCCATATTCCAGCGCCCAGCGATACAGTGCCTCAAATGGCTGTCGAAGTGATTCGCCAAGCGGCGTAATACGGTATTCAACACCCACCGGCATTGTCGGCAACACTTCCCGGTGCACCAACCCGTTGCGCTCCAGCCGTTTCAGAGCGTCGGCCAGCGCTTTATGGGTGATACCATCCAGCCTGCGACGGATCTCATTGAAACGAGAAGGTTTTGTACACAGCACAGTCAGGATCAAAATCGACCATTTATTGGTGATGTGCTCAAGTATCGGGCGCGTTTTGCCCACATTTCCTAAAACGCAGTCATCGATTTTTGTCATAGCGGTATATCCAATGATATCTAATATAAACAAAGTGCGTAATTGATACTAAATATAAAACTTATATCATCGATTTTCCACTCAACAGGAGAATCATCATGAACAGACTGCACAACAAAACGGCCCTCATACTGGGTGGCGCAAAAGGAATTGGCCTGGCGATAACCCAGCGTTTTGCCCATGAAGGCGCCACGACCTGGTTTACCTCCCGCCGCGAGGAAGAGTTACAGAACGCTGCCGCTAAAATCGAAGGAAATGCGCTGCCGCTGCGTGCTGATGTCAGCCAGCACAGCGAACTGGCGCGCATAATGGAAAATATTCAGCAACTGGATGTGCTGGTGATTAATGCCGGCATGTCAGAGTACGCCACCCTGGAGCAGGTTTCAGAAACGCACTTTGAAAGCACCTTCGGGTTGAATGTCCGCTCGCCGCTATTTGCCCTGCAAGCTGCGCTGCCGTTGCTCAAACCCGGTTCCAGCGTGGTGCTGATAGGGTCGATTGCCGATGTTATCGGAACGGAAGGTTATGGTGTCTATAGCGCCAGCAAAGCCGCGCTGCGCTCTTTTGCCCGAACCTGGACGCGCGAACTGGCAGCCAGAGGCATTCGCGTTAACGTCGTCGCGCCCGGCCCTATTGATACGGAAATGATGGCTGCGGCCTCGGAAAATGTTCGTCAGGGATTAACGCAGGCAATTCCACTGGGTCGCATGGGCCAGCCGGAAGAAGTGGCCAACGCCGCGCTGTTTCTTGCGAGTGACGAAAGCAGCTATATCGCTGGTGCCGAGATTTGTGTCGATGGCGGGTTAACGCAAGTGTAAGGGATCCTTTCAGGCCGCAAAGCATGTCAGCAGAGTGGCCTGAAAGCCGCAATGCGCGCACTTTTTCGCGTATTTCGCCGATTTAAGCCCCCATAAGCGCAATTTTCACAGAAACACTAACGCATTGAAATATGTCCAATGTAATATGGATGCAGACTATTGCGAGATTCACATCTATAGTCCAGATTTGATGAATAACCACACCCCTTAATAAACTCTTAAGCGCTTTGACGAAACGCCATGAACAAACCTATAAAACGGCTTGAAATCATCAAATACGCCATCGAACTGGAGGATGACGGCATCATCCTCAGTCAGCTTCCTTTGTTGAAAAATGAAGTTACGGATCCGGAGTTAGCGTTTATCGTCCATGCGCTTGAAGAGAAGAATTACAGCGAAGCGATGCGCGCCATAACGAACTGGCTGCAAAGCCAGCGTTCCGTCGTAAGCTGGCAGGATCCGCAAGTGGCCGCCAGTAAGCTGGAACTGAAAGCCCTGGAAGAACAACTGCGCGAACTGATTGATAAACGCAACGCGCGCATCCAGCTGCTCGACGAGTTCAACGATCTCTACTTAACCCGCCTTGGGCCGCTGATGTCACAGATCCTGCGCCTGCGCAAAACCCTGGCAGAAGCCGCCGTTCGCCGCCAGGAAGCGGAAGCGCGCCGTCGCGAAGCCGACTATTTGCGCTGCCAGAAGTATCTGTCGCAGGCGGTGGAAGTGCTGGTTACCTTGACGCAGCGCTGGCAAAGCATGCCGCCGCACTCATTGCAGGCTGCCGAAGCGCGTAAACATCTGCAACAGCAAAGCGAGTTGATAGCCTCGTTGCTGGCCGAAGCGCAGGAGCTGGAACGCGGTCTTACGCGTGAAGAAGAACCGGCACGCCAGGCGCGTGACGAAGCACGTCAGGAATACGAGAGCTATCAGGAACAGCAGCACGATGCCGAAAAACGTTTCAGCTTCGAGCAGAAGATGTCAGAGGATGAGCGTCACGAGCTGAAGCGCCTGTGGCGCCAGGCCAGCAAACTCTGCCACCCGGATCTGGTGGACAACGATTTAAAAAATGAAGCGCACGGCATGATGGTGCAGCTCAACCAGGCGCGCCAGCGCGGCGATCTTAGCGCTATCCGTGCCATTCTGACCCGCCTGCAGAAAGGGCTGGAGCCGCTGATGGCAAGCGATCGTTTAAACGATCTGCAGCGCCTGCGTCAGCGTATTGCTGAAGTGAAGCAGCATATTGCCAGCCTGATTGAAGAGCTGGCAACGCTCGAGAAAGAGGAGTCCTGGCAACTTGTGTCGTCGCTGGGCGATCGGGAAACCTACTTCCGCCAGCAGGAAAAAGCGCTGGGTGAAATTCGCCAGACGCTGGAGCAGCAAGTCAGCGAAGCCGAATACGACGAAGTGGCCTGAAAGCAGCAAGCCCGGTGAAATACCGGGCTTCGTCATTATTTCTTGTGCCAGTACGCCTGCGCACGCACCCGTTGCTGATCGATATTGTCGGTCGCATAGCGCTCCATCAGCGATTTCACCACCTCACCTTCCCCGGTCAGCCAGATAAAATAGTCCTCATCGGCGACGGTCAGCGAAGCCAGTTTATCGTGCAGCGCCTGCGGGTTATGGCCAACCACCCATTGAATATCAAAGCCGCTCAGATGCGCCAGATAATCCTGATACGCCGCATCGGCAACCGTCACCACTGCCGTCACCTTCGGGCGAACTGCGAGCAGGCTTAGCGCTTCCAGACGGCGACGCAGCGCAGGCATACCGGATTCATCGCACACATAGAGTTGCCAGGCATAATCTTCCGGCACCACCAGCGAACCGCGCGGCCCGCCGATCGTCAGTGTATCCCCAGCCTGCGCATTCACCGCCCAGTGGCTCGCCACGCCGCCGTCGTGAATATAGAAATCCACCACCAGTTCGTGCCGGCTGGCGTCATAGATCGGCGTGTAATCGCGGGATGCCGGGCGTGGTCCATCGCCCCAAACGATGCCTTCGTCAGTCACCGTCGGCGGTACAAAGTGCGATCCCGGCTGCGGAAAGAAGACTTTTGTGTGATCGTCAAAACCGCGCGACGTAAAGCCTTCCAGTTGTTCACCGCCCAGCACAATGCGCTGAAAACCACTGCCAGCGCGTTCCGCGCGCAGAACAGTTAACTCGCGAAAGCGCAGTTCATTGCGTACGCGTTGGGGATAACGTGGAGAATGAGTTGTCATAATCGGCCTTCGTGAAAGTGAATACGATATATCTAAATGTTGTGCAAATGATAATGATTGTTGATTGCGCAGAAGACAAGGAATTTTTATGATATAAACACAGGGAAAGCACCGATTGCCAAAGCATAAAATAATTTCTTTTATTATCAATAAAATAAAAAAACCTCACTCCAGCACTGTCTAAATAGTTAATTTAGATATAAATTAGATATATCAATTTATCAGGAGTACAGCATGCGCCATCATCACGAGCGGGCCGACCGCGAACATCCGCACCACGGCGGCGGACGACGCCAGCGCTTTTTTGGTCACGGTGAGTTACGTCTGGTCATCCTCTACTTGCTGAGCAGCAACGCCAGCCACGGCTATGAGTTGATCAAAGCCATCGAATCCCTGACTCAGGGCAACTATACGCCCAGCCCTGGCGTGATTTATCCCACGCTCGATTACCTGCAAGAGCAGGGGTTCATTACCGTTGGCGATGAAGAGAATGGGCGCAGAACTATTGCGATAACGCCGCAGGGTTTGCGCTGGCTGGAAGAGAGCCAGGCGCAGATTGCGGAGATTCAGGAACGCATCCGGGTGCGTAACGTCGGTTATCAGCTACGCAGAAACCCGCAAATGAAGCGGGCGCTGGATAACTTTAAAGCAGTGCTGGATTTACGGGTAAATCAGGGGGAACTCAGCGCCGCACAGCTTAAGCAGATAATTGGCATTATCGACCGCGCGGCGCTGGATATTTCACAACTCGATTAAGCCATTTCTGGCGTATCGCGCAGACGGAAGACCTGAACCAGTTCGCGCAGGTGCAGCGCCTGATCGTTCAGGGCCGCCGCCGCCGCAACCGACTCCTCCACCAGGCTGGAGTTCTGCTGGGTGGTTGAGTCAATCAGGCCAATGGCGCTATTAATCTGCGAAATGCCATCGGTCTGTTCGCGGCTCGCCTGGCCGATCTCACGCAGGATCACATCCATCTCCTGCACATTGCTCACCATGCCGTTAATCAACCCACTGGCTTTTTCCACCAGCGCCATCCCTTCACGGGTCTGGCTGGTGGAATTTTCGATCAGATGGCGAATATCATTCGCCGACGAGGCGCTTTTCTGCGCCAGCTGACGAACTTCGCCCGCAACCACCGCAAAACCACGTCCGTGTTCCCCTGCGCGCGCAGCTTCAACGGCTGCGTTCAGCGCGAGGATGTTGGTCTGAAACGCAATGGAATCAATCAGGTTGATAATGTCAGACATCCGGTTTGAGGTGTCGTTAATGACGCGCATCTTCTCCGTGACCTGTTTCATCATCTCGCCGTTATTTTTCACCACTGTCGCTGCGCCCGCGGAAAGCTGCGTGGCTTCTGAGGTGTGATCGGCGGTATTTTTTACCGTGGCGGTGATTTGCTCCATCGATGCTGCAGTCTGTTCCACCGAGCTTGCCTGCTCTTCCGTTCTTGCCGCCAGATCCTGGTTACCGGCAACAATCTGCGCCGCCGCGCTGGAGATACTCTCCGAACCGTTCTGTACCTGATGAACAATCTCCACGAGGCGCTCTTTCATCTCCATTAATGCCTGTAGCAGAACCCCCGTTTCGTCGCGGTGGTGTGAGTCGATCGAGCGGGTCAAATCGCCATTAGCAATGGCTTCTGCGAAGGTGACAGCCTCACGCAATGGACGCGTGATCATACGGACAATGATCCAGCCGATCAGGCTGCCGAAGCCAATGCTCAAGACTGCGAGCAGAATGAGGATCAAGCGGCTCGCGGCAAAATCGTGCTGCACGACCTCACCCGCCCCTTTCATCTGCGCATCCTGGATAGCAATCAGCTCCAGCACCTTTGCTTTGTAGGCGTTCTGGATATTCACCGTGTTGCTCATCATCTCCTGTATCGCAGCCGCACGATCGTTATTTTTCACGGCGTCGAGGATACGAAAGCGAGAATCAAGGTACTGCTGGCGTACGGTGCGGATTTCAGCAAGGATTTTCTGCGACTTGTCATCATGCAGGTTTTTCGCCAGATCTTCGAGCAACGCGGTAATGTGGCTGCTGATCTCAGAAAGCTGCTTCTGCGACTCGGAGGTCCACTTCCCTTCGCTATCAAGTAGCATCAGTTGCTGAATGCTGACAAAAGAGTTGAAGTTATCGATCAGCTGATTGGCTTTAACAGTGGTTGGATAGTCATCACGCACGATTTCTTGCATTCCATTATTTGCGCGATCCAGGCTGGTGAGTGACATTGAGGAACTCACCACCATCAACACAATAAAAAAGCCGAACGCCAGAAATAATTTCGTGCCTATTTTTACATTATGTAAAAACATATTTTCTCCATGGGTTTGATTATTTTACCGACGAAAGTGTCGGGCGCTTAACCCTAAAGGCCCGCTTAAGTCCCTGGCGCAAATTAAACATATGCAGCCAAAACACGTTATCGGTAACCAAATCGCTAACTTTATGAGTTTGATCGTTTTTTTAATTATTTATTGATGAATCTGATAGTTAATAACTATTAATCGCTGTTTATCGATCGTTATATTCTCGAGAAGAATGATTTGCGCAACATATATTAATGCCACTTAAATGAATTTAATTCAGGATTAAACAGAAAGGTGTGAAATATATTAATGGCCCATATCAACAACAATAAATTAATAATATTTTAACAAAAAACAAAAAATATAATTACATATGCGTATAGATATTTACTCTGGAGAGATAAAAAAACCGCCACGGCATTACATGGCGGTTTTTAATAGGGCAACAAAACATTAATGCAAAACGGATACAGCGTCCTGCAGGCGGCCTGCGCGATGTTTCACCATCGCCGAGACGGTAGCACTTTCTTCTACTAAACCGGCATTCTTCTGGGTGATTGCATCCAGCTCAGCGACCGCACGCGTCAGATCGGAAAGCCCGTCAACCTGTTCGGAAGTGGAGCGGCTAATCTGCCCAATCAGCGACGTCACGTTCTGTACCTGGCTGACAATATCTTCCATCGTACGGCCAGCGGCATGCACCTGATCGTAACCCGACTGCACTTTGCTGGCGCTGGCATCGATAAGCTTACGGATGTCGTTTGCCGCGCTGGCGCTGCGGCTGGCGAGATGGCGAACTTCACCCGCCACCACAGCAAAGCCTTTACCCTGCTCCCCGGCCCGCGCCGCTTCCACCGCCGCGTTCAGTGCGAGGATATTGGTCTGGAAAGCAATGTCGTTAATCAGCGTCGTAATGGAGCCGATACGTTGCGTGCTGTCGGCAATCTCATCCATGGTTTTCACCACCGTCTCCATCGCTTTACCGCCGTGGGTTGCTGCGCTGCTGGCGGAACTGGAGAGCTGATCGGCTGCCGAAGCAGTTTCCGAGTTAGTTTGCAGTGATGCCGCCATCTGGCTCATGGTCGCCACTGTCTGCTGCACATTCACCACGGTTTGGCGGGTGCGTTCATTCAAATCATCATTGCCTTTCGCCAGCGTCTCGCTGCCGTTAAGCACGCTGTTAACCTGGCCAGAAACATCATTGATCAACCAGCGGCACATCAGCCCAAGCTGGCCGATGGCACGTAACGTCAGCCCGAGTTCATCACTACGGTTCAGCGGCTGTATGCTGTTGCTCTCGCCGGTAGCCACGCTGAGCGCCTGCCGGGCAACATTCTCCGCCGGACGGACAATCTGCCATTCAACGGCCATACAGCCCACCAGCATCGCCAGCGTACCGATCGCCAGCGCCATCCCGCCTGCGCCACTCAGCCACAGCCCGGCCATCTGCGCAAGCCACAGCAGCGACATCACGCTGCGCGTACGCCAGCGCAGCGATAAGGAAGCGAGTTTCCCCCACCAGCCTTTGCTGATCACCAACCCTTTATGCACCCGTTTATTACAGCGCCCTTCATTCAGGGCCTTGTACAACGGTTCAACCGCGGCAATCTCCTCATCGGTCGCCTGGGTACGAATCGACATATAGCCGATAGTCTTACCGTTGCGCACCATCGGTATGGCGTTAGCGCGCACCCAGTAGTGATCGCCATTCTTGCGGCGGTTTTTCACCACACCGCTCCACGGCTCGCCCTGTTTGAGGGTGTACCACATATCGGCAAATGCCGCTTTGGGCATATCAGGATGCCGCACCACGTTATGGGGCTGGTCGAGCAGTTCGCCCAGGGTGTAACCGCTGGCATGGATAAAAGCATCGTTCGCGTGAGTAATGTAGCTTTGCTGGTCAGTCGTTGACATCAGAGTTGTATCAGCATCCAGCATAAAACGCTGCTGGCTGACATAAGGAGGAGAAGACATGGTTGCGTCCTGTGCGGGTTATATTGCTGTTAAAAATTGGTGCGAATGTTATTTCGGCGATAATGAATTTATCTTTAGATGTTAAATTTGATTTAGATCGCAATTCGCAATAAAACCCTGGTTTTTATGGGTTCGTTAACTCTCTGATTTTAATAGTTTCACTATGTTACCACTAAATGGCCTTAACATAATTGCTCCATCATCGCGCATTAAGCGCACCATATTGGCGCAACGCCGCGATAACCCGGCTAAATACGTACAACTTTTAATCACAAAAGATACAAAATATTAACGTAGCGGCATGATTAAATTTTGTACGCTCGCGTTTTCCCCTGGTGTTTATCCCGATTTCACCTGCCCACGCCGATGTGGCGCAATCCCTGCAATACTTAAATCGGTATCATGTGATACGCCAGCCCCCGGAGGCCATTTTGAACAGGTTACCTTCCAGCGCATCGGCATTAGCGTGCAGCGCTCACGCCCTGAATCTCATTGAGAAGCGAACGCTTGATCATGAGGAGATGAAAGCATTAAACCGAGAGGTAGTGGATTACTTTAAAGAGCATGTCAATCCGGGGTTTTTGGAGTACCGCAAATCTGTTACCGCCGGCGGGGATTACGGAGCCGTAGAGTGGCAAGCGAGCAGTCTTAATACGCTTGTCGACACCCAGGGACAGGAGTTTTTAGATTGCCTGGGTGGTTTTGGAATATTTAATGTGGGGCACCGTAATCCAGTTGTGGTTTCCGCCGTACAGAATCAACTCGCCAAACAACCTCTTCATAGTCAGGAACTGCTCGACCCACTGCGGGCGATGCTGGCAAAAACGCTGGCGGCCCTTGCGCCAGGCAAACTGAAATACAGCTTCTTTAGTAATAGCGGGACGGAATCCGTCGAAGCCGCCCTGAAACTCGCCAAGGCGTACCAGTCGCCGCGCGGCAAATTCACCTTTGTCGCGACCAGCGGCGCGTTTCATGGCAAATCATTAGGCGCGCTGTCCGCGACCGCAAAATCCACCTTCCGCAAACCCTTTATGCCGCTGCTGCCGGGCTTTCGCCACGTGCCGTTCGGCGATATCGAGGCAATGCGTACCCTGCTTAGCGAATGCCGTAAAACCGGCGACGATGTGGCGGCGGTGATCCTGGAACCTATTCAGGGTGAAGGCGGCGTGATCCTGCCGCCGGTCGGTTATCTGCCTGCAGTTCGCAAGCTGTGCGACGAGTTTGGCGCACTGTTGATCCTCGACGAAGTGCAAACCGGCATGGGCCGCACCGGTAAAATGTTCGCCTGTGAACATGAAAACGTGCAGCCGGACATTCTGTGCCTCGCCAAAGCACTGGGCGGCGGCGTGATGCCGATTGGCGCGACGATCGCCACGGAAGAGGTTTTCTCTGTGTTGTTTGATAACCCGTTCCTGCATACCACCACCTTTGGCGGTAACCCTCTGGCCTGTGCAGCGGCGCTGGCGACCATCAATGTGTTGCTGGAGGAGAACCTCCCGGCGCAGGCGGAGCAGAAAGGCGATATGTTGCTGGATGGCTTCCTGGCGCTGGCGCGCGCGTACCCGGATTTGGTACACACCGCGCGGGGTCGTGGCATGCTGATGGCTATCGAATTTGTCGATAACGAAACAGGTTACAACTTCGCCAGCGAAATGTTCCGCCAGCGCGTGCTGGTTGCCGGAACGCTCAACAACGCGAAAACCATTCGCATCGAACCGCCGCTGACACTGACCATTGAGCAGTGTGAGCAGGTGCTGAAAGCGGCAAGCAATGCGCTGGCAGCGCTGCGGGTGGCGGTAAACGCTGAGTAATCCGGTGCCCGGTAGCGTCCGCGCTTACCGGGCCTGCAAATCATGAATGCCGGTGAGGCAACGGTGCTCTCCGGCATTTTTTTGATGCTATTCCGGCAGCAAACCAATGAAACTGCGTTTTTTGCGCGGCTCGGACATCAGCGCCTCCAGCTTCTCCACGCACGCCAGATAATGCGGTGTCTTCTTATGCGCCTCAACAGCCGCATCATCCTGATAGGCCTCGTAAATAAAAAAGCGGGTCTTCACTTTGGGATCCTGCAACACATCAAAACGCAGATTGCCCGGCTCGCGGATTGCGCCTTCATGATTGGCGCGAAACACGTGCAAAAAATCCTCCACGCAATCGGGTTTAATATTGATTTCCACCAGCGTCACATTCATGGTTGCTCTCCTTGTTTTTCTTCCAGCCAGAACTGATAAGCCTCATGGGCGCTCATATTGTCGTGAACCACTTTTTTCACCGCTTTCAGCATGGCGAGCGGCGCGCTGGACTGGAAGATGTTGCGCCCCATATCCACGCCGGATGCGCCCTGATCGATGGCGCGGAAACACATCTCCAGCGCCTCCTGCTCCGGCAATTTCTTGCCGCCAGCAATCACAATCGGCACCGGGCAACTGGCGGTGACTTTTTCAAACCCCTGCTCCACAAAATAGGTTTTCACAAACTGCGCGCCCATTTCAGCGGCGATACGGCTGGCAAGCGAGAAATAACGGGCATCGCGCGTCATCTCTTTACCAACGCCGGTCACCGCAAGCACCGGAATACCATAGCGGCTCCCCGCATCGACAAGCTTGATAACGTTGCCGATTGACTGATGTTCATATTCGCTGCCGATATACACCTGTGCCGCTACGGCCGATACATTCAGGCGCAGCGCATCTTCCATCGCCACCGCGACGCATTCATGGGAAAGCTCCGTCAGCATCGAATTCCCGCCGGAGGCGCGCAGCACCACGGGTTTGTTAGTGGCCGGAGGCACCACGCTGCGTAAGATCCCCCGCGTACACATCAGCACATCCGTTTCACCAAACAGCGGCGCAAGGGAGAGATCGATACGTTCAAGCCCGGTGGTTGGCCCCTGAAAGTATCCGTGATCGAAGGCCAGCATTACCGTGCGATTGCTCTTCGGGTTAAAGATCCTTGCCAGTCGCGACTGCATGCCCCAGTCCAGCGCGCCGCAACCTTTCAGAGTAAAGGGCACATTCTGTTGCGGTATGCCAACGCCAAAATCCTTCCCCTCTTTGTGATCGTCCAGGTCCGCCATCTCTCCTCCCGCGCAAAGCTGTGATTGAACTATTGATTTTGTGATTGAAGATTGTTCAAAAGCGTAGGCGCTGAACTATATTTTCGACCATACGAGGATCACAGTTTTATCTATAACGCTGGTCGAGGGGGCCAAACCCATGAGTTACCTGATGGCACTGGATGCAGGAACCGGCAGCATTCGCGCAGTGATCTTCGACTTATCCGGGCGGCAAATCGCCGCCGGCCAGGCCGAATGGAAACACCTGAGCATCGAAAACGTGCCGGGATCAATGGAGTTCGATCTCGACAGCAACTGGCAACTCGCCTGCCAGTGCATCCGCAAGGCGCTGGACAGCGCGGGCCTGAGTGGTGCCGATATTCAGTCCATCGCCTGCTGCTCAATGCGTGAAGGCATTGTGCTCTACGATCGCAACGGTGATGCCATCTGGGCCTGCGCCAATGTCGATTCCCGCGCCAGCCACGAAGTGGCTGAGCTCAAAGAGATCCACGACTGGCAGTTTGAATCCGAAGTCTACAGCGTCTCCGGGCAGACGCTGGCGCTCAGCGCCATGCCGCGCCTGCTGTGGCTGGCGCACCATCGTCCCGATATCTACCGCGATACCGCGACCATGACCATGATCAGCGACTGGCTGGCGTCACGCCTCTCCGGCTGGCTGGCGGTCGATCCTTCCAACGCCGGAACCACCGGCATGCTGGATCTCTTCACCCGCGACTGGCGACCAGAGCTGCTGGATATGGCCGGGCTGCGCGCGGATCTTCTGTCGCCGGTGAAAGAGACCGGCAGCCTGCTCGGCGAAGTGACGCAGCAGGCGGCACAAGAGTGCGGGCTGCGCGAAGGAACGCCCGTGATCATGGGCGGCGGAGATGTGCAGCTTGGCTGCCTCGGGCTTGGCGTGGTTCGCGCCGGGCAAACTGCGGTGCTCGGTGGCACATTCTGGCAGCAGGTGGTTAATCTGCCGCAGGTGCGTACCGATCCGGAGATGAATATCCGCGTGAATCCGCATGTGATCCCCGGCATGGCGCAGGCGGAATCCATCAGCTTTTTTACCGGGCTGACCATGCGCTGGTTCCGCGACGCGTTCTGCGCGGAAGAGAATCTGATCGCCGAACGTCTCGGCACCGATGCGTATCACCTGCTGGAAGAGATGGCCAGCCGGGTACCCGCCGGTTCGTGGGGCGTGATGCCAATCTTCTCCGACGCTATGCATTTTAAGCAGTGGTATCACGCTGCGCCGTCGTTTATTAACCTCTCCATCGATGCGGAAAAATGCAATAAAGCCACGCTGTTTCGCGCACTGGAAGAGAATGCCGCCATCGTCTCGGCCTGTAACCTGGCGCAGATCTCACGCTTCTCCGGCGTGCAATTCGACAGCCTGGTGTTCGCTGGCGGCGGCGCAAAAGGGGCGCTGTGGAGCCAGATTTTAAGTGACGTTACCGGCCTGCCGGTACGCGTGCCGGAAGTGAAAGAGGCCACTGCGCTGGGCTGCGCGATTGCGGCCGGTTTCGGTGCCGGGCTGTATGACGACATGGCGGCAACCGGCGAGCGGCTGGTGCGCTGGAGCCAGACCTACATGCCAAACCCGGCGCATCGCGAGTTGTACGACAACATGATGCTGAAGTGGCAAAAAATCTATGCCGATCAGCTGGGCCTGGTCGATAGCGGGCTGACAACGTCAATGTGGCGCGCGCCCGGCCTTGCGGAAAAAGCCTAACGTCCCTTCTCACCTGGCCCCCTTCCCTGCGGGAAGCGGGGTCACTATTTTGAATCCCATCACAATCATTACCTCCCGCTTTTCCCTTTTTGACGGCGACGGCTAAAGTAGAACTCATCCGACCACATAACAATAATTTTACACTGGAAGCGCGCATGAGCCATTACCCATCGTTATTCGCCCCACTCGATCTGGGCTTTACCACATTGAAAAACCGTGTGCTGATGGGATCGATGCACACCGGTCTGGAGGAGCGCCCGGACGGCGCTGAACGGCTGGCGGCCTTCTACGCGGAACGCGCACGCCACGGCGTAGCGCTGATTGTGACGGGCGGAGTCGCGCCTGCGCTCTCCGGCGTGACGATGGAGGGCGGTGCTGTGTTGCAGGATGCCAGCCAGCTTCCACATCATCGGCTGATCACCGATGCCGTGCATCAGGAAGGCGGCAAAATCGCGCTACAAATTCTGCATACCGGCCGTTACAGCTATCAGCCGCATCTGGTGGCGCCCTCGGCGTTACAGGCGCCGATTAACCGCTTTACGCCGCATGCCCTGAGCCACGACGAGATCCTCGCGCTGATCGATGACTTCGCCCATTGCGCGCAACTGGCGCAGCAGGCCGGTTATGATGGCGTGGAAATTATGGGCTCCGAAGGCTATCTGATTAATGAATTCCTCGCCGCCCGCACCAACCAGCGGGAAGATGAATGGGGAGGCGATGAAGCCCGCCGCCGCCGTTTTGCGCTGGACGTGGTGCGCAAGGTGCGTGAACGGGTCGGCCGCGAGTTTATTATTATTTACCGTCTGTCGATGCTGGATCTGGTCGAAGGCGGCGGCACGCTGGAACAGACCATCACGCTGGCGCAGGCAGTCGAAGCGGCAGGCGCGAACCTCATTAATACCGGCATCGGCTGGCATGAAGCGCGGATCCCGACGATCGCCACGCCGGTTCCGCGTGGAGCCTTTAGCTGGGTGACGCGCAAGCTGAAAGGGAAAGTGGGCATTCCGCTGGTCACCACTAACCGCATCAACGATCCGCAGGTTGCCGAAACGATCCTGAGTAACGGCGATGCTGATATGGTGTCAATGGCGCGTCCGTTCCTTGCCGATGCCGAGCTACTTTCTAAAGCGCAAAGTGGTCGCGCAGATGAAATCAACACCTGTATCGGGTGTAACCAGGCGTGCCTCGATCAGATCTTCGTCGGCAAGGTAACCTCCTGCCTGGTCAACCCGCGCGCCTGCCATGAAACGCAAATGCCGGTACTTCCGGCATTACGCAAGAAAAACCTTGCCGTTGTCGGCGCTGGTCCCGCCGGGCTGGCGTTTGCCGTGAATACCGCTGCACGCGGGCACAGCGTGACGCTGTTTGACGCACAGGCGGAGATCGGCGGGCAGTTTAACGTTGCCAAACAGATCCCCGGCAAAGAGGAGTTTTACGAAACCCTGCGCTACTACCGGCGCATGCTTGAACTGACAGGCGTAGCGCTGTGCCTGAACCAGCGCGTCGACCCTTCGATGCTGATGCTGTTCGATGAGGTGATCCTCGCCTGCGGTATTGAACCGCGCATTCCGCCGATCGAAGGCATCGATCATCCTAAGGTGCTGAGCTACCTCGACGTGCTGCGCGACAAAGCCCCGGTTGGCGAAAGTGTGGCGATCATCGGCTGCGGCGGGATCGGTTTTGATACCGCAATGTATTTAAGCCAGCCTGGCGAACCGACCAGCCAGAACATTGCCGAGTTTTGCGTGGAATGGGGGATCGACACCAGCCTGAAGGAAGTCGGCGGGTTGCGCCCGGAAGGGCCGCAACTGGCGAAAAGCCCGCGGCGCATTGTGATGCTGCAACGTAAAGCCGGTAAGCCGGGAGAAAATCTGGGTAAAACGACCGGCTGGATCCATCGCGCTACGCTGCTGTCACGCGGGGTGAAAATGATCCCGTCGGTCAGTTATCAGAAGATCGATGATGCCGGGCTGCACCTGTTGGTTGGTGGCGAACCGCAACTGTTGGCGGTGGATAATATCGTGATCTGCGCCGGTCAGGAGCCAAAGCGCGAGCTGGCGGAACCGCTGCGTGAGGCGGGCAAAATAGTGCATCTGATTGGCGGCTGCGCCTTACCCGGCCTGGAACAGCGGCAAATATCGCATGCCTGATAAGCGAAACGCCATCAGGCATGCGGTTCATTTAACCGTTAGCGCTTCTTACGCACTTTCACTGCTTTAAGGATCACGAATTTGTTGTTCGTCGCGATCGTTTCGCAGTTACCAAATACGCGCTTCAGCTTGCGGAAGTAATCCAGGTGGCGGTTGCCGACAATCCGCAGCTCGCCGCCATATTTCAGGCAAAAGCGCGCATCATTAAACATCTGCCAGGCAATATGATCGGTGATGGCGCTTTGTTGATGAAACGGCGGGTTGCACAGCACCGCATCAAAACGATCCGGCTCAATCCCGGCGAGCGAGTTGTTGATCATAAAGTCGCTGCGCGCGCTCGCTTCCGGGAGATTGCTTTCCACATTCAGCCGAGCGGATGCCACAGCCATTGCCGACTCATCGGCAAACAGCACGCGGCCAGGGTTTTGCGCCAGCAGTTGCAGGCCAATCACCCCGTTGCCGCAGCCGAGATCCACCATCTCGCCTTCTATCCCTTCCGGCAGATGTTGCAGGAAGAAGCGCGCGCCGATATCCAGCCCGCTGCGTGAAAAGACATTGGCATGGTTATGGATAGTCCAGTCGGTGCCATCCAGCTTCCAGCTGGCGAGCTGCAACCCACTGGCGAGCGCAGGCGCAGTAAAAGTGCAGTTGATCAAACGCGCCTTTTTCCATGCCAGCGTGGTCGTCGTTGGGCCAAGAATTTTCTCGAACAGCGCCAGCGTCGAATTGTGAATATCGCGCGCTTTCGCCCCGGCGATAATCCGTGTATTCGGCGTCACCACATCGCGCAGCGCGAACAGTTGTTGCTCCAGCAGCGCCAGTTGTTTCGGGACTTTGATCAGCACCAGCGCCGGGTTGGCAGGCAGCGGGCTAAGGCTGTCTTGCAGCGTGACGGCGTTTTCATCCATCGCATTAATACGCAGATTATGCTGCGTCGCTAATTCGGCAATGTACGAATCATTAATGCAGACCGGGTGATGCTCCGCCAGCGCGCAGGCCAGCGCACCGAAGCTGTCGTTAAAGATCAGAACCGGGCCTTCGACCTCATTCACCTGTTGCAGCAGATATTCGTCCGCCGCGTCCCACGCCTGTAATGACGCCTCTTCCACGCCGACAGGAAAGCGGTCTAAAGTAAATGATTGTCCGTTTAACTCAACCTGGCTCATCGCCCCTCCGAAGTGCTAAAATTCGCGCGTTTTATCGCTTAATTATCCGGAGATGTAAACACATTTCGCCATGAACACGCTTACCTACCTTCAGGGCTATCCTGAATCCCTGCTGGCGCAGGTAACCACGCTTATTGAACAGAACCGGCTGGGCGAGGTGCTGCAAAAACGCTATCCGCTCAGCCATGACATCACCACCGATAAAGCGCTGTATCAGTACACGCAGGAGATGAAAAACCAGTATCTGCGTAACGCCGCGCCGGTCAATAAAGTGATGTATGACAGCAAAATTCATGTGCTGAATAATGCGCTCGGCCTGCATACGGCAGTCTCGCGCGTGCAGGGCGGCAAACTAAAGGCGAAAGCGGAAATCCGCGTAGCGACAGTGTTTCGCGAAGCGCCGGAAGCGTTCCTGCGGATGATTGTGGTGCATGAGCTGGCGCATCTGAAAGAGAAAGATCACAACAAAGCGTTCTATCAACTCTGCTGCCATATGGAGCCGCAATACCACCAGCTTGAGTTTGATACCCGCCTGTGGCTGACGCACCTGGCGCTGAAATAATCCCGCCTTTGCACCGGGCAAAAAACTGGTAGTCTGTTAGCCACTCTTTTTTGTCCGCCAGGCAGACCTATGTACAACATTGATGACTTCGATCTGAAGATCCTGACGCTGCTACAGTCCAACGGCCGTTTAACCAACCAGGAGCTGAGCGCGCTGATTGGCCTCTCCGCCTCGCAGTGTTCCCGCCGCCGTATTGCGCTGGAACAGGCACAGTTGATTCTCGGTTATCACGCAAGACTCGCGCCGGATGCCGCAGGCCAGGAGATGCTGGGCCTGATCGAGGTGCGTCTGCTGAACCATACGCCGGAGTGCGTGGCGAGCTTTCATCAGATGGTCAGCGGCGTGGATGCAATCATTGACGCCTATAAAACGACCGGTGACGCGGATTATTTACTCAAAGTGGCGGTTGCCGATCTGCCGGGGTTAAACCACTTAATTAGCGGTATCCTCGCGCAAAATAAAAGCGTCGCGCATCTGAAAACCTCGGTGGTGCTGAATCGCCTGAAAGAGAACGGTTTGCTGATGCCAGGCAGCAGCGCATTGCCCTAAAATGGGGCATAACGCCTTTTTTTGGTGCGACGCGGCGATATTTTCACGCATAAATCATAGCTAATGCGCACACATCACCCGAAAGTAACGCCATATACGCACGTAACGTGCAAAATTCTCTTTTCCGACATTTCAAGATGTTAGCGAGTGTGTCGTCGGTTTATTCGCCATTAGCGCTTCGCAACCCTGCCATCTGGTGTATTTATTGCAGGTGATACTTATCTTTATCACTGAAATAATTGTGCACACTTATGGATAACGTCCTTACCCCAAATAAACTCGCCCATAGCTGGCTGGAAGATGCGCTGGCGCTGCTGTTTGGTACGCTGATGATCTCTTTTGGCGTCGTGCTGTTTCGTCAGTCCGGCGCGCTGACCGGCGGGACGGCAGGGCTGGCGTTTTTGATCCACTACACCACCCATGTTTCGTTTGGCGTGGCGTTCTTCCTGATTAACCTGCCGTTTTACTGGCTTTCCGTGCGCCGCATGGGCGCGCAGTTTACGTTGAAGACCTTCTGCGCGGTGGCGATGGTATCGCTCTTTTCCGATCTGCATGGCCGCTTTATTCATATCGATCAGCTCAATCCGTTCTACGCCACGCTGTTTGGCAACATCATGATGGGTATTGGTTTTGTGGTGCTGTTCCGCCATAAAGCCAGCCTCGGCGGCATGAATATTCTGGCGCTCTGGCTTCAGGAAAAGAGTGGAATCCGCGCCGGGAAATTCCAGATGGTGGTGGATGCCTGCATCGTCACCGCTTCGCTGTTTGTGGTGAATTGGCCGATGCTGGTGGTGTCGGTTGTCGGCGCAACCATCCTCAATTTGATTATCGCCATGAACCACCGCCCCGGACGCTACGCGGTGTAATGGATTGAACCTCTGACCAACCCCAGGAGTTGTAACGTGTTCCAGAATGTTGATGCCTATGCGGGCGATCCGATCCTCTCTCTGATGGAAGCGTTCCATCAGGATAACCGTAGCGACAAGGTCAATCTCAGTATCGGTCTTTATTACAATGAGCAGGCGATCATTCCGCGCCTCAAGGCCGTACAGCAGGCGGAAGAGCGCCTGCAAAGCCAGCCGCAAAGCGCCAGCCTCTATCTGCCGATGGAAGGTTTTGCGCCTTACCGCAGTGCAGTGCAAACGCTGCTGTTTGGTGAGTTACATCCGGCGCTGCGTGCCGGGCGTATCGCAACCATCCAGACGCTGGGCGGTTCCGGGGCGCTGAAAGTGGGTGCGGACTTTCTGAAAAGCTACTTCCCGGATTCCGAAGTCTGGGTCAGCGATCCGACCTGGGAAAACCATATCGCGATTTTCGCCGGTGCCGGGTTCACGGTGCATAGCTATCCCTACTTTGATAACGCCAGCCGCGGCGTCGATTTCGCAGCTCTGCTCGACACGCTGAGAACGCTGCCGCCGCGCAGTATCGTGCTGTTGCATCCCTGCTGCCATAACCCAACCGGGGCGGATCTGACGCGTAACCAGTGGGATCAGGTCATTGAAGTGCTGATTGCCCGCGAACTGATCCCGTTCCTCGACATCGCCTATCAAGGCTTTGGCGCCGGGCTGGATGACGATGCCTATGCCATTCGCGCCATTGCCAGCGCCGGTTTGCCTGTGCTGGTCAGCAACTCGTTCTCGAAAATCTTCTCACTCTATGGCGAGCGCGTCGGCGGATTGTCAGTAGTGTGTGAAGATGCGGACGCCGCCGCCCGCGTGCTTGGGCAGCTTAAAGCCACGGTGCGTCGCAACTACTCAAGCCCGCCTAATTTCGGCGCACAGGTGGTTTCGCTGGTGCTTAACGACCCGCAACTGAATGTACTCTGGCGTGCTGAAGTGGAAGCGATGCGTACCCGTATCAGCGAGATGCGTCACGCGCTGGTGGCGGCGCTGAAAACCGCGTTACCGCAGCAGGATTTCAGCTTCCTGCTAAGCCAGCGCGGCATGTTCAGTTACACCGGTTTTAGCCCTGAGCAAGTGGAAAAACTGCGTGAAATATTTGGCGTCTACCTGATCGCCAGCAGCCGGGTTTGCATGGCGGGGCTGAACCACCACAATATCGCCCGCGTGGCGCAGGCGTTCGCCGCCGTTCAATAATCCCTGGCGGGTTCCGCAAGGACGCGGAACCCGGTTTGTTAATGCATGGTCATGCCCCCGGTGACATTGATGGCCTGCCCGGTCATATACGAGGCTAAAGGACTGGCGAGAAAGGCGACCACGTTGGCGACATCCAGCGGCTGCGCCGTGCGCCCGAGCAGCACTTGCGAACAATCTTCTGCGTAGATATCTTCCGCCGTTAAACCGCGCAAAACCGCACCTTCGCGGCGTTCGCGCCACTTCATTTCGGTCTCGACAATACCGGGGCAAACGGCGTTCACCAGAATGTTATGCCGCGCCAGTTCGATAGCCATCACCCGCGTCAGCCCCAGCACCGCATGCTTGGTGGCGACATATTGCCCCATCAACCGGTAACCGTTTTTCCCGGCCTGCGACGCAATATTGATGATGCGCCCGGCGGATTGCGGTTTCATCACGCGGATCGCCGCTTCTGACAGGTAACTCAGCCCCTTAACATTGATGTCCAGCAGCCGCTGCCAGTCGCTGTCGCGCATTGCATCTACCGGACTCATCGCCGAAACGCCGCAACTATTGACCAGAATATCCACCCCGCCAAACGTACTCATCGCAGCGTCGATCAAGGCCTCCGCCTGCGGACGCGAAGCCACATCGCAGGGTTGCAGCAGATAGCGTGAATGCAATTGTGCGGCTGTCGCAGCGATATCGCCGACAACAACATTCGCGCCGCCATGATGCAGCAGATCGGCAATCGCTTTGCCGATCCCCTGTAACCCACCGCTCACCACGGCGGTTTGCCCGCTAAAGTCGAGGGCAATCATGGTTAGTTACGCCGGAACGGGTCATCGCTGATCCCGGCGTCAAGCACCTGTTTTGCGTACTCCTGCGCCGAGAAAAGCGAATGGTCACGATAGTTGCCGCAGGCCAGCGGCGTCACAGCCGGAACATCTGTCGCGTCAAGTACGCGGCGCAGGACGCGCGTCAGAGCGGCAGCCACATCAGCAGGTTTGTGCTCATCCCACAGGATCAGGTAGAAACCGGTACGACAGCCCATTGGTGAGATATCGATAATGCCGTCCAGCTCCTCGCGCAGGCCAAAGGCCAGCAGATGCTCCAGGGTGTGCAGCGCCGCTGTCGGAATGGCGTCGGTATTCGGTTGCAGCAAACGCAAATCAAACTTTTGCACCACGCTGCCCAGCGCGTGGCGTTCAACACCGGCAACGCGAACGTAAGGGGCTTTTACTTTGGTGTGGTCGAGCGTAAAGCTTTCAACAACAGGCATGATTTTCTCCTCAGGGTTACCGCGACGACTCGCGGCGCAGACGGCGCGCCAGGCGGGTGCCGAGGGTCTGGATTAACTGCACAATGACAATCAGAACAAGGGCGGTCACCAGCGTGGCAAACGCATCAAAACGCTGGTAACCGTAAGTAATGGCGAGATCGCCGATACCGCCGCCGCCGACCGTTCCGGCCATCGCGGTGGCGCCCAGCAGGCCAATGGTGGCGGTCGTTAATGCGAGGACCAGCGAAGAGGCGGCTTCCGGCAGCATAAAGTGCCAGATCGTTTGCAACGGAGAAGCGCCCATCGCATCCGCCGCTTCCAGAATGCCGTCATCAATATCCAGCAGTGAGCTCTCCACCAGCCGCGAAATGTACGGGGCGATAAAGACAATCAGCGGCACAATCGCCCCGGCAGTACCGATGGTGGTGCCAACCAGCAAACGGGTGAAAGGCAGAATGGTGATCAGCAAAATGATAAAAGGCAGCGAGCGCACGACGTTGATCACCGGGTTTAGCACCTGATGAACCACGCGATTAGGCACAATGCCGCCGGGTCGGCAAATCACCAGCACAATCCCCAGCGGAATGCCGAGCAGGGAGCCAAACCCTAACGACACGCACACCATTACCAGCGTGTCATGCAGCGCCAGCACAAACTGATCGCCGGTCACGGCAGTATCAAATAACTCAAACATCGCTGATTTTTACCCCCGCCTCGTGAAGATCGGCAATCGCGCTGGTTATCGCCGCGTCGTCTCCCTGAATTTGCACAATCATAAAACCGATAATGCGGTTCTGGACTTCTGACATGCTGGCAAAAAGGATATTGATTTCAATCGCATAACTTTTAATGATGCGGTTGATGATCGGCTGTTGCGCGGTGCTGCCGACAAACTCCAGCCGCAACCCGCGCCCGTGCGCCTGAAGTAATGCATCAACGCGCGCCGGAAGCCGGTCATGGATCACCGACTGCACAAAGCTGGCGGTTACGGCGTGACGGGGTTCAGCAAACAACGTAAACACCTCGCCGTGCTCCACGACCCGGCCCCGCTCCATCACCGCCACTTTGTTGCAAATCTTTTGCACCACTGACATTTCATGGGTAATCAACACGATAGTGATGCCATAGCGCTGATTGATCTCTTTCAGTAGCAGCAGGATCTGCACGGTGGTGTGCGGATCCAGCGCCGAGGTCGCTTCGTCGCACAGCAGCACTGAAGGGTTGGTTGCCAGCGCACGGGCGATGCCAACGCGCTGTTTCTGCCCGCCGGATAACTCGTCCGGATAGCTGTGCGCCTTGTCGCCAAGGCTGACGAAATCAAGCAGTTCCGTAACACGCGCCTGAATAAAAGCTTTATCTTTGCCTTGCAGAATCAACGGGATGGCCACGTTATGGAAAACGGTTTTCGCATTCAGCAAATTAAAATTCTGAAAGATCATGCCGATGTTTTTTTTGATCGCCTGCAAGCGCTTTCCGGTTACGCCCTGCAACGATTCGCCATTCAGCACGACATCGCCTTTCCCTGGCGATTCAAGACGATTGATTAAACGTAGCAAGGTACTTTTCCCTGCACCGCTGTAACCAATAATCCCGAAAATATCGCCCTTTTCAATTTTCAGCGTAATATTATCCAGCGCCTGGATTTGGTGGCCGTTACGCGCAAAGGTTTTACTGACGTTACGAAACTCAATCATCGGATTATTTATTTAAAGTAATCAGGCAACAGATAGCCGCTATATTGCGATTGTCCGTGAATATAATTTTTGAATTCGGCCGAGTGATAGCCAGCAATAATATCTTTGGCAAACTGCGCATCTTTATTTTTGCCCGCGATGGTCACCACATTAATAAAGTTGCTGGTGGGATCTTCCAGTTTTAATGCCGAAGCCAGTTTCATTCCGCTGGAGACCGCAAAATTCCCCTGAATTAATCCATAATCCACATCCGGCAGGGCGCGAACCTGCTGGGCGTTATCCATCTCTTTCAATACGATTTTATACGGGTTTTCGCTGATATTGCGCTGGGAGAAGGTTGCCGGATCGCTCTTTGGATCGATCTTTATCCAGCCCAGGCTTTGCAGCACCAGCGCGGCGCGATACTCGTTCGAGGGCTGATTCGGTACCGATACCGTGGTACCCGCTTCGGGTTTCACCAGTTGTTTTATCTTCGCGGAATAGAGGCCCATCGGCGGCGTTGGCACCTGCACAATGCCGATATTATCGATGCCTAACCGTTCATTCACCGATTTTAGATACACCGGATGCTGCATGATATTGGCTTCAATATTCCCGCGCGCCACCGCATCATTCACCTGAATACCGTCGCTAAAATCTTTAAATTCGACGGTGTAGCCTTTGGCCTGCAGGAAAGGGACAACACCTTTTTCAAACTGTTCTTTATAAGGACCAGGGTTAAAACCCACGCGGATGAGTTTGGTTTGTGCATCCGCCGCCAGCGCCAGCGAAGAGGAAGTGGCTAATAATGCAAAGATAACACCCAATATGACTGGCCTGCTCATTAATAATGTCCCCATCAGAGTAAATTTCGATCTGATTAAATCACAGGCGATATATTTTTATTTTGTTTTTTTGTCATAACGATAATTGCCCACAGAATATTCAAAAAATAAAAAAACATTGCCGCTTTTATTCTTTAGCGAATCCGCCATTTGCTGTTATGCCATAGGGAATAATGGATACTATGTTGAGCAAACTATGCCTGATTTTTCCCCTTCACCGTTGATCGATGCGCTGGAAGAGAACCTGTTTAGCGCGCTGGAAAAGGTGGCGGCAACCATTGATACCGCCGCGTTGCCGCTCGTGGATCTCTCCAGCGGCAGCCCTGGGCAACCCACACCGCCGGAAATTATTGCCCGCCTGCAACACGCCGTTGCCGACGAGCAGAACCACGGTTATCCCTCATTCTGGGGCAAGACACAGGTGCGCCAGGCGATTGCCGATTTTTACCGGCAACGTTATGGCGTCGAACTGGATCCGGAGCGGGAAGTGGCAGTTTTTCAGGGATCGCATATCGGCGTCAGCGGTCTGCCGCGCGCGCTGCTCAAGCCCGGGCAATACCTGATCTCCACCGATCCTTGTTACCCCATTTATCGCTCAGCCGCGCTACAGGCACAGGCTCGCTTTTATGGCATCCCGCTGGAGGAAGCCGATGACTTTTTACCGGACTTCAGCCGCGTGCCCGCCGATGTCGCCCGTCATGCCGGTTTGTTGATGCTCAATTATCCGCACAACCCCACCGGCGCGCTGGCCACGCCAGCGTTGTTCTCGGCGGCGCTCGATTTCGCCCGCGAATACCATCTTCCGGTGGTGCATGATTTTGCCTATGCGGCGATTGGCAGCCACGCGGAAGAAGCGCCATTAAGCCTGCTGGCGATGCCCGGCGCTAAAGCGTGGGGTGTAGAGACCTATACGCTGTCGAAAACCTTCAGCATGGCGGGCTGGCGCTTTGGTTTTGCCGTCGGCAATGCGTCTGTCATTCAGGCGTTTAAAAAGCTGCATACCCACAGCTACAGCACCGTTTTTGGTGCGGTGCAGGATGCGGCAATCGCGGCATTAGCGCTGCCGCCACAGCGTACGCAGCAACTGGTGGCGGTTTACCATCAGCGACGCAAATGGGTGCTGGAAATGCTGGCCGCGATGTCATGGCCGGTACACGCAAGGCAAGGCACGTTTTTTCTCTGGCTGCCCGTACCTGCGGGCTTTAACGCCGCTACGTTTTCCGCTTTACTGCTCAACGAGGCGCATGTGCTGGTTGCGCCGGGTTCAGGCTTTGGTAAAGGAGGCGAGCAGTTTATTCGTATCAGCCTGACGGCCAGCGATGAGGCGCTCGAAACCGCGCTTTCGCGTATTGCCGCGCTGCGTCTCTTCCCCGGTTGAGGCCATTTGTGCTTCTGCGTAGCAGTGCACTGGTTTTGTCATTATGACGTGGTAGAGTGCACAAATACCCCCTTTACGGAGAAATTGCGCCCTTATGATACGTTTCGCTGTCATAGGTACAAACTGGATCACCCGCCAGTTTGTCGACGCCGCCCATGAGACGGGCAAATATAAACTCACCGCCGTTTTTTCCCGCAGCCTTGAACAGGCGCAAACGTTCGCCAACGACTACCCGGTAGAACATCTGTTTACCTCTCTGGAAGAGATGGCGAAAAGCGATGCCATTGATGCGGTGTATATTGCCAGCCCGAACTCTCTGCATTTCCCGCAGACCCGGCTGTTTCTGAGCCACAAAAAGCATGTGATCTGTGAAAAACCGCTGGCCTCGAACTTACAGGAAGTCGAAGCGGCGATTGCCTGTGCGCGGGAAAATCAGATGGTGCTGTTTGAAGCCTTCAAAACCGCCAGCCTGCCGAACTTCGTGCTGCTGAAACAGTCGCTGACGAAAGTGGGCAAAGTGCGAAAAGCCTTTATCAACTACTGCCAGTACTCTTCGCGCTACCAGCGTTATCTGGATGGCGAAAACCCGAATACCTTTAATCCGGCGTTCTCTAACGGTTCGATTATGGATATCGGCTTCTACTGCCTGGCATCTGCGGTAGCGCTGTGGGGCGAGCCGCACAGCGTACAGGCCACCGCCAGCCTGCTCGACAGCGGCGTTGATGCGCACGGCGTGGTGGTGATGGATTACGGCGATTTCAGCGTTACGCTGCAACACTCGAAAGTGAGCGACTCCGTTTTGCCAAGCGAGATCCAGGGTGAAGCCGGTTCGCTGGTGGTGGAAAAGATCTCCGAATGCCAGAAAGTGTCGTTCGTGCCGCGCGGCAGTAAAGCGCAGGAGCTGACGCAGCCGCAGCATATCAACACCATGCTCTATGAAGCGGAGACCTTTGCGCGGCTGGTGGAAGAGAATGAGATCAACCATCCGGGGCTGGCTATCAGCCGTACCACGGCCAAACTGCAAACGGAAATCCGCCGTCAGACCGGCGTGAAATTCCCGGCAGATGACGTTGGCGTTGAACTCACTGCGTAAAGGTTCGTAAACCAGGCAAGCCGAATCATTGACGGCACGAATAGACTGACATATTTTGTTACTCGCAAAGGGGAGTAACTTCATTGCCGGTGGATCGTCATTACGATGCGTTATTGCATCCGGTCGCCGGGCGTCTTCGCAGACGTAAGTGAGACCTTGCCGGAAGGCGAGACTCCCTGCATCTAAAGCAAGCGGCTGACGTCTTTCGACGTTAGCCGTTTTTTGTTTTAGGTAAGGAATTCATTATGAATACAGTCGGCACACCGATGTTATGGGGCGGGTTCGCTGTCGTGGTCGTGATTATGCTGGCCATCGACCTCTTGCTTCAGGGACGACGCGGCGCGCACACCATGTCCATGAAGCAAGCGGCCGTATGGTCGATCGTCTGGGTTAGCCTCTCGTTACTCTTCAATGCCGCGTTCTGGTGGTATCTGACGCAAACCGAAGGGCGCGCAGTGGCAGATACGCAGGCGCTGGCGTTTCTCACCGGTTACCTGATTGAAAAAGCGCTGGCGGTGGATAACGTCTTTGTCTGGCTGATGCTGTTCAGCTACTTTGCGGTTCCGGCGGCGCTCCAGCGTCGGGTACTGGTTTACGGCGTACTCGGCGCGATTGTGCTACGTACCATCATGATCTTCGCCGGTAGCTGGCTAATCTCGCAATTCTCATGGTTGCTGTATGTGTTTGGCGCTTTCCTGCTGTTTACCGGCGTGAAGATGGCGCTGGCGAAAGAAGATGAAACCGGGATCGGCGATAAGCCGCTGGTGCGCTGGCTGCGCGGGCATTTGCGCATGACGGATCGCATCGAAAGCGAGCACTTCTTTGTGCGTAAAAATGGCCTGCTGTTCGCCACGCCGCTGTTGCTGGTGCTGATTCTGGTGGAACTGAGCGATGTGATTTTTGCCGTCGACAGCATTCCGGCGATCTTTGCGGTGACCACCGATCCCTTTATCGTACTGACCTCAAACCTGTTCGCGATTCTGGGTCTGCGCGCCATGTACTTCCTGCTGGCGGGCGTCGCGGAGCGCTTCTCAATGCTTAAGTACGGGCTGTCGGTGATCCTGGTGTTTATTGGTATCAAGATGCTGATCGTGGATTTCTTCCATATCCCTATCGCCATTTCGCTGGGGGTGGTCGGCGGGATCCTGGCGCTGACGCTGCTGATCAACGCCTGGGTTAACTACCAGAACGACAAGAAAAAAGCGCAGGAATAGCAAACCTGCCGTCAGCGGGCGGCAGGCTCTTTATGCACCGCGGTTTCGATTTTAAACGGATCGATACCGCGTCGCTGCATACGCCAGAAACGAATAATGTTCAGCCCGTTCATCACCAGAAAACTGCCTTCGATCAGCGTACCGCCAATCGATCCGAGCCAGAAGTTGTGGATCACCCAGCATCCGGTCGAACACCAGATGACACAGCGCATCGGTAAACCTTTAAAGCGGAACAGCGCCCAGGTACTGACGATCGTTCCCGCCACCGGCAACAACTCAATCGGATTGTGGAATTTTGCCAGCCCCAACCCGCCGGTCAGCACAATGAACAGCACCATCACCCACACATTGCGGGTGCGCAGCGTGATTAGCGTTCGTATTGCGTTGAGCATGGCGCTCGATCCGGCGGGAAATGCGCCCATGAGAAAAAAGTGCACGCCGATGATGGCGCTGTAGAGCGAGAGCTGCTTTTTGAAGCGGCGCTCATCACGATTGATGAAGGTTGTAATACCAATCAGAAAGGCAATGACACCAACGCCCTGGGCAAGCCAATACGTGGTCATGAAAAATCCTTGTCAGGTCCAAAAGAGAAGATGTTACAACATGCCAGCGCTAACGTATTTACCAAAATATTTCGCGCCAGGGCTACAACGGCGACCCCGGGCGCGAAAGATAAAGGCCAATCAGAGCGTAACGCCGCTTTTGAAAATGGCTAACTCGCGGAAATCGTTCTTCTCGTTACAGGTTTGCTTACCGTTAGCGATATCGACAATCACATCAACAAACTCGTTCAGCAGTTGCGGCATCGCTTTGCCGTGAATCAGTTGACCTGCATCGAAGTCGATCCAGTGTTTTTTCTTCCCGGCCAGTTCGCTGTTGGTGGCGATTTTTACCGTTGGCACAAAACCACCGTACGGCGTACCGCGACCGGTACTGAACAGCACCATATGGCAACCAGCACCTGCCAGTGCACTGGTGGCAACGGCATCGTTACCCGGAGCGCTCAGCAGATTCAGGCCGTGAGTTTTCAAACGCTCGCCGTAACGCAGCACATCCACGACCTGGCTGGCCCCTGCTTTCTGTGTACAGCCGAGGGACTTCTCTTCCAGCGTGGTGATACCGCCTGCTTTGTTACCCGGCGATGGGTTCTCATAAATCGGCTGATTATGAGCGATAAAGTACTGTTTGAAGTCATTCACCATGGTGACGGTCTTCTCAAAGGTGCTTTCGTCGCGGCAATGGCTCATCAGAATACGCTCAGCACCGAACATTTCCGGCACTTCGGTCAGCACGGTAGTACCGCCGTTACCGATCACATAATCGGAGAAACGACCGAGCATCGGGTTCGCGGTAATACCGGACAGGCCATCTGAGCCGCCGCATTCCAGACCGAATTTCAGCTCGCTCAGTTTACCCGGCTCGCGTTTGTCGTTACGCATTGCCTGATAGAGCTCATGCAAATGTTCAAGCCCGGCTTCCACTTCGTCGTCCTGGTGTTGGCAAATCATAAAGTGAACGCGTTCCGGGTCGAACTCACCCAGCGTCTCGCGGAAGGCATCGACCTGGTTGTTTTCACAACCCAGACCAATTACCAGCACCGCTCCGGCGTTAGGGTGACGCACCATGTTTTGCAGCATGGTGCGGGTGTTGATGTGGTCGTCGCCCAACTGGGAACAACCATAGGTGTGGCTGAACAGGTAAACGCCGTCGATACCTTCGGCATCCTGGGTCTCTTTCAGGAAACGGTTCTGGATCTGGCGGGCGATGCCGTTAACACAGCCCACGGTCGGCAGGATCCACAGTTCGTTGCGGATCCCGACTTCACCCTTTGCGCGACGGTAGATCTGAATGTCCCGATCCACCGCCTGTGCGCCTTCATCCTGAAAATCAGGTTGATAGCTATACTCGTCCAGATCGCTCAGATTGGTACGCGCGTTATGGGAATGAATGTGCTCGCCCGGCGCGATATCTGATGTCGCATGACCAATTGGCAGACCATACTTGACAACATTTTCACCTTCGGCAATGGGTTGCAGAGCAAACTTATGCCCGCGCACCACTGCCTGGCGCAGCCGAACGGTCTGGTTGTCGACAACGACTTCCGTCCCTTCGGCGAGATCCGCCAGTGCTACCGCAACGTTATCCAGCGAATGGATCTTGATGTATTGCATATCAACCTCAAACGGCCTTAGTTCAGTTCAATTGCGAAGTAATCACGCGCATTGTTAAAGCAGATATTTTTCACCATCTCGCCCAGCAGCTGGATATCTGCCGGCGCTTCGCCTGCTTCCACCCAGCGGCCAATCATCTGGCACAGAATGCGGCGGAAATACTCGTGACGGGTGTAAGACAGGAAGCTGCGGCTGTCGGTCAACATGCCGACGAAACGGCTCAGCAGGCCGAGCTGCGCAAGCTGGGTCATCTGACGTTCCATGCCATCTTTCTGGTCGTTAAACCACCAGCCGGAGCCGAACTGCATTTTGCCCGGCATACCTTCACCCTGGAAGTTACCGACCATGGTGCCCAGCACTTCGTTGTCGCGCGGGTTCAGGCAGTAGAGGATGGTTTTCGGCAGCAGGTTTTCTTCATTCTGCTTGCTCAGCAGTCTGGAGAGCTCTTCTGCCAGCGGACGGTCATTGATGGAGTCAAAGCCAACATCCGGCCCCAGCAGTTTGAACTGGCGCAGGTTGTTGTTACGCAGCGCGCCAATGTGGTACTGCTGCACCCAACCGCGACGCGCGTATTCCGCACCCAGCCAGACCAGTACTGCGGTTTTGAACTGCGCGATCTCTTTTTCATTCAGGCTTTCACCAGCCAAGCGGCGGGCCAGGATGCTATCCAGCTCTGCTTCGCTGGCTTCGGCGAACAGCACAACATCCAGCGCATGGTCGGAAACTTTACAACCGTGCGCCGCAAAGTGATCCAGACGTTTGGCCAGTGCAGTTTGCAGATCGGCAAAGCGGCGAATGTCGGTATCGGACACTTCACCCAGTTTCGCCATGTAATCGTTAAAGGTCGCCTGTTCAATGTTGAACGCTTTATCCGGGCGCCAGCTCGGCAGCACTTTGACACTGAACGTTTTGTCTTTGGCGACAGACGCGTGATGCTCCAGGGAGTCGATCGGATCGTCGGTGGTGCCGACCATTTTCACATTCATCTGCTGCATGATGCCGCGCGCGGAGAATTTATCCTGCGCCAGCAGTGCATTGCCCTGCTCCCAGATTTCATCCGCAGTCGCCGGAGAAAACAGCTTACCTGTAATACCAAATGGGCGACGCAGCTCAAGATGTGTCCAGTGGTATAACGGGTTACCGATCATGTGCGGCACCGTCGCCGCCCAGGCGTCAAACTTCTCACGATCGGACGCATCGCCGGTACACAGACGCTCAGGCACACCATTGGTACGCATCGCGCGCCACTTGTAGTGGTCACCTTTCAGCCAGATGTCATACAGGTTTTTAAAACGGTAGTTTTCAGCGATCTGTTGCGGCGGTAAATGGCAGTGATAGTCGAAAATCGGTTGGTCTTTGGCGTAGTCGTGGTACAGGCGGCGCGCAAATTCGGTATCTAATAGAAAATCTTCAGTCATAAACGGGGTCATTATCGTCTTCCTCTCAACGAGTGCGTCTGATGCTTACCTTTGATGCTGACAAAGTTATCACACCAATTTCTATAGACCGAAGATATTTTCGTGAGTTGGATCAATAAAAACGGACAAAAATTTCCGCTTCTGCGCGATAAATACCCCGCCAGACCGCGCCAAATCTGGCTTCTCCCGGCAAAGTTAAAGACCACACAAAGAAAAACACTTTTGTGATATCACTCACCTTTTCAAGTTGTATGACAAGTTATCTTTCAGCCGTCGAACACATAGCCGACGGAATGCATTCCCGATAACTCATTAAATCGGTCTTGACGGTACGGATGCCGGATTAAAAAAACGCTTACTTGTGGCAAGGTTTGGGCCGTACCGGGGACTCTCCCGGTTACGTCCTCCCGTTTTCATCCTCCGAACACGATCGAAGGGTGACCGCGCTAGCGGTAATAACATAACGATGAGGTTTACATGCGTAAAATCAAAGGATTACGTTGGTACATGATAGCTCTGGTGACGGTCGGCACCGTATTGGGCTATCTGACACGTAACACAGTGGCAGCCGCGGCTCCAACATTAATGGAAGAGCTGCACATTTCTACCCAGCAATATTCTTACATCATTGCAGCGTATTCCGCGGCTTATACTGTTATGCAGCCTGTGGCCGGCTATGTGCTGGATATTTTGGGCACCAAAATTGGTTACGCCTTCTTCGCGATCACCTGGGCTGTATTCTGTGGCGCTACAGCGCTGGCAGGCAGCTGGGGCGGCCTGGCGCTGGCGCGTGGTGCGGTAGGTGCGGCTGAAGCAGCCATGATTCCGGCAGGCCTGAAAGCCGCGTCTGAATGGTTCCCGGCGAAAGAACGTTCTATCGCCGTTGGCTACTTTAACGTCGGTTCTTCTATCGGTGCTATGATCGCTCCGCCGCTGGTGGTGTGGGCAATTGTGATGCACAGCTGGGAAATGGCGTTCATCATCTCTGGTGTGCTGAGTTTCGCATGGGCAATGGCCTGGTTGTTCTTCTATAAACACCCGCGTGACCAGAAAAAACTGAGCGAAGAAGAACGCGAATACATCATTGGCGGTCAGGAAGCACAGCACCAGACCAACAACGGCAAGAAAATGTCCGTCTGGCAGATTCTGGGCACCCGTCAGTTCTGGGGTATCGCACTGCCGCGCTTCCTGGCAGAACCGGCCTGGGGTACCTTCAACGCCTGGATCCCGCTGTTCATGTTTAAAGTGTACGGTTTCAACCTGAAAGAAATCGCCATGTTCGCCTGGATGCCGATGCTGTTCGCTGACCTGGGTTGCATCGTGGGGGGTTATCTGCCACCGCTGTTCCAGCGCGTGTTTGGTGTCAACCTGATCGTTTCCCGTAAAATGGTGGTGACCATGGGCGCGCTGCTGATGATCGGCCCAGGTATGATCGGCCTGTTCACCAGCCCGTACGTTGCAATTGGTCTGCTGTGCATCGGTGGTTTTGCTCACCAGTCTCTGTCCGGCGCACTGATTACGCTCTCTTCTGACGTCTTTGGTCGTAATGAAGTGGCAACGGCAAATGGCCTGACCGGTATGGCTGCCTGGACCGCAAGTACGCTGTTCGCTCTGGTCGTCGGTGCGCTCGCGGATACCATCGGTTTCAGCCCGCTGTTCGCCGTGCTGGCACTGTTTGACCTGATGGGCGCCGTGGTGATTTGGACGGTGCTGAAAAACCAGACCGCCGAAGAGGTGGTGAATCATACGGTTGGCGGAACCGCTGCGCAAAATTAGCGATTCACGGAAGTATGACAGAACGATGTAAAAGCCGCCTCAAGGCGGCTTTTTCGTCACAGATGATGGTGAGAATGCGGTAAAAGTGGTATAACAAATCTACTCTCGCCTTTCTTTTCCCTGGAGCCTATATGGAAATTTCCGAGTCACGTCGTTTGTACCAGCAGCTTGCCGCCGAGCTTAAGAGCCGTATTGAGCAAGGCGTGTATCTTGTGGGGGACAAACTGCCCGCTGAGCGCTTTATTGCCGATGAGAAAAGCGTCAGCCGGACCGTGGTTCGCGAAGCGATCATTATGCTGGAAGTGGAAGGGTACGTTGAAGTTCGCAAAGGCTCCGGCATCCATGTCATTTCCAACCAGCCACGCCATACGCAAGCGCCGGATGAGAGCCTGGAGTTTGCCAATTACGGCCCGTTTGAACTGTTGCAGGCTCGTCAGCTTATCGAGAGTAATATCGCTGAGTTCGCCGCCACTCAGGTGACGAAACAGGACATTATGAAGCTGATGGAAATCCAGGATAACGCCCGCAAAGAGAAGTGCTTCCGCGATTCAGAATGGGATTTGCAATTCCATGTTCAGGTCGCACTGGCAACGCAAAATAGCGCACTGGCGGCGATTGTCGAGAAAATGTGGACGCAGCGCGTACATAACCCGTACTGGAAAAAACTGCACGATCATATTGATTTACGCACCGTAGATAACTGGTGTGACGATCATGACCAAATTCTGAAGGCGCTGATCCGCAAAGATCCGCACGCGGCGAAAGTGGCGATGTGGCAACACCTGGAAAATACCAAGCAGATGCTGTTTAACGAAACCAGCGATGATTTTGAGTTCAACGCTGACCGCTACCTGTTTGCCGAAAACCCGGTGGTCCATCTTGATACTGCCGCTACCGGCACGAAATAAAAACCGCTATGCAGGCGCACACTTACGCTGCGCCGCCCCCTTTTTGGGTCAGTGAATGGTATAGAGTGTCAGCCTTTGTAAATACCCTCGCCACCCCCTCTCCTGGCAAGCAAAATCGTTTGCGAGCGTTATTCTGACTGACGCACATGGTCAGCTTTTGTTACAATTAGATGCATTTCGCCATTGAATGAGTTAGCGCTTACTCACAGCGTCTTTTAGCTGCATAACAATCGCACCCGGATGTGCCATGCGCGGTCATAATATATTAGAGCCCGCCGCCGTGTTGTTCTGTGCCAGTAACAGACGTGACGTAAACCGATGTACCAGGAACACCGAATGGAACTTTTAAGCCAATTACTTCATGCCCTCTGGAGCCAGGATTTCGAAACGCTTTCGCATCCCGGCATGATCGGCATGCTCTATTTTGTTTTATTTGTCATCTTATTTCTGGAAAACGGTCTGCTTCCGGCTGCGTTTCTGCCTGGTGATAGTCTTCTGGTGCTGATCGGCGTGTTGATTGCCAAAGGTGCGCTGGGTTACCCGCAAACTATCATCCTTCTGACCGTTGCGGCCAGCCTTGGCTGCTGGCTGAGCTACATCCAGGGGCGATGGCTTGGCAACACGCGCATTGTGCAAAACTGGCTGTCGCATCTGCCCGCGCATTATCACCAGCGCGCGCACCACCTGTTCCATAAGCATGGCCTTTCCGCACTGTTAATCGGGCGTTTTATTGCTTTTGTTCGCACCTTGTTGCCAACGATTGCCGGTCTTTCTGGTCTGAGTAATGCACGCTTTCAGTTTTTCAACTGGATGAGCGGCCTGCTGTGGGTGTTGATTCTGACATCGCTCGGTTACCTGCTGGGTAAGACGCCAGTGTTTCGTAAGTATGAAGACGCGCTGATGTCCTGCCTGATGTTGCTTCCGGTCGTATTGCTGGTGATTGGCCTTGTCGGCTCACTGGTGGTGCTGTGGAAGAAAAAATATCGCGATCGAGGCTAAGAAACATGGAATTGCAACGTCCCTTCCTGCGCCGGTTATTAATGGGTTTCATTACGATGGCGATTTTCAGCGTCATGTTTATTGCCTGGGCGACGCTGCAAAACAGTGAATCCACGCTGGCGATTCGCCCGGCGACGCAGAACGTCAGCGTGCCGGATGGTTTCTCCGTCTGGCACCATCTGGATGCCAACGGCATCCAATTCAAAAGTATTACGCCGAAAAACGATACGTTATTGATTACTTTCGAATCCAGCGACCAAAGCGCAGCGGCGAAAGCCGTCCTCGATCGTACCTTGCCCCGTGGCTATATCATCGCCGCCCAGGATGATGAAAACGGCCAACCCTCTGCGTGGCTGGCGCTTCTGCGCACTACCACTCACCGATTCGGTTAATCCTTCCAGGATTCTGAATCTTTTCACTCACTTTGGTGTTTATCGGTTTACTTACTATGCTTGAGTAAACGGAACCAGGGTTCACTTTGTACAACTGGATGCTGGCGCAACGACCGTTTCGCTGGCCAACAATGGAAGGTTTCGATGATGAAAAACCGCATCGCACTGGCGTTGGTTCTTCTTTCTCTGAGCGCTGTTGCACAGGCTGCAAGCCCCTGTCAGGAGAAAGAACATGATATCCAGCGCGAAATCAGTTATGCCGAAAAGCATAACAACCAGAGCCGAATTGAGGGGCTGAAAAAGGCGCTGCATGAAATGCGCGCTAACTGTTCAGATACCCAACTCCGCGCCGCCCACCAGAAAAAAATAGCCGAGCAGAAAGAAGAGGTTGCCGAGCGCCGTCGCGATCTGGCGGAAGCAAAGCAGAAAGGCGATGCGGAGAAAATAAGCAAACGCGAACACAAGCTGAAAGAAGCACAGCTTGAACTGAAAGAGCTGGAGGCTCGCGATTACTGATTTTTAAGGACGTTACCACTCACTCACCTGGAGAAAATTATGTCAAAAGATAATGCCGACCATTTGCGCGCTGAACTGAAATCCCTCGCGGATACGCTGGAAGAAGTGCTGAGTAATTCTGGTGAAAAATCGAAAGAAGAGCTGAGTAAATTGCGGGGAAAAGCTGAGCAGGCTTTGCGTGAGAGTCGTCATCGCCTCGGCGAAACGGGCGATGTTATCGCCAAACAAACGCGTGAAGCCGCCGCCCGTACTGATGAATATGTCCGCGAAAACCCATGGGCCAGTGTAGGCATCGGTGCCGCTATTGGGGTGGTGTTGGGCGTGCTGCTGACGCGTCGTTGATATGACGGAGCCACGACACGCGCAGGGGCCAGGCAAAAGCGCACTGGGGATTGGTCAGCGTATTCTGACGATCCTTGTAGAGATGGTTGAGACCCGCCTGCGGCTGGCGGTTGTCGAGCTGGAAGAAGAGAAAGCCAATCTGTTCCAACTGTTGATGATGCTGGGTCTGACCATGCTTTTTGCCGCATTTGGCCTGATGAGTCTGATGGTGCTGATTATTTGGGCCATTGATCCGCAATATCGCTTGAACGCGATGATTGCCACCACGGTAGTGTTACTGGTGCTGGCGCTGATTGGCGGCATCTGGACGCTACGCAAAGCGCGCGCATCAACACTGCTGCGCCATACCCGGCAGGAGCTTGAAAATGACCGCGCCCTGCTGGAGGACGATAAATCGTGAGTAGCAAAGCAGAGCGTCTGAAACGTAAAGCGCGCCTGCTCAGCGAGATCCAGCAGCAACGGCTGGATCTCACCGCCGGGCGTCGTGACTGGCTTGAAGCGACCAGCCCTTACGATCGCGGCTGGAATACCTTGCTCAGCCTGCGTTCATGGGCATTAATTGGCAGCAGCGCGCTCGCTGTCTGGTCGGTTCGCCATCCTAATATGCTGGTGCGCTGGGGTAAACGCGGTCTCGGCATCTGGAGCCTGTGGCGCCTGGTTAAAACCACGCTTAACTCACCGCGTTAATGCGTTAAGGGCGGTCCTGACGACCGCCCTTCTCTTCTTACTCAGTTTTTTTGAAAAGATTCGACAGTTTTCCTTGCTAACAATCTTTTCCCGCCACGATTACTATCCTCTCCATCAACAGCAAGCACGCGGCATATGCCCGTAATTGCACACTATTTACTGATAGCCGCGGTAGTGGCCCCCTGGAGAGAAAGATGAAAAAATTAGAAGATGTTGGTTTTCTGGTCGCACGTATCCTGATGCCGATTCTGTTTATCGTGGCTGGCTGGGGAAAAATCACCGGTTATGCAGGTACACAGCAATATATGGAAGCAATGGGCGTGCCGGGGTTCCTGCTGCCGTTGACCATCCTGCTTGAGTTCGGCGGCGGTCTGGCAATTCTGTTCGGTTTCCTGACCCGTACCACCGCTCTGTTCACTGCGGGCTTCACACTGCTGACCGCATTCATCTTCCACAGCAACTTTGCGGAAGGCGTGAACTCTCTGATGTTTATGAAAAACCTGACCATCGCTGGCGGCTATCTGCTGTTGGGCATCACCGGTCCGGGTGCCATCAGCATCGACCGCGTGCTGAATAAAAAATGGTAAGCACTCTATACTGAGTAAAGAGATCAAAGCGAGGAGTTCACTCCTCGCTTTTTTGCTATCAGAAGGAGGAAGCAAAATGGGACAACTGATTGACGGCGTCTGGCACGACACCTGGTATGACACCAAATCCACCGGTGGGCGGTTTAAGCGCTCTGTTTCCGCATTTCGCAACTGGCTCACTGCCGACGGCGCGCCAGGCCCATCCGGCGAAGGTGGCTTCGCCGCAGAGAAAGATCGCTACCATCTCTATGTTTCGCTGGCTTGCCCGTGGGCGCACCGCACTCTGATCCTGCGTAAACTGAAAGGCCTGGAGCCGTTTATCTCTGTTTCCGTAGTTAACCCTTTGATGCTGGAAAATGGCTGGACGTTTGATGACGATTTCCCGGCAGCGACCGGTGATACCCTCTATCAGCACGAATTTCTCTATCAGCTTTATCTGCATGCCGATCCACACTACAGCGGCCGCGTCACCGTGCCGGTGCTGTGGGATAAAAAGAATCACACCATTGTCAGTAATGAATCAGCGGAAATTATCCGCATGTTCAATACCGCCTTTGACGGGCTGGGCGCCAGAGCCGGGGATTACTACCCGCCGGAACTGCGCGCGCAAATCGATGAGCTTAATAGCTGGATCTACGACAACGTCAACAATGGCGTTTATAAAGCGGGTTTCGCCACCAGCCAGCAGGCATACGACGAAGCCGTAACGAATGTCTTTACCTCGCTGGAACGGCTGGAGCAGATCCTGGGTCAGCACCGTTATCTGACCGGCGATCGGCTGACAGAAGCTGATATTCGCCTGTGGACCACGCTTATCCGCTTCGATCCGGTATATGTCACCCATTTTAAATGCGATAAACACCGCATCAGCGACTACCTCAATCTGCACGGTTTTCTGCGCGATATTTACCAGATGCCGGGCGTTGCGGAAACCGTCGATTTTGCGCATATCCGCAATCACTATTTCCGCAGCCACAAAACCATCAACCCAACCGGGATTATCTCTGTCGGGCCATGGCAGGATCTGGATGAACCTCACGGGCGCGACATTCGTTTCGCCTGATCTTTCGGGCGCGTTAGCGCGCCCAAATTATTTCCCGCCGGATTTATCGCTTTGTATTTTTGCCGTCTATTCTTACTTTGATCGTTTAGAAAACAACGAATTGACCGTTGATCGAGGTTAAAAATGGACTGGTATTTTAAGGTACTGGGTAACTATGCCACCTTCCACGGACGGGCGCACCGGCGCGAGTTTTGGATGTTCGCGCTGGTCAACATCATCCTTTCCGGCGTGCTGATGACGGTGGACCACATTCTTGGCTGGCACTTTGACGGCGGGTTTGGCCCATTGAGCCTGATTTACACGTTACTGGTACTGGTGCCTTCGCTGGCGGTGCAGGTTCGCCGCCTGCACGATACCGATCGCCGCGGTCGCTGGTTGTTGTTGCTCCTGCTTCCGGTGCTGGGCTGGTTAATGTTGCTGGCCTTTTACAGCCAGCGCAGTACGCCGGAGGAGAACCGTTTTGGGCCGCAGCCGAAAGCGTTTCCCTGAAAGCGGTTATTTACCGGCAAACAGCCTGGGGATTTCACGCAGGCACCAGGCTTTCCCTTCACCCATGCTGTCGCGACGCCACGCCATAATGATATCCACCTGGCTGGTATATTCCGGGCTCACCACCCGCAACCGGCCTTCGGCAATATCCTGCTCCACCAACGGGTAAGGCATTGTCGCCACGCCGAGGCCTGCCAGCAACGCCTGGCGTTTATCTTCAATGGTACTGACCGTCAGACGCGGCTGTTTGTCCAGCAGTTGTACCGTTAACACCGGCCGTTCGCGGGCGGTATCCGCCACTGCCACGCCGCGGTATTTCACGCGAGTGACTTCCGACAGCGGTTCCGGCTCCTGATGAATCGGGTGATCCGGCGCGGCAACATACACATTCATTACCGAGTAGAGCTTGCGGGAGTTAATTTCCGAAGACGAACGAAAGTGCATATCCGGCGCGACAACGATATCCGCGCGCCCCTGCTCCAGACGCTCCCACGCCCCGGCGAGCACTTCGGTAATAATCGATAATTGCGTATTGGCTTTCGCCGCCAGCCTCTCCACCAGCGGGAAGAGTTCAACCGTCGGCACCAGCGCTTCGGTGACCAGCGTCAGATGCGTTTCCCAACCGCGCGCCAGCGCTTCGGCATCGGTCGTCAGTTTATCTGCCGCTTCCAGCAGCACGCGCCCGCGCTCCAGCAGCATACGCCCGACGTTAGTGAATTTGGTCCGGTGGCCGGAGCGGTCAAACAGCACCACATCCAGTTCTTCTTCCAGTTTTTGCATGGTGTAGCTGAGTGCGGAAGGAACGCGCCCCAACTCATCCGCCGCAGCGGCAAAGCTTCCGCGTCGATCAATCGCATCCATCACGCGCAACGCTTCCAGCGTAAGTGCCCTTTCTTTCGCCATTTATTGTTCTCATTCAGTAAATTTGAACATACCGGGCAGAATATCTGGCTAACAATGCATCGTCCATACCTTTAACATTGTTTTAAGTAAAGAGAGGTCAATAACGATGATTACTACCCGTACTGCAAAACAATGCGGACAAGCTGACTTCGGCTGGCTTCAGGCCCGCTACACTTTTTCTTTTGGACATTACTTTGACCCGAAACTGTTAGGTTATGCCTCCCTGCGTGTACTGAACCAGGAAGTCCTTGCTCCAGGTGCCTCCTTCCAGCCACGGGCCTACCCGAAAGTGGATATTCTGAACCTGATCCTTGAAGGTGAAGCGGAATACCGCGACAGCGAAGGGAACCATGTCCAGGCGAAAGCCGGTGAAGCGCTGCTTATTGCCACTCAGCCAGGCATCAGCTATAGCGAACATAACCTGAGCAAAGACAAGTCGTTAACGCGTATGCAGTTGTGGCTTGATGCCTGCCCGGAGCGCGAAAATCCGCCGGTACAGAAAATGACGATTGCCGATGCAGCGCAACAACTGCTGGCTTCGCCGGATGGCAACCAGGGCAGTTTGCAACTGCGCCAACAAGTGTGGCTGCACCATATCGAGTTGAAAAAAGGCGAAGAGCTGACAATTCAGTTACATGGCCCGCGCGCCTATCTGCAATCGATCCACGGCACGGTGCATGCGGTTACGCATTGCGAAGCGAAGGAAGCCCTGACCTGCGGCGACGGCGCTTTTATTCGTGATGAGGCTAACATAACGTTAGTTGCCGATACGCCGTTGCGCGCTTTGCTGATAGATTTACCAGTGTGACAGTTATGTTTTAGCAGGTGAGTATATGAATAGCAGCGTAACTAAAATATCTGTTGAGAGCGTCCACACACAGCCTACGCTCCATGAACCGCTTCCGGCCTTTGGGTTTGAAGAGATGCTGACCGAGCTGGAAGCCATCGTCGCCGAAGCCGAAATTCGGCAGGCGGAAGAAGACGCCGCCTAATCTCCCGCCCCGGTTTATGCCGGGGCATCTTTATACATTTCCCAGCGATACGTCTCTACGACAATAAAGCTGTTTTCCCAAAATGGGGAAGGCAGAAGCGCAAGAGATTCAATTCGCATGCTCTGTTCAGCGGAATATCGCCATGCGCCTGGCGTAGCGGGAGTGTGGGATTGCAGGTCCGGGCGTAGGCCGGGTAAGCGGAGTGGACAGTCATTCATCTCTCGCCGCAGAGCCGCAGAAAAGCAAAAAAGCAAAAAAGCAAAAAAGCAAAAAAGCAAAAACCCGCCGAAGCGGGTTTTGCCTGAAAAATTGAAACTGACCGATAAGCCGGGTTCTGTCGTGGACAGTCATTCATCTAGGCCAGCAATCGCTCACTGGCTCAAGCAGCCTACCCGGGTTCAGTACGGGCCGTACCTTGTGAACCCCTATTTGGCCTTGCTCCGGGTGGAGTTTACCGTGCCGCGAACTGTTGCCAGACGCGCGGTGCGCTCTTACCGCACCCTTTCACCCTTACCTGATCCCACTTGCGTGGGCCATCGGCGGTTTGCTCTCTGTTGCACTGGTCGTAGGCTTGCGCCCCCCAGGCGTTACCTGGCACCCTGCCCTATGGAGCCCGGACTTTCCTCCCCTCTGCCCGTCTCCCCCGAAGGAGGACTGCAACAAAGCGGCGACTGTCTGGTCAGCTTCGGCGCGCAGTATAGTGGGTTTGCGCGCGCCTGTCACCCTTCCGTCAGCATTCCGACCTGCAATGTGGCCGCAATATTGCGTGACGCGCGGTAAATATTATCAAACGCGCCTCGGAACGCCTCTTCCAGCGTGGTAATGCCGGTCAACACGCTGAACACCGCATCGATACCGTACTGGTGAACCACGCCAACATCGCTGGTCAGACTGCCGGCAATCCCGATGACTGGTTTGTGGTATTTTTTAGCAACATGCGCCACGCCGACCGGCACTTTGCCGTGAATGCTCTGACTGTCGATACGCCCTTCGCCAGTTACTACCAGCGTACAGTCATGAATATGCTCTTCGAGATTCAACGCCTGGGTCACAATCTCAATACCACTGCGCAGTTCCGCGCCGAGAAAAGCCATCAGCGCCGCGCCCATACCGCCTGCCGCGCCGGAGCCTGGCACCTCTTTCACATCCACTCGCAGCGATTTTTTGATGACGTCGGCGAAGTGACCAAGGTTTCGATCCAGCTCAACGATCAGCGCTTCGGTGGCCCCTTTTTGCGGCCCAAAAATACGCGATGCGCCCTGCTCGCCGGTCAGCGGGTTAGTCACATCGCAGGCCACGCGAATCGTACAATCGCTCAGGCGCGGATCCAGCCCGGAAATATCAATCGCATTCAGGCTCATCAGGCTGCCGCCGCCGTAACCAATTTCGGTGCCGTTCGCATCGGTCAGTTTGGCGCCCAGCGCCTGTACCATGCCCGCACCGCCATCGTTGGTCGCACTGCCGCCAATGCCGATAATAATATTGTTCGCCCCATGTTCCAGCGCCTGCAAAATAAGTTCCCCGGTGCCGCGCGAAGTGGTAATCAAAGGGTTACGTAATTCCGGTGGCACCAGCGCCAGACCGCTGGCCGCCGCCATTTCAATAAAAGCGGTTTTCCCGTCGCCGGACATCCCCCACCGGGCATCAACATCATTCCCCAGCGGGCCTGTAACGTGCGCGGTATGCACAATACCTTTAGTGGCAGCAATCATGGCTTCAACTGTTCCCTCACCACCGTCGGCAACCGGAACTGACACGTAGTGAGCATCAGGAAAAATTTCCCGAAATCCTTTTTCTATCGCCTGAGCTACTTCAGTAGCAGAAAGGCTTTCTTTATAAGAGTCTGGGGCGATTACGATTTTCATAATTGTGAGCCTGATAGTGCCGCGCACTTCACCCTTCAGGCCCACTGCGGCCCGAAGATGTGGATGTACAAGAAATCCAGGGCGCAGAGCCGCGCCCTTCTTAATTAACGAGTAACTTCGATTTTCGCCAGTTTCTCGTAGTAGCAAGCAATGGCGCTGTGGTCGGCGTTGCCCAGACCATCAGCGCGCAGCGCCTGCATCATTTCCATCACTGCAGCGGTCAGCGGCAGTTGAGCGCCCACGCCATGCGACGTATCCAGCGCGTTGGAGAGATCTTTGATGTGCAGATCGATACGGAAACCCGGTTTGAAGTTGCGATCCATCACCATTGGCGCTTTCGCATCCAGCACGGTACTGCCTGCCAGACCACCACGGATAGCCTGATACACCAGATCCGGATTAACGCCGGCTTTGGTTGCCAGTGTCAGCGCCTCAGACATCGCAGCGATGTTCAGCGCCACAATCACCTGGTTTGCCAGTTTGGTGACGTTGCCCGCACCGATATCACCGGTGTGCACGACAGAACCGGCCATGGATTTCAGCAGGTCGTAGTATTTATCGAAGACAGCTTTGTCGCCGCCAACCATCACAGACAGCGTACCGTCGATCGCCTTCGGTTCGCCGCCGCTTACCGGCGCATCAAGCATTTGCACGCCTTTCGCTTTCAGCGCGTCACTGATTTCACGGCTGGCCAGCGGTGCGATGGAGCTCATGTCGATCAGCACGGTACCGGCTTTAGCACCTTCAATAATGCCGCCCTCACCCAGCGCCACTTCTTTCACGTGTGGGGAGTTCGGCAGCATGGTGATGATGACATCGCACTTCTCAGCAACCGCTTTCCCGTTCGCTGCCGTTTCCGCGCCTGCAGCGATAAGTTCAGCCACCGCTTCCTGGTTACGGTCCACGACCACCAGTGAGTAACCTGCTTTAATGAGGTTTTTACTCATTGGTTTACCCATGATGCCAAGGCCAATGAAACCAACTTTCATCGTCATAATTGCGTCTCTCTTTTAAAGGGTGGTTTGGTTATTTTTTAAAGGTGTCGGCCAGTTTCTGCGTCGCCGAACGGAACACGCCCAAATCGCTGCCAACCGCAACGACGGTCGCGCCCCATTCCAGGTAGCGGCGAGCATCAGCTTCCACCGGCGCCAGAATGCCGCTCGGTTTGTTGTGTGCTTTCGCGCGGGCAAAAATGTGCTGAATGGTGCGCTGGACTTCCGGGTGCGCCGCGTTACCGATATAACCCAGCGTCGCCGCCAGATCGCTTGGGCCGACAAACACGCCATCCACGCCGTCTGTGGCAAGGATTGCATCAAGATTATCCACACCGGCCTGGCTTTCGATCTGTACCAGGATGGTGATGTTGGCGTTGGACTGACGGAAGTAATCCGGCACGGTGCCGAACATATTGGCGCGATGCGAAACCGACACGCCGCGAATGCCTTCCGGCGGATAACGGGTTGCCGCTACCGCATTTACCGCTTCCTCTTCGGTTTCCACAAACGGGATCAGGAAGTTGTAAAAGCCGATATCCAGCAAGCGCTTGATAACCACCGGCTCGTTAGTCGGTACACGCACGACCGGTGCGCTGACGCTGCCTTTCAACGCCATTAATTGCGGTACAAAAGTGAGCACGTCGTTTGGGGCGTGTTCGCCGTCCAGAAGCAGCCAGTCAAAGCCTGCCAGGCCCAGAACTTCAGTGCTGATATGACTACCCAGCGCAGACCAACAACCGATTTGAATCTGTTGGGCCGCCAGCGCGGCCTTGAATTTGTTTGGGAAGATATCGTTATTCATCTTTTGTACCTTAAATGTGTCGTTGCTTATTTCTTCAATTCCATACGTTTGATGTCGCCGACCACGAACAGATAGCAGACCATCATCATCAGCGCTGAACAGCCTACGAACACCAACGCACCGTTGAAAGAATGCAACTCTTTAACCATGTATCCGATGACCAGCGGCGTCACGATAGAAGCCACGTTACCAAATACGTTGAATACACCACCGCACAGACCGACGATCTCTTTTGGCGCGACGTCGGAGATAACCGGCCAACCCAGCGCGCCAAAACCTTTACCGAAGAAGGCGAGCGCCATCAGTGCGACCACCATCACCGTGTTATCGGTGTAGTTACACAGAATGATGCTGGAAGCCAGTAACATCCCGACCACAATCGGGAATTTACGCGCCATCGTCAGGGTTGAACCGCGCTTGATCAGATAATCAGAGAACAGCCCGCCCAGTACGCCACCGGCAAAACCACACAGCGCCGGAATGGAAGCAACAAATCCCACTTTCAGGATCGACATGCCTTTTTCCTGCACCAGGTAAATCGGGAACCATGTCAGGAAGAACCAGGTAATGGTGTTCAGGAAGTATTGCCCGAAGAAGACGCCGAGCATCATGCGGTTGCACAGCAACTGCTTGATATAATCCATTTTTGGACCCGCATTTTTGCCATCGTCGGCTTTTTTGTGGTCCATATCGACAACCGCGCCATTTTTCTCAATATACTCCAGCTCTTCGCGGCTCATACGCGGGTGATCGGTCGGGTTGTGAACAAATTTCACCCAGGCGAAGGTCAGCACAAAACCGATCACGCCCATCACAGTGAAGACATGTTCCCAGCCCCAGGCAAAGGTCAGCCAGCCCAGCAACGGCGAGAACAGCGCCAGTGAGAAGTACTGCGCAGAGTTAAAAATCGCTGATGCCGTGCCGCGCTCTTTCGCCGGGAACCAGGCCGCAACGATGCGGGCATTCGCCGGGAATGACGGCGCTTCAGAGAAGCCCAGCATAAAGCGCATGAAAAACATGGAAATGCCGGCCCAGGCGATCGGGAAAACGTCGACAAAACCTTGCAGGAAAGTAAAGAGCGACCAGAAAAAGAGGCTCCATGTATACACTTTTTTAGAGCCGAAGCGGTCAAGCAGCCAGCCGCCAGGGATTTGCATCAGCAGGTAAGCCCAGCCGAAAGCCGAAAAAATGTAGCCCATCGATACAGCGTCAAGTTGCAGCTCTTTCGCCACTTCGGTCCCGGCAATGGACAACGTGGCGCGGTCTGCATAATTCACTGCGGTTACAATAAATATAATCAGCAGAATTAAATAACGGGTCGGCAACCCCCGTTTTGTTTCCACGACAGAATCTTCGATAGTCATTTTTAATTTCCTTGGGCGCCGCTAACTTTAAAATATAATTATTGAGACGTTTCTTATCTGATTTTATTTAAGCACTCGAAACTTATTATCAGATAATGGCACTTTGATTTTATTAGCCTTCAGTATAATCACCGACAAGGCACCACACACTGGTGGGTTGCTCAATTTTAACATTATCTGGAAAGATTATTTTGAGCATTTGCACATAAGCCTGGGCGCTGATGCACAGATCTTGCAATATGCAGCCCCGCCAGATGGGGAATCGAGATAATAAGTGATTTAGATCACATTTTAATATTTAAACTCCTGACATTCTTATTTCAGCAAACAAGATTTTTATTCCCGATATTAATTCCAGAATAAAGAATGATTCCGCTTTTATAGAGCAATGCATCGTATAAGTTAGCTGGAGATTACTTGACAATGTCCAACATTGAAATTAGACAGCAACCGCCAGGGGCGTTTTATATTAAGGTACACGACACGGATAATGTCGCTATCATCGTCAATGACAATGGCTTAAAGGCGGGAACCCGTTTTCCGGACGGTCTCGAGCTAATTGAGCATATTCCGCAAGGCCATAAAGTGGCGCTGGTTGATATCCCCCATCACGGCGAAATCGTGCGCTATGGTGAGATCATTGGTTACGCCATGCGTGATATCCCCCGCGGTAGCTGGATTGATGAATCCATGGTTGAGCTGCCAAAAGCACCGCCGCTGAATACACTGCCGCTGGCGACGAAAGTCCCGGAGCCACTACCGCCGCTGGAGGGGTATACCTTTGAAGGTTACCGCAACGCGGATGGAAGCGTCGGCACCAAGAACCTGCTCGGCCTGACCACCAGCGTGCACTGCGTTGCGGGCGTGGTGGATTATGTCGTGAAGATCATTGAGCGCGATCTGCTGCCGAAATACCCGAACGTTGACGGCGTGGTCGGCCTGAATCACCTGTATGGCTGCGGCGTAGCCATTAATGCACCGGCGGCAGTCATTCCCATTCGCACCATTCATAACATTTCGCTGAACCCGAACTTCGGCGGCGAAGTCATGGTAATTGGCCTGGGCTGTGAAAAATTGCAGCCGGAGCGTCTGCTGGAAGGGACCGAGGATGTGAAAGCCATTCCGGTTGACAGCGCCAGTATTGTTCGTTTGCAGGATGAGCAGCATGTGGGCTTCCGCTCAATGGTTGACGATATTCTGCAGGTTGCCGAGCGCCACCTGGCGAAGCTGAACCAGCGTAAACGTGAAACCTGCCCGGCTTCTGAACTGGTAGTCGGTATGCAGTGTGGCGGCAGCGATGCATTCTCCGGCGTGACGGCGAACCCGGCGGTGGGCTATGCCTCCGACCTGATTATTCGCTGCGGTGGTACGGTGATGTTCTCCGAAGTGACCGAAGTACGTGATGCGATTCACCTGCTGACGCCGCGTGCCATCAACGAAGAAGTGGGCAAACGCCTGCTGGAAGAGATGGCCTGGTACGATAACTATCTCGATATGGGTAAAACCGACCGCAGCGCCAACCCTTCTCCGGGGAACAAAAAAGGCGGCCTGGCGAATATCGTGGAAAAAGCGCTGGGTTCGATCGCGAAATCCGGTAAGAGCGCCATCTCTGAAGTGCTCTCTCCGGGACAACGTCCGACCAAACGCGGGCTGATTTATGCCGCAACACCGGCGAGCGACTTCGTCTGCGGTACGCAGCAGGTGGCTTCCGGGATCACCGTACAAGTGTTTACCACCGGGCGTGGCACGCCGTACGGCCTGGTTGCCGTACCGGTAATCAAAATGGCGACCCGCACCGAGCTGGCAAATCGCTGGTATGACTTAATGGATATCAATGCCGGGACGATCGCAACCGGCGAAGAGACTATCGAGGATGTGGGCTGGAAGCTGTTCCACTTTATCCTTGATGTCGCCAGCGGTCGTAAGAAAACCTTCTCCGATCAGTGGGGGCTGCATAACCAGCTGGCAGTGTTTAACCCGGCTCCGGTGACTTGATTTTAATAACAAAAACGTAAACCTCACTTTTAAGCATGGCTTCGGCCATGCTTTTTTTTGCCTGCTTTTCCTTTCACAAACTTCCTTTCACTTTCGAAATTTTCATTTTCCAGACACCAATCACAAAAAAACATTACGAAAGCCTATAGATTCTTTCGAAGAAAACAAACGAAAGATTTCGGAGGCTGTGTGTATATTATTTCGACGAAAACCATGCTTAACAAAGCACAACGTGAAGGTTACGCGGTGCCCGCCTTCAATATCCACAATCTCGAAACCTTACAAGTGGTAGTCGAAACTGCTGCCGAATTGCGCTCTCCGCTGATTGTTGCGGGCACACCAGGGACATTCAGTTATGCAGGCGTCGGCAATCTGGTAGCTATCGCCGGTAATCTGGCCAGCCACTTCAACCAGCCACTGGCCATTCATCTCGATCACCATGAAACATTCAGCGACATAGAAACCAAAGTTCAGGCCGGTATTCGTTCGGTGATGATTGACGGTTCCCACTTCCCCTACCACGACAATGTTGCGCTGGTGAAAGCGGTAACGGATTTATGCCATCGCTACGACGCCAGCGTGGAAGCGGAGCTGGGCCGCCTCGGCGGACAGGAAGACGATCTGATTGTCGATGCAAAAGACACCCGCTACACCAATCCGCAACAGGCTAAAGATTTCGTCGAGAAAACCGGTATTGATTCGCTCGCAGTGGCGATTGGCACCGCACACGGCCTTTATACCGCCGAGCCGAAACTCGATTTTGAACGGCTGGCGGAAATACGCCAACAGGTTGATATTCCTCTGGTTTTACACGGCGCATCCGGGCTGCCCGCAGCGGATATTCGCCGTGCCATCGCGCTGGGCGTTTGCAAGGTGAACGTCGCTACCGAACTGAAAATCGCCTTCTCGGACGCGTTAAAGGCCTGGTTTGCTTCGCACCCGGATGCCAGCGATCCGCGCCACTACATGGTTCCGGCCAAAACGGCCATGAAAGAGGTGGTGCGCAAAGTGATCGGCGTCTGCGGCTGCGAAGGCAAGCTATAACGCCACAACCTTTTGAAAATATTGCGTAATAACCGGAGGAAGACGTGAAAGAGATTATTGCCCGCCATAAAGCGGGGGAGCACCTCGGTATCTGTTCTGTTTGCTCAGCGCACCCGCTGGTCATTGAAGCCGCGCTGCGCTTTGATTTATCGACCGACGCGAAAGTATTGATCGAAGCAACCTCGAACCAGGTCAATCAGTTTGGCGGCTATACCGGCATGAAACCCGCCGATTTCCGCGACTTTGTCTACCGCATCGCCGATGAGATCGGCTTTCCACGGGAGCGGCTGATCCTTGGCGGCGATCACCTTGGGCCTAACTGCTGGCAAAACGAAACCGCTACCGCCGCGATGGAAAAATCCGTGGCGCTGATCAAAGCCTATGTGGCTGCCGGTTTCAGCAAGATCCATCTGGATGCATCGATGTCCTGCGCCGACGATCCGGTTCCGCTGGAACCGCATGTTGTCGCCGAACGCGCCGCACGTTTGTGCCAGGCGGCGGAAGAAACCGCCAGCGACGCGCTGAAAAAAAACCTGACCTACGTGATAGGTACTGAAGTTCCGGTTCCCGGCGGCGAAGCCAGCAGTATCAATACGGTTCACGTTACACGCGTCGAAGATGCTGCTCGTACGCTGGAAACACACCGTGTCGCTTTCCATGCATTAGGGCTGGATGACGCGATGAACCGCGTTATTGCTATCGTCGTGCAGCCAGGCGTTGAATTCGATCATACCCAGGTTATCCACTATCAGCCGCAGGCAGCAGAAGCGCTTTCCGGCTGGATCCGCCAGACGCCGATGGTCTACGAAGCGCACTCCACTGATTACCAGTCCCGCCAGGCTTACCGCGCGCTGGTACGCGACCACTTCGCCATTCTGAAAGTGGGTCCCGCGCTGACCTTTGCGCTACGCGAAGCCATTTTTGCGCTGGCGCAGATGGAAAACGAACTGATTGCGCCGGAAAACCGCAGCCGCGTACTGGAGGTAATCGATGAAGTGATGCTTAACGAACCAGATTACTGGAAAAAGTATTACCGTCCGACCTGGAGCCAGTCGATGGTGGATATCCACTTCAGCCTTTCGGATCGTATCCGCTACTACTGGCCGCACCCGCGCATTCGCCAGAGCGTAGGGAAACTGCTGGCAAATCTCAGCGCCACAACGCTGCCGTTAGGGCTGATCAGCCAGTATTTACCCGTACAACTGGAACGCGCGTCGCTAAATGAGATCGCCGCAACGCCGCACAGCCTGATCATTGACAAAATACAGGATGTATTGCGCGCCTATCGCTATGGATGCGCCCCTGAAATTGCCTGATGACCGGAGAATGTATGAGCCAACTGTTTGTCTGCACCGGAATTGAATTTACCTCGCGACAGCATGTGCTGACGCATATTGGCGAGGAGATGCTGGCGCAGGGCGTCGTGCATGAAAGCTATCCGGCAGCCCTCGTGGCGCGCGAAGCGATTTACCCGACCGGCATTGCCCTTGAACACCACGCGGTGGCCATCCCGCACTGCGAGGCGGTACATGCTAAGTCCCCGGCACTGTATCTGATCCGCCCGGATAAACCGGTTTATTTTCAACAAGCTGACGATGATGCCGAAATCGCCGTCTCGCTAATTATCGCCCTGATTGTGGAAAACCCGGCCGAGCAATTGAAGTTGTTACGACGTCTTTTTAGTGAGCTGCAAAACCCGAACACGCTGGAAGCGCTGCTGGATACGCCTGCCGATAACCTGGCGACGCTTTTTCGGGACACGATCCTGGAGCCTGAGAAGTGCGAGCAGGCTTAATAACATACTGATAATAAAAGGAGTACCCTATGAAACGTAAAGTAATCGTCGCCTGCGGCGGTGCGGTCGCCACCTCCACCATGGCAGCGGAAGAGATCAAAGAGCTCTGCGCCGACCACCAGATCGAACTCGACCTCGTGCAGTGTCGGGTGAATGAAATTGAAACCTATATGGATGGCGCAGATATGATCTGCACCACTGCGAGAGTCGATCGTACCTTTGGCGATATACCTGTTGTGCACGGCATGCCTTTCGTCTCCGGCGTGGGCATTGAAGCGCTGCAACAAAAAATCCTGACGATCCTCAGGGGGTAACGCGATGTTTAGCGAAATTATGCGTTATATCCTCGATTTAGGTCCTACCGTCATGCTGCCGGCGGTGATCATCATCTTCTCGAAATTACTGGGGATGAAGCTCGGGGATTGCTTTAAATCGGGCCTGCACATCGGGATTGGCTTTGTCGGTATTGGGCTGGTGATTGGCCTGATGCTGGACTCCATAGGCCCGGCGGCAAAAGCAATGGCTGAACATTTCCAGATTAACCTGCATGTGATTGATGTCGGCTGGCCTGGCTCGTCACCGATGACATGGGCGTCACAGATCGCGCTGGTCGCCATCCCGGTCGCGATTGCCGTGAATATCCTGATGCTGGTCACCCGCATGACGCGCGTGGTGAACGTCGATATCTGGAATATCTGGCACATGACCTTTACCGGCGCCATGCTGCACCTCGCTACCGGCTCTTACTGGATCGGCATACTCGGCGTCGTGGCGCATGCGGCGTTCGTCTTCAAGCTGGGCGACTGGTTTGCAAAGGACACGCGGGATTTCTTTGGGCTGGAAGGGATTGCCATCCCACACGGTACCTCTGCTTACCTCGGCCCCATTGCCGTGCTGGTTGATACAATCATCGAAAAAATCCCCGGCCTTAACCGCGTTCACTTTAGCGCCGACGATATTCAGAAACGTTTTGGCCCGTTTGGCGAGCCGGTCACCGTGGGGTTTGTGATGGGGATTGTCATTGGTCTGCTGGCAGGCTACGACCTGAAAGGCGTGCTGCAACTGGCGGTGAAAACGGCTGCCGTGATGCTGCTGATGCCGCGCGTCATCAAACCGATTATGGATGGGCTAACGCCTATCGCGAAACAGGCGCGTAAACGGCTACAGGCTAAATTTGGCAGCCAGGAATTCCTGATTGGTCTAGATCCGGCATTGCTGCTTGGCCACACCTCAGTGGTCTCCGCCAGTTTGATCTTTATTCCGCTAACCATTTTGATTGCGGTGCTGGTGCCAGGTAACCAGGTGCTGCCCTTCGGCGATCTGGCAACCATCGGGTTCTTTGTGGCGATGGCGGTTGCGGTACATCAGGGCAACCTGTTCCGCACGCTGATCTCCGGCATTATTATCATGAGCATCACGCTGTGGGTCGCCACGCAAACCATCGGCCTGCATACGCAGCTTGCCGCCAACGCAGGCGCGCTGAAATCGGGCAGTCTGGTGGCATCAATGGACCAGGGCGGTTCGCCATTCACCTGGCTGCTTATTCAGCTTTTCACCTGGCAAAACGTGGTGGGTTTTGTGGTGATTGCCACCCTTTATCTGGCCGGTGTGCTGCTGACATGGCGCAGAGCACGCAACATCAGAGCGGCCGAAAAGGCCTCGCTCGCCGCACAAAGCCAGACCGTATCCTGATCCCCGGGGAGCCCTGCTCCCCCTTTGTTGTTCCTGGAGAGTATTATGAAATCAGTGGTTATCCATGCTGAGGGCCACGTCTGCGTTGAAGAACGCCCGGAACCTCAGTTGCAGCACGATGATGATGTCAAAGTCAGGGTTGTCAGCTCCGGCCTGTGCGGTTCTGACATCCCGCGTATCTTTGCTGGTGGCGCGCATTTTTACCCAATTACCCTGGGACATGAATTCAGCGGCTATGTCGAAGCCTGTGGCGCGGCAATCAACGATTTACACGCCGGGGATGCAGTGGCATGCGTGCCGCTGCTGCCCTGCTTTGATTGCCCGGAGTGCCGCCGCGAGTACTTCTCCTTGTGCAAGCGCTACCAGTTTGTCGGCTCGCGCAGCGATGGCGGTAATGCCGAATACATCGTAGTGAAACGGGCGAATCTGATCGCGTTGCCGAAGGATATGACGATTGAAGATGGCGCATTTATTGAACCCATCACCGTCGGCCTGCATGCCTTCCACCTTGCTGGCGGTTGTGAAAACAAAAACGTGATCATTGTCGGTGCCGGTACCATTGGCCTGCTGGCCATGCAGTGCGCACGGGCGCTTGGTGCCAAAAGCGTTACCGCTATCGATATCAACCCCGACAAGCTGCAACTGGCAAACGAACTCGGCGCAACCTTCACCTTCAATAGCAGCAAGCAGGATGTAAGGGCGATTACCGCAGGCCTGGAAGAGGCGCGTTTCGACCAGTTGGTACTGGAAACGGCAGGAACACCGCAAACCGTCTCACTGGCAATCGAAATCGCCGGGCCGCGCGCCCAGCTGGCATTGATCGGTACCCTGCATCACGACCTGACGTTAACCGCGCCCGTGTTCGGCCAAATTCTGCGCAAAGAGATGACCCTGATTGGCAGCTGGATGAACTACTCCGGCCCGTGGCCGGGGGAAGAGTGGACAACGGCTACACGTCTGCTGACAGAGAAAAAACTGATGCTGGAGCCGTTGATCGCCCATCGCGGCGATCCGGACAGTTACGCCCGTGCAGTACAGAACCTTAACGGTGCGCCGATGCAGGGCAAAATCCTGTTACGGCTCGATTAAGCGAGAGAGCCAGCAACCTGCGCTGGCTCACATTTCCTTTCGAAAGTTAGCGTTCAACTTTCACAATCCTTCGATTACACTAGAGGAAGTTAATTATCAGGCAAAATTAATATGAACTCATTTGAACGAAGGAATAAGATCGTCGAACTGGTTAACTCACAGGGAAGTGTGCTGGTGATTGACCTTTCGAACAGCTTTGGCATTTCTGAAGTCACCATCCGCGCAGATCTGCGTCTGCTGGAAGAGAAAGGCCTGGTAACACGCTTTCACGGCGGCGCCGCGAAACCCGGCGCAACGGTGCTGGATAACGAAAATCAGGAAGTGGTGCTGGAAGAACGCTACCGACTGGCGAGCGATCCGAAAAAACGTATCGCCCAGGCCGCCGCCAGCATGATCGAAGAGGGTATGACGGTGATCCTCGACAGCGGCAGCACCACCATGCTGATTGCTGAGGCTCTGACGAAAAGAACCAACATTACCGTTATTACCAACAGCCTTCCCGCTGCATTTGCCCTGTCGGAAAACAAAGACATCACCCTTGTGGTTTGCGGCGGTACCGTACGGCATAAAACGCACTCCATGCACGGCACTATTGCTGAACGCTCTTTGCAGGGCATCAGCGCAGATTTAATGTTCGTCGGTGCGGATGGCATTGATGCGACGAACGGCATCACCACCTTTAATGAAGGCTACTCCATTAGCAGCGTGATGGCCGCCGCCGCGCATAAAGTCGTTGCAGTCGTGGATGCCAGCAAATTCAACCGTCGCGGTTTTAATCAGGTGCTGCCGATGGAGAAAATCGATGCGGTGATCACCGATGACAGCATCAGCGACAAGGACAGAGCCGCGTTTCGCAAAATGGAGAAGGAACTGGCGGTGGTGTAAAAAGCGTGTCTACGGCGCTGTGGTCGCTGACGCGACTTTCCAGCGCCTGTATTGATCGGGTTATTGCTGATCCAGCGCGTACTTGTACAACGCGTTTTTCTTCACGCCGTGGATCTCCGCGGCAAGGGCTGCAGCTTTCTTCAGCGGCAGTTCAGCCTGCAACAGCGCCAGCGTACGCAGCGCATCGGCGGGCAACTCATCTTCCTGCGCTTTATGGCCTTCGACAATCAGCACCATCTCACCTTTACGGCGGTTTTCATCCTCTTTCACCCATGCCAGCAGTTCGCCTACTGGCGCGCCCTGAATGGTTTCCCAGGTTTTGGTCAGCTCGCGGGCCAGCACGACATAGCGGCTCTCGCCCCACACTGCGACCATATCCTCCAGGCTTTCCAGTAAACGGTGGGTGGATTCATAGAAAATCAGCGTGCGGCTTTCCGTTTCCAGCGCTTTTAACGTATCGCGACGCCCTTTCGATTTGGCAGGCAGAAACCCTTCGTAACAAAAACGATCCGACGGCAGCCCGGCGGCGCTCAACGCGGCAATCGCAGCGCACGGGCCGGGCAAAGGTACAACGCGAATGCCCGCTTCACGGCAGGTGCGCACCAGGTGATAGCCCGGATCGTTGATCAGCGGCGTTCCGGCATCCGAGACCAGCGCAATGTTCTGTCCCTCTTTCAGCTTTGCCACCAGCGTTTCCGCTTTCTGCTGCTCGTTATGGTCGTGCAGGGCGAACAGGCGGGCATTAATGGCAAAATGTTGAAGCAATAAACCGGTGTGGCGGGTATCTTCCGCCGCAATTAAATCAACGGCCTGCAACACGTTGAGGGCGCGTTGCGTAATATCAGCCAAATTCCCAATGGGAGTAGGTACAATATAAAGCTGACCCTGAGAATTCTCCGCCGATTCGTGTTGTTTCATTGTTTCATCCGTATTGCCGATTTAATATTGAGCATTGCGTAAAAATTATCACTGGATACAGTATGCTACCGTCAAGATTTCTACGTTCGAAAGCCACGCGCTGCGTGCCTGTGGTGCTGGCCGCCCTGCTGTTTGCAGGATGCGGTACCCAGTCGACAGACCAGAGCACCACGCATCTGCAGGGCTCGGCGCAAGCTGATTCTGGCTATTACCTGCAACAGATGCAGCAAAGCACAGATGATAGCAAGACCAACTGGCAATTACTCGCCATTCGTGCACTGCTTAAAGAGGGTAAAACCCAGCAGGCAAGCGAACTCTTCAGCCAACTACCGCAGAATCTGAACGACAATCAGCGTAAAGAATATTCTCTGCTCGCCGCCGAAATGAAACTGGTGCAGAAAGATTTCGCCGGCGCACAGGCGCTGCTGAGTAAGATCGATCCTGCCGATCTGGAGCAAAATCAGCAGGCGCGTTACTGGCAGTTAGGGATTGAAGCCGCGCAAGGCAAGCCGTCCCTGACATTGCTGCGCGCTCTGATTGCCCAGGAGCCACTGTTAACGAAACCCGAAGAGAAGCAGAAAAACATCGATGCCACCTGGCAGGCGCTGGCTTCGATGACGCAGGATCAAGCCAGAGCGCTGGTGATCAACGCCGATGAAGTCACCCTGCAGGGCTGGCTCGATCTGCAACGCGTCTGGTTTGATAACCGCAACGATCCCAACATGCTGAAAGCGGGCATCACCGACTGGCAGACCCGCTACCCGCAAAACCCGGCGGCGAAAATGCTGCCGACCCAACTGTCGAATCTGCAAAACTTCAAACCGGCATCGGCCAATAAAATCGCGCTGCTGCTGCCATTAAATGGCCAGGCCGCTGTTTTTGGCCGGGCGATTCAGCAGGGGTTTGAAGCCGCTAAAAACGGTGTTTCCACCGTTTCCGGCCCGGCCGTTCCGCAGCAGGTGGCGCAGGCAGCCAATGCTGCGGTGGTTAGCCCATCGCAGACCAGCGTTAATGATTTAACCAGCGCTGCTGCGCCGGATGCACAGCAGGTGCAGGCACCGGATAGCGCCGCGCAGAGCGAAACAGACACGCAATCCAACACCACAGCAGAGCAGGATCCCGCAGCGGTAACGCCGCCTCAACCAGCCGATGCCAATGCGACGCAGCCGGTTGCCGCGCCAGCCGTTGCCGGTACGCCAGCAAACCCGGGCGCTGAACTGAAAATTTACGATACCAGCGCGCAGCCGATGGATCAGATCCTCAATCAGGTGCAGCAAGATGGCGCGAGTATCGTGGTCGGCCCGCTGCTGAAAAACAATGTTGAAGAGTTGATGCGCAGCCACACCACGCTGAACGTGCTGGCGCTCAACCAGCCGGAAAGCGTCGAAAACCGTGCAAATATCTGCTACTTCGCACTCTCGCCGGAAGATGAAGCACACGATGCCGCGCGCCACATCCATGAACAGGGCCGTCATGCGCCGCTACTGTTGGTGCCGCGTAGCAATCTGGGCGAACGAATCAGTAAAGCCTTTGCCGAAGAGTGGCTGAAACTCGGCGGCGGCGTGGTGCTGGAGCAGAAATTTGGTTCCACCGCCGAACTGCGGATGGGCCTGAATGGCGGTTCCGGTATTGCTATGACCGGCAGCCCGGTGGTTGCCAGCCTGCCGCAGCAGCAGGGCGTGACTATTGGCGGTCTGAACATTCCGGCTCCGCCGACCGACGCGCAAATCAGCGGCAGCGGCAGCGTGGATTCGGTTTATATCGTGGCGACGCAGGATGAGATCGCGCTGATTAAACCGATGATTACCCTGCGCACCGGCAGCCAGAGCAACGTGATGCTCTATGCCAGCTCCCGCAGCGCGCAGGGCGGCGCAGGCCCGGATTTCCGTCTGGAGATGGAAGGCCTGCAATTTAACGAAATCCCGATGCTGGCAGGCGCGAACCCATCGTTAATGCAGCAGGCGCTGAAAAGCGTTAACAATGACTACTCACTGGCGCGCCTGTATGCCATGGGCGCGGATGCCTGGTCGCTGGCGAATAACTTCTCGCAGATGCGCCAGGTTCCGGGGTTTGAACTGAACGGAAATACCGGTGATTTAACCGCCACCCAGGATTGCGTGATCAACAGGAAGTTGTCATGGCTCAAATACCAGCAGGGACAAATCGTCCCGGCCAGTTAACCCGTAAACAGACCGGCGACGTGTGGGAAGCCAAAGCGCGTCGCTGGCTGGAAAGCAAAGGACTGCATTTTTTAGCCGCCAATGTGCGCGAGCGCGGCGGCGAAATAGATCTGATAATGCGGCACAAAACTACCACCGTCTTTATTGAAGTGCGCTATCGCAGATCGTCACGTTTTGGCGGCGCTGCGAGCAGTGTCACACGCGCGAAACAGGTCAGGCTCCTGCAAGCAGCCCGTTTGTGGCTCGCCCGGCACAATGGGAGTTTTGATACTGTGGATTGCCGGTTTGATGTGGTAGCCTGCACCGAAAATGACGTTGAGTGGATACAAAACGCCTTTAACGACCACTCATAATTGCAAAATGATAGGGATTACTGTGCTCGAACGAATTAAAGCCTGCTTTACGGAAAGCATTCAAACCCAAATTGCGGCGGCGGAAGCGTTGCCTGATGCCATTTCCCGCGCAGCCATGACGATGGTTCACTCCCTGCTTAACGGCAACAAAATCCTCTGTTGTGGCAACGGCACTTCTGCCGCCAATGCACAGCATTTTGCTGCCAGCATGATCAACCGTTTTGAAACAGAACGTCCCAGTTTACCTGCCATTGCACTTAATACCGATAATGTGGTCTTAACCGCGATAGCAAATGATCGTCTGCATGATGAGATTTACGCCAAGCAGGTTCGCGCGCTCGGCCACAGCGGGGATATCCTGCTGGCCATCTCCACGCGCGGCAACAGTCGCGATATCGTTAAAGCCGTGGAAGCGGCAGTAACGCGTGATATGTCCATCATAGCGCTGACCGGCTACGACGGTGGCGAGCTGGCGGGTCTGCTGGGGCCGCAGGATGTCGAAATCCGTATTCCTTCCCATCGCAGCGCGCGCATCCAGGAAATGCACATGCTGACAGTGAATTGCTTATGCGATCTGATTGATAACACGCTTTTTCCTCACCAGGATGATTAAGGAGTACACATGAAGGCATTCACGCCCCTCGCAGTCCTTATTTCCGCGCTGCTGTTACAAGGTTGTGTTGGCGCAGTCGTGGTCGGTTCTGCCGCCGTTGGCACTAAAGCCGCGACGGATCCGCGAACCGTTGGCACCCAGGTGGATGACAGCACGCTGGAACTGCGCGTCAACAGCGCGTTGTCCAAAGATGAGCAGCTTAAAAAAGAAGCGCGTGTCAACGTTACCGCGTATCAGGGGAAAGTTCTGCTGACCGGGCAGGCCCCGAATACCGAGCTCTCTTCCAGAGCGAAACAGATTGCCGTGGGCGTTGAGGGTGCAACCGAAGTATTCAACGAAATTCGCCAGGGTCAGCCGATCGGCCTCGGTACGGCGTCTTCAGATACCTGGATAACCACTAAAGTCCGCTCGCAACTATTGGGCAGCGATCAGGTGAAATCCTCTAACGTGAAAGTGACCACCGAAAATGGCGAAGTGTTCCTGATGGGTCTGGTCACCCAGCGTGAAGGCCAGGCAGCGGCAGATATCGCCAGCCGCGTCAGCGGTGTGAAACACGTAACTACGGCATTTACCCTGCTGAAATAACAAAAAAGCCCGGCAAATTCGCCGGGCTTTTTTTACTCTGTCAAAACTCAGAATAACGCAATAGCGCCAGTGATCGCCCCGCACAGCACCACCAGCCCGCCGGTCAGCCACAACGCTTTTAATGGAAACGATTTACGCAGCATGATCAGCGACGGCAGGCTTACCGCCGGTAGCGTGATCAACAGCGCCAGCGCAGGCGCCATTCCCATACCCGCCAACATCATGGTCTGCACAATCGGGATCTCGGCTGCCGTCGGGATCACAAACAGGCAGCCGACAATCGCCATCGCAATCACCCACAACAGCGTGTTATCGATCGCGCCATCCGCATGCGGGAATAACCAGACACGCGCCGCACCCAGCACCAGAACAGCGAGAATATAGACCGGAATGGTGCTCCAGAAGAGTTGCCATAAGGCTTTGCCCCAGCGCGCCATAAAGCTGCCCTGCGGCTCCGTAAGCGTAATATCCACTGCTTCAGCCTGCTGCGGGCCCTCTTTGACCAGCGCCTGTACCAGCATCGCAACGCCCAGCACCGTCACCAGACCTGCAACCAGACGGATTGCGGCAAAATGCCAGCCAAGAACAAAGCCCATAAACACCAGCGTAGCCGGGTTAAGCAGCGGGTTGCCCATCCAGAATGCCAGTGCGCCGCCCATTGAGACGCGCTGACGGCGCATGCCCGCCGCCACCGGCGCGGCACAGCAGGTGCACATCATGCCAGGCAGAGAGAACAGCGTACCAAACAGCGTGCCGCTAAAGCGTTTTTGCCCCAGCGTGCGCAGTAACCAGTCGCGCGGAATCAAAACCTGAATCAACGAGCCCAGCACTACGCCCAGTACGGCCGCTTTCCAGACGGCAAGAAAATAGACCAGCGCATAATCCCACGCCGCCTGAATCGGGCTGGAATCGGCCTGAGCAAGAATAGATTTACCAATGCTGTGCGTCTCGGCAGCAGTGAAGGCTTTACCGTAATAAGGCTGCCATTTCACGTACCAAAGACCAACGATAACCACAAGAAAGAATAGCGCGGGTTTCCACCACTGAATGGGTGTTGCCGCCTGAGGTGAAGACTGACCAGTCATAACATTCCCCGGGGAAATAGGTGATAAGCCGGGGAATAGTACGCCGGGAAAACTATTTTGCCAATTGCGAGCCTGCAGCAATCGCGCGTAACTGCGCAGAGGCGACGACCTCGACGCGATTTTCCGCGGGCGTGAAGGACAATGTCAGCAGCGCGCGGGCGACATCCTGCGCGCGGATCGACTTCCAGTTGCCCGGCAGCAGACGAAACAGCGGTGCGAGCAGAGATTCACTGAAGCGCTGCTTTTCGCGCTCCCCCAGCAGCATCGACGGACGGGCAATAACCAGCCGGGGCCACTCCTGCGCGATGAGCGCTTTTTCCATCTCGCCTTTTACCCGGTTATAGAAAAATGGTGAACGCGCGTTTGCGCCCATCGAGCTGACCACCAGCATCTGCCTGGCGCCAAGCCGCAACCCGGTTAATGCCGTATCGACCACCAGCGTATAGTCCGCATGTATGAATGCCTCTTCACTTCCTGCTTCACGCCGCGTGCTACCAAGGCAGCAAAAAACCGTATCCACAGCTCCTGTTACCTGCGCCAGCGCATCGCTTAACTGCGGATCGTGCGGGTTCTCCACGTCGGAGAAGCCCAATAATGGGCGGCGAGTTGGCGCAACAAGAGTGCCGACCCGCGCATCGTTACTCAGTAATCGCAGCAGGTGTCCGCCAACCAGACCCGTTGCACCAGTGATCATTACGCGTGGCATTTACTCTCCTTTTGCAGATGAATCTGTCTTGCAATACCCGCCAGCTAAACCAGGCTTAGTAGTCTGATGGGTTATCAGTATGGATAACAACGAGCGCTGAAGCCAAAACAACGGAGGAATTATGAGCAAGAAAATTGCAGTCTTGATCACCGACGAGTTTGAAGATTCAGAATTCACCTCTCCGGCACAGGAATTTCGTCAGGCCGGCCATGAGGTGATCACTATAGAGAAACAGGCGGGGAAAACCATCCACGGCAAACAAGGCGAAGCTGAAGTGGTGATTGATAAAGCCATTGATGAGGTGCGGCCAGTGGATTTTGACGCCCTGCTGCTACCGGGCGGCCACTCACCCGATCATTTGCGCGGCGACGACCGGTTTGTTACCTTCACCCGCGATTTTATCAGCAGCGGTAAACCCGTCTTCGCCATTTGTCACGGCCCGCAGTTGCTGATCAGCGCGGACGCCATCCGCGGACGCAAGCTGACAGCGGTGAAACCTATTGTCGTCGATGTGAAAAACGCCGGGGGTGAGTTCTATGACCAGGAAGTGGTGATCGATAAGGATCAACTGGTGACCAGCCGCACCCCCGAAGATTTGCCTGCGTTTAACCGCGAGGCATTGCGTTTACTGGGTGCCTGAGTCGCGGATCCAGTGTAATTTTTTACCAAAACCCAGCGTGTTGTCAGTGAATTTCAATTCGTGAAGGCGAATCTCCCACATAGGGGCTGACAACATGCGCGCAACAGGAAAGCGACGGTTGTACTGCGCACGCGGCACCTCGCTTTCCTCCCCTTCCAGACGACGGATCTCGCCGGTAAATTGCACGCCGCGAATCAGCGCTACGGTTTTCGGCTGGCCGTTGACGGTTCCCGCCACCTTCGCCCGAAGCCCTGTCATCTGCGAGTGGCGCGTATGATCTTCACTGAGGATATAAAACGCCACTTTCTGCGCATCGTAAATGTAAAACGCATTAGCACACCACAATTCGCCCCGGTTCGCCACGCACCAACTGACAACATGCTGTTTCGCCAGCCAGCGGTTAATGGCTGCAAGCGTCTCCATTTTTTCTCTTCCTCGTGTTATTTTTTCGTTCACATTAACACAATGAATAATGCCATGACGCTCTGGTTTCTTTATCTTATCCGCACCGCCGACAACATGCTGTATACCGGCATTACCACCGATGTGGCGCGTCGCTTTACGCAGCATCAAAACGGGAAAGGGGCAAAAGCGCTGCGGGGAAAAGGCGCACTGGCGCTGGTTTTTTCAGCTCAGGTAGGAGAAAGATCGCTGGCGTTACGGCTGGAGTATCGCATCAAGCAGTTAACCAAACGCCAGAAAGAGCGCCTCGTCGCCGGAGATGGCACGTTCGAGGCGCTACGAGAAAGCCTGCAAGCAACCGTCGTTAAAGGCGATTGAAGTGATCGCTGTATTCCACCAGCCCACTGACGCCATTCAGCGCATCATCAGCAAGAGGGTGAACTAAAAACGCCTCATCCGTTTGCGGCCAGCGGCAACGCAGATCGTACTGCGAGGCATTTTTAAACCCCAGACGGCTATAGAACGCCGGATCGCCCAACGTGACGACTGCGGCATAACCAAACTCATTCAGCGAATCCAGCCCTTCATAGACAAGCTGGCGCGCAATGCCCTGGCCGCGATACTGCTCATCGACTGCCAGCGGCGCAAGCCCAACCCATTGCAGCTCTTCACCGGCAACCGTAACCGGGCTAAAGGCCACATAGCCCACAACCTGACCTTCATCATCGGTTGCGACAAATCCCAGCGTGATCAAACCATCCTCACGCAGATTGTGCACCAGCGTGGCTTCGCCTTCACCACCAAAACTACGACGCAATAACGCGTCGATACCGGGTGCATCAATGGGAATTTCAACTCTAATCAGCATGGCTCACCTATAGAAGGTTGTGTCGTTGCGGGCGGCGCTTGCAGGCCGGCCTCAACAAAATCCGCCAGTTGCAGCAGCATCACCCGCAGGGGTTTTGGCATCTGCTCCAGTTCAATGGCGTCCATCAGATTTTTTACGTACAGCCCAAGCTCCGTATCGCCTTCAATCGCCAGCCGACGCTGGAAAAAGAGCGTGTCCGGATCCTGCTTGCGCGCGGCAATCATTAGCAAATCGCTGGCGTCCGCACTGAAGCTGACATCAGCATCAGCTGACTCACGAACAATCAACTGACCATTCTCAACAGAGGTATACCACGTCAGGCCGATATCCCGTACCTGAATACTTAACCAGCGCCCTTCGAGAAACTCAAGCTCTCCGTCCGCCAGCGCCTGCTGGAATTGCCATCGCAGCACCTGCTCCAGCACCTGACGCTTGATGGCGAAAGGTGTGAGCTTAACCGGAACACTTAGTAATGCCGGGCCGAAGTGAACAAGACGTGAGCGCAATGAATCCAACACGGGCTTAACTCCCAGAAATGATAATTGCGGCTATTTTGCCACATTCCCGTAATGGTATAGCGGCGCAAATCAACAATCAGGCAATAAATAGACGGCGGTTATGGCTCCATCAATACGCATTTAACTGCCTCAAATCAAAAATTGTCGCCAGCAGGTTAACTAAAATCCCAGTTCGTTAACAATTTGGCGACCCTGCGGGGTACGTCCGGGCCATCTGGCCCGCTGATTGCAGGATACACTATGGAGTTGCTCTGCCCTGCCGGAAACCTTCCGGCATTGAAGGCGGCTATCGAAAACGGTGCCGATGCGGTTTATATCGGCCTGAAAGATGATACGAACGCCCGCCATTTCGCCGGACTCAACTTTACGGAGAAAAAACTCCAGGAGGCGGTGAGTTTTGTTCATCAGCACCGCCGCAAACTGCATATCGCCATTAATACTTTTGCGCACCCGGATGGTTACCAGCGCTGGGAGCGGGCCGTGGATATGGCCGCACAGATTGGTGCCGATGCGCTGATCCTCGCCGATCTGGCGATGCTGGAATACGCCGCCGAGCGTTATCCGCATATTGAGCGTCATGTCTCCGTGCAGGCCTCCGCCACTAACGAAGAAGCAATTCGCTTTTATTATCGTCACTTTGATGTCGCACGTGTGGTACTGCCGCGCGTTTTATCCATTCATCAGGTGAAACAACTGGCGCGCGTAACGCCCGTTCCGCTGGAGGTCTTCGCTTTCGGCAGCCTGTGCATTATGGCCGAAGGCCGTTGCTACCTCTCCTCCTATCTCACCGGCGAATCGCCCAATACCGTTGGCGCCTGTTCGCCCGCGCGTTTTGTCCGCTGGCAGCAAACGCCACAAGGGCTGGAATCCCGCCTGAATGACGTGTTGATCGACCGCTATCAGGAGGGTGAAAACGCGGGTTATCCCACGCTGTGCAAAGGGCGTTATCTGGTGGATGGCGAGCGTTATCATGCGCTGGAAGAGCCTACCAGCCTGAATACGCTGGAGCTGTTGCCGGAATTGTTGGCAGCAAATATCGCCTCGGTAAAAATCGAAGGCCGCCAGCGCAGCCCGGCGTACGTCAGCCAGGTGGCGAAGGTGTGGCGTCAGGCTATTGATCGTTGCATAGCCGCGCCGCAGGACTTTGTCCCGCAATCCGCATGGATGGAGACGTTAGGAGCCATGTCGGAAGGCACACAAACCACGCTCGGCGCATATCACCGTAAATGGCAGTAGGTAGACAATGAAATATTCATTAGGGCCGGTCCTTTATTACTGGCCAAAAGAGACGCTGGAAGATTTTTACCGCCAGGCGGCTACCAGCAGCGCTGATGTGATTTATCTTGGCGAGGCGGTGTGCAGCAAGCGTCGCGCGACCAAAGTGGGCGACTGGCTGGATATGGCAAAAGCGCTCGCCAGTAGCGGCAAACAGGTGGTGCTCTCCACGCTGGCGCTGGTGCAAGCCTCTTCAGAATTAAATGAACTGAAGCGCTATGTTGATAACGGCGAATTTCTGCTGGAAGCCAGCGATCTGGGCGTAGTGAACATGTGCGCCGACCGTAAACTGCCGTTCGTCGCCGGGCATGCCCTTAACTGCTATAACGCCGTGACGCTGCGTCTGCTGCTCAAGCAAGGCATGGTGCGCTGGTGTATGCCGGTCGAGCTTTCCCGGGACTGGCTGGTCAATCTGCTCGAACAGTGTGAAACGCTGGGCATTCGTCGGCAGTTTGAGGTAGAAGTGTTGAGCTACGGCCACCTGCCGCTGGCGTATTCCGCCCGCTGCTTTACCGCTCGCTCGGAAGACAGACCAAAAGATGAGTGCGAAACCTGCTGCATTAAATACCCGAACGGGCGCGGCATGGTGTCGCAGGAGAACCAGCAAGTATTTGTTCTCAATGGCATCCAGACGATGAGCGGCTATGTCTATAACCTTGGTAATGAACTGACCTCAATGAACGGGGTTGTCGATATCGTGCGGCTGTCGCCGATGGGACCGGAAACGTTCGCCATGCTCGACGCGTTTAAAGCGAATGAAACGGGCAGCGCGCCGCTGCCGCTCGCCGCTCACAGCGACTGTAATGGCTACTGGCGCAGGCTGCCCGGCTTGCAGTTAGAACTTTAATAAAGCTCACTTTGTTAACAGCTTTCAGCAAAGGTTAATGCACTATAAAAGTTACAGCTTTTCTGGCCTGTCCCGCCACTCTGGGCCAGGCTGGAAGAAGACCTTCAATCTGATGACGATGCTGTAGCAAAGTGAGTTTCTATGTCTGAGAAAACAATTCCCTTTTCGGTGCTGGATCTCGCGCCGATCCCACAAGGCTCCTCTGCCCGCGAGGCGTTTACCCATTCGCTGGATCTGGCGAAATTGGCTGAGAAGCGTGGCTATCACCGTTACTGGCTGGCCGAACACCACAATATGACTGGCATCGCCAGCGCCGCGACGTCGGTGCTGATTGGCTACCTTGCCGCCAATACGCAAACCCTGCACCTGGGTTCCGGCGGCGTGATGCTGCCGAACCATTCGCCGCTGGTGATTGCCGAGCAGTTTGGCACGCTGAATACGCTCTATCCGGGACGCATTGATCTGGGTCTCGGCCGCGCGCCGGGTAGCGATCAGCGCACCATGATGGCGTTACGTCGCCATATGAGCGGCGATATCGATAACTTCCCGCGCGATGTTGCCGAACTGGTGGACTGGTTTGACGCCCGCGATCCGAACCCGCATGTCCGTCCGGTGCCGGGTTACGGCGAGCAGATCCCGGTCTGGTTGCTGGGTTCCAGCCTGTACAGTGCGCAACTGGCCGCACAACTCGGCCTGCCGTTTGCTTTTGCCTCGCACTTTGCGCCGGATATGTTGTTCCAGGCGCTGCATCTCTATCGCACGAATTTCAAACCTTCCGCGCGGCTGGAGAAACCTTATGCGATGGTGTGCATCAACATTGTTGTCGCCGACAGCAACCGCGATGCGGAATTCCTCTTTACCTCCATGCAGCAGGCGTTTGTGAAACTGCGTCGGGGTGAAACAGCGCAGTTGCCACCGCCGATCGCCAATATGGATCAGTTCTGGTCACCGTCGGAGCAGTACGGTGTACAGCAAGCGCTGAGCATGTCGCTGGTCGGGGATAAAGCGAAGGTGCGCCACGGGCTGGAGTCGATCCTGCGGGAAACCGACGCGGACGAGATTATGGTTAACGGGCAAATTTTCGATCACCAGGCGCGGCTCTATTCGTTTGAACTGGCGATGCAGGTGAAAGAAGCACTGCTCGGGTAGTTTTTGTCGTGCCGGATGACGGCGTGCGCCTTATCCGGCACGGTAGATTTGCAGGCCGGGTAAGCGCAACGCCACCCGGACTGAAATTACTGATAAACCGGCAGCAGATTAAAGCTGGAAAGCAGGTGTACTGCGGCGTTACCGACGCCAAACAGCAGAATCAGGATAATCATTGGCTTGCCGCCCCAGACGCGAAATGCCGGGCTGCCAAAGCGTTTACGTGACGCATTCGCCAGCAGCGCAGGAACAATTGCCGCCCAAATCGTCGCCGCCAGCCCCGCATAGCCAATGGCATACAGAAAACCATTCGGCCACAGTAAACCACCGACAATCGGCGGTACGAACGTCAGCAAAGCCGTTTTGAAACGTCCAGCCGGTGAATCATCAAACCTAAACAGATCCGCCAGATAATCGAACAGCCCCAAAGTCACACCCAGGAATGAGCTGGCAACCGCAAAGTTTGAGAAAATCACTAACAGCAGATCCAGGCTACGGCTGTTCAACACACCGCTGAGCGCCTGCACCAGTACATCAATGTTGCCGCCCTTCGCTGCAATCTCAATAAATGCCGGACGCGGGATATTGCCCATCGTCACCAGCAGCCAGACAACATACAGCCCCAGCGCCAGTAACGTGCCGTAGACCAGGCAACGGGTGATGGTGCGCGGATCTTTGCCGTAGTATTTCATCAGGCTTGGAACGTTGCCGTGATAGCCAAATGAGGCAAGACAAAACGGCAGCGTCATCAGCAAATAGGGCGTATAGGATGCGTCGCTTTGCGCCACATTAAATAACGTCGCGGGCTGCACGTGCCCGAGCAGGCTGCCAAAGGTGAGGAAAAAAGTGATCACTTTCGCCCCCAGCACAATCGCCGTCATGCGGCTGACTGCGTGCGTGGAGAGCCAAACGATAAAAGCAACACCCAACGCAAAACACAATCCCGCCAGACGCGGCGACACGTCCAGCGACATTTCGGCAAAGGTGTGATGCAGAATGGAGCCGCTCGCTGAAATGTAAGCGTAAGTCAGAATATAGAGCACGAAGGCAATCGAGACGCCATTCACCAGATTCCAGCTTTTTCCCAGCAGATCTTTGGTGATGGTGTCGAAACTTGCCCCGCTGTGATAGTTAAGGTTGGCCTCAAGGATCATTAAACCCGAGTGCAGCATACAGAACCAGGTAAACAACAGTGCCAGCAGTGACCAAAAGAACCACGCGCCGGACATCACTACGGGCAATGAGAACATGCCTGCGCCAATGATGGTGCCGCCGATAATTACCACCCCGCCGAACAGCGAAGGGGAAGCCTGTGTGGTTGTCAGTGTCGACATCTGAAATATTCTCCTGTGGATTCAAAGCCTGGATTCAGGCCGCCGCATTGTACCAGTACAAGAGTACATTTCAGATAAAAAAAGCCCCGATCGTTTTGACCGGGGCTGTATCTTTTTCTTTACAGATCGTAAGGAAAATTATGCGTCGTTGCGACGACGGCTGGAGCTTTCGTCACGATCGCGGCGCGGCGCACGACGTTCGCCAGCAAAACTACGGCCTTCCTGACGCTCACCGCTGAAACGACGGCCTTCGCCACGACCGCCTTCACGACGTTCGCCACCGAAGCCACCACGGCGCTCACCGGCACCGGCACCGCCACCGCGACGTTCGTTACGCTCGCGCGGCTGTGCATCGCCCAGCAACTGCATATTCATCGGTTTGTTGAGAATACGCGTACGCGTGAAGTGCTGCAGAACTTCACCCGGCATACCTTTCGGCAGCTCAATGGTGGAGTGGGAACCAAACAGCTTGATGTTACCAATATAACGGCTGCTGATATCGCCTTCATTAGCAATCGCGCCGACGATATGACGAACTTCAACACCGTCATCACGGCCCACTTCAATGCGGTACAGTTCCATTTCACCAACGTCACGACGTTCACGACGCGGGCGATCTTCACCACCGCGCTCGGAACGCTCGCCACGCGGGCTGCGGTCATTGCGATCGCCACGGCGTTCGAAACGGTCATCACGCTCGCGGAATTCACGCTTAGGACGCATCGGCGCATCCGGCGGCAGAATCAGCGGACGTTCGCCCTGTGCCATTTTCAGCAGCGCAGCGGCCAGCGTTTCAATGTCCATCTCTTCTTCAGAAGAAGGCTGGATTTTTGCCAGCAGCGCGCGGTATTGATCCAGATCGCTGCTTTCCAGCTGCTGCTGTACTTTCGCGGCGAATTTTTCCAGACGGCGTTTGCCAAGCAGTTCTGCGTTCGGCAGCTCGACTTCCGGAATGGTCAGCTTCATGGTACGTTCGATGTTGCGCAGTAGACGACGCTCGCGGTTCTCAACGAACAGCAGTGCGCGGCCAGCGCGACCCGCACGACCGGTACGGCCGATACGGTGAACGTAGGATTCAGAATCCATCGGAATGTCGTAGTTAACGACCAGGCTGATACGCTCAACGTCCAGACCACGCGCCGCAACGTCTGTTGCGATCAGGATATCAAGACGACCATCTTTCAGGCGTTCCAGGGTCTGCTCACGCAGCGCCTGGTTCATGTCGCCGTTCAGCGCAGCGCTGTTATAGCCGCTGCGCTCCAGGGCTTCAGCCACTTCCAGCGTCGCGTTTTTGGTACGAACGAAGATGATCGCCGCATCAAAATCTTCCGATTCGAGGAAACGAACCAGCGCTTCGTTTTTGCGCATGCCGTACACCGTCCAGTAGCTCTGGCTGATGTCCGGGCGAGTGGTTACGCTGGACTGAATGCGCACTTCCTGCGGCTCTTTCATAAAGCGGCGGGTAATGCGACGGATCGCTTCCGGCATGGTTGCAGAGAACAGCGCGGTCTGATGACCTTCCGGGATCTGCGCCATAATCGTTTCAACGTCTTCGATAAAGCCCATGCGCAGCATTTCGTCGGCTTCATCCAGAACCAGACCGCTCAGTTTAGAGAGATCCAGCGTACCGCGTTTCAGGTGATCCAGCAGACGCCCCGGCGTACCGACGACGATCTGCGGCCCCTGGCGCAGGGCACGTAATTGCACGTCATAACGCTGGCCGCCGTACAGAGCAACCACGTTTACGCCATGCATATGTTTAGAAAAATCGGTCATTGCTTCAGCTACCTGAACCGCCAGTTCGCGGGTCGGAGCAAGCACAAGGATCTGCGGCGCACGCAGGTCCGGATCGATGTTATGAAGCAGCGGAAGGGAAAACGCTGCGGTTTTACCGCTACCAGTCTGGGCCATGCCCAGTACGTCACGACCAGACAGCAGGTGCGGAATGCACTCAGCCTGGATCGGAGATGGTTTTTCGTAACCGAGATCGTTCAGGGCTTCAAGGATAGGAGCCTTCAGCCCCAGATCTGCAAAAGTGGTTTCGAATTCAGCCATGTAGTACAAGTGCCTCTATGTCATTGGCGGCCAGTCTACATAACTCATCGTGAAAATGATTAGCAATTTTCATTGAAAAGTGTGAACCGGCTCAAAGTAGGTTAATTAACGAACAATGAAGCCCTCACCCGCGAAGATGATGGCAATCAAAAGAGATTACGGGCTGATATGTTCGTCAGCTATTGCTGGTCCGATTCTGCCAGGTCATCGTGCTCCTGGCCCAAGAGCGCTAATTCCAACAATGCGTAACGGTGCTCAACAAAATTATGGACGTTGTTGGCAACCGTTAGTTTGAACAGTGCCGTGGCGCTGTCCTTATCCCCCAGACTTAGGTAATACTTACCTAAATAGAAGTTGGTTTCACTGAGATGCTCAGCGAGCGAGGTGTTATCCGTTGCGTCTGCCTTCAGGCGATCCATCAGCGTTGCTTCGCTAATGTCACCGAGGTAGAACTCGACAATATTCCATCCCCATTGTTCCTTATCCGATTTTTCGAAGCGCTGTTTCAGTGCTTCTTTTGCCTGCTTCTCATCAAGCTTTCGCTCAACGATGTAAAGCCACAGGCTACGGAAAGGATCATTAGGATCGTCTTGATAAAACGCCAGCAGATCATCTTGCGCTAACTTATCGCGACCGCCGTAATACAATGCGATCCCGCGATTTAAGTGCGCGTAGTTGTAAGTTGGATCAAGCTCAAGTACAGAATCAAACGCTTCATAGGCAGCATCAAAATTGCCTGCCTGCGTTAAATAAATGCCTAAGTAGTTGAATACTTCGGGCATATCCGGTCGAATTGCCAGCGCTTGTGAGAAATCATTCCGCGCTAAGGCCCTCAGACCGAGACTATCATACAACACTCCGCGCTCATATAAAAGCTGTGCGCGTTCGTCATCGGTTAAAGCCCGACTGGCAAGAATTTGTTCCATGCGTGCCAGAATCACTTCTTGCTGCAAAGTCGGTTGCAATGGCACCGCGAGGACTTCGCTCTTACGCCAGGCAGAGTTGCTGCATCCTGCCAGCGTTAAAGCTGTCGCAACGAAACACCAGCGCAAAAAAGGCTTCATTTCCCACTCCCGAAGACAACAATTGGATGAACGTCCTGTCCCCCGGCTGCAAACATGGCGTCCTGCCTGCAAATAAGCCCTCCGCCTGATGTCGGAGGGCAAAGGCAACCTTACTCGCCCTGCTCTGCTTGCGGCGCTTCTAACGCTTCAGCAGGCTGAGTTTGTTCAGTCGCTTCTTTGATACTCAGACGAATACGGCCCTGGCGATCAACCTCCAGAACTTTCACCGGAACTTCCTGGCCCATCTGCAGATAATCGGTCACTTTCTCAACGCGCTTATCAGCGATCTGAGAGATGTGTACCAGACCTTCTTTACCGCCGCCGATGGCAACAAACGCACCAAAGTCAACGATACGGGTCACTTTACCATTGTAGATACGGCCCACTTCGATCTCAGCGGTGATTTCTTCGATACGGCGAATAGCGAATTTCGCTTTTTCACCGTCGGTGGCCGCGATTTTCACGGTACCGTCGTCTTCGATTTCAATAGTGGTGCCCGTTTCTTCGGTCAATGCACGGATAACAGAACCGCCTTTACCGATAACGTCTTTGATTTTGTCCGGGTTGATCTTAATGGTGTGGATACGCGGTGCGAACTCAGAGATATCGCCACGCGGCGCGTTAATCGCCTGCTCCATCACGCTCAGGATATGCAGACGTGCACCTTTAGCCTGGTTCAGCGCGACCTGCATGATCTCTTTGGTGATACCTTCAATTTTGATATCCATCTGCAGTGCAGAGATACCGTCGCGGGAACCCGCTACTTTGAAGTCCATATCGCCCAGGTGATCTTCATCGCCAAGGATGTCAGACAGAACAACAAAGTTGTCGCCTTCTTTCACCAGACCCATTGCGATACCTGCAACGGCTGCTTTCACCGGCACGCCCGCATCCATCAGCGCCAGAGAAGCGCCACACACGGAAGCCATGGAAGAAGAACCGTTGGATTCGGTGATTTCAGAAACCACACGAACGGTGTACGGGAATTTTTCCGCATCCGGCATTACTGCCAGCACGCCGCGTTTTGCCAGACGACCGTGACCGATTTCACGACGCTTCGGCGAACCAACCATCCCGGTTTCCCCTACGGAGTACGGAGGGAAGTTATAGTGGAACAGGAAAGAGTCAGTGCGCTCGCCCATCAGCTCGTCGATGATCTGAGCATCACGCGCAGTGCCCAGCGTTGCCGTTACCAGCGCCTGAGTTTCACCACGGGTGAACAGTGCAGAACCGTGAGTACGCGGCAGAACACCGGTACGAACGTCCAGACCACGGATCATATCTTTTTCGCGGCCATCGATGCGCGGTTCGCCAGCCAGTACGCGGCTACGGACGACATTTTTCTCGATAGCGTGCAGGATTTCGCCCAGCTCGTTAGCGTCCAGCGTTTCGTCTTCGGCTGTCAGAGTCGCGATAGTTTCAGATTTGATCACATCAACCTGAGCGTAACGTTCCTGTTTGTCGGTGATGCGGTAGGCATCGCTCAGACGAGATTCTGCCAAAGCAGCAACGCGCGCGTTCAGCGCTTCGTTTACCGCTTCCGGCTGCCAGTCCCAACGCGGTTTACCGGCTTCTTTCACCAGATCGTTGATGTTCTGGATAACAACTTGCTGCTGCTCGTGGCCAAATACCACAGCGCCCAGCATTTGATCTTCGCTCAGCAGTTCTGCTTCGGATTCCACCATCAGAACAGCCGCTTCAGTACCGGCAACAACCAGGTCCAGCTTGCTCGCTTTCAGCTCTTCCTGGGTCGGGTTCAGCACGTACTGGTCGTTGATATAGCCCACGCGAGCAGCGCCGATCGGACCATTGAACGGGATACCGGACAGAGACAGGGCTGCGGAGGCACCGATCATCGCGACGATATCCGGGTTAACCTGCGGGTTAACGGAAACGACGGTGGCAATAACCTGAACTTCATTAACGAAGCCTTCCGGGAACAGCGGGCGAACCGGGCGGTCAATCAGACGCGCAATCAGGGTTTCACCTTCGCTCGGACGGCCTTCACGACGGAAGAAACCACCGGGGATTTTACCAGCAGCGTAGGTACGCTCCTGATAGTTAACGGTCAACGGGAAAAAGTCCTGACCTGGTTTCGCTTTTTTCTGGCCAACAACGGTCACAAATACCGCGGTGTCATCCATACTTACCATTACGGCAGCGGTGGCCTGACGCGCCATCATGCCGGTTTCCAGCGTAACGGTATGTTGACCGTACTGGAATTTACGAACGATCGGATTCAGCAAAATTCTGTCCTTTCTTAATGAATGTCAGCACACCAAAGGCGTGCTGACAATTAAACCGAATCTTCATGCATCCTCGCGACTAATGACAACCCTAACCCGCCCCATTGCGGATAAAGCCTCTCATTAGCCGCGCGAACCTCTGCAGTGAAGACATACATGGCAACAATACATTAGTTTACTGCCAATTGCTGCCGCCTGGTTGAAAAAAGGGGCCATAAAGGCCCCTTCTTGAAACTCGCCAGACTTAGCGACGCAGACCCAAACGCTCGATCAGCGAGGTGTAGCGTGCAACATCTTTGCGTTTCAGGTAGTCGAGCAGTTTACGACGCTGAGAAACCATGCGCAGCAGACCACGACGGCTGTGGTGATCTTTTTTGTGCTCTGCAAAGTGACCCTGCAGGTGGTTGATCTGTGCAGTCAGCAGAGCAACCTGGACATCGGTAGAACCGGTGTCGTTTGCATCACGACCAAACTCAGAAACGATTTTAGCTGTAGCTTCAGTACTTAGAGACATTTTAAAACTCCAAAGTATTTATAAATGAAAGGGCGCCGATCTCTAATTCAGCGCTCCAGGGTTTAGCGCCGGGCAATGTTAAATACATGGCCCAACGTTAAGCGGCAATATTCTACTCGTAGTGACAGGTTCTCGCAAGGTAAGCCCGTTATACAGCAGGATACTCTACAACCAGACGACGCGGCGCCACACGGCCATCATCATCCATCTCACCCATACCGATAAATTTACCTTCATCACCTTCCGTCACGCGTACCAGGCCCTCTTTGGGCGCGGCTGATGCACGTACCGGCTGACCGTTTTTGAAATACGCGGCCACGACAGAAGGAATATTGACGACAGGAAAATCGGATGCCGGACTGTCCATCGGCATCAACAGCGGATCCAGTAGCTGCGCTGCCGGAATATTCTGCTGCTCAGCCTGGGCAACCAGCTCGTGCAGGTGCTCCAGGGTGACCATCCGCTCAACCGGGTATTTGCTCACCGCCAGACGACGCAGATAGATAACATGCGCGCCACAACCCAGCTTCTCACCCAGATCGTCAATAATGGTGCGGATGTAAGTCCCTTTAGAACAGTGGATTTCCAGCTCCAGCTCATTACCTTCATGACGAATAAATAGCAGCTCATAAACGGTTATAGGCCGGGCTTCACGCGGCACTTCAATACCCTGGCGTGCATACTCGTAGAGTTTCTTTCCCTGATATTTCAGCGCGGAATACATTGACGGCACTTGCTGCGTATCACCACGGAAACTCTCCAGCGCCACAGCCAATTGCTCGTCGGTAAAGATTACCGGACGCTCTTCGACAATTTGCCCGTCCGCATCAGAAGTATCAGTTCGCTGGCCCAGCCGCGCAATGACCCGATAGCGTTTATCAGAATCCAGCAGATACTGGGAAAACTTTGTCGCTTCACCCAGACAAATCGGCAACATACCGGTCGCCAGCGGATCCAGCGCCCCGGTATGCCCGGCACGGTTAGCATTGTAGAGGCGTTTGACCTTTTGCAGCACATCATTGCTCGACGCGCCCTGCTGTTTATCAAGCAGCAGCACGCCATGCACGTCGCGACCACGACGACGAGGACGACTCATCAGTCCTCCTTGCTGTCGTCCGGATTCACACGACGTTCGTCATCGTGCTTCACCACGCTGGTCACCAGGTTGGACATACGCATCCCTTCCACCAGCGAATTGTCGTAGAAGAAGGTCAATTCCGGCACGATACGCAGACGCATCGCTTTACCCAGCAGGGTACGAATAAAACCGGAAGCGTCCTGTAGCGCTTTGATGCCCGCTTTAACATAAGCTTCATCTTTGTCGTTAAGGAAGGTAACAAACACTTTGGCATAAGCCAGATCGCGGGAAACTTCAACACCGGATACAGTGGTCATCATCCCCAGTCGCGGATCTTTGATTTCACGCTGCAGGATAATCGCAATTTCTTTTTGCAGTTCCTGGGCTACGCGCTGCGGGCGACCGAATTCTTTCGCCATAATAATTCTCCAGACTAAAAAGGGGCCGTAGCCCCTTTTGATATACTGCCGGGTGGCGCTTCGCTTACCCGGCCTACAATATTTGTATCCACGATGAATTGCGGGTTACAGCAGTGCGGCAACTTCGTGCCCCCCAGGAGCACAGATACCTCTCTAACTGGGGTACAAAACATGCCACCAACGCAGCAGCCCGAAAGGCGATGCGGATTACTCGATTGTGCGCTGAATTTCGATAATCTCGAACACTTCGATCATATCGCCAGTGCGCACATCGTTGTAGTTCTTCACGCCAATACCACATTCCATGCCGTTACGGACTTCGTTCACGTCATCTTTGAAGCGACGCAGGGATTCCAGTTCGCCTTCATAGATAACCACGTTGTCGCGCAGGACGCGGATCGGGTTGTGACGTTTAACCACGCCTTCAGTAACCATACAGCCTGCGATCGCGCCGAATTTCGGTGATTTGAACACATCACGAACTTCCGCCAGACCGATGATCTGCTGTTTCAGTTCTGGAGAGAGCATACCGCTCATCGCTGCTTTCACTTCGTCGATCAGGTTATAGATGACCGAGTAGTAACGCAGATCCAGGCCTTCAGCTTCGATCACACGACGCGCAGAAGCATCAGCACGAACGTTAAAGCCAACCAGAATAGCGTTGGACGCAGCAGCCAGAGTCGCGTCGGTTTCGGTGATACCACCTACGCCGGAACCCACGATCTTCACTTTCACTTCTTCAGTAGAGAGTTTCAGCAGAGAATCGGAGATCGCTTCCACAGAGCCCTGAACGTCAGCCTTCAGTACGATGTTCACTTCATGAACTTCGCCTTCAGTCATGTTGGCAAACATGTTTTCCAGTTTGGATTTCTGCTGACGCGCCAGTTTAACTTCACGGAATTTGCCCTGACGATACAGCGCAACTTCACGCGCTTTCTTCTCGTCACGCACAACGGTTGCTTCATCACCCGCAGCCGGAACGCCGGAAAGACCGAGGATTTCCACCGGAATAGACGGACCCGCTTCAGTGACTTCACGGCCCAGCTCGTCACGCATCGCACGCACACGACCGTATTCGAAGCCGCACAGAACGATATCGCCTTTATGCAGTGTACCTTCGCGAACCAGAACGGAAGCCACCGGACCACGACCTTTATCCAGGAAGGATTCGATAACTACACCGCTCGCCATACCTTTACGGACAGCTTTCAGCTCCAGGACTTCGGCCTGCAGCAGGATTGCATCCAGCAGGTCGTCGATACCTGTACCAGCTTTCGCGGAAACGTGTACGAACTGGCTTTCGCCGCCCCACTCTTCCGGGATGATGCCGTACTGAGCCAGCTCGTTTTTAACGCGATCTGGATCGGCTTCAGGTTTATCAATCTTGTTCACTGCAACCACCACCGGCACCTGCGCTGCTTTCGCATGCTGGATAGCTTCGATGGTTTGCGGCATGACGCCGTCATCGGCAGCAACAACCAGAACAACGATATCCGTTGCCTGAGCACCACGGGCACGCATTGCGGTAAACGCGGCGTGACCTGGGGTATCCAGGAAGGTGATCATGCCGTTGTCGGTTTCGACGTGGTATGCACCAATGTGCTGAGTAATGCCGCCCGCTTCGCCGGAGGCTACTTTCGTCGAACGAATGTAGTCCAGCAGAGAGGTTTTACCATGGTCAACGTGACCCATGATGGTCACGACCGGCGCGCGCGGTTCAGCCGCTGCACCAGTATCACGGTCGCTCATTACCGCTTCTTCCAGCTCGTTTTCACGACGCAGGATAACTTTGTGGCCCATTTCTTCAGCAACGAGCTGCGCGGTTTCCTGATCGATAACCTGGTTGATGGTGGCCATCGCACCCAGTTTCATCATAGCTTTGATGACCTGAGAGCCTTTAACGGCCATCTTGTTCGCCAGTTCGCCAACGGTGAGGGTTTCACCGATTACCACGTCACGGTTAACCGCCTGCGCCGGCTTCTGGAAGCCCTGCTGCAGAGTGGAACCTTTACGCTGTCTGTTGCCTTTACCGCCGCGTACGGCTGCACGCGCTTCTTCACGGTCGGCTTTGCTTTCAGCGTGCTTGTTACCTTTTTTCGGACGCGGAGCTTTAGCGGTACGACCACGACCACGACCGCCTTCAACTTCGCGATCGCTATCATCTTCCGCCTGACGAGCGTGCTGAGAGGTGGTCACGTGATAATCACCGACAGTCTCTTCTTCATCGCTGCTGGCTACCCAGCCATTTTCATTTTGTTCCGCCATACGACGAGCTTCTTCCGCTACGCGGCGCGCATTTTCTTCCAGTTTGCGGCGAGCCTCTTCTTCCGCTTTGCGCTTGAGTTCTTGCGCTTCAGCTTCGCGACGGGCTTTCTCCGTCTGGGCTGCCCTGGTCATTTCGTCAGATTGTTGGTTGCTCACTTTGCTATTTTCCGCAGCCTCGCGTTTTGCATTTTCAGCATGTTCGCGTTTAGCTTTTTCTTCAGCTTCACGTTTCAGGCGACTTTCGGCCTCACGCTTCGCTTTTTCCTCGGCTTCGCGCTCAGCGGCTTCCTCTGCTTCACGACGGGCCTTCTCTTCCGCTTCACGCATCGCCTCTTCTTCCGCAGCGAGACGTTCAGCCTCTTGTGGATCGCGTTTTACAAAGGTGCGTTTTTTACGGACTTCGATCTGCACCGATTTACTTTTACCACCGGTGCCCTGGATACTTAATGTGCTGCGCGTTTTGCGCTGCAGCGTCAGCTTATCAGGCGACGAACCATGTTCACGGTTCAGGTGCGCCAGGAGCGTCTGCTTTTCTTGTGCCGTCACTGAGTCTTCAGCGGACTTGCGGATCCCTGCATCAGCAAATTGCTGTACCAGGCGGTCCACAGAGGTCTGAATCTCAGCGGCCAGCGTTTTTACGGTTACATCTGTCATGCTGTTCCTTCCTGCTACAGTTTATTACGCTTCGTCACCAAACCAGCAAATATTACGTGCGGCCATGATGAGCTCACCTGCTTTCTCGTCGGTTAACCCTTCGATATCACTCAGGTCATCCACGCCTTGCTCGGCGAGGTCTTCAAGCGTACAAACACCACGAGCAGCCAGTTTGAAAGCCAATGCACGATCCAGACCTTCCAGATTCAGCAGGTCTTCAGCCGGCTCTTTATTGCCGAGACTCTCTTCCTGCGCCAATGCCAGAGTAGTCAGGGCATTTTTCGCACGGTCGCGCAGGGCTTCAACGGTGTCTTCATCCAGACCGTCGATTTCCAGCAGCTCTTTAATTGGCACATAGGCCAGTTCTTCCAGCGTAGAGAAACCTTCTTCGACCAGGACGGTAGCGAAATCTTCGTCAATATCCAAGTAACGGGTGAAGGTATCAATTGCCGCATGCGCTTCAGCCTGATGCTTGGACTGCAGATCTTCAACGGTCATAACGTTGAGTTCCCAGCCGCTCAGCTGAGACGCAAGACGCACGTTCTGACCATTACGGCCGATAGCTTGCGCCAGGTTACCCGCCTCAACGGCGATATCCATGGTGTGCTTGTCTTCATCCACAACGATAGAAGCAACATCTGCCGGCGCCATTGCGTTGATCACGAACTGAGCCGGATTGTCATCCCACAGCACGATATCGATACGCTCGCCGCCCAGCTCGGTTGAAACCGCCTGAACGCGCGCGCCACGCATACCAACGCAAGCGCCGACCGGATCGATACGCTTATCGTTGGTCTTCACAGCGATTTTGGCGCGTGAACCCGGATCGCGGGCTGCAGCTTTAATCTCAATCACTTCTTCGCCGATTTCCGGCACTTCGATGCGGAACAATTCGATCAGCATTTCCGGTTTGGAACGCGTGACGAACAGTTGAGCGCCGCGCGCTTCAGGACGCACTGCATACAGTACGCCACGGATTCGGTCGCCCGGACGGAAGTTTTCACGCGGCAGCATATCCTCACGCAGGATCACGGCTTCAGCGTTGTTACCGAGGTCAAGAGTGATGTTATCGCGGTTAACTTTCTTCACCACGCCAGTGATGATTTCGCCTTCGTGTTCACGGAACTGATCGACCACCATAGCGCGCTCAGCTTCACGCACTTTCTGTACGATAACCTGCTTCGCAGTTTGCGTGGTGATACGGTCAAAGGTCACGGATTCAATCTGATCTTCGACGTAGTCGCCGACATTCAGACTTTCGTCTTCGTAGCGTGCCGCTTCAAGCGTGATTTCACGCGTCGGTTGAGTTACCTCTTCAACAACCATCCAGCGACGGAAAGTATCGAAATCACCACTTTTACGATCGATGCTTACGCGTACATCGATTTCTTGTTCATATTTTTTCTTGGTTGCTGTAGCTAAAGCACTTTCCAGCGCTTCAAAGATTTTTTCACGCGGAAGCGACTTTTCGTTAGAAACAGCTTCAACAACAGCCAAAATTTCTTTGTTCATCGGGGGCCTTTCACCTCAATCCAGACTGTTAAAAGTGGGGGACCAGGTTCGCTTTCTGAATATTACTCAATGCGAACACTTCATCTTTACCTTCGACCGTAACGGTGATCATCTCGCCATCGACATCTTTAATGATGCCCTGCCATTTACGGCGGTTCTGTACCGCCATACGTAGCACCAGCGAGACTTCGTCGCCCTTAAAGCGCGCATAGTGCTCAGCCGTAAACAAAGGACGCTCAAGACCTGGTGAGGAAACTTCCAGGTTGTAAGCAACGGTAATCGGATCTTCAACATCCAGTACCGCACTGACCTGGTGGCTGACATCAGCGCAATCATCAACATTGATGCCATCTTCACTATCAATATAGATGCGCAGCGTAGATGTGCGACCACGCACAAATTCGATACCGACCAGTTCATAGCCCAGTGCTTCAACCGGCGCCGTAATCATCTCTGTTAATTTTTGCTCTAATGTGGACAAGTCCACCCCCAAGACATAAAAAAAGGGCGTATAGCCCAGTTATTTCGTACTCAGATAACAAAAAACCCCGATAAATCGGGGCTTTAAATAACTGAACCCTATAGCCGCAACTGCGGCCTGGAGAACCTTCCGTGAGTATTTTTCTCAAATCCAGCTACGAAGGCGTTAAGTCTTCATAGTATATTTGAAAAAAAACACTTAGGGAAAGTGGTTGCGGGGGCCGGATTTGAACCGACGACCTTCGGGTTATGAGCCCGACGAGCTACCAGGCTGCTCCACCCCGCGCCTGAAACGTGGCAAATTCTACCCGGTTGAGCGCGAATTTGCAAATAATGCTGGGATTTGGTACCGAAGACGGGACGTAAAATCGGCCTACATTATATTGATAAATATAACTATCTGTCAACCGTATGTTATGTGCATCCTGTACACTTCCGACTATGCATTTTATTGCGGCAAATTATGCCTGTATAAAAGATGTCTTATACCAATAATTCCGATGAAAATTGCACTCTTCTCTTCCGGTCATCGCCAAAAAATGATTAAATGAAAACTCATTTATTTTGCATAACCATTCACTGAGATTTTCAAAATGAGTGGCAAATAGTATGGCGTGGCTGTTAAGCCTCTCACCATCTGTCTATCAAGCAGGGATTTTTTTATGACGACGATTCTCAAGCATCTTCCTACAGGTCAACGTATTGGTATCGCTTTCTCCGGCGGCCTGGACACCAGTGCAGCGCTGCTGTGGATGCGCCAGAAAGGCGCGGTTCCATATGCATACACCGCAAATCTGGGTCAACCGGATGAGGATGACTATGACGCGATTCCCCGTCGCGCGAAGGAATATGGTGCGGAAAATGCCCGCCTGATCGACTGCCGCAAGCAACTGGTCGCTGAAGGCATCGCAGCCATTCAGTGCGGCGCGTTCCACAATACCACGGGCGGTTTGACCTATTTCAACACCACCCCGCTCGGCCGCGCAGTTACCGGTACCATGCTGGTTGCAGCAATGAAAGAAGATGGCGTGAATATCTGGGGTGATGGCAGCACCTACAAAGGAAACGATATTGAGCGTTTCTATCGCTACGGGCTGCTGACCAACGCGGAGCTGAAAATCTACAAGCCATGGCTTGATACTGATTTTATCGATGAACTGGGCGGTCGTCAGGAAATGTCTGAATTCATGACTGCCTCCGGTTTTGATTACAAAATGTCAGCAGAAAAAGCGTACTCAACCGATTCCAACATGCTGGGCGCGACGCATGAAGCGAAGGATCTCGAATTCCTTAACTCCAGCGTTAAAATCGTCAACCCAATCATGGGCGTTAAATTCTGGGACGAGAGCGTCAAAATTCAGGCCGAAGAAGTGACTGTCCGTTTTGAACGTGGTCATCCGGTAGCGTTGAATGGTAAAACCTTTGCCGATGACGTTGAACTGATGCTCGAAGCGAACCGCATTGGCGGACGTCATGGTCTGGGCATGAGTGACCAGATTGAAAACCGTATCATCGAAGCGAAAAGCCGTGGTATTTACGAAGCACCGGGGATGGCTCTACTGCATATCGCATATGAACGTCTGTTAACCGGTATTCACAATGAAGATACCATCGAGCAGTATCACGCTCATGGCCGTCAATTGGGTCGTCTGCTGTATCAGGGCCGTTGGTTCGATCCGCAAGCGCTGATGCTGCGTGACTCTTTACAACGTTGGGTGGCCAGTGCGATCACGGGTGAGGTAACGCTGGAGCTGCGTCGCGGCAATGATTACTCGATCCTCAATACCGTATCCGACAATCTGACTTACAAAGCAGAACGCCTGACGATGGAAAAAGGCGAGTCTGTGTTCTCTCCGGATGACCGTATTGGGCAGTTAACTATGCGCAACCTGGATATCACTGATACCCGCGAGAAACTCTTCAATTACGTGCAAACCGGATTGATCTCCACCACTTCCGGCAATGGTCTGCCGCAGGTAGAGAATCAGGAGAACAGCGAGAAGAAATAATCGCTGACGGATTAAAAAAGACGCCTGATGGCGTCTTTTTTATTGTCTCTCTTTCCGGATTACAGACGAAAAAAAAGACATCTTACGATGTCTTTTTTCCGGAATATTGGTACCGAGGACGGGACTTGAACCCGTAAGCCCAATCGGGCACTACCACCTCAAGGTAGCGTGTCTACCAATTCCACCACCTCGGCACGACTTACTTAATGCGGGATATCGCTTGTCGGCTGCGCCGGCGCTGCAGGCTGAGTTTGTTCACTCTTCGCCGGTGCGCTCAGATTTTCCCACTCGCTTCCTTTATTGGTTTTATTGCTGTTAACGTTACCCAGCACAAGGCTGATGATAAAAAACAGGGTTGCCAGTATACCAGTCGTGCGAGTCATGAAGTTGCCAGAACCACTTGAACCGAACAACGTGCCAGACGCGCCAGCGCCAAAGGAGGCTCCCATATCAGCGCCTTTACCTTGTTGCAGCATAATCATGGCAACAAGCGCCAGTGCCACAATAAGGAAAACAACTAAAAGAGCTTCGTACATAATCAACCTGTTCCTTGCGGTATTGCCGCAGCAAATGCTTCAACCAATAAAAGTGGGGCGTTTTCTGCTTTCCCACTGAAGCGGGTGTGAATACTAACCAAAGCGAATGACCTTCGCAAGGGCAATTTCAGTGCATTTTATCAAGTGCGGAAAAAAACAGCAAAACTACAACTTCTGTCCCGTTAAAAGGCAGCAATAGCCGCCTTTTTAAGCACTTATCACACCATTATACGGCTTTCACCGCGTCGGCAATGCGATTTGCCATCTCCGTCACCTGAGCTTCGTCTTCGCCTTCCACCATCACACGGATTAACGGCTCGGTCCCCGACTTACGCAACAGCACGCGTCCACGGTTACCCAGGGTAGCTTCCACCTCAGATGTCGTCGTTTTTACATGCTCATCTTCCAGGGGATCACCTTTGCCAGCCGTAAAGCGCACGTTGACAAGCACCTGCGGGAACATCTTCATACCGCTACATAAATCGTGCAGTGACATATGGTTGCGTACCATTGCCGCCACAACCTGCAAACCAGCAACGATACCATCTCCGGTCGTCGTTTTATCCAGCAGGATCACATGCCCGGAGTTCTCTGCACCAATGCGCCAGCCTTTTTCCTGCATTTTTTCGAGGACATAGCGATCGCCTACTTTGGCACGAGCAAAAGGAATGCCCAATTGCTTGAGCGCCAGCTCCAGCCCCATATTGCTCATCAGCGTGCCTACAGCGCCGCCACGCAATTGCCCCTGACGCAAACCTTCACGCGCAATGATATACATGATCTGGTCGCCATCCACTTTGTTACCTTCATGGTCCACCATGATGACGCGATCGCCATCGCCATCAAAAGCGATGCCAAGATCCGCTTTCTCTGCCAGAACGCGTTGCTGCAATGCACTGACATCCGTGGCACCGCATTTTTCATTGATATTTACGCCATCAGGTTCACAACCCATGGCGATGACTTTCGCGCCCAGCTCGCGGAACACATTCGGTGCGATGTGGTAAGTTGCCCCGTTAGCGCAATCAACGACGATTTTTAGCTCATTCAGGCTCAGTTCATTGGGGAATGTGGCTTTGCAGAATTCAATATAACGTCCTGCAGCATCAACAATGCGGCTTGCTTTACCCAGTTCAGCGGAATCGACGCAGGTCAGTTCTTTCTCCATTTCTGCTTCAATCGCCTCTTCAACCGCATCAGGCAATTTAGTGCCATCGATTGAGAAGAACTTGATACCGTTGTCATAAAACGGGTTATGCGATGCGGAAATAACAATACCGGCTTCAGCACGGAAAGTGCGGGTCAGATAGGCCACAGCCGGTGTCGGCATCGGCCCGGTAAAGGAGGCGGACAACCCCGCTGCCGCCAGCCCGGCTTCAAGAGCGGATTCCAGCATATAACCGGAAATACGGGTGTCCTTACCAATAATAATCTTCCGTGAACCGTGGCGTGCCAGTACTTTTCCGGCAGCCCAACCCAGCTTGAGAACAAAATCCGGGGTGATCGGTGCGTCGCCTACTCGGCCACGAATGCCATCGGTGCCAAAATATTTACGATTACTCATAGCGTTTATTTTCCTTCGCTGACAGCGTGGCTTCAACCACCCGCATAGCTTCTACCGTTTCTTTTACATCGTGAACACGAATAATCTGCGCGCCCTGCATTGCCGCAATCACCGCACACGCAAGACTCCCACTTAAACGCTCAGAAGGACCGACATTGAGCAGTTGTCCTACCATGGATTTACGTGACATCCCAACCAGCAGCGGCAACCCAAAGTGATGAAATTCCGCCAGGCGGGCCAGCAGCGCATAATTGTGCGAGAGATTCTTACCGAAACCGAATCCCGGGTCGAGTATCAATTTCTCTTTTGCGATACCTGCCTTTTCGCAACGGGCAATATGTTCGACAAAGAAGCGATTTACATCAGCAAACACATCGTCGTACTTCGGCGCTTCTTGCATTGTTTTTGGTTGTCCCTGCATATGCATCAGACACACCGGTAAACCGGTCTCAGCGGCAGCGTCTATTGCACCCGGCTCCGTCAACGAGCGGATATCATTAATAATATGTGCGCCTGCTCGCGCGGATTCGCGGATCACTTCAGGCTTCGACGTATCAACAGAGATCCAGACCTCAAAACGCTGGGCTATCGCCTCAACCACCGGGATCACACGCTCCAGCTCCTCTTCAACGCTAACTTCCGCCGCACCCGGCCTTGTGGACTCCCCACCAACATCAACAATTGTCGCCCCGGCGTTGATCATCAAATTGGCATGTTTGACTGCCTCAACTAACGTATTATGCGTGCCGCCATCGGAAAATGAGTCCGGCGTAACGTTGAGGATCCCCATCACGTGCGGGTGGGAGAGATCGAGTATGGTGCCATGGGCGTCGAGTTTCATGACTTAAAGTCCCTGCGTTGTTGCGGTTAATACAATAAAGAAAACCCCGGAGCATGCCCCAGGGTTTTTCAGTTAGAACAGGTCCAGCAACGGATAACTTATTTGTCGCCCAGTTGCTCAGACATGGTGTTGCCCGGGTTCGGCGTACGCGGTTCATCAACCGGACGCGGTGCACGCGGAGTACCATTATTGTCAGAGTTGTTCGCGCCAGGATCTTCCCAACCTGCCGGCGGACGTACCTCGCGGCGCGCCATCAGGTCATCAATCTGCGGTGCATCGATGGTCTCATATTTCATCAGAGCATCCTTCATTGCATGCAGAATATCCATGTTATCGTTCAGGATCTGACGTGCACGATCGTAGTTACGCTCGATCAACGCTTTCACTTCCTGGTCGATAATACGCGCAGTTTCATCGGACATATGTTTCGCTTTCGCTACAGAACGGCCAAGGAAAACCTCACCCTCTTCTTCGGCGTAGAGCAACGGACCGAGTTTGTCAGAAAAGCCCCACTGGGTAACCATGTTACGCGCCAGGTTGGTCGCAACTTTAATATCGTTGGACGCGCCGGTAGAAACATGTTCAACACCGTAGATAATCTCTTCAGCCAGGCGACCGCCGTACAGCGTTGAGATCTGGCTTTCCAGTTTCCGACGGCTGGCGCTGATCGCATCACCTTCCGGCAGGAAGAACGTCACACCCAATGCACGACCGCGCGGGATAATCGTCACTTTATGCACCGGATCGTGTTCCGGCACCAGACGGCCGATAATCGCATGACCTGCTTCATGGTAGGCCGTGGACTCTTTCTGCGCTTCCGTCATCACCATGGAGCGGCGTTCCGCACCCATCATGATTTTGTCTTTCGCTTTTTCGAACTCGACCATCGAAACCACGCGTTTATTACCGCGAGCGGCAAACAGTGCAGCTTCGTTGACCAGGTTCGCCAGATCGGCACCAGAGAAGCCCGGCGTACCGCGCGCGATAATCGCGGCATCAATATCCGGCGACAGCGGCACGCGACGCATATGGACTTTCAGGATCTGTTCACGACCGCGAACATCCGGCAAACCAACCACAACCTGACGGTCAAAACGGCCAGGACGCAGTAACGCAGGGTCGAGCACATCCGGACGGTTCGTTGCAGCGATAACGATAATACCTTCGTTACCTTCGAAACCATCCATCTCAACCAGCATCTGGTTCAGCGTTTGTTCGCGTTCATCGTGACCACCACCGAGGCCTGCGCCACGCTGGCGGCCAACGGCGTCGATTTCATCGATGAAGATAATGCACGGTGCCGCTTTCTTGGCCTGCTCGAACATGTCGCGCACACGAGAAGCACCAACACCCACAAACATTTCAACGAAGTCAGAACCGGAAATTGTGAAGAATGGAACCTTCGCTTCCCCCGCAATAGCTTTCGCCAGCAGCGTTTTACCAGTGCCCGGAGGACCGACCATCAGTACGCCTTTAGGGATCTTACCGCCCAGCTTCTGGAACCGGCTCGGCTCACGCAGATATTCGACCAGTTCACCAACTTCTTCTTTCGCTTCGTCGCAGCCAGCAACATCAGCGAAAGTCGTTTTGATCTGATCTTCCGTGAGCATGCGCGCTTTACTTTTACCGAACGACATGGCGCCTTTGCCACCGCCGCCCTGCATCTGGCGCATAAAGAAAATCCAGACACCAATCAGCAACAGCATCGGGAACCAGGAAATGAAGATGTTAGCCAGCAGGCTCGGCTCTTCAGGCGGCTCACCAACAACCTTGACGTTTTTCGTCAGCAGGTTATCAAGCAGTTTCGGATCGTTGACCGGGATGTAAGTCGTGTAACGGTTACTATCTTTCTTGGTAACGTTGATCTCACGTCCGTTGATACGCGCTTCGCGAACCTGGTCCTGGTTGACCTCTTGCAGGAAGGTAGAATAATCCACCTTGCGGCCATTAGACTCGCTGGGCCCAAAGCTCTGGAATACTGACATCAGCACAACGGCAATGACCAGCCAGAGTATTAGGTTTTTCGCCATGTCACTCAAGGGATTAACCTCATATTACAACTGTGTTAAAAACAGCGTCAGGATACAACATATCCAGTTTCTTTCAAACCAAAGGCCGAAATCAACGGGGTATCATTTTCGCCCGGTCGCTACAATATACACTTCGCGTGAACGCGCACGCGAAGAGTCCGGTTTACGCACTTTTACCTTCGTAAACATGGAACGAATTTCCGTGAGATATTCATCGAAACCTTCGCCCTGAAACACCTTAACTAAAAAACTTCCGCCTGGTGCCAGCACATCGCGGCACATATCCAGCGCCAACTCAACCAGATACATCGAGCGGGGAATATCCACCGCTGGCGTTCCGCTCATGTTCGGCGCCATATCAGACATGACAACCTGGACTTTACTGTCGCCAACACGTTCCAGTAATGCTTTCAGGACTAATTCATCACGAAAATCGCCCTGAAGGAAGTCCACACCAACGATTGGATCCATCGGTAAAAGATCGCAAGCGATAATGCGACCATTGCCGCCAATCTGCGTGACCGCATATTGCGACCACCCACCAGGCGCCGCACCGAGATCAACAACTGTCATCCCCGGCTTAAAAAGTTTGTCACTTTGCTGTATTTCATCAAGTTTAAACCAGGCACGGGAACGCAACCCTTTTTTCTGCGCCTGTTGAACATATTTATCGCTAAAGTGTTCCTGAAGCCAGCGGCTCGAGCTGGCAGAACGCTTTTTACCTGTCATTTAACTTTCCATCCGGGTTCATCGTCGACATCGATAAATTTCGACGCGCAATTTGGCGATACACAGGAGATGGCGGTAGAATGACCCGTTTTCAATCCCAACGTAAGCAAAATATACGATGAATCTGAGTACTAAACAAAAACAGCACCTGAAAGGTCTGGCACATCCGCTCAAGCCGGTAGTTATGCTTGGCAATAATGGTTTGACCGAAGGGGTACTGGCCGAGATTGAACAAGCGTTAGAGCACCATGAACTTATCAAGGTGAAGATCGCCTCTGAAGACAGAGAAACTAAGACCTTGATTGTGGAAGCTATCGTTCGCGAAACCGGCGCCTGCAATGTACAGGTCATCGGTAAAACGCTGGTGCTTTATCGCCCAACCGCGGAGCGTAAAATTTCGCTGCCACGCTAAGGATATCCTGAATTGAACACAAAAGCTGTGTAAAACGAGGGGTTTCCGCCAGCAGACGAGCAAAATGCCACGCTCCTGGTATTGATAAAAGGCCGCGATGCGGCCTTTTTCTTTTCTTTACAATAGATCAACAAACGTGACCTGTATTGTCATCATAAGTATTCCACTTTGATGATTTCGTATTCAACTTCGCCGCCAGGTGTGCGGATAACCACAACATCATCTTGCTCTTTGCCTACCAGGCCACGCGCGATCGGTGAATTTACAGAGATGAGGTTCTGTTTAAAGTCAGCCTCATCATCACCCACAATGCGGTAAGTCTGTTCTTCGTCGTTATCCAGATTCAAAACAGTAACCGTTGCGCCAAAAATAACGCGGCCGTTTTTCGGCATTTTCGTGATATCGATAACCTGCGCATTGGAGAGCTTCGCTTCAATGTCTTTGATTCGGCCTTCGCAAAAACCCTGCTGTTCACGTGCAGCATGGTATTCAGCGTTCTCTTTTAGATCGCCATGTTCGCGGGCTTCCGCAATAGCGGCGATGATTTCAGGGCGGCGAACGGATTTCAGAAACTCCAGCTCTTCGCGCAGTTTTTCGGCACCACGTAAGGTCATCGGAATAGCTTGCATTTGTTATACCTCTTAAACATTCCTGTAAGGAGCGTTAACCCGCCCCGTCTGCTCTGTCTCCCCGCGGACAGGGCTTCTCGCCGGGCAGGAGCAAAAGAAAACTGACCCGGGGACAAAGCCCCAGGTCAGCTACAATTTTTCAATTTGATACGTATTTTACCCGGAAGTTCACTATGGGTCATCGTTTACTTTCCGGGGCGTTGCGCCGTAGTATGACGGCTTGTTTCCAGGTTGTTAGCGCGAGATTATGCGATTTTCTAGCTTTATCATCGGATTGACCACTAGTATAGCCCTGACTGCTCAGGCCGCGAATGTTGACGAATATATTAATCAACTTCCGGACGGCGCGAATTTAGCACTGATGGTTCAAAAGGTAGGCGCGCAGGCGCCCGAGATTGATTACCACGGTAAGCAAATGGCGCTTCCCGCAAGTACGCAAAAGGTGATCACCGCACTGGCGGCACTTTTGCAACTCGGGCCGGACTTTCGCTTTACAACCACGCTGGAAAGCAAAGGTTCTGTCGAGAATGGGGTATTAAAAGGCGACTTAATTGCACGATTTGGCGGCGATCCGACGTTAAAACGCCAGGATGTTCGCAATATGATTAACGCTCTGAAAAAGTCAGGCGTGCAGAAAATCGAGGGTAACGTACTGATTGATACTTCCATTTTCGCCAGCCACGATAAAGCCCCGGGCTGGCCCTGGAATGATATGACGCAGTGCTTTAGCGCTCCCCCGGCTGCGGCGATTATCGATCGCAACTGCTTCTCTGTATCACTTTATAGTGCGCAAAAACCAGGCGATCTGGCCTATATCCGTATCGCCTCTTACTACCCGGTCAATATGTTCAGCCAGGTTCGCACCCTCGCGCGTGGTTCATCAGAAGCACAATATTGTGAACTCGACGTTGTGCCCGGCGATTTAAACCGCTTCACACTCACCGGCTGCCTGCCACAACGAGCAGACCCACTCCCGCTGGCTTTCGCCATCCAGGACGGTGCCAGCTATGCTGGTGCCATTATTAAAGACGAACTCAAAACCGCAGGCATCACTTACACTGGCACACTGCTGCGACAAACGCTGGAAAACCAGCCAGGCACGGTGATCGCCAGTAAGCAATCTGCCCCATTACACGACCTGCTGAAGATCATGCTGAAGAAATCGGACAATATGATTGCCGATACCGTCTTTCGCATGATCGGACATGCTCGTTTTGGCGTGCCCGGCACCTGGAGAGCGGGCTCAGATGCAGTTCGTCAGATTCTGCGCCAGCAGGCCGGTGTTGATTTGGGAAATACGATTATTGCGGATGGTTCAGGTCTGTCGCGCCATAATCTGCTGGCGCCGTCAACCATGATGCAGGTACTGCAATATATTGCGCAGCATGATACTGAGCTTAATTTTATCTCGATGCTGCCGTTGGCTGGCTATGATGGTTCGCTGCAATACCGTGCGGGTCTGCATGAAGCAGGCGTGGACGGTAAGGTTTCTGCGAAAACCGGGTCATTGCAGGGCGTGTATAACCTGGCTGGATTTATTACTACCGCCAGCGGTCAACGGATGGCTTTTGTGCAGTACCTTTCAGGCTATGCGGTAGAACCTGCGGATCAACGAAACCGTCGTATTCCGTTGGTTCGTTTTGAGAGCCGTTTGTACAAAGATATCTACCAGAACAACTAATAAAAAATGCCGGGTAGTTCACACTGTCCCGGCATTTCACAGATTACAGCGCCCCGCTAAACCGGGGCGTTTCAGGTATTAACGCTTGTAGATGAACTCGACACCTTCTTCGTCGTCTTCGTCCCAGTCGTCATCCCACTCTTCATCATCTTCAGCAACCGCTTCAGCATCTTCGAGTTGTTGGCGATGATAATCATCCCACATAAATTCAACTTTCTCAGGCTGCTGTTCTTCCTGTGCCTGCGCGATCGGGTTTTCAATGATGAACGTCATCACGTCCCAGCACAGCTCTTTGACGCCCTGCTGGCTGGCAGCAGAAATCAGGTAGAATTTATCTTTCCAGCCCAGTGCTTCAGCGATCGCTTTCGCTTTCTCTTCCGCTTCGGCTTTGTCCATCAGGTCAATCTTGTTGAACACCAGCCAGCGCGGCTTAGAAGCCAGCTTTTCGCTGTATTTTTCCAGTTCACCGACGATAACGCGCGCGTTTTCAGCCGGATCGGAACCATCGATCGGATCGATATCGATCAGATGCAGCAACACACGGCAGCGTTCCAGATGTTTCAGGAAGCGGATACCAAGACCTGCGCCATCGGCAGCCCCTTCAATCAGCCCCGGAATATCAGCAACCACAAAGCTCTTCTCGTTATCCATACGGACAACGCCCAGGCTCGGAACCAGAGTAGTAAACGGATAATCCGCCACTTTCGGTTTTGCAGCAGACACGGCACGAATAAAGGTTGATTTACCCGCATTCGGCATCCCCAGCATTCCCACATCCGCCAGCAGCATCAGCTCTAGTTGCAGATCGCGTTTATCACCCGGTGTACCCATCGTTTTCTGACGCGGAGTACGGTTAACGGATGATTTAAAACGGGTATTGCCCAGACCGTGCCAGCCGCCTTTGGCGACCATCAGACGCTGACCATGTTTGGTCATATCACCCATGGTTTCGCCAGTGCCCTGATCGATAACACGCGTACCAACAGGCACCTTCACGGTGATGTCTTTACCGCGCTTCCCGGTACAATCACGGCTCTGACCGTTCTGACCACGCTCTGCGCGGAAAGATTTTTCAAAACGGTAGTCAATCAGCGTGTTCAGGTTTTCGTCCGCTTCCAGCCAGACATCACCACCATCACCGCCATCGCCGCCGTCAGGGCCACCTTTCGGAATATATTTCTCGCGGCGGAAGCTTACACAGCCGTTACCACCATCGCCCGCCACGACAAGGATCGTAGCTTCATCAACAAACTTCATTTTACTCTCCGTAACTCATTCGCCTGAGCGGGGCACAGTGACGACCACTTCACGACTGCGCCAACGTCCCAGCAGACGATGGCCAATAGCGGAAAACATGGCGCCCGCAACCACGACAAACGCACCGAGATAACCGACCAGGTTTAACATCGGTCTGGCGAAAACATCGGGCCAGGCCATTGATAACACATCTGAAAATAACAACGTAAACAGCGGCGTCAACGTAATCAATGCGCTTACCTGCGCCGCCTGCCAGCGCGCCATTGCTTCCGCCAGCGCACCGTACCCAACCAGCGTATTCAGCCCGCAAAAAATCAGGCAAGCGAGTTGCCATTCGCTCAACTGGAACAGTACACCGGGCTTTGCCAGCGGCAATAATGCTATCGTACATAAAGTGTACAGCAAAAAGAGGATTTGCTGAGACGCCAGTCGACGCAATAATATTTTTTGCGCGACGCCGTAGCTCACCCACACCATTGCCGCACCGACCCCGAAAATAACACCCCAGGTGTAATCGGTCAGTCGGGTAAAAATCTCCACCAGGCTGGTATTGAAAAACATCACCAGACCACTGATTAGCATCAATGCACCAATCACTTGAGTACCACGCATCTTCTCTTTCAGAATAAAGACGCTGGCAATCATCATACCTACGGGAGAAAGCTGACCTATCACCTGCGAGGCCGTCGGGCTGACATACTGCAGGGAAGAGCTGAACAGAATAAAGTTTCCGAACAACCCACCAGTGGCAATAGCCAACAAAATTAACCAACGCGGCTTACGAAACATTTGCAGTGGAGGAAATTTCCTCTTGTAGCCCAGAATCAGGCCGAGGCCGATCCCTGCCATTAAAAAGCGATAAAATACCACCGTAGGCGGCTCCATCACTTCCAGCACCTGCTTCATCGCAATAGGTAGCGCCCCCCAGCACATCGCAGTGATGAGCGCCAGGACGATACCTATGCCTGCCTGCTGTTTCATGCCCGTATTCCCTGCCAGAAATTTTACCGGACTTCTAATGTAAAAAGCCCCGCAACCTGTGCGGGGCTTTCTTCCGTTACCGGGACGCGAAAAACTTATTCAGCAACGATGCTGATAAATTTACGGTTTTTCGGGCCTTTAACTTCGAACTTAACTTTACCGTCAGTCAAAGCGAACAGAGTATGGTCACGGCCGCAACCTACGTTAGGGCCAGCATGGAACTTGGTGCCACGCTGACGAACGATAATGCTACCTGCCAGAACTGCTTCTCCGCCAAAGCGTTTTACGCCCAGACGTTTAGCTTCTGAATCGCGACCGTTACGAGTTGAGCCGCCAGCCTTTTTATGTGCCATTTAAATCTACTCCTCAGGTCTTAGGCGCTGATGCCAGTAATTTTCACATCAGTGAACCACTGACGATGGCCCTGCTGCTTACGATAGTGTTTACGACGACGAAACTTAACGATTTTAACTTTCTCGCCACGACCGTGAGCAACAACTTCAGCTTTGATTAGGCCGCCATCAACGAAAGGAACGCCGATTTTGACTTCTTCACCGTTTGCGATCATCAGAACTTCAGCAAATTCAACAGATTCGCCAGTTGCGATGTCCAGCTTTTCCAGGCGAATGGTCTGACCTTCGCTTACTCGGTGTTGTTTACCACCACTTTGGAAAACCGCGTACATATAAAACTCCGCTTCCGCGCACATATTCTGATCAATCAGAGTGCGCTATAAATATTCACAATAGGGCGCGAATATTACGCAAATCGCGAGCCTTTGACAAGAGAGATCGTCACTCAACGAAGAAAAAAAACACAACTTGTAAGGTATCGTTTATCTGGCGCGTTTTTACAGTACAATCAACAATACTATTCTAACCCGTAACCCTTTGTTATCCCATTTTGATATGTGGTAAACAGGACTGAAAGCCCGGCTTTTGCGATGAATTTAGAAAAAATCAATGAGTTAACCGCGCAAGATATGGCGGGTGTGAATGCGACGATCCTGCAACAACTCAACTCGGATGTTCAGTTAATTAACCAGTTGGGTTATTACATCGTAAGCGGCGGTGGCAAACGCATCCGCCCAATGATAGCAGTACTGGCGGCGCGCGCCGTTGGATATGAAGGCAATTCACACATCACGATCGCAGCGCTGATCGAATTTATTCACACTGCGACACTTCTGCATGACGATGTTGTGGATGAATCTGACATGCGTCGCGGCAAAGCGACAGCCAATGCCGCATTTGGTAATGCAGCCAGCGTGCTGGTCGGGGATTTTATCTATACTCGCGCTTTTCAGATGATGACCAGTCTCGGTTCGCTGAGGGTGCTGGAACTGATGTCAGAAGCCGTGAACGTCATTGCCGAAGGTGAAGTGCTGCAATTGATGAACGTCAACGACCCGAACATCACCGAAGAAAACTACATGCGCGTCATCTATAGCAAAACCGCACGTCTGTTTGAAGCGGCGGCGCAGTGTTCCGGTCTGCTGGCCGGCTGCAACGAAGCAGAGGAAAAAGGGTTACAGGATTACGGCCGTTATCTGGGAACCGCGTTCCAGTTGATCGACGACTTGCTGGATTACAGCGCTGATGGCGAGACATTAGGTAAAAACACCGGTGATGACCTGAACGAGGGGAAACCGACGTTGCCACTGTTGCATGCTATGCATCACGGTACTCCGGAACAGGCGCAGATGATTCGCGAAGCCATTGAGCAAGGTAATGGTCGGCATCTTCTGGAACCTGTACTGGAAGCAATGGCAGCTTGCGGCTCACTGGAGTGGACTCGTCGTCGCGCCGAAGAGGAAGCGGATAAAGCGATTTCTGCTCTACAGGTTCTGCCTGATACCCCATGGAGAGAGGCACTGATCGGCCTGGCCCATATCGCGGTGCAGCGCGATCGTTAATCCTTCCAGATTCCCGCGCTTTGTCGCGGGAAAGTTCTTGTAAGTTTCCATAAATAAATCAAAACCTTTCAAATCACCTGACATCATTGCTTTGTCAAAATCCTAAAACACAAAATATACATGAACTTTTTAGAACAAAAATTCCTGTATGAGTATAGTAAGTATCACAAAAGGATTGGTATCAACTTCTATCAGGGAGATGTTATGGAAACGAAATTTATCGACTGGCATCAAGCCGATATTATTGCAGGGCTGCGTAAAAAAGGGACATCGCTGGCCGCAGAATCGCGAAAAAACGGGTTAAGCTCATCCACCCTTGCGAATGCATTGACCCGTTCCTGGCCGAAAGGAGAGTTGATTATCGCCAGGGCGCTGGGAACAGAGCCGTGGGTAATATGGCCATCGCGCTATTACGATCCCGTCACGCATGCTTTTATTGATAAAACAAAGCTGATGCGCAAAAAGCGCGGCGATAAGTAAGTAAAACCGGCCAGTAAAAAAGGGAGCAGAGGCTCCCTTTTTTGTCGCTAACTGTCGCTTACTCGCCTTTAACGCGCTCGATGTTTGCACCGAGAGCGCTGAGCTTATCTTCAATGCGTTCATAGCCGCGATCGATATGATAGATACGATCGACGATGGTTGTCCCTTCAGCAATACACCCCGCGAGCACCAGGCTTGCGGAAGCACGCAGATCGGTCGCCATTACCTGAGCGCCGGAGAGAACTTCTACGCCGTGGCAAATCGCCGTATTGCTTTCGATTTCCGCATGCGCGCCCATGCGGATCAGCTCCGGAATGTGCATGAAACGGTTTTCGAAAATGGTTTCAGTGATGACGCCGGTTCCTTCAGCGACCAGATTCAGCAGCGTAAATTGCGCCTGCATGTCGGTCGGGAACCCCGGATGCGGCGCAGTCCGCACATTCACTGCTTTCGGGCGTTTGCCGTGCATATCGAGGCTAATCCAGTCTTCACCGACCTCGATTTCAGCCCCTGCATCACGCAGTTTCGCCAGCACTGCATCCAGCGTATCCGGCTGAGCATTACGACAGACAATTTTGCCGCCGGAGATCGCCGCTGCAACGAGGAAAGTCCCCGTTTCAATACGGTCGGGCAACACGCGATAAACACCACCGCCAAGGCGTTGTACGCCTTCGATAGTAATGCGGTCAGTACCCATACCGGAGATTTTCGCACCAAGCGTGTTGAGGAAGTTTGCCGTATCGACAATTTCCGGCTCGCGGGCAGCATTCTCGATGATGGTTGTACCTTCCGCCAGCGTGGCTGCGGACATAATCGTAACCGTCGCGCCGACGCTCACTTTATCCATCACAATATGTGCGCCTTTCAGGCGGCCATTGACAGAGGCTTTTACATAACCCTCTTCCAGTTTGATCTCGGCACCCAACTGCTCCAGGCCGGTAATGTGCAAATCAACCGGACGCGCGCCGATTGCACAACCACCTGGCAGTGAAACCTGCCCCTGGCCGAAACGGGCAACCAGCGGCCCCAGCGCCCAAATAGAGGCACGCATGGTTTTCACCAGATCGTACGGCGCGCAGAACACATTCACTTTGCTGGCGTCGATCCATACGGACCCATTACGCTCCACCTTCGTACCCAGCTGGCTCAGCAGCTTCATGGTGGTGTCGATATCTTTCAGTTTCGGAACGTTGCGGATTTCGACCGGTTCTTCTGCCAGCAGGGCGGCAAAGAGGATCGGCAGTGCGGCATTTTTCGCACCTGAAATTATCACTTCGCCCTGGAGACGCGTTGGCCCCTGTACACGAAACTTATCCATTCATCTGATCTCTGTTAAGAATTCACACGCGCAGCGGGACGAGCCCCACCTACGCTCAAAAGCCGTTTAATTTGCGATCGCGAGCCCACTCTTGCGGTGTATACGCTTTGATCGACAGGGCATGAATACGGTTATCCGCGATGTATTCCATCAGCGGGCCATAGATGGTTTGTTGTTTCTTTACCCGGCTCATGCCGTCAAAAATCTCACCCACAGCGACAACCTGAAAGTGGCTGCCATCGCCAGTGACGTGGGCTTCCTGGAGAGAGAGTGCGTTCATAAGCACTGTCTGGATTTCATGATTTTCCATGGGTGTAAATATCATCTGATAGTGAAAACAGTCACACATCTTAGAGGAAAGTGACGCGGTCTTAAACAAGCAAAAAGCCCCATCAATATAAAGGATGGGGCTTTAGATAGTAACGCTTTGAAAAAATTAGCGAGGGAGTACATCCTCGGGCAGGTTATACAGTGCTGCGAGCGTTGTGACATTATCGCTCATACCAGCCAACGAAATAGCGGTGCCCTGCTTTTTCCCCTCAGCGATAAGATGAATCAATAAAGCGACACCAGCCGTATCAACACGAGTTACGCCCTGTAAATCGATGCACGTTACACCTTTCATTGCCTCGACGCGTGCATTATACAGCGGGTTGAGGACATCCTGGTCCAGTTCCCCCTGCAACGTCAGGCTTTCACCCTCGCGCGACCAGCTGAGCTGCGGCGTCATTGTTTCTTCTCGTCCAGGGTAATTTTCTGGCGGGAAATAGACTGCAATTCCGCAGTCAGACCATCGATACCTTTCGTACGCAGCAGATCGCTCCACTCATTCTGTTTAGTGGTGATCATGCTGACCCCTTCGGCAATCATGTCGAAGGCCTGCCAGTTTCCGGTCTGCGTGTTTTTACGCCACTGGAAATCCAGTCGCACAGGCGGACGGCCGTTCGGATCAATGATGGTTACGCGGATCGGCACAATCGTGGCATCGCCCAGCGGCTGTTCCGGTGCAATCTGATAAGTCTGGCCGTGATACATCGCCAGCGCCTGGCCATAAGCCTGTTTCAGATACTCGCGGAAAGCGGCGAAATACGCGTCGCGCTGCGCCGGCGTAGCTTCTTTATAGTAACGACCCAGCACCAACGCACCAGCATACTTCACCTGTACATACGGCAGCAGTTCCTGATCGACGACATCACGCAAGTAGTCCGGGTTAGCGCGGATCTGCGGTTGCTCATTTTTGAGGCGATCGAACGTTTTCTGCGCCGCATCTTTCATTGCAGCATACGGGTTGCTTTGATCGGCAGCGACTGCCGCACCCAGCGGCGCCACTACTAACAGGGCAACCATTAATAAGCGTTTAAACATAACTCGATTCTCCTCTTAATTCGTCTGACCAGCAGACGGTGCGGCTTGAGTATTCCCTTCACCATGCGCTACCGCATCGCCTGAATTCTTATTGTCACCGCCTTTACTGTTGTAAAGGAATTGTCCGATGAGATCCTCAAGCACTATCGCGGACTTGGTGTCCTGAATTGTGCTGCCATCTTTAAGCATCGAGGTTCCCATTTCTGGATCGTCAAACCCGACATTCAACGCCAGATACTGTTCCCCCAGCAAACCCGACGTACGGATAGCCAGCGAACTGGTATCCGGGATCTGGTTGTAACGATCTTCGATATCCAGCGCCACGCGCGGCAGATAGGTTTTAGGATCGAGGGAGATATCAGCAACGCGACCAATCACTACCCCACCAATGCGGACCGGCGAGCGCGCTTTCAGGCCGCCGATATTGTCGAATGTCGCGTAAACGCGGTAGGTCGGTTCAGTACGCATTGACGTGACATCCGCCGCCTTCAGGCAGATGAAGAGTGCAGCCAGCAGCGCCAGCACCAGAAAAACACCTACCCAGATTTCACTTTTTTTCGTTTGCATGAACTCAATTCCCAAACATCAATGCGGTGAGCACAAAATCAAGACCGAGTACGGCCAGCGAGGAGTGCACAACGGTGCGCGTTGTCGCACGGCTAATCCCGGCAGAAGTCGGGATTGCATCGTAACCGTTAAACAACGCAATCCAGGTTACGGTAATAGCAAAGACCACGCTTTTTATCAGGCAGTTAACCAGGTCCCGCCGCAGTTCAACGGCGTTTTGCATCGCCGTCCAGAAAAAGCCGCTATCAATACCTTTCCAGTTAACCCCAACCAGCGAACCGCCCCAAATCCCGACCGCGACAAAAATGATCGTCAGCAGCGGCAGCGAGATAACACCAGCCCAAAAACGGGGAGAAATCACGCGACGTAACGGATCAACCGCCATCATCTCCAGGCTGGAGATCTGCTCAGTAGCGCGCATCAGGCCAATCTCGGCCGTCAACGCAGAACCCGCGCGGCCGGCAAACAACAGTGCAGCAACCACCGGCCCCAATTCACGCAGCAGCGACAGCGCCACCAGCATGCCAAGGCTCGTTTCTGCGCTGTAAGTCGTCAGCACCAGATAACCCTGCAGGCCGAGCACCATACCAATAAACACGCCGGAGACAATAATGATGAGCATGGATAACACGCCGACGTTATAAAGCTGGCGAACCAGCAACGGCGCATGCTTACGGAATTCTGGCTTGCCAATCACCGCGTTGAACAACATCAAACCGGCACGCCCAAATGTGGCGATCGTTTTGATGCCGCGATGTCCTAGCGCCGCCAGTGCATTTAACAGCATGAGCGTCTTAACTCCCTGAATCTAATAAATCGAGCTGGTAATCACCAGCCGGATAGCGGAACGGCACCGGGCCATCGGCAATGCCATCAAGGAACTGACGCACGCGAGGATCGCTATTTTCCTGTAACCCCTGCGCACTACCGTGGGCAATGATCTTACGGTCAGCCACGATGTAGGCATAATCAGCAATGCTCAGCACTTCAGGCACATCATGAGAAACCACGATGCATGTGACGCCAAGCGCGCTATTGAGTTCAGAAATTAATTTTACCAGCACGCCCATAGTGATTGGATCCTGACCAACAAACGGCTCATCGAACATGATCAGATCCGGCTCCAGCGCGATAGCGCGCGCCAGCGCAGCACGTCGCGCCATGCCACCAGAGAGCTCCGAAGGCATCAGCCATGCGGCGCCGCGCAAACCGACGGCTTCCAGCTTCATCATCACCGTGCTGTGCAATAGCGGCGCGGGCAGATGCGTATGCTCACGCAAGGGATAAGCAACGTTGTCAAAAACGTTCATATCCGTGAACAGCGCGCCAGACTGGAACAGCATGCTCATTCGTTTACGTACGGTAAAAAGACGCGAACGGCTCATTGCCGGCACGTTCTCGCCATCAAACAATATCTCGCCTTTGTCTGGCGGGATCTGGCCGCCAATCAAGCGCAGCAGCGTTGTTTTGCCGATCCCCGACGGCCCCATGATCGCGGTGATCTTACCGCGCGGTACCGTCAGTGAAATATTGTCGAAGATGGATCGATTGCCGCGGGAAAAACTCACGCCACGGACATCGACCAGATTCGCCACAGTCTGGCTCATTTTCTTTTCCTTTCGACCTTATCGGATATAAGCATGACGCTTGCTAACATCTAAAACCCAATATTTTTACAGAATATTACCCGCGGAGGTTAGCGAAAGCTGGCATTTGTTTTACTTTTGAGCCGCATAAAGTCAAAATTAGGAATCATTACGCTATGCGTAACGTCCGGTTTCGCACGACATGGCGGCCTGCAAACCGGCAGAATTATACCTTAAGAAAGGACGTTAGATGCTTTTAGCCACGGCGCTATTGATAATTGGTTTACTCCTGGTGGTCTACAGCGCCGATCGTCTGGTGTTCGCAGCTTCGATACTTTGCCGGGCATTAGGCGTACCCCCTTTAATCATCGGGATGACCGTTGTCAGTATCGGCACGTCATTACCAGAAATTATCACCTCGGTTGCAGCCTCCTTTCATGGCCAGCTTGATCTGGCTATCGGTACCGCCATCGGCTCCAACATTACCAATATCTTATTGATTCTCGGCGTCGCGGCGCTGCTGCACCCTTTTACCGTGCATTCCGATATTCTGCGTCGAGAATTACCGCTAACCTTGTTAGCCAGCTTGCTGGCTGGCGCTGTGCTTTACGATGGGCAGCTAACGCGCGTAGATGGCATTATTTTACTGTTATTAGCCGTGCTATGGCTGGTGTTCATTGTTAAAATTGCCCGCCACGCCGAGCGTCAGGGCAATGATAGCCTGACACGCGAGCAACTGGCTGAATTGCCACGCGATGGCACGCTCTCTGTCGCCTGCCTGTGGCTGGGCGTCGCGCTGATTATTATGCCGATGGCAACACGCATGGTGGTGGATAACGCCACCGTGGTGGCGAACTATTTTGCGATCAGCGAACTCACCATTGGCCTGACGGTTATTGCCATCGGCACCGGGCTTCCGGAACTGGCAACAGCCATTGCGGGAGCACGCAAGGGGGAAGACGATATTGCGATAGGCAATATCATTGGCTCCAACATTTTTAATATTGCTATCGTGCTTGGCTTGCCCGCGCTGATTGCGCCGGGCACGTTTAACCCGATGGCTTTTACGCGTGATTATGGCGTGATGCTACTGGTCAGCGCCATTTTTGCCCTTACCTGCTGGAAACGTAAGCAGATCAGTAAGGGCGTGGGCGCGCTGCTGTTTAGCGGGTTTATCGTATGGCTGGCGATGCTGTACTGGCTGTCGCCGCTTTTGACTGGATAATCGGATACGCATTATGTCGCAAATAGATTTGCAGCCGGGTTTTGACTTTCAACAAGCAGGCAAAGACGTCCTCGAGATTGAACGTGAAGGCCTCGCACAGCTTGATCAATACATCAACCATGACTTCGCTCAGGCGTGCGAGAAAATGTTCTATTGCGCCGGCAAAGTAGTGGTGATGGGGATGGGAAAATCCGGCCATATCGGCAGAAAAATGGCGGCCACATTCGCCAGCACGGGCACCCCTTCCTTTTTTGTCCATCCCGGCGAGGCGGCTCATGGCGATCTGGGTATGGTCAGCCCGCAGGATGTGGTGATCGCCCTGTCTAACTCTGGCGAATCAAACGAAATACTGGCGCTGATCCCGGTACTGAAACGGCTAAAAGTTTCGCTGATCTGTATGACCAGCCGCCCGGAAAGCAGTATGGCGCGCGCGGCGGATATTCATCTCTGCGTGAAGGTGCCTAAAGAAGCCTGCCCGCTTGGCCTGGCGCCGACTTCCAGTACCACAGCCGCGTTGGTCATGGGTGATGCGCTGGCGGTTGCGCTATTGAAAGCGCGTGGGTTTACCGCAGAGGATTTCGCCCTTTCTCACCCTGGCGGCGCGCTGGGACGCAAGCTGTTGTTGCGCGTCAACGATATCATGCACACCGGCGATGAGATCCCGCATGTCAGCAAGGCCGCCAGTTTGCGCGATGCGCTGCTGGAGATCACACGCAAAAATTTAGGTATGACGGTGATCTGCGACGATCTGATGAAGATCGAAGGCATTTTTACCGACGGCGACTTACGTCGCGTGTTTGATATGGGCGGAGATGTACGCAACATGGGTATTGCTGACGTGATGACACCGGGCGGCATTCGCGTACGGCCTAATACGCTTGCGGTTGATGCGCTGAACCTGATGCAGTCCCGCCACATTACCTCGGTGATGGTTGCCGATGGCGACCAGTTGCTGGGTGTGTTACATATGCATGATTTGCTGCGCGCTGGCGTAGTGTAAAGAAGGACATCAGAATGAGTAATGCTGGCGCGTCGCTTCCAACCTGTTATGGGCCGGTTAGCGCGCAAGTCATGAGTAAAGCGGAAAAAATTCGCCTGCTGATCCTCGATGTGGACGGCGTGCTATCCGATGGCCTCATCTATATGGGCAACAATGGGGAAGAGCTAAAAGCGTTTAACGTTCGCGATGGCTACGGGATCCGCTGTGCATTAACTTCCGGCATTGAGATCGCCATTATTACCGGTCGAAAAGCTAAACTGGTAGAAGATCGTTGTGAAACCCTGAAGATTAAGCACCTGTATCAGGGACAGTCGGATAAACTACTGGCCTACCATGAATTACTGGCCAGGCTGGCGCTAACGCCGGAGCAGGTTGCCTATGTGGGTGATGATTTAATTGACTGGCCGGTGATGGCCGAAATTGGTCTAAGCATTGCCGTCGCCGATGCGCATCCCTTGCTGCTTCCGCGTGCCGATTATGTTACGCGCATCAATGGAGGCCGCGGCGCAGTCCGTGAAGTGTGTGATTTGTTGCTGCTGGCGCAGGGCAAGCTGGATGAGGCCAAAGGGCAATCGATATGAGTAAAACCAGACGTTGGGTCATTATTCTACTGGCGCTGGTCGCTTTGGTACTGATTGGTATTAACCTGACCTCTCAGGATGAACCTGAACAAACCACAACTGACGACAAAGCGCCAACCTACACCAGCAAACACACCGACACGGTGGTTTATAGCCCGGAAGGTGCGCTCAACTACCGCTTGATTGCGCAAAATGTCGAATACTACTCCGTCGATGGCGTGAGTTGGTACGCGAAACCGGTGCTGACAACCTTTGACCAGAACAAAATACCGACCTGGTCAATTAAGTCAGATAAAGCGAAATTAACAAGCGACAGAATGCTTTACCTTTACGGACATGTTGAGGTCAACGCATTGACAGCAGATGCACAGCTACGAAAAATCACCACGGATAACGCCCAGATCAATCTGGTAACGCAGGATGTTACTTCCGATGATCAGGTAACATTGTACGGAACAACATTTAATTCCACCGGCCTGAAAATGCGCGGCAACTTACGCAGCAAAAACGCCGAGCTGATTGAAAAGGTTAGAAGCTCCTATGAAATTCAAAACAAACAAACTCAGCCTTAACCTGGTTCTTGCCAGTACGCTTTTTGCCGCTGCGCTTCCGGCTTTTGCCGTGACCGGTGATACCGAACAGCCGATCCATATCGACTCCGATCAGCAGTCGCTGGATATGCAGGGCAATATTGTCACCTTCACCGGCAATGTCGTGGTGACGCAGGGAACCATTAAAATCAACGCCGATAAAGTGGTGGTGACGCGTCCGGGCGGCCAGCAAGGCAAAGAGATCATTGATGGTTATGGCAACCCGGCTACGTTTTATCAGATGCAGGACAACGGCAAACCGGTGAAAGGCCACGCTTTACAGATGCACTACGAGCTGGAAAAAGATTTTGTCGTGCTGACCGGTAAGGCCTATCTCGAGCAGCTGGACAGCAACATCACAGGCGACAAGATCACCTACCTGGTGAAAGAGCAGAAAATGCAGGCGTTCAGCGACAAAGGTAAACGCGTCACCACCGTACTGGTGCCGTCGCAGTTGCAGGACAAGGGCAACACCCAAACCCCGGCTCCTAAGAAGAGTAACTAATTCGTTATGGCAACATTAACTGCAAAGAATCTCGCGAAAGCCTATAAGGGTCGCCGCGTGGTTGAAGACGTCAGCCTGACCGTTAACTCTGGCGAAATTGTTGGGCTACTTGGCCCTAACGGCGCAGGGAAAACGACCACCTTCTATATGGTGGTCGGGATTGTTCCGCGTGACGCGGGCAATATCATTATTGATGACGACGATATCAGCTTACTGCCACTGCATGCGCGCGCACGTCGCGGCATCGGTTATTTGCCGCAGGAAGCGTCTATTTTTCGTCGTTTGAGCGTGTACGACAACCTGATGGCGGTGCTTCAGATCCGTGACGATCTGACTTCCGAACAGCGCGAGGATCGCGCTAACGAGTTGATGGAAGAGTTCCATATTGAGCATCTGCGCGACAATATGGGACAGTCCCTTTCCGGTGGTGAACGTCGCCGCGTTGAAATTGCGCGCGCACTGGCGGCAAATCCTAAATTTATCTTGCTGGATGAACCCTTTGCGGGCGTCGATCCTATTTCGGTTATCGACATCAAACGCATCATTGAACACTTACGTGACAGTGGGTTAGGCGTGTTAATTACTGATCACAATGTTCGCGAAACGCTGGCGGTGTGTGAACGTGCTTATATCGTCAGCCAGGGGCATTTAATTGCTCATGGTACACCGCAGCAAATCCTTGAAGACGAACACGTTAAGCGCGTATATCTTGGGGAAGACTTCAGACTCTGATAGGGTAGAGTTTATTGAGGTATTTTGGCGGAGAGTGCTGCTCTGAATATGAAGCAAGGTTTGCAATTAAGGCTTAGCCAACAGCTAGCTATGACGCCGCAACTGCAACAGGCTATCCGTCTGTTGCAGCTGTCTACGTTAGAACTTCAGCAGGAACTTCAGCAAGCGCTGGAGAGTAACCCATTGCTGGAACAAGCCGATCTTCATGAAGAAGTGGATAGCCAACAAACCCAGGAAAATGAAGGCCTGGATACTGTAGACGCGCTCGAACAGAAAGAGATGCCTGAAGAGCTGCCGCTGGACGCCAGCTGGGATGAGATTTATACCGCCGGAACGCCTTCCGGCAGCAGCCACGATTATATTGATGACGAACTGCCGATTTATCAGGGTGAAACGACACAGTCTCTTCAGGATTACCTGATGTGGCAGGTAGAGTTAACGCCGTTTTCCGATACCGATCGCGCAATCGCAACCTCTATTGTCGATGCTGTCGATGAGACCGGCTACCTTACCGTGTCGCTTGAGGATGTGCTGGAAAGCATGGGCGATGAAGAAATCGGTCTCGATGAAGTTGAAGCGGTATTAAAGCGCGTTCAGCGTTTCGATCCGGTTGGCGTCGCTGCGCGCGATCTGCGCGACTGCCTGTTGATCCAACTGTCCCAATTCGCGAAAGATACGCCCTGGTGTGAAGAGGCTCGCCTGATTATCAGCGATCACCTTGATCTGCTCGCTAACCATGATTTCCGCTCTCTCATGCGCGTCACACGTCTTAAAGAGGATGTGCTGAAAGAAGCAGTAAATCTGATCCAGTCGCTGGATCCGCGCCCCGGCCAGTCGATCCAGACCGGTGAACCAGAATATGTCATCCCGGATGTGCTGGTGCGTAAGCACAACGGGCGCTGGACGGTAGAACTGAACTCCGACAGCATTCCGCGTCTGCAAATCAACCAGCACTACGCTTCAATGGGCGGCGGCGCGCGCAATGACGCCGACACCCAGTTTATCCGCAGTAATTTGCAGGAAGCGAAGTGGCTGATCAAAAGCCTTGAAAGCCGTAATGACACGCTATTGCGCGTCAGCCGCTGCATCGTCGAGCAGCAGCAGGCATTCTTTGAACAGGGCGAAGAGTTTATGAAACCGATGGTGCTGGCGGATATCGCTCAGGCCGTCGAAATGCACGAGTCCACGATTTCCCGTGTGACAACGCAGAAGTACCTGCACAGTCCTCGCGGCATTTTTGAACTGAAGTATTTCTTCTCCAGCCATGTGAATACGGAAGGCGGCGGCGAAGCCTCGTCAACAGCCATTCGCGCACTGGTTAAGAAATTAATCGCCGCAGAAAACCCTGCAAAACCACTGAGCGACAGTAAGCTGACGACGCTCCTTTCCGATCAAGGAATTATGGTAGCGCGGCGTACCGTTGCGAAGTATCGAGAGTCTTTATCCATTCCGCCGTCTAACCAGCGTAAACAGCTGGTGTGACCCAACCGATAAGGAAGACACTATGCAGCTTAACATCACAGGACAAAACGTCGAAATCACTGATGCCTTACGTGAATTTGTGAACAGCAAATTTGCCAAGCTTGAGCAGTATTTCGAAAGGATTAATCAGGTCTATATTGTGTTGAAAGTGGAGAAAGTGATCCATACCTCGGATGCAACCCTGCATGTTAATGGAGGCGAGTTGCATGCCAGCGCGGAAGGACAGGATATGTACGCTGCCATCGACGGTTTGATCGATAAACTGTCGCGGCAGCTCACGAAACATAAAGATAAACTGAAACAACACTAATTGTCCGGGCGTTCGTTTGGCGCGTTGCACCCTACCGCAACCCGGTAGGGTGCGTGGCTCTGACGGCGCTTAGGTGAAATTATGATGAATAACGATTCCGCTCTTCAACTGAGCAATGTCCTTAACCAGGAATGTACACGTAGCGGCGTTCACTGCCAGAGCAAAAAACGTGCTCTGGAAATCATCAGTGAACTGGCGGCAAAACAGCTTGGCCTGCCGCCACAGGTCGTTTTCGAAGCCATTCTTACGCGTGAGAAGATGGGCAGTACCGGTATTGGTAACGGTATAGCCATCCCCCACGGTAAGCTGGAAGAGGACACGCTGCGCGCCGTCGGCGTTTTTGTACAACTCGAAACGCCCATTGCTTTCGACGCTATCGATAATCAGCCTGTCGATCTGCTGTTTGCACTACTGGTGCCGGCCGATCAAACCAAAACGCATCTGCATACGCTCTCGCTGGTGGCCAAACGGCTGGCGGATAAAACCATTTGCCGTCGCCTGCGCAGTGCGCAGAACGATGAAGAGCTGTATCAGATAATCACGCAGACAGAAGGCGAAAGCGACGATGCGTAACGGGAAGAACACCTTTTTTGTCGTTATGGGGAGAAACGGTTCATGGTCCTGATGATCGTAAGTGGTCGTTCGGGTTCAGGCAAATCCGTGGCCCTGCGCGCCCTGGAAGATATGGGCTTCTATTGTGTCGATAACCTGCCGGTAGTGCTGCTGCCGCAACTGGCGCAGACACTCGCCGATCGTCAGACCTCTGCCGCCGTCAGTATTGATGTGCGTAATATGCCGGAATCACCGGAAATTTTTGAACAGGCGATGAGCAGCCTGCCTGACGCCTTCTCGCCGCAGTTGCTGTTCCTTGATGCTGACCGCAACACGCTGATTCGTCGCTACAGTGATACGCGCCGCTTACATCCGCTCTCCAGCAAAAATTTATCGCTGGAAAGTGCTATCGATGAAGAGAGCAACCTGCTGGAGCCACTGCGTTCCCGCGCGGACCTGATTGTCGATACCTCCGAAATGTCGGTACATGAGCTGGCCGAAATGCTGCGCACTCGCCTGCTCGGCAAGCGCGAGCGCGAACTGACCATGGTCTTTGAGTCGTTCGGCTTTAAGCACGGGATTCCTATCGATGCTGACTACGTCTTTGACGTTCGCTTTCTGCCCAACCCGCACTGGGATCCGAAACTGCGCCCGATGACCGGTCTCGACAAACCTGTCGCGGCGTTCCTTGACCGGCATACCGAAGTGCACAATTTTATTTACCAGACCCGCAGTTATCTTGAACTGTGGTTACCGATGCTGGAAACCAACAACCGTAGCTATCTGACCGTCGCTATCGGCTGTACTGGCGGTAAGCATCGTTCTGTTTATGTCGCCGAACAGCTGGCAGATTATTTCCGCTCGCGCGGTAAAAACGTTCAGTCCCGTCACCGTACGCTGGAAAAACGCAAAACATGACCGTAAAACAAACCGTTGAGATCACCAATAAACTGGGCATGCATGCGCGCCCGGCGATGAAACTGTTTGAGCTGGTACAGGGGTTTGACGCAGAAGTGTTACTGCGTAACGACGAAGGCACCGAAGCGGAAGCCAGCAGCGTGATTGCATTGCTGATGCTGGATTCCGCAAAAGGGCGGCAAATTGAAGTCGAAGCCAGCGGCCCGCAGGAAGAAGAAGCCCTGGCAGCCGTGATTGCCCTGTTTAACGCGGGCTTTGACGAAGACTGAGTTAGTACAGCTTATTGTTCTGCAAAAAGCCTTCGCCTCCGAGCTGGCGCATCTGGCGCAGGATCCACGCCTGACGGCTGCGGACATAGCCGGATGGCGCTGCCGCCTGGAAACGTATTGGGTTTGGCAGTACTGCCGCCAGCAATGCCGCTTCCGACATGGTTAACCGGCTGGCCGGTTTGTGAAAATAGCGCTGAGCCGCCTCTTCCACGCCAAACACGCCGTCGCCAAACTCCGCAATATTAAGATACACCGTCAGGATACGCCGTTTCGTCCACACCGCTTCCATCCCCAGCGTCAGCCCGGCTTCCAGCCCTTTTCGCACCCAACTTTTTCCATCCCATAACAGCAGGTTTTTCACCGTTTGCTGAGAGATAGTCGACGCGCCGCGAATACGGTTCTCATGGCGTTCATTATGTGAAAGTGCCTTCTGGATCGCGCCAAAATCCAGCCCCCAGTGATCGGGGAAACGCTGATCCTCTGCTGCGACAACAGCCAGCGCCATCCACGGCGAAATTTCATCCATACTGACCCAGTCGGAATGAGCAACATAACCAAAGTTACCTGTCAGCCAGGCCCCAATTTGCCGCTCGACCATCACGGCAGAAAATGGCACCGGCAGAAAGCTGAACAGCACAATGCCGCCGCCCCAGAAAATGGCCAGTACCAGTAAAACCCGCAGCGCAATACGTTTCAGCATAGTTTTCAGCGGGCCGCGAAAGCCATTTCTCATTCCGCCAGCACCAGTATGCGCGCAACCAGCTTTTCGATCCCCGCCGCAGCCTGCGCAATATCCTCAGCAAGCATATACGCTGGCGTGGTTACCACTTTATTCTCTTCATCCACCACAATATCGTCCACCGGGCACGGCACATGTTCCGCGCCCATCTCTTCCAGCACTTCAGCGATATCGACATCCGTACCGATTGTCAGACGCAGCGGGAAGTCGAAAATTTTCGGCAGCAACGCCGGAGCGATACACATAAATCCCAGCGGTTTACCCGCCTGATGCATCTCCAGCACTCGCTGTTTAAGCGTATTATCGACAACACACGCGCTGCCCTGGCTGGCAAAATTACTCAAATTTTTGGCCGCACCAAAACCACCAGGCACAATCAGCGCATCCAGATCATTTACTGATAGTTGTGCCAGCGGCCGGATATTTCCACGCGCAATTCGGGCCGCTTCGACCAGCACATTGCGGCTCTCCGTCATGACATCACCTGTCAGGTGATTCACCACATCGCTCTGCCATTTATCCGGCGCGAAACAAACTGCCTCAGCACCTGAACGGGCGATCGCCAGTAACGTGATCACCGCTTCATGGATTTCCGCACCGTCATAGACACCCGCGCCGCTAAGAATCACGCCTACTTTTTTCATTTTGCTCATCCTTTATGCAGCGTACTGTCGATAATTAAAAATTTTGATAAGGGAGCCTTGCTTCACACATTTCACTGATTGATGTAACAAATCATTTAAGATTTGCTATCTTATGTGCGTGTGGTCGAATTTTTTCAGGCTACGCCCTTGCAAAAAAGAGTAAAAACTACGGCGCAGCTACGGTTTCCCTGGTGTTGGCGCAGTATTCGCGCACCCCGGTTAATCCGGGGTCATTTTTTTCCAGCGTCCACTGCCGCAACCCAGGCTTTCAGTACCGCCACATCGTTCTGCCACTCCTGTTTCATCTCTTCCACCCATTCGCCGACATTGTCCCACCACGCCGGAAGATCGGGAGACTGGATCTGTTGCCCCAGTTGCTGCAGATGACGTAAACCGACAGAGCCTGCCGCGCCCTTAATCTTATGTCCCTCTTCGGTTATGCCTTTCTGATCGCGGGCCGTAAGATTTGACTCAAGCACATTGAGATAGCCCGGCATCATTTTCTCAAAGACAGCCAGCCCATCGGTGATTAATTTAGGCCCAACCAGCTCGATATATTGCTCAAGCATGGCCGTATCCAGCACCGTTTGTACTTTGCTGTTATCGACAGTTGTCACCTGCTTCTCCTCATTGGCGTTTGTATCCCAGAACTTTTTAATCATGGCAGTTAATGCCGGGACCGCCAGCGGTTTGCTCAATACGTCATTCATGCCCGCATCGAGATACTCCTGTTTGTTTTTCAGCACGTTGGCTGTCAGTGCTACCAGTGGCGGCAGATCTTCGCGCGGGTAACGGCTGGTTAGCGTGCGGGAAATATCCAGCCCGGTCATGTCCGGCAACTGAATATCCAGCAGCAGCAGATCGTATTCGCCAGGGGCGAACATCTCCAGCGCGGCGCTTCCGGTCATCGCCACATCGACGCTACAACCCAGCTTTTCCAGCACCGAGCGCGCGACAATGACATTCAGCTCAATGTCCTCAACCAGCAGCACATGCAGCGCAGGCAACGGCATATCATCATCTTCGAAAGCGTCATCAACTTCTTCCGCCACTGCGGGCGCATGAACGGTCAGCGTAAAGATGGACCCGGCGCCTGGCTGGCTGCTGACAGAGATATCCCCCCCCATATTTTTGGCGAGGCGACGTGAAACGGCCAGCCCGATACCCGTTCCCGTGGCCGGTTTGCCGCCGTGGCTATCTTTGACCTGGTAATACATGGCAAAGATCTTATCCTGCTCGTCGCGCGGAATACCGATACCGGAATCCTGCACTTCGAAGTGCAGCATTTCGCCTTCATCGTAGCGAACGCGCACTTCAACCTGACCTTGCGGAGTAAATTTCACCGCATTGCTGATCAGGTTCCACAGAATCTGCCGCAGACGCGTACCGTCGGTAATCACCTTGTGCGGCAGCGGCAACGTTGGCTCCAGTACAAAACGCAGCCCTTTTTGATGCGCCTGCAAACCGGAAAGGTTTTCCAGATCGGCAAGGAAGCTGGTGAAATCCAGCGGTTGGTTATCAAGCTGAACTTTACGGCGCTCCATTTTATCCATGTCGATAATATCGTTGAAGATATTTCCCAGCGTCACGGCGGAAACATGGATGGTCTTCAGGTATTTCTCTTGCTCCTGCGTTAACTCCGTGTCGAGCAGGATCCGGCTCAGGCCGACGATGCCATTCAGCGGTGTACGCAGTTCATGGCTAATCGTGGAAATGAAGGTGGTCTTATCCCGGCTGGCCCGCTCCAGCGCATCCTGGTAGCGTTTACGCTCAGTAATATCGCGGCCAAAGCCCATCAGCCCGTGGCGTTTACCCACTCGGTCGTAATAAGGCACTTTACGGATTTCGAAACAGGCTTTGCGCCCGTCCGGATAATCCAGCCACTGTTCGTAGGTCAGCGATACGTTATGACGAAAGACTTTTTCATCGGTTTCAATAACTTTCGCTGCGGCTTCCTCAGAATAGACATCCTGCGGTTTCAGGTGAATGAGCTGCTTCTCGCTTTTGCCAGTCAGCAGTTCCATCGCCCGGTTACAGCCGGAAAATTCTTTATCTTCGTTACGGTAGAAAACCAAATCCGGTGAGGCATCAAGGAAAGAGCGCAGAAAGGAGGATTGTTGTTCGAGCTGGATCTGCGTTTGCTCGCGCTCCTGCATCTCTATTTTTAGCTGTTCAAAGGTCGCCTGGCGCTCCGCTTCAGCCTTTTCACGATCGCTGATCTCCTGGTTAAGCTGGGCAATATTATCTTTTAATTGCACATTGAGCTTCAGATCGCGATCGCGCATCTCTTCGAGTTTTTCTACCAGCCGCGATAACCGCTGGCGAGATTCTTCCAGTTGCTCAACCACCACCGATAAGAAGTAGACCGCCCACGGAGTGATCAGCAGACCAAAAAAGATCGAGCGGATAACATCAATGCTCTCCACCTGACCCTGCAATACCATGGTGACCGCCATCTGCACGACGATTGCCAGCACCACCAGCGCTAAAGCCAGCAGCAAGGAAAAGCGCACCAGACCAAGCTTCATCATCAGATCGACGTAGTATTGCGCCAGTAAACGGATTTGCTTCATAGAGTTTCCCTCGGACAATTGCGCTCAATAATACTCAATTCTGGGCAAGGGATTGAAGCTTGTGTGAAAAATGCGGTGAGAGTTAGAGTTTCGTCGCCGGTTCAGACGGGCAATTGCCAGCAGCGCCCAAGCGCCGAACCTTGTCCGCCCTGCTCATTCAGATAGCGATCCAGCTCCACCATGCCGGTCCAGCGGTTTTCGCACCACAGCGGCGCCAGCAGGGTCGGACGGCGCGCGCTGGCGGAAACGCGGTGATAGATCACCTCCGGCGGCGTATGGCGAATCATCTCTCCGGCAATAACGGTATACTCTTCCAGGCCAATACCATTCAGGCGGCCAGCTTCCCATGCCTTCGCCATAATACTGCCTTTTACGATATGCAGCGGATGCAGCTTAATGCCATCAACGCCAGCATCTGTAACGCGCTGTAGGGTCTCCAGGCAATCCACGCGACGTTCCCCCGGTAACCCGACAATCAAATGCGTGCAGACTTTCAGACCGCGTTGACGGGCCTGTTGCGCCGTTTTCCGGTAGCAGGCGAAATCATGCCCACGGTTGATGCGATGCAGCGTTTTATCGTGAGCAGTTTGCAGGCCCAATTCCAGCCACACTTCATAACCCTGTTGATGGTATTCACAAAGCAAATCCAGCACCGCTTCCGGCACGCAATCAGGGCGCGTGCCGACGCACAAACCCACAATGTTCGCCTGGCTTATCGCCTGCTGGTACATCGACCGTAGCACCTGCACTTCCGCCCAGGTGCTGGTGTAAGCCTGGAAATAGGCGAGATAGCGACGTGCGCGATTGACGAGGTTCGCCTGATGAGCAAGCTGGTCAGCAATGGATTGGTGCTGCTGTGCCTCATCGGCAAAAGAAGCGACATTACAGAACGTACACCCGCCGCGTCCAATGGTGCCATCGCGGTTTGGGCAGCTAAAACCGCCATGCAAAGTGAGTTTATGGACTTTTCCTCCATACCGGCGAGCAAGATCCCCACCAAACATATTGACTAATTTCTGTAACTGCATAATCTGAAAGGCCGCCCTGACGAAAGGGTGTAGCCTGCCACTTTTAGCTTTCATCGGCGATGACCTGGATCAATCGCCCCGGAAGGCTTTTATTCATTGCATAAAAAGTCAATATAATCGCAATTTCATTCACCTCAAAGGCGATTACTTTTCCTTATATTCCTGCCTTATTTTGCAGAAATACGTGCGTAAGTGAAAAACAGTGTCTTCATGCAACTCTCACCCACACAGCAGAATAAAAATCTGCCGTTAAAGACACGCTCAGGACAGAACATCAGAAACTACGCTTTGGTATAGTGAGTCAGATCACACTCCGCTACCGCTTGTCGCTGCGCTCCATGAATGTAAAAAAGCTTAAATAAATATAAATATCAAATACATAAACCATCTTTAGCACATTTTTGTATAAATAAGCTCGGCATTTGACCTGTGTACGGATTCCCGATAACTTGGGAATCCGCTGGAAGCTTTCTGGATGAGCAGTCTGCTCATCATATTTATGCAGTAATTGAGATTCCCTCTTAAGCAAGTCCTCAACACTTGTGTATCGATGCGAAAAGGAAATTAAAGAGGGCGACATGCGAGGCATATGCCCCGTCGCCATGCTCTTTTTGCGCCTGTGCGTATCGATCAACGGAGGGTGTCTCGTAGAGCCTGGGGAGGTTCACTGATATGTTGTACGATAAATCTCTCGAGAGAGATAACTGTGGTTTCGGCCTGATCGCCCACATAGAAGGCGAACCTAGCCACAAGGTAGTGCGTACCGCTATTCACGCACTGGCCCGAATGCAGCACCGTGGCGCAATCCTTGCCGATGGTAAAACCGGCGATGGTTGCGGCCTGCTGCTGCAAAAACCCGACCGTTTCTTCCGTATTGTGGCGGAAGAGCGCGGCTGGCGCTTAGCCAAAAATTACGCCGTGGGCATGCTGTTCCTGAATCAGGATCCAGAAAAAGCCAGCGCGTCACGTCGCGTTGTTGAAGAAGAGCTGCAACAAGAAACCCTGTCGATCGTCGGCTGGCGCGATGTGCCAACCAACGAAGGGGTGCTCGGTGAAATCGCCCTCTCCTCGCTGCCTCGTATTGAACAAATTTTCGTGAACGCCCCCGCAGGCTGGCGCCCGCGCGATATGGAGCGTCGTCTGTTTATCGCTCGTCGCCGCATTGAAAAACGCCTGCAGGAAGATAAAGAGTTCTACGTTTGTAGCCTCTCCAATCTGGTGAACATCTATAAAGGTCTGTGTATGCCGGCGGATCTGCCGCGCTTTTACCTGGATCTGGCGGATCTGCGTCTGGAATCGGCCATTTGCCTGTTCCACCAGCGCTTCTCCACCAACACCGTGCCACGCTGGCCGCTGGCGCAACCGTTCCGCTACCTGGCGCACAACGGTGAAATCAACACCATTACCGGTAACCGCCAGTGGGCGCGCGCGCGTACCTACAAATTCAAAACGCCGTTGATCCCGGATCTTCATGATGCCGCGCCGTTCGTCAACGAAACCGGCTCTGACTCCAGTTCAATGGATAACATGCTCGAGCTGCTGTTGGCAGGCGGGATGGATATTGTGCGCGCCATGCGTTTGCTGGTGCCGCCAGCCTGGCAGAATAACCCGGATATGGATCCGGACCTGCGCAGCTTCTTCGACTTTAACTCCATGCACATGGAACCGTGGGACGGCCCGGCGGGCATCGTGATGTCTGACGGGCGTTTCGCTGCCTGTAACCTCGACCGTAACGGTCTGCGCCCGGCGCGCTATGTCGTTACCAAAGATAAGCTGATCACCTGTGCTTCAGAAGTGGGGATCTGGGATTATCAGCCGGACGAAGTGGTCGAAAAAGGCCGTGTCGGCCCGGGCGAACTGATGGTTATCGATACCCGAGACGGGCGCATTCTGCACTCTGCCGAAACCGATGACGATCTGAAAAGCCGCCACCCGTATAAAGAGTGGATGGCGAAAAACGTTCGCCGTCTGGTGCCGTTTGAAGATCTGCCTGATGAAGAAGTCGGTACCCGCGAGATGGACGACGATCTGCTGGCAAGCTACCAGAAGCAGTTTAACTACAGCTTTGAAGAGCTGGATTCGGTTATCCGCGTGCTGGGCGAAAATGGCCAGGAAGCGGTCGGCTCCATGGGCGATGACACCCCGTTTGCGGTGCTTTCCAGCCAGCCACGCATTATTTATGACTACTTCCGTCAGCAGTTCGCGCAGGTCACCAACCCGCCGATCGATCCGCTGCGTGAAGCCCACGTTATGTCGCTGGCTACCAGCATCGGTCGCGAAATGAACGTCTTCTGCGAAGCGGAAGGCCAGGCGCACCGCCTGAGCTTCAAATCACCGATCCTGCTGTACTCCGATTTCAAGCAGCTGACGACGATGGAAGAGGAGCACTACCGCGCCGACACGCTGGACATCACCTTCGACGTGACTGAAACGTCGCTGGAAGAGACCGTCAAAGCGCTGTGTGATAAAGCAGAGCAGATGGTGCGTAATGGTACTGTATTGCTGGTGCTCTCTGACCGTAACATCGCCAAAAATCGCCTGCCGGTTCCGGCGCCGATGGCAGTGGGCGCGATCCAGACACGCCTGGTGGATAAGAGCCTGCGCTGCGATGCCAACATTATTGTTGAAACAGCAAGTGCCCGCGACCCGCACCACTTTGCGGTGCTGCTCGGCTTCGGCGCGACGGCCATCTACCCGTACCTGGCGTATGAAACGCTGGCGAAACTGGTCGACAACAATGCCATCGAGAAAAATTACCGTACAGTGATGCTGAACTACCGTAACGGCATCAATAAAGGGCTGTACAAAATCATGTCCAAAATGGGCATTTCGACGGTCGCCTCATACCGTTGCTCAAAACTGTTTGAAGCCGTGGGCCTGCACGATGACGTTGCTGCGCTCTGCTTCCAGGGCGTTATCAGCCGTATTGGCGGCGCGGGCTTTAGCGACTTTCAGCAAGATCTGCTGAACCTCTCTAAACTGGCCTGGCTGGCGCGTAAACCGCTGTCGCAGGGCGGCCTGCTGAAATATGTCCATGGCGGTGAATACCACGCTTATAACCCGGATGTCGTACGCACGCTGCAACAGGCCGTACAGAGCGGCGAGTACAGCGATTATCAGGAATATGCGAAGCTGGTTAACGAACGCCCGGCAGCTACGCTGCGCGATTTGCTGGCCATCACGCCGAACGGTGAAGCGGTCAGTCTGAAAGATGTGGAACCGGCGACCGAGCTGTTTAAACGCTTCGATACCGCAGCGATGTCTATCGGCGCGCTCAGCCCGGAGGCTCACGAAGCGCTGGCAGAAGCAATGAACAGCCTCGGCGGTTTCTCCAACTCCGGTGAAGGCGGCGAAGATCCGGCGCGCTACGGCACCAATAAAGTGTCGCGTATCAAGCAGGTTGCTTCTGGCCGCTTTGGTGTAACCCCAGCGTACCTGGTGAACGCTGATGTCATTCAGATCAAAGTCGCCCAGGGGGCAAAACCGGGAGAAGGCGGCCAGCTACCGGGTGACAAAGTCACCCCGTACATCGCCAAACTGCGCTACTCCGTACCCGGCGTAACGCTGATCTCTCCGCCTCCGCACCACGATATCTACTCTATCGAGGATCTGGCGCAGCTGATTTTCGACCTGAAGCAGGTCAACCCGAAAGCGATGATCTCCGTGAAGCTGGTTTCCGAACCGGGCGTCGGTACCATCGCTACCGGTGTGGCGAAAGCCTATGCCGATCTGATCACTATCGCCGGCTACGACGGCGGTACTGGTGCAAGCCCGCTCTCTTCGGTGAAATATGCCGGTTGTCCGTGGGAACTGGGGCTGGTGGAAACCCAGCAGGCGCTGGTCGCGAACGGTTTGCGTCACAAGATCCGTTTGCAGGTGGATGGCGGTTTGAAAACCGGCCAGGACATCATCAAAGCTGCCATTCTGGGCGCCGAAAGCTTTGGTTTCGGTACCGGGCCAATGGTCGCGCTGGGCTGTAAATACCTGCGAATTTGTCACCTGAATAACTGCGCAACCGGCGTAGCGACTCAGGATGACAAACTGCGTAAGAATCACTATCACGGTCTGCCGTTCAAAGTGACCAACTACTTTGAATTTATCGCCCGTGAAACTCGCGAGTTAATGGCGCAACTGGGCGTGAAACGCCTGGTCGATCTGATTGGCCGCACCGATCTGCTGAAAGAGCTGGACGGTTTTACCGCCAAGCAGCAGAAGCTGGATCTGGCGAAACTGCTGGAAACCGCCGAGCCGCACCCAGGCAAAGCGCTGTACTGCACGGAAAACAACCCGCCGTTTGATAATGGCGTGCTGAACGCGCAGTTATTGCAGCAGGCGAAACCGTATGTCGATGAGAAGCAGAGCAAAACTTTCTGGTTCGATATCCGCAACACCGATCGTTCCGTGGGTGCTTCACTGTCTGGCTATATCGCGCAGTCTCACGGCGATCAAGGGCTGGCAGCCGATCCGATTAAAGCGCATTTCAGCGGCACCGCAGGCCAGAGCTTCGGCGTGTGGAACGCTGGCGGCGTTGAGCTCTATCTGACCGGCGATGCCAACGACTATGTCGGTAAAGGTATGGCGGGCGGTTTGCTGGCGGTGCGTCCGCCGGTGGGTTCGGCCTTCCGTAGCCATGAAGCGAGCATTATCGGTAACACCTGCCTGTATGGCGCAACCGGCGGTCGTTTGTACGCTGCGGGCCGCGCAGGCGAGCGTTTTGCGGTGCGTAACTCCGGCGCCATCACGGTTGTAGAAGGCATCGGCGACAACGGTTGTGAATATATGACCGGCGGCATTGTTTGCGTGCTGGGTAAAACCGGCGTCAACTTTGGCGCAGGGATGACCGGCGGCTTTGCCTATGTACTGGATGAAGACGGTGAATTCCGTAAACGCGTTAACCCGGAACTGGTGGAAGTGCTGAGCGTCGATGACCTCGCCATCCATGAAGAGCATCTGCGCGGTCTGATCACCGAGCATGTGCACCATACCGGTTCTCAGCGTGGCGAAGAGATCCTGGCGAACTGGCCGGCATTCTCATCGAAATTCGCCCTGGTGAAACCGAAGTCCAGCGATGTGAAAGCCCTGTTAGGTCACCGTAGTCGTAGCGCGGCAGAGTTGCGCGTGCAGGCGCAGTAAGGAATTGAGATGAGTCAGAACGTTTACCAATTTATCGACTTACAGCGTGTTGATCCGCCCAAGAAACCGATCAAGCTGCGTAAAATTGAATTTGTTGAAATCTACGAGCCCTTCTCTGAAGGGCAAGCTAAAGCGCAGGCCGATCGCTGCCTCTCCTGCGGTAACCCGTACTGCGAGTGGAAATGTCCGGTTCATAACTACATTCCTAACTGGCTGAAGCTGGCCAACGAAGGTCGTATTTTTGAAGCAGCAGAGCTGTCGCACCAGACAAACACCCTGCCGGAAGTATGCGGACGCGTCTGCCCGCAGGATCGTCTGTGCGAAGGTTCCTGCACGCTGAACGACGAGTTCGGCGCAGTCACCATCGGCAACATCGAGCGCTATATCAACGATAAAGCGTTCGAAATGGGCTGGCGTCCCGATCTGACCGGCGTGAAGCAAACCGGTAAACGCGTGGCGATTATCGGTGCAGGTCCGGCAGGTCTGGCGTGTGCCGATGTACTGACCCGCAACGGCGTAAAAGCCGTCGTCTTCGACCGTCATCCGGAAATCGGCGGCCTGCTGACCTTTGGTATCCCGGCCTTCAAGCTGGAAAAAGAGGTGATGACCCGCCGCCGTGAGATTTTTACCGGTATGGGCATTGAGTTCAAACTCAATACCGAAGTGGGTCGCGATGTGCAGATCGACGAACTGCTGAAAGATTACGACGCGGTGTTCCTCGGCGTCGGTACCTATCAGTCAATGCGCGGCGGGCTGGAGAACGAAGACGCTACGGGCGTATTCGACGCGCTGCCGTTCCTCATCGCTAATACACGTCAGATTATGGGCTTTGGCGAAACGCCAAATGAGCCGTATATCAGCATGGAAGGCAAACGCGTCGTGGTGCTTGGCGGTGGTGATACCGCAATGGACTGCGTGCGTACTTCTATTCGCCAGGGCGCAACGCACGTAATTTGTGCTTATCGCCGTGATGAAGAGAACATGCCGGGTTCCCGCCGCGAAGTGAAAAACGCGCGTGAAGAGGGCGTGGAATTCCAGTTTAACGTGCAGCCGCTGGGCATCGAAATCAATGCCAACGGCAAAGTGTGCGGCGTGAAGATGGCGCGGACCGAAATGGGCGAGCCGGATGCTAAAGGCCGTCGCCGTGCGGAAATCGTCCCGGGTTCTGAGCATGTGGTTCCGGCCGATGCTGTGGTGATGGCGTTTGGTTTCCGTCCTCACAGTATGGAGTGGCTGGCGAAGCACAGCGTTGAACTTGACGCTCAGGGCCGCGTTATCGCACCGGAAGGCAGCGAAAATCCGTTCCAGACCAGCAACCCGAAAATCTTTGCCGGTGGCGACATTGTACGTGGCTCCGATTTGGTGGTGACCGCGATTGCCGAAGGCCGTAAAGCGGCTGACGGCATCATGAACTACCTCGAAGTGTAATACCCATGTAGCGACCCAAAAGGAGGCTTCGGCCTCCTTTTTTATTGGCGGATCGCAGATAGTAAAACAGGGCCATTCGGCCCTGTTTGATTACTTCACTACCCGCAACGACGGGCGTCCACCTCGCGGCGGCGGATCGTCATCAGGGTCGTTGTCCTGATCGTCAGCATGATCGGGTTTATCACCGTCGATAACCGACATCACCGTCTCACTTTCCTGCGCTGAAGTTTCGTGGTCGTCATTCATCATGGCGACGTCTTCATCGTAGGCAGCTTCCGGTTCGAACATGGTACCCGCGCCGTTTTCACGGGCGTAAATAGCCAGTACGGCCGCCATCGGTACCGCAACCTGACGCGGCACGCCACCGAAGCGCGCATTGAAACGCACCTCGTCGTTCGCCAGTTCCAGATTGCCTACCGCGCGCGGCGCGATGTTCAACACGATTTGACCGTCACGCGCATACTCCATCGGCACGCGAACATCCGGCAACGTCACATCAACAACCAGATGCGGCGTTAGCTGGTTATCCAGTAACCATTCATAGAAGGCCCGCAGCAGATACGGACGGCGTGGAGACAGTTGTGACAAATCCATTCAGTTAACCCCGGCCAAGGCGCATTTCGCGCTCGGCTTCAGTCAGAGAAGCGAGGAAGGAATCACGCTCAAATACGCGCGTCATATATCCTTTCAGCTCTTTGGCGCCTGCGCCGTTCAGCTCGATGCCCAGTACCGGTAAGCGCCACAGCAGCGGTGCGAGGTAGCAGTCAACGAGGCTGAACTCGTCGTTCAGGAAGTAAGGTTTCTGGGTGAACAGCGGGCCAATTGCCAGCAGCTCTTCACGCAGTTGCTTACGGGCGGCATCGGCCTGTGCGCCGCTGTTGTTCTGGATGATATTCATCAGGGAATACCAGTCCTTTTCAATGCGATGCATGTACAGGCGGCTTTCACCGCGCGCGACCGGGTAAACCGGCATTAGCGGCGGATGCGGGAAACGCTCGTCCAGATATTCCATAATGATGCGTGACTCCCACAGGGTGAGTTCACGATCTACAAGTGTCGGTACGCTTTGATTCGGGTTGAGGTCAATCAGATCCTGAGGAGGATTATCCTTTTCCACGTGCTCAATTTCGAAGCTGACACCTTTTTCGGCCAGCACGATACGGACCTGATGGCTATAGATGTCCACAGGACCAGAAAACAGCGTCATTACCGAACGTTTGTTGGCAGCGACAGCCATGAAAACCTCCAGGTATATTCAAGAATTTACTGCTACCGGACTTACTCGACCGGTCAGATGTGAGTTACCTACCCGCCCGTACTGTCACTTTCGTTCAGGAAGCAAACAAAAAATGAACAATCCCAGCCATTTGGGCAGAAAATTGGATGATAGTTTACCAGATTTTGCGGGGTTTGTGGTGAGGGGATTCTGCAAATGCTGAAAAAGACGCAATAAGCGATTGATTACTGTGGATAACACGATTTTTATCCATAAAAAACCCGGCTTGCACCGGGTTTTTTCGCCAATCGTTCTGCCGAAGCAGAAAGCAATTAACGTTTGGAGAACTGCGGACGACGACGTGCTTTGCGCAGACCGACTTTTTTACGTTCAACCTGACGAGCGTCACGAGTGACGAAGCCAGCTTTACGCAGTTCGGAACGCAGAGACTCATCGTACTCCATCAGAGCGCGGGTGATACCGTGACGGATCGCACCTGCCTGACCGGAGATACCACCACCTTTAACGGTGATGTACAGATCCAGTTTTTCAACCATGTCGACCAGTTCCAGCGGCTGACGAACTACCATGCGGGCAGTTTCACGACCGAAGTACTGTTCCAGAGAACGCTGGTTGATTACGATTTTACCGTTGCCCGGTTTGATGAACACGCGAGCGGCGGAGCTTTTGCGGCGACCAGTGCCGTAGTATTGATTTTCAGCCATTGCCTATAATCCCGATTAGATGTCAAGAACTTGCGGTTGCTGTGCCGCGTGGTTGTGCTCGTTACCCGCGTAAACTTTCAGTTTACGGTACATAGCACGACCCAGCGGGCCTTTTGGCAGCATGCCTTTAACCGCGATTTCAATCACACGCTCAGGACGGCGGGCAATCATCTCTTCAAAGGTCGCTTGTTTGATACCACCGATGTGGCCGGTGTGGTGGTAGTACATTTTGTCAGAACGTTTGTTGCCGGTTACAGCAACTTTTTCTGCGTTCAGAACGATGATGTAATCACCAGTATCAACGTGCGGAGTGTATTCCGCTTTATGCTTACCGCGCAGGCGACGAGCCAGTTCGGTAGCCAGACGGCCCAGAGTTTTACCGGTCGCGTCAACAACATACCAGTCGCGTTTTACGGTTTCTGGTTTAGCTGTAAAAGTTTTCATTATAAAGCTTACCCAAATAATAAGTTACACGTTGGTGAACACCCAAACGCCTAAATACAAGTGAGGTTCACACGACATTGTCCAGTAAACCTACCCCTTCGGATATGTTTAGCCGGCACACAAGAGTTTCGGGAAAAAAACCTTGTAGTAACGTGGGGTCGCAGGATTATAGAGAAGTCGTGGGCAAAGATCGACCCCTTTTTGTGATTTGGCGCGGCTTTTGTGCAAGGCGAATCCCTTTCCCGGTGGGAAAGGGATTTACCGATTACGGCATATGCGCGCGCTTGAGATATTCTTCGCTCTGCATCTCTTGCAGGCGGGACAAACAGCGCTGAAACTCAAATTTCAGCCGTTCGCCCTGATAAATCTCATGTAGCGGCGCAGCCGCACTCACCACCAGCTTCACATGGCGCTCGTAAAACTCATCCACTAAAGCAATAAAACGTCGTGCTTCGCTCTCCATCAGTGGCGTCATTACCGGCACATCGAACAACATTACGGTATGGAACAATCGCGAGAGCGCGATGTAATCGTGCTGGCTGCGCGCATCGACGCAGAGCGTGGCAAACGACACTGCCAGCGTCTGGTTTTCCACACCCAACGTCGGCAGCGCACGGTGATTAATCTCCAGCTGTGGCGCATGCTCACGCTTTGCGCCCGCCAGCGCTAACCACAACGTATCCATTTGCCGCGCGGTCTCGCTATCCAGCGGAGTCAGCCATAAGTGCGCCTGAGTTAATGTGCGCAGACGATAATCGACGCCCGCATCGACATTCATCACATCGCAAAACTGCTTGATGGCATCGATAGCAGGTAAAAAGCGCGAACGCTGCAAGCCGTTGCGGTAGAGCTCATCCGGCGGAATATTCGACGTCGCCACCAGCGTGATACCACGGGCGAACAGCGCTTTCATTAGCCCGCCCAGCAGCATGGCGTCGGTAATATCCGAAACGAAAAATTCATCGAAGCACAGCACATCGGTTTCAGCTTTGAAGCGATCGGCAACAATTTCCAGCGGATCGCTATGCCCCTGAAGTGAAGTCAGTTCTTCGTGCACGCGCAGCATAAAACGGTGAAAGTGCAGACGTTGTTTACGCTCACCCGGCAGGCTCTGATAGAACATGTCCATCAGCCAGGTTTTGCCACGGCCAACGCCGCCCCACATATAAAGACCGCGCACTGGCGCGCTTTCACGCGGTTCTCGTTTTCCCAGCAGTTTGCCGAACTTCGCCAGCAAACCACCGTTTGTCGGTGCACTGTTGTCGCTGCGGGTAATAAGTTCTTGATAGATATGTTCCAGCCGCTGAACGGCTTCTTTTTGCACATCATCCGGCTGATGGCTCCCCTCGTTGAGGGCGCTGTTGTATCGCGATGTCGGGGTAAGGCTTTGCATGGTGTTATTGTTGTTCCTTGAAAATCGATCCGCCCCCACAGGGTTGACGAAAAAAAGGCCGTTCTACACTACGCGATGATTTGTCAGGATTCCACTTCTACACCAGAAGCGGTTATAGTGGCACTATCAGGCGCAGGCAAGGAGCTTGCAGCCCACACCCTACGGAATCACAAAATAACGGGAGAAGTACATGACCTGGGAATACGCGCTAATCGGGTTGGTTGTCGGCATTATCATTGGTGCCGTGGGTATGCGTTTCGGAAACCGTAAATTGCGCCAGCAACAGGCCTTGCAGTATGAGCTGGAAAAAAACAAAGCGGAACTGGAAGAGTATCGCGAAGAACTGGTGAGCCATTTTGCCCGCAGCGCGGAACTGCTGGATAACATGGCGCATGATTATCGCCAACTGTATCAGCACATGGCGAAAAGCTCGTCCAACTTGCTGCCGGAAATGTCCGCAGAAGAGAATCCGTTCCGCAACCGTCTGGCCGAATCTGAAGCCAGTAACGATCAGGCGCCGGTGCAGATCCCGCGTGATTATTCTGATGGCGCTTCCGGCCTGCTGCGCGGCGGCGCAAGCCGTAAATAATTCCGCCCTGTCATCTGTTTTTTTCGGGCGCGTTCCCCGCGCCCACCCCATCTTCCGCATCATAGCTATTATTTAGTCATTCACCTCATTGTTACCCGGTTGAAATTTCAATAACATCAAACTGTTTTGGGGCGTCATTCCTTTCACTTCAGGTTACGAGAGCCAGCATCAATGAAGAAACCAACCCTGCTGTTGAGTGCATTTGCGTTAAGTGTCGGGTTAACTCTCTCGGCACCGTTTCAGGCGATGGCCGCCATGCCATCACAAGTGCCCGGTCAGGGCGCGTTGCCAAGCCTTGCGCCCGTGCTGGAAAAGGTACTGCCTGCGGTGGTTAGCGTGCAGGTAGAGGGGACAACGACACAAGGTCAGAAAGTTCCGGAAGAGCTTAAGAAGTTTTTCGGCGACGATGTGCCGGATCAACCGCAGCAACCGCAACCTTTTGAAGGGCTGGGCTCCGGGGTGATCATTGACGCCGCGAAAGGCTACGTGCTGACAAACAATCATGTGATCAATCAGGCGCAAAAAATCAGCGTGCAGTTGAACGATGGTCGCGAGTTCGATGCCAAGCTGATCGGCGGTGATGATCAGAGTGATATTGCTCTGCTGCAATTACAGAACGCCAGCAATCTGACGCAAATTGCGATTGCCGACTCCGATAAACTGCGCGTCGGCGACTTTGTCATTGCCGTAGGTAACCCGTTCGGCCTTGGGCAGACAGCCACTTCCGGGATTGTTTCCGCGCTGGGCCGCAGCGGCCTGAATCTGGAAGGGCTGGAAAACTTTATCCAGACGGATGCCTCAATTAACCGTGGTAACTCCGGCGGCGCGCTGCTTAATCTCAATGGCGAGCTTATCGGCATTAATACTGCTATCCTCGCACCAGGCGGCGGTAGTGTAGGGATTGGCTTCGCCATTCCGAGCAATATGGCACAAACCCTCTCCAGGCAATTGATTCAGTTTGGCGAGATCAAACGCGGTCTGTTGGGCATCAAAGGCACGGAAATGAGTGCGGATATCGCCAAAGCCTTTAACCTTAACGTCCAGCGCGGCGCCTTTGTCAGCGAAGTGCTGCCTAACTCCGGCTCGGCAAAAGCCGGGATCAAATCCGGTGATGTTATCGTCAGTCTGAACGGTAAGCCGCTGAACAGCTTTGCCGAACTGCGTTCACGTATTGCCACGACGGAACCCGGCGCGAAAGTGAAGCTCGGCCTGCTGCGCGATGGCAAGCCGCTGGAGGTGGAAGTCACGCTGGATAAAAGCACGTCTTCGTCCGCCAGCGCCGATCTGATTTCACCGTCATTGCAGGGTGCAGAACTGAGCGACAGCCAGCTCAAAGATGGCACCAAAGGCATCGCGATAAATAATGTCGAAAAAGGCAGCGCCGCCGCGCAGGCCGGTCTGCATAAAGATGATGTGATCATTGGCATCAACCGTGAGCGCGTTCAGTCGATCGCTGAAATGCGTAAATTGCTGGAAACGAAACCTTCGGTAATGGCGCTGCATATCGTGCGCGGCAACGACAGCATCTATCTGCTGTTGCGCTAGGTCCCTCACTCTCCGGACATCATCATGTGATGTCCGGAGAACTCATGTTATGCTGCTGCCGTTCTTCCTTTTAGCGATAATCCCATCATGTATGTGAAGATTTTACGTTCAGTTGCAATCGGTTTGGTTGTGGGTGGCCTGATCATCGTCGCCATGCCTTCGCTGCGCAAAAACATCCCACTTAGCGCTCCCCAGCTTGAAAGCGCTGACGAAACGCCAGCCAGCTATAACCCGGCTGTACGCCGCGCAGCGCCGGCGGTGGTCAACGTCTATAACCGCAGCCTGAATAGCTCCACTCATGATCGTCTGGAGATCCGTACGCTTGGTTCCGGCGTGATTATGGATCAGCGTGGCTACATCATTACCAACAAGCACGTCATCAATGATGCGGACCAGATTATCGTCGCCCTGCAGGATGGCCGGGTGTTTGAAGCATTGCTGGTTGGCTCGGATTCCCTGACCGACTTAGCGGTGCTGAAAATCAACGCAACCGGCGGTCTGCCAGTGATCCCCATCAATACGAAACGCACGCCGCATATCGGCGATGTGGTGCTGGCAATCGGAAACCCGTACAACCTTGGTCAAACGACAACGCAGGGGATTATCAGCGCTACCGGGCGTATCGGCCTGAACCCGAGCGGACGGCAGAACTTTTTGCAGACCGATGCTTCTATCAACCATGGGAACTCCGGCGGCGCACTGGTCAACTCACTGGGCGAGCTGATGGGCATCAACACGTTGTCGTTTGATAAGAGCAACGACGGCGAAACACCGGAAGGCATCGGTTTTGCCATCCCTTTCCAGCTGGCCACCAAGATTATGGATAAGCTGATCCGCGATGGTCGGGTGATCCGGGGTTACATTGGTATCGGCGGGCGAGAAATTGCGCCTCTGCATTCGCAAGGCGGCGGTATCGACCCAATTCAGGGGATTGTCGTTAACGAAGTTTCGCCTGGCGGTCCTGCCGCGCGCGCCGGGATTCAGGTCAATGACGTTATCACCTCCGTCAATGGTAAAGCGGCCGTTTCCGCGCTTGAAACTATGGATCAGGTCGCCGAGATCCGCCCGGGTTCCGTCATTCCGGTTGAAGTGATGCGTGACGATAAGAAACTGACCCTGCAAGTCACCATCGAAGAGTATCCGGCAACTAACTGATTGCCATAAAAAAACCGGAGCACAGGCTCCGGTTTTTTTATGGCGGCGATAACACGTTAGCGGTTAACGAAATCCACGCCCAGTTGAATATCTTTTTTCAGCGTGTCCAGCATACCTTCCAGCGACTGTTGTTCATAAGCGCTAAGCTTGCCGATAGCATGGCGCTCTTCAATGCCGTTTTTCCCCAGCAGCAGCGGCTGTGAGAAGAAGCGCGCATATTCGCCATCGCCTTCAACATAGGCGCATTCAACCACGCCTTTCTCGCCTTGCAGCGCACGAACCAGCGACAAACCAAAACGCGCAGCGGCCTGCCCCATCGAGAGCGTAGCCGAACCGCCACCCGCCTTCGCTTCCACCACTTCAGTACCAGCATTCTGAATGCGTTTTGTCAGTTCTGCGACTTCTTGCTCGCTAAAGCTGACGCCCGGTACCTGCGACAGCAGCGGCAGAATGGTAACGCCGGAATGGCCACCAATCACCGGCACTTCGATATCGCCCGGTGATTTATGTTTCAGTTCGGCAACAAAAGTATTGGAGCGAATAATGTCCAGCGTAGTGACGCCAAACAGTTTGTTCTTGTCGTAGACACCCGCTTTTTTCAGCACTTCCGCCGCAATGGCGACGGTGGTATTAACCGGGTTAGTAATGACGCCAATACAGGCTTTCGGCGCGGTTTTCGCCACCTGAGTGACCAGGTTTTTCACAATGCCCGCGTTGACGTTAAACAGGTCGGAACGATCCATACCCGGTTTACGCGCCACGCCAGCGGAAATCAGTACGACATCGGCCCCTTCCAGCGCAGGAGTCGCATCATCGCCGGAGAAACCTTTAATGCTCACATCAGTTGGAATATGGCTGAGATCAACAGCAACCCCGGGGGTTACAGGAGCAATATCATAGAGAGAGAGTTCTGAACCAGAAGGCAGTTGTGTTTTCAGTAGTAGGGCTAGCGCCTGACCGATACCGCCGGCCGCGCCGAGGACTGCGACTTTCATCCTAAACTCCTTATTATGGTTAGCTAAATATCTTGTTACTCCGTTGCGGCGACCTTAATTCACCCTGATAATTATGGCAATGCATGCGCAAAAATTCTGCGGCACGCTCCACTTTAAGATCTTATAAGAAGGTAAATACGTCGTCAGATCGGCAAACTAAGCAACTAACACTGAGAGTTTATAATATAGCTGCGATATCCACCAAAATAACATCAACTTTATAACATTTAATTTACTTTTTAATGTTATTTGCGACGTAAGACACATGTGCCTGTCCTTCAGCGCAGGATTTGGTAAACTCCGCGCCTTTCAGCATACATTTCAGAATTTCCCAGACGAGATTGTTTGCATAAAAATTCATTAATATGCATAATAATGTTGTTTTCACGGCCATATTACGGGTGACTTATGCGAAGCTCGGCAAAACAAGAAGAATTAGTTAAAGCGTTTAAGGCGCTTCTTAAAGAAGAGAAATTCAGTTCTCAGGGAGAAATTGTCCAGGCTTTACAAGATGAAGGCTTCGACAATATCAATCAGTCTAAAGTCTCCCGCATGCTGACCAAATTCGGTGCGGTGCGTACGCGCAACGCAAAAATGGAGATGGTCTACTGCCTGCCGATTGAACTGGGCGTCCCGACAACCTCCAGCCCGCTGAAGAACCTGGTGCTGGATATCGATTACAACGATGCCGTCGTGGTGATTCACACCAGCCCGGGCGCAGCGCAGCTTATTGCACGCCTGCTGGATTCCCTAGGTAAAGCAGAAGGTATCCTCGGCACCATTGCTGGTGACGATACGATTTTTACCACCCCAGCCAGAGGTTTCACCGTTAAAGATCTCTACGAAGCGATCCTCGTGTTGTTCGAGCAGGAACTCTGATATCACTTCCCCCCGCTTCGATTGCGGGGGAATGTTCTGCCGCCTCCCCCTTCGTTCACGACTTTTCACTCACATTAATTTAACAGTTAGTGCGATTTCCTGTTTCAAACCCCCGGCGCAGTGAATGCCATCGCACAAAAAATCAAATTCAAATATCTATATGATTTTCTTAGATATCACCAATCATTTTTTAATCGCATCCAGGTTTTTTATGCTTTCTTGTTATAAAAAATGATTTCAGAGAGGCTTAATTACCATAGAAACAATTAGCATGGTATTAATTTTTTCTGTGACTAGTGTATACTTGATTTTGTGATGAGGGTCACGAAACAAGGCCCCAATGAATTGAAGTAAAAGAATACGACGAGGTGAAGAATCATGAATATCAAATCAACTGTTGCAACACTCGGCATTCTCTCAGCACTGTCATTTGGCGCTTTTGCTGCCGATTCCATCAGCGCAGACCAGGCGCAATCACGCCAGTCTCTGGGCACAGTATCCGTAGGATCTGTCGCCTCCTCTCCGATGGATATGCGTGCTGAACTGAACAAAAAAGCGGAAGAACAAGGTGCTTCTTCTTATCGCATTATCGAAGCACGTACCGGTGACAACTGGCACGCAACAGCCGAACTGTACAAATAAGTTTTACCGATAACCCTATGCCATCACTCAACGGCGCCAGGCACAAAAATAGCAGTTCAATCCTCCCTGCCGTTGAGACTCTCTTAAGGAGACAAACTATGAAACGCAATCTAATCATCGCATCCCTTGGCCTTGCATCCCTGATCTCTTTCGGCGCAAGCGCTGCAACGCTGGTTAACAGCGAACAAGCAAGCAACCTCCAACCTATGGGCAGTGTTTCTGTTTCACAGGTTGCCGGTGTACCGATGGATATTCGCCAGGAACTCTCTGCGAAAGCTGACCAGGCGGGCGCCAGCAGCTATCGCATCGTTGAAGCACGTACGGGTGACCACACCCACGTCACGGCGGAACTGTATAAATAAACCCTCGTCGTCTAGTCCGACGACTTGCCCCTGCCTGTCAGGGGCTTTTTTTTGCCTTTAACGCACATTAAAACGCAGCTCGCCTTCCAACTCCTCTTCCGCTTCATCAAACAACAGGATCAATGCGCCAAAACGGCGGCGCTGTCGCTCCGGCAGATGAACAAACTCTATCTCCAGCGGTAAAGGTAATGCTCCCGCCATCACCGCGTCCCACAGTGAATCGAGATCGCGAATTTTGCCGCTTCCCAGCTCGAACTGGCGCGAGAACTCCCGGTAGAACGCGCCCTGATCGTCGATGTTTTTAAAATCGAAAGTGTAGGTATTCATTATTTCCGCCACCAGCCCAACAGGGCGGCATCCGCCGCCGACGCGTTATAATCCGCCGAGATGCAGGGTTTTCACCTCAAGAAACTCCTCCAGCCCCAGCACCGACCCTTCGCGACCGAGACCCGACTCTTTCACTCCGCCGAACGGCCCCAGTTCGGTGGATACTGCGCACTCGTTAATACCGATCATTCCACTCTCAATGGCCTGCGAAACGCGGAACACCCGCTGCAAGTTTTGCGTATAGAAGTAAGCAGCCAGGCCAAACGGCGTCGCATTCGCACGCTGGACGACTTCTTCCTCGCTGGTAAAGCGGAAACAGGCAGCAACCGGACCAAATGTCTCTTCCTGCGCCAGCTTCATGCCATCGCTACAATCGCCCAGTACGGTTGGTTGCCAGAAGTTACCGCCAAGGCTGTGCGCTTTACCACCAGCCAGCACTTTAGCGCCTTTGGCCACCGCATCTTCCACATGCTCACGCACTTTCTCGACGGCGGCCGGCTCAATCAACGGCCCCACTACCACGCCCTCTTCCAGACCATTTCCCACTTTCAATGCGCTTACCGCCGTACTCAGCTTTTGCGTGAAAGTATCGTAGACAGACTCATGAATATAGAAGCGGTTTACGCTAACGCATACCTGGCCAGCATTGCGGAATTTGTTAGCAATCGCCCCCTGAACTGCCGCATCGATGTCGGCATCTTCAAAGACGATATACGGCGCGTTGCCCCCCAGTTCCATCGACACTTTTTTCATGGTTTCGGCGGCGTTGCGAACCAGGGTTTTCCCTACCGCAGTCGAACCGGTGAAAGAGATCTTACGTACCTCGTGGCTGGCCATAATCGCATCGCTGATTTCTGCCGTGTTACCGGCAATAGCATTGAGCACACCATCCGGTACGCCCGCCTTCTTCGCCAGCGCCAACAAAGCAAACGCGCTGAGCGGGGTATTGTTCGCCGGTTTGATAACGCCGGTACACCCTGCCGCCAACGCAGGCCCCAGTTTGCGGGTCAGCATTGCCATCGGGAAGTTCCACGGCGTGATGGCAGCCACCACACCTACCGGTTCCCGGGTCGCCAGAATGCGCGACCCCGGCTTGATCGGCGGGATAATTTCACCGTTGGCGCGTTTTGCCTGTTCGGCAAACCACTGAATAAAGCTGGCGGCATACTCGACTTCCCCCTCAGCTTCTTTCAATGGTTTCCCCTGCTCGGTGGCCATTAAGCGCCCTAACCAGCTTTTATTTTCAATGATCAATTCATACCAACGATAGAGGATGGCGGAACGCTCTTTCGCGGTTTTCGCCCGCCAGCCCGGAAAAGCCCGACTCGCCGCAGCAATGGCATCTTCGGTCTCTTTTTTCCCTGCTTTCGCGACGCTGGCGATGACTTCACCGGTGGCCGGATTCAGAACGTCAAATGTGGTGTTCAGGGATTTCCAGACGCCATCCACCAGATAGCCGGTCTGAAAAAGTGGGTTGTCCTGCAATACCTGCGTTGTCATTTGTTCTCCCGATCGGTGTGTTATCAGCTTTCACAAAGTATAGCCATAAAAAAACCGACGCTTTTTAGCGTCGGTTCTCTGTTTAGTTGCTGGTCAGCGCATGCTGATATTTGTGAAGCATCCCGGTTAATCGCTGCACCGGTTCCGTCACCTGTGGCGGCGCATCCCAGATGCGCAGTTTCTCCTGGTAGATATCCAGCTCTTCCAGCAGTTGCGTAAAGTAGCGCCGTCGTTTGTTATCCGATCCAGCCGAAATCACTTGCGACGCGGTACGGCGTAACTGGCGATGAAAAGCGGAAAGATCATCGTTGATCGGCACCGGCGCATCGCGCAGACGCTGGTGGGCAATAATCAACGTTAATGCCAGACGAAACTTCGCCACGTCGCCGGGAAATTTGTTCAGCAGTAAAAACAGTTGCTGATACAGTGCGGGCAGATGGTTCTCTTTACGTCGCGCTGTATTGGTGGTCATTGCCGATACCGCCGCCGAAACAAACTGATTCAACAACGTACGCCCGGTGCGCGCCTGCGAGTTATCCCGCACCAGCAGCAGAACCACCATAGCCAGCACCACGCCCACTAACTGGCCAAGCGCATTGTCGAGAAACTGGCTGAATTTAAAGGTCATTGGGTTATCAAGCACCAGAATGTTGATGGTGCCCGCCAGCGTCGCCATCGATCCCAGACGGCGCTTCTGTACCTCAATGCCGATGAAAAAGGCCAGCACCGCCAGACTGATACAAAGCAGCAGCATGCTTTGTTGTGTCGAGGGAATAATCACCAGATAGAACAACGCCCCGATTGGTAGCGCCCACAGCATGCCGTAGATAAAGTCTTTCGCCACCATTTTTGGGTTCGGCAGACGCATCGCCAGCGAGGTAACGACGGCAATCATGACCATTGATCCACTGCCGGATGTCCAGCCGGTCCACAGCCAGAAAAGCGTACCCAGCATGCACGATAAAGTAGTGCGCCAGAAGTTAACCATTGCATGGTGACGTTCGGCGGATTCCGGTTTTACCACCACTTCGCCCTGCAGAACCTCTTCTTCAACCGCACTGATTTTGGCATTACCGATGACACCGCGTTTCAGCAGCAGGTAGCGTGTCGCCGCACCCACCCAACTATAGATGGTTACCGGCGTATCATGCTCACCGGTCCAGGCTAGCACCCGGCGCATGCGTTTCAACTGTTTATGCACATCCTGCACATTGTCGACGGGATCCGCGAACAATTCCCGGAAAGTATCAGTGACCAGTTCCGGGCGCGTATTCTGAATAAGGTAGGTTTCGCAAGCCTGAGTGATCAGCGTTAATGACAGCGTGTTGATGACTTTTAACCGCCGGTTAGCACGCCCCCAGCGGGAGGATTCAATCTTCAGGTTGCTGCGCATGCCTTCCAGCGCGGTGGTACGGCGCACCAGTGCAGCCCACGCTTGATCCACCTCTTCTCTATCGCCGTGCTTGATACACAATCGCATCAATTGATAGTGCGCCACCAGCAGAGCATCCAGTTCACGGTCAATCTCACGTTTGATCGAGCGGGGGGAAAACAGCAGATCGGCAACAATGGCACAGAGGATGCCGACGACGATTTCGCTACAACGCTCCACGGCATATTGCGGTGCCAACAGCGGCTCGGTCTGAATGGTAACGACGATGATTAACGCGGTATACCCGGCCAGCCCCCAGGCATAAGAGTTTTCAACCCGTACCAGCGAGGAGAGCCAGATACAAAAACCGGCCCAGATACAACACACCATCAGCATCAGCAGCGGCGTGCGGATCAATACAATGATGATCGCCAGACCAGCAATACAGCCGATAAACGTCCCGACAATACGCAACATCCCGCGGTAACGGATAGCGCCGGAATAGGGCTCGCCACCGGCGGCAAACGCCGGGCCAGCCGCAACAATCGCAGCGGTCAGCACCGCCCAGCGCGGTGTTTCAAGCTGAAAGTGAAAACCGACAAACAGAGCCAGCACCACGGCAAAGGCCAGCTTGACGGCAAAGCGCAAATGCTGGCTGGCTATCGACAACAGCCCCATAGCGATTACCCCAGCTCACGCAGGCGGTGGGCCATTTTACGAAAGAAGGAGTCCTGGCTCTCGTCACGATCGGTTTTCCCGGTCACGACAACGGTCGCGGTAGTACCCGCAGGCCAGAGATTTCCCGGCTGTTTATCGAGGCGAATACGTACCGGTACGCGCTGGGCCAGACGCACCCATTCCAGATTGGAGTCGATGGTTGCCATCCCTTTGCTGTCGTTGCTGCTGCTGGAGTTGGTCACACCAGCGGCAATACTGTCTACCGTGCCTTTCAGCACCAGGTTACTGCCGAGCGGCGTGATCTCTGCCCGGTAGCCAGGACGAACGCCCTCGAGTTTGGTCTCTTCCATATAAGCCAGAATATAGAAGGAGTTCTGTTTTACCAGCGCCACAGCGGTGGAACCGCGGGTAATAAACTCACCGGCGTAAACATTCAGGTTGGTGACCCAGCCGTCAGCCGGCGCGCGGATGATAGTGCGCTCCAGATCGAGTTTCGCCAGGTCGCGGGCCGCTTGCGCTTTCGCAAGCTGATGCATCGCCGTTTGCAGTATGTTGTTCGCCTGGTCGATCTCTTCACGCGACATCGCCTGTACGCCTAATTGATTACGACGACCGGCCTCACGGCGCTTCTCGTTGACCAGCGCGTCGTAATAAGCAACATCCGCTTCATCTTCTGCCAGCGCTTTCTGGTAGCGAGGCTGATCGATGGTGAACAGCACTTGTCCCTCTTTTACCAGTTGGTTGTCATGCACGTTGACCGAGGTCACCAGCCCGGTGACATCCGGCGCAATGGCAACCACATCCGCGCTGAAGCGCGCATCGCGCGTCCAGGGCGATTCGGTGTAATAGACCCAGGCACGGAAAATTGCGATGAACGCCAGGATAACCAGAATGACCGTAATAGCGGTACGGGAGATATTTCTTGTTAGTGTTTTCACTTCAACCTCAAACAAACAGACGCGACAGCAGGTAAAACAGGCAGCAGTACAGCGCAGTATTAAATAACGCGGGATGCCAGACGAAATCATAGATTCCTGTGGGGATCAGCACCCGTCGCACCAGCCAGAAAATCGCCAGTGACAAAATCAATTCGAAAAAAATCGGTGGGAACGACAAACCGAACACCACGATTACGGGAAACAGACTCATGTTGACCTTGATTCGAGAACAAGCAGGTGAAATTGTTTTTACGTCACCGCAGGAATAGGACAGGCGTGCCAGGGCGAGAGTGACGTGGATATTCTTAAGAGATAGTATATTAACGTAACTGTTATGCTGTTATCTATATTGTGTGATCTAAATCACTTTTAAGTAAGAATGAATAATGGAACGACTAAAACGCATGTCGGTGTTTGCCAAAGTGGTGGAATTAGGTTCATTTACCGCCACCGCCCGACAGCTGGAAATGAGCGTTTCGTCCATCAGCCAGACGGTGGCGAAGCTGGAGGATGAATTACAGGTCAAGCTGCTAAACCGCAGCACACGCAGCCTGGGGCTGACCGAAGCCGGAAAAATTTACTATCAGGGGTGTCGTCGCATGCTGCATGAAGTGCAGGATGTTCACGAGCAACTTTACGCTTTCAACAACACGCCGATTGGTACGCTGCGCATTGGTAGTTCTTCAACCATGGCGCAAAATGTGCTGGCAAAAATGACGGCAGAGATGCTGAAAGAGCATCCAGGGTTGACTGTTAACCTGGTAACCGGTATCCCGGCGCCGGATCTGATCGCCGACGGGCTGGACGTGGTGATCCGCGTCGGCGCACTTCAGGATTCCAGCCTCTTCTCCCGCCGCCTCGGCGCGATGCCGATGGTGCTGTGCGCGGCGAAAAACTATCTTGCCCAATATGGCGTGCCGGAAAAACCCACCGACCTGGCAAATCATTCGTGGCTGGAATATAGCGTCCGTCCGGATAACGAATTTGAACTGATCGCGCCAGAAGGGATCTCAACGCGGCTGATCCCGCAGGGACGCTTTGTCACCAACGATCCGATGACGCTGACGCGCTGGCTGACCGCCGGTGCCGGGCTGGCCTATGTCCCGCTGATGTGGGTGATCGATGAGATCAACAGCGGCCAGCTGGAGATCCTGCTGCCGCGCTATCAGTCCGATCCGCGCCCGGTTTATGCGCTGTATACAGAAAAAGATAAGCTCCCGCTGAAAGTGCAGGTCTGTATTAACTACATGACGGAATATTTTATTGAAGTGGGAAAGGTATATCAGGGAATGCAGGGGCGCAGTGCCTGAGCGGATAATCCTCTCCCCGCAGGGAGAGGATTTTAACGATTAAGCCGTACCGCCTACCGTCAGGTTATCTACTTTCAGCGTCGGTTGACCCACGCCAACCGGCAGGCTTTGTCCCTCTTTGCCGCATACGCCAACGCCGTTATCCAGCTTCAGATCGTTACCGACCATAGAGATCTGCTGCATGGCTTCGATCCCGGAGCCAATCAGCGTTGCGCCTTTCACCGCTTTGGTCACTTTACCTTTCTCAATCAGGTACGCTTCCGAGGTGGAGAAGACGAACTTGCCGGAGGTGATATCCACCTGGCCGCCACCGAAGTTTGGCGCGTAGATCCCGTAATCAACGGATTCGATAATCTCCTGCGGCGTCGATTTACCGGCCAGCATATAAGTGTTGGTCATGCGCGGCATCGGCAGATGAGCATAAGATTCACGGCGGCCGTTACCGGTCGGTTTCATGCCCATCAAACGCGCGTTCATCTTGTCCTGCATGTAGCCTTTCAGCACGCCATTTTCGATCAGCACATTGTATTGCCCCGGCGTGCCTTCATCGTCAATTGCCACTGAACCGCGACGATCGGCAATCGTGCCGTCATCAACCACCGTGCAAAGCTCTGAAGCCACCAGTTGGCCCATCTGACCGCTGAATACCGATGTGCCGCGACGGTTGAAGTCGCCTTCCAGACCGTGACCGACCGCTTCGTGCAACAGCACGCCCGACCAGCCCGCGCCCAGCACCACTGGCAGCGTGCCCGCAGGCGCCGCAACAGCAGACAGGTTCACCAGCGCCATGCGCACGGCCTCTTTCGCCCACGCATCTGCACGCACATCGCCATCAACGTCTTGCAGGAACCAGTCATAACCGAAACGACCGCCGCCACCGCTGGAACCGCGCTCGCGTTTGCCATCCTCTTCCACCTGCACGCTCACCGAGAGACGCACCAGCGGACGCACATCGGCGGCCAGCGTACCGTCGGTCGCCGCGACAAGAATCAATTCATAAACGCCGGTCAGGCTGGCAGTCACTTCCTGCACGCGCCTGTCGGCCGCGCGCGCCACTTTATCCACGCGGCGCAGAATATCCAGCTTCTCTTCGCGGCTCATGCTTTGCAGCGGATCAAGGCTGGTATAAAGCGCCGTATGTTCCACCGCGCCCAGCGTCTTCACTTTGCCGTCGCCATCTTCACGCACAATGGTACGCGCGGCCTGCGCGCTCTGCTCCAGTGCCAGCAGGCTTATCTGGTCGGCATAAGCAAAACCGGTTTTTTCACCGCTCACCGCGCGAACGCCCACGCCCTGATCGATATTGTAAGAGCCATCTTTAATGATGCTGTCTTCTAAAACCCAGGATTCGTGATAGCTCGACTGGAAATAGAGATCGCCATAATCAAGACGACGTGCGGTCAATTGACCGAGAATGGCAAACAGATCCTGATGACTCAGGCCATTCGCTGCCAGCAGTTGTTCACTCACCAGATTAAGACTCATCATTTTTTACTCATCGTTGCCGCCACATCGGGCAATAAAAAAAGCGATACAAGGAGCTTGAGGCAATTCGCCGATGCCGTCAAATCATTGCGTTTTGTCCGTGCGCGGCTGGCGCAGGACTTCGTTAATCTGCGGCTGATCGACCGGGCCAGTAATGCGGTAGCGCAGAATAGAGACTTTATTCCATAGCGGCCCCAGCACTTTACTGGCGGCAAACACTGCCGCGCCTACAATCGGGTTGACGGCGAAAGCGGCTGCCACACCTACGGTTGCCGAAATTTCCGGTGCCACGACCGCTTCAACATCCAGCTCGCGACGCACCAGATCGACCGAACCTTTCATCGCGATATCCGCTTCCAGCCCGTCCACCAGCGTATCGTCGCTGTGCAGCACGCCATCTTTGATCCATGCGGTGCTGCGGATCGAATCAAACCAGAACCCTTCACTGCTGAAGGTATCGCTAAAATCGAAGCGCAGTTTGCGCAGCAGCGCGTCGACGCTGAACAGGCGCAATACCTGACCCGCATGACCGGTGCTGATATCGGTGATCTGCCCTTTCCCCAGCCGCGTACGCAGAATGCCGTTCAGCGACTCTTCCTGCGGCTGCCACGGCGGGCTGCGCCAGTGCAGGTCATAGTTGATATCAAAAGAGGAGCCACGTACCGGCGTCGGCACGCCAAAGAAACTCATCGCCGAATCGAGCTTCTCGCCGCGCAGCACGCCTTTCAGCGATGTGCGTTCCGCTCCTTCCCGGTTCACCCATTCGCCGTCTGCCGTCAGACGCGCGGTGCCGCTGTCCACCAGGCCGTTTGCCAGTGTCATCGTATCGCCATTGATCGTGAAATCACCGTCGATGCGCCCATATTTTTGCCCCCACAGCCAGCATTCAGCGCAGCGCAACTGCAAATCCGGCCAGCCGGTAAAATCAATACGGGTTTTGCCGCGCAACAACGTCGACGGCGACGAAATGTCATCATCATTCGGCTGCGTATTCGCCGGATTGTAATAGAGGTAACGGATGGCCGCCTGCCACGGCGCATTATCGCGCAGCGTCAACGTACCGCTAATTTCCCGTGCCTGCGCCTCAATGGTTGAGCCGGAAAGCTGCGGCTGTGAGACGATACTCAGGTTATTCCACTGCTGCCCGCCCAGCGTCAACGCTGGCGTGCGTAACGTGATGCTGGACGGGAAGCTCGTTGAATTACTGACATTATTCGCCACGCCCTGGCGGAACAGCGCCAGCCACTGCGCGCCGTTCATCGCGGGGAGATTTAGCTCCAGCCCGGCCTGCTCCGGCAATGGCGGAAGGGTGCGGCTATCCGACGCCCAGATCCCACGATCGAGAGTGAGTTTGTTGTTAAGCAGCCAACGGCTGTTGAAGTGATTATTGCTACCGGCGTTGCCGGTCAGCGTAAAGCTACGCAGATCGCCATCCACTTTCAGTTTTACCGGCAGCGCTTTACCCGCGGCTTTATCCAGCGGCGGCGGCAAGGTGCTGGCGATGTTACTCAGATCGCCATCAATATTGACCTTGTAAGTCGCACCGCCGCGATGCGGCAGCTCAATACCAACATCCCCTTTCCACGCCACGCTGCCGCTGAGCGCAGACTCAAGTTGAGCGGGTAATACGCCCGTGTGCGCTGGCTGCCAGTTGCCGTTGAGATTGACCGCAACCTGGTACGCTTTATCGCCTTCGGTGGTGGAAAAATCGAGGTTCAGCGGTTGATTAAACCAGCTCGCCTGTAACGGCTCGCTCTTCAGGGTGCCATTATCAAAACTGAATTTGCCGCTGAGGTTTTTCAGCGTGCTGTTGAGCGGCTTAATAAACAGGCTGTTGTTACGCAACGCCACATCGCCTTTGGCGACAGTCATCTCGCCATCCAGCGGAATATCAAGATGTAAGCGAGCGCTTACGTCGCCATCAAGTTGCAGTTCATCCAGCGCGCTGGCCAGCGTATCGTGTAGCGGCGTCTCTTTGAAATAGGGGCCAACGGCTTTGCCCGGGCCGTTAATATCGGCATCGATCAGCAGCTTCTCTTTTTCATAATCCGGAATAACCGCGGTCAGATTGCTGGCGGTCACGCCGCCGAGGGCCGCCTTATCGCTTTTCATCCACAGACCGTCATTGAGGAAATCCAGCTCGATATCCAGATTTTGCAGCGCTGGCCAGTCAGGTTGAAAAGCAAAGGTCGCATTACGCAGTGGCACCAGTACTTCAAACTGACCTTCATTGTGCTTATAGGGGAATAAGTGCGGGTTACCGCCGTACACCAGCGTGGCATCCTGCGCCTGCCCGCCTTTAATGGCGGCGCTGAGATACGACACCAGCGCTTTGCCCATCAGGTTTTGCGGGAAGTAGCGCCAGGACTGCCCGGCGTCGGAAACATTGATCCCCGCCAGAATGCCAAGCCAGGGTTCATCATCCTGCGGCTGGAGATAACGGAAACCACCGTGCGCATGTAACGCGTTCGCCTGCACATCAATGTTATGCCCATCAAGCTGGAAGCCATGTTCGTTCTTCTGCCAGTTCAGCGTGGCATCCGCTTTCTCAATCTCCAGCGGTGCCGGGAACACACCGACGTACGGCATTTTCGCCTGCATCACTGTGCCCGTTAAGCGCCCGTCAGCAAGGCTGCCTTCCAGCTTGCCGCTGAAATGTTCAACGCCCGGCAACAACTGCCACTGTTTCCAGCGGATATCTTTCCACTGTGCCTGGAAACGCGTTTTGTCGGCTGCCTGCAACGGGATATCCAGCGCCAGTTGCTCCAGCGAACCTTCCGGCTGCATAGTGCGCCAGATGTCGTACAGGGACGGCGAGATCTTCTGCGCAATCGGCAGCAGCCCTTCCAGCCCGCTCAACTCAAGGTTATTGGCGCGAACGCGCAATTCATCGCTGCGAACGCCGTTCACCCCGCCCGCTTCCTGCGCCGGAACCCAGGCAAAACTCAGAGCGCCCTGCGGCCATGCGCGGTCATCAATAGCGATACGTGTTACCGGTACATCAAACTGCCAGCCTTGCTGTTGACGGGAAACATGGACGGTCAGGTTATCGACCGTCAAATGGTGGGTGGTAGCCTGCTCTCCCTGCCAGCTTGCGCCGCCTTTTTTCAGCCACGCATCGCCGCTTTCCACCACGCCTTTATTCAGCGTCATCCAGCCCTCAAGGCTAAAACGGGCAGAATCGAGCGCCACGTTGTCCTGCATCCATGTGCCGAGCCACGGTTTAACATCGATATCATCGGCTTGCAGCCAGACACGACCATTATTCAGCAGCCCGTTGTCGTCGCGGAGATCCATCCGAACCTGCATCACACCGTGCTGCCCGGTCAGACTCGAGAGACTGACTTGCCCCTCAGCGCGGTGACGATCGTTGCCATTAAGCCAGGTAAGCTGCGGGATCGCCAGTTCGGCGCGTTGGCCGGAAAGCGTCAGAAAACTGACGCGGCTGTCGCGAAGATCGAAATGATCGAACTGGCGTAAGAAGAGATCGCTGATGCGATCGCTGGCAATCGGCTCACCGTTGTCATTCCGTTGCAGCGGGGTATTGGTGCGCGCGACCAGTTGATAAAAGGTGAGATTACGGAACTGCCAGCGCAGGTGCAGCAGGCTCTGCCAGACATCCAGCGCCAGCGTCACGCGCTTAACGGAAAGATCGCCGCCGTCATTCAGGCGGGCTTTGATATCGCGCACTTCCAGCTCTGGGCCAAAATTCTCCCAGCGCGCCTGCAACTGGCTGGCCGAAACCGGAATACCGGTTTGCGCCGTGATGCGCGTCAGGATCTCCTCGCGCCAGTTATCCAGGTGCGGCAACACCAGGCGCAAACCGCTCACCAGCAGCGCCGCGATAACAATCAGCGTCGCCCCTGTAAGCAGCAATATCCCCGGCAGTCGCCTCACGCCTCTCTCCTTGTCAACCCAATCAGACCCGCTTGTGTCGCAGCACGCTGCGCATTACATCATGACTACGTCAAACTGCTCCTGATTATAGAGCGGCTCGATTTGCACTTTTACCTGCTTGCCGACAAAGATTTCCACCTCGGCCAGCGCGTGCGACTCTTCGCCTTTCAGGGTTTCCGCTACCGCAGGTGAAGCATAGACCAGGAAGCGATCGGAATCGTAGGCATGGTGGACGCGAACAATCTCGCGCATGATCTCATAGCACACGGTTTCCACGGTTTTCACCGTTCCCCGGCCATGACAGGTGGGACATTCGTTGCACAGGACGTGCTCCACGCTCTCGCGCGTGCGTTTGCGGGTCATCTCTACCAGCCCAAGCTGGGAAAAACCGTTAATACTGGTTTTTACCCGATCTTTGCTCAACGCCTGCTCCAGCGAATGCAGCACGCGGCGGCGGTGATCCTCATTATTCATATCAATAAAATCAATAATGATAATGCCGCCAAGGTTACGTAACCGTAGCTGGCGGGCGATCGCCTGAGTGGCTTCAATATTGGTGTTGAAGATGGTGTCATCAAGGTTGCGATGGCCGACAAATGCGCCGGTATTAATATCGACAGTGGTCATCGCTTCGGTTTGATCGATGATCAGATAGCCGCCCGATTTCAGTTCAACCTTACGCTCCAGCGCGCGCTGAATTTCGTTTTCCACATCGTAGAGATCGAAGATCGGCTGGCGGCCGCTGTAATGTTCCAGTTTGCTGGTCATTTCCGGAATGTATTCGGCCGTGAATTCAAGCAGTGCCTCAAAAGTCAGCCGTGAATCAACGCGGATACGATCCAGATGCGCGTCGGCAAAATCGCGCAGTACGCGCTGCGCCAGCGCCAGTTCTCCGTAGAGCTTGCAGCGCGTCTGCTGGCGCTTCTTGCGCTCCATCACTTTCGTCCAGACACGCTTCAGATAAGCGGCATCAGACGCGAGATCCTCTTCGCACACGCCTTCGGCGGCAGTACGAATAATAAAACCGCCCTGCTCATCGCAGTAGCTGGCCACTACCTGCTTCAGGCGCTCACGCTCGGCTTCACTTTCAATACGCTGGGAAACGCCAACATGCGCCGCACCCGGCATAAACACCAGATAGCGGGACGGCAGCGTAATATCTGTGGTAAGGCGCGCGCCTTTGGTACCGAGAGGATCTTTGACCACCTGCACCATCAGATCCTGCCCCTGGCGAACCAGTTCAGAGATATCGCGAACGGTGAAGTTTTTCTGTTCTTCTCCGGCGACGCATTCGGTGTGCGGCATAATGTCGGAGGCGTGTAGAAACGCCGCCTTTTCCAGACCAATATCTACAAAAGCCGCCTGCATACCCGGAAGTACCCTGCTGACCCGACCTTTGTAGATATTGCCTACTATCCCGCGCCGTGCTTCGCGCTCGATGTGAATTTCCTGAAGAATACCGCCGTCAATATAGGCGACGCGTGTTTCCGATGGTGTAACGTTGACCAACAATTCAGCCGTCATGATTATCTCTTCCTTCACGCAGTGCGTTAAAATTGCTCAGCAATTCCCAGGTTTCCACCAGCGGTAAACCCACAACGGCATGATAACTACCGTTAATTTTCCTGACGAAACACCCACCCAGCCCCTGAATGCCGTACGCGCCGGCTTTATCCAGCGGTTCTTTGCTTTCGACGTAGGCGGCAATATCCTTTTCTGATAACACTCTGAAGGTCACTTCTGTTTCTACCAGACAATCGAGCAGGTGCTGGCGATCGGCCAACGCCACAGCAGTCATGACCTGGTGTGTTTGCCCGGAAAGCAGACGTAACATACTGGCAGCATGCGAGGAGTCTTTCGGTTTTTCAAGCACTTCACCATTAAATATCACAATCGTGTCCGCGCCTAACACCGGCAGATCGCGCGGTGCCATCGCTACGCCCGCCAGTGCCTTCTCACGCGCAAGGCGCAGAACGTACTGCCGCGCGCTCTCTTGCGGCTGGCGTTGTTCTTCAATTCCCGGAACGATACGTTCGAAAGCCACACCCAATTGGGTGAGCAGTTCCTGACGACGGGGGGAGCCGGAAGCGAGCCAGATATCTGTCATAACAACCTTTATTGCACCGCAAACTGCTGGCGGATCTTACGCATTAACAGGAAGAGCCACGGCCAGAGCACGCCATTTACGAGGCTGCTCCAGAAAATGTCGGGCTTGAACGAAACGTTGATGACCAGGAACTCAGCCCAGAAAACAATCACTTCGGTCGCCAGCGACAACAACATTACCACCAGCGCCTGTTGCCAGAGCGCCAGATTACGGAATAACTGAAATTTCAGTGCAACCAGATAGGCGACAATGCTTAATGACAACGCACGAACGCCAAGGGTGGATCCGCTAATAAGATCCAGTATGGCACCCATAGCGAAACCCGTACCGACATTTACGCGGTGCGGGAGCGCCAGGATCCAGTAAAGCAGAATAAGCAGAACCCAGTTTGGCCGGTAAACAAGAATGTCATCCGGCCAGGGCATGATTTGAAGCAACAGAGCAATGAAAAACGAGAGCCAGATAACCCAGCGCCCCTGGCTACGGTAACTTGCCACTATTGCCCTCCCGGAGAGAGTTGCGGCGGCGGCTGTGTAATACCGGTTGCCGGAGCAGGCATCGGCGCAGGCGGCCCCATCACATCAGGTGAAGGCAGAACCTGCGGCATCATTTGCAGCAGACGTTCATTCGCCACACGGTGCACATCTTCCGGCGTCCGTGGATTGGTGCCGTTACGATCCGCCCCCCACAGCAGCAACAGATAACGTAAACGTTGCAGGCCTGCCGTCGGACGCGCCTGAATCACCGTGTACGCACGCTGCGTATCCAGTTTCACCGATGAAACAACAGCAACCGGATATCCTTCAGGGAAACGACCGCCAAGACCGGAGGTAACCAGCACATCGCCCACGCGAATATCGGTGTTCGCGGGCAGGTGTTCCAGTTGCAGATCATCGGTACAGCCGTTACCGGCGGCAATTACGCGGATGTCGTTACGCAGAACCTGAATCGGCAGCGCATGCGTCGCATCGCAAATCAGCAGCACGCGGCTGGTCAGTTTCGCCACCGCGACTACCTGACCGACGACGCCTTTGTCGCTGATCACTGGTTGGCCTTCGTAAACGCCGTTCGCGCTGCCTTTGTCGATCACCACCTGATCGCTGTACGGATCGTTCACCGTCGAGATCACCTGGGTCACCATTTTCTGCTCATCCTGACGCAGCGGCGATCCCAGCAGTTCACGCAGGCGCGCATTCTCCTGTTTGTACTGCCCTAACATCAGCAGTTCGCTGTTTTTCAGCAGCAGTTCCTGACGCAATGCCCGGTTTTCAAGCTCGAGTTGATCGCGCGATGCCAGCGTTTGTGACACGCTGTCGAGTAATTCACGGGGACCGTTGGAAATAAAATAGAAGGGACTGACGGCAGTATCCATGTACGTTCTGATCTGGCTGAACGTACCGAGGCGGCTGTCGGCGATGATGACTCCAAGCGCCACCAAAACCGCCAGAAAAAGGCGAATCTGTAGCGACGGGCCACGGCTAAAAATTGGCTTCATAGGCTTTGCGTATTCTCAGGCCAGACAGAACCGGAGCGGAATATCACTCCGGTTCTGACGCGGACTATTCTTCGCTGAACAAGTCGCCGCCGTGCATGTCGATCATTTCCAGCGCCTTGCCGCCACCACGCGCTACACAGGTCAGTGGATCTTCTGCAACCACAACAGGAATACCGGTCTCTTCCATCAGCAGGCGATCGAGGTTACGCAGCAGCGCGCCACCACCGGTCAATACCATGCCGCGTTCGGAGATGTCGGAAGCCAGTTCCGGCGGGCACTGTTCCAGGGCAACCATCACGGCGCTGACGATACCGGTCAGCGGTTCCTGCAGCGCTTCGAGGATTTCGTTAGAATTCAGAGTAAAGCCGCGCGGTACGCCTTCAGCCAGGTTACGACCACGCACTTCGATTTCACGCACTTCGTCGCCCGGGTAAGCGGAGCCGATTTCGTGTTTGATACGTTCAGCGGTCGCTTCACCAATCAGGGAGCCGTAGTTACGACGGACATAATTAATGATCGCTTCGTCGAAGCGATCGCCGCCAATACGCACAGAAGAGGAGTAAACCACGCCGTTAAGAGAGATAACCGCAACTTCCGTGGTACCACCACCGATATCCACAACCATAGAGCCGGTCGCTTCAGATACCGGCAAGCCTGCGCCGATTGCGGCCGCCATCGGTTCTTCAATCAGGAACACTTCACGCGCGCCTGCGCCCTGTGCGGATTCACGAATCGCGCGGCGTTCAACCTGGGTCGCGCCAACCGGCACACAAACCAGCACACGCGGGCTTGGACGCATAAAACTGTTGCTGTGCACTTGTTTAATAAAGTGCTGCAACATTTTTTCGGTCACGAAGAAGTCAGCAATAACGCCATCTTTCATCGGGCGAATCGCTGCGATGTTGCCCGGTGTACGCCCAAGCATCTGTTTCGCTTCATGACCTACTGCGGCCACACTTTTCGGTGAACCGGCACGATCCTGACGAATGGCCACCACGGACGGCTCATTCAATACGATGCCTTGTCCTTTTACATAAATCAGGGTATTCGCGGTACCCAGGTCAATGGACAGGTCATTGGAAAACATGCCACGAAATTTTTTCAACATACTAAGGGATAATCCTGAAAGCTGGGGCGGATACAAAATCCGCTTACTTTACCAACCACACGCAGCAGCGACAAGGCGTAAGAATCATCTGCTACGGTGAAAATTAGTGCAGTTTGTTTCCTTTGTTGCAAAACGACACGACTTCAGCCGGAAGCAGAAAAAACTCTTCTGTTCCAGCGTATTGCTTTTGCGTTATTTCAAAGGTCAAACCGGCTTTGTATTACTGTCACAATCCGGCGGGCAGGCAAGCACACCCCCAAAAATGGCAGCGCGCATTATTCTACGTGAAAACGACTCAAACAGCAGTTCAAACCGAGTATCTTTGCGAATATTTTTTCACATTGGTATCGAGCGGTTGAGAAGACGCGAAAAAATCGCCCTGTCCCCCGACAACGCCCCGATCCACCAGCGTCTGCCATTCAGCCCGCGCGCGAACGCCTGTCGCGAAAACGCGTGTCCGTGTGCCTTTGCACGCCTCCACAAGACTCTGAACCAGCAACTGATTTTCGGTACGCTTTTCAATGTTCCTGACCAGTCCCGGATGCAGCTTTAATAACTCCACATCCAACACTTTAATCCAACTGGTGCTCACCAACGTCAGACCCGCCTGCACCACCGCTACGCGCGCGCCCAGAGCGTTAATTAATCGCACCACCGACTGTAACCGGCTGATATGTTGACAAACATCAGCCTCAGCAAGTTCAAAAATAATCCGTTTGCGTTGAGATTTTTCGCATTCCATTAATGTGTCGCGTAGCCAGCGCTGAAAACGCGGGCGTACCAGAGACTGAACTGTCACCTGCATCGCCAAATTCTCTTCCGGCCAGAAACCCAGGAAGGGAATAAGACGGGTGATCTGCTGGCGGTCATACTCTTCAGAGAGACCAAACTGGAGCACCATCGGCATATATTCTTCGGCGATCACTTCTTGTTCACCGTCGAAAATACGACACATCAGCTCCCGGTGATGCACCAGTCCATCGCGATTAACCGCGGGTTTCTGATAAACGCGCGGCCCGCCCCGGCTCAGCATCTGCTCTATCAGCGTCCGCCAGCGCACATTGCCACGCCCTTGCTCGGGCAATGAATCATCATAAACCGACCAGCTGTTACCGCCCTGCAATACCGCATTACGCGCCGCAGCTTCCGCATGCTCCATCACTTGTTCCGTTGACTGGCCGCTACGCCATGCACAAACGCCAATGTGCATAATATCTTCGCGGTTCTGCGCCTTATTGTGCGGCAGCCCATCGACAGATTTCAGGATCTGCCCGGCGATACTTTCCGCTTCCTTTAATGTCCGGTGCGGCAACAGCACGGCAAAATCGCTGCGGTGATAACGTGCGAGCAGCGCGCCAGGGTAACGCATAATAAAAGTAGAAAGTAAGTTGATGAGGGTGAAGAAATACTCTTCCGCCGCCGTAGTCAGCCCCCAGCTTTCGCGCATAAGATCAAAATCCGGCAGGCGGATCATCATCACCACGCCGTGCGAACCGACTTTTTCCTGATCTTCCAGCAGTGTCGCCAGTTGATTATCAAAAAACAGACGGTTATTCAGGCCGGTACGCGTATCTTGCGCCGCATAAGAGCGGATCAGCGTATCCATCCGGCTGCGCTGATCGCTGGCAAACTGGATATCGGTCAGCAGCACATCCAGCGCACTGCTGGTGCGTGATGGCCACTCGTAGATGCTGCCGCGAACCTGCGGGCCTCGCTCACCATTAAGGATCCGCGTCGCTCGCCCTTCCAGCAGTTCTTGTCCGGAAAGCTGACGACGCAGCCAGCGCACAGCAAGAAAGATAATGACGATCATAAAACCGATCGCGAGAGTCAGCGGCGCCGTATTGACCAGCGAACGAAAGTAGTTGGCCATCGGATCCTGGTAGATAAGCGAAATCGTGAGGCCGGGGTTTTTCAGCCCCGAAACGGACAGTTCACGGGTCTGCAAACTACTGCCTGCCGGACGGTAGCTACCATTGCGCGCATAGCTGAGCAGGGTTTTCTTCCCCTGCTTGATCTCAACTTTAATGATATCCAGCGGCACCATCAGCTCATCAAGCTGAGGCGAAAGCTGGTTGACAGGTGTAGAAATCAGTCGGGTATCCACAACCGCTGCGACCGCCGCCACGCGATTAGCCACCTTGTTTTGTATGGCATTATAAAAGCTCAGTGAGCAGCCGATCAGCGTGACGAAAATCGCCAACGCGGTCAGCAGTGTCACAAAAGCGGAAAATTTCGTCGTTAATCGCATCCCTGTGTTAACTCCGTTGTATTAAAGAACAAGACGATATCGACCCGGAGCTTGTTAAAAAGTAAGCACTAACTTTCAAATCTAACCGCGATATGGAATAGTCAGGAGTAAAGTTAGAAAAATCCGAGGCCGTTTTTACCCCTGCGAGTATAGTCCTCATAAATATTTTTCCAATCAGCAATCATATGGATGATTGTTTCGGCAAATGATCCCAATGTTTGGTAACACACTCCCACTCGCGCTATCGCATCGCTTACACCATGCTTATTAACAAAATTCGCGGAGGATGCAATGAAGAAAAAACTGACTGAAGCCGACGTAACCGCTGAATCCGTATTTATGTTACAGCGCCGTCAGGTGCTAAAAATGCTCGGTATTGGCGCGACAACGCTAAGTTTGTCGCCGATGGCGCAAGCGGATCTGCTGGATTGGTTTAAAGGTCATGACCGTCCGAAAGCGCCAGCAGGAAAACCCCTCGACTTCAGCCAGCCGGCGCAGTGGCAAGCCAAGCTTGAGTTGACACCGGAAGATAAAGTTACTGGCTACAATAACTTTTATGAATTTGGCCTGGATAAAGCCGATCCCGCCGCTAACGCCGGGGGGATGAAAACCGATCCCTGGACACTGACCATTGATGGTGAAGTGGCGAAACCATTAACCCTCGATCATGCTGCGCTGACGTCGCGCTTCCCGCTGGAAGAGCGCATTTACCGCATGCGCTGCGTCGAGGCGTGGTCAATGGTCGTGCCGTGGATTGGTTTCCCGCTGCATAAGCTGCTGGCGCTGGTCGAACCCACCAGCAACGCCAAGTATGTCGCTTTCGAAACCCGTTACGCGCCGGAGGAGATGCCGGGGCAAAAAGATCGGTTTATCGGCGGCGGGTTGAAATACCCCTATGTCGAAGCACTCCGTATAGATGAAGCAATGCATCCGTTAACGCTGCTGACGGTGGGTGTCTACGGCAAAGCGCTACCGCCGCAAAATGGCGCGCCGATTCGGCTGACCGTACCGTGGAAGTACGGTTTTAAAGGCATTAAATCGATTGTCAGCATTAAGCTCACCAGTAAACGGCCCCCCACCACGTGGAACCTCGCCGCGCCGGACGAATATGGTTTTTACGCTAACGTGAATCCACATGTGGATCACCCGCGCTGGTCGCAGGCAACGGAGCGCTTTATTGGTTCCGGCGGCGCGCTGGATGTAAAACGCCAGCCAACATTACTGTTTAACGGCTACGCTGAGGAAGTGGCTTCGCTTTATCACGGGCTGGATCTACGGGAGAATTTTTAAGTGCGTTTAACGGCAAAACAGGTTACCTGGCTTAAAGTCGCGTTACATCTTGCGGGACTACTGCCTTTTCTCTGGCTGTTCTGGGCGGCAAATCAGGGCTACTTCAGCGCCGATCCAGCGAAAGATATTCAGCATTTTACCGGCAGAATGGCGCTGAAATTCCTGCTGGCGACGCTATTGGTGACACCGCTGGCGCGCTATGCAAAACAACCTTTATTGATCCGCACGCGGCGACTGCTCGGGCTGTGGTGTTTTGCCTGGGCGACGCTTCATTTGACCAGCTATACGTTGCTGGAGCTGGGCATCAATAATCTGGCGCTGCTCGGCCAGGAGCTGACCACGCGTCCTTATTTAACGCTGGGAGCCGTAAGCTGGCTGATCTTGCTGGCGCTGGCGGCCACATCAACGCAGTGGGCGCAGCGCAAAATGGGCAAGCGCTGGCAACAATTACATAACTTCGTCTATCTGGTGGCGATCCTCGCTCCGATTCACTATCTCTGGTCCGTAAAGATTCTTTCCCCGCAACCGCTCCTGTACGCCGCTGCCGCGATCGCGCTTTTAGCATGGCGTTACAAGAAGTTCCGCCAATGGTGGCGTTAATGCAGCAATCTGTGCAGTTTCCCGCAAATCTATTATCATCCGCGTCCATATGTTAGCCGGGTGGTTAATAATCTTCCCTGATAAGACCAGTATTTAGCTGCCAAATGCTACGAAATCGTTATAATGTGCGACCTTGGTTTTCACGGCAGGGTTTTCGGACTTTAACAACGTGACAACCACGCAACGAAGGTATATTTTGTTTTTTACCGGAAAATTGCAGGAGATAGCAGCACAATGGCGGACAAATTGCGTATTTTGCTTTTGAACGGCCCCAATCTGAATATGCTGGGAACCCGTGAACCAAAAACCTATGGTTCGCTTACCCTGCAGCAGATTGTTAACCGTTTAACAAATGAAGCGGAAGCGCTAAACGTCACGCTCACGCATTTTCAGTCGAACGCCGAGTTTGCGTTGATCGACCGTATTCATCAGGCAAAAGACACTGCGGACTTCATCCTGATCAATCCGGCCGCTTTTACGCATACCAGCGTCGCGATTCGTGATGCGCTGCTGGCGGTGGATATCCCGTTTATCGAGATCCATCTGAGTAATGTCCATGCGCGCGAGCCATTCAGACATCACTCTTATCTCTCCGATATCGCTGTCGGCGTTATCTGTGGATTAGGCGCCGATGGTTATACATACGCTTTACAGACGGCGGTAAAACGCCTGTCACAAACACACTAAACAAGAGTACGGAACCCACTCATGGATATTCGTAAGATTAAAAAACTGATCGAGCTGGTTGAAGAATCAGGCATCTCCGAACTGGAAATTTCTGAAGGCGAAGAGTCTGTTCGCATCAGTCGCAGCGCGCCGAATGTCGGCTATCCGATGATGCAGCAGGCTTATGCTGCGCCGGTAGCTCAGCCTATGGCAGCCGCTGTCGCACCAGCCGCAACCGCTACGGAAGCACCTGCCGCAGCAGAAATCAGTGGCCACATCGTACGTTCCCCGATGGTTGGAACCTTCTATCGCACCCCGAGCCCGGACGCGAAAGCGTTTATCGAAATCGGCCAGAAAGTCAACGTGGGCGACACCCTGTGCATCGTTGAAGCCATGAAAATGATGAACCAGATCGAAGCGGATAAAGCAGGCGTGGTGAAAGCCATTCTGGTGGAAAGTGGCCAACCGGTTGAATTTGACGAGCCGCTGGTCGTCATCGAGTAACGAGGCGCACATGCTGGATAAAATTGTTATCGCTAACCGCGGCGAGATCGCACTGCGTATTCTTCGTGCCTGCAAAGAGCTGGGCATCAAGACTGTCGCCGTGCACTCCACTGCGGATCGCGATTTAAAACACGTACTGCTGGCGGACGAAACGGTCTGTATCGGTCCGGCACCGTCCGTGAAAAGCTATCTGAATATCCCGGCGATCATCTCTGCTGCCGAAATCACCGGCGCAGTGGCGATTCACCCGGGTTACGGCTTCCTTTCAGAGAACGCCAACTTTGCTGAGCAGGTTGAACGCTCCGGCTTTATCTTTATCGGCCCGAAAGCCGACACCATTCGCCTGATGGGCGACAAAGTGTCCGCGATTACCGCCATGAAGAAAGCCGGCGTACCGACCGTTCCGGGTTCTGACGGCCCACTGGGCGATGATAATGACGCTAACCGCGCGCATGCCAAACGCATCGGTTATCCGGTCATTATCAAAGCCTCCGGCGGCGGCGGCGGTCGCGGTATGCGCGTTGTGCGCAAAGATGCCGACCTGGCGCAGTCCATCGCCATGACCCGTGCGGAAGCGAAAGCCGCTTTCAACAACGACATGGTGTACATGGAAAAATACCTGGAAAATCCTCGCCACGTCGAGATCCAGGTGCTGGCAGACGGCCAGGGCAACGCCATCTATCTGGCCGAGCGCGACTGCTCCATGCAGCGCCGCCACCAGAAAGTGGTCGAAGAAGCACCGGCGCCGGGCATTACCCCGGAACTGCGTCGCTATATCGGCGAACGCTGCGCCAAAGCCTGTGTCGATATCGGTTATCGCGGAGCGGGTACGTTCGAGTTCCTGTTTGAAAACGGCGAGTTCTACTTCATTGAAATGAACACCCGTATTCAGGTTGAGCACCCGGTTACTGAGATGATCACCGGTGTTGACCTGATCAAAGAACAGCTGCGCATTGCTGCCGGTCAGCCGCTCTCCATCAAGCAGGATGAAGTTGTGGTCAGAGGCCATGCGGTGGAATGCCGTATTAACGCCGAAGATCCGAACACCTTCCTGCCAAGCCCGGGTAAAATTACGCGCTTCCACGCGCCGGGTGGTTTTGGCGTTCGCTGGGAATCGCACATCTACGCTGGCTATACCGTGCCGCCGTATTACGATTCCATGATCGGCAAACTGATCTGCTACGGCGAGAGCCGCGATGTGGCGATTGCGCGCATGAAGAATGCACTGCAGGAGCTGATTATCGACGGTATCAAAACCAACGTGGAGTTGCAGACCCGCATCATGAACGACGAGAATTTCCAGCACGGTGGCACCAATATCCACTACCTGGAGAAAAAACTCGGCTTGCAGGAAAAATAATCTGCAATCATCGCAAAGGGCCGGATTTTCCGGCCTTTTTTCTTTTTCTCTCCCCTCATCTTTTCCATAGGGTACAATCCCCGCTTTCTTCATCCACAAGGGAAAAAAATGGACAACCGTTTTGTTCAGGCCCACAAAGAAGCCCGCTGGGCACTGTGGCTGACCCTTCTCTATCTTGCTGCATGGTTAGTGTGCGCTTACCTACCTGGTACGGAGCAGGGATTTACCGGGCTGCCGCGCTGGTTTGAGCTGGCCTGCCTGTTGACGCCGCTGGTCTTTGTGTTGCTGTGCTGGGCCATGGTGCGCTTTATCTTCCGTGATATTCCGCTGGAGGATAACGATGCAGAGTGAAATTATCGCCGTACTGGTTATCTACCTGATCGTAGTATTCGGTCTCTCCTTTTATGCTATGCGCCAGCGCAGCAAAGGCACGTTCCTGAGTGAATACTTCCTCGGCAGTCGTTCGATGGGCGGTTTTGTGCTGGCTATGACGCTGACGGCAACCTATGTCAGCGCCAGTTCATTTATCGGCGGACCGGGCGCAGCCTATAAATTTGGCCTCGGCTGGGTGTTGCTGGCGATGATCCAGGTGCCAACCATCTGGCTCTCTTTGGGTATCCTCGGCAAAAAGTTCGCTATCCTGGCGCGCCGTTACAATGCGATTACCCTGAACGACATGCTGATGGCGCGCTACCAGAACCGTGCGGTTGTGTGGATCGCCAGCCTTAGCCTGCTGGTTGCCTTTGTCGGCGCCATCGCCGTGCAATTTATCGGCGGCGCGCGTCTGCTGGAAACCGCCGCCGGGATCAAGTACGAATCCGGCCTGCTGATCTTTGGCATCACCATTGCGCTATACACCGCATTTGGCGGTTTTCGCGCCAGCGTACTCAACGATACGATGCAAGGGATGGTGATGTTGATTGGCACGCTGGTGCTGCTCGTCGGCGTGATCCATGCCGCTGGCGGGCTGCACAGTGCGGTAGAAACGCTGCAACAGATCGATCCACAACTGGTAAGCCCGCACGGCGCCCACGATATCCTTTCGCCTGCATTTATGACCTCATTCTGGGTGCTGGTCTGTTTTGGTGTTATTGGCTTGCCGCACACCGCCGTTCGCTGTATTTCCTATAAAGACAGCAAATCGGTTCATCGCGGCATTATTATCGGCACTATTGTCATCGCGCTGTTAATGCTGGGAATGCATCTCGCTGGCGCACTCGGCCGCGCCGTGTTACCGCATCTTTCGGTACCCGATCAGGTGATCCCGACACTGATGGTCGAGGTCTTACCGCCCTGGGCTGCCGGGTTGTTTCTTGCTGCGCCAATGGCCGCGATCATGTCGAACGTCAATGCGCATTTGTTGCAGGCTTCGGCCACAATCATCAAAGATCTGTGGTTAAGCGCCCAGCCGACTAAAATTCGTCATGAACCGCGTTTAAAACGCATCTCCACCGTGACAACCCTGATACTCGGCGTACTGATGATGCTGGCGGCATGGCGTCCACCAGAGATGATTATCTGGTTAAACCTGCTGGCGTTTGGCGGTCTGGAAGCGGTATTCCTGTGGCCGCTGGTTTTGGGGTTGTACTGGGAGCGGGCGAATGCTGCTGGCGCATTGAGCGCCATGGTCACGGGCGGCGTACTGTATGCCGTTCTCGCCACGTTTAATATTCAGTACCTGGGCTTTCATCCGATTGTGCCTTCGTTGCTGTTAAGTTTGCTGGCCTTCGTCGTCGGGAACCGTTTTGGTCAACCGGCGCCGCAGGCTCCGACTGTTTCTGTTAATGAATAAAGAGTTACGACATGCCATGGATCCAACTGAAACTGAACACCACCGGCGCAAATGCTGAAGATCTGAGCGATGCTTTGATGGAAGCGGGTGCGGTATCCATCACGTTCCAGGATACGCACGACACGCCCGTGTTTGAACCATTGCCGGGCGAAACTCGCTTGTGGGGCGATACCGACGTTATCGGCCTGTTTGACGCCGAAACAGAGATGGCCGATGTGGTCGCCCAGCTTGCGCTGCACCCACTGCTGGGTGAAGGCTTCGCCCATAAAATCGAGCAGCTGGAAGATAAAGACTGGGAACGCGAATGGATGGATAACTTCCACCCGATGCGCTTTGGCGAGCGGCTATGGATCTGCCCAAGCTGGCGCGATGTACCGGACGAAAACGCGGTCAACGTGATGCTCGATCCGGGCCTGGCATTCGGCACCGGCACCCATCCAACGACGGCGCTGTGCCTGCAATGGCTGGACAGCCTCGATCTGAGCGGCAAGACAGTGATCGACTTTGGCTGCGGTTCGGGGATCCTGGCGATCGCGGCGCTGAAACTGGGCGCTGCAAAGGCGATCGGCATTGATATCGATCCGCAGGCGATCCAGGCAAGCCGCGACAACGCCGAACGTAACGGCGTCTCCGATCGTCTGGATCTCTATCTGCCCAATGACCAGCCAGAGGTGATGAAAGCGGATGTCGTGGTCGCTAATATCCTGGCTGGCCCTCTGCGCGAACTGGCGCCATTAATCAGCGTACTGCCCGTAGAGGGCGGCCTGCTGGGGCTTTCTGGTATCCTCGCCAGCCAGGCGGAAAGCGTCTGCGAGGCTTACGCCGATCTCTTCACGCTCGATCCGGTGGTCGAGAAAGAGGAGTGGTGCCGTATCACTGGCCAGAAGAAATAGGACTTAAGCGTGGCCTGCGGGCCACGTTTTTTATCTCCCCTCGCCTTTATCTGTCGTCAAAACATCCTTTGACAATTTTCCCATCGCAATCCGGACGCTTTTCACGCTCATCATCGCCGCTAAAGCCGATGTGTGGCGGCCTGGCCACGAAAAAACATCGGCATAAAAATGCGAGCAGGTTCGCAAAATCCGCTTTTTTCTGCTGTAAAAAACAGCAATTCTGCCGCTGATGGCCTGGTAAAAAACGATAACTCGCGCGAATTTATTAGTTACGTGAAATTTTTATCTTAATCATAACGCCATGAAATATATAATTTAATTCCAGAATCACTCTGGCGGACTGGCGATTCCTTGATCTACAACAGAGGATTGCTCAAAGTTTGGCCTTTCATCTCGTGCAAAAAATGCGTAATATACGCCGCCTTGCAGTCACAGTATGGTCATTTCTTAACTCATGCGTATCGGACATCACCAGCTCAGAAATCGCCTGATCGCAGCGCCCATGGCTGGCATTACTGACAGACCATTCCGGACGTTGTGCTACGAGATGGGAGCAGGTTTGACCGTATCCGAGATGATGTCGTCTAACCCGCAAGTGTGGGAAAGCGACAAATCCCGACTGCGGATGGTGCACATTGATGAACCCGGTATTCGCACCGTGCAAATTGCAGGGAGCGATCCGGATGAAATGGCGGAAGCCGCACGCATTAACGTGGAAAGCGGCGCCCAGATTATTGATATCAATATGGGTTGCCCGGCGAAAAAGGTGAATCGCAAGCTGGCAGGCTCGGCTCTGTTGCAGTACCCGGATCTGGTGAAGTCTATCCTGACCTCGGTAGTGAATGCAGTAGATGTGCCTGTTACGCTGAAGATTCGCACAGGCTGGGCTCCGGAACACCGTAACTGCGTAGAAATTGCCCAACTGGCTGAAGAATGTGGTATTCAGGCTCTGACCATTCATGGACGCACCCGCGCCTGTTTGTTCAACGGAGAAGCTGAGTACAACAGTATTCGGGCAGTTAAGCAGAAAGTTTCCATTCCGGTTATCGCGAATGGCGACATTACTGACCCGCTAAAAGCCAGAGCTGTGCTCGACTATACAGGGGCGGATGCCCTGATGATAGGCCGCGCAGCTCAGGGAAGACCCTGGATCTTCCGGGAAATCCAGCACTATCTGGACACTGGGGAGCTGCTGGCCCCGCTGCCTTTGGCAGAGGTTAAGCGCTTGCTTTGCGCGCATGTTCGGGAACTGCATGACTTTTATGGCCAGGCAAAAGGTTACCGAATCGCACGTAAACACGTCTCCTGGTATCTTCAGGAGCACGCTCCGAATGACCAGTTTCGGCGCACATTCAACGCCATTGAGGATGCCAGCGAACAGCTGGAGGCGTTGGAGGCATACTTCGAAAATTTTGCGTAAACAGAAATAAAGAGCTGACAGAACTATGTTCGAACAACGCGTAAATTCTGACGTACTGACCGTTTCTACCGTTAACTCTCAGGATCAGGTAACCCAAAAACCGCTCCGTGACTCGGTAAAACAGGCACTGAAGAACTATTTTGCTCAACTGAATGGTCAGGATGTTAATGACCTGTATGAGCTGGTACTGGCTGAAGTAGAACAGCCACTGTTGGACATGGTGATGCAATACACCCGTGGTAATCAGACCCGCGCGGCGCTGATGATGGGCATCAACCGCGGCACGCTGCGTAAAAAACTGAAAAAATACGGCATGAACTGATTCTGAATCAGTAAGTTGTATTGATAAAAAGGCGCTAACCGGCATGGGGAAGCGCCTTTTTTATTGCCTGAAATGACGCTAAAAACGCCGCTTTCCCTCTCTTTGCACGGTTGCGGATTCGTGTATATTTTCAGCCAATGGTTGCAAGAAAGGGAGATACGGAATGATTCGCAAATATTGGTGGCTGGTCGTTTTCGCCCTCTCAATCCTTGCGCTGGATGGCTTAATCATGCACTGGGTGGAGTACATCACCACCGAGGTCGATAAATGCCGCAATATGAATTCCGTCAACCCTCTCAAACTGGTGAATTGCGATAATCTGTAAGTGATTGCTTGTAGCGAAAATTCGCGAACTTGCTGCTATCCCCTGTATATCTCGGGGATTTAAATCATTTTGCGTCATCCTTAGTCGATGATAATGTCTCAGCCCTTTTCGCCCGTACGACCGTAGTAATACGTAACGATCTTAGTGAATGAGTTGATGACATCATGCTGGTTAGCCAATACGACTATATCCTTGTTGTTGTTTCTTTTATTGTCGCCATTCTGGCCTCTTACACCGCCCTGAATATGGCCGGACGCGTCACCTCCAGTAGCGGAACCGCGTCCTGGGTCTGGTTAAGCGGCGGCGGCGTGGCGATGGGGATCGGCATCTGGGCGATGCATTTTATTGGCATGCTGGCGATGAACATTTCGATGAGCATGCTGTATGAACCCTTTCTGACTGCCCTTTCGATGGTTATCGCCATCGGCTCATCACTGTTCGCCCTGTGGCTCGTCAGCGGCTCGCAACTTCATCTCCAGCGCCTGATACCCGGCGCCATTATTATGGGGTTGGGAATTGTCGCTATGCATTACACTGGCATGGCTGCATTACAGGTTTCGCCTGCTATCGTCTGGAATATGAACTGGATCGCGCTGTCGGTGGTGATTGCCCTGGCGGCATCCTTCGCTGCATTGTGGCTCACTTTCCGTCTGCGTCATGAAGGCGCTCAAGTAGCGCTGATGCGCTTTGGCGCGGCGATCCTGATGGGGATTGCCATTGCCGGAATGCACTATACCGGCATGATGGCGGCGCAATTTCCTCCACAGCATGCAACAGGGCACCACGGATTCAACAACAACTGGCTGGTCATTCTGGTCAGTATGATGGCGTTCTCTGTACTCGGTATTACTCTGCTGGTCTCAATGTTCGATGCCCGTTTACAGGTGCGGACTTCCCTGCTGGCGGCTTCACTGGCGGCGGCTAACCGCGAGCTGGCGCGTCTGGCTCTGCATGATACGCTGACCCGTCTGCCAAACCGCGTATTGCTGGAAGACCGCCTTGAACAAGCGATCAATAAAGCCAGGCGCGAAGGATCTTTCTTTGCGCTGATGTTTATGGATCTGGATGGTTTCAAAACCGTAAATGATGCCTGGGGCCATGATGTTGGCGATAAGCTTCTGGTGGCGGTTACCGATCGTCTGAGGCAACCGCTGAAAGGGCAATATACGCTGGCGCGTATCGGCGGCGATGAGTTTGTTCTGCTGGCGGAAGTCAATGCCCCGGATGAAGCAGCAACGCTTGCCAATGCGCTGGTCCGTGCAATCGACAAACCCTTCAACATCGATCCTTACGATGTGATCGTCACGCTGAGTGTCGGGATTGCCCTCTATCCTCACGATGGTAAAAACGAGCGCGAGCTGATGTTTAACGCCGATGCGGCGATGTATCACACCAAACATATGGGGCGTAACGGCTATCACTTCTTCCAGCCTTCAATGAATACGCTGGCGCAAACCCAACTGCAGCTGCTCAATGATTTGTGGTTAGCGCTGGAACGCCAGGAGTTTCGCCTGGTTTACCAGCCGAAATTTAAAGCACCGTCCGGGCCGGTCATTGGTTTTGAAGCCCTATTGCGCTGGCATCATCCTTTTCAGGGGGTTCTGTCGCCGGAGGTGTTTCTTCCGCTGGCGGAGAAAACCGGCCTGATTATTCCGCTAGGTAACTGGGTGGTGGATGAAGCCTGTCGGCAGCTTAGCGAATGGCGCAAACAGGGCCATCTGGAGTGGTCGATTGCCGTTAATCTTTCCACCATGCAATTCGAGCAAAATGGGCTGGTGCAGACCATTTTGGACGCACTGAAAAAGCATGATGTTCCGCCAGAAAAGCTGATTCTTGAGGTGACAGAAACCACCGCTATGAGCAATCCTGATGAGAGCGTACGTGTATTAACCGAGTTAACGAATGCGGGCGTGCAGGCATCGATTGATGATTTCGGCACCGGTTACTCCAGCCTGCTTTATTTGAAGCGTCTACCGGCTTGCGAGTTAAAAATCGATCGCGCCTTTGTTCGGGAACTATGTAAAGAAGGAGAAGATGCCACGATTGTTTCGGCGATCGTCGCGCTGGCCAAAACGCTGAACCTGAAAGTTGTGGCGGAAGGGGTGGAAACGGAAGAACAACAGGCTTTTCTCACTGAACTGGGCTGCAACACGCTGCAAGGTTATTTATTAGGGAAACCAGTAAGTGCGGAATCCATTACCGCTTATGGTAATAAACTTAGCCCGACGGACACCTTTTCCTGAAAATAATTAAGCAGTTAAATCCAGGCGCTTAACGGCGCTTTTATTTTACCTGACCGATAAACTGAATTATTATTCGTATCCAGTTAATTTCACAATGCCGCGCCGGTTGGCCATTAATCAATACGTTGTAGTTGAACAGGCGCTATTTTTATTCTCTGCTTCATCTTTTCTGCATTTTCTATTCCTGAGCGCACTTTTCCCTCCATGATGTTTACACTGCACATACTTTGAGATTATTGCACCAGGGAATCGCCGTTACCGGATGGTAAAATAATCAATATCGACTCAGTAGAGATATCACGGGTATTGATATCGGGAGTTGTGTTTATTCGAGGTAACATTATGAAAAATTTCATCGCTGTAGCATTACTGACAACACTGCTTGCCGGTTGTGCTCATGATTCTCCTTGCGTGCCGGTGTATGACGATCAGGGTCGCCTGGTACATACCAATACCTGCATGAAAGGGACAACTCAGGATAACTGGGAAACTGCCGGAGCGATTGCGGGCGGCGCAGCGGCGCTGGCTGGTCTGACGCTCGGCATCGTGGCATTGACCCGATAAATTAGCAAAAGCGCGGCTTACCGCGCTTTTGCTTTATTGTGGTGCACTCTTTTTCCCGCCAGTAAATGTCCAGCATTTCATATCTGTCGTTATTCAAAAATAAATGATTAACCACCGCGTATTAATATCCTGTTTTTCTATCTCTCCCCTTTCTTCGTGAGCTGATTCACAAACGCAGCCATTCACTATATTGCTTATATTCACCTGCGAAACCTGTCTGTTAATAAAAAGTAATTTCTGTGATTTTTTTGCTCCATTTTGTGGCGCAGGTTGTAGTTTTGCACCACGACGGGGCGCTGGTTTTATTTTTTCCTGTCTACACTCTCAATATTGCGTATACGCCCCTTTCAAACACGTCATTCGCAATATTGGCATTCCCTTTGCTTAAGAGAGAATGGCCATAGCCACAGACAGGTTTCAGGCGTTTCCCGGACGCCTTTATATAACGATAAATTTTTCGCCACACAGGATACATTATGAAAAAGATGATGATCGCCAGCCTGGTCGCTGCCGGTGCGCTGTTTGCTCTTGCAAATCAGGCGCATGCGGGCACAACGCTGGATGCCGTTAAAAAGAAAGGTTTTGTACAATGCGGTATCAGCGACGGCCTGCCTGGCTTCTCCTACGCGGACGCGAGCGGTAAATTCACCGGTATCGACGTAGACGTTTGCCGTGGCGTCGCCGCCGCCGTTTTCGGTGACGACAGCAAAGTGAAATATACCCCGCTGACCGCGAAAGAGCGTTTTACCGCTTTGCAGTCCGGCGAAGTGGATATTCTTTCCCGTAATACCACCTGGACTTCTTCCCGCGACGGCGGCATGGGGCTGTCATTTACTGGCGTAACTTATTACGACGGTATCGGCTTCCTGACCCATAACAAAGCGGGTCTGAAAAGTGCTAAAGAGCTGGATGGCGCAACCGTTTGTATTCAGGCCGGTACCGATACCGAGCTGAACGTGGCGGATTACTTCAAGTCCAACAACATGAAATATACCCCGGTAACCTTCGATCGTTCTGACGAATCGGCAAAAGCGCTGGAGTCAGGCCGTTGCGATACGCTGGCTTCCGACCAGTCTCAGTTGTACGCGCTGCGTATCAAACTGAGCAACCCGACTGAGTGGATCGTCCTGCCGGAAGTGATTTCTAAAGAGCCGCTGGGTCCGGTTGTTCGCCGTGGCGACGACGACTGGTTTGCCATCGTGCGCTGGACGCTGTTCGCGATGCTGAACGCCGAAGAGATGGGCGTTAACTCGAAGAACGTTGATCAGAAAGCCGCAAACCCGGCGACACCGGATATGGCTCACCTGCTCGGCAAAGAAGGCGACTTTGGTAAAGATCTGAAGCTTGATAATAAATGGGCTTACAACATCATCAAGAAAGTCGGTAACTATTCCGAAATCTTTGAACGTAACGTAGGTTCTGAAAGCCCGCTGAAAATCAAACGTGGCCAGAACAACCTCTGGAATAACGGCGGTATCCAGTACGCTCCGCCAGTGCGTTAATTCGCAAGTGCTGTAACGGGCACCACCTCGCGTGGTGCCCAGCCCAGAGTCATGGTTACTGAGGTTTTTGCTATGTCCCATCGCCGCCCAACCGTGAAAGGCTCCTTCTCCCTTTCTAACCCTGCGGTTCGTGCCTGGCTGTTTCAAATCCTTGCGATTGTCGCCGTGGTCGTTATCGCAATCTATTTGGTACACAACACGGTTACTAACCTGAACAATCGCGGGATCACCTCCGGCTTTGCGTTCCTCGATCGCGCCGCTGGTTTCGGAATTGTTCAACACTTGATTGATTATGAGCAGGGCGACACCTATGGCCGTGTGTTCCTTGTCGGTTTACTTAACACCCTGCTGGTCTCGGCATTGTGTATTGTATTCGCCTCTTTCCTCGGCTTCTTCCTTGGTCTGGCGCGCCTGTCGGAAAACTGGTTACTGCGAAAACTGTCGACGATTTATATCGAAACCTTTCGCAATATCCCGCCGCTGCTGCAAATCTTTTTTTGGTACTTTGCCGTACTGCGTAACTTGCCCGGCCCACGCCAGGCGGTTAATGCAATGGATTTGCTGTTTTTAAGCAACCGTGGCCTCTATATTCCTTCGCCACAAATTGGCGAAGGTCTGCTGGCCTTTGCTGCCGCTGTTATCGTGGCAGTGATCATTTCTGTCGGTCTGTTTCGTTTTAATAAAGCCCATCAGATCAAGACCGGTCAGTTGCGTCGTACCTGGCCGGCTGCGCTGGGGTTGATTATTGCGCTACCGCTGCTGACGCACTGGGTTTTCGGCGCAGCATTGCACTGGGAGATTCCGCAACTGCGCGGTTTTAACTTCCAGGGCGGAATGGTGCTGATCCCGGAACTTGCCGCGCTGACGCTTGCGTTATCGGTTTATACCTCAGCGTTTATCGCTGAGATTATCCGTTCAGGCATTCAGTCCGTTCCTCATGGTCAGCATGAGGCCGCGCGTTCTTTGGGGCTGCCGAATCCGGTGACGCTGCGCCAGGTCATCATCCCTCAGGCATTACGCGTCATTATTCCGCCACTGACCAGCCAGTACCTGAACATTGCGAAAAACTCCTCTCTGGCGGCCGCTATCGGCTATCCGGATATGGTGTCACTCTTCGCGGGAACAGTGCTGAATCAGACCGGTCAGGCCATTGAAACCATCGCTATCACTATGTCTGTTTATCTGCTTATCAGTCTGTCGATCTCACTACTGATGAACATTTATAACCGTCGCATTGCACTGATTGAGCGCTAAGGAATTACGATGACAAAAGCTATTCTGTCTCCCTCTGCGCGCCAGACACCTGCAAGAAGCAATGGCGCGGTGTTGTGGGTACGAAAAAATCTGTTCTCCAGTTGGTCTAACTCACTGCTAACGATCGTTTGCCTGTGGCTGATGTGGGAACTGATCCCACCGCTGCTGGAGTGGGCGTTTTTTCAGGCGAACTGGGTGGGCTCAACCCGGGCGGACTGTACAAAAGCGGGTGCCTGTTGGGTATTTATTCATGAGCGTTTTGGCCAGTTTATGTATGGCCTTTACCCGCATGAACAGCGCTGGCGTATTAATCTGGCGCTGATTATCGGCCTGCTCTCGATTGTGCCGATGTTCTGGAAAGCTTTACCAAGTCGTGGCCGCTACATTGCCTGCTGGGCTGTTATCTACCCGATCGTTGTCTGGTGGTTAATGTTTGGCGGCTTTCTGGGACTGGATCGCGTTGAAACCCGCCAGTGGGGCGGTCTGACGTTGACGCTGATTATCGCTTCTGTCGGTATTGCCGGTGCGCTGCCGCTGGGCATTTTACTGGCGCTGGGGCGTCGTTCAAAAATGCCAGTCGTGCGTATTTTGTCAGTAGTGTTTATTGAGTTCTGGCGCGGTGTGCCGCTGATCACCGTTCTGTTTATGTCCTCGGTCATGCTACCGCTGTTTATGTCGGAAGGAACCAGCATTGATAAGCTGATCCGCGCGCTGGTCGGCGTGATCCTGTTCCAGTCTGCTTATGTGGCGGAAGTGGTGCGCGGCGGTTTGCAGGCGCTACCGAAAGGCCAGTACGAAGCCGCGGAATCTCTGGCGCTGGGCTACTGGAAAACGCAGGGGCTGGTGATTCTGCCGCAGGCGCTGAAGCTGGTGATCCCGGGCCTGGTGAACACCATTATTGCGCTGTTTAAAGATACCAGCCTGGTGATCATCATCGGCCTGTTCGATCTTTTCAGCAGCGTGCAGCAGGCTACAGTCGATCCGGCCTGGCTCGGTATGTCGACTGAGGGCTATGTTTTCGCCGCATTAGTTTATTGGGTTTTCTGTTTTAGCATGTCGCGCTACAGCCAGCATCTGGAAAAGCGCTTTAACACCGGGCGTACACCGCACTGAGGAACACCATGAGTAATATGATTATGCAACCTGCCGACGCGATGATTACGCTCGATAATGTGAACAAGTGGTACGGGCAGTTCCATGTCCTGAAAGACATCAATCTGAACGTTAAGCAGGGTGAACGTATTGTACTCTGCGGCCCTTCTGGTTCAGGGAAATCAACGACTATCCGTTGTATCAACCATCTGGAAGAGCATCAGCAGGGCCGTATCGTTGTTGATGGTATCGAACTGAACGAAGATATCCGCAATATTGAAAAGGTTCGCCAGGAAGTGGGCATGGTTTTCCAGCACTTCAATCTGTTTCCGCATCTCACCGTGTTACAGAACTGTACGCTGGCACCAATTTGGGTGCGCAAAATGCCGAAGAAGGAAGCTGAAGCGCTGGCAATGCACTATCTTGAGCGCGTGCGTATTGCCGAGCATGCGCACAAATTCCCCGGACAGATTTCGGGTGGTCAGCAGCAGCGTGTGGCGATTGCCCGCTCGCTCTGCATGAAGCCAAAGATCATGCTATTTGATGAACCCACGTCAGCGCTGGATCCGGAAATGGTGAAAGAAGTGCTGGATACGATGATTGGCCTGGCGCAATCTGGTATGACGATGCTGTGCGTAACCCATGAAATGGGCTTTGCCCGCACCGTCGCTGATCGTGTGATCTTTATGGATCGCGGTGAGATTGTTGAGCAGGCGCCACCTGAAGAGTTCTTTGCGAACCCGAAATCAGAACGTACCCGCGCTTTCCTGTCGCAAGTTATCCACTGATCGTTATCGCCGTATTTCAGGGCCACCTACGGGTGGCCTTTTTTATCGCTCGCGTTCTAATGTTATGGTGTTTTACGAGAGGTCGAGCGCAACGTTCAACATCTCCCCGACGATTTATCCTCATCAGGAGATGATGTTTATGGGTAAACAGCAGATAAAACAAAAGGCCCCGTCTTTCGACAGGGCCTTTTGTTTTGTTTGATGCCTGGCAGTTCCCTACTCTCGCATGGGGAGACCCCACACTACCATCGGCGCTACGGCGTTTCACTTCTGAGTTCGGCATGGGGTCAGGTGGGACCACCGCGCTACTGCCGCCAGGCAAATTCTTTCTAAGTGCCGAACTTTAACCGCTATAAC
>NZ_QODH01000003.1:468-3390 GCF_009935945.1 Kosakonia sp. MH5 | reverse complement strand
GGTGCTGATACCCAGAGTCGAACTGGGGACCTCACCCTTACCAAGGGTGCGCTCTACCAACTGAGCCATATCAGCACGCTAAATTTGATGCCTGGCAGTTCCCTACTCTCGCATGGGGAGACCCCACACTACCATCGGCGCTACGGCGTTTCACTTCTGAGTTCGGCATGGGGTCAGGTGGGACCACCGCGCTAGTGCCGCCAGGCAAATTCTGTTCACCGCCATGCCCCAGGGGCACACCGGTTTAATCTGTATCAGGCTGAAAAAATTCTCTCTCACGCCAAAACATCTTCGGCGTTGTAAGGTTAAGCCTCACGGTTCATTAGTACCGGTTAGCTCAACGCATCGCTGCGCTTACACACCCGGCCTATCAACGTCGTCGTCTTCAACGTTCCTTCAGGACCCTTTAAGGGTCAGGGAGAACTCATCTCGGGGCAAGTTTCGTGCTTAGATGCTTTCAGCACTTATCTCTTCCGCATTTAGCTACCGGGCAGTGCCATTGGCATGACAACCCGAACACCAGTGATGCGTCCACTCCGGTCCTCTCGTACTAGGAGCAGCCCCCCTCAGTTCTCCAGCGCCCACGGCAGATAGGGACCGAACTGTCTCACGACGTTCTAAACCCAGCTCGCGTACCACTTTAAATGGCGAACAGCCATACCCTTGGGACCTACTTCAGCCCCAGGATGTGATGAGCCGACATCGAGGTGCCAAACACCGCCGTCGATATGAACTCTTGGGCGGTATCAGCCTGTTATCCCCGGAGTACCTTTTATCCGTTGAGCGATGGCCCTTCCATTCAGAACCACCGGATCACTATGACCTGCTTTCGCACCTGCTCGCGCCGTCACGCTCGCAGTCAAGCCAGCTTATGCCATTGCACTAACCTCCTGATGTCCGACCAGGATTAGCTGACCTTCGTGCTCCTCCGTTACGCTTTAGGAGGAGACCGCCCCAGTCAAACTACCCACCAGACACTGTCCGCAACCCGGTTTACGGGTCCACGTTAGAACATCAAACATTAAAGGGTGGTATTTCAAGGTTGGCTCCACGCAGACTGGCGTCCACGCTTCAAAGCCTCCCACCTATCCTACACATCAAGGCTCAATGTTCAGTGTCAAGCTATAGTAAAGGTTCACGGGGTCTTTCCGTCTTGCCGCGGGTACACTGCATCTTCACAGCGAGTTCAATTTCACTGAGTCTCGGGTGGAGACAGCCTGGCCATCATTACGCCATTCGTGCAGGTCGGAACTTACCCGACAAGGAATTTCGCTACCTTAGGACCGTTATAGTTACGGCCGCCGTTTACCGGGGCTTCGATCAAGAGCTTCTCCTTACGGATAACCCCATCAATTAACCTTCCGGCACCGGGCAGGCGTCACACCGTATACGTCCACTTTCGTGTTTGCACAGTGCTGTGTTTTTAATAAACAGTTGCAGCCAGCTGGTATCTTCGACTGATTTCAGCTCCACGAGCAGGTCGCTTCACCTACCATCAGCGTGCCTTCTCCCGAAGTTACGGCACCATTTTGCCTAGTTCCTTCACCCGAGTTCTCTCAAGCGCCTTGGTATTCTCTACCTGACCACCTGTGTCGGTTTGGGGTACGATTTCGTGTTACCTGGAGCTTAGAGGCTTTTCCTGGAAGCAGGGCATTTGTTGCTTCAGCACCGTGGTGCCTCGTCATCACGCCTCAGTGTTAAAGCACTCCGGATTTGCCTGGAGCACACACCTTCACGCTTAAACCGGGACAACCGTCGCCCGGCCAACATAGCCTTCTCCGTCCCCCCTTCGCAGTAACACCAAGTACAGGAATATTAACCTGTTTCCCATCGACTACGCCTTTCGGCCTCGCCTTAGGGGTCGACTCACCCTGCCCCGATTAACGTTGGACAGGAACCCTTGGTCTTCCGGCGAGCGGGCTTTTCACCCGCTTTATCGTTACTTATGTCAGCATTCGCACTTCTGATACCTCCAGCAACCCTCACAGGCCACCTTCAACGGCTTACAGAACGCTCCCCTACCCAACAACACATAAGCGTCGCTGCCGCAGCTTCGGTGCATGGTTTAGCCCCGTTACATCTTCCGCGCAGGCCGACTCGACCAGTGAGCTATTACGCTTTCTTTAAATGATGGCTGCTTCTAAGCCAACATCCTGGCTGTCTGGGCCTTCCCACATCGTTTCCCACTTAACCATGACTTTGGGACCTTAGCTGGCGGTCTGGGTTGTTTCCCTCTTCACGACGGACGTTAGCACCCGCCGTGTGTCTCCCGTGATAACATTCTCCGGTATTCGTAGTTTGCATCGGGTTGGTAAGCCGGGATGGCCCCCTAGCCGAAACAGTGCTCTACCCCCGGAGATGAATTCACGAGGCGCTACCTAAATAGCTTTCGGGGAGAACCAGCTATCTCCCGGTTTGATTGGCCTTTCACCCCCAGCCACAGGTCATCCGCTAATTTTTCAACATTAGTCGGTTCGGTCCTCCAGTTAGTGTTACCCAACCTTCAACCTGCCCATGGCTAGATCACCGGGTTTCGGGTCTATACCCTGCAACTTAACGCCCAGTTAAGACTCGGTTTCCCTTCGGCTCCCCTATTCGGTTAACCTTGCTACAGAATATAAGTCGCTGACCCATTATACAAAAGGTACGCAGTCACACCCGAAGGTGCTCCCACTGCTTGTACGTACACGGTTTCAGGTTCTTTTTCACTCCCCTCGCCGGGGTTCTTTTCGCCTTTCCCTCACGGTACTGGTTCACTATCGGTCAGTCAGGAGTATTTAGCCTTGGAGGATGGTCCCCCCATATTCAGACAGGATACCACGTGTCCCGCCCTACTCATCGAGCTCACAGCCTGTGCGTTTTCGTGTACGGGGCTGTCACCCTGTATCGCGCGACTTTCCAGACGCTTCCACTAACACACAA
>NZ_QODH01000003.1:0-458 GCF_009935945.1 Kosakonia sp. MH5 | reverse complement strand
TATTTAGCCTTGGAGGATGGTCCCCCCATATTCAGACAGGATACCACGTGTCCCGCCCTACTCATCGAGCTCACAGCACATGCGCTTTTGTGTACGGGGCTGTCACCCTGTATCGCGCGCCTTTCCAGACGCTTCCACTAACACACATGCTGATTCAGGCTCTGGGCTCCTCCCCGTTCGCTCGCCGCTACTGGGGGAATCTCGGTTGATTTCTTTTCCTCGGGGTACTTAGATGTTTCAGTTCCCCCGGTTCGCTTCACAGCACTATGGATTCATGCTGTGATGATGCACCGTAGTGCACCGGGTTTCCCCATTCGGACATCGCCGGGTCAAGGGTTCATATCACCTCGCCGGCGCTTTTCGCAGATTAGCACGTCCTTCATCGCCTCTGACTGCCAGGGCATCCACCGTGTACGCTTAGTCGCTTAACCTCACAACCCGAAGATGTTTCTTCCGAT
>NZ_QODH01000029.1:0-4790 GCF_009935945.1 Kosakonia sp. MH5 | reverse complement strand
GGCGGCGTCAGTCCGGAGGCCTTCGAACAGGCCCAATCGTGAGGACAGAATTTGTCTACGGGCGTGGGGTCAGTCCATTAAGATGGCTTAAAGAGAGGTGCCATGAGCGGTAAGCGTTATCCCGAAGAGTTTAAAATTGAAGCAGTCAAACAGGTTGTTGATCGTGGTTATTCTGTTTCCAGCGTTGCAACACGTCTCGATATCACCACCCACAGCCTTTACGCCTGGATAAAGAAGTACGGTCCGGATTCTTCCACTAATAAAGAACAGTCAGATGCTCAGGCTGAGATCCGCCGTCTCCAGAAAGAGCTGAAGCGGGTTACCGACGAACGGGACATATTAAAAAAAGCCGCGGCGTACTTCGCAAAGCTGTCCGACTGAGGTACGCCTTTATCCGTGACAACACCTGTTGCTGGCCTGTTCGCCTGCTCTATCGGGTGCTGGATGTTCATCCCGGTGGCTTTTACGCCTGGCTTCAGCAGCCGCATTCACAACGCCATCAGGCAGACCTGAGACTGACAGGACAGATTAAACAGTTCTGGCTGGAGTCGGGATGCGTCTATGGTTATCGCAAGATCCATCTGGATCTGCGGGATACCGGGCAACAGTGCGGAGTCAACAGAGTCTGGCGACTGATGAAACGTGCCGGGATAAAGGCTCAGGTCGGATACCGGAGCCCGCGAGCACGTAAAGGCGAGGCCAGTATCGTGTCGCCCAACAGGCTCCAGCGACAGTTCAATCCGGATGCTCCGGATGAGCGTTGGGTAACGGACATCACCTACATCAGGACCCACGAAGACTGGCTGTATCCTGCCGTGGTTGTTGATCTGTTCTCACGCAAAATTATCGGCTGGTCAATGCAATCCCGGATGACAAAGGACATTGTCCTGAACGCATTGCTGATGGCTGTATGGCGGCGTAATCCCCAAAAACAGGTGCTGGTTCACTCTGATCAGGGCAGTCAGTACACAAGCCATGAGTGGCAGTCGTTCCTGAAATCACACGGCCTGGAGGGCAGCATGAGCCGTCGCGGTAACTGCCACGATAATGCGGTTGCAGAAAGCTTTTTCCAGTTGCTGAAGCGTGAACGGATAAAGAAAAAGATCTATGGAACGCGGGAAGAAGCCCGCAGCGATATTTTTGATTACATCGAAATGTTTTATAACAGTAAGCGTCGGCATGGTTCGAGTGGTCAGATGCCACCGACGGAATATGAAAATCAATATTATCAGCGGCTCAGAAGTGCCTGGATTATCCGTGGCGATTCACGGAGCATTGCTCACCCGGCGTTCGGCAAAACGTCCATAAGACCGAACGCCCTTCGCAATTCACTAAAAGTTTACCGAATCACACCTTACTATTCTGTGGCTTCGGATTTATCTGACTGTCCATGTCCGATAATTAAGCTGAAAAAATCATTCTTACATCATCGCATCAGCTCTCTTTTCTTTCATTTTTATGTGTTTTTTTTGCAAAGAAAACTCTAATAAATAAAATCAAGTGAACATAAATTCTGATAATTAAAATAATGGTATTTATCTTTTTGAATAAACGAGAAGTAAATGAAAGTGGATTTAATAAAATATTCATAATTATGCCATATGTTTGGTTTTTAAAAAAAAGGAAACAAGAAATTACATTGTAAAAAACAAATTCACTATTTCCTGGTTATATTTTCATTGCGGTACTAATCCGCATACTTTCTTTCAAAAATAAAACAACTTTTATATGAGGTTTTAATTATGAAGGTAAGCAGAGTTGCAGCGTTTTTATTGATAGCTTTTACAGGTTTAACTCGTGCATCAGAACCTCTTCACCACATGAATATGCCTTCTGTTGATCACCTGATTATTCTTGCAGGTAATGGTGGCAATGGCGGAGCCGGAGGGGAAGGCGGGAACGGTGGAAACGGTGGAAACGGCGGCAACGGTGGGAACGACGGAAACGGCAGCAACGACGGCAATCACGATGGAAATGGAAACGGCAGCAACGACGGCAATCACGATGGAAATGGAAACGGCAGTAATGACGGCAGTAGTAACGGAAACAATGACGGAAACGGGAATGGAAGCAGCGGTGGAAGCGGGAGCGATAATGGTGACGGCGGCGGTGATGGTGGTGATGGTGGTGACTAATAACTGAAAGCACCTTGCCTGCCAGATGATCCGGCCTGGCAGTTTATTTTGATATAACCTGATCAGGATATTTTCTTATGAAAACTAACTTTAAAGTAGGCGTATTATTAGTTAGCTCTGAACTTTTCCTGTTGAGTACAGCACATGCTACAACTCAGGAAAATACGGATATTTATTCAGCCACAACTGCGCAATCAACAGCTCAGGACATTTCCCCTCAAGCCGTGACAGTAAAATGCGGTCAGCCAGGTAAAGATGGACAGCCAGGTAAAGATGGCAACAACGGGCATGGAGGAAAAGGCGGAAAAGGTGGCGCTGCCGGTAAAGGAGGGGCTGCCGCCCCATGTGACAATTAATACCTGCTTCCTCAGGCAGAGAATATTTATTTAAGACAAGGTACAGCTCATGCGTCTAAAAATCGTCTGTGCATTTCCCGCTCTTATGTATTTATCTTTAACATCATTCGCCCATGCTAATACTTTGATTAAATGGTCAGCAATGGAGCACCCTTTACATGGGATTGTTCTGGTTGATGGTACTCCCGGAACAAACGGAGGCCCTGGAGAAAATGGAGGAGCCGGGGGGGCTGGAGGCCCCGGAGAAAACGGCGGTCGTGGGGGCGATGGTGGCCCCGGAGTCGATGGTGGCCCTGGCGGAAATGGCGGTCCCGGTGGACAGGGAGGGGATGGTGCAAATGGGGGGGACGGCGGCAATGGTGGAAATGGGGATGGTTCCAGCAACGGTGGCAACGGCGGCAACGGTGGAAACGGCGGCAACGGTGGTGATGGTGGTAATGGAGGAAGTGGGGGCAATGGAGGAAGCGATGGAGGCAACGGAGGAGATGGCGGCGATGGCGGGGATGGAGGAAACGGATAACTTTTATCGGGTTGTTGTGACATATCATGCCCCGGATTAAACCGGGGTTTTCTTTTCTTACTGACAGCAATTACCGGAAGCGGACATTATTATTAATGGCAGCTGATAAAACGCTGGCCTTTTTCTCTCATCTTACAGCACCTCGACCACTTCAAATTCCTCTGCTATCAACTTTATATCTTCTGTAGTGGCACACTGAATTTGGCCACCTGAGCAGAGGTGATATGTTCACCTCAGAACATTGCAACAAACGTTCCGGGTTCGAACTGTCGGATAGTATCCAGCAATTTGGAGAGAGAGATTTTTTGTTCCATGCGACGGAGCCATCGACCATCCAGACGCATACCTGAAAAACAGATTTGGCGATATCAATACCAACAACCCTGATCATGCTCATGTGATTTACTCCCGTTGCAAACGCAGACAGTAAAAGTATGGCACTGCCTGTTTCAGGAAAAGGCATCCATCACATCACTACAAAACATGTTTTTCTAACACTACGGCGTGTTAATCAATAGAGGCCGCGCTCATGCGCATATGGATCAAAAATTACGTGTTAATAAGGTGGTAATACTGGAGTTTCTCCTGTCGATGAGAGGGCTAATCATTGAAAATCAAACATGCAGAAGAAAAAGATTGTGATAGTGTTTCATCCATTATCGAAACAACCATTAGCACTATTTACCCAAGGTACTATCCACTGGGCGTGGTGAATTTTTTTCTTTCATACCATTCAAAAGATAAAGTTAGAAATGCCATTAATAACAAAGAGCTGTATCTTATCAGTGAGGGAGAAATTATCGTCGGTACAGGAAGTGTAAAAAATAACGAAATAGGCCGACTATTTATTCTTCCTCGGTACCAACGACAAGGATATGGGCGATATCTGATAGATTTTCTGGAAAAGATCATACTGAAAAAAAATAACTCAATAACACTTGATGCATCTTTACCTGCTATACATTTCTACATTCAACGGGGGTATAAACCGATTTCTTTTGAGTCAATGATGACTGACAGTGGAGATGTTCTTTGTTATTCGGTGATGACTTTATCAAGATAAAGGTTTGCAGCAGCATTGAACTGCACAACTTTGCCGGACATTATTGAGACAAAGAAAGATGGCAAAGTTGTGAAGTGGGGTAAAGCGCTAATTCCACTGCTCGCTCATGGCAGACTGTATTGGCAGGCCAGGGGCATCATCAAGTTCAAATCGCGGCTTGGTGTCGCGAAGTTCTCGCGCTGGGAAATTAAGCGTGGCCGGAGCACCGAAGACATTAACAGAATCATGTTGGCGATGATGATGAATGCTGCATCCAGATTCGAAGGGCTGCAAAGCTTGCGATCATTCTCGTGGTGTACGGACAGCGGCTTTAGTGGTGAGAATTTGGTTTCTGATCTGTTCGGATTCTATCGGGCTATCATACCGGATCGGTATGGTTATCGTCTCAAGCCTGTAAGTTATGATCCCGCGCAACGCAGCAATACAAACTGTCATTGCGCGGTTCAAGGCAAAGTTCTTGATCCCCTTTATCAAGCCGTAGTGAAGAAAGCCACGGTCTGCGTGAGCCGCCGGGTTTGTTTTTCCAGCGCATTTGCGGCAATGACCGCCTGCTGAACCAGTTGCGCATTCTGATGGGTGACAGAATCGATTTGTACGATGGCTTCGTTGACCTGGCTAATCCCGATGCTCTGTTCATCAGTCGCGACGGAGATTTCCGACATAATGTCCGAAACACGCTGCACGGCTTCAATCATCTCGTCGATATTATTTCCGGC
>NZ_QODH01000028.1:0-4911 GCF_009935945.1 Kosakonia sp. MH5 | reverse complement strand
CGGAAGGATGGCCTTTTTGCGTCCGGGCGGAAGAGACAGGAAGCCCCGTGCCCCGGCACGGGGCTTTTTTGCTTTATGCTCGCCTTAAACACCACAAGCGCTCGTCACCTGGATACGGTAAACTTAGCCGTGTTTTTGCATCAGGATATCGCTAATGAATCACTCCCTTAAGCCATGGAATACCTTTGGTATTGATCGGAATGCCCACCATATTGTCTGCGCTGAAACGTCGCAGCAATTGCTCAATGCATGGCAGGCTGCGGTACAGAGCCAGCAGGCCGTGCTGATTCTGGGTGAAGGCAGTAACGTGCTGTTTCTGGAAGATTTTTCCGGAACGGTCATTATCAACCGTATTATGGGTATTGAGGTGCGTGAAGAAGCCGATGCATGGTATCTACACGTCGGCGCGGGCGAAAATTGGCATCACCTGGTGCAACTGACTCTGGAACGCGGAATACCGGGTCTTGAGAATCTGGCACTTATCCCGGGTTGCACGGGGAGTTCACCGATTCAGAATATCGGTGCATATGGAATCGAGTTACAGCGCGTCTGCAACTATGTCGATTGTGTAGAACTCAGCAGTGGTGAATCTAAGCGTTTGTCCGCAGAGGCCTGCCGTTTCGGCTATCGCGACAGCATCTTTAAACATGAGTACCAGAATCGTTATGCCATTACGGCGGTCGGTTTGCGTCTGGCAAAAAACTGGCGGCCGGTACTGACCTACGGTGATCTGACCCGGCTTGATCCCGCGACGGTCACACCGAAAGATGTTTTTGACGCTGTATGCCGTATGCGTACCAGCAAATTACCAGACCCAAAAGTTAACGGGAATGCTGGTAGTTTCTTTAAAAACCCGGTGATCTCAGCAGAACAGGCGGGCATCTTACTCTCCGCCTTTCCTGACGCTCCACATTATCCGCAAGCTGACGGTTCCGTAAAGCTGGCGGCTGGCTGGCTGATCGATCAATGTCAGCTAAAAGGCGTCGCTATTGGCGGTGCAGCGATCCATCATTTACAAGCACTGGTGCTGATAAATACCGGGCCGGCTACAAGCGATGATGTGGTGCAGCTCGCTCACCTTGTGCGCCAGCGCGTAGGCGAGAAGTTTAATGTCTGGCTTGAGCCGGAAGTGCGTTTTATCGGCCGCGCCGGTGAGGTGAATGCCGTGGAGACGATTGCATGAAGGATAATACCGTTCCGTTAACGCTGATTTCTATTCTGGCAGATGGCGAATTCCATTCGGGTGAACAGTTGGGCGAACGCCTGGGAATGAGCCGCGCGGCAATCAATAAACATGTCCAGACCCTTCGTGACTGGGGAATCGAAGTCTTTACCGTTCCGGGTAAGGGTTACAGTTTACCGGAGCCTATCCAGCTTCTGGACGAAGCGTTGATCCGTTCACGTATTACTCAGGGGAATATTGCCGTTTTACCGGTGATTGATTCGACAAATCAGTATTTGCTGGATCGCCTTAATGAGCTGCATTCGGGTGATGCCTGCGTGGCAGAATATCAACAGGCAGGCCGTGGCCGCCGTGGCCGTAAATGGATCTCTCCGTTCGGTTCAAATCTCTATATCTCCATGTACTGGCGTCTGGATCAAGGGCCAGCAGCGGCAATCGGGTTAAGTCTGGTGATCGGTATTGTAATGGCGGAAGTTTTACGCGATTTAGGTGCCGATCAGGTGCGGGTTAAATGGCCGAATGATCTCTATCTTCAGGATCGTAAACTGGCGGGCATCCTCGTCGAATTAACCGGTAAAACTGGCGATGCGGCGCAGATCGTGGTTGGTGCTGGAGTTAATCTGATGATGCGCAAAGCCCAGGCTGAAGATATTAGCCAGAGCTGGATTAACCTGCAGGAAGCCGGTGTTCGCATCGATCGCAACATGCTTGCCATACGTCTGGTTACTGAATTACGTACCGCCCTGAAATGCTTTGAACAAGAGGGGCTTGCTCCGTTCCTTTCCCGCTGGGAAAAACTGGATAATTTTATTAATCGTCCGGTAAAACTGATTATCGGTGAGAGAGAAATTATAGGTATTTCCCGGGGTATTGATGCGCAGGGAGCACTACTGCTTGAACAGGATGGGGTTATAAAACCCTGGGTCGGCGGAGAAATTTCACTGCGCAGTGCAGAATAAACAAGGGGAGCGAGACGCTCCCTTTATTTATTTACGCAAACGAACTTGCTCAACCGCATGGTTTGCGCTTTTAGTCATAATCAGGCTGGCCCGCTCACGGGTTGGTAAAATATTTTCTTTAAGATTTAAGCCGTTAATTTCTTTCCACAGCGACAAGGCGATCTCAATCGCTTCCTGTTCGGATAATTTCGCATAATTGTGGAAATAGGAGTCAGGATTGGTAAATGCGCCTTCGCGGAACTTCAGGAAGCGGTTGATATACCAGGTTTGTAATAGATCTTCCGGCGCATCAACATAAATAGAAAAGTCGACAAAATCGGAGACAAATACATGATGCGGGTCATGAGGATAATCCATGCCGCTCTGTAATACATTCAACCCTTCGAGAATTAAAATATCAGGCTGCGCAACCGTTTTATCCCCATCCGGGATCACGTCGTATATAAGGTGCGAATAAACTGGCGCTGTGACATTCGGCACCCCGGATTTAATATCCGAAACAAACTGCACCAGGCGATGCATATCATAAGATTGCGGGAAGCCTTTTTTCTTCATTAGCCCACGATCTTTCAGTACCTGATTGGGATGCAGAAAACCATCAGTCGTAATGAGTTCAACACGACGATGTTCTGGCCAGCGGCTCAATAATGCCTGTAGCACACGGGCGGTAGTACTTTTTCCTACCGCTACGCTGCCCGCAATGCTAATGATGTACGGAATGCGTTGCCCATTCGTCCCAAGGAATTGCTCAAGTACGGCCTGGCGGCGCAGGTTCGAACTGATATAGAAATTGAGTAAACGGGAAAGGGGGAGATAAATCTCTGCAACTTCTTCCAAAGAAAGGTCTTCATTAATGCCTTTTAATCGTGCGATTTCGCCCTCAGTAAGCGTCATCGGAACTGAATCACGAAGAGCAGCCCACTGGCTGCGATTAAACTGTAAGTAAGGCGTCATTAACGTTTGCTCTTTTTTACTCATAAGCTTTATCTGCCTGCTATTACCCCTCGTCACGTAGGCTTCCGGTACGTTGTGAGAGAGAGAGTCTCTTAAGGTAATGCTATGGCTCGACGTTATTGAAATAAGTGGGATCAATGGGCAGGAGGTTAACACCAGATGACAGGGAATAATATGAAAAATCGCGTCTGCGTGATGCTTTCCAGGGAAAGCATCACGCTCTGCACATCAGCTGGCAATAGAACGAACAAACTGATTAACCGCAAATAAACGTTTGAAGTAAATGGCCGCTGGTTGGTAATAACCATCCGCTGAACAGAGATAATCGGGAATTTCCCCAAGGCAGCGATATCCTTGCGAACGATAAAACGCTTCTGCAGCAGAACCTGACGGTGTTTCCAGCCACAGTAGACCGCGCTGACGCATACAGGCTGTTTTCTCCAGCTCCGCCAGGAGCTTCTTCCCAATACCGGTGCGCCGCACGCGGCGGTGTACCAGCAACAATTTTATGTTGGCTCTGTTCAGTGCTTCAGGTTGCGTAGGGAGTTGCAGGCTGACGCTGCCGGCAACGCCCTGTTCATCGCGTGCAATCCAGATCAGGCGTTCACCTGTTTCCAGCTCGTTGCGTAATCGTGAGAAGGCGTTTTCTGCTTCCTGCTGGCTAATCGCGCGTTGATACCCGATAGAGGCGCCACTATGAAGTGCATCAAGCAGCAGTTCGGCGAGTTCCGGACAGTAGACCGGCAAAGTAGCTGCGTTTAACAAGACAATTTTCATCGTGAAACCTCCATTGGGTTGGTGGCTAAAGCAATGCAATTAGTGATCCAACTCACAATCTGGGTCTGGCTTCAGAGATATTCACTGCGATGACGGTTTTTTGCACCATGTTAACGCAGTCACACCGAAGAGATGCCCGATGTTGTCGCGGTTAAAGGAGGCTTAGCGGCGCAAAGTCGTGGAATATGGTGCTGTTTTTTTATACTTCCTTGCATGAAATTACAGCGTTTATATGGGGTGTCGTGCAAAATGTGAGCGATAGAACGTTTTGTGCAATTTTTTTGTTGCATCAACTCCTCTGTCTCCCTAGAATGCGCGCTACTTGATGCCGACTTAGCTCAGTAGGTAGAGCAACTGACTTGTAATCAGTAGGTCACCAGTTCGATTCCGGTAGTCGGCACCATCAAGTCCGGTGGGGTTCCCGAGCGGCCAAAGGGAGCAGACTGTAAATCTGCCGTCACAGACTTCGAAGGTTCGAATCCTTCCCCCACCACCATTTTCAGTTACGCTAAAACGTAACCAGAGTTGGTGTCAGTAGTGAATCAGCTCTTAGGGAGAGAAAATCTTCTCCCGACAATACAGAAGCACTGGGTAGCCGAGTTTCAGGATGCGGGCATCGTATAATGGCTATTACCTCAGCCTTCCAAGCTGATGATGCGGGTTCGATTCCCGCTGCCCGCTCCACGATGTGCTGATATGGCTCAGTTGGTAGAGCGCACCCTTGGTAAGGGTGAGGTCCCCAGTTCGACTCTGGGTATCAGCACCACTTCATTTCTCCTCCCTGGTTTTTCTTCTGTTATTTAGCATTCAACAAGTCGGGCATGTTGCCTGGTTGATGTGGTGATATCACCGATTTATCCGTGTCTTAGAGGGACAATCGATGTCTAAAGAAAAGTTTGAACGTACAAAACCGCACGTTAACGTCGGTACTATCGGCCACGTTGACCATGGTAAAACAACGCTGACTGCTGCAATCACTACCGTTCTGGCAAAAACCTACGGTGGTTCTGCCCGCGCATTCGATCAGATCGATAACGC
>NZ_QODH01000027.1:0-6569 GCF_009935945.1 Kosakonia sp. MH5 | reverse complement strand
GGCCCGCAGACGGCGAAAGTGGTCGGCCCGCAGGGGGAGAGCATCTGGACGGACAAATATGGCCGGGTGAAGGTGAAATTCCACTGGGACCGTCTGGCAAAAGGGGATGACACCAGCTCCTGCTGGGTGCGCGTCTCCAGCGCCTGGGCGGGCCAGGGCTTTGGCGGGGTACAAATCCCGCGCGTCGGCGACGAAGTGGTGATCGACTTCATCAACGGCGATCCGGACCGGCCAATCATCACCGGGCGGGTCTACAACGAGGCCAGCATGCCGCCGTGGGCGCTGCCGGATGACTCGACCCGCATGGGATTTATGACCCGCAGTAAAGATGGCAATAAAGATAACGCCAGCTACTTGTTCTTTGAGGATCGTCCAGGCAGCGAATCCGTTGAACTCCATTCTGAAAAAGACATGAAAGTGTCAGTCGAGAATGATAAGACGGTGAATGTCGATGGCAACCGCACCACTACGATCCTGAAAGAGCAGAAAGATGATGTCACCGGTGACGGCACGTTCTACTACCGCGCAAAACGCACCACCACGGTGGACGATGCAGAAACCACAACGTTCAATAATGGCCAGACAGAAACCATCAAGAATGGCCGCACGCTGGATATCACCAGCGGTGGTGATACCGTAACAATAAAAGGTGGACGCACGACCAATATTGAAGGAACTGAGTTGCACCATGTCACCGACAAGCTAACAGAAAAATATGATAGCGGTCAGGAGACAACCATTGCTGCGGGGGGAAGGAAAGAGACCATTGATGGTGGTGTGACGATTGACGTAAATAGCGGTAACTGGACACAAAATGTGAATGCCGGGACAATCACAGTTTTTAGCCCGGATGTAATAACCATCAAGAGCGACAGTAAAGTGAGTATTGATGTTCCTTTTATGGTATCCCGGGCTTCCTCTCACAAAGAAAGTTTTGTAGGTAACAACTTCAGCATGACTGGCGCGTCTGAGAGTATTACGGGGGTCTCCGCATCTCGAACGGGCGCGTCGCTCTCACATAGCAACGTCTCAATTTCACACAATACTTTCGGATATAGTAATAAAGCTATGGAGATCAGACAGATAAAAGCAGTCGTGAAATCGGGCGGTTTATCGATGTCTTCTAAACTGTTGACTCTGTTTTTATGAGATCAGGAAAAAAAATGAGTAATGCTTTTATCATATCAATGGTCGTTATTGCCCTTGTCTTTGGTGTCTTTCCCATTGCGAGATTTCTTTACACCACGCTTTATCCCTATCTTAAAGACGGATTTTCGCAAGATGCGGTATTAAAAAATGGGATCGCCGTTAACGCTGATATTATTTATACCGAGCAAACAAGCAGTTGGGACGGTAATAAACCGGTGTATAAATTAACACTCAGATTTAAGACGGCAGAACACCAGGTGGTTGAAGCGACAACAATGAAGGCCTTGACCTTTAAAGAAATTGAGCAGTTTAAAGAAGGCAATGGCACAACAATAAAATATGACCCGAAGGATCCGAAGAAAATCGCTATTTACGACAAGCCGCTAGTACTTGGTCAATAAACGAAGATGCCAGTATGGATTGAGAGCCGGTTAATAGTGACTCAATTCACTCTGGCATTTTTACTGTATAGCACCGCCAGCAGTTTGCATGAGCCGCCGTCGACGCACATTAATTAAGAGACAGGCAACACTGCAAGCCCCCATTCAGACACAATCTTCCAGACGTACTAAATAAAAAAATTTACCACTCCAACACCATACTTAATCTTCCAAAGGATGTTTTATGAAGATTATTAAACCGCTACGACTGAGCGTATTAAATCGGCCATTTCGTTTGCAGGGACAAAATCACCTGGGTGTTTCTGTTATGGCGCTCGCCGATATGAGTGCCTCGCCGCAAGTGCGGCCCGAAGTTGAACTGTGGCAACTGGCCGCCAGCGAGTTACAAACCAGCGGCGGAGTAGTGGATATGGCCATTCCGAAAGCACGTGCGGAATTCCTCGCCACGGGATACGCCTACACGCAGCATCATCAGGACAAAACGACCTGCGCGGTACGCATCGAAGTCGATAAACTGGTTAAAACACTGGCTGTTACCGGCGATCGCTACTGGGCGGGTTCGCGGCCGACAGAGCCACAGCCGTTTGAACAGATGCGCCTCGACTGGAGCCGGGCTTTTGGCGGCGCAGGGTATGACGAAAATCCGCACGGCGTTGGGGCCGTGACGGAGACGCACAACGGCACGCAGTATCGCCGCCTGCCCAACATTGAAGCGTTGCATCAGCGCATGGTTTCACCCCGTGAAAAGCCTGAACCAGCAAGCTTTGGCCCGCTGGATTTGCTGTGGCCGCGCCGTTTTCGCCGGATGGGTAAAAACTATGATGCTCGCTGGCTGCAGCATGATTTCCCCGGTTTTGCTCCCGATATCGACTGGCGCGTATTTAACGCCGCCAGCCCCGATCAGTGGTGGGAAGATCGCGATTCGCTGCCGCCGCAGGCCACCTGGCGCATCTGGAATATGCATCCGCAAAAACCTGTGCAGGAAGGCACATTACCGCCCTGGCAGGCGCGCTGCTTTATCCAGCGTCAGCGGGGTGATGAGATCCTGTTTGAAGAGATTGCCCTGCGCGCTACCACCGTATGGTTTTTCCCGCATCTGGAGCAGATGGTGCTCATCTGGCAGGGCAATCAGCGAATAAATGAAGACGATGCCGCTGACGTGCTGCATCTGATGCCCGCGCTGGAGAAAAACGGCGCAACACGCTCTGTTAACCACTACCGCAAAGTGCTCAATCAGCGCCTCGACAAAGAAAAAGGTGCGCTGTTTGCCTTTCGCGAGAAAGATCTGCTGCCAGAAGAGGTCATCTGTGCCTGGATCGATAACGACGTGCAGGAAAATCACAGCCCGATGCGTGAAAACCAGAATGCTCGTGCGCTGCAGTTGCGCGAGCAGCACCGTGCGAGGATGGAAGCGCAGGGCAGTGATGTCAGTGACATCCTGAAAGAGAGTGACGAGCCTGCGCTGCCAAAGCTTGATGAACTGCCTGAGTTTATTGAAGAGATGGAGCGAAAAGCTGCCAACATGCAGCAGCAGGCCGAAGCGCGTAAAGCTGAGATGGAAGCACGCTACGCGGATGCCGCAGGCGGCAATAACGCCGTTCGCGGGCCGGAATCAATGCACCGAATGCAGGAGTTGCTGGCGCGTAACGCCTCCCAACTGAGTGAGAAGAAGCTGGCCGAAAGCCGGGAAGCGCTGCACCAGATGTATCTGATGTCCGCAGCCCAGCAACCGCCAGCCATCAAACTGACGGGCGACATTGCGATGATTATCCGCCAGCGTGCGGAACGCACCATGGCGCAGGGTGGCGATTTCAGCGGACTCGATCTGACCGGGGCGGATTTTTCCGGAATGGATCTCCGTGGCGCAAACTTTCATAAGGCGTTGCTCGAGTGCGCCAATCTCAGCGGTTGCCAGCTTGAGGGCGCGAACCTGACTCAGGCGATGCTGGCACGTGCTGATTTGCAAAACGCATCGCTGCGCGGATGCCAACTGGATCATGCCTGCCTCGCGCTGGCGCAGTGCAAGCAGACGGATTTTCACGGGGCGCAATTTACGGAGACGGAAATGAGCGGCGCCCTGTTCGAGGCCTGTGATTTCAGCCATGCCCGCATCAGCAATGTGCTGCTGCGAGAGACGGGATTCAGCCAGTGCCTGTTTCAGCATGCAATGCTGGATAACTGTGTCTTTATGGAACTGGTGCTGCCGCAACCTGACTTTAGCCACGCGGCGATGACAAAAACCAGCTTTATCAAATGCGAACTTCTCAGCGCGACATTCGCTCATGCCCAGCTTGATAGCTGCTCCTGGGTGGAGAGCCAGCTTGAACACGCTCACTTTGCCCATGCCTCGCTGATTACCTGCGCCGTCGCATCGGGCGGCTCGCTGGCGGGGGCGGATTTCAGTGGCGCGCATCTGAAACAGAGTAACTTCCGTCAGGCGCTGCTGATGCGGGCGCATTTTCGGCGGGCAACGCTGGATAACAGCGATTTCAGCGAAGCACAGTGCGAAAATGCCGACTTCAGCGGTGCGACGCTCACTGGCAGCCTGTTTATGCGCACCGATTTTCGCCAGGCGCGCTTTAACGAGGCCAATCTGATGGGGGCCATGTTGCAAAAGAGCCGCCTTGAAGGTGCCGATCTCAGCTATGCGAATCTGTTTCGTGCTGATTTATCGCAATCCATTACCAGTAAAGCAACACACTTTCACGGCGCTTATACCAAACGGGTAAAAACGCTGCCGAAGCGTGATGGAGAGGTGATATGAGCACATTAACTGCGGCGCAATTACAGCAGAAAGTGAAGGGCGGCGAAGCCATTATCGAACTTAGCCTCAATGGTATAGACCTGCGGGGATGCGATCTTTCTGGCGGTATCTTTCAGGAGGTTTCGCTACAGGGTGCGAATCTGCAAGGCGCGAACCTGAAGGAGAGCATCTTTACCGAATGTGAATTTCGCGGTGCGAACATAGCCGGGGCAAAACTGGATGAAACCATCTTTAACCAGTGTGCAATGCCGGGTATTAACGCCAGCGGTACGACCTTAACGCACTGTGTGTTTAATGAGTGCAATCTTGTTAACAGCGATTTTTCCAGCTCGACCAGTGACGCCAGTCAATTTATGCGCTGTTCCCTGATCAACAGCCTGTTCACCGACTCGGCGCTGGAACGCTCCACTTTTTATGAAAGCCCGCTTGATGGCGCAGCTCTGGCCAATTGCCGCAATCTGATGACGACCTGGTTTTCTATCGATCTGCGTGAGACAGATATGCAGGGGAGCCAGTTTGAGCGGTCGGTCTTTTTTAACTGCGACCAGCGCGGGAAACGCTATGTGCAGCAGCAGTTTATCGGCTGCCAGTTTACCGATAACCAACTGGATGGCGTGGATTTTACCGGCGCGCAGCTTACGCAATGTAACTTTAAAGGCGCATCGCTAAAGCAGGCGCAACTGTGCAGTGTCAACGCGACTCAGGCGCTGTTTATGGAAGCTGACCTGAGCGGTGCGAACGCCCAAAGCAGCGTGTTTGATCAGGCTATTTTTGTCGGTGCGACACTCAATCAGGCAAGTTTTAAACAGAGCCGCTTTTTCCAGAGCATCCTGCAACAGATTGCAGCACGGCGAACGGAATTTACCTTGTGCGATTTTACCTACGCTGATTTTTCTTTTGCCGATGTGCGTGAAGCCGATTTTCGCGGCGCCGCGTTCTCCCGCACGCGCTTCCATCGCTCCCGGCAGGACAATGCGCGCTTTGCCGATCGCAAAGGCATCCTCGAATACGACGAAGAGTTACTGGCGGCGGAAGCCTGGAGCGCCGAACGCCACAGCAAAATCTACGGAGATCTCCTATGAACAATATCAACCATCAACTGCTTACGGCGGCGATCCCGGCCGGGCAATTCGCAGCGCTTGTGACCCACTGCTTCGATGACGGCAGCCTGATGGTCGAAAGTGAAGGGCGCGGCTGGCACTGCCGTCGGGCAGTTAGCTGCGTCATTGCGCCGCAGGCGGGCGATACCGTACTGATTAGCGCGGTCGAAAACCAGATGTGGTTGCTTGCTGTACTGGAGCGGCTCAACCCGAATAGTGCTGAACTTAGCGTGCCGGGCGATTTGCATATCACAAGCCAGGGCGCGTTAAGTCTGAGCAGCGAAGCCTTGAATATCAATGCGCTACAAAGCGATTGCCATATCAGCGAGATGAACTACAGCGGCGAAAAAATCTCGGCCTGGGTATCGCTGTCGCGCATTGTGGGGAAACGCGCGGAGTCGGTCTGGCAGACCGTCACGCAGCTCAGCCAGCAGCTTTTTCGCCACACGCGCCAGACCGAGCATGTCCGCGCCGGGCAACTCGATATGAAAGCGGAAGATTATCTGCGCCTGCATGCGCAAAATACCGTGATCACCTCGAAAGCGATCACCAAAGTCGATTCTGAACAGATCCATATGGGGTAAGGAGGGAATATGTTTGCCAATTGCCAGTTGATGGGGGTCGATCTTGCGTTCCCGGATGTTTGCCTGACCCCGATGCCTGCGCCCACACCGATTCCTTATCCGGATATTGCGCTGGGGCCGACCGCTATTCCGAACGCCCTTAACATTCTGTTTATGGGAATGCCCGCGCACAATATGGCGACGGTAACGCCGCTGACGAATGGCGATAATCCCGGTGTGGCAACCGGCGTTGCGTCCGGCACGGTAATGGGGCCATCGCGCCATCTGACCGGCGCATTCACCGTGCTGCTTAAAGGCACGCCAGCGACACGCTTAACCAGCGTGAGTCTGCAAAACTCGACCAATGCCATTGGTATGCGCATTGTTCCCAGCCAGTTCAAAGTGCTGATGTTGGCTCCGTAACGCACATCGCACGACACGCACTATTTCCAACTTAAAAAACGAACGCACAGCAAGTGCGATTTAAGGTATCAGCCTTTTTACGGACTCATTGTTTATGGTGAACAGAATATCGGTCAGGCTGCCCGTGGAGGGGCTGCTTTTCTGGAAACTCTCCGGGCGCGAGGCGCTG
>NZ_QODH01000026.1:0-6703 GCF_009935945.1 Kosakonia sp. MH5 | reverse complement strand
CAAGAGGCCGGATACATTAACGCAAACAGCTTTAATCATCGTGTGCTTGCAAAACGGGGGCGAACCATACATTTTTTCGATGACGTCTTTAAGTGCCCGGCATTCAAGGCTGAGATCAGCAAACATCTGTTTGAGGCGACGGTTTTCATCCTCCAGGTCTTTCATCTTTTTGATATCAGAGGATTCCATCCCGCCAAACTTCGCTTTCCAGTTGTAATAGCTGGCTTCAGAAATACCGGCTTCACGGCAGACATCCTTCACGGTACGTCCGGCTTCGACGGACTTCAGAACGGCAATGATCTGGTGTTCGGTGAATCGGGCTTTACGCATGGCGATCTCCTCAGGGGACATAATCAGTATGTCGGAAGATCTCTAAAAGTGAATGGTCCGTTTCGCAGGGATACTTACAACCAGAGTTCTTCAGCATCCACCTTTTCTCCGGTGCGTTTGTCACGAGCAGATTCCATTACTTTCTCCTTAACGCAGAACGTTTGTATGGGCTATTGCTAAGCCTTTATTCAAATCGCTGTTCCCTTTCACTATCTTCCCTTAATTCGCGTTCTTTTTCGTTTTCAACCCATTGAGTTAGTTTTTCATATACAGCTCTAGCTGACTTAGATATGTCTGCACTCTTGTGGGTAACCAACTGGCCTATGGCTTCAACCCTAGGTTGCATCTCGTTCGCTCGACTACCGGACCATGATGAAGGAGCTACGTGTTCGGCAAAAATCTCAAGGATGGCTCCTGGATCTGGAGAGGCTTCTAGAAATCTCACTGCATCATCTTGCAATGAAATACGGCCTTGCTCGTCGCCCTTCGACCATAGGTTAATTCCTGAAGCGACTGAAGCCCATATGTGATGATCATTATTGGTATCGCACCATTCAATCAAAATGCCTACATCGATTTTCGCAAGAGGAGACGGATATGAATCATCATTTTTGATGAAATGCAGTCGCCTTTGTTGTTGTTCCTCCGTACCATCAAAAACGCGACTGAGAAACTCTTTTGGCATCAGTGCAGCGGTAATACCGATAGCGTTTTCGAACGAATAAATGTTGCCAAAATACTCATCAACGACAGCGAAGATTTTATTCAACCATTCTAGCTTTTCAGCTTCGTTGCCATCGAAGCGCAATGCGGCATTGATAACACGTTCCATAGCATAATCTAGCCCCCCGCCTAAATCATTGTGATCTCTTCTGAATCTCTGGATTGCAGCAGAAAGGCCGACCTTTCGTAGTGCAGGACCTAGTGTGTCTGCAATATCTCCTTCATAAGCTACTTTCATATTCAGCGCTTCCAAAACTACTTCATCACCACCCGGTTTACTCAGAAGTTTCTGTGCAAGCTCGAGAACACGACTTTCTGGCAAATTAGAGAACTGCCCCCCCCACAGAATTGCTCCGTACATGTGTGGCTGTATGTCAGGGTCATCCAGAAGCGACATGCAGCGATCCAAGTCGATTTCAGTAAACTCCCGCCAAGGATGCAGGTTGACTAACTCGGATCGAAGCTCAGAATGCTGTGCACACTGGTCAAGCAATTCCTGTACCAGTGCTGAATCGATAGAGTTAGTTTCTTCAATAAAACCTCTAATGACCGAAAAATCACTTTGAGATTGATGTTGTAGATCCAACTGAATAACTAATTGCTGCCAATAGACTCGCAGGTCAGGAGCCCCTCTGGCTAATCCTTTACCAAATTCGATGCGATAGGGCATCCCACCTCGTGAAAATAAATCAGGGCCCAACTCATCAAGTTCATGGGAAGATACTGCAAATTCTTGCCCCAATTCGAAAGCTTTAGCATCTAGTATTTCCTTATTTTTTTTAAATTTATTCGGTCCCTCATACTCAAAATCGGCATCTGGCATCAAAAAGTCGCGCCCTTTACTGAGTACATAAGCCATGACTGCCGGAACCAGGTCTTTAGGCTCCAATTCTCGTTCCAATGTCACAAGGATTTCCGGCAAAGGTTCTATATCTTCTTTTTCTTTTCGTTTTGTATGGGAAAAGTAAATTGTTGAGCGGACAGCTTTCCAACCTTCACCCCAAGGACGGTAGGCATGGAACATGCGAGCTGCATCAATTAATTTTGTTCTTATTCCTTCATGACGCCAGATCCAGCGAAACTTATCAGCCAAGATCCGCCGAGCATCGTTTTCAAGTTCGAGAACTCCCGAAGTTCCTATTTTCACCGCAGTGTCTATGAAGGCGATCAGCCACTCAACAAGTTCATCGTAGCTAGGCCGAAATCCATAATCTCTTGGCCGAGCCCCAAACTCATTAATCCCGAATCCTGTCCACGGTGGTCCGCCGAGAGCCGTTTCAAGCATTTTAATGCCCAGCCCTCTACGCCCGGCTATACCTGATGTAATGCATTCATTCATCCTCGCAATACGTTGAGCCAAGGAAGCATGGGTGCCGGACAGGTGAGGTTGGAAAAACCGCGTTATCTTATTTCGAGTCGAATCGTAATTATTGCTCGCGCTTTCCTGGTCTGCGATGCAGATTAAGAGCTTAATGCATCGCTCAAAGTATCTCGATTCATACGCAAGTAACTGCAACAAATTGATAATTGCTGTTCGTTGTGGGTTGTAGCGTGATTTAATATTCTCAAAATTAGACGTAACAAGCGTTTCTTCAATCCGCTCAAGCAAAGCTCCAGGGGCAACTGGGGCGACATAATTAAGTATTCGTGTCGATACATCATCCAAGTTTACTATCTGCCCAAGCAGCCCTTCAGGGTGCAACCAAGCTTTAACGATCTCTTTAGCCACAGCATGGTCGTGTAGCAGTCCCAACCTGTGTGCGAACGACATCAATAAACGTTGCCGCCCGGGGTTTTCAAAGGTCGCCCTAAGCTGATCAACCGGGATACTATCAAGTGCAGATGCTGCCAACTTGTTAGCAATTGCTTGGGGAAGAATCGCTCTCCAGTGAGATCTTTTCTGAACAAGATGACGTTCCATCAACTGCTTAACAGCTTTGTATAACTGGATTCTGGGATACCCAAAGAGCGCCCCCAATATTTCCAATTCATCGGTAGCAGCATCTGTACTCGATACCGAGAAAGAATACACCAGTGACAATATTTCAGCTTGCTCCCGTAAATTGCCGTCGGGATGATTACGCTGTTCAAACAAGCGATTAAACAACTGCGCATCAGAAAGCAAAGCCAAACTCTCACCTTCTTTCACTCTTTCCGCTATAGCCAATGCAACTCTTGCATTCCCATCTGCGAACTCAGCAATACGTCGGGCATTATTCTGACCAATAGCCGAGAAGCGACGGATAAGAAGTTGCTCTGCCACCTCTGGACCATCTGTCTCAATATGGATGACCTCAGTTGTCTGTGGTTTGTCATCCCTAATGTCGTACTCGATCGTGATGAGGCTTACTTCTTTTCCTGCGGCTGATACTTTGCTGGCAAGCGAAGCATGGAGTTCTGATGGGCAATTATCAAGGATCATAATTGCTCTTCGGCCTTCAGCGAGTAGCTTATCAAGCATTGCTGTAGCCGATGGTACTGGCTCAGAGCCAGTGTCAACATAAATAGCTACTGTCCGATCAAGCGCATCTGTTCCAACTGTTTCATCAAAGAGCGCCTGAACGATTCGAGTCTTCCCAACTCCAGACAATCCTGTAATACGAATCGCCTTATTCGTCGAACGAATAAGTGCTCGCATTGGGTTAATTGCTTCAGCAATTCTGAGTTTTTGCCCCTTTCCCGACGGTAGGGAAATGGTTACACCTGGGGCTGAGATTAAAGTGTCTGAAACACCTTGTGGTGGGTTGCTCCACGCACCGTATGGTTGCCAACCAGAATACCCTTGTCCAAGCTTTCCTTTTACCCACAGCATGACTGATGGGTGTTGGCGCAGCCATTGAATGAGTTTGGAACGGTCGTAGAAATTAAGATGAAGATTGCTTTTGTTAGGATCATCTTTTACTGCATCCCTCATCGCTTTAAGACGATCTGTCTTTCCAGACGGCGAGCAATCATCACTTAGGCTGACAATGATGTAGCTGCCCTGTTTTCTGGCTTGTTCAGATATGATGGGTGAAAGCGCTTTACCGGTGCCCATTTCCTTCTCAATTGCAGCCTTTGGCATCTTATGTTTCTTTACCTGGAAGACCGTATCAGGCCTTATAAGAAAGCCAGGTTTCAGTTGTTCAACTGGAACCTGAACATGGATATCAATTCCTCCGTCAGGGGCCGTAATTGAACCAGACCAATTTACACATGCTGGGCTATAGCCAAGCATTGCCACTTCAGCTTCTGCTAGCCGAGCTATCAACTCTTCTAGCTGGGTATCGGAGAGCCGAAGTAATTCGTCCTTTTCAATGTCAAAGATTGCCACGCCTTCACCTTAGTAAAAAATTTATGTCCTAGCTCTTACATTATGGACACTTACTCATCCGTTCCTCTCACATAAGAGCGGGTAAGCGCTGTTTGAGTTTTTCGCTTTGCCTAGATGAAACCTGGCGAATAAATGAACCAAGCCCAGCGTTTGCGCATAACAATCGTCGCACCAGCGTGCAAAGACGCGTTGACTTTATAATCTCGCCCGGTCAGATAAGCATGGGAGCGTCAGTTATTATTAATTATGGTATTTGGTCGTACTCAAAGCGGCATGCATAAAGCTTTTTAGTCGCTTGGTATTCCGTACGAGTGAATTTGTCGATGCGCCCACACTCAGAGATAAGATGCAGGTTTTTCCGTGCACGAGAACCGATGACATACAGCAGTTTCATCGCGCTATCTTGCCCGTTGCGGTCATTTCTGTTTGGCAGCATGTTCTCCAGCAGTGCATAGGCAATGACGGCATCGAACTCCGCCCCTTTGATACCGTGGATTGTTGATATCGTGATGCCGGTTCGACTCTGGAAAACCTTCCTGAAAGTGGCAATGTCTCCGATCATTTCTGTGCCTTCCTTCTTCAGTCTGTCGATCCTTGCCTGTGAACTTTCGAAGAATGCCTCGTAATGCTCGTGAAGCTGCGTGAATTCCTGAATGTCGAAAGCTAGATTCGAAAACAGCTTATCGAAGAAGAACCTGAGATAAACCAGCCCATCTGTAGCATCAATGGTGATGGTATTACACTCCCTCAACAAGCTCTGCCGCGTGAGCATGGATACATTTGCGCCTACTCCCTCAAGATCATTGAGAACCTCTCCAGCCCAACGCAGTCTGCGCACGTACATGCCAGGAGACGCCTGTGTAAGAGCGATCCTTGATAACTTGTACCAAAAATTATCCAGATCCCGCGCGAACGGCACCATGCCGGGGCCGTCAAACGCATACTCGGGCATGCTAGCGACCAAACGACGCGTCATGCTCGCCAAGTGCATCCACTGAGGCGCGAGGATGCAAACCTCATGAGGCGGAATGCCAATGGTCTCGATATTGAAGCGGATGAGCCGGATCAACTCATCTTCCAGTCCGTCTTTGCTCACCGAATCATTGAACGAAATCAGGCTGGGGTATGCCTTGTCGTTGGATGCGGCCTCAATACGCGTGTCGTATACGTTGTAGTTTCCGAAGTACTTGATGATGCGTTCGGAAGAACGATAGTTCTGGGAAAGTTCAAGCTCCTTTAGCTTGATGCCAGCCATTGACTGGAACTCCTCGAAGGAGATTGGGTACCCACCTAGTGATTCATAGATGGCTTGATTTGGGTCGCCGACAATGAAAGCTTTCGTTCCCTGACCCGCTTTCAGAATGGACGCAATGATGGAGTACTGAATGCGCTTCGTATCCTGATACTCATCGACCAGTATGAAGGAAAATAGCTGCCCGAGAATGGCGCTGATCTGAGGCTGCGCAGCGATCAACTGATAGGCGTAGTAGAGAATCAATTCAAAGTCGATCTGTCGGGTTTCCCGGAGATAGTCGAAGTATTGCTCCAGGATTTCAGCGAGACCTGTGTATTTCCAGTCTTGCGGGCACGAAATTACATAGCCCTTATCGGTAAAGAAATACTCGCAGTCCCAGAAGGTGATTTTTGGCTTCTGATAGGGTTGGCACAGGTTCTCCAGCACCTTTTCGCGCTCATGCAGGTCAATGACTCGAAAACCGCGATCCAGCGCTTCGTGGTAGATGCCATAAGGCTTCAGTATCCATTCGAGACAAAATGAATGGATCGTGCCTATCCAGAGCCTGGATGTATCAACCCCGAGGTTTTCAATACGCTCATGGATCTCGTCTGCAGCGCGATGAGTATAGGTGATCGCGACGATGAACTGCTTGTTCGACCCCAACTGCGACAATTCATAGGCAATTTTGTAGGTGAGAGTGCGTGTTTTTCCGCTGCCAGGACATGCAATGAGAAATACGCTGCCAGGCTCGCGGATGGCGGCATCTTGCTCAGAATTCAGATCCCCATCATCCCATGTGAACATAGCTAGAAGACCTCAAGTACATCGTTAATACGATCATCAGGAAAATCAGCGAACATCTCATTTTTAATGCCGACGAAGTCGATGTCGCCATTTTTAAACAGCTGTAACTTGGTTCTAAATTCAGCCAGGGTCTTAGGGTTTACAAATGGATCGTCCTCTTCTATGAAGTTCATTCGATAGCTAAGGATGTTGAACCAGACTTCTTTTTTTTTTTTTTTTTGGGCAAAAGCAATAGCGTCGAGTATGTATCGAGGAATAGCAGTATATGGATCAACTTTTTTTCCGAGTAAAATGGC
>NZ_QODH01000025.1:0-8469 GCF_009935945.1 Kosakonia sp. MH5 | reverse complement strand
GGCGGCGTCAGTCCGGAGGCCTTCGAACAGGCCCAATCGTGAGGACAGAATTTGTCTACGGGCGTGGGGTCAGTCCAGAACGGTGTAACTGCCAAGTGACCTTGTCACATAAATCCTAATAACATCAATAAAGCTGGTATGAGCCAAAAGACAGTTCGCAGAGGTTCTAATTCTCAATTCGCAGAACCACTTTTTTAATCTCATAAGCTTCCAGCAGGATCTACAGCGCACCTTAAACAAAAGTGTGGCCAAACACGGAACCACCCTTCTGGCTGACAAATTAAGAATATACCCGAGATATGCCCCATTCATTCAGGTGCTAGTAGCGTTGTATCAAGGGAATGGGGGAAATTGCCATCATATTTTCTGCGACAATCCCTCTAACTAAAATAAGCTGTAGTGAGCATCAGCCTGCTACAGCTTATAACATAAGCTGTAGCAGGCTACCCAAGCTCAATGATGAACCACATAAGCTATAGAGAGCAGGTTGCTCTCTATAGCTTATTTTGTTTAACATATTCCATATTGCTTTATTTTTAAGAACTTGCAGGTTTTGGCTCAAGAAGAAAGTGAGTACTCACATACATTTTAAGATGAGCTATAAGGAGAAACCTCCCAACAGGCATAACAATGTATAAGCTGTAGAAGGCCCTCCGGGAGAATGCATAAGCTATAGCGAGTAAACCCGATCAAGAAGCGCTTCTATAGCAGACTTGATAGGAAAAAATTACTGACAGGAGCATATATATAAGCTGTAGTGAGTGCTGACCATATCAATATCTCACTGCAGACTATGCTTAGATGTAGGTTACTGGTTATAGCTTATCTGTTTACTTACTACGGAAGAGTTTTTCCAGATCATCCATCGTGATGCCCAATTTTTCAAGAAGCTGGAGTTTTTCGCTGAGTGCTGGATCCAACGTCTTTGTAGGACTTGCTGCCTGCTTGGGATTCTCTTCACTGGCATCTTTAGGGGCTTTTAGCTTTGGTCTACGATAATGTACGTTGAACAGTACGCTACGGCCACGCTGTATCTCGGTGTAATCAAGATAACCAATATCCTTGAGCTGTTCCATCGCTCGTCGAACGGTCTGGTTTTGCGAGAATACAGGTGACTTCAGGCTCAGCCTTGCTCGTAAGCGAGCCAGTGATATGGGGGCAGGATCCTTGGGCAAGCTTTCGATGAACGTATATAGCGCTTGCGCTGATTCGCGACGTTTCAATGCGTTAATGGCCTTAAGCTGAAGAAGAACTTTCTTATCAAATTCATAAAGTTCAAACAATCGCGGATCTGCCTGCAGCACTACGATATCACGCTCGGTATCGTAGAATGCGGACTGGACCAAATGCGTTATGTATTCTTTGGTATGTTTTTCAGTCGTGCGAGAGAACGATATTACAGTGCCCGCGATACGCTTTAATGAGGGACTAATACGCTCTCTCAGCTTGCGTGAGGATTGACTGGATGGGATCCCGCAAAGTTTGGCGAATTCAACAAACGACAACTGCACCTTATCGCCAATCACTTTATGTTTGGCAAAGGAGTGAATAATACCGACCCAAGTTTTAAAGTCATTATCCATATCCAGTCTTGGACCAGTAATCTCTACTTTATCGAACCCTTCCGCTTTAGCCAGCGACAAACGTGTAAGCTCTTCAGTGGCGTCGGTCTTGGATAATGTGTTTTTTTTACTGTTCTTCAGAGATTTAAGTGTTGGTACGAAAACGCCAAGCCGCATAAGAGCAACTGGCTGGACCGTATTATTAGCATTTGGAGTGAGCGTAATTAGCTCGCCAGTAGATTTATCCACTTCTTCAAACAGCGTTTTTAGATCTTTGTTTTCGTTTTCCAAGACGAGCTCCGGATCTGTGAATTGTAGAGCGTAGGGATCACCCTAATGTTAAAAAAACATCGTAGCTGAATGATAAATAGGCTCATTTTAATGCACAAGTTATACAACCAATTTCAACTTTAATCTGACTATAGCTTATAATGTTTGCTGGTTATAGCATAGATTTTTCTCGGTGTAGTTTATATGATACTTGTCACAGCTTATCTTCATCTCTCTATAGCTTATGACAACCCCTTCTGAAGCCAGTAATAGCGCGGCTCTCAGCGATCGAGGATCTCTTTGGATCTAATAATGGATCTGCTTAGGATCATTAATATTTGGATCTACCCGGTGGATAAGTGGATAACTGCTTATAATTTCTCTTGCATGAACAACATCGGTAAACCTATGCACATTCAGGCATTCATCGTGAAACTGGCCATTAAAACTCCCGATAAAACAAATTCTGTGACCGGTGGCGAAGTTGGATAAGACCAGTTCAGCATTCTGTTCAAGAGCATCCAACTCCAGAATCCGACAGGCAAGCTCTGGATCCTCATCTGTTCTTATTGTCTCCCAATAGCGGTGAAACAGCGCTACGCTTGCCAGAATATGAGTTACCTTTATTCCCGATATGCCGAATGCGACAGCAGCTGTCAGTGGCGACCATTTCTAGATGCATTCATAACTAAAATAAAAATGGGGTGGTGAGCCTATAGTATTGTATAAGATGTTTACTTTCCTGCCTGTATGTAGCATTCTTGAATAAACACGTTAATCCTGCATAAAGGTAACTTTTGATGGACAGAACTTCACAGCTACTGAAGGTTGCTCAGCGTTCCGAAAAAATGCTCATTGGTCTGACAGAACAAATTCGAGCACAAAAAGAAGAACTAAAAGAGAACGTTTACTATCAGGTTTATGCAAAGGCAGCATTAGCCAAATTGCCAAAGCTTACCCGCGCAAATGTGGACTACGCAGTGAGTGAAATGGAGGAAAACGGCTATGTGTTCGATAAACGTCCTGCGGGAACATCGTTAAAATACGCGATGTCTATTCAGAATATTATCGATATCTATCATCAAAGGGGGGTGCCGAAGTATCGGGACCGACATAGTGAAGCATTTACTCTGTTCGTAGGAAATCTGAAAGGTGGGGTGTCAAAAACTGTCTCTACGGTTTCATTAGCACATGCGCTGCGTACGCATCCTCATCTGCTCTTTGAAGATCTAAGAATTCTTGTCATTGATTTAGATCCGCAGTCTTCTGCAACAATGTTTTTAAACCATACACAATCTGTGGGTATCGTTGAAACGACTGCTGCACAAGCTATGCTGCAAAATGTTAGCAGAGAAGAACTACTTAATGAATTTATCGTTTCTTCAATCGTACCAGGTGTGGATGTCTTTCCCGCTTCAATCGACGATGCATTCATAGCGTCAGCATGGTCAGAACTGTGCTCAGAGCATTTACCTGGCCAAAATGAGCATGCAATCCTTAAAGATAATTTGATTGCAAAACTTAAAAATGACTATGATTTTATTTTTATCGATAGTGGCCCGCATCTGGATGCTTTCCTGAAAAATGCCATTGCCGCAGCGGATCTACTTTTGACTCCCGTCCCTCCGGCCCAAGTCGATTTTCATTCAACATTAAAATACCTAACACGCATTCCTGAACTCGTTACCATTATCACTGAGTCTGGTTGTAAGTGTAATTTATTGGGAAATATTGGTTTTATGTCAAAGCTATCCAATAAACCCGATCACAAACTCTGCCACAGCCTTGCAAAAGAAATTTTCGGAGGTGATATGTTAGATGTTGCCCTCCCCCGCCTTGATGGCTTTGAACGGTGCGGTGAGTCGTTCGATACGGTTATATCAGCTAACCCATCAACTTATATTGGAAGCAGTGAGGCATTGAAGAATGCACGTATAGCTGCTGAAGATTTTGCAAAAGCCGTATTTGATCGCATTGAGTTTATCCGAGCAAACTGAGGGTTATATGAGCACGAAAAGAGCAACTATCGGTCGGACCTTTAATCCATCAGCGCTTTCTGACACATCTTCAGATAGTTCACTTGAGCAAATCTTCACGCTTTCTACCGGAAGGAAAGCCGTATTTACTTTGCAAACAGTGCCTGCAAATGAGGTTGAAAATAACACATATGTCCTACAGGAAACCAATGGCCGTGATCAGTCTGGACTTACCCCTGAATCTCTGAAAGACATTACTGCTACTCTCCGGTTGCAGCAATTTTTTCCCTGTATCGGTATCCAGCGTGAAAAAGGTATCGAGATCATTGATGGTTCGAGACGCCGAGCTTCAGCTATCCTTTGCCACACACCATTAAATGTTATGGTGACAAAGTCTCTTATTACTGCTGATGAAGCACGGAAGTTGGCCAAAGATATCCAGACAGCCAAAGAACATAATATTCGGGAAGTCGGCCTTCGGCTTTTAGCTCTAAAAAATACAGGAATGAGTCAAAAAGAAATTGCGCGGCTGGAGGGATTATCAGAAGCGAAGGTAACACGTGCTATCCAGGCAGCATCAGTTTCCCCGCTCTTGGTCTCCGTATTTCCTGTTCAATCAGAACTAGGATTTGCCGATTACAAGACGCTAAGCACTCTTGAAGAACTCCTCAATGATAAAGATATCTCTTTAGACTCTTTACTCGAAACGACTGCACCGGAAATCAATCTCACTCTGGCGGATGACCTCCTTGCTGAGGACGAAATCAAAAACAGGATCATAAAAATTCTCGTGCGAGAAACCGCAGCGATGGCTTCCGTTAATAGCAAAGATAAAGCTGTTGTGACGAATCTATGGTCTTTTCCGGACAAGGACCGGTTTGCCAGGAAGCGCAACAAGGGACGGATGTTTGTTTACGAATTTAATCGCCTGTCCAAAGAACTACAGGATGAAATCGATGAGGCTGTGGCGAAAGTCCTTCAAAAACATCTTTCCTCCTGATGTTGATAATGCATTTTCGCCAGTTTGATTTAATATCTAACTAACTAAATTTAATGATTTTTTAGTAAAGATTTCACAGTGAAATCGCCACTATTTCAACGCTCTTTTGTATTCTGCCGCGCCCGGTTCCTCCGGGCTTGCCCAACCCGGCACACCCGGACAGATAAAACCTGCCCAGCTGTACCGGGTTACCGGTTCTGTTCTGTGCCTATGGTGAGATCTTGCCATCGCACGGCGTCCTGCCGTGCTTGTGAAAGCTTTGTGCCCGGATCATTCTCCTCAGCCAGTACGGGAAAGGAGTAGTTCTTTGTAGCGTGTCGTGTAAGCAGGACTCATCATCTCCCGTTTCATTTTCCACTGAGGTGACCTGCCCACAGGATTAGATATAACCCTTAGTCAGTAATTGACCCTGACCCGAAATCCTGCGCCATTCAGAAACAGAATTCCGGCATGATCTACACTCCCTGAGCGGAGGTGGTGCCGATGAAAAAATCACGATTCACCGAAGAGCAGATTGTCTTTGCCCTGAAGCAGGCCGAACTGGGTACATCGGTAGCTAAAAGCGCACGATCCAACGCTGCGGGATACTTACCGCATTAGTGCCAGTCATTCATATGACTCAGAGGCTGAAGCAAATCTCTACAGACTGTGTACTGCGCTCTGCCTCTCCATGGTAAACAACCTCGATGTTGTTACCATCAGGATCGAGCACAAAAGCCGCGTAATACCCTGGATGGTAGGTTCGCTTGCCAGGCGCTCCATTATCACGCCCACCATGAGAGAGTGCCACATGGTAAAAAGCATCCACCACTTCACGGTTCCTGGCCTGAAAAGCCAGATGATGGCGTCCTGTTAGCTCACCTGCAGAGGCCGGACTATTTACTGAAGAAACGACAAGTTCATCTGCCCAGATATAATCGTCGTCTGTACTTATTACTGGGATCTCCAGAACAGACAGTACAGCTGTGTAAAACGCTTTGCTTGTTTCGAAGTTGTTTACTACAAGCTGGATATGGTCGATAAGCCTGCCACGATGTAGTCGATAATTTTCCATGGGAAATTTCCTCAGTCAGTCGTATCGACTGGCATTTATCCGCTTTCTGAAAAGAACCATTCCTCAATTATACCGTTGATCCTGTGACCTGCCCCCGGTTGATTATCACATGCCAATGTTAGTCCTGCATCCCGGCTGTTATGACAAATGTGAACTTCCGCTGTTCGCTCATTACGGGTATATCTTTATGCCATACATGAGAGCGGGTAGTCTTCGGTAAAGCTGACGGGAAGCAATTCTCCCTCAGCCCTGCCCGGCAGACCTGTGACTCAGTGCAGAGCAGGTCAAATCTGTAACCTGGCTAGGGCTGCTGTAAGTTTTATGCGAGTAATGTTATCAGGTAAAAACCCGCCGCAGTCATGAGCAGCGACCCCACCACGTGCACCAGTACGGAAGTGAAGGCCCATAAGTAATTTCCCACCTGCAGTAATGTGAAGACTTCCACCGAGAAGGTTGAAAAGGTGGTCAGCCCGCCACACAGACCGGTAACAATCAGCAGTTTCCAGGCAGGATCCAGCTGAGGGTGGCGCATAAAATAGGCCATTGCGGCACCGATAATAAAAGCCCCCAGCAGGTTAACCACCAGAGTTCCGGGCGGAAGCGATGGAAAGAAACTGTTGAGCTTAACCCCAAAAAACCAGCGGATGACACAACCCACGGCCCCGCCAATCATAATTGCTGATAACTGACCCAATGCGACACTCCCCACCTCAGATGAATATAAACTGAAGGAGGTATGCCGGACTTAACCGGCATACACACCTCAGATGCCGTGATGATTTCGGTCAACCACGGCGAACAAATGCCTTAATACCCGCATAGCGGGCTTCACAGCCCAGCTCCTGCTCAATGCGCATAAGCTGATTGTATTTTTCAATGCGTTCACCGCGGCAGGGTGCGCCGGTTTTCAGATGCCCCGCCCGCAGCGCCACCGTCATGTCGGCGATAAACGTGTCCATGGTTTCACCGCTGCGGTGCGAAATAAAAGCGCCCCAGCCGTTTTCATGACACAGTGAAACCGCGTCGAACGTCTCGCTCAGCGTACCAATCTGGTTGAGTTTGATGAGCGCCGCACTGGCCAGGTTTTCTTCAATACCCCGGCGGATATACTTCACATTCGTGACGAAAAGGTCGTCACCGACCAGTTCGGCGCGCCCGCCCAGTTTCTCGTGCAGATGTTTCCAGCCAGCCCAGTCATCCTCAGCAAGCCCGTCTTCAAGCAGGACAATCGGGAACTGGCTCATCAGTTCACCATAATAATTCGTCATCTCTTCAGCGCTCAGGGCGCTGTTTTCGGTGCGAAGATGATATTTCCCGTCACGGTAAAATTCGCTGGACGCCGGGTCCATACAGATACTGATATCTTCCCCCGGCCGGTAGCCGGCTTTCTCAATGGCCTGAACAATGAATTCCAGCGGCTCACGATTCGAGGAGACGGCCGGGGCAAATCCCCCTTCATCACCCACCGCAGCGGAGAGGTGTCGGGACAGAAGGATCTGGCGCAGAGTCTGATAGACCTCGCTGCCCTGGCGAACGGCCTCTGCCAGCGTTGACGCACCGTGCGGTGCTATCATGAATTCCTGAAAATCGGCGCCCTGACCACGGGCATGAACGCCACCGTTAATAATATTCATGCACGGAACCGGCAGAAGGCTGGCGTTGAGTCCGCCGAGATAGCGGTAAAGTGGCTGACGGGTGACCTGAGAAGCCAGTCTGGCCACCGCCAGCGAAACACCCAGAATGGTATTAGCGCCGAGCCGGCTTTTGTTCTCCGTGCCGTCCAGTTCGCGCATCAGATTATCCAGTCGCCGCTGCTCCCGCACATCGGTTCCCCTGACGGCGTCACAGATTTCTGTCTCCACGGCCTTAACGGCATCACGGACTCCTTTCCCACCGAAGCGCCTTGCATCGCCATCGCGGCGCTCCGTTGCCTCTCTTGAACCGGTACTGGCACCGGACGGTACCGACGCACGCGCCATCTGCCCGTCAGAAGTAAAAGCATCCACCTCAACAGTGGGATTACCGCGAGAGTCGAGAATTTCGCGGGCAGTGACTTTTTCCAGAATAAATTTCATACAATTCTCCTGTAGCTCAGTCGTGAATGTGTTTAATCAGAACGTCCACGTTCAGGTGGTTAACGTATTCAGCCGAACGGGACGTCAGTGCTCCCATAAAACGGTTCCGGTGGCCTGCAATCACCAGGTCCACACCGGTGTCGGTGATGCATTTCTGTACATCTTCAAAACGCCGCATGGTGACCAGCTCACATGCGTCAACGTGCTCAGCCACAGAGGACGTCAGCTCACTGAACAGCGCCTTCGCCTGGACAACATCTTTTGATACGGCATCGTCCATCAGGCCGTCCGATACGTAGTTCATCTCCCGGTAGTCATTGCAGATATGAGCAAGTGTGATTTTCATTTGCAGCAGGCGGGACAGAGTTGCCGCCAGTGCGAGAAGGGGGACGCCATCCTCTTTCCCCTGAACAAGAACAAGTGCATGTGTGTAGATTTTCATGGCTGTCTCCGGTTTTGACTGAGGAAGTGTTCCAGCCAGGGCAGAAGCTGTTTCTTCCGGCTGACCATGCCCGGTACGGAGCAGGGCGCC
>NZ_QODH01000024.1:0-9668 GCF_009935945.1 Kosakonia sp. MH5 | reverse complement strand
TCGCTCAATATTCGTAACCAGCAAGCGCATACCCTGAATCACCTAATAGCGTAATTTTCAGGGTATGAAAGTCTATACCTCGCTCAGAGCGGACCTTCTGCTCAGTGAGTTTGTCCGCTCCGTGCCAGGAGCGGACGTAGAGAGAGTAAGAGCTTAGCTCATCACATTGGTCCTACATACCTGACAGGCCACAACAATATTTTGCCATTCTTGACATCGTTCCCGATCAGACAGATCGAAGATTGAAAGTGAAAAATATTTCCATTATTCTGGAAATATAGAATCATTAGTTATGAGGGCAAGTATGGAACTGAACGTTGCAGCGACGGTGCTGAAAGAGCTCGGACATGCGACAAGGCTCGGTATTTACAAAATCCTGATCAAAGCAGGACCTCAGGGCATACCCGTAGGTGAACTTCAGAAGCAACTGGTGATCCCTGCATCCACACTGAGTCATCATCTTTCATCTCTGATTTCTGTATCTCTGGTTCGTCAGGAACGTCAGGGGAGAACGCTGTGCTGCCATGCCTGCTATGAGAATCTTGAAACACTGATTGCCTTTCTGACAGAAGAATGCTGCTCAGGGACAGATGGACAGCACAGTACCAATGACGACTTCGGAGAAAAAAATGATCGCTGAACTTAAGAATCTTGATGCAAACCTGTTTGATACCTCCATCACTGAGGCTCGGCTTGGCGTAGCTGAAGTACTTCATTCTCCCCGTATCCTCATGCTGTACGGCTCTGTACGCGAACGTTCCTACAGCCGACTGGCAACTGAGGAAGCAGCAAGACTGCTGACTGCGATGGGCGCAGAGGTGCGGATCTTCAATCCCTCTGGCTTGCCTCTTCCTGATGATGCGCCAGATGCGCATCCCAAAGTCATGGAGCTGCGTGAGCTGGTTCGTTGGTCCGAAGGGATGGTGTGGTGTTCACCTGAACGTCATGGTGCGATGACCGGCATCATGAAAGCCCAGATTGATTGGATACCTCTATCAGAAGGGGCAGTAAGACCTTCTCAAGGGAAGACGCTGGCCGTAATGCAGGTCTGTGGTGGCTCTCAGTCTTTCAATGCCGTTAACCAGATGCGCATTCTTGGCCGCTGGATGCGGATGATCACCATTCCAAATCAATCCTCTGTGGCAAAAGCCTGGCAGGAGTTTGATGAAGATGGACGCATGAAACCCTCGTCTTATTACGATCGCATCGTGGATGTGATGGAAGAGCTTATGAAGTTTACCCTGTTGATCCGGGGCTGCTCAGCCTATCTCGTTGATCGCTACAGCGAACGAAAAGAATCGGCAGAAGAGCTTTCTCGGCGGGTTAATCAGAGCAAAATCTGAGGGCTCGCATGAGTGAAGTAACAGCATTCAACAACTGCATGAGCGTGTTCTGGCGACAACATGAAGCTGAACTCTCTCGCTTTCTGACATCAAAGACAGGCGATAGAGAAAAAGCAGCGGACCTTCTGCAAGAGCTATTCCTGCGTGCCCGTGCTCATTCAGACAGTTTCTGCGAAATGGAGAATCCGCGAGCCAGTCGCGAACTGCCGCTGATAAATGACGTTACAGAGCAGTTTGCAAAGCGTATTGCATTAACACCACTGCAGAACGAAGAACCAGTGGGTGCGGCTCTGCTGGCAAAAATGGCAGGCTAATAGATGGGGCTGCGACCCCATCTTCTGTAGCCAAACTTTTGCTTATACAGATTATAAGTTTAAGTGCTTAACCTGCTGTCGCGAATTCCGGTAGTTTGTAAAACACCATTACTGGAGCAATTCGATGCACATTATCAAAGCTGAAGAACAGCACATTACCGCGATACGCAATATCTATGCTCACCATGTTCTGCATGGTACAGGTAGCTTCGAAACCGAACCTCCGGATACGCAGGAAATGTTTAACCGACTGAGGAGCATTCAGTCTCGGGGATTCCCATGGTATGTCGCTCTGCAGGGCGATACGGTCATCGGCTACTGTTATATTTCCCGTTACCGCGAACGCCATGCCTATCGGTTTACGGTTGAAAATTCGATATACATTGATCCGGATTATCAGCGACAGGGCGTCGGAAAAGCATTGCTCGCTCAAGCCATAAAATGGGCTGAGTCCCAGGGCTATCGTCAGATGATTGCTGTTGTAGGTGACAGCGCTAACGTCGCTTCTGTTGCGCTGCATATCCGCGCAGGATTTACTGAAACAGGTACATTAAAGGACATTGGTTTCAAACATGGCCGCTGGCTTGACACGGTTTTGCTGCAACTGAAACTTGGTGAAGGGAATAGTACTCTGCCAGAAGATTCAGATCTTATGCTCTGAGGCAGGAATAAGGGGGCATCTGCCCCTTTATATTTATTTCAGTCTTTAACTTTTTTGGCACCGATATTGAGAGAGTTTTGTTCTACCTACCGGAAATATCATCAGTTTTTCTCTTTCTGAAAACAATGCTTAACAGTAGAAAGGTAAGTTTGTATTCGAGCACCCAGGTAGCTGGTGGGAAATAAATCCCGTCTCCCCGAACAAAAATGTGACGTTTGAAACCGGGACACCGGATTTTGAGGGAATGCAATAACGGTGAATACATCTCCACTTAGCAGCAAGATAACCTGGTGCGTTGGTCTGACTCAGTTAATCAACTGGGGGATTACTTACTATCTGCTGGGGGCTTTTGGTAGCGCCATCGCTGATGATACGGCATGGGGGCAACCCCTTATCTTCTCCGGGTTGACGCTGGCGATGGGTATCATGGGGCTCATTTCACCGATATCCGGGCGATTATTAACGTTGATGGGTGGGCGCAAAGTCCTGCAACTGGGTGCCCTCCTGAATGGCCTTGGATGCCTGCTCCTGGCAACGAGTCATTCCTTCCACATTTATTTACTGGCTTGGCTGGTAATGGGGATAGGTATGCGCCTTTCACTTTATGATGCAGCCTTCGCCGTCCTTGTAAACCTTGCCGGGCCGACAGCCAGAACATCCATTACACAAGTGACCCTGCTCGGAGGTCTGGCTTCTGTGGCCTTTTGGCCCATTGGAGATGGTTTACTGGGTCTGTTGGGCTGGCGATGGGGAGTAGGCTGTTACAGCCTGTTCGCTCTGATAAGCATCATGCTTTGTTTTTCTTTGCCTGATAACAGGAGAGAACCTGGCGCGCCCCTCCGCCAACCGACGGATCAAAACATCCAGCGCCTTGACCGGGACTATCTGAAATGCGGGTTATATGCAGCATTAATGACATTACTCAGTTTTCTGTCCACCGGAATTTCAACCCATTTACCCCTTATTCTGGCCAGTGCTGGTGTACCGGTATTTGTTGGTTCCTTATGGGGAGTGGGACAGGTCAGTGCGCGTCTCGGTGACATAGCGATGGGTAGTCGGGGATCTGCTCTGAGACTGAATCTGGTAGTGGGGATATTACTTCCTTGTTGTTTCATCATCAGCCTGCTTGGGCAGACATCTGTCTTAGGCACCAGCTTGTTTGTTCTTGGATATGGCGCCATCAACGGTTTGTCTACTCTGGTGAGAGCAACATTGCCATTGACACTGTTTGATCCAAGCCTGTACGCCAGTCGCATGGGAACATTGCTTATGCCGAGTTTTTTTCTGTCGGCACTGGCTCCCTCACTCTATGCCAGTTTTCGCGAGCGATTTGGGGATACCGGTATGCTGGTCATTTCACTGACCTTTGCGTGTGTGGCTGCAATTATAGCTATAGGGATCTATTTAGTTGGAAAAGAAAAACGGACACTACAGGAAGTGCCCGCTGATATAACATCTAACATTAATGAGTAGGTTAGCGCATTCGAATCTCACAACCGTACTACATTCCTTTATCCAGTTGTTCCAGTTGCTGTTGTAAAGAAAGGCGATCAAGCTTCTCAAACGGCAAACTCAGAAACAGTCTTATACGGCTGGCTATTTGCTTCTCGACATCCACAAATGCCTGGTACATTGCCTCCGAATCGCCCTTTGCGAGTGCGGGATCTTTGAATCCCCAATGGGCAGTCAGCGGTTGGCCTGGAAATACAGGACAGCCTTCATCAGCTATTTTGTCACACAGGGTGAAAATGAAATCCATTTTAGGGGAGTCGATTTGCTGAAACTGCAGGAGACTTTTACTTGACAGCCGGGAGATATCGAACCCCTGACTGCTCAATACTTTGAGCGTCAAAGGGTGTGGTGCTGAGGCCGGGTGACTGCCAGCACTAAACGCCTTGAATTTTCCACCACCGAGTTGATTCATCAACGCCTCGGCAAAAATACTTCTGGCTGAATTGCCGGTGCACAGGAAAAGAACATGATATGTTTTATCCATCATTTTAGCCTTTGAGTGAAAATCGCATAAGCTCTTCACCAGGCAGCTCTATTTATTGCTGCCTGGTAAAATGGAGCTATTTGATTACACGCTGCCCCTGCGCGTTGATCACTTTCTCTCCGTCTTCTTTGGTAAATTCACCTCTTTGGGCATCAGGCAAAATATCCAGAACCTCTTCCGACGGACGGCACAGTTTGGTTCCCAGCGGCGTCACCACAATCGGACGGTTAATCAGTATCGGATGCTGCAGCATATAGTCGATTAACTGATCGTCAGTAAATTTATCTTCCGCAAGCTCCAGTTCTTCATAAGGCTCAACATTTTTACGCAATAGGGCCCGTACCGTGATCCCCATATCTGCAATGAGTTTCACCAGCTCATCGCGTGACGGTGGATTTTCAAGGTAATGAATAACGGTCGGTTCGATACCGCTGTTACGGATCATCTCCAGCGTGTTACGTGACGTGCCGCAGGCCGGGTTGTGATAAATGGTAATGTTGCTCATATGTGTATCTCATTACAAAGTGAAAGAGAGACGTAGCGCCAGCGCGGCCAGCGTTACAAACAGCACAGGCAGAGTCATGATGATCCCGGTGCGGAAATAATATCCCCAGGTGATGGTCATGTTCTTCTGTGAAAGTACATGCAGCCAGAGCAGCGTTGCCAGGCTACCAATAGGTGTAATTTTTGGCCCCAGATCGCAGCCAATCACGTTGGCGTAGATCATCGCCTCTTTAATAACGCCGGTTGCAGTGCTGCCATCGATAGAGAGAGCTCCAACCAGCACAGTTGGCATGTTGTTCATGATGGAAGACAGGAAAGCCGTCAGGAAGCCAGTACCCAGCGTCGCGGCCCAGAGTCCTTTATCCGCCAGCACGTTCAGCACACCTGAAAGGTATTCGGTTAGCCCGGCGTTGCGCAGACCGTAGACCACCAGGTACATCCCCAGTGAGAAGATGACGATCTGCCAGGGTGCGCCACGCAGCACTTTGCCGGTGTTAATGGCATGGCCTCGTTTCGCCACTGCAAACAGAATTACCGCCCCAACTGCAGCAATCGCGCTTACGGGGATCCCGAGCGGCTCGAGGACGAAAAAACCTACCAGCAGAAGAATCAACACTATCCAGCCGGTGCGGAACGTTGCCGGATCTTTAATTGCTTTTGCCGGTGTCTTAAGGAGAGCCAGATCGTAAGTCGGCGGGATATCCTTGCGGAAGAACAGATGCAGCATAATCAGCGTGGCAACAATGGCTGCGATATCGACCGGGACCATCACCGATGCATATTCGGTGAATCCCAGACCAAAGAAGTCCGCCGAAACGATATTCACCAGATTCGACACGATAAGCGGCAGGCTGGCAGTATCGGCAATAAACCCGGCAGCCATGACGAATGCCAGCGTCGTGCCTTTGCTGAACCCTAATGCCAGCAGCATGGCGATGACTATCGGCGTCAGAATAAGTGCCGCACCATCGTTGGCAAACAGTGCCGCTACCGCTGCACCGAGCAGGACGATCCAGGTAAAGAGCAAACGGCCACGACCATTGCCCCAACGGGAAACATGCAGCGCTGCCCATTCGAAAAAACCGGATTCATCGAGCAGCAGGCTGATAATAATCACGGCAATAAAGGTCGCTGTCGCGTTCCAGAAGATATTCCAAACCACCGGAATATCGCCCACATGTACAACGCCAGATATCAGAGCCAGTCCCGCGCCCAGCATTGCACTCCAGCCGATCCCTAATCCCTTCGGTTGCCAGATAACCAAAACAATGGTCAGGACAAAAATAGCGCCTGCCAGTAACATAAAACCTCCTGACAGGGCGACTTTGCCGCCCTGTATATGCAAAAAAATTAACTCATCAACTCTCTGAGCTTTTCAATACCGGCGGGCTCTGACGCCAGCACCGGGACAAGCGCTATACGGTCAGCGTGCTGATTCTTAACAGCCTCAATCTGAGGCTGTTCCTGCCGGGCTCGCTGGCAAAGCAACGGAGAACGCGTATCCGCAATGGAAAGGCAGTTATTGATAATCCAGCCCCACGGATGAATCCCTGCTCTTTCAAGGTCAGTCTGCAGGTTTGCCGCTTCCAGCACCGGTGTGGTTTCAGGAAGCGTAACCAGTAGCACTTTGGTTCGCTCCGGGTCCTGAAGCTGCATCATTGGGGTAGTAAAATGACCTTTATTCCCCATTTTTTTGGCAATTTCACGGTGGTAAGCCCCGGTCGCATCCAGCAGCAACAGCGTGTGTCCAGTGGGAGCAGTATCCATGACAACAAACCGCTTACCCGCTTCACGAATTACTCGGGAAAAGGCCTGGAATACGGCAATTTCTTCAGTACAGGGAGAGCGTAAATCCTCTTCCAGTAGTCGTTTCCCTGCTTCATCCAGATCTCTCCCCCTTGTCTCAAGGACATGCTGGCGATAACGTTCGCTTTCATCGTGTGGATTAATCCTGCTGACCTGCAGGTTATTAAGGCTACCGTTAAGCGTGGAACTGAGATGTGCAGCGGGATCTGAGGTGGTGAGATGCACATCAAATCCCATATCCGCCAGCTTTACGGCGATGGCAGCAGCCATCGTGGTTTTCCCTACGCCACCTTTGCCCATCAGCATAATCAGGCCGTGTTCACTGCGGGCGATATCATCGACCAGTCCAGAGAGCGATAAGTTATCAGGCGTGTACAGGACGTTCGTTGCAGGCAGCGGTAATGCTCCTGCACGGGTGTCCAGCAGTCCCTTCAATGCAGACACGCCAACCATGTTGACTGGCTGTAGTAATAAGGTATCTGTCGATAGCTCAGATAAACCAGCAGGAAGATTTGCCAGTGCCTCCTGCTCCCGTTGCCATATCGCAGCGGCCAGGGCGTCATGTTCAGCTTCGGCTGCAGGCAGCACACCATTAATAACCAGGTACTGGTTTTTCAGGCCAATTGCAGCCAGTTCTTCATGGGTGCGGGCGACTTCCTGCAGCGTAGATTTTTGTAGTCGTGCAACCAGAACCAGGCGGGTACGTTCAGGATCGGATAACGCCTCTACCGCATGAGCATACTGCTCATGCTGCTTTTCCAGCCCGGCCATTGGGCCAAGACAGGAAGCACCATCCGGGTTACTCTCAATGAAGCTACTCCAGGCACCGGGAAGCTGTAGAAGGCGAATAGTGTGTCCCGTAGGCGCTGTATCAAAAATGATGTGATCGAAGCGGGTCAGCAGGGAAGCGTCTGTCAATAAGCCGGTGAACTCATCGAACGCCGCAATCTCAGTCGTACAAGCTCCTGAAAGCTGCTCGCTGATACTGTTAACAATGTCATCAGGCATAAGGCCTTTGATAGGATCAACGATTCTGGAGCGGTATTGCTGGGCGGCTTCCTGCGGGTCAATCTCCAGAGCGGAAAGTCCAGGAACTGCTGTCACAGGGCGAATGGTGTTACCGATAGCCTGATCGAACACCTGACCGACGTTGGAAGCAGGATCGGTACTGACCAGCAAAACCCGCTTACCCTGTTCGGCAAGGCGGATAGCCGTCGCGCAGGAAATGGACGTTTTTCCTACGCCTCCCTTACCGGTAAAAAACAGGTAAGGCGGGATATTCTGTAAGAATTTCATATGTCCTCCTGACATATTCAGCAACAGGAAGTATTACCACCACAGCAGCTGGTGGGAGCTACCCCTACCTTCTCCAGCGGAATACCGAACCAGCGAGCCAGCTCAGCGCGTTTTGGGTATCGCCCTGCCATGACCTTTTCACCGTCCAACAGCAGTAGCGGAAGCCCTTCTGTTCCAGATGATTCGAGGAATGCTTTCGCTTTCTCGTTCTGAACAAAGCTCATGGGCTGCTGCGCCAGGTTGTAACGTTCAACCTGTACACCACGGCCTTTCAGCCACTGCACATCAGCAGAAAAATCAACCAGAACCTGATCGACATCTGAACCACATACGCCGGTACTGCAGCACATTGCCGGGTCAAACACCGTTAACGTTTTCATTCTGAATACCTCACATTTGAAAAATCATATATGTTCAGGCAAATTTTTTAGATACAAACAGCCTTACCGCTACCAGAGCAGTTTGCCGATGCCAGCTTACGGGCGATGGCCTGTACGTCGTCCTGTTGGCTTAACCAGGCCTGCTCAATCACCTGAGCAGCCCAGGAAGGAATATGCGGAGATAAGCGGTAGTGAACCCACTTGCCCTGTTTGTGATCCAGCAAAAGTCCACTTTCCCGGAGCATTGCCAGATGGCGGGAGATCTTGGGCTGAGACTGTTCCAGCGCCGTACAGAGATCACACACGCACAGCTCTCCCATCTCTCTAAGCAGCAACACGATGCCCAGGCGAGTTTCATCGGAGAGGTTTTTGAAGAGTTGTAAGGTGGCTAGTTGCATAGCTTCTCCTTTTCATTTGGTAACAGGATACGCTCTGGGATTATAAAATCAATAATACATATGGGAAAAAGGATGTGTTAATGTTCTGCGCCGTAATGGCTAACGTAGGGAAAATAGCGACAGCCGTACCAAGATAATGGCCTTGTATACATCCATATGTTCAAGTGTTTTCTCTTGGGCATAATCCCAAAAGATATTGAAACTGAAATTTCTGAATTTCCGCTGTTCGCTCACAGCGGACATGATTTCAGAAGATTTACCATACCCCCCTAATTACGCGCACCGCTAAAATCTGTTGAGCGCGTTTCTGACGTATCCCCGGTAAAAACAGTAACAAACCACCCGAAAATGGACGCCAGAAACGCGACTTAAGAATCTACGCTATGACTGCATATGCACTCAACTGAATAGCGTCAGCTTTCACTCCGTTTGACCCACCAGAGCCATGTTTCCGCCTGTTTCAGTAAGCTCCCTCCGGGTGATTTATGGCAAAGAAAATCGTCGCTTAATGAAAGGCACCTTTAAAAGCACTTTTAAGTGACCTATAATTGAGACTCTGAACAGGAGGATATATTATGGCATTTCAGGTTTTGACAACCACTGCAGCCAGCATTACAGAGCTTAAACGTGACCCAATGGGTACTTTCAATGCCGGAGAAGGTGCGCCGGTAGCCATCCTGAATCGCAACGAACCCGCTTTTTACTGTGTGCCACCGGCACTGTATGCTCAACTGATGGAAATTCTGGAAGATCAGGAACTGGGTCGTATTGCTGACGAGCGAATCGGTGAGGCGGTAATCGAGGTCAATATTGATGACCTATAAGCTGGCCTTTAATGAATCCGCTCTGAAAGAGTGGAAGAAACTGGGCCATACTGTGCAGGAACAGTTCAAAAAAAATGTATGGTTCGCCCCCGTTTTGCAAGCACACGATGATTAAAGCTGTTTGCGTTAATGTATCCGGCCTCTTG
>NZ_QODH01000023.1:0-10129 GCF_009935945.1 Kosakonia sp. MH5 | reverse complement strand
TCAGACAATTGAGCTGGTCTTATATTGATATTCATTAGTCTTACTCCATGTATGACAAAGATAAATTTTAATCATATTCTTTACAGAATGATTGAACTTTGAGCGAAATCGCTGCTGCACATCATGTCCGCTGCTCGCTCTTAGCAGAAACCACCGCATTATCAGTCCGTGGCGTGTCAGAGGCAGGAATTCACGGACTGATATTTATTATTGCCCTCTGTTGTCACTCAGGAAAGAAAAGCCCGCATGGCCTGAATACGCTCATGCAGCCGGATACGGGCCTCCCAGTGACTGAAGTAGTGCGGGTACGGTTCACCGTCAGTGCCAGCGAATTCCCCGTGTTCACGATGGCCGATATCCCCAGCAGGCTCAGCTGGATGAACGTCATATCGGCCGCGAGGGGATCGATATCGGTTGCCGTGACCAGCAGCTGCTCAGCCGGATTAAATCCCCGCGCCAGCATCACTTCGGCGAAGGCTATCACCATGCCCCCTGCCCCACTGGTGGGTTCGCTCAGCGTCACCCAGGAGCAGGTCGTCAGCTGCTGCTGTAGCTCATTCCCCGCCGTCAGCCCGGCAATCAGCCGGGCCAGCGGATACGGGGTAAAAAGCTGTCCCATTTCACTGCTGCCCAGCTCAAGCTTCATGAACACGTTGCCCAGAAAGTCATGGAACCGCCCCTACAGTGCCTCAACCAGCAGACAGAACAGGCGCTTCAGGTTATCGAGGTCGTCCGGCTGATACTGACTGCCGCCGACTGTTGTCGATATTTTCTGGCGTTCTGATGCGGGCCATGTCCAGCTCGCTGGCGGCCAGGGTGATGAAGTCACGGAACTCATTCCACCGGTTCTGCCAGTACGCGGTTTGCCGGAACACCCGGATAAACTCCCGTCTGGCTTTCTCCGCTGACAGGCAGGAAATTGCCGTTGCTGTCGCGCTTCCGGACGTTGCGCTGTCGCCGGTCCCCGATACTGCCGGCATATCAAAAAATGACAGTTGTCCCCCGGTTTTTAAGGCGGATGTTTCTTCAGATTCTTTTGCTGCGGTGTTGACGTTCTGCTGTGACATTCTGGTGCTCCTCTGTGGGTTGTAGTGATGTCTCTCCGAGTTCCTTCGCCGCACAACCAGGACGCCATACGGCCGGAGGAGCACGCCGGGGGAACACTAAAGCCGCAGCCCGGAGCCTGCGGAGGGACCGGGTGCCGGTGGTCAGCAACGCGGCCCTGGCGGGCGATGTCCGTATGGCAATGTCCTGTGCGGGGAAGAGAACCGGGAGGCATCAGCGCCACCGGGGCTGAGAATGGCGCAGCCCCGTCACGCAGGGCGTGACGGCCATCTGCGTGACGGTGAAACCGGCACAGTGAAGCGGCGTGGCCGCAGGCCACTGTGAGCGCATAAAAAAACCCGCCGGCGGCGGGTCAGAAGAGCGTGCGGGGGCAGCCTTTAACGACGGGGGCTTTCCTGTTCATCGAAGGCGAGCAGCACCCCGAGACAGACCAGCACACCATAGACAGTCTGGAGCAGAATGGTCGCCCAGAGGCTGGCATGATCGATAATAATCAGAGGAATGATGAACGGGATACTGAGAAGAAACAGCACCTGCCCAGTCTTTCGCATCCGGCTGTGCAGCTGTGCCTCCGGAACGCCGGCGCGGCGGAGTACCTCACAGGCCAGCGCCTCTGTCTTCAGTTTTATCTTACCCATCAGTCACAGTCCTTTCTGGGGTAGGCGAACATATTTCTGGCATTGTCACGGGTTTCATCTGCAGGTGTCTTCTGTTCCGGCTTTTCCGGGGCCGACTGCACGGTACGCCCCGCAGGCCTGTGACTCTCCAGGCGTTTCATTTCTGCGGGAAACACTGCCTGCATGAGCGTAATCATCTCATCAAAGGTGGTGTGCTCGTTGAGAAACTCGGCCAGCATGTTCGGTAGTCTCGGATCCTGCTTACGCAGCGCAAAACCGGCCAGCAGCGTGCCCGCCAGACTTTTCCCCGCCCCCTTGCAGCAGCCGATCGATCTCATCACACACATAGCGTTCGGCGTCGTTGCTCTCAGGGTTGAGGTAGAACAGAATTTTGCGTCTTGGGTCCGGTTTTTCCATTTTTAACCAATCTCATGCATACCATTAACCAGGTCAAACTGCGCGTTGTCGCTGATATAAAAACGCTCCCCGCGTACACCACACTGTTTTCTGACCGTTTCAGCGATGAGCTCTGCACCGCCGCCGATAACCATAACATGAGAATAGCCACTGAAGCTGCTCACCGCGTCGGTAACGCGATGACGTCGGTGAATGGCGACATTGTGGTGGCCGGCATCGGCGCGGAATTAACCGTGAAGCGGTTGATTACCCGGCCCCGGCTCTGTCTGCTGCCTATGAATCCTGCGTTTCCTCCTATTTACCCGGATCCGGATGAGCTGCAGATATTCGGTGTGGTCACACACATCATCCACCGGACACGGGAGGTGCTCAGATGTTTGGACTAACCGACGTCAACTCGTTCTATGCCAGTTGTGAAAAAGTATTCCGCCCGGATTTACGTGATTAACCACTGATTTTATTAATTAATAATGACGACTGCTGCATAGCGCGTTCAAAGGATTATGTGGAATGGAAAATCAACTGCGTTGATTATGACTCATTGGCTTACTGCAATGAGCGAAAAGTAAGAATTGACGGCCCTCCGACAATATATCCGAGAGAGGCTGCCGGTGAAGAGCCGGCAGAGCCAATAATTTTCTGGCTTCATTAAATCAATACTATGAAATTTGGCATACAGATACAGTGCACGTGTCAGTGCATTATCATTAGCTGTATGGCTTCTGTGATGATTCCGCCATTCTGTAACACCGACTTTTTCCCCGCAGGGTTAAACAATCTCCCTCAGACAGCCAGTTATAAGGCGTTATCGCGGACTTTTGCTATTAATCAAACCTGTCGCGACGCTGTCTGAACTTACAATGTGACAGAGATACACAGTGAGTGAAGAGGGAAATCACTTTGACGTTTTTCGAGCTATGAGTGGTGCTAACCAGAATATTACTCCCTGCTTTTTCAGTAAGACGTTACTTTTCTGTGATGTGAATCTAATGTGTTTTTAACAGATACCCCTTTCCGTGCTCTTTTCAGGATAACCGCATGAAAAATGTACTTGTTTTCTTTAACTATCAACCCGCTGAATTAGTAAAAACCCTGAGGGAAGTAAATATCATCAGGCGCGTATATCCGAACGGGGAAGAGGCTCACCTCAAAATCATGCTTTCCGGCATGCACTCGGTTGGACGAAAGAAATGTGAGATTTTTATAGCTTCAGACAGAGACCTGAGGCATGACGAAATTATAACTGCTGCGAATGCTCTGCTGTGAACTGAACCTTTGTCGTATCAGGGGTTTTACAGCTCCGGATACGATGAACTTGCGACGGGGTGAGCAATGGGCTTCATATTTCAGATATCCGAAAGTTCTGGATGTTCCAGAATGCAAACGTTGAACTCTGATGGCAGTACTTTAAATTGAGTCTCAGACAGTATCTGATTTCTTTCCCCTCATCTCCCCTGACCTTCTGCACACTTACAGACTCGAGAGCAAAGCAAAAAATTCTCCGCCGGTGAGCAAAGTATATTGCATATGCCAGTTTACGCGCGTATATATGGCATATGCCAATAAGGAGCCTTCATGCCAAGACCCAGAATTCCCCGTAACATCTGTGGCCGCCCTGCGGATACCTGTTTTAAGCCCAATGCGCGACCGATGAGCCAGCTTGAACATGTTCATTTAAAAGAAGATGAGTTTGAAGCGTTACGACTGGTCGATTTACTGGGCATGCAACAGCAGGAAGCGGCTGTTGCAATGGGGGTTTCAAGACAGACACTGGCCAATGTCCTGAAAGCAGCCCGTTTTAAGGTTGTGGACTGTCTCACTCAGGGCAAGGCCTTAATAATGCACTCTGAAAGGGAAGGAGTTACACAAGATGATCACAGCCATTCCAGTGAATGACGACCGGGTAGCAAATCATTTTACCAAAGCGAGTCACCTTGTCCTGGTGGATGAGCGCGGTGTGGAGCTCAGCCGGACAGAAAATCCCGCGCTGGGCGCAGATTGTTCAGGTAAACGGAAGCTGGTTGACCTTCTGGTTCAACAGCAGGTCAGCCGCGTTGTGGTCCGTAACATCGGGGAACGGATGCTGGGTAAATTACTGGGGCATCAGATCGCGGTGTACCAGACTGACTGTGGCCGTCGTTTGTTCACTGAACTGTGTGATCCGGATACCCGTGTTCTGACTGAACTGAATAAGCCGGAGCAGGGGCGCCAGTCCTTTAATCATGAGGCGAAAGGGAAAAAATGCTGTCACTCTGACGGGAACACAGCAGAAAATGCGTGCCAGGGTGGGCGTCAGCATCATCACGGAAACGGGCGCTGTTGCCATTCATGAGTTTATTTCATCACGGGTGGTGATTTTTATCAGACCCGTATTGTGTATAAACCAGGAGCCGGAATGTGTGGAGGAGGCAGTAATGATGCCGGGGGAGACCCTCAGCTGACTGAATTCCGGATGCCTCCCGTCAGTACAACCGGACGCTGAACAGAAACAGATGAATTGTTATCTTGATGCCAGAAAGGCCCATACCTGTTGTATGGTCTGTGGTTCCCGCGACAACAACCCTGATACGGTGAACTTAATTTTTTCAGAACACCCGGATGGATCTGTATGTGCGGACTACACGGCCGATCACAGACATCAGGGGTATACGGGTCTTTTACATGGCGGAATGACGAGTACCCTGCTGGATGCAGCAATGACTCATTGTTTGTTCATGCAGGGTGTGCAGGCCCTGACGGCCGAGCTGACGGTGAGATTCATTTCACCCGTTTGTACCGGGGAAAAACTGATGGTATGTGCCAGACTGCTTGGGCAACGCAGGGGGATTTACCTGCTTGAAGCATGGCTGACAAAAGGACAGCAGAAAGTGGCACGTGCCACGGCGAAATTCATTGTTCCGTCGCAGGATATTGCTCTGGCGCATCGCTAGTGTGACAGACGACAGGTGTACCAGGTTATTATAAAAATTTGAGGCGTGTTTTGCTCAGACCGGAAAGAATAATGGCATATCGTATATTCCACTGAAACCGTGTAAGAGGTAGTTATGAGTAAACAAATCATTGATATTGGTATTGCTGAATCATCCCGGGTGGAGATTGCAGACGGCCTGTCTCGGCTTCTTGCTGACACCTATACCCTGTATATAAAAACACATTACTATCACTGGAATGTAACTGGCCCCATGTTTAACAGCTTACATTTAATGTTTGAAAATCAATACAATGAGCTGGCCACTGCCGTTGATGATATCGCTGAACGTATACGCTCGCTCGGATGCTTTGCGCCCGGCACATATCATGAATTTTCACGTTTAACAGCGGTTAATGAAGACAAGGATATTCCGGCAGCAAAAAACATGATTGAGAATCTTGTCCAGGGCCAGGAGACCGTGGTTAAAACTGCACGCTCCCTGTTCCCGGTCGTTAATAATGCGAATGATGAAGCCACAGCAGATCTGCTTACACAACGTATCCAGTTGCATGAGAAAACTGCCTGGATGTTGCGTAGCCTGCTTGAATAATGTCACCCGGTGGCAGCAGAAAAAACGGTTTGTCAGCCACAGGTCATTGCTGACTGTGCAGTACAGTACCATCCGTGCTCCTGTGGCTGTTTTTTCTGACCGTAACAGTATAAAAAACGATAAATCACTAAGTTAACCAGTGAACGTGTGAGCGATAGATACAGTCCGGACAGGCATTATCGGCTGGTATATCCGGACCACTGTCGCTTTCCCGTTACAGTATCGCAGACTCCGGCCAGGCACTTCACAGCCTGAACAGGGTTAATGATCCACGGATAAAACGGTTTGCGGGGAAAACAGGATCATATTATTCGTTGTTACGGCTTCCTTTACCGGTGCCTGCCTGCGGGCAGTAGAGATCATATAAGGTATTTAACAACGTCATGATACGTTTATCCTCAATACGGTAAAATACCATTTTCCCTGCCCGTCGGGTCTCTACCAGCTTTAAGCGGCGCATGACACCAAGCTGCTGAGACAGGGTCGGCTGAGTAATACCGACAGCGGCTTCCAGCTCGGCTACATTCGCTTCCCCCTGGCTTAACTGACACATCAACAGCAACCGGTCGCTGTTGGCCAGTCCCCGTAAGACATCTGCTGCCCCCAGGGCCGCATTTTTCATATCGGTCTGACGTATTGTGTCTTCATTCATGGGCATTGCTGATTTCTCACACTATGTGTTTTTATATAATATAGTTTAGTATACTAATGGCACTATAATTTTGCCACAGTGTTCGTCAGGTCTGCAGCGTCCTGCCGGCCCGGGTAAATGATTATATCTGGCAGACATTTTTGCCCTCAGTGAACGGAGAGGATTTAATGAAAATAGTGATTGTTGGTGGTGTTGCCGGCGGCGCATCCGCTGCAGCCAGGGCACGTCGATTGTCAGAGGATGTCAGTATTGTTGTGTTTGAGCGGGGAAGCGATGTCTCTTTCGCCAACTGTGGATTGCCCTATCATATAGCCGGAAAAATTCCGTTACGACAGTCACTTATTCTGAAAACCCCGGAGGATTTTAAATCCCGTTTTAACATAGACGTCCGCATCTGTCATGAAGTGACGTCAGTAGATCCGGTTAATAAAACGGTGACGGTTAAAAATCTGACCTCAGGGGAGGTCTATAGCGAAGAGTGGGATCGTTTGCTCCTCAGTACCGGAGCTGCACCGGTTGTCCCTCCTTTGCCCGGGCTACAGGGAGAGGGTGTCTTTACGCTGCGAAATCTTACTGACATGGATGCCATCCAGGCATGGATTGAGCAACATAACGTCGCTCACACCACGCTTGTCGGTGGGGGATTTATCGGACTTGAAGTGATGGAGGCACTGAGCGAACGGGGGATCAGTGTGACCCTGCTGGAAATGGGGGAACAGGTTATGGCTCCGGTTGATCCTGAAATGGCATCTGCCCTGCATCAGGAAATCAGGAGTCATGGCGTGGATCTGCGCCTTAAAACAGCACTCAACGAGGTACTGCGGACAGAAACGGGATTCCGCGTTGCACTTTCTGACGGTGGTTTTCTGCAGACCGACATGGTTATTCTCGCCATCGGGGTAAAACCTGAGAACAGCCTTGCCAAAGGGGCCGGGCTCGCCGTGGGTAAACGGGGAGGCATAAGTGTTAATGCCCGTATGCAGACCAGTATCCCTGATATCTACGCCGTTGGGGATGCCGTTGAAACCCCAGACTTTGTCTTTCAGGAACCCGCTAATGTTCCTCTGGCAGGACCCGCCAACCGCCAGGGGCGCATTGCTGCTGATAACATGCTCGATCGCCACAGCCTTTACCAGGGCAGCCAGGGTACATCCATTTGTAAGGTATTTTCGCTGAGTATTGGCAGCGTCGGGGCAAATGAAAAACAGCTGAAAGCCCATGGTACCCGATACGAGAAGGTTTACGCCCATGCCGCTGATCATGCCAGTTACTACCCGGGGGCAACGATGATCAGTCTTAAACTGCTGTTCAGCCCCGATACCGGCAAAATTCTCGGGGCCCAGGCGTCAGGGAAAAAAGGGGTTGATAAACGCATCGATGTCCTGGCTGTCGCACAGCGTGCGGGGCTTACCGTCAACGATCTCGAGCATCTTGAGCTGACTTATGCTCCTCCTTTTAACAGTGCAAGGGACGTGGTTAACCAGGCTGGTATGGTGGCGACAAATGTCATGAAAGGAGATACGGTCATATGTCATGTCAGCGATGTGTTACAACGGGAACCGGGCAGTTATTGTTTACTTGATATTCGTTCTCCTGCAGAACTGAAACAATTTGGCGAATATCCTGACGCGCTATCCATTCCACTGGATTCCCTGCGGGAGAATCTTGAAAAATTGCCTGAAGATAAAGAGATTTTTATCGGGTGCCAGAGTGGCCTGCGCGGGCATGTGGCATACCGTATTCTTCAGGCTCATGGCTTCCGGACATATAATCTGAGCGGTGGCTTTCTAACCTGGAAAGCGGTTATTGAGTCGATGAATAAATAAGAGATGACGTGCCATTTGCATGGTACGTCATCTTCCCGTATTCTCAGCATTTGTTACATCTCAACGCTGACGCGGGAGCAACATGATAAGCGCCCCAGTCAACGCAGACAGAACTGATCCCACCAGTACGCCGACTTTCACTTCATCTATGAGTAACTGGCTTTCCGCAAATGCAAGGTTGCCAATGAAAAGGCTCATGGTAAAACCAATTCCGCACAGAACAGAGACGCCGTATATCTGCAGCCACGAGCTGTTTTCCGGTTTTTTGGCCAGCCCCAGACCGACAGCGAGCAGCGAAAGGCCAAAAACGCCCACTTGCTTACCCAGGAAGAGTCCCGTGGCCACACCAACTGGCACGGGTGACAGAAGATCCTCTGCGGTCAGGCCTGTGAGCGATACGCCTGCATTCGCGAAACCAAACACCGGCAGAATAAGGAAAACCACCCATGGCTCAAGACCATGTTCAAGTCGCTCCAGCGGTGAACCGGAAGTGCTGTCTGTTTTCAGCGGGATGAAAAAGGCCACCAGAATACCAGCCACCGTAGCATGAACCCCCGACTGCAGCATAAAAAACCACATCAGGCAGCCTGCAACGAGGTAGGGAAACAGTCGTTTAAGGCCGGCCCTGTTCATTATGAACATCATCAGTGCGGTTACCATAGCGCCGCCCAGCATCATAAGTGAAATATGACTGGTATAAAAAATCGCAATAATCGCTACGGCCCCCATGTCATCAAGGATGGCAAGGGCAGAAAGAAAAATCTTCAGTGATGCCGGAACCCGCTTTCCCAGCAAAGTCAGCACGCCAAGCGCGAACGCAATGTCCGTCGCGGCCGGGATAGCCCATCCGCGAAGCGTCTCTGCATTACCGGCATTAAACCAGGCATAAATCAGTGCCGGCACGGCAACGCCTCCCAGCGCCGCAAAACCCGGCAGGGCACGCTGGCTCCATGTTGCCAGTTGTCCAGCGAGAAGCTCCCGCTTAATCTCAAGACCGACAAAGAGAAAAAAGATGGCCATCAGGCCGTCGTTGACCCAGTGCTCCGTGGAAAGCCCGGCAGTTTTGTATTTCAGCAGTGATTCATATCCCTCAAGCAGGGGGGAGTTGGCTATCACGATGGCTGCTACAGATGCGAGAATGAGTATAATGCCGCCCGCTGTCGGCGAGCTGATAAACCCGCTGATAACTCCGTTAAGTTTTTTTCTGTTTGCGCGCATGGGCTGTGCCGCCTCCTTTCAGAAAGTTTAGACCAGGCTGCTTTCCTGCAGAAATGCAGAAAACGTGAACCTGTCCCTGAAGGCACCTGGTGGATGATATTCTCAGGCTTGCCTGCATGACATCAGTTACCTGAAGTGATTGATAAAATAACCATTTTATCACAAACGTTAATATGCACCGTTGTAATGCGAGTAAATTCCGGTAAATGCCATACCCCTTACCTTACTCAGTCATACACCTTCATGGGCACAGGAAAAAGCCTCTGTCTGCTGACTTTCCAGAGGCGTTGATCTATGATGTCTCTGAAGGTGATGGCGTTCCACCTTTCCCAACCGCCCCGTCCGGGGCTGATGACGCCTGATATGACTCTTGATTTTCAGGAGGTATGTCAGGCCGTCGATAAATCCTTCCGGCCTGTGTACTTCCCTTAACGGGGATACATCTTTGATTAATGTTTTTGGCCATCTTAACCCTGACAGCGACGCTGTCTGCACCGCAGCCGTGACGGCGGGCTGGCTCAACCGGTGTAACCGTCCTGCCCGTGCCTGGCGGCCCGGTGAAGCGAATCCTGAGACACGCTATATTTTTGAAGCTGCCGGGCTCTCCCTGCCGCCCCTGCTCGATATTCCACTGAAAGGTGAACCGGTATGGCTGGTCGATTTTACCGAACCGGTACAGGGGCCTGCCGACCTTCTTCAGAGCAACATCATCGGGATAATCGACCATCACCGGCTGGGCGGTCTGGTCACGCAACTGCCGCCGGAGGTCTGGATAAAACCGGCAGGCAGCAGCGCAACAGTACTCTGGCTGCT
>NZ_QODH01000022.1:0-26273 GCF_009935945.1 Kosakonia sp. MH5 | reverse complement strand
CGATGGTCTGCGTTTCGCAATCCGTGAAGGCGGCCGTACCGTTGGCGCGGGCGTTGTGGCAAAAGTTCTCAGCTAATTATCTGGCTTTGAATGAAAAAGGGCGCTCCGGCGCCCTTTTTGCTGTCTGCTAAAAATTAATTGCGGACATATTTCCATGTAATTATCCCTGCGCTTCTGACGAGGGCTTTACAGTTGTGCTATTGTAATCGTAACCATTCTCATTTACACTTTTGAGCATAAATTGAACGGGAGTGATCATGTACGTTTGTTTGTGTAATGGTGTGAGTGATAAAAAAATTCGTCAGGCAGTTCGCCAGTTTCACCCCCAATCATTTCAGCAGCTTCGCAAATTTGTTCCGGTGGGAAATCAATGCGGTAAGTGTGTTCGCGCGGCAAGAGAGATTATGCAGAACGAACTTACACAGATGCCGGAATATAAAGAGATCGCTTAAGGCGCTATCTTTTTTTGACATCCTTGTAGGCGCATCTACGCTTCAATAAGTGGAAGCGGAGGGACTACATAATGAAAGGTGATGTTAAAATCATAAATTATCTCAATAAATTATTGGGAAATGAGCTTGTCGCAATAAACCAATACTTTCTCCATGCGAGAATGTTCAAAAACTGGGGGCTGACGCGCCTCAACGACGTTGAATACCACGAATCCATTGATGAAATGAAACACGCTGATCAGTACATTGAGCGTATTTTGTTTCTTGAAGGATTACCGAACCTGCAGGACTTGGGCAAGCTCGGAATAGGTGAAGATGTCGAAGAGATGCTGCAATCTGACCTCAGGCTGGAACTGGAAGGCGCAAAAGATCTGCGCGAAGCCATTGCCTATGCTGATAGTGTTCATGATTATGTCAGCCGCGATATGATGATCAATATTCTCGCCGAAGAAGAGCACCATATTGACTGGCTCGAAACAGAGCTCGATCTGATTGCGAAAATTGGAATTCAAAACTACCTGCAATCGCAAATCAAAGTTGAAGATTAAAACGATATCAGTGTTGGGTATCCAGCCAGCAGACCCGCAGCCGCCAGAAATGGACCTAACGGCAGCGGGTTTTTTAATGACTGCCAGTTATGAGCGCAGATGCATCTGATTCCTGCGACGCAACAGGCCAACAAAGATGCAATGACAATCAGCGTGGGCAAACTTTCCCAACCATGCCAGGCCCCCAGCGCAGAAAGGTATTTTACATCGCCATATCCCATTCCTTCCCGACCACGCCACAAGCGATAACCCCAATAGACAGCAGCAAAAACAGAATAGCCGGCGATTGCTCCCCATACGGCATATGGCAAAAAAGACACATGGAAAAGACTGTGCCAGCAAAGTCCTGTCCACAATAAAGGGCAGGTAAAACGGTCAGGGAGGAGTCCACTACGAATGTCATGCCAGACGAGTAGCAAGTTCAGGAATAAGTAAATAAAGAGCATTTCGCCTCAAGTAAAGAATGATGTCGTACCTGGAGAGTGGCGAAGGAGGGGCTGATTGCATAATGTATTTCTGCAAAATTACGAGAAGACTCGCCAGAAATATCACCTGATTGATTGCAATGACATTCCTGCTGTGGACTTGCGCGCAATGTTGCTTATTTTCTAAACGGCACTTGCGTCCAGCCCAGATTTACGTATAATGCACGGGCTTGTCGTAATTGACGGCGGGTTCAATCTGAACCCCAGCAGTGTTTTTTAGCTGCTAACAATGCTCCCAATCGGGGGGCTATGTTATGAACGATTACACTCCCCCATCAATCGTAATGGGTGTGAGGAGTAATTATTTTCGTCTATAAATAATTGGAGCTCTGGTCTCATGCAGAACCAAAGAATCCGTATCCGCCTGAAAGCGTTTGATCATCGTCTGATCGATCAATCAACCGCGGAAATCGTCGAGACTGCCAAGCGCACTGGTGCGCAAGTCCGTGGTCCGATCCCGCTGCCGACCCGCAAAGAGCGCTTTACCGTTCTGATCTCCCCGCACGTTAACAAAGACGCGCGCGATCAGTACGAAATTCGCACTCACAAGCGTCTGGTTGACATCGTTGAGCCAACCGAGAAAACCGTTGATGCTCTGATGCGTCTGGACCTGGCTGCCGGTGTAGACGTGCAGATCAGCCTGGGTTAATCAGGTCATCGAGCGATTGAGAGGTTGAAACAATGATTGGTTTAGTCGGTAAAAAAGTGGGCATGACCCGCATCTTCACTGAAGATGGCGTATCTATCCCAGTAACCGTAATCGAAGTTGAAGCAAACCGCGTTACTCAGGTTAAAGATCTGGCTAACGACGGCTACCGCGCTATCCAGGTTACCACCGGTGCTAAAAAAGCTAACCGTGTAACCAAGCCGGAAGCTGGCCATTTTGCTAAAGCTGGCGTAGAAGCTGGCCGCGGCCTGTGGGAATTCCGTCTTGCTGATGGCGAAGAGTTCACCGTAGGTCAGGCAATTAGCGTTGAGCTGTTTGCTGAAGTTAAAAAAGTTGACGTAACTGGCACCTCTAAAGGTAAAGGTTTCGCAGGTACCGTTAAGCGCTGGAACTTCCGTACCCAGGACGCTACCCACGGTAACTCCCTGTCTCACCGCGTTCCGGGTTCTATCGGTCAGAACCAGACTCCGGGCAAAGTGTTCAAGGGCAAGAAAATGGCAGGTCAGCTGGGTAATGAGCGTGTAACCGTTCAGAGCCTGGACGTAGTACGTGTTGACGCTGAGCGCAACCTGCTGCTGGTTAAAGGTGCTGTCCCGGGTGCAACCGGTAGCGACCTGATCGTTAAACCAGCTGTGAAGGCGTGAGGAGATAGCAATGGAATTAGTATTGAAAGACGCGCAGAGCGCGCTGACTGTTTCCGAAACTACCTTCGGTCGTGACTTCAACGAAGCGCTGGTACACCAGGTTGTTGTGGCTTATGCAGCCGGTGCTCGTCAGGGTACTCGTGCTCAGAAGACCCGTGCTGAAGTAACTGGTTCCGGTAAAAAACCGTGGCGCCAGAAAGGCACCGGCCGCGCTCGTTCCGGTTCTATCAAGAGCCCGATCTGGCGTTCTGGTGGCGTGACCTTCGCTGCGCGTCCGCAGGACCACAGTCAAAAAGTTAACAAAAAGATGTACCGCGGCGCGCTGAAAAGCATCCTGTCCGAACTGGTACGTCAGGATCGTCTGATCGTTGTCGAGCAGTTCTCTGTTGAAGCACCGAAAACCAAGCTGCTGGCTCAGAAACTGAAAGACATGGCTCTGGAAGATGTGCTGATCATCACCGGTGAGCTGGACGAGAACCTGTTCCTGGCCGCGCGCAACCTGCACAAGGTTGACGTTCGCGACGCGACTGGTATCGACCCGGTTAGCCTGATCGCCTTCGACAAAGTCGTAATGACTGCTGATGCTGTTAAGCAAGTTGAGGAGATGCTGGCATGATTCGTGAAGAACGTCTGCTGAAGGTGCTGCGTGCACCGCACGTTTCTGAAAAAGCGTCTACTGCGATGGAAAAAACTAACACCATCGTTCTCAAAGTTGCTAAAGACGCGACCAAAGCAGAAATTAAAGCTGCTGTGCAGAAACTGTTTGAAGTCGAAGTCGAAGTCGTTAACACCCTGGTAGTTAAAGGGAAAGTTAAACGTCACGGACAGCGTATCGGTCGTCGTAGCGACTGGAAAAAAGCTTACGTCACCCTGAAAGAAGGCCAGAATCTGGACTTCGTTGGCGGCGCTGAGTAAGTCGGAGGAGTAATACAATGGCAGTTGTTAAATGTAAACCGACATCTCCGGGTCGTCGCCACGTAGTTAAAGTGGTTAACCCTGAGCTGCACAAGGGCAAACCTTTTGCTCCGTTGCTGGAAAAAAACAGCAAATCCGGTGGTCGTAACAACAATGGCCGTATCACCACTCGTCATATCGGTGGTGGCCACAAGCAGGCTTACCGTATTGTTGACTTCAAACGCAACAAAGATGGTATCCCGGCAGTTGTTGAACGTCTTGAGTACGATCCGAACCGTTCCGCGAACATCGCGCTGGTTCTGTACAAAGATGGCGAACGCCGTTACATCCTGGCCCCTAAAGGCCTGAAAGCTGGCGACCAGATTCAGTCTGGCGTTGATGCTGCAATCAAAGCGGGTAACACCCTGCCGATGCGCAATATCCCGGTTGGTTCTACCGTTCATAACGTAGAAATGAAACCAGGTAAAGGCGGTCAGCTGGCACGTTCTGCTGGTACTTACGTTCAGATCGTTGCACGTGATGGTGCTTATGTCACCCTGCGTCTGCGTTCTGGTGAAATGCGTAAAGTTGAAGCTGAGTGCCGCGCTACTCTGGGCGAAGTTGGCAATGCTGAGCATATGCTGCGCGTTCTGGGTAAAGCAGGTGCTGCACGCTGGCGTGGTGTTCGTCCGACCGTTCGCGGTACTGCGATGAACCCAGTAGACCACCCACATGGTGGTGGTGAAGGTCGTAACTTTGGTAAGCACCCGGTAACTCCGTGGGGCGTTCAGACCAAAGGTAAGAAGACCCGCAGCAACAAGCGTACTGATAAATTCATCGTACGTCGCCGTAGCAAATAATTTTAGAGGATAAGCCATGCCACGTTCTCTCAAGAAAGGTCCTTTTATTGACCTGCACTTGCTGAAGAAGGTAGAGAAAGCGGTGGAAAGCGGAGACAAGAAGCCCCTGCGCACTTGGTCCCGTCGTTCAACGATCTTTCCTAACATGATCGGTTTGACCATCGCTGTCCATAATGGTCGTCAGCACGTTCCGGTATTTGTTTCCGACGAAATGGTCGGTCACAAACTGGGTGAATTCGCACCGACTCGTACTTATCGCGGCCATGCTGCTGATAAAAAAGCGAAGAAGAAATAAGGTAGGAGGAAGAGATGGAAACTTTAGCTCAACATCGCCATGCTCGTTCTTCTGCTCAGAAGGTTCGCCTTGTTGCTGACCTGATTCGCGGTAAGAAAGTGTCGCAGGCCCTGGATATTCTGACCTACACCAACAAGAAAGCGGCTGTACTGGTCAAGAAGGTTCTGGAATCTGCCATTGCTAACGCTGAACACAACGATGGCGCTGACATTGACGATCTGAAAGTTGCGAAAATTTTCGTAGACGAAGGCCCGAGCATGAAGCGTGTTATGCCGCGTGCAAAAGGTCGTGCAGATCGCATCCTGAAGCGCACCAGCCACATTACTGTGGTTGTGTCCGATCGCTGAGACTCTGGAGACTAGCAATGGGTCAGAAAGTACATCCTAATGGTATTCGCCTGGGTATTGTAAAACCATGGAACTCTACCTGGTTTGCGAACACCAAAGAATTCGCTGACAACCTGGACAGCGATTTTAAAGTACGTCAGTACCTGACTAAGGAACTGGCTAAAGCGTCTGTATCTCGTATCGTTATCGAGCGTCCGGCTAAGAGCATCCGTGTAACCATTCACACTGCTCGCCCGGGTATCGTTATCGGTAAAAAAGGTGAAGACGTTGAAAAACTGCGCAAGGTCGTAGCGGATATCGCTGGCGTTCCTGCTCAGATCAATATCGCCGAAGTTCGTAAGCCTGAACTGGACGCAAAATTGGTTGCTGACAGCATCACTTCTCAGCTGGAACGTCGTGTTATGTTCCGTCGTGCTATGAAGCGTGCTGTACAGAACGCAATGCGTCTGGGCGCTAAAGGTATCAAAGTTGAAGTTAGCGGCCGTCTGGGCGGCGCTGAGATCGCACGTACCGAATGGTATCGTGAAGGTCGCGTTCCGCTGCACACTCTGCGTGCTGACATCGACTACAACACCTCCGAAGCGCACACCACTTACGGTGTAATCGGCGTAAAAGTGTGGATCTTCAAAGGTGAGATCCTTGGTGGTATGGCTGCAGTTGAACAACCGGAAAAACCGGCTGCTCAACCTAAAAAGCAGCAGCGTAAAGGCCGTAAATAAGGAGCGTCGCTGATGTTACAACCAAAGCGTACAAAATTCCGTAAAGTGCACAAAGGCCGCAACCGTGGTCTCGCGCAGGGCACGGATGTGAGCTTCGGCACTTACGGTCTGAAAGCTGTTGGCCGTGGTCGTCTGACCGCTCGTCAGATCGAAGCAGCACGTCGTGCTATGACTCGTGCTGTTAAGCGTCAGGGTAAGATCTGGATCCGTGTATTCCCGGACAAACCGATCACCGAGAAGCCGCTGGAAGTTCGTATGGGTAAAGGTAAAGGTAACGTGGAGTATTGGGTTGCCTTGATTCAGCCGGGTAAAGTCCTGTATGAAATGGACGGCGTTCCGGAAGAGCTGGCCCGTGAAGCCTTCGAGCTGGCAGCAGCAAAACTGCCGATTAAAACCACCTTTGTAACTAAGACGGTGATGTAATGAAAGCAAAAGAGCTGCGTGAAAAGAGCGTTGAAGAGCTGAACACCGAGCTGCTTAACCTGCTGCGCGAGCAGTTCAACCTGCGTATGCAGGCTGCAAGTGGCCAGCTGCAACAGACTCACCTGTTGAAGCAAGTGCGTCGTGATGTCGCACGCGTTAAGACTTTACTGACTGAGAAGGCGGGTGCGTAATGACCGATAAAATCCGTACTCTGCAAGGTCGTGTTGTTAGCGACAAAATGGAGAAATCCATTGTTGTAGCTATCGAGCGTTTCGTGAAACACCCGATCTACGGTAAATTCATCAAACGTACGACTAAACTGCACGTACATGACGAGAACAACGAATGCGGCACTGGCGACGTGGTTGAAATCCGCGAATGCCGTCCGCTGTCCAAGACCAAGTCCTGGACGCTGGTTCGCGTTGTAGAGAAAGCGGTTCTGTAATACAGTACGCGTTCTCAAACGAATAAACGGCTCAGCGATGAGCCGTTTATTTTTTCTACCCATATCCGAGATCCGGTGTTATAATGCTGCGCCCTCGATATGGGGCTTTTTAACGACCCTGATTTTAGGGTCTTCAGTAGTAGTTGACATTAGCGGAGCACTGAAATGATCCAAGAACAGACTATGCTGAACGTCGCCGACAACTCCGGTGCACGTCGCGTAATGTGTATCAAGGTTCTGGGTGGCTCGCACCGTCGCTACGCAGGCGTAGGCGACATCATCAAGATCACCATTAAGGAAGCAATTCCGCGTGGTAAGGTCAAAAAAGGTGATGTGCTGAAGGCGGTAGTGGTGCGCACCAAGAAGGGTGTTCGTCGCCCTGACGGTTCTGTCGTTCGCTTCGATGGCAATGCTTGTGTTCTTCTGAACAACAACAGCGAGCAGCCTATCGGTACGCGTATTTTTGGGCCGGTTACTCGTGAACTTCGTTCTGAGAAGTTTATGAAAATCATCTCTCTGGCACCAGAAGTACTCTAAGGAGCGAATCATGGCAGCTAAAATCCGTCGTGATGACGAAGTTATCGTGTTAACCGGTAAAGATAAAGGTAAGCGCGGTAAAGTAAAAAATGTCCTGTCTTCCGGCAAGATCATTGTTGAAGGTATCAACCTGGTTAAGAAACATCAGAAGCCGGTTCCGGCCCTGAATCAACCGGGTGGCATCGTTGAAAAAGAAGCTGCAATTCAGGTTTCTAACGTTGCAATCTTCAATGCGGCAACCGGCAAGGCTGACCGTGTAGGCTTTAGATTCGAAGACGGTAAAAAAGTCCGTTTCTTCAAGTCTAACAGCGAAACTATCAAGTAATTTGGAGTAGTACGATGGCGAAACTGCATGATTACTACAAAGACGAAGTAGTTAAGAAACTCATGACTGAGTTTAACTACAATTCTGTCATGCAAGTCCCTCGGGTCGAGAAGATCACCCTGAATATGGGTGTTGGTGAAGCGATCGCTGACAAGAAACTGCTGGATAACGCAGCAGCTGATCTGGCAGCTATCTCCGGTCAAAAACCGTTGATCACCAAAGCGCGCAAATCTGTTGCGGGCTTCAAAATCCGTCAGGGCTATCCGATCGGCTGTAAAGTGACTCTGCGTGGCGAACGCATGTGGGAGTTCTTTGAGCGCCTGATCACTATTGCTGTACCGCGTATCCGTGACTTCCGTGGCTTGTCCGCTAAGTCTTTCGACGGTCGTGGTAACTACAGCATGGGTGTCCGTGAGCAGATCATCTTCCCAGAGATCGACTACGATAAAGTCGACCGCGTGCGTGGTTTGGATATTACCATTACCACTACTGCGAAATCTGATGAAGAAGGCCGTGCTCTGCTGGCTGCCTTTGACTTCCCGTTCCGCAAGTAAGGTAGGGTTACTTCATGGCTAAGCAATCAATGAAAGCACGCGAAGTTAAACGCGTAGCTTTAGCTGAAAAATACTTCGCGAAACGCGCTGAACTGAAAGCGATCATTTCTGATGTGAACGCTTCCGACGAAGATCGTTGGAATGCTGTTCTCAAGCTGCAGAGTCTGCCGCGTGATTCCAGCCCGTCTCGTCAGCGTAACCGCTGCCGTCAAACTGGTCGTCCGCATGGTTTCCTGCGGAAGTTCGGGTTGAGCCGTATTAAGGTCCGTGAATCCGCTATGCGCGGTGAAATCCCGGGTCTGAAAAAGGCTAGCTGGTAATTGTCACCAATTGAATCACGGGAGTAAAGACAGATGAGCATGCAAGATCCGATCGCGGATATGCTGACCCGTATCCGTAACGGTCAGGCCGCGAACAAAGCTGCGGTCACCATGCCTTCCTCCAGGCTGAAAGTGGCAATTGCCAACGTGCTGAAGGAAGAAGGTTTTATTGAAGATTTTAAAATTGAAGGCGACATCAAGCCGGAACTGGAACTGACTCTCAAGTACTTCCAGGGTAAAGCTGTGGTAGAAAGCATTCAGCGTATCAGCCGCCCAGGTCTGCGCATCTATAAGAAAAAAGATGAGCTGCCGAAAGTTATGGGTGGTATGGGTATCGCAGTTGTTTCTACCTCTAAAGGTGTTATGACTGATCGTGCAGCGCGCCAGGCTGGTCTTGGTGGCGAAATTATCTGCTACGTAGCCTAATCGGAGGAAAAAATGTCTCGTGTTGCTAAAGCACCGGTCGTTATTCCTGCCGGCGTTGATGTAAAAATCAACGGTCAGGTTATCACGATCAAAGGTAAAAACGGCGAGCTGACTCGTACCCTGAACGATGCTGTTGAAGTTAATCATGCAGACAATGCTCTGACCTTCGGTCCGCGTGCTGGTTACGTGGATGGTTGGGCTCAGGCTGGTACCGCGCGTGCCCTGCTGAACGCAATGGTTATCGGTGTTACCGAAGGCTTCACTAAGAAGCTGCAGCTGGTTGGTGTAGGTTATCGTGCAGCGGTCAAAGGGAACGTAGTAAACCTGGCACTGGGTTTCTCTCATCCTGTAGACCATCAGTTGCCGGCCGGTATCACTGCTGAATGTCCGACTCAGACTGAAATCGTGCTGAAAGGCGCTGATAAGCAGATGATCGGCCAGGTAGCAGCAGATCTGCGCGCCTACCGTCGTCCTGAGCCGTATAAAGGCAAGGGTGTTCGTTACGCCGACGAAGTCGTGCGTACCAAAGAGGCTAAGAAGAAGTAAGGTAACACTATGGATAAGAAATCTGCTCGTATCCGTCGTGCGACCCGCGCACGCCGCAAGCTCAAAGAGCTTGGTGCGACACGCCTGGTGGTACATCGTACCCCGCGTCATATTTACGCCCAGGTAATCGCATCGAATGGTTCTGAAGTTCTGGTAGCTGCTTCTACTGTAGAAAAAGCTATCGCTGAACAACTGAAGTACACCGGTAACAAAGACGCGGCCGCAGCTGTGGGTAAAGCTGTAGCTGAACGCGCTCTGGAAAAAGGCATTAAAGATGTGTCCTTTGACCGTTCCGGGTTCCAATATCATGGTCGCGTCCAGGCACTGGCAGATGCTGCCCGTGAAGCTGGCCTTCAGTTCTAAGGTAGAGGTGTAAGATGGCTCACATCGAAAAACAAGCTGGCGAACTGCAGGAAAAGCTGATCGCGGTAAACCGCGTATCTAAAACCGTTAAAGGTGGTCGTATTTTCTCCTTCACAGCTCTGACTGTTGTTGGTGATGGTAACGGTCGCGTTGGTTTTGGTTACGGTAAAGCCCGCGAAGTTCCGGCAGCGATCCAGAAAGCGATGGAAAAAGCCCGTCGCAATATGATTAACGTCGCGCTGAACCACGGCACCCTGCAGCACCCGGTTAAGGGTACTCACACGGGTTCTCGTGTATTCATGCAGCCGGCTTCCGAAGGTACCGGTATTATTGCCGGTGGTGCAATGCGCGCCGTTCTGGAAGTCGCTGGGGTTCATAACGTTCTGGCTAAAGCATATGGTTCCACCAACCCGATCAACGTGGTTCGTGCAACTATTGATGGCCTGGAAAATATGAAATCTCCGGAAATGGTCGCTGCCAAGCGTGGTAAATCCGTTGAAGAAATTCTGGGGTAATTGACCATGGCAAAGACTATTAAAATCACTCAAACCCGCAGTGCAATCGGTCGTCTGCCGAAACACAAGGCAACGCTGCTTGGCCTGGGTCTGCGTCGTATTGGTCATACTGTAGAACGTGAGGATACTCCTGCGGTTCGTGGTATGGTCAACGCGGTTTCCTTCATGGTTAAAGTTGAGGAGTAAGAGATGCGTTTAAATACTCTGTCTCCGGCCGAAGGCTCCAAAAAGGCGGGTAAACGCCTGGGTCGTGGTATCGGTTCTGGCCTCGGTAAAACCGGTGGTCGTGGTCACAAAGGTCAGAAATCTCGTTCTGGCGGTGGCGTACGTCGCGGTTTCGAGGGTGGCCAGATGCCACTGTATCGTCGTCTGCCGAAATTCGGTTTCACTTCTCGTAAAGCAATGATCACGGCAGAGATTCGTCTGTCCGATCTGGCGAAAGTAGAAGGCGACGTAGTAGACCTGAACACGCTGAAAGCAGCTAACATTATCGGCATCCAGATCGAGTTCGCGAAAGTGATCCTGGCTGGTGAAGTAGCTCGTCCGGTAACTGTTCGTGGCCTGCGTGTTACTAAAGGCGCTCGTGCTGCTATCGAAGCTGCTGGCGGTAAAATTGAGGAATAAGTAGCAGATGGCTAAACAACCGGGGTTAGATTTCCAAAGTGCCAAAGGTGGAATTGGCGAACTGAAACGCAGACTGCTGTTTGTTATCGGTGCGCTGATTGTGTTCCGTATTGGCTCTTTTATTCCGATCCCTGGTATTGATGCCGCTGTACTTGCCAAACTGCTTGAACAACAGCGAGGCACCATCATTGAAATGTTTAACATGTTCTCTGGTGGTGCTCTCAGCCGTGCTTCTATCTTTGCTCTGGGTATTATGCCGTATATTTCGGCGTCCATTATTATCCAACTGCTAACGGTCGTTCACCCGGCCCTGGCGGAGTTAAAGAAAGAAGGGGAATCTGGTCGTCGTAAGATTAGCCAGTACACCCGCTACGGTACCCTGGTGTTGGCTATATTCCAGTCGATCGGTATTGCTACCGGTTTGCCGAATATGCCCGGAATGCAGGGCCTGGTAATGAATCCGGGCTTTGCATTCTACTTCACCGCTGTTGTAAGTCTGGTTACAGGAACTATGTTCCTGATGTGGCTCGGCGAACAAATTACTGAACGTGGTATCGGTAACGGTATCTCGATCATTATTTTCGCCGGTATTGTGGCGGGTCTTCCGCCAGCCATTGCCCATACTATCGAGCAAGCGCGTCAAGGCGACCTGCACTTCCTTCTGTTGCTGTTGGTTGCAGTATTAGTATTCGCAGTGACGTTCTTTGTTGTTTTCGTTGAGCGTGGTCAACGCCGCATTGTGGTAAACTACGCGAAACGTCAGCAAGGTCGTCGTGTCTATGCTGCTCAGAGCACACATTTGCCGCTGAAAGTAAATATGGCAGGGGTAATCCCGGCTATTTTTGCTTCCAGTATTATTCTGTTCCCTGCGACTATTGCATCATGGTTCGGGGGCGGTACTGGTTGGAACTGGCTGACAACAATTTCGCTGTATTTGCAGCCTGGGCAACCGCTTTATGTGTTACTCTATGCGTCTGCAATCATCTTCTTCTGTTTCTTCTACACGGCGTTGGTTTTCAACCCGCGTGAAACAGCAGATAACCTGAAGAAGTCTGGTGCATTCGTACCAGGAATTCGTCCGGGAGAGCAAACGGCGAAGTATATCGATAAAGTAATGACTCGTCTGACTCTGGTTGGTGCGTTGTATATTACTTTTATCTGCCTGATCCCGGAGTTCATGCGTGATGCAATGAAAGTGCCGTTCTACTTCGGTGGGACTTCTCTGCTTATCGTTGTTGTCGTGATTATGGACTTTATGGCTCAAGTGCAAACTCTGATGATGTCCAGTCAATATGAGTCTGCATTGAAGAAGGCGAACCTGAAAGGCTACGGTCGTTAATGGTCGCCCGAGAAGTTACGGAGAGTAAAAATGAAAGTTCGTGCTTCCGTCAAGAAATTATGCCGTAACTGCAAAATCGTTAAACGTGATGGCGTCATCCGTGTGATTTGCAGTGCCGAGCCGAAGCATAAACAGCGCCAAGGCTGATTATTTCGCATATTTTTCTTGCAAAGTTGGGTTGAGCTGGCTAGATTAGCCAGCCAATCTTTTGTATGTCTGTACGTTTCCATTTGAGTATCCTGAAAACGGGCTTTTCAGCATGGTACGTACAAGTAAAATTATAGGAGTGCATAGTGGCCCGTATAGCAGGCATTAACATTCCTGATCAGAAACATGCTGTGATCGCATTAACTTCGATCTATGGCGTCGGTAAAACCCGCTCCCAGGCCATTCTGGCGGCTGCGGGCATCGCTGAAAATGTTAAGATCAGTGAGCTGTCTGAAGAACAAATCGACACGCTGCGTGACGAAGTTGCCAAATTTGTCGTTGAAGGTGATCTGCGCCGTGAAATTAGCATGAGCATCAAGCGCCTGATGGATCTTGGTTGCTATCGCGGTTTGCGTCATCGTCGTGGTCTCCCGGTTCGCGGTCAGCGTACCAAGACCAACGCACGTACCCGTAAGGGTCCGCGCAAACCGATCAAGAAATAATCGGGGTGATTGAATAATGGCAAAGGCACCAATTCGTGCACGTAAACGTGTAAGAAAACAAGTCTCTGACGGCGTGGCTCATATCCATGCTTCTTTCAACAACACCATCGTTACTATTACTGATCGTCAGGGTAACGCGCTGGGTTGGGCAACAGCCGGTGGTTCCGGTTTCCGTGGTTCTCGCAAATCCACTCCGTTTGCAGCTCAGGTTGCAGCAGAGCGTTGCGCTGAAGCCGTAAAAGAATACGGCATCAAGAATCTGGAAGTTATGGTTAAGGGACCGGGTCCGGGTCGCGAATCTACTATTCGTGCTCTGAACGCCGCTGGTTTCCGCATCACTAATATTACTGATGTGACTCCGATCCCTCACAACGGTTGTCGTCCGCCGAAAAAACGTCGCGTATAACGCGCTCGTTTTCTAGGATTGTTGGAGAAAGAAAATGGCAAGATATTTGGGTCCTAAGCTCAAGCTGAGCCGTCGTGAGGGCACAGACCTGTTCCTTAAGTCTGGCGTTCGCGCGATCGATACCAAGTGTAAAATTGAACAAGCTCCTGGCCAGCACGGTGCGCGTAAACCGCGTCTGTCTGACTATGGTGTGCAGTTGCGTGAAAAGCAAAAAGTTCGCCGTATCTACGGTGTGCTGGAGCGTCAGTTCCGTAACTACTACAAAGAAGCAGCACGTCTGAAAGGCAACACTGGTGAAAACCTGCTGGGTCTGCTGGAAGGTCGTCTGGACAACGTTGTATACCGTATGGGCTTTGGCGCCACTCGTGCAGAAGCACGTCAGCTGGTTAGCCACAAAGCAATCATGGTAAACGGTCGTGTTGTTAACATCGCTTCTTATCAGGTTAGTCCGAATGACGTGGTTAGCATTCGTGAGAAAGCGAAAAAGCAGTCTCGCGTGAAAGCCGCTCTGGAGCTGGCTGAGCAGCGTGAAAAGCCAACCTGGCTGGAAGTTGATGCTGGCAAGATGGAAGGTACGTTCAAGCGTAAGCCGGAGCGTTCTGATCTGTCTGCGGACATTAACGAACACCTGATCGTCGAGCTTTACTCCAAGTAAAGCTTAGTACCAAAGAGAGGACACAATGCAGGGTTCTGTGACAGAGTTTCTAAAACCGCGCCTGGTAGATATCGAGCAAGTGAGTTCGACGCACGCCAAGGTGACCCTTGAGCCTTTAGAGCGTGGCTTTGGCCATACTCTGGGTAACGCACTGCGCCGTATTCTGCTCTCATCGATGCCGGGTTGCGCGGTGACTGAGGTTGAGATTGATGGTGTACTTCATGAGTACAGCACCAAAGAAGGCGTTCAGGAAGATATCCTTGAAATCCTGCTCAACCTGAAAGGGCTGGCGGTGAGAGTTCAGGGTAAAGATGATGTTATTCTTACTCTGAATAAATCTGGCATTGGCCCTGTGACCGCAGCCGACATTACCCACGACGGTGATGTCGAAATCGTCAAGCCGCAGCATGTGATCTGCCACCTGACCGATGAAAACGCATCTATCAATATGCGTATCAAAGTTCAGCGCGGTCGTGGTTATGTGCCGGCGTCTGCCCGAATTCATTCGGAAGAAGATGAGCGCCCGATCGGCCGTTTACTGGTTGATGCGTGCTACAGCCCTGTAGAGCGAATTGCCTACAATGTTGAAGCAGCACGTGTTGAACAGCGCACCGACCTGGACAAGCTGGTCATCGAAATGGAAACCAATGGCACAATCGATCCTGAAGAGGCGATTCGTCGTGCGGCAACCATCCTGGCAGAACAACTGGAAGCTTTCGTTGATTTACGTGATGTACGTCAGCCGGAAGTTAAAGAAGAGAAACCAGAATTCGATCCGATCCTGCTGCGCCCTGTTGACGATCTGGAATTGACTGTCCGCTCTGCTAACTGCCTCAAGGCAGAAGCTATCCACTATATCGGTGATCTGGTACAGCGTACCGAGGTTGAGTTGCTGAAAACGCCGAACCTGGGTAAAAAATCTCTTACTGAGATTAAAGACGTGCTGGCCTCACGTGGTCTGTCTCTGGGCATGCGCCTGGAAAACTGGCCGCCGGCAAGCATTGCTGACGAGTAACCGGATCACAGGTTAAGGTTTTACTGAGAAGGATAAGGTCATGCGCCATCGTAAGAGTGGTCGTCAACTGAACCGCAACAGCAGCCATCGCCAGGCCATGTTCCGTAACATGGCAGGTTCTCTGGTTCGTCATGAGATCATCAAGACGACTCTGCCGAAAGCGAAAGAGCTGCGTCGCGTAGTTGAGCCGCTGATTACTCTTGCCAAGACTGATAGCGTTGCTAATCGTCGTCTGGCATTCGCCCGTACTCGTGATAACGAGATCGTGGCAAAACTGTTTAACGAGCTGGGCCCGCGTTTCGCGAGCCGTGCCGGGGGTTACACTCGCATTCTGAAGTGTGGCTTCCGTGCTGGTGACAATGCTCCGATGGCTTACATCGAGCTGGTTGATCGCGCCGAGCCGAAAGCAGAAGCTGCTGCAGAGTAATCTGTAGTAACGTAAAAAGACCCGCTTCGGCGGGTTTTTTTATATCCTGAGCATTATCACTTTCCTACAATGTTCTTATCTTTCTTGCTCATCCCTGGAGACCCATTATGTGGTTGCTTGATCAGTGGGCAGAACGGCATATTCTTGACGCCCAAAATAAAGGTGAATTCGACAGCCTTCCCGGCAGCGGCGAGCCGCTCACTCTGGATGATGATTCTCATGTTCCTCCGGAGCTTCGAGCTGGATACCGTTTATTGAAGAATGCCGGCTGTCTACCGCCAGAGCTTGAATATCGTAGAGAAGCGATCGCGCTGGCTGATTTGTTAAATGGCGTGCAGGAAAATCATCCACAGCATCGAGAGTTGCAACGTCGCTTATCTTTACTTGAGCTCAAATTGCGCCAGGCAGGTTTAAGTACTGATTTTCTGCGTGGTGATTACGCCACAAAACTGCTGCAAAAGTTGAATGAGGAGTAGCCTATGTACCGCATTGGTGAAATTGCAAAACTAGCTGAAGTGACGCCAGATACCATCCGCTACTACGAAAAACAACAAATGATGCATCATGAAATACGGACGGAAGGCGGTTTTCGTCTTTATTCGGATCGGGATTTGCAACGTCTAAAATTTATCCGCCATGCGCGCCAGTTAGGATTTACGTTAGAAGCGATACGCGAATTACTGTCGATTCGAATTGATCCTGAACATCATACATGCCAGGAGTCGAAGAGTATTGTGCAGACCCGTCTGGCTGAAGTGGAGGCACGTATTGATGAACTCCAGACGATGCGGCGTTCCCTGCAGAAACTGAACGATGCCTGTTGTGGTACCGCGCACAGCAGCGTCTATTGTTCCATTCTGGAAGAGCTGGAACAGGGCGCGAGTGGTAAGACTGATTCGTCGACATGTTGATCTTCTCTGCGCAGAGATCTACACTTCGGCCGTTTTAATATACAAACTGGAGAAGTTATGAGCCGCTATCAACATACCAAAGGGCAGATTAATGATAATGCCATCGAGGCATTGTTGCATGATCCACTGTTCAGACAGCGTATTGAGAAAAATAAGAAAGGGAAAGGGAGTTATCTGCGAAAAGAAAAACATGCAAACCGGGGCTATAAGGAGGCCAGTGGCAAGCAAGCATATCGCTTATTTACCACTGGCCTTCTGGTTTCTGCTTAATTAATTACGGTTATTCTGCTCTTTCAGCAGGTCGCGGATTTCGCTCAGCAAGACTTCTTCTTTGCTTGGTGCCGGCGGGGCTTTAGGCTCTTCTTCCTGATTGCGTTTCAGTTTATTAATTACCTTGATCGCAAGGAAGATGGCAAAAGCAACGATGATAAAATCAAATACATTCTGGATAAACACGCCGTAATGCATTACGACAGCGGGCACATCGCCCTGTGCATCTCGCAACGTTAATGCAAACTGTTTGAAATCAATTCCGCCAATTAATAATCCAAGTGGCGGCATAATGATATCGGCTACCAGTGAAGATACGATTTTACCGAATGCTGCACCGATGATCACACCAACGGCCAAATCCACTACATTGCCGCGCATTGCGAACTCGCGGAACTCTTTCAAAATACTCATATCCTTCTCCATGTGCAGGCTGTCTGGATAAGTTTAACAAATTACTGTTCAATTTCCATTTGCAGAGAAAACTAACCAGATTTCTTAATCCCTTGTTAATACAGGGATTAAAAAAGGATGCGGATATTCGCATCCTTTGATGATTAAAGGAAGAAGGGGCTTGGCTGGAAGAGTCTTTCAACATCCGTAATATATTTTTTATCGGTTAAAAACATAATTACATGGTCGCCCTGCTCAATACGCAAATTATCATTAGCAATCATCACATCGTTGCCACGTACTACCGCGCCAATAATCGTTCCGGGTGGGAGTTTAATCTCATCAATAACACGACCCACCACGCGAGAGGTCGTTTCATCACCGTGAGCGACAGCTTCGATCGCCTCGGCAACGCCACGACGCAATGAAGATACACCGACAATATCGGCTTTGCGTACGTGGCTAAGCAGTGCGGAGATAGTTGCCTGCTGCGGTGAAATCGCAATATCAATTACGCTGCCCTGTACCAGATCGACGTAAGCGCGGCGCTGGATCAGCACCATGACCTTTTTCGCTCCCATACGTTTGGCCAGCATTGCCGACATAATATTCGCTTCGTCATCATTGGTGACGGCAATAAACAGATCAACTTGATCGATGTGTTCTTCGGCCAGTAATTCTTGATCCGACGCATCCCCATAGAAAACGATGGTGTTTTGTAGTTTTTCTGCCAGTTCTGCGGCACGCTGCTGATCGCGTTCGATCAATTTGACGCTGTAATCTTTCTCCAGTTGGCGTGCCAGACCTGCGCCTATATTCCCGCCGCCAACCAGCATGATGCGTTTGTACGGTTTTTCCAGGCGCTGCAGTTCGCTCATTACTGCGCGAATATGCTGCGATGCGGCAATAAAGAACACCTCGTCTCCGGCCTCTACAATGGTGGAACCTTGCGGTCGAATAGGGCGGTCGTGGCGAAATATGGCCGCAACGCGGGTATCAATATGCGGCATATGTTCTCGCATCGTCGATAATGCATTACCAACGAGCGGCCCACCGTAATAGGCTTTAACTACGGCAAGACTGACTTTCCCCTCGGCGAAATTCACTACTTGCAGTGCTCCCGGATACTCGATTAGTCGATAAATACTATCGATAACCAACTGTTCCGGTGCAATTAAATGGTCGATCGGTACAGCTTCTGAGTGGAACAGTTTATCGGCATCGCGCACATAGTCTGGCGAACGAATACGTGCAATGCGGTTCGGCGTATTAAACAGCGAGTAAGCAACCTGACAGGCAACCATATTGGTTTCATCTGAACTTGTCACAGCGACCAGCATATCGGCATCATCTGCGCCGGCTTCACGTAATACTCGTGGATGCGATCCATGCCCTTGCACAACGCGCAGATCAAACTTGTCCTGCAGGCTGCGCAGACGGTCGCCATTGGTATCGACAACGGTAATGTCGTTATTCTCACCGACCAGGTTTTCCGCCAGCGTGCCGCCAACCTGCCCTGCACCCAGAATAATTATTTTCATCTGCTGTGACCCGTTGTTCTCATCACTGTTTGATTATCTTAGCGTAAAAGAAACCGTCGCCTTCTTCCGCTCCCGGCAATTTCTGCAACCCTGGCTGTTCCGGCGTACCGGTCAAGCTAAGCTGCGCATCTGGCGTACGCTTAAGGAAAGCTGCAACCTGCTGGCTGTTCTCTTCCGGCAGGATCGAACAGGTTGCGTATACCAGTGTGCCGCCAGATTTTAGATGAGGCCAGATAGCATCCAGAATTTCTGACTGTAACTGTACCAGCTCAGGGATATCGCGATCGCGACGCAGCCACTTGATGTCCGGGTGTCGACGAATAACCCCAGTCGCAGAACAAGGAGCATCTACCAGAATACGGTCAAAGACTTCATCGCCACACCACTGTGACGGGAAACGGCCGTCTCCCTGTTTGACCTGCGCTTTCATACCCAGACGTTTCAGGTTGTCGTAAACGCGGGATAAGCGTTGTTCGTCAACATCCACGGCCAGAACGCTGGCTTCCGGCGCCGCCTCAAGAATATGTGTTGTTTTGCCGCCTGGTGCAGCACAAAGATCGAGAATGCGTTCGCCATTTTGCGGAGCGAGGAAGTTAACACAACCCTGGGCTGACGCATCCTGCACCGTGACCCAGCCTTCTGCAAATCCAGGAAGCGCAGTAACGGGAGCTGCCGCTACCAGACGCACGGCATCCGGGTAATCCGCATGAGTCAATCCTTGCAAACCATGTTCTTCCAGTAATGCCAGCCAGGCGTCACGGGTATGGTGTTGGCGGTTCACGCGCAGCCACATTGGTGGGCGTTGATTACTGGCCTCGATAACCTGCTGCCATTGCTGCGGATAAGCTTTTTGTACTCGTTTTAGCAGCCATGCCGGAAACAGATAGCGGTTATCGCTGCTGGCGAATTCCGCCAGTAACTCCTCTTGCTGACGCTGAAACTGACGCAACACGCCATTAATCAGCCCCTTAAGTTGCGGTCGTTTGATAGCAACCGCACCTTCTACCGTTTCTGCCAGCGCTGCATGCGCAGGAATTCGGGTATGTAGAAGCTGATAAAACCCGACCATGATCAGATAGTGTACCGTGCGTTGCTTCCCGGTCATCGGCCGCGACATTAGCTTATTGATCAGCCAGTCGAGTTGCGGCAGCACACGTAAAACACCGAAGCACAACTCCTGGAGCAGTGCCTTATCTTTGTCAGAGACTTTCTGTTGAAGCGGCGGCAGGATATTGCTGAGCGATTGCCCTTGTTCTATCACCTGCTCGATGGCCTGCGCAGCCATACTGCGTAAATTATTCTGTTTTTTCATAACCACAAACATAAAAATGCCCGGCAAAACCGGGCCAGGAAATGCGTATCACGCCAGGCGGTTGCCGGGGACAAACCACTCACGCCGCGAGTTCAGGAGGTCCTGCGCGCTCATGGCTTTTTTACCTGCCGGCTGTAGCGACTCAAGATTCAGTATTCCATCAACGGTGGCAACCTGAATACCCGCTTTTGAAGCATCCAGAACCGTACCCGGCTCAGCACGGGTAGCAGAAGGAATCACCGAGGCTTGCCATATTTTCACCGGCTGCTCATCAATCATGAACCAGCTCATTGGCCACGGGTTGAAAGCACGGATGCAGCGTTCCAACTGCGCGGCGCTGAGCGACCAGTCAATACGCGCCTCTTCTTTGCTCAGTTTCTCTGCGTAAGTGACCAGCGCTTCGTCCTGCACCTGTGGTTGCGCGTTGCCCTGAGCAAGCTGTTGCAGTGTCGCAAGCAGCCCCTGCGGGCCAAGTTCCGCTAATTTCGCATACAGCGTGGCACTGGTGTCTTGTGCGGTAATAGGGCATGAAAGCTTATATAGTATATCGCCAGTATCGAGCCCCACATCCATTTGCATAATAGTGACGCCGGTTTCCTCATCGCCAGCCCATAATGAGCGCTGGATCGGCGCCGCGCCGCGCCAGCGCGGCAGCAGAGAACCATGCACGTTTATGCAGCCCTTGCGCGGCATATCCAGAACGGCTTTAGGAAGAATCAAACCATATGCCACTACGACCATGACATCGGCGTTAAGGTCGGCAATCAGTTCCTGATTTTCCTGTTGGCGCAGAGATGCTGGCTGAAACACCGGCAAGCCTTTTTCTTCTGCCAGCACTTTCACCGGGCTGGGCATTAGTTTTTTACCGCGGCCGGCGGGACGATCGGGCTGGGTGAAAACCCCAACGACCTTATGCTCAGAAGACAACAGCGCGTCAAGATGACGCGCTGCGAAGTCAGGTGTGCCGGCGAAAATAATACGTAGAGAATCTGACACGTTTATCCCTTTTTGCCTGCGCTTAAGCGCGAGCGTTCATGCGATCCAGTTTTTCAACTTTCTGGCGAATGCGCTGACGTTTCATCGGCGACAGGTAATCAATGAACAGTTTACCTACCAGATGATCCATCTCGTGCTGAATACAGATAGCCAGTAGCCCATCAGCTTCCAGTTCGAATGTTTTTCCGTCACGATCCAGCGCCCGGATTTTCACTTTTTCAGCGCGCGGTACTAATGCACGTTGTTCCGGAATTGACAGACAGCCTTCTTCGATGCCTGTTTCACCGCTTTTTTCCAGCAGTTCCGGGTTAATCAGTACCAGTTGTTCATCGCGATTTTCAGAAACGTCAATCACGATAATGCGCTGATGGATATCAACCTGCGTTGCCGCAAGACCAATACCTTCTTCTGCGTACATGGTTTCAAACATATCATCCACAATACGTTGAATGTCCGCATTTACTTCTTTTACCGGCTCGGCGACTTTGCGAAGACGCTCGTCCGGAATATGTAACACATGCAAAACTGCCATAAATATCCAGAGTCGTGTTCAGGAGTTGGTGAGAATATTATCTCTATTCTAGACAAAACCCCCACTGATTGACAGCATCGGTGACCAATCGCAAGGATTGCCAGGACGGCTTGTGGCAGGGGAAACGGATGACACCCACAGAGATAGAATTACGTTTACTACAGGTCGGAGACCTGTGCGGCGATAAATGGTTACGTACAGCGCAATGGCTGGAGCAAAGCAAGGGAGCAACGCCTGAAGAACTAGAGCATTTCGGGCTGACAACAGCGCAGGTCAGGCGTTTTTTCTCTTTGTCGGCGCAGGAACTGGAGAGGAGCCTGGACTGGCTGAGTCAGGCAAACCATCATCTCATCAGCGCCAGTGATGCGGCGTATCCCGAACCTCTGCGCGCTATTGCTGATTATCCGGGTGCCATTTTGGTGAAGGGCGAAGTCTCAGCGCTAAAAACTCAACAACTGGCAGTTGTTGGCAGCCGTGCCCATTCCTGGTATGGAGAGCGCTGGGGACGTCTGTTTTGCGAAGCGCTTGCCCGAAGTGGTTTCACCATTACCAGCGGTATGGCTCTGGGGATCGACAGTGTTGCTCACCGGGCCGCGTTGAATGTTGGAGGCAAAAGCGTGGCTGTGTTGGGAAATGGCCTGTTTAGCCTCTATCCCCGGCGACACTCAGCGCTTGCCAGCCAGCTTATTGATTGCGGTGGTGCACTGGTTTCCGAATTTCCCCTTGCGGCGCATCCCAAACGGGAACATTTTCCTCGACGAAATCGCGTTATCAGCGGCCTTAGTCGTGGTGTGCTGGTTGTTGAAGCCGCGTTACGCAGCGGATCGCTCGTTACCGCCCGAAGTGCGCTTGAACAAGGCCGTGAGGTTTTTGCGCTGCCCGGCCCAATTGGTAGTCCCGGTAGCGAGGGGCCGCATTGGTTGATCAAACAAGGGGCAACTTTGGTGACATCTGCCGATGAGATCCTCGAAAGTTTGCAATATGGGCTAAGCTGGCTACCTGAACCAGGTGGAAATTCATTTTATTCTTCAGATCAAGAAGAGGTGGCATTGCCATTTCCTGAGCTCCTGGCTAACGTAGGAGATGAGGTAACACCTGTTGACGTCGTCGCTGAACGTGCCGGCCAACCTGTGCCAGTCACAGCCGCTCAATTGCTTGAACTGGAGTTAGCAGGATGGATCGCAGCTGTACCCGGCGGCTATGTCCGATTGAGGAGGGCAAGCCATGTTCGACGTACTAATGTACTTGTTTGAGACTTACATCCATAACGAAGCTGAAATGCGTGTGGATCAAGACAAACTGGAACGGGATCTTACCGACGCCGGATTTGATCGTGAAGATATCTACAACGCTCTTTTGTGGCTGGAAAAGCTGGCTGATTATCAGGAAGGCCTCGCCGAACCGATGCAGCTTGCTTCTGATCCACTCTCCGTGCGTATCTATACGGCTGAAGAGTGCGAAAGGCTGGATGCCAGTTGCCGGGGATTTTTGTTGTTCCTTGAGCAGATTCAGGTGCTAAACCTCGAAACCCGAGAAATGGTGATAGAACGTGTGCTGGCGCTGGATACGGCAGAGTTCGACCTGGAAGACCTTAAATGGGTCATCCTGATGGTACTCTTCAATATTCCAGGGTGTGAAAACGCATACCAGCAAATGGAAGAATTACTCTTTGAAGTGAATGAAGGTATGCTGCACTAATCATTTTTGCAGCTTCAAGAGTCGTTATGGCCAAATCAGCACTGTTTTCGGTGCGCAACAACGAGCCCTGCCCACAATGCGGGGCTGAACTTGTTATCCGTTCCGGGAAACACGGCCCGTTTCTCGGATGTTCCCATTATCCGGAATGCGATTATGTTCGTCCCCTGAAGAGCCAGGCGGATGGACATATTGTTAAAGTTCTGGATGGGCATCTGTGTCCGGATTGCGGTGCACCGATGGTATTACGGCAAGGGCGTTTTGGTATGTTTATCGGTTGTAGTCAGTATCCGGAGTGTGAACATACCGAGCTGATTGATAAGCCTGACGATACCGCCATTACCTGCCCGCAGTGTCAGAGCGGTCATCTGGTGCAGCGCCGTTCCCGATACGGCAAAACCTTCTATTCCTGCGATCGCTACCCTGATTGTCAGTTCGTTATCAATTTCAAGCCGGTGGCGGGTGAATGTCCTGCATGCCACTACCCGCTGCTTATCGAAAAGAAAACCGCGCAAGGTGTAAAACGCTTCTGCGCCAGTAAACAATGTGGACAGCCGGTAACGGCGGAACAAACTCGTGAAGAATAACCTGCCAACAGATCCTGTCGCTTCGGCGATCGGGGTTCTGAATAAAGAAGAAGTCATCGCTTATCCAACTGAAGCTGTTTTTGGTGTCGGTTGCGACCCGGACAGTGAAACTGCCGTCTATCGCCTGCTTGAACTGAAGCAGCGTCCGGTTGATAAAGGCTTAATCCTGATTGCTGCCAACTTTGATCAACTGAAACCCTATATTGATGACAGCATGCTGACGGACGAACAACGCAAGGCCGTCTTCAAATGCTGGCCTGGCCCGGTAACCTTTGTGTTTCCGGCAAAACCAACCACACCGCGCTGGTTAACCGGGCGTTTTGACTCGCTGGCTGTACGTGTCACCGATCATCCTATGGTCATTGCACTTTGCACGGCTTACGGTAAACCGCTGGTTTCAACAAGTGCCAATTTATCCGGGCTGCCGCCTTGCAGAACAGCGCAAGAGGTTATCGAACAATTTGGTGCCGACTTTCCGGTGATTGATGCGCCAACGGGTGGCCGGCAGAACCCTTCGGAAATTCGTGATGCCCTCACCGGCGAACTTTTTCGCCAGGGATAATAGTATGGAATCCTACGCAGTCTTCGGTAACCCTATTGCTCATAGTAAGTCGCCCTTTATCCATCAACAGTTTGCTCTTCAGCTTGGCATCGACCATCCCTATGGGCGCGTGCTTGCGCCAATAAATGACTTTGTGAATACGCTGGATGCCTTCTTTGCTGCTGGTGGTAAAGGCGCAAACGTTACGGTTCCCTTTAAAGAAGAGGCATTTGCCCGAGCCGATGAACTGACAGAACGTGCAGCGCTGGCTGGTGCAGTAAATACATTAAAGCGCCTTGATGATGGGCGTTTGGTGGGAGATAACACCGATGGCATAGGTCTGCTCAGCGATTTACAACGGCTGGGCTTTATCCGCCCGGGATTTCGTATCCTGTTGGTTGGCGCGGGAGGTGCGGCGCGCGGCGTATTACTTCCTCTATTATCACTGGATTGTGCGATAACGATTACTAACAGAACATTTTCACGGGCGGAAGAGCTGGCGAAGCTTTTTGCTCATACCGGTAGCGTCGTTGCCGTGCAAATGGATGATCTTCAGGGGCATGAATTCGATCTGATCATCAATGCAACTTCCAGCGGGATTGGTGGGGATATCCCGGCATTACCGTCGTCGCTCGTTCATGCCAGGCTTTACTGCTACGACATGTTCTACCAAAAAGGGAACACACCGTTTCTGGACTGGAGTATAAACTTGGGTGCAAAACAGTGCGCAGATGGTTTGGGTATGCTGGTGGGGCAGGCTGCACATGCGGTATTGCTGTGGCACGGCGTGTTGCCGGATGTTGAACCAGTCATTCAGACGCTGAAGCAGGAGCTGGCGAAATGAATCAGGCTATCCAGTTTCCGGATCGCGAAGAGTGGGATCCCTCAATGCAGGCTGTCTGCTTTCCGGCACTGGTTAATGGAATGCAGATGATATGCGCCATTAAAGGTGATGCCCTAAAGCAACGTTTCGGCGTTGAAACGCCGGAGCAGTTTCTGGCGACGTTTCGTGACTATCGCTGGGATCTGGAGGAAGAGGCGGAACAGTTGATCCGCCAACAGAAGGAAGATGATCAGGGTATTGTCTGGTTATCCTGATCCAGATACTCATCTTTCCATTTCACATAGTTGTTCGCCGAGTACTTTAATCCTTCTATTTCCGCTTTCTTCAGGGGGCGGATCTGTTTTACCGGGCTTCCCAGATACAAGTATCCGCTCTCCAGCCGCTTGTTTTGCGGCACCAGGCTGCCTGCGCCGATCATGACGTCGTCGTCAATAACCGCGCCATCCAGCAAAATAGAGCCCATTCCAACCAGCACGCGATCGCCAATGGAGCAGCCGTGTAGCATCACTTTATGCCCAACGGTGACATCCTCGCCGATGATGAGTGGGTTTCCCTCGGGGTTATAAGAAGATTTATGTGTAACATGCAGAACGCTACCGTCCTGAATATTGCTGCGGGCACCGATCTCTACATAGTTCACATCACCGCGAATGACGACCAGCGGCCAGATGCCTACATCATCGGCAATTCTGACATCACCAATTACCACGCTGCTGCTATCAACCATGACCCGCAAGCCGATTTTAGGGAAGAGATCCTTATAAGGACGTAAAACAATTGACATAGCTACCTCATCAAAAACGGGCTGAGATAGAGACTTTGATCGTTAGAAAGGCCTTCTGCAAGCCTTTTACGCGTCATTAAGTGCGCAGATCGTACGGGATCGCAGCAAAAAGAATGAAAAAACAGCAGTCAGAAAAAAAGATCGCAAAAAGGCTTGTGCTTAAAATTGGGATCCCTATAATGCGCCTCCGTTGACACGACAACGTGAATCACTTCACGAGATAGTCGGGTAACGAAAGAGAAAAAATCCTGAAATTCAGGGTTGACTCTGAAAGAGGAAAGCGTAATATACGCCACCTCGCGACGAAGCGCTGAAAGCCGCGTCGCAACTGCTCTTTAACAATTTATCAGACAATCTGTGTGGGCACTCAGGTGACTGGATTCTTG
>NZ_QODH01000021.1:0-29230 GCF_009935945.1 Kosakonia sp. MH5 | reverse complement strand
AGAGCAGTTGCGACGCGGCTTTCAGCTCACTGTCGCGAGGTGGCGTATATTACGCTTTCCTCTTTCAGAGTCAACCCTGAATTTCAGGATTTTTCTCTTCAACCGACCCGGCTATTTGTGTGAAGTGATTCACATCTGCCGTGTCGATGGAGGCGCATTATAGGGAGTTCTCCGCCCCCCGCAATAGAAAAATGACATAAAAATGACTGACTGCTGCATTCCACAGCAAAACACGGCTTTATACCCATTTACACACAGACTTATCCACAATCCGGCAAAAGGCTAAAAATTCGCGAGCGCTACGCAAACGTTTTCGTTACAATGCCCGCGCAAAAATCGTGAGCCTCACATGGGGCGTTAGCTAAGTTTTGGGATCGTTAAGGATCCCCAAATTCATCTAATACTCTCTGTTCAAGTCAAATCCAGGGGATTTACCATGCAACAACGTCGTCCAGTCCGCCGCGCACTGCTCAGTGTTTCTGACAAGGCCGGTATTGTCGAATTCGCACAGGCGCTCTCTCAGCGTGGCGTAGAACTGCTCTCTACTGGCGGAACCGCACGTCTGCTGGCAGATAAAGGTCTGCCGGTGACTGAAGTCTCCGACTACACCGGTTTCCCGGAAATGATGGATGGACGCGTAAAAACCCTGCACCCGAAAGTCCACGGCGGGATCCTCGGTCGTCGCGGCCAGGATGACGCGATCATGGCAGAGCACGCGATCGCGCCGATCGATATGGTGGTTGTTAACCTTTATCCGTTTGCCCAGACCGTCGCCCGCGAAGGTTGCTCGCTGGAAGATGCAGTAGAAAACATCGATATCGGCGGCCCGACGATGGTGCGCTCTGCGGCGAAGAACCATAAAGATGTTGCCATCGTAGTAAAAAGCAGCGACTACAGCGCCATCATTAATGAGATGGATGCGCACGAAGGATCGCTGACGCTCGAAACCCGTTTCGATCTGGCCATTAAAGCTTTTGAACACACTGCCGCTTACGACAGCATGATCGCCAACTACTTCGGTAGCCTGGTCCCGGCCTATCACGGCGAAAGTAAAGAGCCATCAGGCCGCTTCCCGCGCACCCTGAACCTGAACTTCATCAAGAAGCAGGATATGCGCTACGGTGAGAACAGCCACCAGCAGGCCGCCTTCTATATAGAAGAAGAAGTGAAAGAGGCTTCTGTGGCTACCGCCCAGCAGTTGCAGGGTAAAGCGCTTTCTTATAACAACATCGCCGATACTGATGCAGCGCTGGAATGTGTGAAAGAGTTCAGCGAGCCTGCCTGCGTTATCGTTAAGCATGCAAACCCTTGCGGCGTGGCTGTGAGCGACTCCATTCTTGCGGCTTACGATCGCGCCTACAAAACCGATCCGACCTCCGCATTCGGCGGCATTATCGCTTTTAACCGCGAGCTGGATGCTGCCACCGCGCAGGCGATCATCTCCCGCCAGTTTGTGGAAGTGATCATCGCGCCATCTGCTACAGAGGAAGCGCTGAAAATCACGGCAGCCAAACAGAATGTCCGCGTACTGGTCTGCGGCGAGTGGTCGCAACGCGTGCCGGGGCTCGACTTTAAACGCGTCAACGGCGGGCTGCTGGTTCAGGATCGCGATCTGGGCATGGTCAGCAACAACGAACTGCGCGTTGTCAGCAAGCGCCAACCGACGGAGCAAGAGCTGCGTGATGCGCTGTTCTGCTGGAAAGTAGCGAAATTCGTGAAATCCAACGCTATCGTTTATGCGAAAGAGAATATGACCATCGGCATTGGCGCTGGCCAGATGAGCCGCGTCTACTCGGCGAAGATCGCCGGGATCAAAGCCGGTGACGAAGGGCTGGAAGTGAAAGGTTCTGCGATGGCGTCTGACGCATTCTTCCCGTTCCGCGATGGTATTGATGCCGCTGCCGCTGTTGGCGTGACCTGCGTGATCCAACCGGGTGGTTCCATCCGCGATGACGAAGTGATTGCTGCTGCCGATGAACACGGCATCGCTATGATCTTTACCGATATGCGTCACTTCCGCCATTAATCCACGGAGCAGACAATGAAAGTATTAGTGATTGGTAACGGCGGGCGCGAACACGCGCTGGCCTGGAAAGCGGCGCAATCGCCGCTGGTCGATACCGTTTTTGTTGCACCGGGCAATGCCGGTACCGCGCTGGAACCGGCGCTGCAAAACGTGGCAATTGGCGTCACCGATATTCCGGCGCTGGTCAGCTTTGCGCAGAACGAGAAAATCGATCTGACCATTGTTGGCCCGGAAGCGCCGCTGGTCATTGGCGTAGTAGACGCCTTTCGCGCCGCTGGTCTGAAAATTTTTGGCCCAACGCAGGGCGCCGCGCAACTCGAGGGCTCGAAAGCCTTCACCAAAGACTTCCTGGCGCGCCACAAGATCCCGACGGCGGAATACCAGAACTTCACCGAGATTGAACCGGCGCTGGCGTATCTGCGTGAGAAAGGCGCGCCAATCGTCATTAAAGCGGACGGTCTGGCAGCGGGCAAAGGCGTGATTGTCGCCATGACGCTGGAAGAAGCGGAAGCGGCGGTGAACGATATGCTGGCGGGTAATGCTTTTGGCGACGCAGGCCACCGTATCGTTATTGAAGAGTTCCTCGACGGCGAAGAAGCCAGCTTTATCGTAATAGTCGATGGCGAACATGTTCTGCCGATGGCCACCAGCCAGGACCACAAACGCGTGGGTGATGGTGATACCGGGCCGAACACCGGCGGTATGGGTGCCTACTCGCCTGCGCCAGTCGTCACCGATGAAGTGCATCAACGAACGATGGAACGCATTATATGGCCGACCGTGCGCGGTATGGCGGCGGAAGGCAATGTTTATACCGGTTTCCTGTATGCCGGTCTGATGATCGACAAACAGGGCAATCCGAAAGTGATTGAGTTCAACTGCCGCTTTGGCGATCCGGAAACGCAACCGATCATGCTGCGCATGCAGTCAGACCTGGTTGAGCTGTGCCTGGCCGCCTGCGAAGGCAAGCTGGACGAGAAAACCTCTGAGTGGGATGAACGCGCGTCTCTGGGTGTGGTAATGGCTGCCGGTGGTTATCCGGGCGATTACAGCAAGGACGATGTGATCCACGGCCTGCCGCTGGAAGAAGTGCCGGACGGTAAAGTATTCCACGCGGGCACTAAACTCTCCAGCGACGACCAGGTGCTGACCAACGGCGGCCGCGTACTCTGTGTTACTGCGTTGGGTAACACCGTTGCCGAAGCACAGCAACGCGCCTATCAGTTGATGACCAATATTCACTGGAATGGCAGCTTCAGCCGCCGTGATATCGGCTACCGCGCGATCGCTCGCGAACAGGGCGAATAACGTTATTTTGCCCCAGGCCCGATAAGGCGTAGCCGCCATCGGGCCGTTCCCCAGGTGGCGCTATGCTTACCCGGCCTACTTAAACCTTCAGAAACTCTTCTCTGTCGGCTGCCAGCGACAAAAATCGCTATTCGCGACCAACAGCAACTGCGCCCCTTCCGGCGCTTCCAGCCATGCCACACTTACTGCCGCCGACGAGTGCGTCTGACGCTGCTCAATGCGGTTCAGCGCAAAGCTGTCGAGATCCGGCTTCACCGTCTTGCCTTCACAGGTCTGAACCGTGCGATTGGCCTGCCAGCGCCCCTGACGCAGCACCACACGCCCCTGACGCAGCGCATCGCTGGTCTGGCGGATCTGTTCAGCACGGTAACGATACAACGCAATCTGGTCGCTGGAGAGCTGCTGCTTCTGCCCATTGACCTCACGCTGCATAAAGCTCAGCTCACCGCGATCGTCAAAACGCACGCGTACATGCTCAGGCGGCTGGCTATAAATATTGAGTTCGACAAGGGTTAAGGTATCGCCTTGCCAGCGGTATTCGCTGAGGGAAGTGTTGCCGTGATGCCACGGACTAAAAGCGGAAAGCAGATGCGTCTCACCGCCGGAATCTTTACGCCAGATCCGCACCGCGCCCTGATCGTCCGCAAAGCCGCTGGCGGTGAACGGGGGCAAGGAAGTATCGTGGCTACAGGCCGTCAGCAACAGTGCGCCAGCCAACGTCAATGAACGACGCCAGAATAACAAAAGGGGCGAAACCGCCCCTTCGATAAAACCGTTCACTGGCACGCTGTCTTACTTAACAGAGTCTTTCAGTGCTTTACCAGAAACAAATGCCGGCACGTTAGCGGCAGCGATTTTGATTTCTTTACCGGTCTGCGGGTTGCGGCCAGTACGCTCAGCGCGGTGGTTCACTTTGAAGGTACCGAAACCAACCAGTTGTACCGCATCGCCTTCTTTCAGAGACTCAGTAATAGCAGCCAGGGTGGATTCCAGTGCAGCTTTTGCCTGCGCTTTAGACAGATCAGCCTTGTCTGCAATTACATCAATCAGTTGAGTCTTATTCATAAGTTATCCTTTCAATGTGTTTATCGCTTGCTAAGCATCGAGTGCGACGGAAATGCCTCAAAAGCACTCTCCTGCATACACGCACCGATAGCCACTTTTTTTCGCCCCCCAAATGTAGACCAGACGGGGGTAGGAAGGGAAGCCTTCCGGCGCGACAAAACTGGCCCTAAATCACGTTTTATTGCCTCATTGCTGCAAATTTATACCAATATTGCTGTCGCCGGCCTCACGCAGGTCTGCGCGTAGCCCTTTAATCAGTTCAATATCACGTTCTTCACAGGCCGCCAAAAGACGGAAAATTTCCCACTGAATATCCCATTCCTGCTCAACGGCGGGGTTCAGTCGCAGCTCTTCGTCGGTCATTTCACGACCCGCCTGGGTCATTTCCAGCATCGCAACGGTAGTGATCGACGTCTTGCTGACTTCAACCGCATGCTCCAGCGTTTCACCACTCAGGCGAGAATGAACCAGTTCGCTCAATGCTACGCAGGCATCAATCGCCGGGTAAACGCCGTACAGATCGTAATCATCGGCAGCCGGAATCGCCTCTTCCAGCTTCTCAAGCTGGCTGTCGAAGTTCACTTTCGCATCTTTAACGATCTGCGTTTCCCAAATCAGGTCGAGGATACGGCGATAAAGTTGCGCGTCGCCAAACTCCGTCTGCTGGCAGAACATGGCGTAATTGGGATACATGCGCTCGCACAGACACGCCATAAAGACAACGTGCTGCCAGCTTTCCAGCCGCTCCAGACGCAGGTGAATTGGGTTTTGTAACATGGTTGTTTCTCAATATCAGTAATGGCGGCAGTTTACCTGATATTGCGCTGGATTTCCTGCCAACGCGAAAACGCGGGTCGCCCGGACGCCACCGCATCCGCCCAGCGCGTCGGCTCCGGCAGCCGGTAACCCTTCATGCAACGCTGCACCCACGCCAAAGCGCTATCCTGACTGACACGATGCCCGGTCGTGATAAACAGCGGATTGCAGCGCGCTTTACTGCGCCATACCCATGCCAGCTTCTCGCCTTTATCCAGCAGCGGCGCCAGCGCGCCAGGCTCATCGGCAAGCGGCTCAAACTTGCCGAACAGCCGTTTTTTCGCCACGCCAATGGTCGGTACATCCACCAGCAGCCCAAAGTGGCTGGCGACCCCCAGACGGCGCGGATGCGAAATGCCGTGCCCGTCAACAAACAGCAGATCCGGCTTTTGCGACAGTTGTTGCCACGCCGCCAGCAGCGCAGGGTATTCGCGAAAGGAGAGAAAGCCCGGAATATAGGGCATGGTGGTGGCGATGCGCGCCACCTGATATTCGACAAGCTCCAGCGATGGCCAGGCGAGAAGCACCATCGCCGCCCGCGTCACTTCGCCGCCTTGCTCAAACCCGACATCGGCACCGCCGATCAATCGGGGAGGATCCGTATCCAGGCGATCCTCATGGATCACCGAAGACGCCAGTTCAAGTTGTTGCGCGCGTAATGACGCGAGATCCATACCTCCTCCTTACTGATGCCAGGCGGCCGACAGACGGTGTACCGCCTCAACAAAGACTCCTGCATGTTCCGGTGCAACATCCTGATGAATGCCGTGACCGAGGTTAAACACGTGGCCTTCACCTTTGCCAAAGCCCGCCAGAATGGTAGCCACTTCCTCTTCGATACGCGCGGGCGGCGCATACAGCATGGAAGGGTCCATATTGCCTTGCAGAGCGACTTTATGGCCCACGCGACGACGCGCATCGGCGATATCGGTGGTCCAGTCCAGGCCCAGCGCATCACAGCCGGTTTCCGCCATCGCTTCCAGCCACTGCCCACCGCCTTTGGTAAACAGTGTTACCGGCACGCGGCGCCCTTCGTTTTCACGCAGCAGGCCATCAACGATTTTATGCATGTAATAGAGCGAGAACTGCTGATAATCGCGCCCGGTCAGCACGCCGCCCCAGGTATCAAAAATCATCACAGATTGCGCGCCAGCGCGGATCTGCGCGTTCAGGTACAGCGTGACGCTCTGCGCCAGCTTATCGAGCAGTGCGTGCAGCGTATGCGGCTCGGCGTACATCATTTTTTTGATCACGGTAAACGCTTTGCTGCTGCCGCCTTCCACCATATAGGTCGCCAGCGTCCATGGGCTGCCGGAGAAGCCGATCAACGGCACTTCGCCTTTCAGTTCACGGCGAATAGTGCGCACCGCGTTCATCACGTAGCCCAGTTCGTTTTCCGGGTCCGGAATCGGCAGCTTATCCACATCCGCTTTGCTGGTGATGGGCGACGTGAAGCGCGGCCCTTCGCCAGCTTCAAAATAGAGGCCCAGCCCCATCGCGTCCGGCACGGTGAGAATGTCCGAGAAAAGGATCGCCGCATCAAGCTTGTAGCGGCGCAGCGGTTGAAGCGTCACTTCACAGGCCAGCTCAGCGTTTTTGCACAACGACATAAAGTCGCCTGCTTGCGCACGCGTTGCTTTGTACTCCGGCAAATAGCGGCCAGCCTGGCGCATCATCCATACTGGCGTCATGTCTACGGGCTGGCGCTGGAGCGCGCGCAGGTAACGATCGTTTTTCAGTTCGGTCATTGTCAGTTCCTTAAGCGTCAGACCGTTATTGTATCACGTCATTGATCGTCTGCCCGACACATCGCCACGGTGTCTTCGATCAGGCGACGCGCCACTGTGCCCGGCGGCGGCAGTAGCGGCAAGGCGTCATAGCGATACCAGCCCGCATCTAACAGCTCTTTCGGATCGATATGAATTTCACCGCTGTCATACTCCGCCATAAAGGCCGTCATCAGCGATTGCGGGAAGGGCCATGGCTGTGAGGTGACATAACGCAGGTTCTTGACCTTGATGCCGCTCTCTTCCATCACTTCACGCGCTACCGCCTGCTCCAGCGTTTCGCCAACTTCAACAAACCCGGCAAGCACAGTGTAGATGCCATTGCGATGACGGGTATGTTGCGCGAGCAAGATGCTGTCGTCACGGCGAATCGCGACAATAATGCAGGGGGCAATTTGCGGATAATAACGTTCCCGACAGTGGTCGCAGAGCATCGCCCACTCGGTTTTGCTGGGGTGCATAGTGTGCCCGCAATAACCGCAAAACTGATGCGAGCGGTAAAACTCGGCCAGTTGCACGCCGCGCCCGGCTAACTGGAAAAGACCGACATCCTGATCGATCAGCAGTCGCACGGAGCCCATATCATGTCGACGATTCTGACGAACCATCCACACCGGTTCGCCCTGCCATTCCCCAATGTGAAGCGCGCTTTGGCCCACAAGTTCGAAATTTCCTGGCTTACCATGTGGTAATTCTCCACCGGGCAACCATAATTTTTGTTCATGGCTCACGATCCACCAGCCACGATCGGATGCTTCAATAATACGTACCATTGCACTACCTTAGCTTCACTGGCATGTTATTAACATTATTATTACATTTTTTCTGAACTTACATATTTGCGGAGCCATTTATGCTAAACCAGTTAGAAAGCCTGACAGAGCGCGTTGGAGGAAGTAACAAACTTGTCGACCACTGGCTACTTGTTCGTAAGCAACTTCTTGTTTCTTACTACAATCTGGTTGGCATTAAACCTGGCAAAGGATCGTACATGCAGCTCAATGAAAAAGCGCTGGACGATTTTTGTCACAACCTGGTGGAATACCTCTCCGCCGGCCATTTCAATATTTATGAACGTATCATCAGCGAAATGGAAGGCGCCAGCCCACTTTTAGCCGCCACGCAACTTTATCCACAACTTGAAGCCAACACCGTGGAGCTCATGAATTACTATGACTCCAGCCTGGAAAACGCCATCGATGACGACAACTGTCTGGAGTTCCAACAGGCGCTATCGGATATCGGCGAAGCGCTTGCCGCCCGCTTTATGCTGGAAGATAAGTTGATTGTGCTGGCCTATGATAACGACCTCAATGTGAGCGCCAACGACGAAAGTGGAATGGCGCGCCCCGCTTGAGTTCTTAAGCATTAACGCGTAGTTTAAAAAGCAGTCCCCCGTTTTCGGACGGGGTTTTTCTTGTCGGAGTGCCTATATTTCCACAAAATCATTCGCGATGCGTCGAGGCGGCAAGTTCGTGAATCCCCAGGAGCTTACATCAAGTAAGTGACTGGGGTGAGCGAACGCAGCCAACAAAGAGGCGGCGTGAAGGATGAAGGGGAAAAGGCTGAGACCGTTAATTCGGGATCCGCGGAACCTGATCGGGTTAAGACCTGCGAAGGGAACAAGAGTAATCCATTCACAACGACCACCCTCACGGGCGGTTTGCTGCCATTACTCCATCCGTCGTCTGACAAGCCATCTCATAATTATGGAATGAGCTATGTCTGCAAAAACTGTTACACGCCGTGAACAACGCGCCCAGGCGCAACACTTCATTGATACGCTGGAAGGCACCGCTTTCCCCAATTCGCAACGCATTTACATCACCGGTTCGCAGCCGGATATTCGCGTGCCCATGCGTGAAATCCAGCTTAGCCCGACGCTTATCGGCGGCACCAAAGCACAGCCGCAATATGAAGAAAACGAAGCCGTACCGGTGTATGACACCTCCGGCCCGTATGGCGATCCGGCTGTCACCATTAATGTGCAACAGGGGCTGGCAAAGCTGCGTGCGCCATGGATAACCGCCCGTAACGACACTGAAACGCTCGATGAACGCAGCTCTGCGTACACCAAAGAGCGGCTGGCCGATGACGGCCTCGATGAGCTGCGTTTTGGCGGTTTGCTGACGCCGCAACGCGCCAAAGCGGGCCGCTGCGTGACGCAGTTGCACTATGCTCGCCAGGGGATCGTGACGCCGGAAATGGAATTTATCGCTATCCGTGAAAACATGGGCCGCGAGCGCATCCGCAGCGAAGTGCTGCGCAGGCAGCATCCGGGCGAAGGTTTTGGCGCACGCCTGCCGGAAAATATCACGCCGGAATTTGTCCGCGATGAAGTGGCGGCCGGTCGCGCCATTATTCCCGCCAATATTAACCACCCGGAGTCGGAACCGATGATTATCGGCCGCAACTTCCTGGTTAAAGTGAACGCCAATATCGGCAACTCGGCGGTAACCTCTTCCATCGAAGAAGAGGTGGAAAAACTGGTCTGGGCAACTCGCTGGGGCGCGGACACGGTGATGGATCTCTCCACCGGACGTTATATCCATGAAACCCGCGAATGGATCCTGCGTAACAGCCCGGTGCCGATCGGTACCGTGCCGATCTATCAGGCGCTGGAGAAGGTCAACGGGATCGCCGAAGATCTGAACTGGCAGGCGTTCCGCGACACACTGCTGGAGCAGGCGGAACAAGGGGTGGATTACTTCACCATTCACGCAGGTGTGCTGCTGCGTTACGTCCCGATGACCGCCCGCCGTCTGACCGGCATTGTTTCGCGCGGCGGTTCGATTATGGCGAAATGGTGCCTTTCCCATCATCAGGAGAACTTCCTTTACACCCACTTCCGCGAAATCTGCGAGATCTGCGCCGCTTACGACGTTGCATTGTCGCTGGGCGATGGTCTGCGTCCGGGTTCCATTCAGGACGCCAACGACGAAGCGCAATTCGCGGAGCTACACACGCTGGGCGAGCTGACCAAAATCGCCTGGGAGTACGACGTACAGGTGATGATTGAAGGTCCGGGGCACGTGCCGATGCAGATGATCCGCCGCAATATGACCGAAGAACTGGAGCACTGCCACGAAGCGCCGTTCTACACGCTTGGACCGCTCACCACTGATATCGCACCGGGTTACGACCACTTCACCTCCGGCATTGGCGCGGCGATGATTGGCTGGTTTGGCTGCGCGATGCTGTGTTATGTCACGCCAAAAGAGCATCTTGGCCTGCCGAACAAAGAGGATGTGAAACAGGGGCTTATTACCTATAAGATCGCCGCCCACGCGGCTGACCTCGCCAAAGGCCATCCCGGCGCGCAGATCCGCGATAATGCTATGTCGAAAGCGCGCTTTGAGTTCCGCTGGGAAGACCAGTTTAATCTGGCGCTCGACCCCTTCACCGCCCGCGCGTATCACGATGAAACCCTGCCGCAGGAATCCGGCAAAGTCGCCCACTTCTGCTCGATGTGCGGGCCGAAATTCTGCTCAATGAAAATCTCCCAGGAAGTACGCGATTATGCCGCTTCCCAAGCTATTGAAGTTGGCATGGCAGACAAGTCGAACGACTTCCGCGCCCGCGGCGGCGAGATCTACCTGAAACGGGAGGAAGCCTGATGTACCAGCCTGATTTCCCGCCGGTGCCTTTCCGTCTGGGGCTTTATCCGGTGGTCGATAGCATCGAGTGGGTAGCCCGCCTGCTGGATGCCGGAGTGCGCACCCTGCAATTACGCATCAAAGATAAACGTGATGACGAGGTCGAAGAGGATGTCATTGCCGCCATTGCGCTTGGCCGCCGCTACCACGCGCGCCTGTTTATCAATGACTATTGGCGGCTGGCGATCAAACACCAGGCTTACGGCGTTCATCTCGGCCAGGAAGATCTGGAAACCACGGATCTTAGCGCGATTCGCACGGCAGGTTTGCGTCTTGGCGTTTCGACCCATGACGATATGGAGATCGACGTGGCGCTGGCGGCGCGCCCGTCTTATATCGCGCTGGGCCATGTTTTCCCCACGCAAACCAAACAGATGCCTTCCGCGCCGCAGGGGCTGGAACAACTGGCGCGACATATTGCGCGGCTGGCCGATTACCCGACCGTAGCCATCGGTGGTATCAGTCTGGCGCGCGCACCAGAGGTACTGGCGACGGGCGTTGGCAGCATCGCCGTGGTCAGTGCAATCACCCAGGCCACTGACTGGCGGCTGGCTACCGATCAATTACTGGCGCTTGCGGGGGTGGGTGATGAATGATCGCGATTTTATGCGCTACAGCCGCCAGATCCTGCTGGAAGATATCGCTGTTGTCGGCCAGCAAAAGCTGCTCGCCAGCCGGGTGCTGATTGTTGGTCTCGGCGGTCTTGGCGCGCCCGCGGCAGTTTACCTTGCTGGCGCGGGTATCGGCACGCTGGCGCTGGCCGATGACGACGCGGTACACCTGAGTAACCTGCAACGGCAGATCCTGTTCACCACAGACGATATCAACCAACCGAAAGCGGGCGTCACCGCGCAACGCTTACACCAGCTTAATCCGGATATCGAACTGATTACTCTTGAGCAGCGGCTCAGTGGTGAAGCACTACAGCAGCAGGTTGCACAGGCTGATGTGGTGCTCGATTGCAGTGACAATATGGCCACTCGCCAGGCGATTAATGCCGCCTGCGTGGCGCAGGAAACACCGTTGATCAGCGCCAGTGCGGTTGGCTTTGGCGGACAGATGATGGTGCTGACGCCGCCCTGGCAACAGGGTTGTTATCGCTGCTTGTGGCCCGATGAAAGCGAACCGGAGCGCAACTGCCGTACGGCGGGCATTGTTGGCCCGGTGGTCGGCGTCATGGGTGCCATGCAGGCGCTGGAAGCCATCAAATTGTTAAGCGGCATCAGCACCACCAGCGGCGAGTTACGGCTATTTGATGCCCGAACCAATCTCTGGCGCACGCTGGCGCTGCATCGCGCCCAGGGATGCCCGGTATGCGGAGGGCGGCATGCAAATACGCTTCAATGATGAGCCGATGCAGTGCGCGTCCGGGCTTTCCGTTGCTGCGCTATTGCAGCACATCAATCAGCTAAAACCTGGTGCCGCGCTTGCGGTGAATCAACAGATCCTGCCGCGCGAGCGCTGGGATGAGCATCTTGTGCAGGACGGCGACGAAATCCTGCTTTTTCAGGTTATCGCAGGGGGTTGAGATGTTACGTATTGCAGATAAAACGTTTACCTCGCGGCTGTTTACCGGCACCGGTAAATTTTCCACGCCGCAACTGATGATCGACGCGATCCGCGCCTCCGGCAGTGAACTGGTCACGCTGGCCATGAAGCGCGTGGATCTTCGCAAACAAAGCGATGGCATCCTGCAACCGCTGCGCGATGCAGGTGTCACGTTGCTGCCGAACACATCCGGGGCGAAGAATGCTGAGGATGCCATTTTTGCCGCGCAGCTGGCGCGTGAAGCGCTGGGAACTCACTGGTTAAAGCTGGAAATCCACCCGGATGCCCGTTGGCTATTGCCAGATCCGATCGAAACCCTGCGCGCGGCAGAAAAGCTGGTGCAACAGGGTTTTGTAGTGCTGCCCTACTGCGGCGCCGATCCGGTGCTGTGCAAACGGCTGGAAGAAGTCGGCTGCGCGGCAGTCATGCCGCTGGGTGCGCCGATTGGTTCAAACCAGGGGCTGGAAACCCGCGCCATGCTGGAGATCATCATTGAGCAGGCGAATGTCCCGGTGGTGGTTGACGCCGGGATTGGTACGCCCAGCCATGCCACACAGGCGCTGGAGATGGGCGCAGATGCCGTGCTGGTGAATACCGCCATTGCCGTCGCCGACGATCCGGTCACCATGGCGCGCGCTTTTCGTCTGGCGGTAGAAGCCGGCACGCTGGCGCGTCAGGCCGTACCGGGTGCGCGCCAGCGTTTTGCGGCGGCCACCAGCCCGCTGACCGGTTTTCTGGAGGCCACCTTATGAGCACCTTTAGCGATTACTGGCGGCAACTCGACTGGGACGATATTGGTCTGCGCATTCACAGTAAAACCGCAGCCGATGTTGAACGCGCGCTGAATGCCCGGCAACCGACGCGCGACGATATGATGGCGCTGCTCTCCCCCGCTGCCAGCGGTTTTCTTGAAGCCATGGCGCAGCGTGCGCAGCGGCTGACCCGCCAGCGGTTTGGTAACACAGTCAGCTTTTATGTTCCGCTGTATTTGTCGAATCTCTGCGCCAATGACTGTACCTACTGCGGCTTTTCGATGAGTAACCATCTGAAGCGCAAGACACTGGATGAACAGGAGATTGCGCGTGAATGTGCAGCCTTGCGCGATCTGGGCTTTGAGCATCTGTTACTGGTAACCGGCGAGCATCAGGGCAAAGTGGGAATGGACTATTTTCGCCGCCATTTACCGGACATTCGCCGCCAGTTCGCCTCACTACAGATGGAAGTACAGCCGCTCTCAGAGGAGGAGTACGCCGAGCTGAAAACCCTTGGGCTGGATGGCGTAATGGTCTACCAGGAAACTTATCACGAAGCTCAATACGCCCGTCACCACCTGCGGGGCAAAAAGCAGGATTTCTTCTGGCGTCTGGAAACGCCGGACAGGCTTGGCCGCGCCGGGATCGACAAAATCGGCCTCGGCGCGCTGATGGGGCTTTCCGACAACTGGCGCATAGATTGCTATATGGTGGCGGAACACCTGCTATGGTTGCAACAGCACTACTGGCAAAGCCGCTTTTCCGTCTCTTTTCCGCGCCTGCGCCCCTGTGCTGGCGGCATTGAACCCGCGTCACTGATGGATGAGCGCCAGCTGGTGCAAACCATTTGCGCTTTCCGTCTGCTGGCGCCGGATGTGGAACTGTCGCTCTCAACGCGCGAATCGCCGCACTTCCGCGATCACGTGATCCCACTGGCCATCAACAATGTCAGCGCGTTTTCTAAAACGCAGCCAGGGGGTTATGCCGATGACCATCCGGAACTGGAGCAGTTTTCCCCGCACGACGGACGCCGCCCGCAAGAAGTTGCCGACGCATTAGTCGCAAGCGGGTTGCAACCCGTATGGAAAGACTGGGATAGCTGGCTGGGACGTTCGCCGCAAAAAAACAGCAATACGCTGATAACGGGTTAAAACCTTGCGGTGCGCCGCGTAAAAACAGGATCGGACTGTCGCACACAGGCAGCCGATCCTGCATGGTGTCTGTGTCAGCTTCACTGTCTGACCGGAGCGATCGCTTTACTCTCCCCTCATATCGCTCCGTTTTCCCTCCAACGGAATAAAAAACCATGCACATTGACATACACCACCCATTACAACTGTAGCGAACGATACTTAGCCATAGCAACATCTGCTGGCGATATAATTTTCCCTACAACGGACTGACAACATACCGTTCGGCTGCCTGCATCTTTCTTCCAGCCCCCTATACTTTATCTGCCACTTTTATGATGAATGCTCAAGGATATGAAAATTCATAGTCGACAACTCTCTTTCACCGCCCCCATTCTGGTGAGCTTTATCGGGATCTTCGCGGGATTTGTGATGATCGCCATCCTGGTTATCTTCAGTCAGCGCAAAGAGATGCTGGAACAATATCAGGACATTAACCGTAACTTCACCCATAACCTGGCTGTGAACCATGCCCAGTCGATCCTGCGGGAAAATGACTACATCCTTAATCGCGCCGCGCTATTTTTAGCGCAAGGCAATAATTTAGATGAAACCGTCAACGGCAATCGCGAGCAGGGTCTGCAATTAATGATGAAGCTGCTGGCGCTAATGCCGACGGTTTCTTCTATTTCGCTTGCGGATTCACAGGGAAGGTATCTGCGCGCTCCGCAGGTGATAGCAGGCAGCGTAAGCGATAGTTTCGATGCCAGCACACGCCCGTGGTTTATGCATCAGGCAGAGTCCAGCATGTTTAACCACTACACCGACACGTATACGGATTACTTCACTCATAACCCGACAGTGAGCCTCTATAAACCGGTGATTTCCCTTGACGGCAAGCTGAAGGGAACGCTGGCATTCCATCTCGATCTGGTTTCGATGAGTTTCACACTGCGTACGATGCAGGCACCGATGCAGGGGGAGTTTTTCGTGGTCGACCGTGAAGGCAAAGCGATGCTGCATCCGGATACCAGTTCGCTGTTTAAAGCATTTATCAGCCCGTTACTGCTGGCGGCAATGACCGGCGGAGAAGGCTCTGTTTACGATGAAAAAAGCGCAACCTGGTATTACTACTATGCCTTTACCAACCCGGACTGGCTTGCCATCTACAAGGTTCACGACAGCACGCTGAATAACCTTACCCGCCACGCGACCATGATCGTCGGCTGGGGTTTTGGTACGGCAGCCGTCGTGATTATTCTGTTCGGGCTTTACCTTCGTCATGCCTCAAGGACCGTACTAATCAATATCATCAATGCCATCAACACGGGCGATGTAAAACGGGCGCCGAAGCTGGAAGCTATGCTGAGCAAAGCGATCAAAAGTAACAAAGAGCGCGAACAATCATGGGTGCGCCAGGCCACTATTGATGCGTTGACCAACTGCAAAAACCGGCGCGCTTTTGATGCCGATATTGCCTCCCTGATGAACGATCACCAACCGTTTTCACTGGCACTGGTGGATATCGACAACTTCAAGTCCATCAACGATACGTGGGGTCATTTAAGTGGTGATATTGTCCTGCGCAATGTCGCGCGTGAAGGGCTGAAAGTGATGCAGCCGCATGGCATTTCGCTTTATCGCTGCGGCGGAGAAGAGTTTGCAGTGATCTTCCCTGAGACGCATATTGAAAATTCACAGGATTACCTTGAAGAGTGGCGAAGCAACGTAGCAAATCGTGGCTGGCGTGAAGACGGCCTGATTGTTACCTTCAGCGCCGGGCTCGGCGAGTGGCACATGGAGTCGCTGGAGCAACTCGTCACCGGAGTTGATGAAGCGTTGTATCAAGCCAAGCAGCAGGGTAAGAACCGGATTCTACTGACGAATGCTAATTAGTGCGCGCATCGTTGCACCAATTGTAACCGGTTTCAGGTGAAGCAGGGTTTCTTTGTGATGCCATACACACAATCACGGTAAAGCGGTTGTTGATCTCAACTGCGCTGGATAATTATCAACTATCCCATCAACACGAGGCTGACTATGAAAAACATCGTTTTATGTTGTGCTGCGGGTATGTCCACCAGCATGCTGGTGCAGCGGATGAAAGATGCAGCGCAGAAGAAAGGGGTCGAAGTTTCTATCAAAGCGGTTCCCGTTGCGGAATTTAAGGACGAGATTGCAACGGCGGATATCGTGTTGCTGGGGCCACAAGTGAAATACGAGCAGGCAAAATTGCAGGCGCAGGCGGAGCCGCTGGGGAAAAAGGTGGCGGTTATCGACATGATGGATTACGGCATGATGAAAGGCGATGTCGTACTTGAAAAAGCCCTTAAGCTTCTGGAGTGAGCGCATGGAAGATTTAGAAACCATCATTATGGAACTGTTGGTTAACGCGGGCGCCGCGCGCAGCCAGGCGTTGACCGCACTGCAACAGGCACGTAAAGGCGATTTTGACGCGGCGGAACAGGCGATGGAAGAGTCGCGGGAATTCGTTAAAGCCGCGCACAAAATTCAGACTCAGTTAATCGGTCTGGATGAAGGGACAGGCAAACTGCCGGTCAATCTGATTACCGTCCATTCGCAGGATCATCTGATGAACGCGATGGTGATTCAGGATCTGGCAGGTGACATGATTGAGCTGTACCGTCGTCTGCCACTGCGTAATTGACGCGACAAATACCGCAAACACGGCCTTGTATTGCAGGCATAAAAAAACCCGCCGAAGCGGGTTTTTTATTAGGCATAACGATTACTCGTTGTCGGAACCACCCAGACCTGCGTTCAGCAGTTCTGCCAGGCTCGCAGTCGCATCTTCTGCAGTGACCTGCGGAGCTGCCGGCAGTTCGCCAGCGGCGCGACGGCGCATACGATCCTGGTGGTACGCATAACCGGTACCGGCCGGGATCAGACGACCCACGATGACGTTCTCTTTCAGACCGCGCAGTTCGTCGCGTTTGCCCGCAACGGCTGCTTCGGTAAGCACACGAGTTGTCTCCTGGAACGATGCCGCGGAGATGAAGGACTCGGTTGCCAGAGACGCTTTGGTGATACCCAGCAGATCGCGTGCATAGGTCGCAGCGATTTTGCCGTTCGCTTCCAGATCGCGGTTGGCGATCTTAACGCGAGAGTATTCAACCTGCTCACCTTCCAGGAAGTCGGAACTTCCTGCGTTAACGATGGTGGCTTTACGCAGCATCTGACGAACGATAACTTCGATGTGCTTATCGTTGATCTTAACGCCCTGCAGACGGTAAACGTCCTGTACTTCGTTCACGATATAACGGGTTACCGCGTGAACGCCACGCAGACGCAGAATGTCGTGCGGCGCTTCCGGACCGTCGGAAACCACGTCACCACGTTCTACGCGTTCACCTTCAAACACGTTGAGCTGACGCCATTTCGGAATCATCTCTTCGTACGGATCGCTACCGTCAACCGGCGTGATCACCAGACGGCGTTTACCTTTGGTTTCTTTACCGAAGGAAATAATACCGCTGATTTCAGCCAGAATTGCCGGCTCTTTCGGACGACGTGCTTCGAACAGGTCCGCAACGCGCGGCAGACCACCGGTAATATCCTTGGTACCGCCGGATTCCTGCGGAATACGCGCCAGGGTGTCACCAGAGCTGATCTGTACGCCATCTTCGAGCTGAACGATCGCTTTACCCGGCAGGAAGTACTGCGCAGGCATGTCGGTACCCGGGATCAGAACGTCGTTGCCCTGCGCATCAACAATTTTCAGCGCCGGACGCAGGTCTTTACCACCAGTAGTACGTTCTGCAGAATCCAGAACCACCAGCGAGGAGAGACCGGTCAGTTCGTCGGTCTGACGGGTAATCGTCTGGCCATCGATCATGTCGGTGAAGCGAATGAAACCGCTCACTTCGGTGATAACCGGCATGGTGTGCGGATCCCAGTTTGCAACGGTTTCACCGCCAGCAACCTGCTCGCCATCACCCTTCGCCATTACCGCACCGTAAGGCACTTTATAGCTTTCTTTGGTACGACCGAATTCGTCGATCAGTTTCAGCTCAGTGTTACGGGAGGTGATAACCAGTTTGCCGCTGGAGTTAACAACCGTCTTCGCGTTGCTCAGGCGGATGCTACCTTTGTTTTTCACCTGGATACTGGATTCAGCAGCCGCACGAGATGCCGCACCACCGATGTGGAACGTACGCATCGTCAGCTGTGTACCCGGCTCACCGATGGACTGTGCCGCGATAACGCCGATAGCTTCACCTTTGTTGATGATGTGGCCACGCGCCAGGTCACGACCGTAGCAGTGCGCACATACACCAAAGTCGGTGTCACAGGATACAACGGAGCGTACTTTGACGCTGTCAACGGAGTTGACTTCCAGCAGGTCACACCACTGTTCGTTCAGCAGCGTGTTACGCGGAACCAGGATATCAGCAGTACCCGGCTTCAGAACGTCTTCCGCAGTCACACGACCCAGAACGCGATCGCGCAGCGGCTCTTTAACGTCGCCACCTTCGATAACCGGCGTCATGACGATCCCTTCGAGGGTGCCACAATCGTCTTCGGTGACCACCAGGTCCTGCGCCACATCAACCAGACGACGAGTCAGGTAACCGGAGTTCGCTGTTTTCAGTGCGGTATCCGCCAGACCTTTACGCGCACCGTGCGTGGAGATGAAGTACTGCAGTACGTTCAGACCTTCACGGAAGTTCGCGGTGATTGGCGTTTCGATGATGGAGCCATCCGGCTTCGCCATCAGACCACGCATACCAGCAAGCTGACGAATCTGGGCTGCAGAACCACGCGCACCGGAGTCGGCCATCATGTAGATGCTGTTAAAGGAAACCTGCTGCTCTTCCTGACCGTCACGGTTAATTACGGTTTCGGTTTGCAGGTTGTCCATCATCGCTTTGGATACGCGATCGTTCGCCGCAGCCCAAATATCGATAACTTTGTTGTAGCGTTCGCCAGCGGTTACCAGACCAGACTGGAACTGCTCCTGAATCTCAGCAACTTCGGCTTCCGCTTCGCTGATGATCTCGTGTTTTTTCGCCGGGATGACCATGTCATCAATACCAACGGATGCACCTGAACGCGCTGCATAAGCAAAGCCGGTGTACATCGTCTGGTCAGCAAAAATAACGGTCGGTTTCAGGCCCAGAATGCGGTAACAGGTGTTCAGCATTTTGGAGATCGCTTTCTTGCCCAGCGCCTGGTTGACGATGGAGAAAGGCAGACCTTTCGGTACGATCATCCACAGAATGGCGCGACCAACGGTCGTGTCTTTCAGGCTGGTTTTCGCAACGAATTCGCCGTTAGCATCTTTTTCATATTCGGTGATACGCACTTTAACACGCGCATGCAGAGAGGCCAGGCCAGCGCGGTAAATACGCTCAGCTTCTTTCGGGCCAGTCAGCACCATGCCTTCGCCTTTGGCGTTAACACAGTCACGGGTCATGTAGTACAGACCCAGTACAACGTCCTGAGACGGAACGATGATAGGTTCGCCGTTCGCCGGAGACAGAATGTTGTTGGTAGACATCATCAGCGCACGCGCTTCCAACTGGGCTTCCAGCGTCAGCGGTACGTGAACAGCCATCTGGTCACCATCGAAGTCGGCGTTGTATGCCGCACAAACCAGCGGGTGCAACTGGATAGCTTTACCTTCGATCAGTACCGGCTCAAATGCCTGGATACCCAGACGGTGCAGAGTCGGCGCACGGTTCAGCAGTACCGGGTGTTCGCGGATAACTTCGTCCAGGATATCCCAAACGACAGCTTCTTCACGCTCAACCATTTTCTTCGCGGCTTTAATGGTGGTGGCGAGGCCACGCAGTTCCAGCTTGCCGTAGATGAACGGTTTGAACAGTTCCAGCGCCATTTTCTTCGGCAGACCGCACTGATGCAGACGCAGGTATGGACCTACGGTGATTACAGAACGACCGGAGTAGTCAACACGTTTACCGAGCAGGTTCTGACGGAAACGACCCTGTTTACCTTTGATCATATCGGCCAAAGATTTCAGCGGACGTTTGTTGGAACCGGTGATCGCACGACCGCGACGACCGTTATCCAGCAGGGCATCTACCGCTTCCTGCAGCATACGTTTTTCGTTGCGTACGATGATGTCCGGCGCCGCCAGATCCAGCAGACGTTTCAGACGGTTGTTACGGTTGATCACGCGACGGTACAGATCGTTCAGATCCGACGTAGCGAAACGACCACCATCCAGCGGAACCAGCGGACGCAGGTCCGGCGGCAGCACTGGCAGAACGGTCAGAATCATCCATTCCGGTTTGTTACCAGACTGTACGAAGGCTTCCAGCAGCTTGATACGCTTGGTCAGCTTCTTACGTTTGGTTTCGGAGTTAGTTTCGTTCAGTTCTTCGCGCAGCTGTTCGCACTCTTGCTCCAGATCCATGCTTTTCAGCAGAGCCTGAATAGCTTCGGCGCCCATTTTTGCGTCGAATTCGTCACCGAACTCTTCCAGCGCGTCCAGGTACTGTTCTTCGGTCAGGATCTGGTTGCGTTCCAGATTGGTCATACCGCCTTCGATAACCACATAGGATTCGAAGTACAGAACACGTTCGATATCACGCAGCGGCATATCCAGCAGCAGGCCGATACGGGACGGCAGAGATTTCAGGAACCAGATGTGCGCAGTCGGAGACGCCAGCTCGATGTGGCCCATACGCTCACGGCGTACTTTAGTCTGGGTCACTTCAACGCCGCACTTCTCACAGATCACACCACGGTGTTTCAGGCGCTTGTACTTACCGCACAGGCACTCGTAGTCTTTTACCGGCCCAAAGATACGGGCGCAGAAAAGACCGTCACGCTCAGGCTTGAACGTACGGTAGTTAATGGTTTCCGGCTTTTTCACTTCACCGAAAGACCAGGAACGGATCATGTCTGGCGAAGCCAGAGCAATTTTGATCGCATCAAACTCTTCGGTTTTAGTTTGCGCTTTCAGAAACTTTAATAAGTCTTTCACGGATTGGCTCCCGTCGGAGTTAGCACATTCCGCTGCCGGGTATTACCCCGACAGCGGTGACCTGTTTGAGCGAGAATTACTCGTCTTCCAGTTCGATGTTGATACCCAGAGAACGGATCTCTTTCAACAGTACGTTGAAGGATTCCGGCATACCTGGTTCCATCTGATGGTTGCCGTCCACGATGTTTTTATACATCTTGGTACGACCGTTCACGTCATCAGACTTAACGGTAAGCATTTCTTGCAGGGTGTAAGCGGCACCATAAGCTTCCAGTGCCCATACTTCCATCTCACCGAAGCGCTGACCACCGAACTGTGCCTTACCACCCAGCGGCTGCTGAGTAACCAGGCTGTAAGAACCGGTGGAACGCGCATGCATCTTGTCATCAACCAGGTGGTTCAGTTTCAGCATGTACATGTAGCCGACGGTAACCTGGCGCTCGAATTGCTCACCGGTACGACCATCGAACAGAGTGATCTGACCGGAAGTCGGCAGGCCACCCAGCTGTAACAGTTCCTTGATTTCGGACTCTTTCGCACCGTCGAATACCGGCGTTGCGATCGGCATGCCTTTGCGCAGGTTTTCAGCCAGACGCAGAACTTCTTCATCACTGAAGGTATTCAGGTCAACTTTCTGACGAACGTCAGCGCCCAGATCGTATGCACGCTGGATGAATTCGCGCAGTTTCGCGACTTCCTGCTGCTGTTTCAGCATGGCGTTGATCTTGTCGCCGATACCTTTAGCAGCCATCCCCAGGTGGGTCTCGAGGATCTGACCGATGTTCATACGAGACGGTACGCCCAGCGGGTTCAGTACGATGTCTACCGGCGTGCCGTTTTCATCGTAAGGCATATCTTCGATCGGGTTGATCTTAGAAATAACACCTTTGTTACCGTGACGACCTGCCATCTTATCACCAGGCTGGATCTGACGTTTAACAGCCAGATAAACCTTAACAATCTTCAGCACGCCCGGTGCCAGATCGTCGCCCTGAGTGATTTTGCGGCGTTTCGCTTCAAGTTTTTTCTCGAACTCGTGTTTCAGTTCGTCGTACTGCTCAGCCAGTTGCTCCAGCTGATTTTGTTTCGCTTCGTCGGTCAGGCCGAGTTCCAGCCAGCGGTCGCGCGGCAGTTTGTCGAGCTTCTCAGCTTCAACGCCGCCGGAAACCAGCACGGTATGGATACGGCTGAACAGGCCAGCTTCGAGGATTTGCAGTTCTTCAGACAGATCTTTCTTCGCCTGCTTCAACTGCATCTCTTCGATTTCCAGCGCACGTTTGTCTTTTTCCACGCCATCGCGGGTAAAGACCTGAACGTCGATAACAGTACCGGAGACACCGTTCGGCACACGCAGAGAAGAGTCTTTAACGTCAGACGCTTTCTCACCGAAGATCGCGCGCAGCAGTTTCTCTTCTGGCGTCAGCTGAGTTTCGCCTTTCGGCGTTACTTTACCAACCAGAATGTCGCCGCCGGTCACTTCCGCACCGATGTAAACGATACCGGATTCATCCAGTTTGGAGAGCGCAGCTTCACCCACGTTCGGAATGTCAGCGGTGATCTCTTCCGGCCCCAGCTTGGTGTCACGGGACACACACGCCAGTTCCTGAATGTGGATCGTTGTAAAACGATCTTCCTGAACAACACGTTCGGAGACGAGGATGGAGTCTTCGAAGTTGTAACCGTTCCACGGCATGAACGCTACGCGCATGTTCTGGCCGAGTGCCAGTTCACCGAGGTCGGTGGACGGGCCGTCTGCCAGCACGTCGCCGCGCTCAATTGGCTCACCCAGATAAACACACGGCATCTGGTTGATGCAGGTGTTCTGGTTAGAACGGGTGTATTTGGTCAGGTTATAGATGTCGATACCTGCTTCACCCGGGTACATCTCGTCTTCGTTAACTTTGATAACGATACGGGAAGCATCCACGTACTGAACGGTACCGCCACGTTTCGCAACTGCGGTTACACCGGAGTCAACGGCAACAGCACGTTCCATACCGGTACCAACCAGCGGCTTATCAGCGCGCAGAGTCGGAACCGCCTGACGTTGCATGTTCGCACCCATCAATGCACGGTTGGCGTCATCGTGTTCCAGGAACGGGATCAGGGACGCACCGACGGAAACCACCTGCTGGGTAGAAACGTCCATGTAGTCAACCTGGTCTGCGCTGAAGAGGCTGGATTCGCCTTTGCTGCGGCAGGTCACCAGATCGTCTACAAAACGACCTTCTTCCGTCAGGTTGGTGTTCGCCTGAGCGATAACATAGTTACCTTCTTCAATTGCAGAAAGGTAATGGATCTCGTCAGTTACCACGCCGTCAGTCACTTTACGGTACGGCGTTTCGAGGAAGCCGTATTCGTTAGTCTGTGCATACACGGACAGGGAGTTGATCAGACCGATGTTCGGACCTTCAGGCGTTTCGATCGGACATACGCGACCGTAGTGGGTCGGGTGAACGTCTCGAACTTCGAAGCCTGCACGCTCACGGGTCAGACCGCCTGGGCCGAGTGCAGAGATACGACGTTTATGCGTAATCTCGGACAGCGGGTTGTTCTGGTCCATAAACTGAGACAGTTGGCTGGAACCGAAGAACTCTTTCACGGCTGCGGAGATCGGCTTGGCGTTGATCATATCCTGCGGCATCAGGGTATCCAGATCGCCCAGAGACAGACGCTCTTTCACCGCACGCTCTACACGCACCAGGCCAACACGGAACTGGTTTTCCGCCATTTCACCAACGGAACGGATACGACGGTTGCCGAGGTGGTCGATATCATCCACTTCACCAATACCGTTACGGATACCGATGAGCTTTTTCATCACTTCGATGATGTCTTCTTTGCTCAGGATACCGGAACCTTCGATGGTGTCGCGCAGCAGAGAACGGTTGAACTTCATACGACCAACCGCAGACAGATCGTAGCGGTCTTCAGAGAAGAACAGGTTCTCAAACAGGCTTTCAGCCGCTTCACGAGTCGGCGGTTCACCCGGACGCATCATACGGTAGATCTCTACCAGCGCGCTCAGTCGATCGTTGGTCGGGTCGACGCGTACAGTCTCAGAGATGTACGGACCGTGGTCCAGATCGTTGGTAAACAGCGTTTCGATACGTTTGTGGCCCGCCTGGCTCAGCTTGGCCAGCAGATCGAGCGACAGTTCCATGTTCGCCGGGCAGATCAGTTCGCCAGTGGATTCGTCGATGTAGTCTTTAGACGCCACTTTACCCGCGATGTACTCAACCGGAACTTCGATATGTTGAATTTCGTCTTTTTCCAGCTGACGGATATGGCGCGCGGTAATACGGCGGCCTTTCTCAACATACATTTTGCCGTTCGCTTCGATGTCGAAGGACGCAGTTTCGCCGCGCAGACGTTCCGGCACCAGTTCCATTTGCAGCTTGTTGTCGCGAATCTCAAAGACCACTTTTTCAAAGAACAGGTCAAGGATCTGCTCAGTGGTGTAGTTCAATGCGCGCAGGATAATGGTAGCCGGCAGCTTACGACGACGGTCGATACGAACGAACAGGTTATCTTTCGGATCGAATTCGAAGTCCAGCCAGGACCCACGGTAAGGAATAATACGTGCGTTATAAAGCACCTTACCAGATGAGTGGGTTTTACCCTTATCGCTGTCAAAGAAGACGCCTGGGCTACGGTGGAGCTGAGAAACGATAACACGCTCAGTACCGTTGATAACAAAGGTACCGTTGTCGGTCATGAGCGGAATTTCGCCCATGTAGACTTCTTGTTCTTTAATATCTTTAACAGTGCCTTCCGGCGCTTCGCGCTCGTAGATCACCAGACGCAGTTTTACGCGCAACGGAGCGGAATAAGTTACGCCACGGATCTGACACTCTTTAACGTCAAAAACAGGTTCGCCAAGACGGTAGCTGACGTATTGCAGTTCCGAATTGCCGCTGTAGCTCTTAATCGGGAACACGGAGCGGAATGCCGCTTCCAGACCGTACTGCCCTTCAGGATCTTGCTCGATAAACTTCTGGAACGAGTCAAGCTGGATAGAAAGGAGATATGGAACATCCAGAACTTGTGGACGTTTACCAAAATCCTTACGAATACGTTTTTTCTCGGTATAGGAGTAAACCATAGGGTTCCTCAGCTCGCTGACAAGTCGACCCACTCTGCCCGTCGAAAGGACAGTTTATGCAACACTATTTTTTTGACCGGAAAGTGGAGCACTTTCCGCAATGCTTGTTGCTATCACGCTTAAATCATTTCATTGCGATTTACACAGAAGCGAGCTCCTGTCGCAGTATATTAAGTCGTCGATAGAAACAAGCATTGTAAAGGCTACTGGTAGTCAAACAGTGTGAAACGCTACCGGCACCTTCTACAGCGCAAAAAGGCTGGTGACCGAAAAGTCACCAGCCATCAGCCTGATTACTCAGGCTGCAACCGGAAGGGTTGGCTTATTTAACTTCAACTTCAGCGCCAGCTTCTTCCAGAGATTTTTTCAGAGCTTCAGCGTCATCTTTGCTCACGCCTTCTTTCAGAGCGGCCGGAGCAGATTCTACCAGGTCTTTAGCTTCTTTCAGACCCAGGCCAGTTGCGCCACGTACTGCTTTGATAACAGCAACTTTGTTAGCGCCAGCGGCTTTCAGAATAACGTCGAATTCAGTTTTCTCTTCAGCAGCTTCAGCAGCCGGGCCAGCAGCAACAGCTACAGCAGCAGCAGCAGAAACACCGAATTTTTCTTCCATTGCAGAAATCAGTTCTACAACGTCCATTACGGACATAGCGGCAACTGCTTCAATGATTTGATCTTTAGTGATAGACATTTAAATTGTTCCTGAATATCAGAATAAGTTTATACGTAAGCAAATGCTTTATAAAGAAAACTGCGATTAAGCAGCTTCTTTCGCATCGCGTACAGCAGCCAGAGTACGAACCAGTTTGCCAGCAGAGGCTTCTTTCATGGTTGCCATCAGGCGTGCAATTGCTTCTTCGTAGGTCGGCAGGGTTGCCAGGCGATCGATCTGGGACGCCGGGATCAACTCACCTTCAAAGGCAGCGGCTTTGACCTCAAATTTTGCATTCGCTTTCGCGAACTCTTTGAACAGACGAGCAGCAGCGCCCGGGTGTTCCATAGAGTATGCAATCAGGGTCGGACCAACAAACGCGTCTTTCAGGCACTCAAAAGAAGTACCTTCAACAGCACGGCGCAGCAGGGTGTTACGAACAACACGCATGTAAACGCCAGCTTCGCGACCTGCTTTACGCAGTTCGGTCATTTTATCTACGGTCACGCCACGGGAATCCGCAACAACCGCAGACAGCGCGCCTTTGGCTACTTCGCTGACTTCAGCAACAATCGCTTGTTTGTCTTGAAGATTTAAAGCCATTAGCTTTGCTCCTGGATGTTTGCCAGGGCTCATGCCCTGGAACTCACTTCACTCTTTTCAAAGAAAAGAGCGTCTTAATACGGTGAGCAGAAACAAGCCAAAGAGTACTTTAAAAATAATCTTTAGGTTCTGTCACCGTCTACGCAGGGAATTAAGCTTCTTACGAAACACCTGCGGTCTTCGACGGAGGCCTGGATAGGCCAGGCTCCAACGAACAAATCTTTTCTTGCTAACTTACGCTAGCAAATCGTGGGGGTAAGATTGTAGACAAATTCACCACCCACGTAAAGGCGAATCTTAGTTCGCTACTGCGCTCAGACCAGCCTGGTCTACCGCAACACCAGCACCCATGGTGGTGGAGATGCTAACTTTCTTGATGTACACGCCTTTCGCCTGAGTCGGTTTGGCTTTTTTCAGCGCAACCAGCAGAGCTTCCAGGTTTTCTTTCAGTTTGTCAGCGTCAAAGTTCACTTTACCGATGGTGGTGTGGATGATGCCGTTTTTGTCGTTACGGTAACGAATCTGACCGGCTTTAGCGTTTTTAACTGCTTCAGCAACGTTCGGAGTTACAGTACCAACTTTCGGGTTCGGCATCAGGCCACGCGGACCCAGAACCTGGCCCAGTTGACCAACAACGCGCATTGCATCCGGGGAAGCAATAACAACGTCAAAGTTCATTTCGCCTTTTTTGATCTGGTCAGCCAGATCTTCCATACCTACCAGCTCTGCGCCAGCCGCTTTAGCAGCTTCAGCGTTCGGGCCCTGGGTAAATACGGCAACGCGAACTGAACGGCCAGTACCGTGCGGCAGTACAGTCGCACCACGTACGTTCTGGTCAGATTTACGCGCGTCGATGCCGAGGTTAACGGCAACGTCTACGCTTTCTACGAATTTAGCAGTGGCCAGCTCTTTCAGCAGAGCAATGGCTTCGTTGATGTCGTACTGTTTAGTCGCATCAACCTTGTCACGGATCACGCGCATGCGCTTGGTCAGTTTAGCCATTTCTTAATCCTCCACTACCAGGCCCATGGAACGTGCAGTACCTTCGATTGAGCGAGTCATCGCTTCAATGTCAGCACCGGTCATGTCCGCGGCTTTAGTCTGAGCGATTTCCTGCAGCTGAGCGCGGGAGATTTTGCCCACTTTGTCTTTGTTCGGCTTGCCGGAACCAGACTTGATACCAGCCGCTTTCTTCAGCAGAACTGCTGCCGGAGGCGTTTTGGTAACGAAAGTGAAGGAACGGTCAGCGTAAACGGTAATAACTACCGGAATTGGCAGACCTTTTTCCAGGGATTCTGTTTTGGCGTTGAACGCTTTACAGAATTCCATGATGTTAACACCCTGCTGACCCAGAGCCGGACCGACTGGCGGGCTCGGGTTTGCCATGCCAGCTGCAACCTGCAGCTTGACGTAGGCCTGGACTTTCTTAGCCATTGAAATTTCCTCGTTTGGGTATAGCGCCCCTAAAGGCTCCCCGTGTTAAAGATGTTTTACGTGCATATCGCCCGTAAAAACAAAAGGCGCGAAATTGTATGTCAATTTCACGCCTTGTGCAACGTTTGATCGCCGAAGAATTAAGCTTTTTCTACCTGGCTGAAATCCAGTTCTACCGGAGTCGCACGACCAAAGATAGAAACGGAAACCTTCAGACGGGACTTCTCGTAGTCCACTTCTTCAACCACGCCGTTAAAGTCAGCGAACGGACCGTCGCTAACGCGAACCATTTCGCCTGGCTCAAACAGCGTTTTCGGACGCGGCTTATCACCGACCTGCTGGAGGCGGTTCATAATCGCATCGACTTCTTTATCGCTAATCGGCGCGGGACGATCGGACGTACCACCGATGAAGCCCATAACGCGCGGAACGCTGCGTACCAGGTGCCAACTGGCATCATTCATTACCATCTGGACAAGCACGTAGCCGGGGAAGAATTTACGTTCGCTTTTGCGACGTTGGCCGCCACGGATTTCAACCACTTCTTCGGTTGGAACCATAACTTCGCCAAACAACTCTTCCATGTTGTGTAATTTGATATGCTCACGCAGCGATGTTGCTACGCGGCCTTCAAAACCGGAAAACGCCTGAACGACGTACCAGCGCTTTTTAGGAGCTTCAGACATCTCAGAACCTCAGGCCAGTGATAAAGGAAACCAGGCGAACCAGAATACCATCCAGTCCCCACAGGATCAGTGACATGACTGCGGTTACCGCAGCCACGATCAATGTGGTGTGCAACGTTTCCTGACGAGTAGGCCAAATCACTTTACGTACTTCGGTTCTCGCTTCACGGGCAAAGGCAACGGTCGCTTTACCCTTCGTCGTCAACAGCGCGACACCACCTGCTGCAGCAATCAGAATAACAACTGCCAGCGCGCGGAGTGGCAGCATCATGTCACGATAAAGATAGTTGCCAACGATAGCCACGAGCAGCAGTACAGCAACAACAACCCACTTCATCGCTTCCAGGCCGCGCCCGCTCCCTTGAGCTTCGGTATTCGCACTCATAAACCAACCTGTCACAAGAATTCAGACAAACATTTTTGCCCCGCATAAGCGAGGCAACCAAACCGAAATGCTCTGGCGAGATTCGGACTAACGCCCTCAACAGAGCCTGTCTCAGCAATGATTATGACAAAAAAAATCACTGATGAGCCAGGTTCTGGTTCGAAAGCGTACAAAAAGGGCATCAAATGATGCCCTCTTATTGCGCATTGCGTCAAATGTTATCAGCGATTAGCTGAGAACTTTTGCCACAACGCCCGCGCCAACGGTACGGCCGCCTTCACGGATTGCGAAACGCAGACCATCG
>NZ_QODH01000020.1:0-30114 GCF_009935945.1 Kosakonia sp. MH5 | reverse complement strand
CGCTCAATATTCGTAACCAGCAAGCGCATACCCTGAATCACCTAATAGCGTAATTTTCAGGGTATGAAAGTCTATATCTCGCTCTAAGCGAGCTTTCAGACTGTCCGCTTCATGCCAGAAGTAGACCTTGTCGCTTCTGGAAATTTCAGTGGATGTGCTTTGGCTCTTTAAAAAAAGCTCTAAAAACAGCGATACCGAAAGTGATGACACGACGTCGATGGCGGGCAGTTTGTTGTTGAGTGTCGCGGGCTGGCAGGAAGGGTGAGTATTGAGCCAGAAATCGTGTGGCACGTGTCTAAATGCGCGATAAATCAACAAAACGGGAGGCCACGAAGCCTCCCGGCGATTTAAAAGTCGTATTGCAGGCTTAAACGGTTCTGCCAGAAATGCGAATCATATAGCGGTGATGTCTGCACCCCAGCGAAATCGGTCAGGCTCAACCCTTTCAGCATGCCACTGAAACTCCAGGTGAAATACACCAGATATTCCGACTGATTAATGCTGGCCGAAGCCGGTGACGGTTTCAGATCCATAAACGAATACTGCGTCCCCAGAGACAGGTTTTCATTCATCACGTAATTCAGATTGGTCATATAAGCGTTGCCGCTTCCCAGATCCTGAGTACTGGTGAAGAACGGTTGCGCAAAGTAAGGACCCGACGAAGTGTTGTGCGCGTAAGGCGTCACCAGCGAACCGTTGTTCCAGCTATTGCCGCTGGCGGCGATGTGGTCATAGCCCAGCTTCCAGCTCAGGGCTGGAGTCAGGGTCAGCGCCAGTTGGGCACCGTAAGAGGTACTGTTCACTTCACCAGCCAGCGCTTTGCCCAGGCTGGTGCCGCGAATAAATTGCACGCCAAAATCCGGCTGGAACAGCGCATCCTGCCATTGTAAATGGCTCTCGCCATACACCAGGCGGGTATAATCGGCATACTCCTGATACCACAACTGGCCGGTGAGTTTTTTGCCGTCCCACTGCGTACCGCGACCACCACCCAACGCCCACATGCCGTTAGTGCGTTCATCCACATCGGTATAGGCCGTGGTATTCAGGAATTGATCGTCACCCCACGGTTTATAACGCCAGACTTTGGTGGCATGCAGATAATTGGTGCTGTCGCCGTAATTCGCATCTACACCACGGAACAAAATAGGCGTAATACGCCAGTCGTAATCACCGACAAAAGGAATATTGATTCGTTGATCACCGGCAGTAATTTTAAAATCATCCAGCTGCCAGCTTAAATAAGCCTCACCAACGTTAGTTTGATTATCACCAATATCGCTGATGGTATGAGCTTCATCCGGATGGTCAATCCCGCGCAGGAAAATACCGCTGACACCGGCACGGAAACCATAAAACGGCGCGGTTTCATATTTTATATCACCACCGTAGCTCAGGGTGTCCTGATTAAAACCTTTAGAAAAATACGCGTTGTGCGTTGAATAATACAACGTGCGCAAACTGCCGCTCACGGTACCGCAGGTGAAAATATCGGTGAAGCTATTTACACCACTCGCACCGTACTGACAATCGCTGATATTGCTCTGTGTCGCCGCCAGTGCAGCTGGAACAAGCGGGAAAAACAGCGCAGCAAGACACGCACCACTTAGTGTTTTTAATTGCATAATCCCAAGCCTCGTCACTTTTTGAAAAGAGCAAAGCAGTGCCACCCGCACAATAAATGTACGGTCGGTGGCATGCTTTGCCGTAAAAATTTTTTATTATTGATTAATTATTTATGCCGGTTATTTTCACATCCGGCAATGTATCGCGAACTTCCCAGCCACGTAATTTTCCAGGATTCAGTAAATTATACGGATCGCAGGCACGTTTCATTGCCACAACATCTGCCCGCACCATGCCTTGTTTACCATCTTCAATATGAATAACGTGCGGGTTATTAATTTTCACCCCGTTATCACGATAAATATCCATAATGGCGTTCAGACGTTCTTCATCGCTATATCGCACCAGCGGCAACCCGCTACAGGTCAGCGTGCCGTTCATATCGCGCAGAAACTCAATATGCGACATCACCTCATCTGATAATTGTGCTTCCATCGCCAGCGCCTGCTGATGATAATTTTCCGGCGCATAGGCAGTTTGCAAATAGGTCAGGGTCTTATCGACCTTCAGTGCCTGCAACGTGGTATGGTTCCAGCAATATTCAATCAACGAATGACCGTGATTCTCACCCTCAGCAAAATGCAGCGCGTTGCGGCCATCATGCTGCGTCAGCAATGATGGCATTAGTCGGTCGCTCTCCACCCCGACCACCGAAATCACGCCATGCTGCCCCGCTATGCCCGCATCGGCGAGATCGGTGAAGTAATCCAGCACCGGCGCCGCCATCACCGCCACCTGACGCTTCACCAGCCCTGGCGATTTTGCCAGCGCATCGGCAAAGGCCATCGCTGCCGGGAAGCTGGCAAAGGTGTCGAGACGTTCAATCCAGTCGTGACGCGGAGCCAGCGCCAGCTCAATCTCCAGCACAATGCCGTTGCTGCCGTAAGCATGATGCAGCAGTAAGGCGTCAGGCGCCTGTAGAGTCAGGATGCGTGGCGTCTTTTCCATCGTCATCAGCTTCACTGACAACACATTGCCGGGGGCCGCCAGCGGGCCATAGTTGATGGAACCCACGCCACCAAAACCACCGCCAAACAGACCGCCGAGCGTCGCCAGCTTCCAGGTGGAGGGCATACAACGCAGCTCCCAGCCGAGTGGTCGGGTATGGGCTTCCAGGTCACCGAGACGAATCCCGGCCTGCGCGCGCACCGTGCCTTGCCCCATGCTCACCACAGCGTTCAGTCTGGTCATATCGACCATCACCCCGCCCTCCAGCGGGATCAACTGACCGTAGTTACCGGTGCCGCCCCCGCGCAGATTGAGCGGGATGCGACGGGCTGCACAGGCAGCCACCACTGACACCAGTTCCTGTTCATCACGCGGGCGCACTGCCAGCTCAGCAAATTTCTCTTCCAGTTGCGGTTTCAACACCGGGCTGAACCAGTGAAAATCGCGCGACAGGCGTTTGACCTTGGGCGCATCTTTAATCCAGTCCAGCTCAGGCAGCGCTGCGACCAGCGCCGCCAGTACAGACTGACGATCGGAATCAGACATCTTTCTTTCCTGTTGTTGAGGTATCAGGTCGGGGTAAGTTCGCTCTCATGCCAGTCCGCCAATACGCGGCGCGTTAGCCACGACATCAGGGCAAACAGCAGGAACCCCGCCAGGGAAATCAGTAACAGCGCGGCAAACATCAGCGGAATATTGAGCTGATAACCGGCCTGTAAAATCTGGTAGGCCAGCCCGGTGTCGGTACCACCCGTACCGGCGACGAACTCCGCCACCACTGCGCCAATCAGCGACAAGCCGCTGGAGATACGCAGCGCACCGAAAAAGTACGGCAATGCCGAAGGAATGCGCAGGCGCAGTAAAATCTGCAACCGCGACGCATGGTTAAGTTTGAAGTAACTTAACAGGCCCGGCGAGACACTGCGCAGCCCCTGAGTGGTATTGGAGATGATGGGAAACACCGCCATCAGCGTGGCACACACCACCAGCGACATAGTGGTATCTTTCACCCAGATGATGATCAGCGGGGCAATCGCCACAATCGGCGTCACCTGCAAAAACACGATGTAGGGAAACAACGCACTTTCGATAAAGCGGTTCTGCACCAGCAAAAACGCCATGACCGAGCCAATCACAATCGCCACCAGAAAGGAGATCACAGTGATTTTCAGGGTGTAGAGCAGCGACATAAACAGCGTCGGGAAGTTCTGCACCAGGCTTTGTGCCACCACCTGCGGCGACGGCACCAGGAAGGCGGGCACCTTCAGCGCCGTCACCAGGAACTGCCACAGCAACAGCAGCACAATGGCAAACAGCGCCGGGAACAGACACTGCTGAAATTTACGCTGCGCGGCTAAGGGCTTTTTCATCATTTGCTCTCCTGACTGGCAGCAAACAGACCGCGCTGCAACTGCTGGGCATACTGGGTAAATTGCTGGCTGACGCGAAACTCATCATCACGCGGGAATGGCGCATCAATGCTGATGTCATCCACCACGCGGCCCGGCCGTGCCGCCATCATGATCACGCGCTGCGACAGGAATACCGCTTCCTGAATCGAGTGGGTGACAAACACCACCGTCAGCTTCTGCTCCTGCCACAGCTGCAGCAGATCGCTATCCAGTTTGTTACGGGTGATCTCATCCAGTGCACCGAAGGGTTCATCCATCAGCAGCACTTTCGGGCGCGTCACCAGGCCACGGGCAATCGACACACGCATCTGCATTCCCCCGGACAGCTCACGTGGCAGCACATGGCCAAACTGCCCCAGCCCCACCAGATCAAGGATTTCGCGCACGCGGGTATCGGCTTCGGCCCGCGGCACACCGGACAAGTCGAGGGGCAGGCGCACATTTTTATGTACGTTGCTCCACGGCATCAGCGTCGCCTCCTGAAAAACGAACGATAACGGCAGATCACGCTGTTTTTCCCGACGATCGCGACGGAAAAGCATCAGTTTTCCATCGCTCGACTCTATCAGCCCGGCGATCATTTTTAACAAGGTACTTTTGCCACAGCCGGACGGACCGAGCAGCGAGACAAATTCGCCCTGGCGAATTGTCAGGTCCACCGGCAGCAACGCACGCGTACCATTCGGATAAATTTTCTCCGCAGAGAGCACTTCAATCGCCGGGGGTGCCGCATGCAGCGGCACCGCTTGCACATCATTGCTCATCAGGGTCAGTCGGCTGGCGACATTCATGGCATGACCTTCACGTCTTCAATGAATTTCAGGGTGTAGCTGCCGTCAAACGGTACTTTCACTGGATCGATCAGCTTGTTGTCCACCAGCAACTGCCAGGTCTGCTTCAGACGCGGTACGGTCATAATCCCGATACCGCCTGTCTGCGCATCGCCGCCTGTCAGCATCTGATACTTTTTCATCTGGGCGATGCCGAAGGCGATCTGTTCGTCGGTCATCTGCGGGTTTTCTTTCTTAATCAGCGTGTTGCCCGGTGCCGGATTCTCCAGGTAGTTTTTCCAGCCCTGCATCGAGGCTTTAACAAAAGCCGCGACCGCCTGCGGACGTTTCTCGATGGTCGATTTCATGCACACGATGCTGTTGCCGTATGGTGGGTAGCCCCAGTCGCTGATCGGGTAGACGTTGGCCTGCGCCCCGGCTTTCTGCACCGCAAAAGGTTCGGAGGTCACGTAGCCCTGCTGTACCAGGGTTTTATCCGCGAGGAACGGCTGCACGCTGAAGGTATACGGGCGCACGCGGGCGTTTTTCAGGTTGAGAACGCTCTGCGCCCACGGCCAGTAGGAGGTATAGGCTTCGGCGGCTAACAGGAAAGTTTTACCCTGCAAATCGGCCTGGCTTTTCACATCCGGGTGGGTGATAAACACAATCGCCGAATGCTGGAAGGTGGTGGCAACCGGTACAGCTTCCACGCCCTGCTGCCAGGATTCCAGCGCCTGCATGTTATCGCTGATGATGCAGTCGGCCTGGCCTGCCGCCATCAACTGCATGGTGTGCACCTGCGGCCCTCCCATTTTGATGGTGACGTCCAGACCGGCATCACGGTACAGATTCTGTGCCTGGGCCTGATAAAAACCGCCATGCTCGGCCTGAGCATACCAGTTGGTCATAAATGTAAATTTCTCGGCAGCCATTCCCTGGGCCGACAGGGCCATGGAAAGCGCGGCGACAATGCTCAATGTTTGTTTCATAGCCGATCCCCGAATTAGCGCGGTGGTAATAATGATGCTGCGTCGTTTTGGTCTAATACTTTGCCCTGCCACTGCCCTGTGCCCCACGCCGGTTCAGCGCGTGTTACCCATGTCATCTGATGCACTTCGGTAATCACCTGCGCCCAACTGGTCGCCAGTGAATCCAGAATCGCATCCCCCTGCTCTTTGGTTGACGGGCGCGGATCGCCGATCACACCACTCGGGCCAAAGTCATATGACGCCCATGCCGCCATCGGACGGGTGCGGGAGAGCGTCGGGCACGGGAATACCGGTGGATAGTTGGCGACTGCTTTGTCCATCTGCACAGTATCCGGTGCCAACGCCAGCATTAGCGCGGTTTCGGCATGACCGGCGTGCATCGCCATCTGACGTTCTTGCTCGTCCATAAAACTTTCGGCGCAGTTCGGCACTTTGAAGGTGTCCTGCATGATGATGATCATGTCGCCGTGACGCAGGCGCAGTTCGCGCGCTGCCATCTGCAACGGCTGCGGCTGACCACCATGGCCGTTGACCATCAGGAACTTACGGAAACCGGCGCGGTACAGCGATTCGCCAATCTCCAGAATGGTGTGCAGCAGCGTCTCACCAGTTAGCGTCAGAGTGCCGGGGAAATGCAGATGCTCGTCCGATTTGCCATAAGTGATGGGCGGAATGGCGTAGGCCGGGATCGTTGCCGGTAAACGTGCCAGTGCATGGCCGACTACCCCGGAGGAGATCACGCTATCCACCGCACACGGCAGATGCGGGCCATGCTGCTCAATCGCCCCGGTCGGCAGCACAATCACTGTGTTGGTTTTGTCGTCCAACGTGGCGATATCGGTCCAGCTCAGATACGGCAAAAAGCGGTTTGCCGGAATATAACCATGTAACATCTTGCTTCCTCGTGTTATTGCGGCAACCACGCCGTCGCTTCAACTTCAATTAAGACATCCGGGCTGGGCAGCATTTCACTCACCTGAACCACGGTAGAAACCGGTGGCGTATCGGGGTAAAACAACTTGCGCACCCGGCTGTAGTGCGGAAAGTGATCCAGATTGCGGAAGTACTGCACCAGTTTGATCACGTCGCTCATCTGGCCGCCCGCGCTCTCAATGGTGGTGCGGATGCTCTCCAGCACATACCAGCTTTGCGCCAGGATCGGCCCTTCTTTGATATCGGTGGAGAACTCACCGGTGCGCCCCAGCAGTTGCTGCGCCCCGGCGGGGATATCGTCGTAACCGCGCACAATCAGCGCGGTTTGTGGGTTCACCGGGATAATGCCGGAGAGAAAGATAAAATCGCCCGCGCGTCGCCACGCGGCATACTTCGCCAGCGGTTTACCCGCCCCAGCTTCAAGTGTCATTGCTGAATTCCCCATAACAGATCCCCTGTTTCAACCGATAGCGACTGCGGCTACGCAGTGGCCAGCTTGCCGCCTCGGCTGCAGGGAAAATGACAAAATCGTTAGCCAACACATTTGCACCATCATGCAACGCCGTACGCTGACAAATCAGTGCCGATGCTTCATCAAAGGCCATACCCAGCTGCGCACTCAGCAGGCCGCTGAACAGCGTGTCGAGCGGGTCGTAGCTGCCGACCGGACAGAACGCGTCCTGCACGTTATCCGCCCCTAACAGCAAGGGGATGCCGCGCGCCTGCGCCTCTTTAATCAGCGTTAAACCGCGCTGACGCGGGGTGCGTCCCGGCACTGCGTCCTGTAACAGCAGGTTGGTCAGCGGCAGCGCAATCAGGGTGACGCGATGTTGCGCCAGCACCTCAAGGATGGCCTCGCCGTCTTCCTGCTGCGCCAGGGCACAACCGTGGCTACAGGTAATGCGTCCGTTAAACGAATACTGCCGCAAATAGCACGCCAGCCAGCGCAAGCCCTGCGCATCGTGGCTCAGTTCTTCGTCGATATGCAGATCGATATCCAGCTGCCAGCGTTCCGCCGCCTGCAATAAATGGGTAAACGCCTGGGCATCCCAGTTGCTGCTGTGAATAAAGCCCCCGAGCAGCGCACCACTAGCGGCCACCTGGGCGGCGATATGATCCGCCTGGGCGGCATCAGCAAAAAAGGTCACCGGGGCCAGCGCGACACGTTCAATGGTGCACAGCGGATGCTGCAACTCACCCACAACCTGCCATGCCAGCGGGGCATCGGCAGCAAACCAGTCGATATGGGTACGCAGCAGACCCACACCGGCCTCCACCGCCCAGCTCAGTGCCTGGCTGGCACGCTGCCGCAGGTCGTCCGCACTCCAGCGCACCCGGTCCTGATGCATGGCGGCGATGGCTGCCAGCAGGCCCGGCTGTTGGGGCGGACTGCGCTGCGCGGTGAAGGTTTTATCGAGATGCGCGTGGGGTTCAATCAGCGCTGGCAGCACCAGTGCACCATTGAGCGCCAGATAGCCACTAACATTCTGATCCGGCTCGATCCGGGTGCCCTCTTCGCGGAAATGCAAGGTTGCCAGCGCCGGTTGATCGCCATCCATCGGCCACTCTTGCGGCAGCAACCAGCGGGGTAAACGCGCACCTGTTGCGCCCGGATAGGCGCTCACAGGTCGAGTACCAGGAGTGGGGAACGGGCACGCGAACAGCACAGCACGATGCAATCATTGGCTGTGCGCTCTGTCTGGCTCAACACTTCATCGCGATGATCTGGCTCACCATGCAGCACACCGGTAATGCAGGCTCCGCACATCCCCTGTTCGCAGGAGAGTTCAATGTCGATCCCGGCACGCTCCAGCACCTCCGCAATACTTTCATCAGCATTGATGGTGTAACGCGCCCCGCTCGAGGCGATTTCTACCGTGAACGTGTCGCCAGCAACCGATTGCGTGGCAGCACTGGCTTTGAATTTTTCACTGTACAATTGATCAGCGCGCCAGCCGTATTTCAGCGCTAACTGATGCAGATGGTCCATAAAACCCGCCGGGCCACAGCTCACCAACACGCTGTCGTGCGACTGTTTAAGATCGGCCGGGACATGCTGACGCAGACTGTCACCTTCGCTGCTGTAATGCAGCACCACGCTCGCGCCAAGTTGCTCCAGCCGCGCGCTGAACGGCAGTTCATCATGGCGTTTGAGAAACAGATGCAGCGTGAAATCGGCACCCTGCACCGCCAGCTGTTCCGCCATTACCAGCAGCGGCGTCAGGCCAATACCGGCGGCAAACAGCAGCGTACGCGGTGCCTGCGGCAAGGGAAAATGGTTGCGTGGAGCGGAGATGGTTAAGCTCGCCCCGGTCTGCACCTGATGGTGCAGCCAGCGAGAGCCGCCGCCCGATGCCTGATCGAGACGGACGCAAATTTGGTAGTGCCCCGCCCCGGCAACGGAGCAGAGCGAATACTGCCGCTTGCCGCAGTCGGGAATGGTCACATCAATATGAGCACCGGGAGTGAACGCCGGTAGTGGATGACCACTGGCAGACGCCAGGGTCAGTAGTACATTGCCAGCACCGTTGAACTGCTTTGCGATGACGGTGACAGCCAGATTCTCTGCCTGCTTCATGATAATCCTGCATACCACGGACACGTCATCAGCCGGAAGGCCGCGCGTAGTCTCGTTTTTATCGTGATTGTGATTATTATGTTGCCCGCGTGTAAACGTCCATCCGTTTAATTCGCACGAAGTGTTGCAAAAAAGAGAACGCCATTATGTTTGCCTTCTCCCGGTAGCTGATCTATTTCACCGAGGTGGTCCCCAGGGTTCACTGCGAAAGGCTTCCGGGACGCTGCATGTGTCGACATCCTCTATCGACCGACAGATTTTATGAGTGGAACAGCCGCTGGATATGCCGCTGTTTGAATGTCTTCCATAAAAATTACGTATGACGGCGGGCGGGAGAAATCCTGCAAAACGCGGAGAAGAACTGGCAGCGTAAGTTTGGTCGCGCCTGTACTCAGTTGGGTGATTTGAACTGCTCCCCGTTGATCAATATACCGTTCTGCCTGCATGCGATAATCAGAGCCGTTACGTTGTGTACGCTGCAAACCAACTTTCTGGCAAACCGGCGTATAGGTCTGATTCGGCCTTCATCAGTGCGCCGTCGTACCTTGACGGCGCAGAGAGGCTCACACAGGCACTGAGGCAATACAGGGTTGTGAATCCCTCGCCTGCCAGCGTCGAACAGGTGCTTTGGATTCCAGGGGATGTATGGCCGCATTGAGTCGGTGAAATTTACCGACCACTTTGACGGGATAACTGTCATCCATGGTTCCAAAGACAAAGTTACCAGAACGGTCGCTCCGGCCATCTCCGATACGGGTACCCGCTTCCCCTGGGGACGCTGCAACTGCGGTAAAAATACCAGTACTGAGTTCATAAAAGCCTAAGCCGGACGCCAGCCCCATCAGCAGGACATCCCGTCTTTTCGGTAAAGGCAAACGATCCAAGGCGTTCAGGCAGAGACCATCGCATCACAACGTTACTGTCTTCTTGTAAGACGAGTAGTTCACTACCTTCAATGTCCGTCCAGAACAGCCGGCGTGTTCTTTCGCACCAGAGAGGACACTCTCCCAGCAAATTTCTGACATCAGTTGCCATGTTATTTCTCCAGGGAAAAGTACGCAGTAGCTTAAATAAATGCACACGGATGTCTGCAGCAGGGCAAACCCGTAATAAGCAGGGAGCAGTATTTCACTCTGTTAATGCAGAAAACGCTCAGAAAGCCGATCGCCGAACAGCATGATGGCAAGCCCTGCCAGCATGACCAGCATGCCACCCAGCTTTAGCACCGAAACCGGACGCCGGATGGCACCCAGCAAACCAAAATGGTCAATCACCTGCGACGAAAGCAGTTGCCCGACAATCGCCAGCCCGAGCAGGGCTGAAAAACCAATTTTCGGCGCGAGCACGACATAGCTGAACAGGGCACATGTACCGATCAGCCCGCCCGCCAGACTCCACAGTGGCTGAGATGGAATGGCGGCAAGCGAGGTGAATAATCCTCCCCGCAGCAACGAGTAAACCGCGAGGCTGAACGCCCCGGCCGCAAAGGAAAACAGCGCGGCAGTCACTGCATCTCCGCCTAACCCTCTTGCCAGTTGGCTGTTCAGGGTCGTCTGCAGGGTGATCCCGAGGCCTGCGGCAAACGCGATTACGTAATAAATCATGCTCATGCGTTTCATCTCTGTCAGTGTGTCTGCTCCAGCGGCAGGAAGGTTTCCGCAAAAATATCAGGCTTATATCCTGCAGCAGCAAACAGATGTTGACGCGATTCATCAATCGCTGCGTGAAGTCGCGAGCTGTCGACGCCCACGACTTTGCCGTTCTGCTTGACGATGCGTCCGCCGATCATGACGGTATCAATGTTGCTGCGCTCTGTCGCATGTACCACCGTGCCAAAGGCATTCCCGGAGGGATAAAGGTTGATGTCGCTGGCGTTAATCAGGATCAGATCGGCTTGTTTACCCGGTGTCAGGCTGCCGATTTTGTCCTGTAGCCCGGCACAGGCCGCGCCATCGACGGTCGCCGCTTTAAGGAGTTGTGCCGCCGGAAGTGTTGTCAGCGAATGTGCGGAATCGCAGCAGTGCTGCTTGTGCCTGCCCATCACCCGCTGCAGGTAAAAGGCCACGCGCATTTCCATAAACATATCGGTACTGTAGGACGTTTCGTTATCCACGCTCAGGCCCGGGTTGATACCGTGACGTTGCGCAGCCTCAATGGCAAACATACCGTCTTCAATGCCATAGTGCGCATCAGAACGCGGGCAGACGTTCACCCGGACACCCGCTTCGCGCAGGATTTTCCATCCTTCGTCAGGCAGCGATGTGCAATGATTGAAAATATTGTCCGGCCCGAGAAGGCCCCGCTGATGCAGCGATTCAAGCTCAGAGGCCATCTCAGCACCAAAGAATTCAGTGACGATCGGCACCCCCAGCCTGCGGGCCTCGGCCCACATCTCTGGCTCCAGTTGAGCCATAACCGCAAGAGAAACAAGGCCTTCAGGATTGTTCCTGAAATACTTTTCCTGCAGGCGTTGCCAGTTACCGGGCCAGTGCGCCTTGTCCCATTCACCCGATACCGGTGCGCCGGAAGCGTGTACAGCGCGGATGCCCGCATCAAGCAAAGCCTCAACGGCCGCGTCTGAATGCGCAGCGGTGCGGCTGTTATGGGAATTATCAATGATTGTCGTGATGCCTGCGTCAATCGCGCCCAGCGCTGTCAGCAGGTTACCCACATAGATATCGGAAGGGCGATAGTATTTGGCAAAAGAGAAGTGCGTGGCGTTGCTGTAATCGTCCAGACAGGTGGCATTAGGGTTAATGCGGCGCAGTTGTCCTTCCCAGGAGTGACGATGAGAATCCACCATCCCCGGCATGGCAATCATGTTTGCGGCGTCTATGACGCGGGCTTTCTCTGCGTTCAGGTTCTGACCCACGGCGGTAATGGTTGACCCGCTGATAAGAATATCACCGCGCTCAATATTCCCTACGTTATCATCCATACTCAGTATCGTTGCGCCACGGATCAACGTCGCAGGGGAAGTTGTATTCTGATTATTAACAATATTTCTCACGTAATCGGTCATTTAAAGAGCCTCTTTTCTGGTCAACAGAAAAACGATACGTCACTCAATTAACCTGAAAAAGATGCTTAACGCGTTTTCATTATTCATAATCTGCGAATAATGAAGTTAACTATCGGCAGCGTTATCGGCTCTGGAGAGAAGGACTATGGATCGTATTCAGGCGATGCAGATTTTTACGCGGGTTGCTGAAGCCGGAAGCTTCGTGCGCGCGGCTCAGACGCTTTCACTGCCGTCATCAACCGTCACCAGCGCCATTAAAAACCTTGAGAAATACCTGCAGGTACGCCTGCTTAACAGGACAACGCGGCGGGTGAGCCTCACTCCCGAAGGTTTACAGTATCTTGCACAGTGCCGGGAAATACTCTCGTTAATCGAGCATGCTGAATCCAGCCTGACGGACGCCGTCAAAAGGCCACAGGGACGTTTACGGGTGGATATGCCCGGAGGGATCGCCCATTTCATCGTCATGCCAAATCTGAAAGATTTTTACCGGCGTTATCCGGACATCTACCTGATGATAGGAGTAAGCGATCGGCAGGTCGATCTTGTCCAGGAGGGCGTGGACTGTGTGATCAGAACGGGGGAACTGAGCAACTCGACGCTGGTTGCCCGCCTGCTGGGCCGCTTTCGCTGGATAACCTGCGCCTCGCCGGACTATCTCAGGGAATACGGTATTCCGCAGTCGCCCGTAGAGTTGTCCCGGCATCGGGCAATCCACTACTTTTCCAGCCAGGCGAGGCGTGCGAACGAATTGCGCTTTGTCCGCGGAGCAGAAACACTTTCCGTTCCTGTAAGCGGAGAAACCGCCGTCAATGAAACAGGACTGTATATCAAAATGTGTCTTGACGGTTTCGGGCTGGCGCAGCTTGCCGAGCGTATTGTCTCGGAGCATCTGCAGGAAGGAAGGTTAATCGAGGTTCTGGCAGACTGGCAGCCGCCATCAGTGCCGGTCACATTGCTTTATCCGCATCAACGCTTTCTTTCTCCCGCCGTGCGCGCCTTTGCGGACTGGGTTGCCGCGCTCATAGAAAAACCAGCCCGTTAAACTTGCCGATACCAACCGATACGCGCAGATTCAGGCTTCACGACACTCAATACAACGCGTTTTTGGTCGTGCAATCAGACATGATCCCCGCTCTCATCCTTGAGGGGTGTGAAAAATCACATAAACCGCTCTGCTCCGCCTGAAGCTTCAATTGTCTGCCCGGTAACAAACTGATTTCTATCTGAAAGCAGAAAAGCAGTAATTGATGCAATGTCTTCGGGAAGCCCAAAGCGGCCTACCGGGGTCTTCTCTTTACCCAGTAAAGCCATAACCTCGTCGTCCGTTTTGTCAGCCAGTTCAGGACGCCGAGTGCGGACATTCGGTAGCATATTCTGCGCCCAGTTATCCGTCGCGACAGCGCCTACACCAATAGCATTAACCAGAATGCCATCCGCGGCCACGCTCAGCGCTATGCTACGGGTCAGGTTGTTGATGGCAGCGCTCAGTGCATGTGAGACGGTAAGTTGCGGGTTGGGATAGATGCCGCCAATAGATGAAATATTGACAATCCGTCCCCAGCCTCGTCTTTGCATTCCGGGTATTACAGCCTTGCAAAAGCGTCGCATGGCGGAGAATTTGGTCTCCGTCATTAACTGCCACTCCTCTTCCGGGGTGGTTAACAGCGTGCCCGCATGTGCTCTTCCGGCATTATTCACCAGCAAATCAATGTGCTGAAAAACCTTTTCTGCTTGTTCAACCACCCGAGAAGGTAGGTCGGGATCCGTTACATCCCCGGCGACAGGCAGCGCTGAAACACCATATTTATCGGTGATTTTTTTTGCCGCCAGGATCAGCTCAGGTTCTCGTCTGGAAACCATCACTAAATGCACACCATTGGCGGCCAGTTCTTCACAAATACTGAAACCAATCCCGCTTCGCGCTCCGGTTACCAGAGCCACTTTTCCTGTCAGTTTTAAATCCATGGGTTGCTCCTCAAATTAAGCACTGTTAACAACATAAGAAGGATTAGTAACCGATCTTAATTTCAGAATCTTGGGCAACAGAATTCAGACGTCTGAAAAAAACGGCCAAAGCGTTGAGAGCCGCCTCTGCTTATTCTGCAAAAAAAGAGTGAGCTTAGAGCGAGGAGTGGCCAGTGCGTACGGACAACCACGAGCTTTCTTCTGCCAGGATTCTGATGCTGGCAATAATTTGCTGTATTGTTGTAGCGAATATTTATTTTAACCAATCCGTTCTTAATCTGATCGCGGGTGCCTTTCCCAATGAATGGGAAGCGGTTTCGTTAATCCCCATGGCCACCCAGTTAGGCTATGCGGCGGGTTTATTATTTCTGATCCCACTGGGTGATTATATTGAACGTCAACGGCTTATCCTGCGTCAGGCTCAGGTGCTTTTGCTGGCGCTGATCGGCATGATGCTATCCCCAACGGCGACTGTACTGGTGTTCTTCTCGTTCCTTACGGGTATGGCTGCAACCGTTGCCCAACAAATAGTGCCGCTTGCTGCCTCTCTCTCCAGGCCGTCTTCCCGGGGCAAAACAGTAGGTACCGTGATGAGCGGTGTCCTCGCAGGTATTCTTGCTGGCCGGGCTATCGGAGGCCTCATCGGTCAGTATTTCGACTGGCGTGGCGTCTTTTTGTCCGGCGCGCTCATGACATTGCTGGCGCTATTTTTCATCGCCCGCCTTTTGCCTTCTCAGACGTTGCCCACGCCAACATTTCACTATCTGGCGGTATTACGTTCATTAGGTGATCTGTGGAAAAGCGAGCCGCAAGTACGTAATGCGACGCTGACACAAGCCATGCTGTTTGCCTCCTTCAGCGTGCTGTGGACCGTGCTCCCTTTCTGGTTAGCCCATCGCTACCATTACGGTGCAGGCATAACCGGAACCCTGGCGATTTTGGGACTCATCGGTATTCTGTGTGCGCCTCTGGCGGGAAGTTTCAGTGACCGCCAGGGATCATTTCGAATGGTTGTTTTTGGTGTGTTACTGATGCTGTTCGCCTGGATTGTTTTTTGGGGCTGGAACAGTATGGCGGGTATGGTGGCGGGCATTTTACTCCTGGATGCGGGTGAACAATGTGTACTGATAGCTAACCAGCACACGATTTATTCTTTGCGTCCGGATGCCAGAAACCGGCTTAATACTCTCTTTATGAGCGTTATGTTTATTGGCGGGGCATGCGGTTCATTGGTGGCTACCGGGTTATGGGAGGCAACGCATAGCTGGACACTGATCTCCTCAGCGGGAGCCGGGCTGGTGATGATGGGATTATTAACAGCCGTGAGACGTCAAACTTCAGGTCGCCATTCGGGCACATAGCGCCAGAGCGTGTCTGACATCCGTCGCGCTGTCTGAGCCATCGACATCATGTAAAACGTTTTCTATTAACTGGTTAGCCGCCAATTGTTCTCCGGCTTCCACCAGCAACGTTGCCAGTGAATAAGCAATACGCAGGGACCAACCATGTGCCTGTTGCTGTCGTGCCTTGTTCAGCGCCAGCTCTAACAACGGGCGTTGCTGCTGCGGAGGTAACTGCGCGGCGGAAAGACGCATCAACTCAGGCGCGCACCAGTTTTCATGATCCAGCCTGGCGGTTTGCTGCGATATCCCGATATCAATTTCTGAGAGCAACGGGGAATATTGCCAGTCTAATCCCATCGCACGCAGCGAACTAAACAGTGTACTTTGACCCACGTCGGCATGGCTGAACCGTTTTGCCCAGACAAGAAACAACTCGCCATAGGTCTTCCAGAAATACAAATCATGCTTTTCTGCCAGAAAAATAAGCCAGTTTGCGGCCTTTACAACCCAACGCGGATGGCGATCAAGCGCCGCTGTCATACAGGCACCTTCAGCCAGCGCGCAGCAAAGCGAGCAGGCATGCTGTAAACGCGCGGTTTTTTTCACACCGCGCCATGCCATCTGTTTCGCGGCCTGATACTCCCCCTGTACCCAGAGCAAGCGAGACAGAAAAGCCATACCAGCACTCTGTTGATCAAGACCGAAACGAAAAGAGTGGCTTACGCTCTCCCGATCGTACCAGGCCAGCGATTGCAGCAGGTAATTGCGCCCGACAGCATGCTGCCCTAAAAAATGCAGTGAAACGCCGAGAAGACGTAGCCCGGTAGCCTGCGCCTCCGCGTCTTTGATGGCGAGCGCGAGATCATACAGCGACTGCGCATGCAGAAGCGATGTATTCAGCTCGCCCGTGCGCAAGCAATACAACCATAACCCGTAATGCGCCTGCAAACGTATCTCTTTGTCGTCGAGCTTTTCTGCCAGCGTCAGTGCGGTTTGCCAGGCTGAATGGGTTTCAGATGTCGGGCCTTTTGCCCAGGTTGATGCCTTACCCGCTGCGGCACAGAGATGCATTCTCTGGCGTAACGTTAAAACGACCCGCGAGCTATTTTCATATAACAGAGGAGAGATATGACGCTGACATTCATCATAGAGGGAATATTCAATCCAGAAAGGCGTCATAGCCTGTAAGATCGCCAGCCCTGTAGAGGAATCACGCCCCTCGGTTAATGTTTGCTGTAAAACACTGCGCAAATCATTAAGGATGTGACGATAACGCTCCCGCCACTGTTCCGTCGGCAGCACCAGCCAGTCAGCCTGGGCCTGTTCCACCAGGGCTTTATAATAATCGGCGAAACGGAGAGAAAGTTCTTCATATTCATCATGTTGCCTGAGTTTATTGCAGGCGAACTGGCGCATGGTTTCCAGCAGACGAAAACGGGTTACCGGCACCTGGCTACTGACCTGAATCAGTGAAAGTGCGAGCAACCGCTGCACATCGTCAATCACCTGCCAGTAATGCTTGTCCCTGGACACCAGAAAATCAGTGACGGATTGCATACTGAACGTGTCGGTGAAGATGCCCAGCGTTCTGAATAACCGCTGTTCGCGCGCGTTGAGTAACTGATAAGTCCATTCCAGCGTGGTCACTATTTTCTGGTGTCTGGGAACCAGTGCGCTGTGCGTATTGCTCAATAGCTGGAAACGGTCCTCCAGACGGCTATAGATCTCGCTGACGCTCATTACTGGCAGACGGGAGGCTGCAAGTTCAATTGCCAACGGCAATCCATCAAGATGGCGGCATAATTTGCCAATCAGCGACAATTCACTGTCAGAGGGATGAAAATCATGTCGGTTGGCCTGTACACGCTCGATAAAGAGACGGACGCTGGCAAAAGAGAGTAGCGTTTGCTTATCGCTGTCTGTCTGTTCAGGAATTTGTAATGGCGGTAATAAATATTGTTGCTCGCCAGCAATCTGTAATGCTACCTGACTGGTCAACAACAGCCTGCTATGGGGAGCCACGTGCAACAGCGAGGTTATCACCGGTTCCAGTTCATTAATTAAATGTTCGCAGTTATCAACCAGCAGTAAACAGCGGCGTCGCGCAAGCTGTTGCCGTAAATCGGCATCATGATGCAGGCTAACTAATGGAAGATGTAGCGCCTGAGAAAACACAGATAACAAGCTGGAGGCTTCGGTGATATGCGCCAGTTCAACCACGCAAGTTCCCTCCGGAAAATGCGTGCGCATAAGATTGACGACTTCCCACGCCAGACGCGTTTTCCCCACGCCCCCGGAACCTGTAATCGTGACCAGAGGGTGGTGATTTAATAACGTACAGACGTCCTGCACAGCCTGGTCCCGCCCTAAAATCGACGTCAGAAAAGGGGTAACAACAGGCTCGGGTAGCTCTGGTTTCGCAGGCGTTTGCAGCGGTGCACTATTGATATTTAAGCGGTAACCACAACCAAATTCGGTGACAAGTAGATGCCGATCGTGACCCAGAATGCGGCGTATAGCGGAGATTTGCGCCTGAAGATTATTTTCTTCGACAATTTCATTTCCCCACACCTGAACAAGTAAAGCCTCTTTACTTACCGCTTTACCTCCAGCCCGCAGCAGCACAACCAGGACATCAAACGCTCTGGCAGAAATTCTTACAGGCTTACCCCGGTGCAACAAAATTCTCAGCTGGGGCCAGATTTGCCATTCGGCAAAGTGCATCTCATCGGTTGTTATCATGGTGTTGAGATCTTCTGTTTTTGACCATCCGGATGCACTGCGCGCAGAGAAAGCCATCTTTAACGGAAGTCATTATCAGCATCGGGTTATGCAGTGAGTGTGCTCTTCGGCCTGTATTTCACCGGCGCCATCCGGAACCGCGTATAAAAAGAACCACGGCCTCACTGTAACATAGCCTTTAATCGCTATGGGTCTAACAGGCACCTCAGAGACATTTTAGAGGGCGTATCTTCAGCAACACCCCGGAGAGTTTTATTGAGTATTACACTGGGATAATTGATAACAGTAAGCGCCGACACCACTCCGGTTACCTGATGCCACCGGCAGAATATGAACGCCGGGCTCCGGGGAAGTCCAGGTTTTCAAAAACTGAAACCGAGCAATTTAGGACGTGCTGTAATTACATCTTTCTGAAAGAGTGAGTCTATCTGTTTTAGTTTCGCGTACCTCGTTTTCGTTTCCCAAACAGAACTCATTCAAGAGCCTTAAGGAATATCTGAGGTGATAATTGTTTCAGTGATACTGCCACTGTAACGCCTGAAAGCGGCAGGTTGACGGCTATTCTCAAGAAAGTAAATTAAGCCCAATAATATTCAGCAGCAACTCATCTCCGGCACCTTTATTTGATGAAATTCAGGTGACCATCTTCAGAAAACACACCGATAAAGATCCAGACTGCTATGTAATAAAATAGTCGATAATGTCACAACATTTCTGACACACCCATTGACTGAACCCTGCAACACTCTATATAATTCTGGAACAGAACAAGAGCAATAAATATAAAACATAATTCTTTATTTTGTATGCTTACAACCTAACCCTAAAGAGTACAAATATGTTTTACATATCAGAACTTCCTCTTTCTGAAATTTGAGTACATCATGAAGTATCTTTTAAAATTTCGTACAGTCATTAACCTCATTAAAGTCTTAAGGGACATTTTTTTGTTTCTGATATAATACAAAGTAAATAATTGATATTTTACACTGGAAGTGTCAAATTTGGATTTGTGTTTCCTGTAGAAATTTAAATAACCGGAAAATTTTCTACCAGAACACGTTATACGAACCTCACCATGATTGACGTAAAGGATTTGTGTAATATTTTCCAATTTAAACGGAGAGCCATATACTTCTGCGAGGCGATAAAAAGCATCATAATCTTGAGCCGCAGTCAATTCTGTATCGAATAGCACTTTCTGCATACGACTTGTTACTGTAAATACCTGATTACCAATAACATTCTTCTTATCAAATAGACTTTTTTTGTAATTGGGTTTGGGGTAGATCTTTAGATCATCAATGCTGTCATAGCTGGCACTTTCACACAAATAGTCTCCTGCATATAAAAAACCGTGATAGTTAAGTTTATATCGGTATGAAAGAAAAGATGACAATCGCGATGAAAGCCACTCGTCATCGTCGTCAAGACCGGTTATAAAGTCCCCTTTAGCAAGACGGATTGCCTGGTTTCTTACAGCACATGCTCCCGAGTTGTATTCATTTCTAATATAAATAATACGTGGATCATTAAGGTCGGATATAAACTTTTGCAGCAACTTAAACGATGATGAGAAATCATCAACGATAATGAGTTCCCAGTGTTCATAGTCCTGCTTTAACACAGAGTAAATAGCTCTAATGGTCAGTTTTTCCCGGTTCCATGTCGGCATATAGATAGAGATCAGTGGTCGTGCTGAAAGAGTATCAGATGCAAGATCATCTCGCTCAGAGATGGCGCCAGTGAAACTTGCTTTATCAAAATCACTCCCGGAAAAATCCACGCATGTACAGTCTGAATAATTAAAGTTAGCGCCCTGCATTTTACAGTTACTCAGATTCACACCCCTTAGATTACTGTAAGAAAAGTCAGTATCACGAATATCACTAAAAGATAAATCACTACCTGATAAATTAATATCCCGCAAATTAAGCCTCCGTAAGTCCATAAACCGAAGATCTGCGCCTGGCAGATCTGATTTATTATGTAGTTTTTTAATTGCAGCATGCTGATGTTTAAGAAATTTTCTTTCGATATTCGTTTTACTGTTCATTCTAAATAGTGACTTCTAAGATAAACACGTCTTAAGTTAATCACCCTGTTATTCCCCCGGCAATCCCAAATTTTCACTTTCAGAAATATATCAATACATTTATTAACGATACGTAATTTTTGTTTATGTTTTCCTGAAAATCTGGCTACCTGACCCCCACATATCCTTTAGCTTGAGAAGCGCAACGACTCAGTCAGTAGAGTACTGTCCAGAGCAGTGAGCTCGTCCTGATGTAAGTAGACCATTCTTAGTTCCATGCACTTTTTGAGATCCCGAACCTTTGATGTTCCAGGCGGTATTCCTCCAGTGTCATGTTATTCAGTGATTCGTGCGGGCGTTCATTGTTGTATTCTGTCCCCCCATTCCGTCATCTCCCGCACTTCATTCAGGGTTCTGAACAGATAAAAATCGAGTATTTCTATACTGATATGTTCGGTTAAAGCGTTCTATAAAAGCATTCAGAGTGGATTTCTCCAGCCGAATAAATTCCAGCTTTACCGCATATGCATCTCTGCTCATTCAGCCAGCGTCGGAGAAATAAACTCCGGGTCATTATCCATACGAAGCGATGACGAAATATCCATGGTTGGCCGCGCTGCTGTCGAGTACTCGGACCACTGGTTTCAGATCCAGCGTCGACCGACAACGCCTCTCGATTAAGGTCAGCGATGATCTGATGCTCAGTAAAACGGGCTTTACGCATAGCGATCTCCTTCGCTGGCAAATTGAATATGTCGGAAGATCTCTGAAAGTGAATGGTTCGTTTTAGCGGGATACTTACAGTTACTCCGGGTGACAATCTGATTTGTTGTCACAGCATCTCGCGCGAAGAGCTGATGCGTCTTCTTGAAACAGGCCGAACTGGGTACGCCGGTAAGCCCTTGATAAAAGAAGAATGCGTCAGGTTTGAGGACGATTAACCCTGCACAGATATCATCTTCTGGAGCCCTGGGCCTCCCAGGCTGGCAGAAAAATAACCGTTCAGGTACCGGAGCCACACGATTATCACATCAGAGTGATAACGATTAGACTTCCGTTATTTCTATTGATGCATTATCGCTACGGGCGGTAAGGGGTTTTGATTGAAGAAGATATATTAATCTCGCTGTCCATCAATGTTGCAGTGTAACCTGGAAATATATGTATTACGTAGCGGCTCATTTGAGCCGCATTACAAATTAAAGCCCTTTTAAAAGGCTTCTAGTTAATACTCCAGTAATCTACAACATCATTGCGGTTAAAGGTTATATAAAGGCGGTTTCCGTGTATCTCAGTATTTCCACTGCGTTTGTCTGAAAGCTTACCGGCTGTTGATGATGCTTCGCTGGCTGTGTTGGCCATGCCCAGTGCACTGCTAACAGCCCCCGCTCCCGGTATGTAGCCCGCCAGAGAAGATACACTGCTGTAGTCAGCATTTTTATGATAAACCCACGTAGTGCCATTTGAAGATTTTTCATTATCATCAGGAACGCCATAAAGTTGCTGTACCTGAGCTTTTGTCGTTTTACCCTCAACAATATGTGATTGAACATATGAAGCACTGAATTTATCTTCTCCTCCCCCCATAGATGAGCATGCGCTCAACAAAATAGCGGAAACAACAACAAGACATTTTAGGCTGCTATTCATTTGTAACCTCATTGTTAGTTTTGTGTAAAGTTTCTGCTTTCTATTACCATGAGTTTCAAAGACAGGCAACAAATTCTGTTGAATAACAATAGAAATGCAGGGGAAATAAATATCCCTGAAATCTTCCCTGGCAACTTAATTCTTTGTTTTATTTGGAAACCCATGCTCATTAAGTCTTAATTTCTGAATTAAGAATAGTTAAAGGTAACTAAACTATAAGCGATTAAAATTGTCAGGATTTGTTGAAAGACATTTGCAATAGCATCCCTCGGGTAGAGTGCTTGAGACTCAACGACAACCTGCAATCAGTAGTGCTGGAATTTCAGGAGCCGGGGGAGGGGCACTGGCGCACCTGTATGCGTGGTTATTGGTGCTTTTGTTGGCAGTCGCATGGGACATCAATGGGTTCCGGGACTAACCATGTTTAAGCTGCCGGACAACGTTACACTTCAACTCAGGGAAGAACCTATACCGACATCAATGGGAAAATATGAAGTCCTGATTGCTGGAAAAGGTGCGGACATTATGGTTCCTGTACAGGTGCCAGAAGCTGCTGTTCAGGTGGATGATAAACGGCTGCTGTTATTTCTTACTGATGACGTTCTCTATGAAGAAGCGCTTAAAATCGCACTGCTCGATCCGAAAGATGGAGCGAAAGAAATACTGACGCTGGGTAGCGCATACCTGACAGGATCGTTTACTGACCTGAACATATTGCGGTAACTGCTCCAGAATACCAGTTAGGCTGGTCGTTGTAAGAGCAACCTTGCCGTTGCGCTGAATACGGTTAAGCAATGCATTCCTGGCCTCTTTCGCGCGGATGGCTTTATCTACCGCTGCCGTGACGTGTATCTCCCGGTATTTACGCCCCTTTCCCTACCTGACTGTAAGAATGCCATTGTCATAGCCCCAGCGATCAAGGCTGGCCCCTTCCCCGGCCCGTAAGCCCGCACCGCAAAGGATCATTACAATGGCGGTATCACGATCATAGCGGAATATCAGCTTTATCTTTGTCACCCGGCTTTATCATTTCTACCGCTTTAAACGTCAGTGGCTTTGCCTGTTGTTTTCCTGCCATAAAGACTCCGTTATCATGCTTACTCCGCATTCCTGGGAAAACCTTCAGAATGCTTGTGAATGAGGCAAGGCGATACGCAACAAGAATGATAAAAATCGCCGGCTCGTTAAAATTTAAGCACATGGACATCATAAACTGATGAGTACACTAGAGAATTTCGACGCGCATACGCCAATGATGCAGCAGTACCTGAAGCTGAAAGCACAGCATCCGGACATTCTGCTGTTCTACCGGATGGGCGACTTTTACGAACTATTTTATGACGATGCGAAACGCGCTTCGCAGCTTATGGATATTTCACTGACCAAACGTGGCGCATCGGCAGGTGAGCCGATCCCGATGGCCGGGGTTCCGCATCATGCGGTGGAAAACTATCTGGCGAAGCTGGTGAGTCTTGGCGAATCCGTGGCGATTTGCGAGCAAATCGGCGATCCGGCAACCAGCAAGGGGCCGGTTGAGCGCAAAGTGGTGCGCATCGTAACGCCAGGCACCATCAGCGATGAAGCGCTGTTGCAGGAGCGTCAGGATAATCTGCTGGCCGCCATCTGGCAGGACAGCAAAGGTTTTGGCTACGCCACGCTGGATATCAGCTCCGGGCGTTTTCGCGTCAGCGAACCGGCCGATCGCGACACCATGGCCGCCGAGTTACAGCGCACCAATCCCGCCGAGTTGCTCTATGCCGAAGACTTTGCCGAAACGGCGCTGATTGAAGGCCGCCGCGGTCTGCGGCGCCGTCCGCTGTGGGAGTTCGAAATTGATACCGCCCGCCAGCAGCTAAACCTGCAATTTGGCACCCGCGATCTGGTCGGCTTTGGGGTGGAAAACGCACCTCGGGGCCTGTGCGCAGCCGGCTGTCTGCTGCAGTATGTCAAAGACACGCAGCGCACTGCCCTGCCGCATATTCGCTCCATCACCATGGAGCGCCAGCAGGACACCATCATTATGGATGCCGCGACGCGCCGGAATCTGGAGATCACGCAGAACCTGGCGGGCGGTGTCGAAAATACGCTGGCCTCGGTACTTGATTGTACCGTAACGCCAATGGGCAGCCGCATGCTGAAACGCTGGCTGCATATGCCGGTTCGCGATACAAAAGTGCTGACGGAACGCCAGCAAACCATTGGCGCATTGCAGGATCACTGCGGCGAGCTACAACCGGTGCTGCGTCAGGTGGGCGATCTGGAGCGTATTCTGGCACGTCTGGCGCTGCGCACTGCGCGTCCGCGCGACCTGGCGCGTATGCGTCACGCTTTCCAGCAACTGCCGGAACTGCGCGCGCAACTGGCGGAAGTGAAAAGCGCGCCGGTGCAGGCGCTGCGCGAAAAGATGGGCGAGTTCAGCGAACTGCGCGAACTGCTGGAGCGCGCAATTATCGATGCGCCGCCAGTGCTGGTGCGCGATGGCGGCGTGATTGCGCCGGGTTATAACGCCGAACTGGACGAATGGCGCGGTCTGGCGGATGGCGCGACTGACTATCTTGATCGGCTGGAGATCCGCGAGCGCGAACGCCTCGGGCTGGATACGCTGAAAGTGGGTTATAACGCGGTACACGGTTACTACATCCAGATTAGCCGCGGGCAAAGCCATCTGGCGCCGATCCATTACGTACGTCGCCAGACGCTGAAAAATGCCGAACGCTACATTATTCCGGAACTGAAAGAGTACGAAGACAAAGTTCTGACCTCGAAAGGCAAAGCGCTGGCGCTGGAAAAACAGCTTTATGAGGAGCTGTTCGATCTGCTGATGCCGCATCTGGGCGACCTGCAACAGAGCGCCTCTGCGCTGGCGGAACTGGATGTGCTGGTGAACCTGGCGGAACGCGCTTACACTCTGAATTACAGTTGCCCAACCTTCACTGATAAACCAGGCATCCGCATTACCGAAGGGCGTCATCCGGTGGTCGAGCAGGTGCTGAAAGAGCCGTTTATTGCTAACCCGCTGAATTTATCGCCGCAGCGCCGGATGTTAATCATCACCGGGCCGAACATGGGCGGTAAAAGTACCTATATGCGCCAGACTGCGCTGATTGCGCTGCTGGCCTATATCGGCAGCTATGTGCCCGCGCAAAAAGTCGAAATCGGCCCAATCGACCGCATCTTTACCCGCGTCGGCGCGGCAGACGATCTGGCCAGCGGCCGTTCGACCTTTATGGTGGAGATGACCGAAACCGCCAACATCCTGCATAACGCCACAGAAAACAGTCTGGTGCTGATGGATGAAATTGGTCGCGGAACATCGACCTATGATGGTCTGTCGCTGGCATGGGCGTGTGCGGAAAACCTGGCGAATAAAATCAAGGCATTGACGCTGTTCGCGACTCACTACTTTGAGCTGACGCAACTGCCGGAAAAAATGGAAGGCGTGGCAAACGTGCATCTCGACGCGCTGGAGCATGGCGATACCATCGCCTTTATGCACAGCGTGCAGGACGGCGCAGCCAGTAAGAGTTACGGTCTGGCGGTCGCTGCGCTGGCGGGCGTGCCGAAAGAGGTGATTAAACGTGCACGCAGCAAATTGCGCGAGCTGGAAAGCCTGTCGCCGAATGCGGCGGCCACGCAAATAGACGGCACGCAGATGTCGCTGTTGGCTCCGGCAGAAGAGACCAGCCCGGCAGTGGAAGCGCTGGAAAACCTCGATCCGGACAGCTTAACGCCGCGTCAGGCACTGGAATGGATTTACCGCCTGAAGAGCCTGGTGTAAGGCGCTGATTGCCGGTTGGCGCTTATCCAGCCTGGAAGTTTTCCGCGCAGTGATCAAATCCGGCCAGCAATTCTGTGCAGGCCGGGCTTCCATGCGGTTACCGTTGATTTTCTGCCAGCAGCGGCGGAATCGTCGGCACCTGCGGTGCGTCATCAATATCTTTCTGCGTTATACGAAACGCCTGTGGATAGTGCTCGCGGCTGGTACGACGCAGTGGTTCGGTATCACGCCAGGTGTATAAACAGTGCTGGCACTGGTACACCGTCCAGACCCCTTTTACCGGCGACGTCGCCATGATTTCAATGTGCTCATCGGCACAACGTGGACAGATCATTTTTCGCTCCTTATTTTTGGCGGCTCGCCAGCATGGCGGTCAGTTTTTCAGCCCATTCTTTGGTTTCCGGCAAATCACGTACCGGCTGGCTGTAGTGGCCACGGTTATCCGGCGCAACCGGCGTGGTGGCATCAATAATCAGTTTGTCGGTGATACCGGCCGGGCTTGAACCCGGATCGAGTTCCAGTACCGACATATTCGGCAACTGCACCAGATCGCCTGCCGGGTTTACTTTCGACGACAGCGCCCACATCACCTGCGGCAAATTAAACGGATCGACGTCTTCATCGACCATGATCACCATCTTCACGTAACCGAGGCCGTGCGGCGTGGTCATGGCGCGCAAACCCACCGCGCGGGCAAAGCCGCCGTAACGTTTTTTGGTGGAGATAATCGCCAACAGACCGTGGGTATACATGGCGTTTACCGCCTGCACTTCCGGGAACTCGGCTTTCAGTTGCTGGTACAGCGGCACACAGGTTGCTGGCCCTATCAGATAATCGATTTCCGTCCATGGCATGCCAAGGTAAAGGGATTCAAAAATCGGTTTCGTGCGATAAGAGACTTTATCGATGCGTACCACTGTCATGTTGCGCCCGCCGGAATAGTGGCCGGTGAACTCACCGAACGGCCCTTCGATCTCGCGCTTACGTCCTTCGATCACCCCTTCGAGGATCACTTCCGATCCCCATGGCACATCGAAACCGGTCAGCGGCGCGGTAGCAATCGGATACGGGCTTTCACGCAACGCGCCCGCCATCTCATATTCCGACTGATCGTATTTCAGCGGCGTGGCGCCCATCAGGGTAATAATCGGATCGTTGCCGAGCGTAATCGCGATGGGCAGATCCTCGCCGCGCTCTTCCGCTTTATGCAGATGCAGCGCAATATCGTGCATCGGTACCGGTTGCAGGCCGAGTTTGCGTTTGCCCTTCACTTCCATGCGGTAGATGCCAACGTTCTGCTTGCCAAAATGATCGGGATCGAGCGGATCGCGGGAAACAACGCAGGCTTTATCAAGGTAGAAACCGCCATCGCCATCGTTCAGGCGGAACAGCGGTAGAATATCGAACAGATTGATGTCATCCCCATCGACACTGTTCTCCGCCCACGGCGGATTGTCGCGACGTTCCGGGGCGACCGGGAACTTATCCCAGCGACGGATAAATTCGTCAATCTGCTGCTTAACCGGCGTGTTCGGCGGTAATCCCAGCGAAATCGCGTGGTTCTGCCACGAACCGATAGTGTTCATCGTGACGCGGGCATCAACAAAGCCGCGGATATTATCGAACCACAGTGCGGGAGCGCCTTCGCCAATGCGGCCGGTCGCGTTCGCGGCAGCGGCCAAATCCGGCTCGGCATTCACCTCTTCACTGATTTTCAGCAACTGTCCTTGCTCGTCCAGCGCCTGTAAAAAACTGTGTAAATCATCAAAAGCCATTATGCATTCTCCTGTGAATAATTCTGTGCCGCCTGCAAACCACCCCAGCGCTTCGCCTGCGGTAGCGAAAGACCGAACTGATCCAGCACGCGGGCGACAATATGCAGCGTGACGTCGTCAATCGTTTGTGGATGGTTGTACCAGGCGGGCATCGGCGGAACCATGGCGACTCCCAGGCGGGATAATGCGAGCATATTTTCCAGATGGATGGCGCTCAGCGGCATTTCGCGCGGCACCAGCACCAACTTGCGCCCCTCTTTCAGCACCACATCGGCGGCGCGTCCAACCAGCCCTTCGGCATAATCCGCGCGAATACCTGCAAGCGTTTTCATACTGCATGGAATGATGATCATGCCGTCGGTATGAAACGATCCGGAGGAGATTGTCGCCGCTTGATCCGCCGGGTTATGGCAATGATCCGCCAACGCAGCAACTTCACGCGGGCTAAAAGGGGTTTCCAGTTCAATGGTCGTTTTTGCCCATTTCGACATCACCAGATGCGTTTCTACCTGCGGCATCTGCTGCAATGCCTGCAACAGTGCAACCGCCAATGGCGCGCCCGTCGCACCGGTCATTCCGACAATTAGCTTCATTCTCCACCTCAATATTGTTCGTATACGAACGTTATGAGATACACTACGCCTGCAAAACGATCCTGACAAGGCATCCCAAAACGTTGCGGCACGAAAAGTGAAATTGAGGATCGTTATAAAGCAGCGCAGAAGCCGCTATGATAAGAAGAAGATCATGATGGAGAGCGCTAATGAAATTAAGGAATGAAGCATTTCACCTGTTGCGCCAGCTTTTTCAACAGCATACCTCACAGTGGCAGCAGGCGCTGCCCGAGTTGACTAAGCCACAATACGCGGTGATGCGCTCAATTGCAGAAAACCCGGGCATTGAGCAGGTTGCGTTAACGGAGGTGGCTGTCAGCACCAAGGCGACGCTGGCGGAGATGCTGAGCCGTATGGAGAGTCGGGGATTAGTGCGGCGGGAAAACGATCCGGCGGATAAGCGTCGGCGGTTTATCTATCTGACGCCGGAAGGAGAAAGGCTGCTGGCAAGCAGTATTCCCGTCGGCAACGGCGTGGATCAGGCGTTTCTTGGCCGTCTGAGCGCCGAAGAGCAAACCGCTTTTTCAGCGCTAATCAGAAAGATGATGGATAAAGCGTAACCGCAGAAAAGAAAAAGGCCGCGTCATCTGCGACCGGCCTTTTTGGCTTGAAAGGATGCTTATTCGCGGAACAGCGCTTCGATATTCAGCCCTTGCGTTTGCAGGATTTCACGCAAACGACGCAGACCTTCCACCTGAATCTGACGAACACGTTCACGGGTGAGACCAATTTCACGGCCCACATCTTCCAGTGTCGCAGCTTCATAGCCCAGCAGACCGAAACGACGCGCCAGCACTTCACGCTGTTTGGCGTTCAGTTCGAACAGCCATTTGACGATACTTTGTTTCATATCATCATCTTGCGTGGTGTCTTCCGGACCGTTGTCTTTTTCATCGGCCAGGATATCCAGCAGCGCTTTTTCAGAATCGCCGCCTAACGGCGTATCAACTGAGGTAATGCGCTCGTTGAGACGCAGCATACGGCTCACGTCATCAACCGGTTTGTCCAGCCGTTCAGCTATCTCTTCCGCACTCGGTTCGTGGTCCAGCTTATGGGACAACTCACGCGCGGTACGCAGATAGACGTTCAGCTCTTTAACAATGTGAATTGGCAGACGAATGGTGCGGGTTTGGTTCATAATCGCCCGCTCAATAGTCTGACGAATCCACCAGGTTGCATACGTTGAAAAACGGAACCCACGTTCAGGGTCAAATTTCTCAACGGCACGGATCAGCCCCAGGTTACCCTCTTCAATCAGATCCAGCAGCGCCAGACCACGATTACTGTAACGACGGGCAATCTTAACCACCAGACGCAGGTTGCTCTCGATCATGCGACGGCGGGAAGCGACGTCACCGCGTAGTGCGCGGCGTGCAAAATAGACCTCTTCTTCGGCCGTTAATAGTGGGGAGTACCCAATTTCCCCAAGGTACAGCTGAGTAGCATCTAATACACGCTGGGTTGCCCCCTGCGATAACAGCTCCTCTTCAGCCAGGTCATTATCACTGGGTTCCTCTTCTACTAAGGCTTTTTCGTCAAAAACCTCTGCTCCGTTTTCATCAAATTCCGCGTCTTCATTTAAATCATGAACTTTCAGCGTATTCTGATTCATAAGGTGGCTCCTACCCGTGATCCCTGGGCAACGCTCCTGAAAACGCCTCATTGCGCCCGTTGCAGCGGCATCTGCGCGCACTGCAACGGCTCAGATGGGGAGTCTTCAACAACCTTGCACCGATTTATCGCTGCGGCAAATAGCGCAGCGGGTTTACGGATTTCCCCTTGTAACGAATTTCAAAATGCAAGCGTGTAGAACTGGTTCCGGTGCTACCCATGGTAGCTATTTTTTTTTTTTTTTTAACTTCTTGTTGTTCCCGGACCAGCATTGTGTCGTTATGGGCGTAGGCACTCAGGTAATCATCGTTATGTTTTAT
>NZ_QODH01000002.1:192682-720975 GCF_009935945.1 Kosakonia sp. MH5 | reverse complement strand
AAGCGGTTAGCAATCGCCTGGCCAGCAGCGTCGTCTTTCGCGCTGTTGATACGCAGACCGGAAGAGAGACGCTCGATAGCGGTACCCAGAGCGCCCTGAGATTTGGTCAGGTTATTCTGAGTCGTCAGCGACAGGGTGTTAGTATTAATAACAGCCATGATGTAATTCCTTTAAATAAAAAAGTTATCAGATTCAGGCATCTGCCTACGGCGTTCTTACCGTCTTCCAGGTTATCGACCGTCACTGACCAACCTTTAGAGAAAAACTTTAATTTTTTAAAGCCACAAACTGCCCGCTATTCTTTGGCTTTATTCCGCCATTGCTTTAAAAAAAAACCTCTAATCTTTTCGCAGTCGCTGCCGATAATCCACACAGTGATTGTCTAAAACTGAAGGATGAAGATATGGCAAGTATTAGTTCGCTCGGCGCAGGCACAAGCTTGGATCTGAACACGTTGTATGACAATTTGCAGACAGCTGAACAAACAAAGCTGACGCCAATTACCACTCAGCAGACTTCGTATAAAGCCAAGCTGACAGCCTGGGGAGTGGTGCAAACCTCCCTGACTAAGCTGCAAACTGCTGCTAATGCGCTGAAAGATACGTCAAGCATCGCATCGACAAAAGTATCCAGCACTAACACCGCGTTTACTGCTACGCTGGCCAATGATGCCGCGGCGGGAACTTACTCGGTCGAGGTGTCTTCGCTGGCAGCTTCTCAATCTCTGCTCAGCCCGAAAGTGGCCAGCAAAGATACTGATTTAGGCGACAGTAGCCTGAGTTCTCGTACCATTACGATCACTCAGCCTGGGCAAACGAATCCGATGACCGTGACGCTGAACAGCGATCAAACCAGTCTGTCGGACATTCGCGATGCCATTAACAAACAGCAAGGCAGCGTAACTGCGAGCATTATTAAAGCAGATGACAACAGCTATTACCTGGCACTGACTTCACGTGACAGCGGTACGGCTAACCAGATGACGATCACCACAAATGATACGCAACTGGCACAGTACATCAGCTATGACTCGACGAATACCAGCAGCGCGAGCAACGTGATGACACAGCAGGTTGCTGCGTCTGATGCGAAGCTGAAAATTAACGGGATTGAAATTACCCGTAGCAGCAACACGATTACAGATGCGCCGGAAGGTGTCACGCTGACGCTGAATAAAACCAACGTTGGCAGCCCGGAAACGTTGACGGTAACCAAAGACAACCAGCCGATGACCGACGCGATTCAGGCGTTTGTTGATGCCTACAACTCGCTGCAAACGACCATTGCTAACCAGACCAAATATACAGCAGTGGATCAGGGCAGTGATTCGCAGGACAGCTCGAACGGCGACCTGCTGGGCGACGGTACGCTGCGCAACATTCAGACGCGTCTGCGCTCTATGTTGTCGTCCTCTCAGAGTGACGGAGGAAGCTTCTCCATTCTGTCGCAATTGGGTGTGACTCAGGATACGACCGGTAAGCTGACCGTTGACAGCACCAAACTTAATAAAGCGTTGAATGAAAAGTCAGCGGACGTGATCTCTTTCCTGTCCGGCGACGGTAAAACCACCGGCTTCGCCACGCAGGCAAGCAACCTGCTGGACGATTTTTTAGGTACCGATGGTACCGTGCAGAATGCGACCGACGGGATCAACAAAACCCTGAAACAGCTGTCCGATCAGTATGACCAGGTCAATGATCAGATCACCGCAACCATGGCGCGTTACAAAACACAGTTCACCAGTTTAAGTCAGCTGGTTTCTTCTCTGACGACAACCGGTAACTATTTGACCCAGCAGTTCAATGCTATGAGTGCATAAACCATCAGTTGAGGTTTGACATGTATACGAAATCGGGAACTCAGGCTTATGCCCAGGTCGGCGTGGAAAGCGCCGTTCTGAGTGCCAGCCCACATCAACTCGTGGTGTTGCTTTTTGATGGCGCCTTGAGCGCCATGAAAAAGGCCGCGATCCTGATTGAGCAGGGAGATATTCCCGGTAAAGGACGGGCGCTTTCACAGGCTATAAATATCATTACCAACGGCTTGCGGGCCGGTCTTAATCACGAAGCCGGTGGTGAGATCTCCGCAAATCTGGACAGTCTTTATGACTACATGACACGACGTCTTTTACAGGCAAATCTCCACAATGACCTCTCCGCCATTGATGAAGTATCGAAGTTGTTGAGCAACATCGCTGATGCCTGGAAAGAAATTGGCCCCAATAATCAAAACTCGCGGGACACTTACTAATGGAAGCAAATCTCGGGTTGCTCCACCACTATCAGCAGCTGTTGGTCGCCAGCCGCACCATGCTTAACCTCGCGAAGGAAGGGCGTTGGGACGAACTCATCGAACATGAAGTGAAGTACATTAACGCTGTGGAGAAGTTAGCACAGTTCCAGGATGCCGGAGAAATTGCGCCTCAGTTGCAGGCGCAAATTCGGCCGCTGCTGAAGCAAATTCTGGATAACGAAGTTGTGCTGAAAGAACTGTTAAACGAACGAATGGATGAACTGCGGACATTGGTTAGACAGACATCTCGACAACATAACCTGCATTCGACATATGGACGCCTCTCTGGAAATATACTCTTCCCGAATGAGATCTAATCTCAGAACAGGCGGGTGACGTTTTAAACACCTCGCCCGCACTGTTCTCTCCTGTTACCCCTGTTTCCCGAGTCTCAGGAACATGGCAACGGGTTTTCCTTGCTATCCCCCCAGTTTTTACCTTCCACTAAAAATGCAGGCTGTCGCCAATGCAGGCGTGATCCCGTGCGTAAAATCCACAAACATCCGCGATATCTGCGTAGGGGAAAAAAGGAAGGGGACGTAATGTGCCGGGCAGTAGCACCCGGCGCTACCTTATTTGCTGATGTCCAGCCCGGCGGCAGTCAGCGCATTCTGGCACTCAACCGTCGGTTTATCGACGCGTTTGAGCGTCATGCCATCAAATTCCAGTGTATTACCTTCGTGGTCGAGCGGGTAAATATCCCGTTTTTGCGTCACGTTATATAACGTGCTGCCATCACGCATCAGTTTGCCCGGTACGGCAATGACCCGCTGCCACTGACGGCAATCCAGCGTGTCCCCTTCGGGCGTGACAATCAGGCTGGCTATTGCTTCCGGGCTGACCAGTTTGCTCTGCGGGCCTGCCGATTGCCAGTAACCCGCCAGACCTGCCGGTGCAGGCTGTTTTACCACCGCGTTGTAATCATCCACCTGTACGCAGCCGCTGAGCAGTAGCGCCGCGCTAATAATCACTCGCTTTTTCATTATTTATCCCGATCGCGAAGAAAAAAATATTGTGGCATTAAAGCATTATCATCGCCACCCTTCTCCGGCGCGAAGAAGTTTGATCTGCACCAGGGTTTACGCCCTTTTTGCGTTAGTTTGTCATTTGCCACGTGTATCATTCGCCTTCTTTAATTACTGCCTTCTGAGTTCAGAGGTTTTCACTATGTCATGGCAATCCTTTAAGGAGCGTTTCCTGATTCGCTTCTGGTCCCCGATTCCGGCCGTTATCGCCGCCGGTATTCTCTCCACCTACTATTTCGGCATCACTGGCACTTTCTGGGCGGTGACGGGCGAATTCACCCGCTGGGGCGGCCAGTTGTTGCAACTGGCGGGCGTTCATACCGAAGAGTGGGGATACTTCAAATTGATCCATCTGGACGGCACGCCGCTGACGCGTATTGATGGCATGATGATCATCGGTATGTTTGGCGGCTGTTTTGCCGCCGCGCTGTGGGCGAATAACGTCAAGCTACGTTTTCCGCACAGTCGCATTCGCATCGCCCAGGCCATTGCTGGCGGCATTATTGCCGGTTTCGGCGCCCGGCTGGCGATGGGCTGTAACCTTGCCGCCTTCTTCACTGGCATTCCACAATTTTCGCTGCATGCCTGGTTCTTTGCCGTTGCCACGGCGATTGGCTCATGGTTCGGTGCGCGCTTTACGCTGCTGCCCATGTTCCGCATTGCGGTAAAGATGCAGAAAGTTTCTGCCGCTTCACCGCTGACACAAAAACCGGAGCAGGCAAAACGCCGCTTCCGCATCGGTATGCTGGTGTTTATCAGCATGGTGGGCTGGGCGCTGCTGACGGCGATGAATCAGCCGAAACTGGGGCTGGCGATGCTGTTTGGTGTCGGTTTTGGTTTACTGATTGAGCGGGCGCAAATCTGCTTCACCTCCGCATTCCGCGATATGTGGATCACCGGGCGTACCATGATGGCAAAAGCGATTATTTTTGGTATGGCGGCGAGCGCGATCGGCATCTTCAGCTATGTGCAACTGGGGATGGAACCCAAAATCATGTGGGCCGGGCCGAATGCGGTACTCGGCGGGCTGCTGTTTGGCTTCGGGATTGTGCTGGCAGGCGGTTGTGAAACCGGCTGGATGTACCGCGCAGTCGAAGGTCAGGTGCATTACTGGTGGGTCGGGCTGGGCAACGTTATCGGCTCGACGATCCTGGCCTGGTTCTGGGATGACTTATCCCCTTCCCTCGCCACCCACTGGGATAAAATCAACTTGCTGAACACCTTTGGCCCGCTCGGCGGCCTGCTGGTGACCTATGCGTTGTTACTGGCCGCGCTGCTGTTTGTCATTGGCTGGGAAAAACATTTCTTTCGCCGCAAAACACCGGCGCCCGTGAAGGAGACTGCATGAACATTGTGCCCGATTACCGCCTCGATATGAGCGGTGAACCCTGCCCTTATCCGGCGGTAGCCACGCTCGAAGCGATGCCACAACTCAAAAAAGGGGAGATTCTGGAGGTGGTGAGCGACTGCCCGCAGTCAATCAATAACATTCCGCTGGATGCCCGCAACCACGGTTATACCGTGCTGGATATCCAGCAGGATGGCCCGACCATCCGCTACTTGATTCAGAAGTAACGCAACAGGCTGGCTCACCTGCAAATGGTGAGCCAGCAACCGATAACGCTCAACCGACGAAATGGTGGATCTCGCCCCACTCATCCATAAACATGCAGCGGTTGCGCCCGGTCTGCTTACCGCGATACATCGCCGCATCGGCACGTTTTGCCGCCTCGTCCAGTGACTCTTTGGCCTGGACTTTGGTTAACCCAACAGTGACCGTAATATGCAGTGCTTGATCGTCACAATTCAGGGTGGTGTCGGCAATGGTATTGCACAGCCGCAGCCCGGTCAGACAGGCATCTTTATCCGAAGGAGCACGTAGCAAAATGATAAATTCCTCACCGCCATAGCGGTACGCATTATCGTCATCGCGGATGCCGTCGCGTAATAGCTGAGCGAGACCGCGCAATACGCTATCGCCAATCAGATGGCCGTAAGTATCGTTAATATTTTTAAAGCGATCGATATCCAGTAATAACAGGTAAATATTTTGTTCCGGGGTGCGTATTAATTGCTGTACAAATGTTTCATCCAGCATTCTTCTGCCTGGCAAGCCGGTGAGAATATCGATCCCGCTGCGCATATTTAATAAATAACTTTTATAGGTTGTCACCGCGCTGGAAAACAGAGCCAGATGCTGTTTAAAGTCGGTGAAATGTTCGGCCGTCACGGTTTTATTCTGGATGGCGAGCATCATCTGGCGACCACTGTCATGCATGCGCATATGTGCCTCGCTAATTGCCTGAATACATGAAGATTCCTCCTCTCCCATCGGTTGGTGATGATGCAGCCAGGTTCCAACACGACAGTGTTTATGCGCGCACGGATAAATAATATCTGGCTGTTCAAAGGCATTATTTACCACACAGGAAAACATATTCACCAGCCAGTCATAATGGGCATCAACAGAATAATTAAGATCGGCCAGAATAGTGTCAATCTGGCAAGTTTTACGGTACATAGTTGCCCTCCGCGTCAGCTAATTTTAGGGTTGCTAGTGTATGCAATTGAAGTTAGCTTTTTGTAAAGATCATTAAGACAGGGCAAGAATTAATTATTTCAGCGGGATAAATATTTACGAAAAGCGCTACGGAAGGCGGCCGCTCATTACCCAGGGCACGACATAATATTTGCCGGTGCAACGCCAGTGAGTATTTTTCATTCAAAGAGATTACCGGTTATCAGCGCCAGGCTACGGTAATTCCTCGTACCAGCGTTTTGCCCGCAGGGAAATCATTACGGGCTATATGTATTGGGATAGTGTATTGTTGCAGCCCATTCATCAGGAATTACTCTATGCCACCACGGAAAGATTCAAAAAACAATCGCAACTTTCTTACCAAATGTACCTGCCCTCACTGCGCTATGCAGTCAGAACATAGCTTCACCCGAGTCCAGAAAGGTTCAGCACTGATGTGCCCCCATTGCAGCAAGATCTTCAAGCAAGACAAACCTGCTTACGCCTGAAATCAGCAACCTCAGTGGATACCGGTCGGCATTTAACGACCGGTTTTAACGCCCGCACAAAATCCTGCCGCCGCACATAGAGAAAAACCCCGCCAGAGCGAGGTTCTTACGTTGCCCCCATGCCACGCGAAAAGCGCCGACCGGTAGCAAAATGCAAAATCAGTCAGGCCTAAACCTGCATATTCATGATGTCCTGATAAGCAGACACCAGTTTATTACGCACCTGAACGCCCATTTGCAACGAAATGGACGATTTTTGCAGATCGGTCATCACGTCATTCAACGCCACGCCCGGTTCGCCGAGTGTGAATTTCTCTGCCTGCACACGTGCTGCGTTTTGCGTGTCGCTGATGCGATCCAGCGCAGCATGCAGTTGCCCGGCAAAGCTGATTGTCGGTTCGCTCTCCACGCTCTGATTGCGCGCAACGCCGGCAGTTGCCTGCAACTGGCTGATGACGCTTTCAATGCCCTGTATAGCCATTATTTTTCCCCGGATGGTTTGATACTGGACAAGGTTAACAGCTTGTCAATGAGATAATGGCGGTAAATAGCGACAAAAAACCAGGTTATTTGGCGCATAGAAAATTGGGAATCATCAAATAATGGCATTGCCATGTTAATGGATAAATGTCGAGTTTGCCGACCCGGGAGTCTGTTTTGTTTCTCAACTCAAATAACAACATCCACCCAGAGTTACGAGGTGCGCAATGAGTGCGACTGCAACAACTGCACCGCAGAATAAATCTCTTGAGTGGCTTAACCGCTTACGCGCGAACCCCAAAATCCCTTTAATGGTGGCCGCCGCAGCAGCCGTCGCCATCGTTGTTGCTATGGTGCTGTGGGCCAAGAGCCCGGATTACCGGACGTTATTCAGCAACTTATCCGACCAGGATGGCGGAGCCATTGTCACGCAGTTGACCCAAATGAATATCCCTTACCGCTTTGCCGATGGCAACGGAGCGATTGAAGTTCCGGCGGATAAAGTGCATGAACTGCGCTTGCGTCTGGCGCAACAGGGTCTGCCGAAAGGCGGCGCAGTGGGTTTTGAACTGCTGGATCAGGAAAAATTCGGTATCAGTCAATTTAGCGAGCAAGTGAACTACCAGCGTGCGCTGGAAGGTGAACTGGCCCGCACCATCGAAACACTTGGCCCGGTGAAAAGTGCCCGCGTGCACCTCGCCATGCCGAAACCATCGCTGTTTGTTCGCGAACAAAAATCTCCTTCCGCCTCTGTCACCGTTAATCTTCAACCGGGTCGCGCCCTGGATGACGGCCAGATCAGCGCGATAGTACATCTGGTTTCCAGCGCAGTGGCAGGTTTGCCGCCGGGTAACGTAACGGTCGTTGATCAGGGCGGTCGTCTGTTAACGCAGGCCGGGACAGCCGGTCGCGATCTGAACGACGCTCAGCTGAAATATACCGCTGACGTTGAAGGCCGTATCCAGCGCCGTATCGAAGCCATCCTTGGCCCTATCGTCGGTAATGGCAACGTACACGCGCAGGTTACCGCTCAACTCGATTTCGCCAATAAAGAGCAAACGGAAGAGCAGTACAGCCCGAACGGCGGCGATCCGGCGCAGGCGGTTCTGCGTTCACGCCAGGTAAACACCAGCGAACAGATTGGCGGCCAGTATCCTGGCGGTGTTCCGGGGGCGCTCTCTAACCAGCCCGCGCCAGCGAACAGTGCGCCGATCACGACGCAGAATAACCAGCAGAATGCGCAAGGTCAGCAAGGCACCAATACCTCCACCGCGAACAGCAGCAATGTGGGGCCGCGCAACACCACGCATAACGAAACCAACAACTACGAAGTTGATCGCACCATTCGTCATACCAAGATGAATGTCGGTGATATTGAACGTCTCTCCGTTGCCGTGGTGGTGAACTACCGCACGCTGGCAGATGGTAAAACGGCCGCACTGACCGCCGATCAGCTGAAACAAATTGAAGATTTAACCCGTGAGGCGATGGGTTACACCGAAAAACGCGGTGATACCCTCAACGTCGTCAACTCGCCGTTTAACGCAACGGACGATATCGGTGGTCAGCTCCCGTTCTGGCAGCAGCAGTCGTTTATCGACCAGCTGATGTCCGCAGGCCGCTGGTTACTAGTACTGATTGTTGCCTGGCTGTTGTGGCGTAAAGCGGTCCGTCCGCAACTGGTGCGCCGCCAGGAAGAAGCGAAAGCTGCACAGGAAGCTGCACAGGCACGAGCCGAAATTGAAGAGTCGGTGGAAGTTCGCCTGAGTAAAGACGAAGTGAACCAGCAGCGTCGTTCTAACCAACGCCTGAGCGCAGAAGTGATGAGCCAGCGTATTCGCGAAATGTCAGATAACGATCCGCGCGTCGTGGCGCTGGTCATTCGCCAGTGGATGAATAACGAACATGAGCAATAATCTTTCCGGAACAGACAAAAGTGTCATCTTGCTGATGACCATCGGCGAAGACCGCGCAGCAGAGGTGTTTAAACACCTCTCTGCCCGCGAAGTTCAGCATCTGAGTACCGCGATGGCCAGCGTGCGTCAAATCTCCAACAAACAGTTGATGGACGTATTGCAGGAGTTTGAGAACGAAGCGGAACAGTTCGCGGCGCTGAACATCAACGCCAACGACTATCTGCGTTCGGTGCTGGTCAAAGCGTTGGGCGAAGAGCGTGCTTCCAGCCTGCTGGAAGATATTCTCGAAACCCGCGATACCACCAGCGGCATCGAAACGCTCAACTTTATGGAGCCGCAGAGCGCCGCCGACCTTATTCGCGACGAACATCCGCAGATCATCGCCACTATTCTTGTGCACCTCAAACGTTCTCAGGCGGCAGATATTCTGGCGCTGTTTGACGAGCGCATGCGCCATGACGTGATGCTGCGTATCGCCACCTTCGGCGGCGTACAGCCTGCCGCGCTGGCGGAACTGACCGAAGTACTGAACAACCTGCTCGACGGCCAGAACCTCAAACGCAGCAAAATGGGCGGCGTGAGAACGGCAGCCGAGATCATCAACCTGATGAAAACCCAGCAGGAAGAAGCGGTTATTACTGCGGTTCGCGAGTTCGACGGCGAACTGGCGCAGAAAATTATCGACGAGATGTTCCTGTTCGAAAACCTGGTGGACGTGGACGACCGCAGTATCCAGCGCCTGCTGCAGGAAGTGGACTCCGAGTCCCTGCTTATCGCCCTCAAAGGCGCCGAGCAGCCGCTGCGCGAGAAGTTCCTGCGCAACATGTCCCAGCGTGCTGCCGATATCCTGCGCGACGACCTCGCCAACCGTGGCCCGGTGCGTCTGTCTCAGGTGGAAAACGAACAGAAAGCGATCCTGCTTATTGTTCGTCGTCTGGCGGAAACCGGCGAGATGGTAATTGGCAGCGGCGAGGATACCTATGTCTAACGAATTGCCCTGGAAAGTCTGGACGCCGGACGATCTGGCACTCCCGCAGGCTGCCGAGTTCGCTCCCCTGCTGATGAACGAGAGTGCATCAGAAGACGCCGACGAGGAAGAAGACGTCTTATCCGAGGAGCAAAAACAGCAGCAGCAACTGGCACAGATCCAGATGCAGGCTCACGACGCGGGTTACAACGCTGGACTCGCGGAAGGACGTAAAGCGGGACACGATGTCGGTTACCAGGAAGGGCTGGCGCAGGGCCAGGAGCAAGGGCTGAATCTGGCTCGCCAGCAGCAGGCTCCACTTCATGCGCGGATGCAACAACTGGTCAGTGAATTCCAGTACACCCTGGATGCGCTCGACAGCGTGATTGCCTCCCGTCTGATGCAGATGGCGCTGGAAGCCGCTCGCCAGGTGCTGGGACAAACGCCCTGTGTCGATAACAGTGCGCTGATCAAACAGATTCAACTGCTGTTGCAGCAGGAGCCGCTGTTCAGCGGCAAGCCGCAACTGCGCGTTCACCCGGACGATCTGCAACGGGTAGAAGAGATGCTCGGCGCGACGTTAAGCCTGCACGGCTGGCGTCTGCGCGGCGACCCAACGCTGCATCCGGGCGGCTGTAAAGTTTCCGCCGATGAAGGCGATCTTGATGCCAGCGTTGCAACGCGCTGGCAGGAACTGTGCCGTCTGGCGGCGCCGGGAGTGATTTGATGACTGCGCGCTTGACCCGCTGGCTGACAACGCTTGATAACTTTGAAGCCAAAATGGTGCAGCTCCCTTCTGTGCGCCGTTACGGGCGACTGACCCGCGCTACCGGCCTGGTGCTGGAAGCCACCGGTTTGCAGTTGCCGCTGGGCGCAACCTGCATCATTGAACGTCAGGAAGGCGGCGAAACCCACGAAGTGGAAAGTGAAGTGGTCGGCTTCAACGGTCAACGCCTGTTTCTGATGCCGCTGGAAGAAGTCGAAGGGATTTTGCCCGGCGCGCGCGTTTATGCACGCGGTGCGGTGGGCGATGGTCTACAGAGCAGCAAACAGTTGCCGCTCGGCCCTGCCCTGCTGGGACGCGTGCTCGACGGTGCAGGTAAACCGCTCGACGGCCTGCCTGCGCCCGATACCGGGGAAACGGGCGCGTTGATGACGCCGCCGTTTAACCCGTTGCAACGTACGGCGATCGAGCATGTGCTTGATACTGGCGTGCGCGCCATTAACGCCCTGCTGACGGTAGGTCGCGGTCAACGTATGGGGCTGTTTGCCGGTTCCGGCGTCGGTAAGAGTGTGCTGCTTGGCATGATGGCGCGTTATACCCAGGCTGACGTGATTGTCGTGGGGCTTATTGGTGAACGTGGCCGTGAAGTTAAAGATTTTATCGAGAACATCCTTGGCGCTGACGGTCGCGCCCGTTCTGTCGTGATCGCCGCGCCAGCGGATGTTTCTCCATTGTTGCGTATGCAGGGCGCTGCCTACGCCACGCGCATTGCTGAAGATTTCCGCGACCGCGGTCAGCATGTGCTTCTGATCATGGACTCTCTGACGCGTTATGCCATGGCGCAGCGTGAAATTGCGCTGGCGATCGGCGAACCGCCAGCAACCAAAGGTTATCCTCCTTCTGTCTTCGCCAAATTACCGGCGCTGGTGGAACGTGCGGGGAACGGCATTCACGGCGGCGGCTCGATCACCGCTTTTTATACCGTCCTCACTGAAGGGGATGACCAGCAAGATCCTATCGCGGATTCTGCGCGCGCGATTCTTGATGGACATATCGTACTTTCCCGCCGTCTGGCGGAAGCCGGTCATTATCCGGCGATTGATATTGAAGCCTCCATCAGCCGTGCAATGACCGCGCTAATTACTGAACAACATTACGCAAGGGTCCGGAATTTCAAACAGTTGCTGTCTAGCTTCCAACGAAATCGCGATCTGGTGAGCGTTGGCGCGTATGCGCGAGGCAGTGACCCAATGCTGGATAAAGCTATTGCATTGTGGCCGCAGCTTGAAGCCTTTCTGCAACAGGGCATCTTCGAACGTGCCGGGTGGGAAGATTCTATACAGTCTTTAGAGCTGATCTTCCCGACAGTATAAGGTAGTGGAGAGCTGACTTTATGACGCAAAACAGCGCATTAACGACGCTAAAAGATCTGGCTGAGAAAGAGGTTGACGACGCGGCACTGAAGTTGGGTGAAATGCGTCGCAACTGCCAGCAGGCGGAAGAGCAGTTGAAAATGCTGATCGACTATCAGCATGAGTATCGCAACAGTCTGAATAACAACATGAGCCAGGGCATTGATAATCAGCGCTGGCAAAATTATCAGCAATTTATTCAGACGCTGGAAAAAGCCATCGATCAGCATCGTAAGCAATTGATGCAATGGAACGAGAAAGTCGATATCGCTCTGGGTTGCTGGCGAGAGAAGAAACAGCGCTTACAGGCCTGGCAAACGCTGCAAGAGCGGCAAAGCGCAGCAGCATTACTGGCGGAAAACCGCCTCGATCAGAAAAAAATGGATGAGTTTGCACAACGCGCATCCCTGAGGAAAATAGAATGATCACCTTGCCAAAACTGGTAGTAACTGAATCCGATACCGCCACCAGCGCGCAGACAGGCAAAGCGGGCGGCGATTCGGCACAAGATTTCCTCGCCCTGCTTACCGGCGCGATGTCCGGCACGCAGGGACAAACCCAGGAGAACGGGGAACCGCTGACGCTTGCTGATTTACAGGCTGCGCTGGCAAGCGGCAAGCTGGCGAAAGGCAACCTGACCGCAGCCACCGGTGAAGATGCGCAAACGCCCGCGCAGAAACTCGCGGATCTGCTTGCGCGTCAGATTGCCAAACGCGATGTCACCGCCGGGGCGACGGAAAGTACAGCCACCACTGCTGATATGCAAAAACTCTTGTCTGGCCTGACGCCTGCCGCGAAAAGCGATGTTCTCGCCGCGCTGAACAAAACGGCGCAAAGCGGTGATGAGAAGAGTGATGCAACCGATGACGAACTGGCAGGCCTCAGCGCATTGATGGCGATGCTGCCGCATCAGCAAACTGCGCAGCTGAGTGCTTCCGCGACGGCGAAATCGACCAGCGTCAGCACGCAGGATGTTGCCGCAGCCGCTAACCGCGCGCTGAACAGCAGCTCACTCTCGACCGCAGCCGATACCGATCTATCACGTAGCGCCGCGAAGAATGATCCGGGCGCGAACACGCCTTTCCAGGTGGCTGACAATTCACAACAGGCCGCAGTACTGGCCGCGGCCAGCGCCACGAAGAAAGATAGCGACAATGCGCTGCAAACCACCAACACCACGGTTAGCGTGGCGCCGGTGACCACCAGCGCCAGCGCGGCTCAGGCCAGCACGCCTGTGGCGGCACCGGTTGTCAGCGCGCCGCTGGGTAGCCATGAATGGCAGCAGAATATCAGCCAGCACGTCACGCTGTTCACTCGCCAGGGCCAGCAGACGGCTGAACTGCGTTTGCATCCGGAAGATCTGGGCCAGGTGCAGATCTCCATCAAGCTGGAAGATAACCAGGCGCAGCTGCAAATGGTTTCGGCGCACAGCCACGTTCGTCAGGCACTGGAAGCCGCGTTACCGACGCTGCGTACGTCTCTGGCTGAAAGCGGTATTCAGCTTGGGCAGAGCAGCATCAGCAGCGAAAGCTTCACCGGCCAGCAGCAACAGCAGGCCTCACAGCAGCAACACGCTTCACGTTCGGGTTCCGGCGATGTTTTTGGTTCCGACGATGATACAGCCATCGTGACGCCAGCAAGCTTACAGTCTGTGGCTCGCGGTAACGGCGCTGTAGACATCTTTGCCTGAACGCCAGAGGTAGCATGATTATCCCCGTCTTTTCCGCGCTTTGACGCGAGCAGGACACGGGATAATCACCTCATAAGCAGTACTAACAGGAAGCCCGTATCTAATGACTGACTCCGCTATTAATAAAAAACGTAAGCGCTCTATCTGGATCCCGCTGCTGGTGTTAATCACCCTCGCGGCATGCGCCACAGCTGGCTATAGTTACTGGCGTATGCAACAGAAACCTGCGGCAAGCGCAAAAGCGGAAGCTCCGCCCCCGCCAGCGCCGGTTTTCTTCGCGCTGGACACCTTTACTGTGAACCTGGGCGATGCCGATCGTGTGCTGTATGTGGGCATTACGCTGCGTCTGCACGACGACGCAACGCGCGCCAGACTGAGTGAATATTTGCCGGAAGTGCGTAGCCGCTTGTTACTGTTGTTCTCTCGTCAGAATGCACAACAGCTTGCAACCGATGAGGGTAAACAGGCGCTTGCTACCGCGATTAAAGAGACGCTTGCAACGCCGTTAGTGCCAGGACAGCCGAAGCAGGAAGTCACTGACGTTCTTTATACAGCTTTCATTTTGCGGTAAAGACATGGGCGATAGTATTCTTTCTCAGGCCGAAATCGATGCGCTGCTCAATGGCGACAGCGATAAGAGTGATGATCCGAAACCGGGTATGGGCGGCGATAGCGATATTCGCCCCTATGACCCGAATACCCAGCGCCGCGTGGTGCGTGAGCGTCTGCAAGCGCTGGAGATCATCAATGAACGTTTTGCGCGTCAGTTTCGCATGGGGTTGTTCAACTTGCTGCGTCGTAGCCCGGATATCACCGTTGGCGCGATCCGCATTCAGCCCTATCACGAGTTTGCGCGTAACTTACCCGTTCCGACCAACCTTAACCTGATCCACCTGAAACCGCTGCGCGGCACCGGCCTGTTTGTCTTCTCGCCGAGCCTGGTGTTTATCGCCGTGGATAACCTGTTCGGTGGTGATGGACGCTTCCCGACGAAAGTGGAAGGCCGTGAGTTTACGCACACTGAACAACGCGTGATCAACCGCATGCTCAAACTGGCGCTTGAAGCGTACAGTGATGCATGGAAGGCCATTAACCCGCTGGACGTAGAGTATGTACGTTCTGAAATGCAGGTTAAGTTTACCAACATTACTACGTCGCCGAATGATATCGTCGTCAATACGCCGTTCCACGTGGAAATCGGCAACCTGACCGGTGAATTCAACATCTGTCTGCCTTTCAGCATGATAGAGCCGCTGCGCGAGATGCTGGTGAACCCGCCGCTGGAAAACTCACGCACCGAAGACCAGAACTGGCGTGACAATTTAGTGCGTCAGGTTCAGCACTCCGAGCTGACTTTGATTGCCAATTTCGCGGATATTCCCCTGCGCCTGTCGCAGATACTTAAGCTCCAGCCCGGCGATGTGCTGCCGATTGATAAACCCGATCGCATTATCGCTCATGTGGACGGCGTACCGGTTCTTACCAGCCAGTACGGTACAGTCAATGGACAATATGCGTTACGTGTAGAGCACCTGATAAACCCGATTTTGAATTCGCTGAATGAGGAACAGCCCAAATGAGTGATATGAACAATCCGTCCGATGACAACAACGGAGCAGTGGACGATCTGTGGGCTGACGCGTTGAACGAACAAAAAACCTCGACTGGCAGTAAAAGCGCGGCTGATGCCGTGTTCCAGCAGCTTGGCGGCGGTGATGTTGGCGGCAATCTCCAGGATATCGACCTGATTATGGATATCCCGGTCAAGCTGACGGTCGAACTCGGCCGTACGCGGATGACCATTAAAGAGCTGCTGCGTCTGACGCAGGGTTCCGTAGTCGCCCTTGACGGGCTGGCGGGCGAGCCACTGGATATCCTGATTAACGGCTATCTGATTGCGCAGGGTGAAGTGGTTGTCGTCGCCGATAAATACGGTGTGCGTATTACCGATATCATCACCCCGTCTGAGCGTATGCGTCGTCTGAGCCGTTGAGCCGAGCATGAAAACACAGGCCACGGTTTCCCAACCGTCTGCCATTTCCGGTTCGCCGCTGCTGCAAGTCAGCGGCGCACTGTTTGGCATTATCGCGGTGATCCTTGTCGCCGCGTGGCTGGCAAAACGCCTCGGCTTTGGCGGCAAAACCGCCGGCGCCAGGGGCTTAAAAGTGACGGCCAGCGCTTCTGTCGGCACGCGTGAACGCGTAGTGATTGTCGATGTTGAAGATGCACGTCTGGTGCTCGGCGTGACTCCCACCCAAATAAACCTGTTGCACAAACTTCCTCCTGCGCCTGCTGAAAGTGAAGACGTGAACGACAAAAATGCGGATTTCCAGTCCGTGATGAAGAATTTGCTTAAGCGTTCCGGGAGATCCTGATGCGCAGTTTGTTACCCCTTGTGCTGGCTGGTTTATGGCTGGTTACACCTGCCGCTTTCGCTCAACTGCCCGGCCTTATTAGCCAGCCGCTGGCTAACGGCGGCCAGAGCTGGTCGCTGCCGGTGCAGACGCTGGTGTTTATCACCTCCCTCACCTTCCTGCCGGCAATTTTGTTGATGATGACCAGCTTCACCCGCATCATCATTGTGTTTGGCCTGCTGCGAAATGCATTGGGTACACCCTCCGCGCCGCCAAACCAGGTACTGCTTGGGCTGGCGCTGTTTTTGACCTTTTTCATTATGTCGCCGGTTATCGACAAGATTTATACCGACGCCTATCAGCCGTTCAGTGAAAACAAGATTTCCGTGGACGTGGCGCTGGAACGCGGCGCGCAACCGCTGCGTGAATTTATGCTGCGCCAGACCCGACAAGCCGATCTGGCGCTGTTTGCCCGCCTCGCCAATGAGCCACCCATTCAGGGGCCGGAAGCCGTACCCATGCGGATTTTGCTGCCTGCTTATGTGACCAGTGAGTTGAAAACGGCTTTCCAGATAGGCTTTACGATTTTTATCCCGTTCCTGATTATTGACCTGGTGATCGCCAGCGTACTGATGGCGCTGGGGATGATGATGGTGCCACCCGCGACCATCGCCCTGCCGTTCAAGCTGATGCTCTTCGTGCTGGTGGATGGCTGGCAATTACTCGTCGGCTCGCTGGCGCAAAGCTTTTACAGTTAGGAGTAAAGCATGACACCCGAATCGGTCATGATGATGGGCACCGAGGCGATGAAAGTGGCTCTCGCACTCGCTGCCCCACTGCTGTTGGTTGCGCTGATCACGGGTCTGGTGATCAGTATTTTGCAGGCTGCAACGCAGATCAACGAAATGACGCTCTCCTTTATCCCGAAAATCATCGCCGTGTTTATCGCGATTGTGGTTGCCGGGCCGTGGATGCTGAATTTGCTGCTTGATTATGTGCGCACCCTGTTCAACAACATTCCTTATATCATCGGGTAAACCCGCTTATGCTGAACGTCACCAGCGACCAGTGGCTCCACTGGATCAGTATGTATTTCTGGCCGCTGCTGCGCGTGATGGCGCTGATTATGACCGCGCCGATCCTCAGTGAAACACGTATCCCGCGTCGCATTAAAGTTGGGCTGGGGATTGTCATTACCGTAGTCATCGCACCGACACTGCCACCAACACCCGATGTCGCCATTTTTTCACCACCAGCGCTGTGGCTGGCGTTACAGCAAATTCTGATTGGCGTCGCGCTCGGTTTTACCATGCAGTTTGCTTTTGCCACTATCCGTACCGCCGGTGAACTGATTGGCCTGCAGATGGGTCTCTCCTTCGCCACCTTTGTCGATCCTACCAGCCATCTAAACATGCCAGTGCTGGCGCGTATTCTCGATATGCTGGCGATGCTGCTGTTCCTCACCTTCAATGGACATCTTTGGCTGATTTCCATGCTGGTGGACACCTTCCACACGCTGCCTATCGGCGGCAATCCTGTAAACAGTAACGCGTATCTGGCGCTAACCCGCTCGGCGGGAATGATTTTTCTCAATGGCCTGATGCTGGCATTACCGGTTATCACCCTGCTACTGACCATTAACCTGTCACTCGGTTTGCTAAACCGCATGGCTCCTCAGTTATCGGTGTTTGTCATTGGTTTTCCGGTGACATTAAGCGTAGGTATTTTGCTGATGGCGGTGATGATGCCGTTGCTTGCACCTTTCTGTGAACGATTATTCAGCGAGTTTTTCAATCTGTTAGCGGAAATTGTCAGCGAACTGCCGCAGAATACTAATCCGTAGCTTTGGTATTGTCTTTGTAAGGATAATCCTAAAGTGAAATTTGCAAAACATCTTCCAACATATATCTGGCGCGGCTTATTTGTTTTTAGCCGTCTCACAGAACACAACATTTACTTTACTTTGAGATGATTCCTGGCAAATTATACGTAACTTTACGGGATAGTGGATTCGCCTGAAGTCTTCATCCTGCACTTCAGTAATATTAAGTTTTTCCTGTATGGCTTCGGAAGCTTCTGGCGGGTGGTGAATTATCGTTACGCATTGAGTGAGGGTATGCCATGTCAACGATTATTATGGATTTATGCAGTTATACCCGGTTGGGATTAACAGGGTATCTGACGAGCCGGGGGGTAAAAAAACGAGAAATCAACGATGTACAAACAGTTGATGAACTCGAATCAGCTTGCGCCACACTTCAGCCATCCGTGGTGTTTATTAATGAAGACTGCTTTATCCATGACCCAAGCAGCAGTCAACACATTAAGCAAGTCATTAATCAACATCCCCGAACACTGTTTATCGTGTTTATGGCGATAGCCAATATTCATTTCGATGAATATCTTTTGGTCCGTAAAAATTTATTGATTAGTTCTAAATCAATCAAGCCTGAGTCGCTGGACAATATTCTGGGAGATTATCTGAGTAAGGAGAAAAAAAGCGTCGGAACCATTAATTTACCCACGCTTTCATTGAGCCGTACAGAGTCCAGCATGTTGAAAATGTGGATGTCCGGGCAAGATACGATCCAAATATCGGATCAAATGAATATCAAAGCCAAGACGGTATCATCACATAAAGGCAATATAAAAAGAAAAATAAAAACACATAATAAACAAGTTATTTACCATGTCGTACGTCTTACCGACAATGTCACGACAGGTATATTTGTTAATATGCGTTAGAAAGTAGTATTTTTTTTCACCCTCCCTGGCAGGAGGGCGAAATATTATTCTACTCGCTCGACAAAAATCCCATCAGGGTGGTCCTTTTCGTTAAAGAACCAAATACCGAGCGGGTAATCTTCAAGTGATACCAGGTACATCGTACCCTCATTGAATGCTTCAACAGCCAATACCACACCCGGACGGCGTGGACCCCCGTCCGTTTTGACTGTAACCCGATCGTTAACCTTCATATTTACCCTCCTGTCGCATTTACGCCAGTGTAGAACAAAACGCCGGAGCTGGCAGCGTCCCGCCGTTTAGCTGGCGATTTTTTCTACCGTCTATACTTAAGAACGGCATTGCAACGAGGTGACAGCATGAAAACGGCAAAAGAGTACAGCAATACCGTCAAGCGCGACGTCGATATTGACGTGGATGCGCTACTGGCGGCCATTAATGAAATTAGCGAAAGCGAAGTTCATCGGGTCGAAGATGAAGAGGGCCAGCGCGTCAGCGTTGATGGTCGCGAATATCATACCTGGCGGGAACTGGCGGAGGCATTTGAACTGGATGTCCATGATTTCAGCATTACGGAAGCGAATCGCTGAAGAAACATCCCGGCCGTAAAACGGCCGGGATAAAGCTTGCTTTCGCAAGAAGCACTTAAAATTCGTACACCAGGGAATCTGATGTAGCGCAACTTTATCGACAAAAACGGACGATGACAAGAATTATTGATCAGGCGAATAATTAGAAATACAACTGTATTCTGTTGGATACAATACTTCCGCCGCCTGCCCTTTTCCGAATGATAAGGAGCCGAAAATGCCGAGTCTGGACGATCCCTTACTGGTATTTACCGATGTCGATGGCACGCTGCTTGATAACCATACCGGCGAGTGGCAAGCCGCAGCAGAATGGCTTACCCGCCTTCGCGCGCAGTCAATCCCGGTCATTTTATGCAGCAGTAAAACAGCCGCAGAGATGATGGCCATTCAGAAATTGCTGCAACTGCAGGGACTGCCGTTTATTGCCGAAAACGGCGCCGTCATTCAGCTTGATGCGCAGTGGCAGGATCATGAGGATTACCCACGTATTATCAACGGTTCGCCCCATGCTGATATTGCCAGCGTACTGGCCCGGCTGCGCCAGCAGCATGGCTGGAAATTCACTACGTTTGGCGAACTGGATGAGCATGTGCTGGCAGACGTGACCGGTTTACCTCTGGCGCAGGCAAACCTTGCGCGTCTCCAGGAGGCGTCAGAAACGCTGATCTGGCGTGACAGCGACGAGGCGATGTCCGCCTTCGATCAAACCCTTCAGCAACTCGGTCTGCGCTTTGTGCAGGGCGCGCGCTTCTGGCACGTTCTGGATGAACGCAGTGGAAAAGATCAGGCCGTTAACTGGCTCACGCGCCAGTATCATCACTACCGGGGCCAGCGCATGTTAACGCTTGGCCTCGGCGATGGCCCTAACGATGCGCCGCTGCTTGATAGCGTCGATTACGCTATCGTGGTGAAAGGCCTCAATCGCCAGGGCGTACAATTGCGTCAGGATTCACCCGAGCGGGTTTATCACACAATGCAGGAAGGCGCGGGAGGCTGGCGCGAAGGGATGGATCATTTCTTTGGCGCACCGTCCGTAGAGCAAACCTGATTGCGTCCGTTGTTTTTCGCGCGGTACAGGCGGCTATCAGCAACAGATTGCAGGGATTCGAAATCGTAATCGCCGTTCTCAGAGGCATCGCTGACACCCAGCGACACCGTAATGCGCAGCGTGGTGTCTTTCTGTACCAGAATCTCTTTCCCCTTGATTCGCGCGCGAATACGCTCGGCAACCCGGGCAGCCTGCTCCAGCGTGCTGCCCGGCAGCAGAATACAGAACTCTTCCCCGCCGACGCGCCCGGCGACATCCTGCCCGCCGATAGTATTGCTGATTATTCCGGCAGCATGAGAGAGCACCAGATCGCCAGCCTGATGACCGAAACGGTCATTAACACTTTTAAAGTGATCGAGATCCAACTGGATAACGGCAAAGGGCAGATTACTCACGCGCGCCTGTTCGGATAACGTTTTTGCCCGTTCAAAAAATGAGCCGCGGTTATACAGACGCGTTAGCGGATCGAACCACGCCTGCCACTGCAACGTGTTCTGCATGCTGTACATATTATTCACCATCCTGCGGATAATCCCCCACGAGAACAGCAGCATGCCGGTAAAGAGCAACCACAACAGCGACAGTGCGATACTGATACGCCCAAAATCGCCGGTTATCCCCTCCCGCAACGTGTGAATACGCACCAGTACGCCACCAAACTGTTTCAGCTTTTGCCAGCTAACATAGCGAGTACCGAGATGGATCCCACCGAGGGTATCGCGTTCCATATCCGCCAACAGTTGATTGCGTTCATTCACACTAAATACAGCCCCCTGCTCCGTCAGCGTGCTAGTCAGCAGATTAAAGCTGCTGTCATAAAGCAGATATTGCCCCCCTTCCTGCTCTTCACGCGCTTCGACCAATAAACGATTGATATCGCTAATAGGAAAGCTCAGCACCAGCACGCCATACCAATATTGCTGATAGTCCAGCGGCACGCTGGCAGCGACGAACCCGCGTGTTACGCTGCCCTGGCGCGCCTGATCGGTATACCAACGAACGCCACGGGCCCGATTTTCCTGCTGTTGCTGTCCCCGAAACCAGGAGCGCATCAGCAGGCGATAATAGGTCGGAACGATCTTTTCTTCACTCTCCACCGGGTTTGTCGAGATATAGAAACCGGCGCGAGAAACGTAATACGCCTGGCGCGGCAACATGGAAGCATTAGCGGAGAGACGGAACAGATAGCCGAGCTCCATCGCCGCGGTCAGTTCCGCAGGTAAGCGTTCATCATCACGGTTGAGGAGATCGCTTTGATTAACAAAATAATCGGATACGCCATAAATGGGCAGCGTGCGCGTATTATCAAGGCCGATTTGCCACTGCGACTGTGTGCGCCGGAGTCCGAACTCCTGCTGTACATTATTCAGTACTTTAAAACCGAGCGGCGTTTGTAGCGCGGCCTGCATGCCGTTGCGAAAAAAAAGCAGCCGATCCACACCACTCTGCATTTGCATGTCCAGCGCGTTACTGACATTTTCCAGCTCGCTGCGCTGGCTGGCGACGTAAGCTCCTTGCAGGACGATCACTTCTCGCCAGGTCAAAATCGTGGAGCACACCATGACAATCAGAAAGCAAAGGTTAACCACCCGTGCCGGGAGAAAATAACGCTTCAGAGTAATAAACGACCTCGGTTGTTTCACGACGCTGTTCTGCCGCACACGAGCTCCCTGGAATTCAGTCTGTATAGCCGCAGTCGATCTTTAGCACTGGCGTCGAATGGAGAACAATAAAAACGCCCAGCAATAGCCGGGCGTTTCTACTGGGTTACACCTGCTCGTGTGCCCTTTGCCTGTCGCCAGGCATCAGTTCATCTTCACGAAAGGCTTCCCGTTTGACCCCGTAACCGTCATACCATCGGCACTCCACCATACCGCTGGAATAGCCGGTAACGATCATGCGCGGACCACCCTCTTTTGGTATTACTTCATCGCTGACCAAAAAGACCATCACTGCCTCCTGTATCAGGGCGAAACTTTTTCACATTAGACGAAGTTTGCGGGTTTTGCATAATCACTGCGGCGAGATTTTACTTCGCCGCACCACGCAGATGCGTAACCCCTTTAACGACGGCCACGACCACCGCGCCAATGGCGAATCCCAACAGCAAATTAGCGATAACCGGTATCAGGGTCTGCAGCAACGCGTGCTGACCGGCCGCGAAATTCGCGATCGCATGGTGCAGCGGCGTTATGCCATGCACCACAATACCGCCGCCAACGAGGAACATCGCCAGCGTGCCGACCACGCTTAAGGTCTTCATCAGCCAGGGAGCCAGAACAAGCAGCCCTTTGCCCATCCCCTGCGCCAGCGCGCCTTTCCGTTCTGCCAGCCAGTAACCCATGTCATCGAGCTTGACGATAATCCCCACCAGGCCATAAACACCGATGGTCACCAACAACGCAATGCCCGATAAAACCAGCACCTGGTTGAGCAATGGCGAGTCGGCCACGATACCGAGCGTGATGGCAACAATCTCTGCCGATAAAATAAAATCGGTACGGACAGCGCCTTTGATTTTGTCTTTTTCGAACTGCTGTGGATCCTGTGCGGCCAGCGCCTCCAGCCGATGCTGCCGGGCTTCAGGGGTCTCTTTATGCTTACGTGCAGCCAGGGTGTGCAGCACTTTTTCCACACCCTCGAAGCACAAAAACGCGCCGCCGACCATCAACAGCGGTGTAATAGCCCACGGGATAAACGCGCTGATCAGCAAAGCCAGAGGCACAAGAATGACCTTGTTGAGCAGCGATCCGCGCGCCACACCCCACACTACCGGCAGTTCACGGTTGGCGCGAACGCCGGTTACTTGCTGCGCATTTAACGAAAGATCGTCTCCCAGCACACCGGCAGTTTTCTTCGCCGCCAGTTTGCCCATCACGGAAATGTCATCCAGCAAGGTGGCAATGTCGTCAAGCAATGTTAATAAACTACTTCCTGCCAAAATTTCTTCCTTTTCAGAGTTATCACTAAATAAAGTGCAGTATGCAGTAAAAAATCTATGGCGAGAATCACCCCATAGTGTCAACAAAAATTTAACAGCTTCTGCCGAATTAACCACTCGCAAGACGTATAGTTTTGACGTTTACTATAAGCCTCGTATCTTTTGTTGTGGTGGTTTATGCGTTTCAGGCAAGTTTTACCGCTTATTGGAGCGTTGTTTGCGCTCTACATCATCTGGGGTTCTACCTATTTTGTTATCCGCGTCGGCGTCGAAAGCTGGCCGCCCTTCATGATGGCTGGTATCCGCTTTTTATCTGCGGGTATCGTGCTGATAACCATTCTGTTGCTGAGCGGCCATAAACTGCCGCCGCTGCGCCCAATGCTCAATGCGGCGCTGATTGGCGTATTGCTGCTCGCTGTCGGTAACGGCTTTGTCACGGTGGCGGAACATCAGAATGTCCCTTCCGGCATCGCTGCGGTCGTCGTGGCGACCGTACCACTGTTTACGCTGTGCTTTAGCCATTTTTTTGGTATCGCGACGCGAAAGCTTGAGTGGGCTGGAATTGCTATTGGCCTGGCGGGGATCATTTTGCTGAATAGCGGCGGAAACCTGAGCGGTAATCCATGGGGCGCAGTCATGATCCTCATCGGCTCGCTAAGCTGGGCGTTTGGTTCGGTGTACGGTTCGCGGATTGAACTCCCGGGTGGGATGATGGCGGGCGCGATTGAAATGCTGGCCGCCGGGATCGTGTTGCTGGCCGCCTCGGCTCTGAGCGGCGAACACCTTAGCGCCATACCGCCGCTGTCCGGCTTTTTCGCCGTCGGCTATCTGGCGCTGTTTGGCTCTATCATCGCTATTAGTGCCTATATGTATCTGATCCGCAACGTGTCACCGGCATTAGCAACCAGCTACGCCTATGTGAACCCGGTGGTGGCGGTACTGCTGGGCACGGGCTTTGGCGGCGAACATCTCTCTTCCGTTGAATGGCTGGCGCTGGGGATCATTATCCTGGCTGTGGTACTGGTGACGCTGGGCAAATATCTCTTCCCGCCGCGCCCGGCTGTTACGCCTTGCGTGGAGAAGTAATCGCCATCGCATGAATCCCCTGAGTGTCGATCTGCGCGGTTTGTTGCCCCTCGCAGATCCACTCTTCCAGCCGCTCGCTCAGCGCCCCGTCGCTCAGTTTCAGCTTGCCGCGCAATGCGCACTCCCACACCACCAGCACCCGCCAGCCCTGTTCAAGCAGCAATGCGCAGTCGCGCGCATCACGCGCCACATTTTTGCCGATTTTTTCCAGCCAGAAATCCGTACGCGTGGCCGGAATCTTAAACAGATAGCAGTTATGGCGATGCCAGTAACACCCGTGGGTGAAGATCACACAGCGATACTCATCCAGCACAAAATCAGGGCGACCTGGTAACGCGGCATCCTGTACGCGAAACGCCAGATCCAGCGATTGCAGGCAGGCGGCCAGCCGTTTTTCGATGGCCGTATCGCGCGTAGCGATTGCCCGCATATTCTTACTGCGCGTCGCTTTGTCATGAACATCCGCCATCTCTTTTCTCCCTTAAGTTGCTGAGGTACGAAAGCGCCGTAGCACCTCATCATCAATCCGTTGATGATCGCCCTGGAGTTCCGCGCTCAGTTTCGCCATGTAATGCACCAGAAAATCGGCGTTATGCGCAGCCAGCTCCCGCCCTTTTGCTGTCTGCATGGTGGCAGGCAGCTTCAGTAACTTACAGCGAAAATGATCGAGGGCGTAGGCTCTGTCGTCCAGTTCCCGCTCTGCGGCAAAGGGATCGTTGCCGTCAAAGAGCGCCGCGCCCATCGAACCGGAGACAGCAAACACGCGGGCCAGACCAATCGCGCCAAGCGATTCCAGCCTGTCCGCGTCCTGAACGATTTTGGCTTCCAGCGTGAGCGGTGCGATACCTGCGCTAAAGCTGTGCGCTTCAATGGCATGACGCACGGCTGGCACCGAGCCTGCGGGAAAATCAGGGAAGTCATTGGCCAGAATTTCAGCGGTTTTTTGCGCCGCCAGTACCGAGGATTGATGGCGTTGCGGGTGGTTTTTCGCAAAGCTGACAATGTCATGGAAATAGCAGGCAGCCAGCACCACCAGCCCATCAACCTGCTGCCCCAGCATCAGCGTCTGCGCGGTTTTCCACACCCGGCGAAAGTGCGACACATCATGGGCTGCATCAGCATGATTAAAGTGTTGCGTCACCCATTTATCGAAACGGTGTTGCCAGTCAGATAAATTCATTGTGCGTCCTGTCGATGAAAAGTCATTACCATAACATCTTCAGGCATCAGGATCGCGTGGGCGAGTATACCAGGCAATCGCGCCGAGTATCGCTCCCACCACGCCAAGCACCAGTACGCTGCTGAAGCTGTTGAACCCATCCGCGCTGGCTGCGCCCCTTGCGCCATTCGCGTTGCCCGAAGGCGGTCCAGGCAACCAGATATCGTTCAACAGGCTCCAGATAAACCAGACACAAAAAATCCAGAAAACCCATAACGCCAGCTTTCCCCCCAGACTTCGTTTCGCTTTATCTTCCATAATGTCGTTTTCCGCGCTGTTAAGGGTGAAAAGGAAAAGCTTCTTTCAATACGAATGTGACTACTTTCACATCATATCCCCAGAAAATGAATTTTAAAGATATATCAGCTTTATTTATATATTTTACTGTCACACGTCAGCTCGCCCTGTTTTGGTGCAAAGAAGTTCGTAAAAATAAACAGAATAAAAAAACAAAGTGTTTTAGTTTTATTTAAGGCTAAAAAATTAGTTTTCTTATTACAAAAACTGTGTAATTATCCTGACTCGTTTGTTATCCACCTTCCTTTCTTTATTTTTTACTGTCGCTCCTGTTTGACTTGTCCGATATTTATATGTCGGACTTTTTTCTTCTTATTAAAATAACCAACATCAATACCAATAACCCCTGAATTTACAGAAACCATAAATTTAAAATAACCATTAAAAACAAATGGTTGCAATGGTTCGCGAATCATAATCACATCGTGTAAAAACAGAATACCTACGATATTTCTCATTTTTATTACCTGACATCGCAGATAATTAAGGAAAAACAGGGAATAATCCTACTCAGCCCATCATGACGCTAAACATATTCTCAGACACCATGTTATTTATTGTACAAATAATTAATGGGAAAATATCATCCGGAATTATTTCTACACATAACACGACTAACGCGTAACGCTAAGGGTGCTCATCATTGAGAAACCGATCGGCAAACCTGGGCAGGAGCGACAAACAGCGGAAGTGATCCCCGATCGCACGCGCACAAGACAACGGTGACATCCGCCACTGTCGGGTTTCATTCGAAATGCGACTTGCCCACGCAGACAGCAGAATTCAGGCCGGAGCTTTACAGACCGATAACAAATAATATTGCACAAAATAGTGTGACTCTGTTCAATCCGCAATCTGCGCAATAGTGTTATTTATGCACAATCGTTTTTATATGAAGCAATTAAATTATGAACGCATATGAATTACAGGCATTACGCCATATTCTCGCGATGAGCATCGAAGAGTGCGCAACCTGGATTGCACCGGATAATACGGCAGCAGAGTGGCAGGCATGGGAAAAGGGAGAAAAAGCTATCCCAGCGGATATTGTTGAAAAATTGCTGGCGCTGAGAAAAAAAAGGCAATCGCATATTAACGCTCTCATCCAACGAATAAACAATCGCATTGGCAATAATACGATGCGTTTTTTCGTGGATTTGGCTGCGTTTCGGACGGTATATCATGATGGGGATTATCTGGACTGGAAGGTTTATCAGTCAGTGGCCGCCGAACTCTATGCGCATGATCTGGAACATCTGTGCTAAAGACGTTTGTCTGCTGACACCGCCAACGATCCATTTCACCTTCACGCCGTAAATAAAATGAAAAACACCTATCTCTCGACTGCCCTGGGTCTTTATCTGAATTACCTGGTGCACGGCATGGGGGTCATTTTAATGAGCCTCAATATGTCTTCGCTCGAACTCCAGTGGCAGACCAATGCAGCAGGAGTATCTGTTGTTATTTCCTCACTCGGTATTGGCCGGCTAAGCGTTTTGCTCTTCTCCGGAATATTGTCGGACAAATTTGGCCGTCGACCATTTATTATTCTCGGCATGCTTTGCTATCTCGCATTTTTTTTCGGCATCATCAACACACACAGCATTGTTGTGGCTTATGCGTTTGGCTTTTTAGCCGGGATCGCCAACAGTTTTCTCGACGCAGGAACCTATCCCAGCCTGATGGAAGCATTTCCGCGTTCCCCCGGCACGGCGAATGTGCTGATCAAAGCGTTTATTTCTGCGGGGCAGTTTTTATTACCGATGATCATCAGCCTGCTGGTATGGGCGGAAATCTGGTTCGGCTGGTCCTTTCTGGTTGCCGCCGCCATTATGATCCTCAACGGCCTGTTTTTACTCCGCTGCACCTTTCCCCCTCACCGTGCGCGCAAATCGCCACCGGTCGCAGACAGCACGCTTAAACACCACTGCTCCGTTATCGATCTGGCCAGCTACACATTGTATGGCTATATCTCAATGACCACTTTTTACCTTATCAGTCAGTGGCTTGCGCAATACGGTCAGTTTGTTGTCGGCATGTCGTATACCGAGTCTATCAAACTGCTCAGCGTTTACACCTGCGGTTCGCTGCTCTGCGTTTTCATTACCGCTCCACTGGTACGGAAAACCGCCAGAACCATGGCGTTATTAGTGCTGTACACTTTTATCTCGTTTGTTGCCTTGCTGACAGTATGTCTGCATCCCAGCGTTGGGATGGTGGTGATTTTTTCGTTTGTTATTGGTTTCTCCTCCGCAGGTGGCGTCGTACAAATTGGCCTGACATTGATGGCCGCCCGTTTTCCTTACGCCAAAGGAAAAGCGACCGGTATTTATTACAGCGCGGGAAGCATTGCTACTTTTACCATCCCATTAATAACGGCACGCCTCTCTGAGCACAGTATTGCTGATATTATGTGGTTTGATACTGCCATTGCGGCTATCGGTTTTCTGCTGGCACTTTTTATTGGTTTACGCAGCCGTATGGCATCCAGGCGCTCGGTGAATATGGCACCTGTCGCCGAATAACCCTCCCGATGCAATATTGTTGATGCGCTTGTGCAAAATAATACGGACGTTATTTAGCGACACAATTGATAGCGTTCAAAACGATATAAAAGCCATTTCACTTCACATTTTATCATGCAATAAACCTGGAAAATTAAGCGCCATACTATGTATGGCCGAATGTTGAAAGAACGTAAAGTAATATCTAAACTCGCGGCCAGATATCACAGTAAGCGCTGCGGGAGAAAAAATTTAAAATCTGCACGGAGCTGTGAAAAATGTCTCAGAATAAGGCTTTCAGCACCCCATTTATCCTGGCGGTAATCTGTATCTATCTTAGTTATTTCCTGCACGGCATTAGCGTTATTACGCTGGCGCAAAATATGACATCTCTGGCGGCGAAATTTTCCACCAACAATGCGGGCATTGCTTATTTAATTTCGGGCATCGGTCTGGGTCGTCTGGTCAGTATTCTGTTCTTTGGCGTTATTTCCGACAAGTTCGGTCGCCGGGCCGTTATTTTATTGGGCGTCGTATTGTATATGCTCTTTTTCTTTGGCATCCCCTCCAGCCCGAACCTGATGGTGGCTTTTGTTCTGGCTGTCTGCGTCGGTGTCGCCAACTCGGCGCTCGATACCGGAGGCTACCCGGCGTTGATGGAGTGTTTTCCGACAGCGTCCGGCTCGGCGGTGATTCTGGTAAAAGCGATGGTTTCTTTCGGGCAGATGCTCTACCCAATGATCGTCAGCTACATGCTGCTTAATGATATCTGGTACGGCTATAGCGTCATTATTCCCGGTGTTCTGTTTGTCCTGATCACGTTGATGCTGTTGAAAAGCCGCTTCCCCGGCCAGCAGGTCGATGCCAGCGTCGCCAAAGCGCTGCCGCAGATGAACAGCAAACCGCTGCCGTGGCTGGAAGGCATTGCCTCGGTATTATTCGGCGTTGCAGCCTTCTCCACCTTTTACGTCATCGTGGTATGGATGCCGAAATATGCCATGGCATTTGCCGGAATGGCGGAAGCCGACGCCCTAAAAACCATCTCTTACTACAGCATGGGATCGCTGCTGTGCGTGTTCATCTTCGCCGCACTGTTGAAGACAAAAGTACGTCCTGTCTGGGCCAACGTCTTTAACGCCGGGCTGGCGGCTATTACAGCAGCTGTTATCTATTTGTTCCCGTCGCCACTGGTGTGCAATGCCGGTGCGTTTGTTATCGGCTTTTCCGCAGCGGGCGGCATCCTGCAACTGGGTGTGTCGGTGATGTCTGAGTTCTTCCCGAAGAGCAAAGCCAAAGTCACCAGCGTCTACATGATGATGGGCGGGCTGGCGAATTTTATTATTCCGCTGATTACCGGGTATCTCTCTAACATTGGACTGCAGTACATCATCTTGCTGGATTTCTTCTTCGCACTGCTGGCCTTCCTCACCGCCGCCATTGTCTTCGTCCGTTACTACCGCGTCTTCAATATTCCTAAAAACGATGTGCGGTTCGGCGAACGGTATTTTCAAAAAACAGCTTCCGTTCACGATAAATATTCAAGGAGTCTATGATGGATGTAACTGCAAAATATGAACTGATTGGCCTGATGGCCTACCCTATCCGGCACAGTCTTTCTCCGGAAATGCAAAATAAGGCGCTGGAAAAAGCCGGGCTGCCTTTTACCTATATGGCATTTGAAGTCGATAATTCGACATTCGCCAATGCCATTGCCGGGCTGAAAGCCTTAAAAATGCGCGGCACCGGCGTCTCCATGCCGAATAAACAACTGGCGTGCGAGTATGTGGATGAATTAACCCCGGCGGCAAAACTGGTTGGCGCTATCAATACCATTGTCAACGATGATGGCTATTTACGCGGCTACAACACCGACGGTACCGGACATATCCGCGCCATCAAAGAGAGCGGTTTCGACATCAAAGGCAAAACCATGGTACTGCTGGGTGCCGGAGGGGCATCAACCGCGATTGGCGCACAAGGTGCCATTGAAGGGCTGAAAGAGATTAAACTGTTTAACCGCCGGGATGATTTCTTCGAAAAAGCCGTCGCCTTTGCCCGTCGCGTCAACGAAAACACCGATTGCGTGGTAACCGTGACAGACCTTGCGGATCAGAAAGCGTTTGCCGCTGCCCTTGCTACCGCAGACATCCTCACTAACGGCACCAAAATCGGCATGAAACCGCTGGATGATCAAAGCCTCATCAGCGATATCAGCCTGCTTCGTCCGGGTCTGCTGGTCACCGAATGCGTGTATAACCCGCATATCACCAAACTGTTGCAACAGGCGCAGCAAGCCGGGTGCAAAACCATTGATGGTTACGGCATGTTGCTGTGGCAAGGGGCTGAACAGTTCAAACTGTGGACCGGTAAAGAGTTTCCGCTGGAATACGTGAAACACGTCATGGGCTTCGAAGCCTGAAAGACCGTTGAATAAGAGGTACTGAATGAAAACGGTAAGCGTAAAAAATCTCGTGATTGGCGAAGGAGCTCCCAAAATCATCGTCTCGCTGATGGGGAAAGATATCGCCAGTGTTAAATCGGAAGCGCAGGCCTATCGTGACGCGGACTTCGATATCCTGGAGTGGCGTGTTGACCATTTCAGCAATGTCGCCTCCATTGATGCTGTGCTGGAAGCGGTATTTGTCATCCGCAATGCAATAGCGGATAAACCGTTACTGTTTACCTTCCGCAGCGCGAAAGAAGGTGGTGAACAGGCGCTATCGGCGGAGCAGTATATTGCGCTCAACCGCGCGGCAGTTGATAGCGGTCTGGTCGATATCATCGATCTGGAGCTGTTTACCGGCGAGGCGCTGGTCAAAGCCATGGTGGAACATGCGCACGCGAAAAGCGTGAAAGTTATCATGTCCAGCCACGATTTCCATAACACGCCACCAGCAGAAGAGATTGTGCAGCGCCTGCGCAAAATGCAGCAACTGGGTGCCGATATACCCAAAATCGCGCTGATGCCGAAGAACAAAACCGATGTGCTGACCCTGCTTACCGCGACGCTTGAGATGCACGAACACTATGCCGACCGCCCGCTTATTACCATGTCGATGGCAAAAGCCGGGGTCATTTCACGGCTGGCAGGTGAGGTGTTCGGCTCGGCCGCAACGTTTGGCGCGGTGAAAAAGGCCTCGGCACCAGGACAAATATCCGTTAGCGACCTGCGTATTGCCTTAACGATATTGCATCAGGCCTGAGAGAGTATATTCAGGCGGAACTAAACGTTTTCGCCCTACATTAAATAATGCCCGGACATGAATATTTTCAAATATTCAGCGGACGCGCTCGGCTTTAATTCACGGTTGAATACCGGCGAATAAAGCCAGATATCCGCACCGCACGGACATCCCAGGAGTCATTATGAAACCTGAAAGACCCTCACGCCTCAATGGACGCGTGACTGTACTGTCAGCGCAGGAAGCGGTGGAATATATTCCCGACGAAGCCACGCTGTGCATTTTAGGCGCAGGTGGCGGCATTCTCGAAGCCACCACATTGATCACCGCGTTAGCCGATAAATATAAACAGACGCAAACACCGCGAAACCTTTCCATTATCAGCCCAACCGGACTTGGCGACCGTGCCGATCGCGGGATCAGCCCGCTGGCACAGGAAGGCCTGGTGAAATGGGCACTGTGCGGACACTGGGGACAATCGCCGCGCATCTCCGATCTGGCAGAACAAGGTAAAATTGCCGCCTACAACTACCCGCAAGGCGTATTAACACAGACGCTTCGCGCCGCGGCGGCCCACCAGCCCGGCATCCTTAGCGATATCGGACTGGGCACCTTCGTTGACCCCCGCCAGCAAGGCGGCAAGCTGAATGAAGTCACCCAGGAAGATCTGATCAAACTGGTCGAGATCGATAACAAAGAGTACCTCTACTACAAAGCCATTGCCCCGGACATCGCGTTTATCCGCGCCACCACCTGTGACAGCGAAGGATATGCCTCGTTTGAAGATGAAGTGATGTATCTGGATGCACTGGTACTGGCGCAGGCGGTGCATAACAACGGCGGGATTGTGATGATGCAGGTGCAGAAAATGGTGAAAAAAGCCACGCTGCATCCGAAATCAGTGCGCATTCCGGGTTACCTGGTGGATATCGTGGTAGTGGATCCCAACCAGACGCAGTTGTACGGCGGCGCACCGGTGAACCGCTTTATCTCTGGTGATTTCACGCTCGACGACAGTACGCAACTTACCCTGCCCCTCAATCAGCGCAAGCTGGTGGCGCGCCGCGCCTTATTTGAGATGCGCAAAGGCGCGGTGGGAAATGTGGGGGTCGGTATTGCCGACGGCATCGGCCTGGTGGCGCGTGAAGAAGGCTGTGCCGATGATTTCGTGCTGACGGTGGAAACCGGGCCGGTCGGTGGCATCACCTCGCAAGGTGTGGCGTTCGGTGCCAACGTCAATACTCGCGCCATTCTCGATATGACCTCGCAGTTTGATTTCTACCACGGCGGCGGCCTTGATGTGTGTTACCTGAGCTTTGCCGAAGTGGATCAACACGGCAACGTCGGCGTGCATAAATTCAATGGCAAAATTATGGGCACCGGCGGGTTTATTGATATTAGCGCCACCTCACGAAAAATTGTGTTCTGCGGCACGCTGACTGCCGCCGGGCTGAAGACCGAGATTACCGACGGCCAGTTGCGCATTGTGCAGGAAGGCCGGGTGAAAAAATTCATTAGCACGCTGCCAGAAATTACCTTCAGCGGAAAAATCGCCCTCGAACGCGGGCTGGACGTCCGTTACATCACCGAACGCGCAGTATTTACCCTGAAAGAGGACGGTCTCCATTTAATGGAGATTGCGCCGGGCGTCGATCTGCAAAAAGACATTCTGGACAAAATGGCGTTCACGCCGGTGATTTCTCCCGACCTGAAACTGATGGATCCACGCTTATTTATCGATGCCACCATGGGGTTTGTGTTACCCGAAGCGGCCAATTAACAGGAGTACGATAATGGATTTCTCTTTAACCGAAGAGCAGGAACTGCTGCTTGCCAGCATCCGGGAACTCATTACCAGCAACTTCCCGGAAGAGTATTTCCGTACCTGCGATCAGACAGCAACTTACCCACGCGAATTTATGCGTGCACTCGCCGATAACGGCATCTCTATGCTCGGCGTGCCAGAAGAGTTCGGCGGCATCCCGGCAGATTATGTCACGCAGATGCTGGCGCTGATGGAAGTATCAAAATGCGGCGCACCGGCATTCCTGATCACCAACGGCCAGTGCATCCACAGCATGCGTCGTTTCGGCTCCGCTGAGCAGCTACGGAAAACGGCGGAAAGTACGATGGAAACCGGCGATCCGGCGTATGCGCTGGCATTAACCGAACCGGGAGCGGGTTCCGATAACAACAGTGCCACCACCAGCTACACGCGCAAAAACGGCAAGGTCTACCTGAACGGGCAGAAAACCTTCATTACCGGGGCGAAGGAATACCCTTACATGCTGGTGCTGGCGCGCGATCCGCAGCCTAAAGATCCGAAAAGAGCCTTTACGCTGTGGTGGGTGGACGCGAAAAAACCGGGGATCAAAGTTAACCCGCTGCACAAAATCGGCTGGCATATGCTCAGCACTTGCGAAGTGTATCTCGACAATGTCGAAGTTGAAGAGAGCGATATGGTCGGCGAAGAAGGCATGGGCTTTCTCAATGTGATGTACAACTTTGAAATGGAACGCCTGATCAACGCCGCCCGCAGTACCGGCTTTGCCGAATGCGCGTTTGAAGATGCTGCCCGCTATGCCAATCAGCGCATTGCTTTCGGTAAACCAATTGGCCATAACCAGATGATCCAGGAAAAACTGGCGTTAATGGCGGTAAAAGTTGAGAACATGCGCAATATGGTACTGAAAGTGGCCTGGCAGGCCGATCAGCAGCAGTCCCTGCGCACCAGCGCTGCACTGGCGAAGCTGCACTGCGCCCGTACCGCACAGGAGGTGATTGATGATGCCATCCAGATTATGGGTGGGCTGGGTTATACCGATGAAGCGCGCGTCTCTCGTTTCTGGCGGGATGTACGTTGTGAACGCATCGGTGGCGGCACTGACGAGATCATGATTTACATCGCAGGACGCCAGATTCTGAAGGATTACCAGGATTAAAACTGCGCTGTAGCTCCCGGCGCGCCGGGAGCTACAGGAAAATTAATACAGCACTTTTTCCGGCACGTAAAAATCGGACAGATACTCTGATTCAACCACGTTATTTTTAAATTGCCGACGGTAGTCGCTGGGTGAGCAACCACCATGACGCAGAAAGAGCTTGGCAAAATGATCGACGTTTTCGTATCCCACGCGCCAGGAGATTTCGGCCAGCGAATTGTCGGTATTGGTCAGCGCAAATTTGGCTTCCGTCATCCGCCGCTGAATCACATAGTTGATGGGAGAAATACGGTATTCTTTAGTAAATTCGTGACAGATATAACTGACACTGGCGTGAAATTGTTTTGACAACTGTTCGAGCGTTATTTTTTTACGGTAGTTGTTATTCAGATAAACCAGAATATCTTTAATTAATGCATCTTTTTTAATATACCCCTGCTCCGATCGGTAAGCGTTTTTAAAGTTTTCGAAGTACAACACCGTCAGCGCATAAGCAAAAGCATCATAGACCGAAGATGTTAATGTATTTTTACTTTGCGGCAACATTACGCTCAATTCATGAAAGATGCTGGTAATCACCTCTTTTGCCTGCCCGGCAGAAATGACCGGACACGAATGCGGTTGCAACAGTTGGTTCTCTTCCCAGCCGCGAAAACGAAAGCCATACAGCGCGCAGGTATAGGTAGTGGCAGGCGCGTTCGCATCGGAAGTGACGGCGTGTAACCGCCCCCGCTCAATCACCACAATATCGTTCTCGTGCGCGACATACAGCGACGAATCAATGATTAATCGTGCAATCCCTTTTTTGACAAAAATAAGCTCAGTTTCATTATCGTGAACATGATGCCCGGATTCCCAGGTTGGGTCATCGCTGATGACAAAGCGCGAAAATCGGGGCGTTTCCCCCTGCACGAAAAGGGGTTCCACGGCATTATCAAAGCATCGCTGATACATGACAACCTCACATGTTAAGAATAAGCCTGAACAAAATAATAAGGGTAAAATAGAGCGACTACTGCGGTTATTCAACACTCCTTCGCTGTTGCAGAACAAGATTATTTGCCCGGCATGCAAGATAATATGTTTACGCCTGAAAATTAATTTCCCTCACTTTTATTTTGCCTGGGCGATCTCACTTTTTTTGCAAGATTGTTAGCAACGAAAACAAATTGTCCCGTCGAAAAGCGCATCCCGCTATCGCACACTGTTTCCAGTCACTTTTTACTTTCCGTCGATATTGGCGCTACGTCCAATATTCGCCCGCGACTCACAGGAGATGCCATGAAAATAATAGCCTGCTTCAAACTGGTACCTGAGGAACAGGACATCGTGGTCACGCCCGACCACGCGCTCAGCTTTGACAATGCAGCAGCGAAGATCAGCCAGTTCGATCTCAATGCTATCGAAGCGGCGACGCAGCTCGCCAGCGATGATGATGAGATTGCCGCCCTGACCGTTGGCGGTTCGCTGCTGCAAAATTCAAAAGTGCGTAAAGACGTACTTTCTCGCGGCCCGGACAGCCTGTTTATGTTGCAGGATGCGCAACTGGAACATGCCCTGCCGAAAGAAATCGCCCAGGCGCTGGCGGCGGCGGCAGAGAAGATGGGCTTCGATCTGATGCTGTTTGGCGAAGGTTCCGGGGATCTCTACGCCCAACAGGTGGGCTTGCTGGTTGGTGAGATCCTGCAACTGCCGGTGATTAACGCCGTCAGCAACATCCAGCGTAACGGCGACAAACTCAGCATTGAGCGCACGCTGGAAGAGGAGGTCGAAGTAATCGAACTGGCGCCACCCGCCGTTCTCTGTGTCACTTCCGATATAAACGTCCCGCGTATTCCTTCGATGAAAGCCATCCTTGGTGCGGGTAAAAAACCGGTCAACCAGTGGCAGGCCAGCGACATTGGCTGGAGCCCGTCCTCACCGCTGGCGGAACTGATGGAAATCACCGTACCACCAGCCACCACGCGCAAACACATCATCCTCGACAATGATTCACCCGAAGCGATTGCCCAACTGGCTGAACTCGTGAAAAAAGCCCTCAATTAAGCCCAACGGAGAAGAACACCATGAGTCAATTAACCCATGTCTGGGTACTGAGCGATAACGCAGAACGCTATGCCGAATTACTGTCCGGCGCACGCCTTTGGGGCCAGCAGGTACATGCCATCGTCTATGGCGCAGAACAGGTCAAGCGAGTCCAGTCTCTGGGCGCCGACAACGTGATAGTGCTTGAACCCCACTCTGAACTGCAACGCATTGAAAATTTCGCTGAGACTCTTGCGGCGCGGATCGGGCCGGACGCTGCCGGTCAGCCATCATTACTGCTGATGGCCGCGACAAAACGGTGCAAAGCGCTGGGCGCGCGGTTGAGCGTGCAATTGAACGCGGCGATGGTTAATGACGCCACGGCTGTCACCATTGCCGACAGCAGCGTCTGTGCGGAACACCGTATGTACGGTGGTCTGGCGTTTGGGAAAGAGAAACTCAACGGCTCGCTCGCCATCATTACCCTCGCATCCGGCGTACTGGAGCCTACGGCCGCAGATTCGTCGCGCACCTGCCCGGTTGTCACTGCGGACTATATTGCGCCGCGCCACGAGATCCGTTGTCTGGAACGCCGCGCGAAAACGCTGAGCAGTGTGGATCTGAGTAAAGCGAAACGCGTGGTGGGTGTTGGCCGTGGCCTGGCGGCGAAAGATGACCTTGCGATGGTACGAGAACTGGCCAGCGTGCTGGGTGCGGAAGTGGGTTGCTCGCGCCCGATTGCCGAAGGCGAAAACTGGATGGAACGCGAACGTTATGTGGGCGTCTCCGGCGTACTGCTGAAATCCGATCTCTACCTGACGCTGGGGATTTCCGGGCAGATCCAGCATATGGTCGGCGGCAATGGCGCCAAAGTGATCGTCGCCATCAACAAAGATAAAAACGCGCCGATTTTCAATTACGCCGATTACGGTCTGGTGGGCGATATCTACAAAGTCGTCCCGGCCCTGATCGGTGAATTGAGCCACTAAGATACGTATCCCGCAGGCGCTGCGGGAAGGGAGCATAACGCATGTCGGATGAAAAATTTGACGCCATCGTAGTGGGCGCGGGCGTGGCGGGAACGGTGGCGGCTTATGTGATGGCCAAAGCCGGACTGGATGTACTGGTTATTGAACGCGGCAACAACGCGGGCAGTAAGAATATGACCGGCGGCCGACTCTACGCGCACAGTATTGAGCGCATCATGCCCGGTTTCGCGCAGCGCGCGCCCATTGAGCGCACGGTCACGCGGGAGAAAATCTCCTTTTTAACCGATGACAACGCCGTCACCCTCGATTTTCAACGCGAGAAATCTGAGCTCGCGGAGCAGGCCTCCTATACCGTGCTGCGTAGCCGACTCGATCCGTGGCTGATGGAGCAAGCCGAAGAAGCGGGCGCGCAATTTATTCCGGGTGTCCGGGTGGATGCGTTGATCCGTGAAGTCAATCAGGTCACCGGCGTGCAGGCAGGTGATGACATTCTTGAGGCCAATGTGGTGATTCTCGCTGACGGTGTCAATTCGCTGCTGGGACGTTCTCTGGGGATGGTGCCGGCGCCCTCGCCGCACCATTATGCCGTGGGCGTGAAGGAACTGATTAGCCTGTCGACCACGCAAATCGACGATCGCTTTAATCTCTGCGGGAACGAAGGTGCCGCCTGGCTGTTTGCTGGCTCTCCATCGAATGGCCTGATGGGCGGCGGTTTTCTCTATACCAATCGGGAGTCGGTATCGATTGGTCTGGTTTGCGGGCTGGGAGAGATGGGTCAGGCCCGGAAAAGCGTGCCGCAAATGCTGGAGGACTTTAAACAGCATCCAGCTATTCGCCCGCTGATTCAGGGCGGGAAATTGCTGGAATACTCGGCGCATATGGTGCCGGAAGGTGGTCTCGCGATGATCCCGCAACTGGTCAGCGACGGGGTGATGATCGTGGGTGATGCTGCCGGGTTGTGCCTCAATCTGGGCTATACGGTACGCGGTATGGACTTAGCCATCGCTTCGGCGGAAGCCGCGGCCAATACCGCGATTGCCGCCAGAGCGCAGCAAGATTTTTCGGCTCACGCACTTTCGGCCTATAAACGCGCGCTGGAGCAGAGCTTCGTGATGCGCGATATGCAGCATTTCCGCAAGCTCCCTGCCCTGATGGAAAACCCGCGTCTGTTTACCCAGTATCCGCAAATGGTGGCAGGCATCATGAATGATATGTTCACGGTTGACGGTAGCCCGAATCAGCCAGTACGCAAAATGATGATGTCTCACATGAAGAAAATCGGCCTGCTGAATTTACTGAAAGACGGCATCAAAGGGGCGACTGCACTATGAGCCAGGAGAATAACGTTAACGTTGACGTCAAACTGGGCGTCAATAAATTCCATGTTGATGAAGGCCATCCGCACATTATTCTGGCCGATAACCCCAACATTGATGAGTTTCGCAAACTGCTCAACGCCTGTCCTGCCAATCTCTACAAGCAGGATGCGCAGGGCAATATCCATTTCGACTGCGCCGGTTGCCTTGAATGCGGCACCTGCCGTGTGTTGTGCGGGGAAACCATTCTCGAACACTGGAACTACCCGGCAGGGACCTTCGGTGTTGACTTCCGCTACGGTTGAGCCCAAATCCGCCTGAAATTCATGCAAAAACATCCACTACGTTTAACGGTTTATTGACCAGGAAGAGTCCATGAGTGTCACGATAACGTTTAATGCTGAACGTCGGGAAGCGTACCGACGGCAAGGATATTGGGGCGATGCATCGCTGGGCGATTACTGGCACCAGACCCTGCGCGCGATGCCGGACAAACTCGCCGTGGTGGATAATCATGGTGATTCATACACCTATGCGGCGCTTGATCACGCCGCAAGTTGCCTGGCAACATGGTTGCTTAACAGCGGTATTCAACCGGGCGATCGCGTCGCATTTCAGCTACCGGGCTGGTGTGAATTCACGGTGATTTACCTGGCCTGCCTGAAAACCGGCGCGGTGTCTGTGCCGCTGCTGCCCGCCTGGCGTGAAGCGGAACTGGTGTGGGTATTAAATAAATGCCAGGCAAAAATCTTCTTTGCCCCAACGCTGTTTAAGCAGACGCGTCCGGTCGATTTGATCCTGCCACTGCAAAACCAGTTACCCTGGCTACAACGCATTGTCGGCGTGGATAAGCTGGCACCGGCAACCACGTCGCTTAGCTTCCGGCAACTGGTGCAGGAGAACGCCCCACTACATGCACCGCGCGAAGTTCACGGCGATGAACTGGCCGCCGTGCTGTTTACCTCCGGCACCGAGGGAATGCCGAAAGGCGTGATGTTAACCCATAACAATATTCTCGCCAGTGAACGAGCCTACTGCGCGCGGTTGAATCTCACCTGGCAGGATGTGTTTCTGATGCCTGCACCGCTCGGTCATGCAACCGGCTTTTTGCACGGCGTCACCGCGCCCTTTCTGATCGGTGCTCGCAGTGTATTGCTGGATATTTTCACCCCGGAGGCCTGTCTCGCACTGCTGGAGCAACAGCGTTGCACCTGTATGCTCGGCGCCACGCCGTTTGTGTATGACATCTTGTGCGCCCTCGGCAAACAGCCGGCCGATCTTTTATCGCTGCGTTTCTTTCTTTGCGGTGGAACCACTATCCCCAAAAAAGTGGCGCAGGGTTGTCAGCAGCTTGGGATCAAGCTGTTAAGCATTTACGGTTCGACGGAGAGTTCGCCCCACGCGTTGGTGAATCTCGATGATCCGCTGCCGCGCATGATGAATACCGATGGCTATGCCGCTGCCGGTGTGGAAATTAAAGTGGTGGATGAGTCGCGCAAAACGCTGCTGCGCGGTATGGAAGGAGAAGAGGCCTCGCGCGGCCCGAATGTGTTTATGGGCTATCTGGATGAGCCGGAACTGACTGCCAGGGCGCTGGATGACGAGGGCTGGTACTACAGTGGCGATCTCTGCCGGATGGACGACGCGGGCTATATCAGCATTACCGGGCGTAAAAAAGATATTATCGTGCGCGGCGGCGAGAACATCAGCAGCCGCGAAGTGGAAGATGTGCTGTTACAGCATCCGGCCATTGAGGATGCCTGCGTGGTAGCGATGCCCGACGAACGTCTGGGGGAACGCTCATGCGCTTATCTGGTGTTGAAAACGCGGGAGCCACCGCTACGCCTGGAGGATGTGGTGGCTTTTTTCAGCCGTAAGCGGATGGCGAAGTATAAATACCCAGAGCGCATCGTCATCGTCGATAAGCTGCCCAGAACATCATCCGGTAAGATCAAAAAGTTCCTGCTGCGCCAGGACATCATCCAGCGGATGAGCAAAGAGAGCGACTGCACCAGCCCGCAAAGGCGCTACTCGCACTCGTAGCGTTGCATAAGATGATGGTAATAAACGCATCCGTAAATGACGCCTGGTAAACAGATGATGAGCGTCGTTTCTGACCCTGTGGCAACGCGACCTGCCGGTTACGTTGCCACAGGATTTACTGACAAGTAAATGGCACGGGATTGGCGCTATCAGTATCAGAGAGCGGAGAAATGTTCCGTCTTGCCACCTGTATTCTATCCGGTAATAACCGTACGATATTGATTCGGTTGATTTTTGGCACGGGGTGCGACTTGAATGCCGTTTTTCATTACATATCGTGTCCCTTTAAAATCTCTTTTAATATCCCCTTTTATTATCTTGTATTTTCCAGGTGTATAAGAGGTGCCATATTTCAGATCGTAAATATATTGCCCTTTATCACCGGAAGAAGACGGGCCGCTAATATAAGAAAATGAAATCCCATCCCTGAGCATTTTTTCACCAAGCACCCGCAACCATTCTCGCTCGCCAATATGGCAACAATGGAATTTTAATACTCCAATGCGTTTCAAACCCCATAGTTTTAGATAATAAATAAAATCGTCTGTCATTTTTGCATAGCGCAATCCAAACTCAGTCGAATGACTGACGATAATTAATTTATCATTCTCACCCATATCGGCGCAGAAATCCCTTACGAAGCCACCGAACAAAATATCCCTGTAATCTGGATATCTTTTTTTTATGAAAGCATAGGTATCCGGCTCGGTGTACTTGAGATCATCAAGAATAATGCATCTAACCTTTCCATATTTCCACACAGCCGGGATACTTGTCGTCCCATAACGCCTTAAAAAATCAAACATAGCCTCTCCGATTAATAATAAAATGAGCGAAACTGGTAAAAATAAGTTGAACGCGAGAAAAACCCAGGTCAATAAAACAATCAAATTAATATTTAAAGATATTTTTATTTGAGCTTATAAGCACAGAGATAATAAGCTCAGAAACATTTACATACTTCAGTTATTACCTTCAGCCATGGCAACTTCCAGTAATAATGAAAACGATAGTTAATAATAATTGTAAGAAGCAATATTACTGATTGCTACAATTAACATCTTATTTAAAACAGTATTTCTCAGGTCAATATAAAGAAGAGATAAACAGCACGGCACACTCACTGCTGACAGGAAAAAGAGCGAATGCAGATCGCTGTTAAGTAACGCAGAGCCAGCGCATAATCATTGTGCCCGGCAGGTCAAATGTGCGGCTTCGCAACGCAAAGACATCAAAAGGAACGCGCGCACTTGCGACGATCAAAATGGTCAAACCAGAGCGAGAGGAATCTGAGGTAAAAATAATAAATCGCATTACGTTTTATGAGATATGTGCACATGACAGATTTATCCATGATGTGTAACATTCATGAAGTACAAGCGAGGCATTTCCGGAATAAAATCAGTAAGAAACAACCGATTGGGTGAAGTGGCGGAGAGAGGGGGATTTGAACCCCCGGTAGAGTTGCCCCTACTCCGGTTTTCGAGACCGGTCCGTTCAGCCGCTCCGGCATCTCTCCGTTCAGATGGTTGCCATGATGCCAGGTAATTTGGCATTTTAACAGACCCTGTCCCGTTAATTTGGTTCAAGTGGCGAGTTTGCGAGCAAAACGATGATTAAGTGGCCCTGGAAAACAAAAGACTCCGCTGATGAGGCGACGTTCCCGTGGGAAGAAGCACTAAACGCCCCGGTATTAGCAAATTTATCGCCTGATGAGCAGGTTAAACTTGTTCAGCTTGCGGATCGCTTTTTACAACAAAAGCGGCTGGTTCCATTACAAGGATTCGATTTAGACGCCTTAAAGAGCGCGCGCATCAGTCTGCTCTTTTGTCTGCCCGTGCTGGAGCTGGGCCTCGAATGGCTGGATGGTTTTCACGAAGTGTTGATTTACCCGGCTCCGTTCGTGGTGGACGATGAGTGGGAAGATGATATCGGCCTCGTGCATAACCAGCGCATGGTGCAATCCGGTCAGAGCTGGCAACAGGGGCCGATTATCCTTAACTGGCTCGACATTCAGGATTCGTTTGATGCTTCCGGCTTCAATCTGATTATCCACGAAGTTGCGCATAAGCTGGATACGCGTAATGGCGACAGAGCCAGCGGCATCCCGCTGATCCCACTGCGTGAAGTGGCTGGCTGGGAGCATGATTTGCGCGCCGCCATGGATAATATTCAGGATGAAATCGATCTGGTGGGAGAAAGCGCAGCCAGCATTGATGCCTATGCGGCAACCGATCCCGCAGAGTGTTTCGCCGTGCTGTCGGAGTATTTCTTCAGCGCTCCCGAACTCTTCGCCCCGCGTTTCCCGGCATTGTGGCAACGCTTCTGCCACTTCTACCAGCAGGATCCGCTCAACCGCCTGCGCGGTCAGACCGGCGGTTACCACGAAGGGATAAACCAGGTACATTAAAACAGCACGTTGTGCTTTAATTAGCCAATTGAATCAGCGGGTTAAATTTAGTATTGACACACCAGTACGGGGCCAGTACTATGCGCCCCGTTCACACGATTCCTCTGTAGTTCAGTCGGTAGAACGGCGGACTGTTAATCCGTATGTCACTGGTTCGAGTCCAGTCAGAGGAGCCATCTTTCAGTTCTCATGCATCCTTGCGAATCTTTATCTGATGTTGATTCAACAGGTTAGCGTGAAACCCCTTTCCCGATGTCTTTTCTGTTTTTCCTCCGCATCGGGAAATGTTAGTGGTCTGCTTCAGCTCAACTATAGAGTGACCAGCAACACTGCGTAACGGCACCAGAATCCACAGTCTTAAACCTTCCCGTAACCTTATAAAGTCTCTGATTCACACGGTCTGCACCTGTATGCCAATCCAGGCGGCTCACATCTTTGACATCTCAAATATCATATTCTTGTCCGCTGGTTTCATTGAGGGACTGAGTCACATTATCAGGGTTCAGCCGATCAGCGATTGAAAACTGAATGCACTAATCTGCGGGACTCCTGGACTCAATAAGCAGCACTTCCCCTATATCAATTCATTTCCTTCGTCCGTGAACTACCGCTGCGAATAGATACGCAGGCAATCGTTAAGCCCTAATCATTTGAATAAAATCATAACGCGTAATCTTTTCATTATAACGAGGGAAAATGGCAGTAATTATGCAAAAACAATAAGTAAATTCACTATATTTTCACAAAACCGCCCCACTCTCCCCATAAGAAGGTTGACAAGTGCAGATGAATTAGTATGATCATACTAAGCCATCCGTCAATAAGCTTTCCGTTGAAGATTTTATAAAATAAAATGGCTAAGACCGGAAAAATAAAAGATTAACACACCTTTCACCCTCAAAATGATTAATAATAACAATGAAAAAATCAAAAGCTAAAAATTGTTTATTAATATGCTTCTCAATTCTCTTTTTTAGCATGTTAATAATGTTATCTTCGTTCTATTTTTCACGTCTGACCGAGTATGTGTTATTCAATTACTTGTTTAGATACAGTATTGTTGGTGTAGTTATAGGATTGGCTATCATACACATTACATGCATATTGCTCACAGGTTATCTTATTTACCTTTTATTTAGAAAGTAAAAATTCAGGCAGTCGCATTTTAAATAAAATTTATTTTTAAGTAATAGTCACAAAAAGAAGTAAAAAGCCCTGTTATTCCTGCGTAAAAAAGTTGTTATATCTAATATCCCCAGAGCCAATATTCGAACGATTATACGTATCTAACATAGAAGTACCTCTGATTTCCTTTCCCCTAATACAGCCAGTATTCGTCTTAGTTAAAAAATCTTTTTCACCTGAGGTGAAGAATTGAGATTGTTCTCTGATTTCATCTGTCACCTCAAGCTGAATAGATAAAAGTTAAATGACGGCAATTGGCCGTCATTTCTTGATTCAGGTGCTATGCTTTCCAGCCGCCACCGAGAACTTTATAAAGAGTAACCTGCTGTGTTATTTCACTTAAACGAGTCGAAATTTCAGTTTTCCTTGCCTGAAATAAAGATCGTTCAGCGACAAGCACATTGAGATACCCATCCACACCTTCCTGATATCGGCTATTCGCAAGAGTGTAGTAACGTTGATTTGCCGCGGTGTCTTGTACCCGAGCAGCCAGTTCATGTTTATAGGTCGCTTGACCCGCCAGAGCATCCGAAACCTCCTTAAATGCCTGCTGTATAGCTTTTTCATAATTTGCTATTTCAATTCTTTTGGAAATTTCCGCAACGTCAAGATTGGCTTTGTTTTTTCCCCCATCAAATATTGGTACGCTTATGCTGGGAACGAATGACCAGGCAGCCGTGCCCCCTTCAAGCAAATGTCCAAGACTATCTGAAGCCGATCCTCCGGAAGCAGTAAGGCTGATGGTAGGAAAGAAAGCGGCTCTGGCCGCGCCAATATTCGCATTAGCTGCCTTAAGAGTATGTTCGGCAGCAATAATATCCGGCCTGTTTGTCAGGACTTCTGATGATATTCCGTCAGGCAACGCCGGGAAATTCCATGCTTTAAGTAAAGTCGCATTTTCTACAATATTGGCCGGTATGTTCGTACCCAGTAATAGCTGTAAAGCATTTGTATCCTGTTTAACCTGACGGGTGTATTGGTAAACTTCAGCCTCAGCGCTTCTTAATGACGTTTCCGCCTGAACAACATCCTGTTCGTTTGCGATGTCCATCGCATACCGTTGTTTAGTCAGATCATACGTTTTACGCTGACTTTTAGCGGTATCTGTCGCCACATTAAGTAAATCCTTATCCGCGCAAAGGGTCAAATAGCCCGATACGACCTCTGATACAAGACTAATTTGTGTGGCGTGAGCAGTAGCCTCAGTCGAAAGATAATTTTCAAGCGCCTGTGCTTTCAAACTTCTAAGCCTGCCAAAGAAGTCAATTTCCCAGGATGTTACACCAAGATTCGCTTCATATTGCTGGTATGACACAGGCCCGGAAGTCTGGGTAGAATAGAGATTGCCAGGCAGATGAGCCGAAGTCTGGCTACCATTAGCCTCGATGGTTGGTAATAAAGCGGCTCTTTCAATCCTGTACTGTGCTCTGGCTGACTCTATATTTAAAGCAGCAACTCTGAGATCTCTATTATTTTTAAGGGATAATCCTATCAGGAGTTTTAACGTGTCATCATCGAAAAACTTTTGCCATGCAAGATCTGAAGTTTTATTCCTGTACGCATTACTCTCCCATTTCCCGGAAACAGGTACCGATGGGCGTTCATACTTCGGCTGTAAGTTGCAGGCCGTCAGAGTTAAGAGTACCGGTATAACAATAAATAGATGTTTCTTCATAACCTATCCTTCTGAGGATAATCATATTGCAATGTCTGAATTCTAAGCCCGGTGACTATCTTAGAAGTGCACCTGACTGTTTGAAACGGTCGCTTTATACACGCATTACATAAATCTGCCTGAAACAGATTTATGTAATACATCAGCACATGGCACTAAATAGCTACAAGTTATAAAACTTGAATGTAATGAATGTTTCTTCGACCCAGGAAGAAAATAACGCTCTATATCATTACCCTTTCTTCTTGTGATATCTAATCTGGGCAAATGATAACGGTTCACGTCCATGATAAATTGCTGAAACCCGGCTTTTATACCCGAATAATTAAATTGTGCATAATGACCTTCAGGTATTATTATTTTTTGTACTTTACTCTTCATAGAATATAAATTCTGATAATCTGTTGCTGTAAAGTACTTGATAACAACGCCTGAATTTACTGCGATATTGGGTTCAAAATGGCTGATACCATAGACGTAAGAAGGTAGCTCCTGGTAGTCCCTGAGATACCTGTTAAAAAAATTCATCCGCACATCTATATTGAACTTACAGAGATCTTCAAAAGCACAAGGGAAAGAGTGTTCTATGCCGAGAAAAATTTGTTCTGGTAATGAAATAATGTCCGGTTTGGGTACCGGATGAATTATCCTCTGATATGGCGGGTAGAGCTGTGAACAATCCCATTCAGTGTTATTTCTGTACCTTGCAGGAGTCTGATGAAAGTAACTTTTGAATGAACGGGTGAAAGCCTGCTGCGTAGTAAAACCATATTTCAAAGAGATATCGAGAATATGTGTTTTAGTTATCTGTAATTCAGCAGCCGCGGCGGATAATTTTCTTAGCCGGATATACCTGCTTAGAGTAACTCCCGTTAACGCATGATAAACCCGCTGTAAATACCATTTCGAATATCCTGACTTAGCCGCCACAATATCCAGGGATAATTTTGATGCGAGTTGAGATTCTATCCATTCTGTAAGATCATAAATAAAATCATTTTTCATTACACACCGCCTTATTCCCAATAGCCATATCAAAAGCAAAATCCAGCGCTGATTGAGAGTAACGATAAAGCAAAGTATCGTTTGGCATCATAACTATCGACCTGAGCGCTCCCATAAAAACATAGAAAATCATCGAGCTGAGTATTGTTGTCGAAATATCAGCATGAATCCTTCCATTTTTTTGGGCTTCGGATAAAACAGAATCTATCATGACGAATAATTTATCCATCTTATTCCCCACCAGAATATCATGGTTATTTACTTCGTCAGGATATTCATAGCGGAAGACAGTCATCTCGATAACATTTTGAAGATGTTTGTTTCTCTTAACGCATTCAATTTCCCTTAACAAACAGTGGCGTAACGCCATAACAGATTCGGCACGCATTACAAGATCTTCAACTTCCGTAAAAAGTAAGAGAGGTGTGCGCTCAATAACCTGTTTAAAAAGATCGTTCTTTTCCCTGAAATGCCAATAAATAGCGCCTCGCGTACAGCCCGCTTTTATTGCTATCATCTGTAACGTTGTGCGATAAATACCTGAATCCCGAAAGCATTGCTCAGCCGCATCCAGAATATGCTCGCGGGTTTCTTCAGCATCTTGCTTGGTTCGTCTGGCCATTTTCAAGCCTCCAGAATAAATTAAAATTTATCGTATCTACATTACTGCTCAGATTGAGGATTTTAGTATTGGTATCCCTGATGGATACCAATACCTCACATACAGCTATTTTTCTTCAGCTATGGTTAATGCTTCTTTTTTGTTTTTGTTCCTGGTAAAAAAACCAGCGACAAGAACATAAAACAGCGGGATATAAAAAATAGCTAATACGGTCGCGGTAAGCATCCCACCAACAACGCCAGTACCAATGGCATGCTTGCTTCCGGAACTTGCTCCTGAAGCAATAGCGAGAGGAATAACACCAACAATAAATGCCAGTGATGTCATAATAATGGGTCGTAAACGGACTCTGGCTGCCTCAATGGCTGCCTGCGAAAATGACATTCCACTTTTTTCATGAAGATCGCGCGCAAATTCAACAATTAATATCGCATTCTTTGCAGAGAGACCAATCGTCGTTAATAAGCCAACCTGGAAGAAAACATCGTTCCCCAATCCACGTAAAAGCGTCGCACTGACAGCGCCAATAACACCCAGCGGTATGACTAACATTACTGAGAAAGGAATACTCCAGCTTTCATAAAGCCCTGCCAGACAGAGGAAGACGATTATTAGCGACAGAGCATAAAGCGCCGGCGCTTGCGAACCTGAAAGACGCTCTTCAAATGAAAGACCTGTCCAGGCAACATTTAAACCTGGTGGCAATTTTGCCGCGATCTCCTCTACCGCCTTCATGGCATCCCCGGAGCTATAACCCGGTGCCGGTTCGCCAAGAAGTTCAACTGCCGGTAAACCGTTATAACGCTCCAGTTTCGGGGAACCATAAGTCCATTTCCCACTGGCGAACGATGAGAATGAGACCATCTCTCCGTCACTATTACGTACGTACCATTTATCGAAATCCTCCGGAGAAATACGTGAACTGGCTTCCCCCTGGATATAAACCTTTTTAACACGCCCACGATCATTGAAGTCATTAACATACGTTGACCCCCAGGCGGCGGACATCGTGTTATTTACATCAGAGAGACTGAGTTTCAGAGCCTGCACTTTCTCGTCATCAATCAGAATTTGATATTGTGGCTCATCATTCATACCGTTGGGTCGAACCATTTGCAGTGCGGGGTTTCGGGCAGCCATCCCAAGAAACATATTCCGTGCCTGCATGAGTTTTTCATGGCCGCCGCCAGTTGTATCCTGAATAAACAGGTTAAAACCAGTGGCATTCCCCAATTCCATCACCGCCGGTGGAGCGAAAGAAATAACCGTTCCCTCTTTTATTGTGCTGAAATATCCCATTGACCTGGCAGCCAGTTCAAATACCGAACCTTTCCTTTCATTCCATGGTTTAAGTCCCACAAACACCATAGCGGAACTCTGACCACGCCCTGCAAAGTTAAATCCATTGACCAGCATTGTCGTGGCAACCATGTCTTTTTCCTGGGTCAGAAAATACGCCGATATTTTGGTTAATACTTTCTGGGTCTGCTCCGCACTACTGTTTGGTGGCAGTTGTACTTGCACAAAGAGATTTCCCTGATCTTCATCAGGCAGGAATGACGTTGGTATCCGTGGGAATAGCGCAATAAGTAAAGCGATGATTGCCAGAAAGAAAAGCATCGCTCGTTTTCTGGCCCTCAAAGTACGTTCGACGCCATTGCGATAAAGCGAAGTGCCGCGTTCAAATTTACGGTTAAACCAGCCGAAAAATCCCTTTTTAGCCTGTGCGTCATGATGCGTTTGTTTCAGGATCGTTGCGCATAATGCCGGAGTAAAAATTAGCGCAACGAGCACCGACAACGCCATTGCAGAAACAATAGTGATAGAGAACTGGCGATAAATTACACCTGTTGAACCGCCGAAAAACGCCATCGGAAGAAATACAGCGGAAAGAACCAGACCAATACCAACCAGAGCGCCCGAAATCTGCTCCATCGATTTTCGGGTCGCTTCAAGCGGCGGAAGCTTTTCTTCTTCCATCAGTCGCTCGACGTTCTCCACAACAACAATGGCATCGTCGACGAGAAGCCCGATAGCCAGTACCAGGCCAAACATGGTTAATATATTAATTGTAAAGCCAAATGCGGTCATAATGCCGAATGTGCCCAGCAAAACGACCGGAATAGCGAGTGTAGGAATAAGTGTTGCTCTCCAGTTTTGCAAAAAAAGCAGCATCACGACAAAAACGAGGACTATCGCTTCAATAAGGGTATGCACCACTCCTTCTATTGAGGCACTTATGACAGGAGACGTATCGTAAGGATAAATAATCTCCACGCCTTCCGGTAAACCAGGCTTAAGCTCGTCCAGCTTTGCTTTGACAGCTTTAATGGTGTCCAGCGCATTAGCACCGGTTGCCAGGCGTAACGCAATAGCTGTACTCGGAAGATCTTTGCCATATTTTGATTGTATTGAGAAACTCTCGGATCCCAGTTTTACTTTGGCCACATCCTTAAGTAACACGCGGGATCCATCGGGCTGAACCTTCAGGAGTATATTTTCAAATTGTTCAGGCGTTGTGAATCTGGTCTTGCCAATGACAGTTGCACTCAGTTCAATATTTTCATTGGTTGGTAAACCGCCTAACTGGCCCGCAGATACCTGTACGTTTTGCGCCTGAATAGCAGAGCTGACATCCAACGGGGTAAGTTTATATCCATTCAGCTTATTCGGATCCATCCAGATACGCATCGCATACTGGGATCCCAGCATAGTGAAATCACCCACACCGGTAATACGAGTTAAAGGATCCTGTATGTGAGAAACCAGATAATCACCGAGGTCAAAGCTGCTCATACGACCATCAGTGGAAACAAGTCCGGCAAGAATTAAAAAGTTAATCTGATATTTAGCAACCCGGATCCCCTGATTCTGAACTTCATCCGGTATTAAAGGCGTTGCCAGCGATAGCTTATTTTGTACCTGAACCTGAGCAATATCCGGATCTGTTCCTTGATTAAAGGTGACGGTAATTGTGAATGAGCCATCCGAATTACTCTCAGACTTTAGATAGCGCAAATTATCAAGGCCATTCAGTTGCTGTTCGATAACCTGCACCACAGTATCCTGAACGGTATCTGCCGATGCTCCAGGATAAGATCCAGTCACAGCAATCGCAGGAGCAGCAATATTAGGATACTGGTTGATGGGTAACTTGATTATAGAAAGCACGCCAGCCAGCATAATAATGATGGCTACAACCCATGCAAGTACGGGGCGGTCAATAAAAAAACGTGACATTACGGCTCCTTACTCAGGCTGATTAGCGACTTCAGGCGAAGGGGGAGTAGCCTGGGCAATCCTGACTTCACTGCCGGGCTGGGCTTTTTGTGTCCCATCCACAACGACCCGATCGCCACTTTGCAATCCGTCCCGTATTAGCCACTGATTGCCTACAACGCGATCGGTTACCACCGCTTTCCGGATCACTTTGCTATCTTTGCCAACGACAAGAGCCGAGGCCTGTCCAGTCGGATCACGGGTGATTGCTCTTTGTGGAACAAGCAGGGCATTCTCGTTCACCCCTTCCTGTAATTTGGTGCGGACGAACATACCTGGCAGCAACCGTCCATCGGGATTAGGAAACTCGGCGCGTATAATTACAGAGTCCGTACTTTCATCTACTGTTACTTCTGAAAGTTTTATTCGGCCCGGATGCGAATATTCAGTGCCATTGTCGAGGATCAGTTTGACTTCAGCCTGTTGGTCGCCATTTCGTTTCAGGCGGCCTGCGGCAAATTCATCCTGCAATTTAAGAAGAGCCGTTGAAGATTGCGGAATATCGACATAGATAGGATCAAGCTGCTGGATGGTTGCAAGATCAGTGGTCTGATTGGCGGTCAGCAACGCTCCCTGAGTAACGGAAGATCGCCCGATGCGTCCCGATATTGGTGCGGTGATCGTTGTATAGCCTAAATCAATGCGAGCAGAGTCAACATCAGCCTGCGCCTGTAGCCAGGTTGAACGTGCATCATCCCGATCCTGCTGGCTTACCGCTCCTGTTTTTACTAGTCGTTCATACCGGTGGGCTAAAAGTTTCGATGATTCCAGGCTCGCTTCCGCTTTAGCAAGTGTCGCCCGATAAGGAGCAGGATCAATCTGATACAATGCCTGTCCGGCTTTCACGAGGGCACCTTCATCGAATAATCTTTTTTGAAGTATGCCGCCAACCTGAGGACGCACTTCAGCAGTCCTGAAAGACGAGGTTCGGCCAGGGAGTTCCGTCGTCAACGTCACATTTGCTGCGTTTACCGTCACAACTCCCACTTCAGGAATCGAATTTTGAACTGGCCGCTGTGGCTGATCACATCCGAGAAGTGTAAGTGACAAGAGAACTGACAGCGCCGGATATGCAGGACGAAAAAGCACAGACATCATGAGCGATCTCTCTGTAGTTTGAATATTCATTCTAGTATATTCATACTAAAATATGACTTGCAAGAGATATTAAAGAGGCTAATAAATGAGCAACGTACAGGACGAAGAAATTGGCGTGAAAAGCAAAGACAGGAGAAAGCAAGTACTCGATGCGGCGGCCAAATGTTTCCGTGACCTGGGGTTTCATGGATGCAGTATTGCTAAAATTTCGAAAGAGGCCGGCATGAGCCCCGGGCACATTTATTATCATTTTGCTAACAAAGAAGCCATCGTGGAAGCCCTGGTCGCGCAGCAGGAAAGCACTATTTTTGAACTGATCAATGATATTGCGACATCTCCAGCCGATGAGAAATTAGCCGTGACACTTAAAAGGCAAACGGCACGTATGGTTGAGCTTCATACCTCTCCAGAGTTTATTAGTTTATGGCTTGAAATTGCTGCCGAAGCGGTGCGAAACCCTAACGTTTCGCAAGTACTCCAGGTGTCGCATAACGCCATTAGCAACAGGTTCAATGCGCAATTACTTAAAAGAACTAAAAAAAATGATGAGAATGAAATTAAGCAACTGCACGCAAAGATGGATATCATTGCATCCATCTTTGCGGGATTATCGCAGCGCACTGCATTACAATCTATTGATGCGGAAGGAGATAAAGAAATGCTTATTGAAATGATAAATAACGTTATCGATCTTTTTTTTAAAGAATATTAGCCCTTACTCATCCATCCAGCGATATTGAATAAAATACCCTGCCCTCGCTCCAGAGGGCAAAGCGTAACTCCTTAATACTATTCAAGAATACCCCAACCAAACCATAAAAAAACCCCGCCATTAAAAAATAACAATGGCGGGATGATCAGTGAGAGAATGAAGAATTTGCTCGCCATCAGCATAACGCAGTTGCGAATTATGCTGATGAATATTTTGTGCTCTCGCAATGCGAGTAATAAGTTATGAGTCAGGGAACACCATTTCAGAGAATTAAAGCGCTAACGAATGGCCGCTAAATATATTTCTCTCAGCCGCTATAAGCGGCGATTTTCTGACACTCCCTGGCCTGACGGAAATAGCCGTTAATCGTTCGGGCGAGTTGTTCAGCAAAATTAACGTCCTGTGGGGACAACACACCGCTCCGCGTGATTATGGTAACAGGATTCATTATTCACTCCGCTGGCCAGATGACACGTTACCGGCAAGTGGATTCCAGTAATAATTACGAATAACACTTACAATTCCGGGCATCAAATGCTGGTCTTCCCCGGCGATCATTACCGATCTAAACCGATGTTCGAAAACACGGTCAGCAAAGCTACTGCATCCCACTGGTCAGGCGTTGGCCCTGCCTTTTTTTTCCTTCATCGCCGGATAATCTTCTGCGCCGTCAGCTTCCCTGAGTTAAATTCCCCTTTCCTGCATCCTGCTTTCCAAAAAGGTTTTCACCTGGCGATGGGCGCTGTAGTCTCATTAGCGGCTTTTACTTTGCTGCATGCGATGTGAGTAACCTTTTCCCTATACAAAAAACTAGAAAAATTTGGAAACTTGAGGAACGGACAGGACAATTATGGATTCCACGCTCATTACAACCCGCCCCGATGAGGAAGCCCCTTCTCTCAACCGTGCCCGTCGTGCTGCCTGGGGTAGCTTTGCCGGTGCGGTCGTCGACTGGTATGACTTTTTACTCTATGGCATTACTGCGGCGCTGGTGTTTAACAAAGAGTTTTTCCCCCAGATCGATCCGGCAATGGGCACGCTTGCCGCCTTCGCGACCTTCGGCGTCGGCTTTTTATTCCGCCCGCTGGGTGGCATCATTTTCGGCCATTTTGGCGATCGTCTGGGCCGTAAACGCATGCTGATGATGACCGTCTGGATGATGGGCATCGCCACGGCGTGCATTGGTATTTTGCCTTCGTTCGCCACCATTGGCTGGTGGGCACCCGCGTTACTGGTTACCCTGCGCGCACTCCAGGGCTTTGCCGTTGGTGGCGAATGGGGCGGCGCGGCGCTGCTCGCCGTAGAGAGTGCACCCGCAGGCAAAAAAGCGTTTTACAGCAGCGGTGTGCAGGTGGGATATGGCGTTGGTTTGCTGCTCTCCACCGGACTGGTGTCGCTGATTAGCAGCATGACCAGCAACGCACAGTTCCTCAGTTGGGGCTGGCGTCTGCCTTTCCTGTTCAGCATTGTGCTGGTACTCGGCGCATTGTGGGTGCGTAACGGCATGGAAGAGTCCAGCGAATTTGAACAGGCGCAGGCTCAATCCGCAAAACAGCAGAAAAAACGGCTGCCAGTATTTGAAGCGCTGGTTCGTCATCCGGGCGCGTTTTTGAAGATTATCGCCCTGCGCCTGTGCGAGCTGCTGACCATGTATATCGTGACCGCTTTCGCACTGAACTACTCCACGCAAAACCTCGGTCTGCCGCGCGAGCTGTTTTTAAATATTGGCCTGCTGGTCGGCGGAATCAGTTGTCTGACAATCCCACTGTTCGCGTTGCTGGCGGATCGTTACGGGCGTCGCCGCATCTATATTACCGGCGCGATACTCGGCGCACTGAGCGCGTTCCCGTTCTTTATGGCGCTGGAAGCGCGTTCGATTTTCGGCGTAGTGTTCTTTTCACTGATGCTGGCGAATATCGCCCACGATATGGTGGTTTGCGTACAGCAGCCAATGTTTACTGAAATGTTCGGTGCAGGATACCGCTACAGCGGCGCGGGAGTGGGCTATCAGGTTGCAAGCGTGGTGGGCGGCGGCTTTACGCCATTTATCGCGGCCGCGCTGGTAACATTCTCCGGCGGCGAGTGGCATTCGGTGGCGATATACCTGACGGCAGGTTGCCTGCTTTCGGCGCTAACCGCGGTGTTAATGAAAACACCGCAACGGCATAAACAGTAAGGAAGAAAAGACGCAGCCGTTTATGCGCTGCGTCTTTTTTTTAAATCTGGTAATCAATCACCGCTTCATCCGGCTCCATTACCTGACGTTTAATATCGTCTACGGATAACCCGGCATTACACAGTTCGATAAACCGCCACACGTAATTGCGCTGTAGCTGACCGCGTTTCAGCCCCAGCCACACAGTGTTGGCGTCAAACAGATGCTGCGTATCCAGCCGCACCAGCTTGCCCTCTTCGTTCTCGCCGCTCGATTGTTCTGCCACCAGCCCGACACCCAGCCCCAGTTCAACATAGGTTTTAATCACGTCCGAGTCCTGCGCGCTGAGCACCACATCAGGGATTAACCCCTTGCGGCCAAACGCTTCATCGATACGTGAACGCCCGGTGATCCCCTGCCGGTAGGTAATCAACGGCCAGCGGCTGATATCTTCCAGCGTCAGCGGTGAGCACTGCACCAGCGGGTGATCCTGCGGAACCAGTAAGCTGTGATGCCAGCGGAACCACGGGAAAGCCGCCAGCGAACTGTCGTTGCTTAAGCGTTCACTGGCGATACCGATATCCGCTCCGCCGTTATGCAACAGCGACTCGATTTCCTGCGGCGTTCCCTGAATCAACTCCAGGCGGACTTCCGGGAACAGCGCGCGGAACGCTTTGATCACCGACGGCAAGCTGTAACGCGCCTGCGTATGCGTGGTGGCGATAGTTAACACGCCGGAAGTGTCATTGGTGAAGAGATCGGCGAGCCGACGAACGTTGCTCGCCTCATTGAGGATGCGCTCGGCAATCACCAGCAGTGCTTTACCCGGTTCAGTCATTCCCAGCAGCCGTTTGCCACGGCGGATGAAAATCTCAATCCCCAGCTCTTCTTCAAGCTCGCGGATATGACGGCTGACGCCTGACTGCGACGTGTAAAGCATGTTGGCGACTTCGGTCAGGTTGTAATCCCGCCGCGCCGCCTCGCGGATTATTTTTAATTGCTGGAAATTCACCCTTTCCTCCAGGCCAATCAGACATGATGCTATTGTTAAAGTCTGTGGCCTGGCAGAACAAATAATAAAAACCAGCATCTTATTCCATTAAGGAATAATCATTAGCTCACCAACTGCAACTCATGGCTTTCCATGGCCGGACGACTGACTAAAGACATTAAAATATCTTTTACCGCCTGTGCTTGTGGTGACAGCGAGCCGCGAGCTGAAACATTCAGCGACAGCGGCAGGTTCATAGATGGTGTGGTAATACGCGCCATCCAGCCGTTAGTTGCGCTGCACAGCGAACGCGCGGCTGATTCCGGTAATACAGTAACACCCATTCCGCTGGCGATTGCTGCGGTCAGCGTGGCAATGGATTCGATTTCGCCAATGATTTTTGCCGTCAGGCGACGCAGAGAGAACGCTTCGTCCACACGCAGACGTACAGCGCTATAGTCACGCGGCAGGAACAGATTCATTTCAGCGACCGCGGTTAAATCCACGCTCTGCCCCGGGCAATCACGAGTACCAACCAGATAGAGGTCTTCTTTCAGCAGCGGCAGGCTATTGATTCCCGCCCCCGGTGCGCGCTCATACAGCACCGCCATATCCAGTTGACCACTCAGTAGTTTATCATTCAGCACCGCGCCGCTATTTTCATGCAGATAGACCGCCACTTCAGGCAGCTCGGTACGCACCGCCTGTAATAATGGCATGGTGACTGAAGACGCTGCCGTGCCCGGCGCAAGACCGATAGACACCTGGCCGCGCAAACACTGGCCGACGTTGTTCACCGCCAGTTGAGCCTGTTCGCACTGACGCAAAATCATGCGCGCATGGGTATAGAGAATCTTGCCTGCTTCCGTCGGCGTTACGCCTCGTTTAGTACGGATCAACAACTGCTGATCCAGCTCACCTTCCAGAGTGGCGACTTGCTGACTCAGCGCGGGCTGCGCAATATGCAATACTTCGGCTGCCTGAGTCAGGCTTCCAATATCGACGATTTTTACGAAGTATTTCAGTCGTCTTAAGTTCATTTTGCCTCCTGTAAGGGATACCAATGCCAACGCCGGTTGTTATGATGTCGGAGGAGTTGCAATATGCTTGCCAGTTTTAGTTAAGGAATTAATTAACGCTTAACAGGCTGGATAATAAGAGTTTCTAATTACAACGCAGGGTATTATCACTGAAACAACAGTTTGAGATCTGCCCCATTAGGGGTATTTTGCACCATTATAGTGCAAATGCTGGCTTATTGAGCTGGCGCACGCGCAGGTTGCCGAAATTGTCAGCAAACGATCGCGCTCAGGCGATCCACCCTTTGACAAGCCCGGGCGTGACCGATAATATGCGCCCCGTTCACACGATTCCTCTGTAGTTCAGTCGGTAGAACGGCGGACTGTTAATCCGTATGTCACTGGTTCGAGTCCAGTCAGAGGAGCCATCTTTCAGTTCTCATGCATCTTCGCGAATCGCTATCTTAAATGCAGATTCAAAAAGCCAGCGTGAAAACTCTCCCCGATGCATTTTGATTTTACCCTCTGCATCGAAAAAATTTGGTGGTCTGTTCTGGGTCATTTCAGTTCGATTATGAAGTGACCGCCAAATGCCCCCTTAACGACACGAAAATCCGCACCCTCAAACCTTCTCGTAAACCTTGTAAAGCTTCTGACTGGTCTGTATCTGCGTGTCCAGCCAGACGGTTCACGTCTTTCCGTATCAACGGTAAAGCATCCCGTCCTGGCTTAGGTACTTACCCTGTTGTGTCGCTGGCTGATGCCCGACAGCAACGCATTTTCGGCCACGGAATAACTACGTTCAATTATCTGGCGAACAGCCTCTTCCTTAATTCAGGAGTAAAACGCGGTGTGCCCATAGACTTCTTCAGTGCTCAAACTACAGGGCAGATTTGTCTACGGGCTCGGGGCGCTCCAGTCTTGTCCGTTTCTCAAATGCCAAAATTTTTGGTTATTAAATAGGGAAAGGTTTACTCACGTCGGGCGCAGAGAGGTGTTAACGTCGCACCATATTGATTTGCTGCGTCACGAATGCGCTGCGGAAATACTCGCGCAGCGCCGCCATCGCCGGGGTGAAGTGGGCGTCATGACGCCATGCCAGGCCGACGCTCATCGGGTGCACATGGTTCACCAGCGAACGGGTCTCAATGCGCCGCCCTTCCAGCGACCACGGGCGATAAACCAGGTCCGATAAGATAGCAATCCCCGAACCATTCGCCACCATGCTGCGCACCGCCTCGACCGAACTGGTGCGCAGGATAACGCTCGGGCTGGCTCCGGCCTCTTCCCAGTAGCGCATGGCACTGTCTGCAGCTTCATCCACCGTGAGCATAATGAAAGGTTCCCCGGCCACATCCTCCAGCGTCACGTGCGATTTTTCACATAACGGATGCCGCGATGGCAGCCACAAGCGGCGCGTAGAATTAAACAGGGTTTCGGCATAAATCGACTGATGGCGTAAATTGCCAGTCAGCACCAGTGCCATATCCAGCGTCTGGTCAACCAATCCTTGTTCAATATCCTGCCGTTCATACTCAAACAACTGGATATCAATGTGCGGGTAATCCTGCGCCAGCCGTTGCAGATGGAACGGCAGAAAATAGCCTATCACCGTGTAACTTGCCGCCAGGCGTAGCGTGCCTCGCACACCCGTGTCATTAACCGGCATACTACGCACGGCATTATCCACGGTCTGTAACACGGTATAGGCATGGTTAAGAAAATGGTTCCCGTAGTCGGTCAGCATCATGCCGTGCACCGAGCGGGTAAACAGCTTTTTGCCCAATAGCTGCTCCAGTTCCTGAATCGCCCCGGTGACCGCCGACTGCGAGATATTAAGATGCACGGCCGCCAGCGAGATCTGCCCCATTTCGGCGGTGGCAACAAAATAACGAACCTGGCGTAATGTCAGCATCTCTGTCTCTCTTTTTATTTAAGGTTTGCCGATGAGCGTTCTGTTTTTCTGATATCAGACTATCTAAAAATAATACTTTTCGGATACAAATAAATCTTCATATAGTGAATTAACACCCCCAAGCGTAAATAAGAAATTATTATGATGAAAACGGTCGATATCAACTCCGATATAGGAGAAAGTTTTGGCTCATGGATAATTGGCGATAATGTTGATAATGAGCTTATGACGATAATAAGCTCCGCCAATATTGCCACCGGGTTTCACGCTGGCGATCCAAATATTATGCGAAAAACCGTCGAGTCGGCCAGAAAAAATGGCGTAGCCATTGGCGCACATCCGGGATTTAATGATTTACAAGGATTTGGTCGCCGCCATTTATCTATTCCGATGGACGAACTGGTTAACGACATTATTTACCAACTGGGTGCATTGCGGGAATTCGCACGTTTATACTCCTTGCCATTGCAGCATATTAAACCTCACGGCGCGTTATATATGCACCTGGCGCGGGATGAAACGGCAGCGCAATGTTTTGTCGCCACCCTGCATCAACTCGACGCCAGCCTCTATCTTTACTGTATGGCGGGTTCCGCCGTCTGGCAGGCAGCGCAGCGGCTGGAGCATCCGGTCGTCACCGAGTTTTACGCCGACAGAGAGTATGACGATCAAGGGCTTATTGTCTTCACCCGCACTACCGGGCGTCTTAATGTGCAGGCGATCACCGAGAAAGTGTTAATGGCCTGTCTGGAGGGGAAAGTCAAAACCGTTACCGGCAATACCATCCCGATTCGTTTCGATTCTATTTGTATCCACAGTGATACGCCCGGCGCACTGGAAATTATCAGCTCGGTAAAAATGGCGCTCATTAATGCAGGTATAAACGTCTGCTCACCGGGTATGGTTTAATCATTCCCGCTTATCTGGAGAGAAATACGATGTCTGATGTTGAAATTATTTCGCCATTGCCAGGTATTTTTTACCGGCAACCCTCACCGGAGGCTGCACCTTTTGTTAAGGATGGCGATAAAGTCGAACCCGATACCATTATTGGTTTAATTGAAGTGATGAAGCAGTTCAGCGAAATATTCGCCGAGACTCGCGGCATAATAAGCGCCATCACCATACAAAATGGTGATACCGTCGAACCCGGACAAGTGATCGCCATAATAAAAACCGATAACGAATAATCACTGCGGAGGATTTATGACGGGGAAAATAAAAAAATTATTGGTCGCTAACCGTGGGGAAATAGCGGTGCGTATTATTCGTGCTGCGCAAACACTGGGGATCCCAACGGTGGCGGCATGCAGCGAGGCGGACAGTGAAAGCCTCGCGGCAAAACTGGCCGATGAGGTGTGCATTATCGGCCCGGCACCAGCCGCGCGCAGTTATCTCAACATTAATGCCTTACTGGATGCCGCCGCGCGAACCGGTGCAAATGCGATCCACCCTGGTTACGGTTTTCTGTCGGAAAATGCCCAGTTCGCCGAGCGGGTTGAACAGGCCGGGTATATTTTCGTCGGCCCCGACGCGCAAACCATTCGCGTGATGGGCGATAAAGCCGCAGCCCGCCGCACAGCAGCAGAAGCCGGTGTGCCAGTCGTTCCCGGCTCCCGGGTGCTGGAAACGGTACAGGCAGCGCAAGTTCGCGCCAGCCAGATCGGTTATCCCTGCCTGATTAAAGCCGCAGCCGGTGGCGGTGGTCGTGGTATTCGCGTGGTAGAAAATGATGAGGCGCTGGCGCGGGAATTCCCCGTTGCCCAGAGCGAATCGAAAGCCGCTTTTGGCTCAAGCGCAGTCTATCTCGAGCGTTTTATCGCCCGCGCCCGTCATGTTGAAGTGCAGATCCTCGGCGATGGCGAGCGGGTGATCCACCTGTTCGACCGCGAGTGCTCGTTACAGCGCCGTCGGCAGAAAATCTTTGAGGAAGCGCCCTCGCCTGCCCTGAGTCCTGCCCAGCGGGCCGCGCTCTGCGACAGCGCTGTGCAACTGGCGCGGCACCTACGCTACCGCGGGGCAGGCACGCTGGAATACCTGTTTGATGAAACGCGCGGCGAGTTCTGGTTCATTGAAATGAATACCCGTATCCAGGTGGAACACCCAGTAACCGAGATGGTAACGGGCATCGATCTGGTGCAGTGGATGTTACGCATTGCCAACGGTGAACCGCTAACGTTGGCGCAGTCGGATGTGCACCTGAGCGGCAGCGCTTGCGAAATGCGCATTAACGCCGAAGACCCCGACAAGAACTTCTTCCCTTGCCCTGGCCGGATAGACGCAGTGGTGTGGCCGGGTGGCGAAGGGATCCGTGTCGACAGCCATGTCTTCAGCGGTTACAGCGTTCCCCCGTGGTATGACTCCTTGCTGGCGAAGGTAATTGCCTGGGGCCCCGATCGCGCCGACGCGCTGGCCCGCGCCCGCCAGGCACTCGGCGGGCTTGAACTGCGTGGCATCAAAACCACCGCCCCGCTGCATCAATGGCTGCTGCAACACCCGCAATTGCAGGCGGGAGAATTTACCACCACCACCCTTGAGCAGTGGCTGGCGGAGCGCGACAGTGCAGCCACGCCGCCGCTACAGGAGAGCCGTCGCTATGGCCAATAATCCGATTCGCTACTCGTTTGGCGGAGATGAGCACCTTTTTGCCGAAATTGACCAGTCAATGTCGTTAAATGCTTTTTTCCACGGCCTGACGCTGACGCGGGCACTGGAGGCATGCCAGCTCCCCGGAGTGCTGGATATTTGCCTGGCGAACGCCTCTTTCCAGGTACGCTTTAACCCGGACGTGCTGGCACCGCGAACGCTGCTCGACAAGCTGCAGGCGCTGGAAACCGATAGCGAAGGCGACACAACGCTGGCGACACGCATTATTGAGGTGCCGGTGCTGTACAACGATCCGTGGACACACGAGACGTTAATGCGTTTTCGCGATCGCCATCAGGCACCGGAAGGCAGCGACCTCGACTATGCCGCACATATCAATGGTTATGCGGATAAAGACGACTTTATTGCCGCGCACAGCGGTACGCCCTGGTTCGTGTCGATGGTGGGTTTTGTCGCCGGATTGCCGTTTATGTACCAGATGGTCGGGCATGACAAACAGCTCCAGGTACCAAAATACCTGCGCCCGCGTACCGATACGCCCGGGTTATCCCTCGGTCATGGCGGCTGCTTCGGCTGTATCTACTCGGTGCGTGGCGCTGGCGGTTATCAGCTGTTTGGTATCACGCCAATGCCGATCTATGACCCGGCGCAACGTCTGCCGTATCTGCAAAGCGAAATGGTGTTCTTCAAAGCGGGCGACATTGTGCAGTTCCGCGCCATCGATCATCAGACTTATGACGACATTAGCGAACAGGTGAAAAAAGGCCTATTTTCCCCGCGCATTCGCGATGTGACATTTGTGCTTGCAGACTTTGTCGCCGATCCGCAGGGCTATCCTCAGTTGTTGAAAAGGGGGTTGTATGACCATCAATGTGATTAAGCCTGGCCTTGCCACCACGGTACAGGATGCAGGGCGTGAAGGCTATTACCACCTGGGCATTCCCCCCTCCGGCGCATTAGATCCGTATTCGATGCAGATGGCGAACCTGCTGGTGGGTAACGCAGCCGATGATGCGGTGCTGGAGATGACGCTGCTCGGCCCGGAGTTACATTTTTCCACCGATGCGCTGATCGCGGTGTGCGGCGCGGCGATGACGCCGATCATCGACAATCAACCTGCTGCTGCGCACAGCGCGCTGTATATCCGCGCCGGGCAACATCTGCGCTTTGCCCCTGCCCGCCAGGGATGCCGTGGCTATCTGGCGATTGCTGGCGGCCTTGATGTGCCGCGTGTTCTGGGAAGTCGCTCGACCTATACGCTGGGGGCGCTGGGGGGCTTTCAGGGGCGGCGACTGGCAGCGGGTGATGTGTTGAACGTGCAGCCAGTAAACGCAGATCGCTTCCGCCGCGAAGGGAACACTGTTCCTGAGGCATTACTGCCGGTGCTGGAGAAATCCGTCACTCTGCGCCTGGTGCCGGGCCTCTATATCCACCGACTGACGGATGCCGCGGTCGATACCTTCTTTGCCGACGACTGGTATGTCAGTACCGAAGCCGACCGCACGGGCTACCGTCTGAAAGGCGGGCAGCCGCTGGCGTTTAACCCACGGACGCCACCGTTTGGCGCAGGCTCTGATCCCTCCAATATTGTCGATGCCTGCTACCCCATTGGTTCCGTTCAGGCACCGGGTGGGCTTGAGCCAATTGTCCTGCTGCGCGATGCGGTATCGGGCGGCGGCTATATGACGCTGGGGACCGTTATCAGCCCCGATCTGGCCATTCTTGGTCAGTTACAACCGAATCAACACGTCCGCTTTATGCCTGTGACGCTGGAAGAGGCGCTGGTTGCCCGCCGCCAGTCTCAACAGCGACTGGCGCAACTGGCGAACGTGTTGCGTTAACCCTGCCCGGGGCTTCGCCCCATGGCATCAATTTGCTTGCGTGTTTCAGGAGGTTGCTATGGCTTCAGCTCCACAATCCCGCTCGGCGGAAAATGTTGGTCAGTCAGCGCTGCCGGAGCCGGCGCGCATGGGGAAATTCTCCCTCACCATGGCGTGGTGGGCGGTGTGCAGCGCCGTATTTTACATTGTGGTTGGCGCGTCTTTGGCACTGGCCTACGGGGCGATTAACGCCATTATCGGTATGGCGTTATCTGTTATTTCCTATGGTTTGATTAATGGCGTGATCAGTCGTTTTGCCATTCGCAGCGGCTTGTCTGTCGCCCAGTTCTCACGCCGCCTGTTCGGGCGGATGGGGGCATCGCTGGCGACGCTGATCTTCTTCTCTACGGCGATTTATTACGCCGTGTTCGAAGGCTCGGTGATCGCCTTCGCCCTCAACCACCTGTTCCCGGGTATGGTCTACTGGGCAGCGGCGGCACTGGTGGTGATATACAGCGTGCCGCTTATTTTCGGTAGCGTTCAGCACTGGCTGGATAAATTCAACGGTGTACTGCTGCCGTTTTACCTGGTGGGGTTGCTGGCGACGATCGTTGTTTCCGTGATGCATTACGGCTACCAGGCAAACTGGCTTGAGTATGGCCCGGCCAACCCTTCACGGTGGGGTTGGTGGAACTGCTTCACCTATTACATGGGCGTATGGGTATTGATGATGTACACCTTCGACTACGCCCGCTTTGGCCGTGAGGAAGACAGCCAGTATCACGCGCGCTTTAACTTTGGTATGCCATTTTATCTGGTCACCTTTTTCCTGAATGGCGTAGCGGGAATTTACCTCGCCAGCAGTCTGCACGACGGTGGGGCGCTCAGCGAAACCGCCGTTGTAGTGGCGATATTAAATCTGCTGGGCATTGCCGGGCTGGGGTTTGTCTGGGTGACACAGACACGGATCAACACTGCCAACTATTACCTGGCTACCGTCAATATGCAGGTCTTCTTCCACAGCTTGTTTAACCTCAAATTACCGAAGCTGGTCTGGGCCTGTGTGGTCGGTGTGGTGGTGTACATTCTGATGCTGGCGGATGTGTTCGCCTGGCTATTGCAGGCGCTGGCTTATCAGGGGGTATTTGTCGTGGCATGGGTAGGCGTGGCGCTGGCCGGGATTGCCCACAATGTACCGCACGACCATGAGCATGAGGCAATTAATCCGGTAGGCGTGGGCGCGTGGTTTATCAGCGTGGCGCTGGGGATTGTGCTGATGCAGGGGCCTGCGTCACTGGCCTCGTTCTCGGCGGTGGTAACCTTTGTCTCAGCCTGCGGTTTGTACACGCTGTTCAACCAGTGGGCGCGGATAAGTGAAAATAAACTGCTCAAGCCCCGGCGCTCAGCCAGCGTCCGCCGCTGACAGCACCGGAAAGCAGAAAAGCTCGCTAAAAAGCGGGCTTTTTGCTTTTCTGCATTTATCAGTAATATCTCAGAACAGCCTTCCGGTCTGGCCAGCACTTCATCACGACAGCCTCAGGTCTATATTCCAGACGCTTGCCATATCAATAGCCCCACAAATAACGCCAGTTTTTTGTTCTTGCACCATCCAGCGAAACAGCAAAACCTGCTGCACTGGGATGGGCTATCGCTCATGTGGAAGATTAGACATTCCCTCTATTATCCTCTTCCACTGCCTGACTGATACGTTGCAGGATATCCGGAAAAGCGGACTGAACACGGCTCCAGCTGGGTATGAAGGGTTTCTCGTTCGGCCGTTTAATAAATGCCTCCCCTGCATCAAGGATTGCCTGGGTGAACATTTCCACCGCTGCCTCTTCAACATGCCGGTCAAAACTGAGGCCATTCATTATGGCTTCGTGGTTGTAGATCTCCATCATATCCAGCGCATTGCGATAGTAGGTCGCTTTCAGCACGCGAAATGAATCACCGGTAAGGGGTACTCCCATGGTTGCCAGCTTGCGCAGCAGCGACTGCACAATGTCATTACTCATGCGTTTTAGCCCGCCGGTGCCATCTTCCTCCGCCAACGGCTGATGTTTGTGATCGTAATTATCGGTGATTTCGACCTGACAAGTCTGACGCGTGGTGTAGTTCCTGTAGATCTCTGATAACACGCCAATCTCTAATCCCCAGTCGCCGGGGATCCTGATGCCATTCAGCACGCGTGTGCGCATGGCGAACTCACCTGACAGCGGATAACGGAAACTGGTGAGATAGTCCAGGTATTCAGAATGGCCATACACTTTTTGCAGTGAACGCAAAAGTGGACCAACGAGCAAACGACCGACGCGCCCATTCAGTTTGCCGCCCTCAGCCCGGGCATAAAACCCCTTGCAAAACTCATACTGAAACGCCGGGTTGGCCAGCGGATACAGCAGGCGCGCCAGCATTCCGCGCTCGTAGGTGGTGATGTCGCAATCATGCAATGCTACACAGTGGGTGCGATCGGAAGCCAGCGTATAACCCGCACAGAACCAGACGTTGCGCCCTTTGCCTGGCTGTTCTGGCGCCAGGCCTTCTTTGCCCAGTTCGTCAGCCAGGCTCTTAAGGCGGGGACCGTCATTCCACAGAATGCGATGCCGCTGCGGTAGCCGGGAGAAAAACTCGCGCGCAAAGAGGAACTGCTGGCGATCGGCGCGATCAAGGCCAACCACAATTTCTTCCAGCCAGGGGACTTTCGCCAGCTCACTGACGATATTATCCATAGCCGGACCCTCCAGCTCTGAGAATAACGCAGGCAGAATCAACCCCATTTTTCGTTTTTGGGCAAAGCGAACCATCTCCTCTTCGAGGGATTCGACACTCCGGCGGGTAAGATTGTGAAAGTTAGTCAGTACACCATTCTGGTAAAAATCACTCATTGTTTATCCTCCGGTCTGGCACCCATTGCAGGGTTTAATAAAAAATAATCCAGCCCCTCACGCCAGCCTTCCGGGCCAGCAAGGGTGGTGTAATAAACGTGTTCTTCGTCAGCACGCGGCAAAACCACAGATTTTGTGCCTGTTCCCTTAATCACTACCGCATAATCGACGCGCGTCAGCATGGGGATATCGTTCGGGCCATCGCCTAACCCCATCGTAATCCGTGGTTTGCCCTCCTGCCGTTCAAGCTGTTGCTGCAACCAGACCAACGCATGGCCTTTGTCACAACCTTCAGGCATAACATGCCAGAAACGTCCACCGCGGGTTAAGGCAAGCCCATACCCTGCCAGCGCAATACGGAAATCCTCGAGCCGTTGTTCATCATCTCGCCATAGCAGCACTTCCGATGCATCGCGCAGACGGCTCAGATGTGCCTCCGCCAGCGTCAGGCCCGTAGCGTCAGCGACATCCGCATCGCTTAGCTCATGAAAACCGGTAAAACAGAACCGGTGCCTGAGCGCTTCCAGATTCCGGCATAGCACACGGTACTCCTCGCCTGGGGTATCGGCTCCTGTCGCCTCCCCCGTCATCACGATACGGGCACCGTTTTCAGCAATAAACGGCGAACCCGCAATACCGAGCTGTTCCTGTAGCGGAACGATTTCTGCTGCGGTTTTGCTGGAACAGATGATTACCGGGATGCGAAATTGTTTCAGGCGTGCAAGCCACTGGCGGGCAGCATTCCAGTTGTAGTCATGATGATCCAGTAATGAGCCATCAAGGTCGCTTACAATCAGCAAGGAAGAATCAAGAGAGAGCATCATTACTCCTTCTGGCATACCCAGAGAAAACGAGTTAACGGTGCAATAAAAATCACCAATAAATGAGTTTTAAATCTTAGACCGATTATTATCATCGAATCATGAAAATAAATATTCAGTTACAATCGCTGCCATCGTTTTCCGACATAATTTAGTCCGCGACGCTCTCTTATGACTGTGTGGTCTTCTTATATTCCGGTGAGCTGACTCCCGGCGGTGCTGGTCAGTTTTACAATACGGGCGGGAGGATAATGTGAATATCAACAACGACAAGCTCAATAATTACATCCCGAATAGATATTGCGGAATAAAATTTCATCCAGCAAGCAAATCTAGTGTGATTTATCCTGTAAAGTGCACGCTGCATAAAATGTAAAATCACGCCGCCAGTTAGGATAAATCCTATTATTATGCTTGCTCTGAAATCTTATGGAACTTTTTTATTTAACTCTCAGATGATAAGATTTTGCCGTTGCTATGGTATGGCATTAATTAATATAACTCATTTTATACGAAGGCGGTTCTTTATTAAACGAAAGTATAGTATGCGTATTAGCTGAAACACTATTTTTAATATAATAAAAACATTTCTGCCTGCACCAGGGCGATCTGTCAGGGTGTAGATTTGTTGTCACAGATAACTCATATACGCGGTAGTTGCGACACTGTGAGAGTTTTTTATTTGTATCATGGTCTGCATCGAAAAATGTGGCTCTAATAAAGAATTTTAGAATATTTAATTTCTTAGCTACTTACTGGTAAAACCGCTCCCAGCCAGTGAAGCCAAATTGCAGCGATGTTTTCCTTTACCACCAGCTTCTGTTTCCTGGTAAATACTCTACCGCTATCAGATGGGGTGGGAATTGGAGACATAACAGTGATTCCTCGTTTTTTGTGCAAAGAAAATGGCGCGCTGAGTATTCGCCTTATGGCCAGCAGCACCTTCTGCACAGCCGGAAAGATGCTGTGCCGTAGCGGAACAGATCACAGCGAGCGATGAAGGCGAAACGTTCGGCCAGTTGTCTCTGTTTCATTACGATCTGCCCGAAAAAATAACCATCCGGATTTCCTGCCTCAACGAAAAAACCCGTATTCAGACGACCCACGTCTGTTTATAAAAATGCTTCTTTTCACTGTTTCCCCAATTGTTTACGGAGAAAAAGGGGGGGTTTGGCCTGCGTTATCCGCGCTCCGCCTAAAGATTCACCACCTGCTGCCGATAAATTCTGTGCAGTTATATTCACAACTGTTCTTTGGTTGTTTTTTCCACAACACAGGATGATCGACATGGACCCGATACAAATTGCCTCTCTGGCCAGCAGCCTGGACTCCTATCAGCTTGATAGCCAGGTCAGTACGCTGGTACTCAAAAAGGCGCTGGATGCTCAGCAGTCAATGGCTTCCGATATCATTCAGCAGATCCCGCAGTTACCATCCAACCCGGCAATTGGTCGTAATATCAATACCACGGCCTAATCCGGTCTACCCGCAGGCGTGAAAGGGAAGCCACTGCGCCAGTCGGTAAAATACCTCTGCAAGGCCCGTCATTGTGCGGGCCTTTTTCCTGCTCTTCGCTTGCTTAGCCTTCACAAACGGCGTAGCCTACAGCGAATTAAAACCAATCGGTCTAAATTATGAGTAGCGAAACGGCAGCGCGGGCAAAACCCCGTCGCGGACGGCCGCCAAAGGTAGAACGCGATTTCACGGATACCCGCCAGGAGCTGATTCGTTCTGGCCTCGAAGTGATCACCGAAACCGGCTATTTGTCGGCCGGCATTGATGCGGTGATCAAAAACATCGCCGTGCCAAAGGGCTCGTTCTACCACTGCTTCAAGAGCAAGCAGGAATTCGGTATGGCGGTGATCGACGCCTATGGCCGCTTTTTCGCACATAAACTCGACAAATTTTTACTCGATACGCAACTCGCCCCGCTGCAACGGATAGAGGCCTTCGTGCTGCATGCCGGTCAGGGGATGGCGAAATACGATTTCCGTCGCGGCTGCCTGGTCGGCAACCTGCTACAGGAAACACCGCTTTTACCGGAAGCCTTCCCCGAACGCCTGCAGGCGATCCTCCAGGAATGGGAAAGCCGCGTCGCACGCTGCCTGGACGAGGCAAAACTGCGCGACGAGCTGGCGACAGATGCACCGCCCAGCGAACTGGCGCGCCAGTTCTGGTCCGGCTGGGAAGGCGCAGTAATGCGCGCCAAACTGTTCCGCTCTGTGGAGCCCCTCAACCAGTTCTGGACGTTCTTCCGGCACAGTATTACAGCTAAATAACACCTGCACAGGACGGCAAAACTGCCGAATAATCAACGTTATCCGACGAGGAAAACGCAGTCATGAAAGCATTAGTTCTGGAACAGCTTGAGAATAAAACCCTGGCGGAAGTCAAAGACGTGGCGCTGCCTGCGCTGGCCGAGGGTGATGTCCGGGTCGATATTGACTGGTCCAGTCTCAACTACAAAGACGCGCTGGCCATCACTGGTAAAGGCAAAATCATTCGCCAGTTCCCGATGGTGCCAGGCATCGATTTTTCCGGCCGCGTCAGCGAAAGCCGCGATCCGCGTTTTGTACCGGGCCAGGCGGTCATTCTCACCGGTTGGGGCGTGGGTGAAAACCACTGGGGCGGCCTTGCGGCGCAGGCCTGCGTGAAAGGCGACTGGCTGGTGCCTCTGCCGGAAAGTTTAAGCGCGCGTCAGGCGATGATCATCGGTACCGCTGGTTTTACCGCCATGCTGTGCGTCATGGCATTGCAGGAAGCCGGGGTGAAACCGCAGTATGGCACGGTGCTCGTCACCGGCGCGAGCGGCGGCGTGGGCAGCACCGCCGTGGTACTGCTGAAAGCTCTGGGTTACACCGTGGCCGCCGTTACTGGCCGCGAATCGACCCACGATTTCCTGCGCCAGTTGGGTGCTGACGAGATCCTGCCACGCAGCGAATTCGAACAGACGCGCCCGCTGGAGAAACAACTGTGGGCCGGTGCGATCGATACCGTCGGCAGCCATATGCTGGCAAAAGTGCTGGCGCAGACCAACTATGGCGGTTGCGTGGCGGCCTGTGGCCTGGCGGGCGGTTTCGATCTACCGACGACCGTGATGCCGTTTATCCTGCGCAACGTGCGTCTGCAAGGCGTGGATTCAGTCATGGTGCCGACGGCGCAACGTCCGGCAGTATGGGAAAATCTCGCCCGCATCCTGCCGCAGAGCTACTACCAGCAGGCGGCGACTGAAATCGCGCTGGAACAAGCCCCGGCAACCGCCGCCGATTTCCTGCAAAACAAAATCCAGGGCCGCACGCTGGTGAAAATCAGCGGCTAACCCCTTTCCCGGCGCGCACTGTTGCGCCGGGCGCTTCCCCCGTTTCCTCTGAATCCCTGTCCGCACGGCTTTTGTTTCACATTCCTGTGACATACTATCGGGAACCGCCGCAGAAGCAGACAAGGAGATAATGATGAATAAAGGTGCACACCTGACACCTGAGCAGGCGCTGGATCAACTGGAGGCGCTGTACGACCGCTCGGTCAACGCACTGCGCCACGCCATTGGCCGCTATATTGAAAACGGTGAACTCCCGGCGGCTGAAGCCCGCGCACAAGGGTTGTTCGTCTACCCATCGCTGTCGGTAAGCTGGAATGGCAGCGCAACAAAACCGCCAAAAACCCGCGCTTATGCCCGCTTCACCCACTCCGGCTGCTACACCACCACCGTCACCCGCCCTGCACTGTTTCGCGCCTATTTACTCGAACAATTAACATTACTGTGCCAGGACTACGGCGCGCAGATCGAAGTGGGTCTTTCAGCCCATGAGATCCCCTACCCGTATGTGATTGATGGCTCCGAGCTGACGCTGGATCGCTCGATGAGCGCCGGTCTGACGCGCCACTTCCCGACCACCGAGCTGGCGCAGATTGGCGATGAAACCGCTGATGGCCTGTTCCACCCGACCGAGCTGTATCCGCTGTCGCATTTTGATGCCCGCCGCGTGGATTTTTCGCTGGCGCGCCTGCGCCACTACACCGGCACGCCGGTCGAGCATTTCCAGCCGTTTGTGCTGTTCACCAACTACACCCGCTATGTGGATGAGTTTGTGCGCTGGGGTTGCAACCAAATCCTCGATCCAGAAAGCCCCTATGTTGCGCTCTCCTGCGCGGGCGGGCACTGGATCACCGCCGATACCGAAGCGCCGGAGCAGGCGATTTCCGATCTGGCATGGAAAAAACATCAGATGCCAGCCTGGCACCTGGTGACCGCAGACGGCCAGGGGATCACGCTGGTGAATATTGGCGTCGGGCCGTCAAACGCCAAAACCATCTGCGATCACCTCGCCGTGCTGCGCCCGGATGTCTGGCTGATGATTGGCCACTGTGGCGGATTGCGTGAAAGCCAGGAGATTGGCGATTACGTGCTGGCGCACGCTTATCTGCGCGACGACCATGTGTTGGATGCGGTACTGCCGCCGGATATCCCGATCCCGAGCATCGCCGAAGTACAGCGCGCATTGTACGACGCCACCAAAGCAGTGAGCGATATGCCAGGCGAAGAGGTCAAACAACGCCTGCGTACCGGTACTGTAGTGACCACCGACGATCGTAACTGGGAGCTGCGCTATTCCGCCTCGGCGCTGCGTTTTAACCTGAGCCGCGCCGTGGCGATTGATATGGAAAGCGCCACCATTGCCGCACAGGGTTACCGCTTCCGTGTGCCTTATGGCACGCTGCTGTGCGTGTCGGATAAACCGCTGCACGGCGAGATCAAACTGCCCGGCCAGGCAAACCGTTTTTATGAAGGGGCAATTTCCGAGCACCTGCAAATTGGTATTCGCGCGATTGACCTGCTGCGGGCGGAGGGCGATCGCCTGCACTCCCGTAAGCTGCGCACCTTCAACGAACCGCCGTTCAGATAAGAAAAAAGGACTCACTATGCAAACCCCAACACCGTTACAGGCGTTACGCGACCAGCTTGTCGCGCTGGAGCTTGACGGTATCATTGTGCCGCGCGCCGATGCGCATCAAAGCGAAGACTGCGCCCCGCACGATAATAAATTACAGTGGCTCACCGGTTTTACCGGCTCGGCCGGGCTGGCGCTGGTACTGCGCGATCGCGCGTTAATGTTTGTCGATGGTCGCTACCAGGTGCAGGTACGCAGCGAAGTGGATCTGCATGCCTTTGAAATCCATCACCTGCACAACGAGCCGCTCGATCAGGTTCTTGCTTCGTTGCCTGCAGGAAGTCGCATCGGTTTCGAACCGCTGCTGATGGTCAACAGCCAGTTCACCGCTCTTGACGCCACGCATTGTGAACTGGTGGCGCTGACGCACGATCCGTTCGCTGCCATCTGGCGCGATCGCCCGGCAGCACCCTGCGGCGTGATCCGTGAAATGCCCGTCGCCATCAGTGGAGAAAGCAGTGCCGATAAACGCGCGCGTATTGCGCAAGTGCTGGCGGCGAAAGGGGCGGATTATCTCGCCATCACCCTGCCGGATAATATTGCCTGGCTGCTGAATATCCGCGGCTCCGACATTGCGATGAACCCGGTGGCGCACTCTTTTGCTCTGCTGAGCCGTGATGGCGCGGTGGAGTGGTTTGTCGATCCGCGCAAAACAGCGGCTCTGTCTGCTGAACTGAAGGCCACGCTGACGCTGAACGATTTCGATGCCTTTCTGCCGCGCTGCCAGCAGATTGCGCCGGGCAAACGCATCCTGCTCGACGGTGATTTTGCCCCCGTCGCTCTGCGTTTTGCTATCGAACAACAGGGTGGTGAAGTGCTGTGGAGCGCGGATCCGATCACCTTTATCAAAGCGCATAAAAATCCGGTGGAGCTGGCGGGCTACCGTGAAAGCCACCAGCAGGATGGCGCGGCGTGGGTGAATTTTCTGGCGTGGCTGGCGCAGGAAGTTCCGGCGCGTGAAGCTGCGGGTAACCCGGTCACCGAACTGGAAGCTCAGCAGAAGCAACTGGAATTTCGCCAGCAGCAGGTCGGGTTTATCGAGCAGAGTTTCAGTACCATTTCGGCCTCTGCCAGCAACGCCGCCATGTGCCACTATCACAGCAGCGAGAAAACCAACAAAGCCATCACCCGCGCGAATTTTTACCTGAACGACTCCGGCGGCCAGTACCAGAACGGCACCACTGACGCCACGCGTACCCTGTCGTTTAGCCCGCTGGACGCGCAACAGCGCCTGCACTACACCGCCGTGCTGAAAGGCTTTTTGTCGATGTTTACTCTGCAATTCCCTGCCGGAACGCACGGCCATCAGCTTGATGCCTTTGCCCGCCGCGCGCTCTGGGATCTGGGGCTGGATTTCGATCACGGCACCGGACACGGCGTCGGTCACCAGTTGCTGATCCACGAACAGCCGCAGCGCATTGCCAAAAAGGTCAACCCGTGGCCGCTCAGTGCCGGTAATATTATGACCATCGAACCGGGTTACTATCTGGCGGATCGCTACGGTATTCGTATCGAAAATCAGGTGGAAGTGGTGGAAAGCCAGCCCGGTTTCTGCCGCTTCTCATCCCTGACGCTGATCCCCATCGATTTGAGCCAGGTGGAGTGGAACCTGCTGAGCGAACAGGAGAAACAGTGGCTGGATGATTATCACCAGCAGGTGCGTGAAATACTGTTGCCGCGGGTCAGCAGCAACGCCCGCGAGTGGCTGATTGCCGCCACCGCGCCGCTGCGCGTGCAGGCAAGCTAACTCATGGCGCCGGGGCAACCCGGTGCTGATGGTTGCTGAACGCTGAAAAGCAAAAAGCCTGCGCGTAAGCAGGCTTTTTAAATTACCGCATGCACAGCGGCTCGGGCAGTTGATTGCCGCGGCGTGTCGGGGAGATCGGGCTTTCCGTCTGGCCCTACCCTTTATGGCGGTGTGTCTGTGTCGCATCATACGCAGGCAGGAACGCCTCGATTGCGGCGTCAACCGCTTCCCGGCGGGTTTCTTCGGCAGGCTGCTGATCCAATCCCCACAACTGGCGTTCGACCAGGCCTGCCTCGCACAATGCCTTGAAATACAGTCCGGTTCGACGCAACTCGGCCTGGCGTAACAACCCGCGTTGCATCAGGTTGTCGAGCACGTTGCAGATCGAGATCAGTGTCTGGCGTGGGCCATTCTCGTAGAAAATGCGGCTCAACTGCGGGTAACGCCCAGCCTCACCGATGACTAAGCGGTTCAGGTTGATGACTTCTGGCCGAGTGACAAGGTCCAGATAGGCCATGCCCAGGCGCTGCAAGGTCGCTTGTAGTCCATCCTCCCTGGATGTTTCCAACGTCTCGATAACACCTTTCCCTGCCTCCGCAGCGAAAGCTCCGAACAATTCATCCTTGTTCGGGAAGTAGCTGTAAAGCGTGACTTTGGACGCGCCAGCCTCGGCGGCAATCGCTTCCATCGTTACTGTACCGAACCCATGTTCGATGAACAGTTTGCCCGCCGCCTGCACGAAGCTCAGGCGGCGGGCCTCAGTTTTCCTACGCATTTGCAGATCCTGTCTCAGTGGATTTTTAGGTAATGGTAGCCCAAAAATGAACGACATCGTACAAATATATTGACCGCACGACGCCTTGTGCTTAAATTGAACGAAGTCGTTCAATTATAGGTGTTGCGATCGTGGTCAAACCCGCCCTCCATCTCCCCTCACCTCAAGAAAAGGCTCCCATCGCTTTGCTTGAGCCTCCTGTTGAAAAAAGGATCAATGGAGAGGAGCGTCCAGGGGAGAAGCCAGCACTCTTCTCGTTGCGAACCACCCTTGCCGCGCTGCTGGCACTGACCGTCGCCAACGCCCTGGGGATAGATCATCCCTGGTGGGCTGCGATGACGGTCTGGCTGGTCGCCCAGCCGACACGCGGCCTTCTGCTCGAACGGGCCTTTGCACGTATGGTCGGCTCTGCTGTCGGGGCAGCAACCGGCGCTGTGATCTTGCTTGAGCTGGGCGGGCAGCCCGTCCCGTCGTTGTTCGCGCTCGCGCTCTGGCTGATGCTGTGTGCGGGACCTGGCAGCTTGTTTCGCCACTTCCGCAACTATGGCTTCGTGCTGGCTGGCTACACCGCCGCGATCGTTGTGCTGTTCGGCCTGGGCGATGGCATACACGATGGGCATATGGCGAGGGATCGCGTCATATGCACGATGCTTGGCATCGTTTGCTCTGCACTGGCGTCGATCTATGGCGTCCCGAAAGGGCGCAGCGAATATGTAGCCGAATGTGTGGATGGATTGATGCAGCGGTGCCTGGATCGGGTGGAACAGTACCTGCGGTATGGCAGCTCTTTCCCTTCGGCACAGACTCTCATTGCCAACATCGCGGCCCTGGAGCGCAGCGTGGACAACGACGCCGCAGGATCGCTGCGCGGACGCTGGAAGGCGTCTGAAGTACGGCAAATCTCTGGCCTGTTGCTGGAATTGATCGCGCTGACGCCCGAAGACGGGAACACACGGAACATTCCGGCATTCGGCAGTGCGTCCGTCGAAGAACGGGTCACTCATCTTTCCAGGTTTTGCCAGCTTCTGACCGGCTCGCAGCTATCGGCTACACAGTCAAGTGTTGTGCCTCTGGCATCGGTGCTCGATGAACTGTCGGAGGTCTTGCACCAGCCCGGTACAGGATGGTCGCAGGCGGCATTTCGCGGTTTCGATCTGCGCTCAGCGTTACGGTCCGCCGCACGCCCCGTCATAGCGTTGATGCTTACCGCTGCGTTCTGGCGGTTCTCCGGCTGGCAGGCTGGTGCCATGATGGTAATGACGGCGACCCTCTTTGCATCGCTGTTTTCAGCGCATGAGCGAGGGAATGAAGCTCTGGTTCATGTCCTGATCGGTTCAACGATCGGTGCGCCTGTCGGCACCCTGGTCCATTTGTTCCTGTTGCCACAGGTTGAGGATTTCCGGGGCGTCCTGATCTGCTTAGCGCCTTTCCTGGCGCTGGGTGCCTGGCTGATGCGTCGTCCGTCCACAGCCAGGATGGCGATCGACATGAATATGACGTTCCTGCTGACTGCCCAGCCGGGGAGCCATTACCTGGGTGTCGCCGAAGCACTGAACCAGTTGGCCGCCATCGTCCTTGGCGTGCTGGCAGCCGCAGCTACATATTGGTTGTTCTTACCCTCCACGCCGGAGGTACATCGTCGCAAGCTCGCCCAGCGCATCGCGGCATTGGCCGAAGTGGCGAGCCGGGCACCGACCGCATCGGCGTTGATAAAAACTCATCGTGCTCAGCGCGTTGCGCTTACGCGATTGCTCTACTTCTGCAATCCGTCGGAAAGGATGTTTACCCTGGCCCAGGAGTGCCTGGTCAAGTCGCGCCTCTTGCTCGTCCAGCGCACGCGCGGCACCGATGCAAATTCGTCCATTGTTTCCCCAACCGTGACCGCAGGTGAAGCCCTTCGCCATGCGAGCGCCGAGTTGAACGCATGTGTTGCCTTCCCATCAACCGCAGACAGGAACTCCCTATGAATCAGACCCTCACCCCTACCGCATTCACCGGCCAATACATTGCGGGCCAATGGCGCTCTGGCAGTGCCGGGACTGTCCTGCAAGACCGCAATCCCTACGACCAGTCGATCCTGACCGAGATCGTCCTGGCGACGCGGGCGGACCTGGACAGTGCCTATGTCGCTGCCGCGAATATGCAATATGAATGGGCAAGGACACTGCCCTCAGAGCGTGCCGCCGTGTTTTACCGGGCCGTCGAAATCATCGACGCACGTCACGCCGAGATCGTCGATTGGCTGATCGCCGAGTCGGGCAGTACCCGGTTGAAGGCGGAAATGGAGTGGAGCTCGGTTCGGGCCGCGACCCTGGCCGCAGCTGCCATGCCCTATCGGATAGCAGGCAGCATTCTTCCTGTGGATGTGCCAGGCAAGGAGAGCCGGGTGTACCGCCGTCCGCTGGGTGTTGTCGGCGTGATTAGCCCCTGGAACTGGCCGTTGCACCTGTCCAATCGCTCGGTGGCGCCAGCGCTGGCCCTGGGCAACAGCGTCGTGCTCAAACCTGCGGAGGATACCCCGATCACCGGCGGTCTGCTGCTGGCAAGCATCTACGAGGAGGCGGGTCTGCCGCCGGGGGTGCTCAATGTTGTCATTGGTGAAATCAGCGAGATAGGCGACGCCTTCACTCTCCATCCAATCCCGAAATTCATCTCCTTTACCGGCTCGACCCGCGTGGGCCGTCGCATCGGGGAGTTGGCTGTTACAGGCCCAACGCTCAAGCGCGTCGGTCTGGAACTGGGTGGTAATGCGCCGTTCGTGGTGCTCGATGACGCGAATCTGGAACGTGCGGTGGACGCTGCAATCGTTGGCCGTTTCCTGCACCAGGGCCAAATCTGCATGAGCAGCAATCGCATCATCGTTGAAGCTGGAATCTACCCGCGATTCGTGGACGCCTTCGTTGAGCGAGCCCGCAACTTGAAGGTCGGCGATCCGAGGCAGGCTGATACGGTGATCGGCCCCTTGATTAACCAAAAGCAGCTCGATGGCGCCCTTGCGCGCCTGAAAGCAGCAAAAGACGCTGGCATCCGTCAGCTGCTGGGTGCGCCCCATGAAGGGTTGTTACTACCGCCTCAGGTCTTCGCCGACGTACCCAACGATTCGGATCTGGCGCAGACCGAACAGTTCGCGCCCATCGCGCCGCTGATCCGTGCCGTGCACGAGGAGGACGCGCTGCGTATTGCCAATGCCACCGAGTTCGGGCTTTCGAGCGCGGTGTTCACCAGCAACGAAGCCCGTGGCGTGCGCTTCGCGCAGGGGATCGACGCTGGCATGACCCACATTAACGACATTACCCCCAATGACGAGGCCAACGTGATGTTCGGCGGAGAAAAGAACAGCGGAATCGGCCGCTTCAACAGCGACTGGATCATCGCAGAACTCACCACCGACCACTGGGTCAGCGTGCAGCAAGAACCACGTACCTATCCGTTCTGAATGGTTCCATGGCGCAGTTGTCTTCCTCTGCACCATGGATAGCACCGAGGAAGACAACCCATCAATGAGGCGCTTGCGAGCGCAGTTTTGTAGGCAAGAAAACAACAGAGGTATTTGTCATGTGGACTAAAAAGAACCCTTTCCTGCGAGGTCCGTACGAGCCGCTCTACACCGAGTATAAGGTCAACGAACTGCATGTCGAGGGAAGTATCCCCAGGGAACTAAAAGGCACGTTGTACCGGGTTGCCAGCAACCAACAATTCGAGCCTCTCAATCCCGACAAATTCCATTGGTTCGATGGCGACGGCATGGTTCATGCGTTCCGGTTGGAGGATGGTAAAGCCAGCTACAGCAACCGGTTTGTCGAAACTGAAGGCCTCAAGGTCGAGCGCGGGGCGGGCAAGGCGCTCTACAACGGGATCATGGGTTATAGCAATACACCACAGCCACCGCTGCCAGAAGGTGCTCCCAGGATCAAAGCCACGGCAAATATCAACGTGATTCGGCTGGGCGACAAACTTCTCGCCATGCACGAGGTCGAGCATCACTATTGGGAATTAGACCCGGTGACGCTCGAAACGCTTGGCACGTTCAATTTCAATGGACAAGTCGAAGGCATGCTCACCGCCCATCCGCATTTCGATTTGGTGACGAAGGAATGGATCTTCTATGCCCTGGATAACGAAAATCACTTTGTAGAGTGCTTCTCGACCGACGTGGATGGCACTATCACGGCCAGACACCGTGTCCCCTTGTCGTTCACGCCGTGGAATCACGACGTCATTTTCACCAGGCAGCACTACATCTTCTTCTTCGGTCTGATCAGTTGGCGGCCATGGTCGGACGAGCTGATCCAGAAGGGGAAGAGCTCGTGGTTCGTCGCCCCTGGCCAGGATCGCAATGCACGTATCCTGTTCGTCGATCGCAAGACTGGCGAAGCAATCTGGCTGCATCCGGAAAACTCGGAATACATGATCGGCCACTTCCTCAATGCTTATCAGGATGAGGAAGATACGATTATCGACGCCAGCACCACGCCGGTATCTAACGCGATTCTGCAGTTCAATCCTTCGGACTACTATCCGTTCCCTCTGGTAGACGGTCCATCGGCATTCGAGCAACCGCAGCTGTGGCGCTTTGTGATCAACCTCAGGCAGGGCACGGTAAGGCACCACCGGATCGGTGATTTCTCTGCCGAATTCGTACGCCCTAACGAGACCATCCTGGGCTCCCCCCACCGCTACGGTTATATGGCTGGCGTCCATGACCCGAAGCCTGAATCGCGCGGGTTCAACTGTCTGATCAAGCACGACTATCAGACCGGGACGACCGAGTTCCAGCACGTCACCCGCGAGCTCGACCTGGTTGTAGGAGAACCGATCTTCGTGCCGCATCCGGAGGCGAAGGAGGAAGACCACGGATGGATTCTCGCCGTGTGGTATCACCCGCTCAGGAATGCCAGCGAGTTGGTCATCCTCGATGCGACGGACTTTTCCGGTAAACCGGTGGCCCGCATCAAGCTGGACCACCATGTCCCGCAGGGATTCCACGGAAACTGGATCGCCGACCGATAACTGGCCGGCAACAAAGGGGCAGCAAAATCGCTGTCCCTTTGTGCTTCGTGGGAATCATGTTTCATCAAGCCCAGGGGCATCAGATGAAAAGGAGCGTGCCCATGATTGCATACCTGGCTTCACTCGCAATCGGCCTGCGGGTCGGTGACCGGCTCCCCGTTGACTTGAAGAGGAAAACGCGCCTCAGAAGCTGCTCGCCGAAGCCATGCTGGATATCACCGCCGCTTTCACGATGAATACCTGAATGAGCATTGGTTCAGCGATATTGTTCACGCCAGGAATATCATTAATGACTCGCCCACATTCAGCACTGAATTATCAGACGCCGTCAGAGTTTGCGGTACAGTGGCGAAACGGGAAATTAGGCAGTAATAGAGCAGATGTTACTAATTGATCGTTGTATCTGATACTGGGATCTGGTCATGGGATGAGTAAAAAAATAACCAATAAATTCCATGATATTTCTCGTCATAGCCTCACCATCAATGTTTATTAACAAATAATTATCATTGGTTTTTACATATGGAACGTAGTTTGTTTCAGTCATGATAGTTTTCCATTCCGCCATAATGGCGTGCAGAAATGAGCGCTCATATTCGCCCTCCCCACATAACATCATGATAAATATATAAATTTATTAATTAAACTCAAGTGAAGATAAAACTGCACCCTCTGCATGGCTGGAATAAAGAATAATATGGCTGAAATTAATAATGCGGACGGTCTTCTGGCCCTTTAAATTACTATCTCTTAAATGCTTATGATTATCATTATCACATGTGGTGATTTTTCAAGGGCTCTTGGGTTTGAAAAAATAAAAAAATTGGGGAGATAGTATGAGGAAATACAGAATTTCACCTATTAGTATAAGTTTGATATGTCTGGTTACACCGCTTTCTTTTTTCGTTAACGCTACAGATAATGATAATACAATTATTGTCTCAGCAAATGCCAATGGACAAGCCAGTAGTACAGAACAAGCACCGGCATCAGTTACCTCAATTTCCCAAAATCAATTAGAAAAGAAACCGTATCGTGATATTGCGGATATGCTCCAGGGGATTCCGGGTGTTACGACAACCGTCGGTGGAGACCATAAAGAAATAAATATACGAGGTATGGGTTCTGCATATACGCTCTATCTGATCGACGGAATGAGAATTGACTCCAGAGATAGCAGTCGATTATTTGATGGTTCTGGTCAGATGAATGCCTGGATTCCTCCTGTTTCTGCTATTGATCATATAGAGGTTATTAGGGGGCCGATGTCATCGCTTTATGGTTCTGATGCCATTGGTGGCGTAATTAATATTATTACAAAGAAAAATGCAAAAAAATGGCAGGGTAGCATCGGAAGTAATTTGACTGTGCAGGAACATAGTGATTCCGGTGATATTTTTCAGAATGATTTTTTTGTTACAGGACCATTGGTAGATAATATCCTTTCAATGCAAGCCTATGGTAGTTATTCAAAGCGTGATGAAGACGAAATTTATAATGGATATCGTGGCAGCAAAAGAGAAAACGTGACAGGGAAAGTTACCTATACTCCTACCGATGAACAAGAGATTTCGCTCACTGCTAACCATACACAGCAGGATATTAGTCAGATGGTTGGAAAATCCATCAGTCCGGAGTGTACATATTACTCTGGCTGCCCTTCTGATTTTCGTAAAAAAGCAAAGGTAAATCGGTTCTCTGTCAATCATGTGGGCTACTGGGCTATTGGTAAGACTGACTCTTACATTCAGAGTGAAGATTACTCTATTAACTCACAAGATATTGATTTGAAGAATATTAATATGCGCTCTTCACTCTCCTCAAATATAGGGAGTCATATTCTTACGTTTGGTGGTGAGCTAAGCATTAAGAAATTACATGACGGTTATTCAAACCAGATTTCTGATTTAACGAATCTAAAACGGACAGAAAAATCTCTCTTTCTCGAAGATTCATGGATGACAACCGAAGACTTTACTCTGACAACCGGGGTAAGACTGGATCACGATAATCAATTTGGTGATCACTGGAGCCCACGTATGTATGGCGTGTGGAATGTAGCTTCGGACTGGACAGTAAAAGGAGGGGTAAGCAGTGGTTTTAAAGCCCCAGGAATCACTGAAACAGATCCACATTTTGGTTCAGTTTCCTATGCAGGTGATGTTTATGGTAATCCTAACCTTAAACCTGAAAAATCAATCACGCAGGAACTTGGTCTCTTATACAACAACGATGAGGGATTATCTGGTGGTGTGACATTATTTAATAATCAATTTAAAGATAAAATAACAACAACTGCGTGCCCGTCTACCCAATGCGATCCTGTTCCCAACCCATATGGGGCATATCCGCTAACATATGATAATGTAGGGAAAGCGGTTACGAGAGGGGTTGAGGCTGATCTTAATTTTCCTGTAAATGATAAAGTAACCGTTGAAAATAATTATACATATACATATTCACAACAAAAATCAGGTGAGTATAAAGGAAAACCGCTGACGAAACTTCCCAAACATCAGTTTACCAGCACGATAAATTATGAGTTAAATGAATCATTTAAAACCTGGCTTACAGTGAACTTCCGCGGAAAAGATAGTGATAATGTGGGTGGAACTGAGCAGGCAATATTACCAATCAGAGCCCCATCTTTTGCATTATTCGATTTTGGTACAGATTATAGTGTGAATAAAAATATAGATGTCAAAGCTGGCATCTCGAACCTGTTAGATAAGAAAATCAGATATGATAATTACGGATATACTGAGGATGGAAGACGCTTCTGGGTTGCAGTAAACTACGCCTTCTGATGGTGAAAGAGGGTTAATAACCCTCTTTTAAATTAAATTCTGAAAGAATTATTATTTCTAATGTTAGCATCCTGGAATTCCTTATAGTAGCTTAATGGTGGTTTGCCCAAAACTTTTTTGAACATAGTTACAAAACCACTGGTATTTTCATATCCTAAATCAAGAGCAATTGTGGTTATACTATCCCCCTGTGAAATCCTTTGGAGCGCAATGACAATGTGGAGTTGCTGTTTCCATCTGCCAAAGCTCATTCCCAGTTCCTGATGGACAAGTCGGGTAAAACTTCTTTCGCTCATATTAATTTTATTTGCCCAATCTTTAAGTTTTAAGTTATCCCCTGGATTTTTTATTAACATATTGGCTAAAGAATAGAGGCGAGATTCAGAAGGCATAGAAAGGCTCACATCCATTTTTGATGATATTTTTATCTGATCAACCAAAATATCAATAATTTTTTGCTCCGACGGCTTTATTAGTTCGTGATTAAACCCGGATGCATATATTATTAACTCACGTAAGAGTGGAGAGACAGATAACGTGCTACATTCGGAAGGTAATCCTTTAATTAAGCTGGTATCTATAAAAATACAATAACAATCTGTATTACCACTCCCTCTTGTCGAATGGAGGACATTAGTAGGTATCCATATTGCACATTGAGGCGGGATCAATCTGATACAGTTTTTCACTTCGCAAATCATCGTGCCTTTGACTGAAAAAAGAAGCTGTGCTTCGGGATGTTTGTGTGGTTTCAATTCCCAGTCATCAGAGATACTCTCTGATTTCATTGAGAAGACAGGTAATAAAGGATTTATGAATTCTGAGGGTGTATGGTCTAACGTTCTCACTGGAATTGTCTCCACCAATGGGCACTGTCTGGAATACAGACATTATGCCATTTGTTTTAATATCGGGCCAGTACAAAAGGTGTTTTTATATTTTAAATCTTAACTAAATGAGATAGTACTTAATCACTGGAAAGTCTCTTGTTATTCATGTCAGATGCATCAGTATCATTTTGTATTTTTATTATGGAGATGATTTTTAAAATCTGTGCACGCTGTGCATTCTTACTTATATTTGGCCGAGAAAGATAAAGACCTGGCTTGATTATAAAGTTATTATTACTACCTCTAATATATGATGTGTGATTTTTTAGTCGTTATGTAACTCAAGCGTTAGTCTTGTCGGTATACATTTCTTTTTAGGGTGAATATTTATGACTGATTTCTTCTATGATCTGCTTACCTGGATTGAAAATAATCTACACACCAATCTTAAAATAGAAAACATTTCAATTAAATCAGGTTACAGTAAATGGCATCTCCAGAGAATGTTTCATAAATATTTTGGAATAAGTCTTGGAAGATACATTCGAAACAGGAAAATTACGAATGCAGCCCTCCTTATAAAAATGAGTCAGCTCCCGATGGTAGAAATTTGTGTTGAAAGTGGTTTTAGTTCCCAGCAAACATTCGCTCGTTTTTTTAAGAAGTACTATGGCGTAACCCCTGGTTACTACCGTAAGACTCGATTTATATCCAGCTCTTTTTTTCAGAGAAACCTCGCCATGTCCTGGAACTTAACAGTTAAACATGAGAATATTATATTTGAGCATAATATTGTTTCTTCTATTCATGATAGAAGAAATGATTATAAAGAAGAAAAGCAAGAGTTTGTCCTTTCACAAAGAAATGAAAGCATTGAGTCTCTTTTCTATAAAAGACTAACTCGTTTCATTTTAGATTTATACGAAAAAAAATTCGTAATTTCTTCCTGCAGTGAATCCAACCATTTGACTATAACTGCTGAGTTCAAGAAAACGTTGTCAATAAAAGACCCTGTAATTTTTTTTACTGCCAGAGATGCTACGCTCTCTTCGGTTGTTACATATAATGAATTTATAAGATTTTATTATGAGGGGTACATATCTGATTTAGAAAAATTTATAAATTATGTATATTTTAATTATATGATAGAGAACAAAATAAAAAGAAGAGACTCTGATCCTGATCTTTTTTCTGGTTGTTTTTTTGAGAAAGATAATAAAGGTATTTTAAAAGGATATTATTATATCCCTTTACCAGATACGTGTCATTCAAATGATGATAAATAAATATTATTCTTTTCTTCTACGACTTGCTCGTTTTTATATGAAAGTGATAATGATTGTAACCTACAAAGGCAGGCCAGAAGTAAGCCAAATATTTTTATTTCATCGTGTCAATTAATCTATATGTTAGACGTCCATTATATTCATTCCAGCGTCGTTCAAGAATTCCTGCAGTATAGAGATCTCTTGTGACTCGATAAATTACACTCAGCGCAATTTTATGACTTTCTTTCATGAGGGAATATATTTCGGTAACCTGGAGAAATTTATTCTTGTTATTTTCCATGACATTAATAACATATTGCCTTGGTACTGTTTGCCGCATGCGTTTTCTGGTTAACATCATTAATTTTCCTGTTCTTGTTCTTTCACATAAGGGGCGAATTTAACTAAGGTGAAAATGCATTAATCTTGTTGTTTTATATTGTTAAGTAAATTATTGGCTTTGACTATTGCATTTTCCTTATCAGAAACGATTAGCATAGGATATCCCCAAAACTTTGAAAATGCTTTCGCAAAGCCTTTTAATATAATGCTTTGTTTGTTTTCTGGTACTATTTGAATTTGCGCGATTATATATTTTTTCACATTGGCTTTGTTTTTCTTAAGCCATAATGCCAATTTCATTTTTTCTTCTTTCGAATGTTCGTGTTGTTCTTCATCCTCAAATTCTGTCGCACTTATTATGACAAAAGGTATTTTCTTGCCTAAAATTTTTTCTAGCTGAATAAAACTGTTATCGTAAGCTTCGCTTTGAGAACTGCGATTCTCCATTTGGTCGACTTGTATCAGCCATACGAGAGGGAACTCCGATTCATCAATACGTAACATTTTTCTTGCCCTTTAGAAGTAAACCTAATGAGATAGATTATCATTTCCTTTATTTGTAATATTATAAATTCCAGCCATCATGTTACATGATCCGGCCTTATCAATTGAAAAAGACAGTACACGTTCTTGTGGGTACTGCACTGATTTCATTATGAGTATTTAGTGATTACTGATACAGACCGTGTGAATCAGAGGCTTTAAAAGGCTTACGAGATGGTTTGAAATTGCGGAGCAACTGTCTGCACGCGCGGCGCGCGGTAAACGCCAAAAAGCAAAAAGCCTGCTCGAAAGCAGGCTTCTTAAATATGGCTCCTCTGACTGGACTCGAACCAGTGACATACGGATTAACAGTCCGCCGTTCTACCGACTGAACTACAGAGGAATCGTGTGAACGGGGCGAATATTAACGACGCCCCTGACCCTTGTCAAAGCCTGATTTGCCTTTTTCGGCGCGTTTGCCGAATTATTCTCCAGGTTGTGCAGAAATGGCGCTTTTCTGCGGCTTTGGATACTTCCACAACCACCTGCCGCTCGCCATGCGCCAGTAGAAGAAAACGCCGCGTACCGCCCAGTCGAGGAACATCCCGAGCCAGACGCCAATCACGCCCATACCGAGCATGACCCCCAGCGTATACCCTGCCACCACCCGGCAACCCCACATTCCAAGCATGGAAACCCACATGGCGAAACGGGCGTCGCGCGCGCCTTTCAGACCCGCAGGCAGCACCCATGATGCCGCCCAAATCGGCATAAACGCCGCATTAAGCCACAGAAGTACCTTAACCACCTCTTTTACGTCCTCTTCCTGGGTATAAAAGGAAGCAAACAGCCCGGCAAAAGGCGCAGTACCCCAGGCAATTGCTGTCAGCAACAGCGTCGAAAGCCAGAAGACATGGCGTATCTGGCGTTCTGCCTGGCCGATCTGACCTTTACCGAGGCGCTTACCGGTAATAATGGTAGACGCAGAGCCCAGCGCGTTCCCCGGCAGGTTAATCAGTGCAGCCACGGAGAAGGCAATAAAATTACCGGCGATGACGTTGGTACCCATACCCGCGACAAACATTTGCGTTAACAGCTTGCCGCCGTTAAACAGCACCGACTCGATACTGGCCGGAATGCCGATCCCCATCACTTCCCAGATAATAGAGAAGTTGAGTTTTTCGAAGTAGCTTTTCAGCGAGATCCGCAGCGCCGGATTAAAACCAATCATCAGCACCCAGATAATCGCCACCGCGCCAATATAGCGGGAAATAGTCAACCCCAGCCCTGCACCGGCAAAACCCATGCCTTTCCAGCCCCAAAGGCCATAAATCAGGATGCTGCTGATAATGATGTTGAGGATATTCATCCCGCCATTAATCAACAGCGGGATTTTGGTATTGCCCGCGCCGCGCAGCGCGCCGCTGCCAATCAGGGCAATGGCCGCCGCCGGGTAGCTGATGACGGTGAGTTCAAGGTAGGTCAGCGCCAGCGCTTTAACTTCCGCCGTCGCCGCACCGGCGATAAAGTCGATGATTTGCGTGCCAAAGTAGTGGATCACCGCCGCCAGTACAATGGCAAACAACGTCATGATCACCAGCGACTGCCGCGTTGCCGCCCTCGCCCGCTCACCATCCAGTTTGCCGAGGCTGAAGGCCACGACCACCGTCGTCCCTAAATCAATGGCGGCAAAAAAAGACATCACCACCATATTGAAGCTGTCCGCCAGGCCGACGCCCGCCATCGCTTCTTTACCCAGCCAGCTCACCAGAAACGTGCTGAGCACCCCCATCATCAAAACACAGGTGTTTTCCAGGAAGATCGGTACGGCAAGGGGGGTAATTTCTCGCCAGAATAATACACGGTAACTTTTACGTTTTCTGTACCAGGGCGTACGCATGACGGCCTGGCGTAAGGGAGTGACGAGGTTCAAAATGGTCCTTAGCCGCGAAAGGTGAAATCACATTTCAAATGATGAGGGAGAAACCCTGATCCTGCAAAGTATTTACACCGAAATCGGTGTTTATTAGATCAAATTGTCGATGGATTCAGCAGTCAGGTTGCCATCGCTAAAATGAGGTTTGACAAAAGATTTTTCGCCGCTAAGATAAGCCTCCACACGATTCCTCTGTAGTTCAGTCGGTAGAACGGCGGACTGTTAATCCGTATGTCACTGGTTCGAGTCCAGTCAGAGGAGCCATATTTAAGAAGCCTGCTTTCGAGCAGGCTTTTTGCTTTTTGGCGTTTACCGCGCACCGCGCGTGCAGACAGTTGCGAACCTCATCACAAAACCGTATTTTGAATACTCTTCGCCCGCTGGGTATTTATCGCGTTGATTGTTGAGGGAAAATGGAATCGTTATTTGTCTACGGCACGCTGCGTCCCGGCTGTTCTAATGCGCATATCCTGGAGAACATCGGCGGTGAATGGCTGCCGGGCTACGTCACCGGTACGTTTTACGCGCGTGGCTGGGGAGCCGCTGCCGATTTTCCAGGCATCGTACTGGATGAAAACGGCGCACAGGTGCACGGTTACCTGTTTCTGTCCGACAACCTTGCTGCGCACTGGCCGATGCTGGATGAATTTGAAGAGGGATACGACCGCGTTTTAGTCGAGGTCACTACCGCTGAGGGCAAACGCGTCAGCGCTTGGATTTACCAGCTACAGCCACGAGCCGAATAGCCTGGTACTCGCACAGAGCCGTATCAGCGGCTCTGAACTATCCGGCGGGCTGAAAGACATCTCCCATTTTTACACCGCTATGCAGGAATGGGCAGCCGGATTTGACGCGCCGCCAGAGTACCGTCAAATATACGCAACTCTACGGCGCGTTTGCGGGCAAAGAGATAACCGAAAACGCCGCTCAGGGGAAAGATATCTCGCCTGCCTGCGTTAAGGCTTCAGAGTGCATGCGTTATAAAATGCGCGATCCTCTCTGTAAGCGCTTGCGGCGCTTCGAGCGGCAGCAGATGCCCGGCGTCAGGGATGATATGCAACGTCGCCTGCGGGATGCGCGGCAAAAGCTCGGCTTCCAGCACCGGGCGGCGTTCCACCTTATCCCGCTCGCCCAAAATAACCATCGCGGGCACCTTAATTGCAGCGACATCTGCCGTAATATCTTCCGCCATCATCACGTCCGGCCAGGCTTTTTTCGCCTGCGGGCTGCCTTTCAGGCTGTCTTCAATCACCTGCTCCCGCTGTGCGGCGCTCAGTTCTTTCGCTGTCAGCACATTATCAATCACGTATCCGACCGATTCACGGGACGAATAAGCGCTGGTTAAAAGCGTGCGTTCTTGCGGTGAAAGGCGCATCGGCGAAGGGGGAGACGGCGCGACCAGGATCATCCCTGCAAGACCAGTCGGTTGGTGCGAGGCGATAAGCTGCGCAACCTTTCCCCCCATCGAATGCCCCACCAGAATATAGCGTTGCAGGTTAAGCGCATCGATGACCGCCTGCGCATCCGCCGCCAGTGTCGCCAGCTCATAGCCGCTTTCCGGTTTTGCCGATTCGCCCCAGCCGCGATGGTCGATGGCCATCGTCCGGTAGCGATCCGACAGTGCCCCGGCAACCGCATCCCAGGTTCGCGACGAACCGCCGTAATAGTGCAAAAAGACCAGCGCCAGCTCCCCGTTCCCTTGCTGCGTGACCTGAATGTGTGTGCCATTAACGTCAAGTTTCATTGCATAGCTCCTCTGTTTAACGAGTCAGCAGCGTAAACTCCATCACAGTATTTGATAATTCCCTGTAAAGTAGCGAGAGTCGATAATCTGAGTATTGAATGGTAAAGAAATGGATCGGTTAACCAGCCTTGCTGTTTTTGTTGCTGCCGTTGAAGAAGGCAGTTTTGCTGCCGCTGCGAGACGTTTTGGCGTGTCTCCGGCTATGGCGGGCAAACACGTCAGCGCGCTCGAAGCCGAAGTGAATGCCCGGCTTCTGCAACGTTCAACACGGCGATTAAGTTTGACCGATGCCGGTCAAATCTATTACGAGCGCGGCAAACAGATCCTCGAAGCGTTTGAGGAGGCAAACCGCGAAGCGGGCGATACCCAGGCCACCGCACGTGGCACCTTGCGCGTTACCGTCCCGGTCACTTTCGGTGAGCTTCATGTCGCAAGCGTAGTGGCTCGCTATCTGGAAGATCACCCTGAGGTGAATGTGGAGGTGCTGCTGGAAGATCGTTATGTCGATCTGCTGGATGCGCGGGTGGATGTTGCCATCCGCATTGGCAGACTGAAATCGACACAGCTTGTCACGCGGCAACTGGCGCCCTGTCGCATGGTTATCTGCGCTTCGCCTGGCTGGCTTTTGCGACACGGCACTCCGCAAACGCCGGAGGATTTGCGTAATGCTGCGCGGCTGGCTTTTAGTGAAGCCGTCTCAGAAGGAAACTGGACGCTGTTTGATAAGCAAAAACACGCGCACGTGATTGATGGGCCATGCAGGCTGACGGCAAATAATCTGCAGTTACTGGTGGCGTCTGCGCTGGCCGGAACGGGGATTGTCTATGGGCCAACCTTTATGTTTGGCGATTATATCCGCCGCAAGGCCTTGATCCCGTTGCTGCCGGATTACACTGCCAGTGATTTAGTTATTCAGGCGGTTTATCCGAGCGCGCTGCGCATTCCAGTGAAAGTCCGCCATTTTGTCGATTACCTGGCGCAGGCTTTTGGCGACAATCCCCCCTGGGATCGCGCCTGATCCCCCTATTAACAGCAGGTATATTTCCCCTAAAGCTTTTGTCTTTCAGCCCGATAGAGATATTCAAACTTAACAAGGGCGAGATTATGAAGAAAACCATTCTGGCGGGCCTACTGTGCTGCATTTCGCAAATGGGCCACAGTGCTTCGTTTAATTGTGAGAAAGCCGCAGGTTTTGTCGAACTTACCATTTGCTCCACGCCCGCGCTCTCCGGGATGGACAGCCAGCTTAACGCGCTCTATAACCAGCTACTTCAGCAACAGCCGGAAAATAAAGCCCTGCTGCGCAAATCACAGTTGTCATGGCTGAAAGATATTCGCAATAAGGCGACGACCATTGAGTCTCTGCAAACTGCGTATCAGTCGCGCATTCAGGATCTGCAAACGCTGCTGGGTAACAAAACTGAACCCGTTCAGGCGAAACCCGATCCTGCGCCAGTTACCCCGCAGCCCGCACCGGTTGCCGCCAAATCAGAACTTGAATTGAAAGCTGAAGCGGGCGATATCGCTGCACAGGCCGAGTGGGGAATCGCGCTCAGCAAAGGCACGGCGCAGCAAAAAAGCGAAGCCATTCACTGGCTGGAATCCGCAGCGGCGCAAAAAAATCCGGCGGCCATGCAGCGGTTGGGTTTTCTCTATACCTACGGGAAAAGCGTTGCCCGGGATGTTGATAAAGGCGTGGCGTTAACCCGCGCAGCAGCCGAAGCCAATGATGCGAATGCGCAAATTGATTTGGGTTACAACTATGCCAACGGGATTGGCGTCGAAAAGGATTATCAGCAAGCGCTGGCGTGGTATGAAAAGGCAAAAGCCAATGGCAGCCCTTTAGCGGAGAGAAATATCGCGGCGATAAAATCCAATATGGAAGAAGAGGCCAAATACCGCAATGGCTATACCGCAATCGTGACGTGCGGCCCGGTTACCTCGCCGGGATACGTTGATAACTGCTTTAACGACAGCGACCTGAAAATCACCAAAGACAATATCACCACGCTTTATAACATGAGCAGCGGAAACTACCCCAGCGCTGCCGGCGAGGCATTTTCTGACGGATTACATATCAAACTGCCGGAAAACTTTAGCGTCTATGCGCAAAACAGCATGGATAACGATGTGTTAATGGTGAAGATTGTCAAAAATGACAGCGGTAAAGTGGTGTTTCAGGATCAAGCGTCAAAATACGGCGTGATTAACGTCAGAAATTAAGCGGAATGGTGAAAACCCGACACTCCGGCCTCTTCTTGAGGCCGTTTTTTTGCACAGCATCCTGCAAAACAGAGCACACTATTCCGCCAGCAGTGATTTCAACCGGTTGAGCCAGAATTCCGTGTCGTTCAGCAACTCACAGCTGAGGTTTTCAATGGTCATGTGTTGCGCCATCGAGGCACGGCGCAGCAAGCTGTAAGCATCGTCTTCCTCCAGCCGTAGCGCGTGCATAACCCGCAGTTGCGCGGAAAACAAAAACTTACGCGCTCGCAGCCGCTCCTCCTGCCGCCTGAGTTGCGCTTCGAGCTGGTTGATGTGCGCGGCATGATTAAGCGCCAGCGTAAAGGCGGTCATCACACCATCAAAACGTACCGGTTTACGCATATAGCTGTCGATCTTCTGCTCGGCAATCCACTGTAAACGCGATGGCGTTTCAATGGCGGTAAGCGCAATCTTTGGCAGCGCGGGCCAGGGGAGCAGGTTCGTGGGATGAAACAGGGTGGAGTTATCGCCGTCGAACACCAGCAGCTGTTGGTCAGCCAGTTGGCTCTCATCAGGAAACGCCGCACAGAACAGGCCCTCTATCCCTATGCGGCTAAACTGTTGCGCCAGATGGTGGTTATCACGATCGGAACAGCCGATCACACACACTTTTAATCCGCGCATCTGCACGTTTTTTCGGCTCATGCGCTGCCTCCGCGATGCGTGAGGCTCGCGAGATCCACCCAGGCCAGCCAGGGATCGGGTTTCACCGCGGCATCAGCCTGCCAGAAACTCTCCAGCCTGCCGTTGTGACAGCGCGCCAGATGCGGGGTCAACCAGCAGTGATTATTGTCGGCGTCGAGGCGAATTCGCCCGGCTGGCGAATCCATTTCATCCTGCAATACCGCATTGCGCACGCCTTCAACGTCGGCATTGCCGTGGCGCGCAATGGCTCTTGCCAGTAAATGTCCGGCCAGCCAGGCACTTTCACTGTCCACTGACGGCGAAACATGCTCACCAAAGCGCTGGCGGTAGCTGCTCAGAAAACGCCGGTTGGCGGCGCTGTCAATCGACTGAAACCAGCTTGCAGAGACCAGATACCCCTCTAATGCCTCTGCGCCTATTAACTGCACTTCCGGCTCACACAGCGTCAGGCTCAGCTTCAGCACCTCGTTTAACCACGGGTGCTGCTGACAGGCCTGGTGCCAGGCGCGGTAAAAACTGTAGGCGCTTTTGCCGACCATGGTATTCAGGAGCACTTTCGGGCGGCAGGCGATAATATCAGCGATTAACGCATCCACATTTTCGTCGCCCAGCGGCAGTAATTTACTCTGCACCACGCAGCCGCCCGCAGGGATCACGGCCTCACGGGTGATGCGATCCATCTCCCAGGACCAGACATAGTTAGAGCCGATGTGATAGATCTCCGCCGCCTGCTGCTGTAACAGCCAGCTCAGCATCGGCAAGATATGCTGATTGGGCGTGGCGCCAAGATAAATCACGCTGTTGCTGCTCTCAAACCCTTCATAGCGCGCGGAGTGCCACAGCAGCGCATTTGCACCTTCGATCAACGGCAGAATGGTTTTACGCGCCGCGGACGTGTAGCAGCCGATCACATGACGCACGCCGTGGCGATAGAGCAAGTCGTGGCAATAGTCGTAGTAGAGATCCAGCGAACCCTGCGGATCGCGGATTATGGGAGCAAGGGTAAATTCATGGGCGGGATTGGCATTTATCTCCTCAATCGCCAGCAGAATGCCGTTGAGCATCTCGCGCCCGATAACCGCATAATCGCCTGAAACAGAATAGAGAATACCGACCGGAATAACGCGTTTAGGCAGCGGCTGAGTGGCAGACATAATGGCTCCTGAATCAACGCGGCCCGCAGGCCGCGTCTGTGGTTCATCGCGGTGGTTGAGCAACCAGCGCAGTGTAGTAATGCGGCTGACGCATCAGCACCAGGTCTTTACGTCTTACCACATGATCGGGGTAGGTGGTACCGGCTGAACCCGTGGAGATATCCAGCACTGCCAGCCCTTTCGCGCCTGTGGCTTTCGCTTCTTTACGCGGAAAGGCAAACGTATCCGGGCCGAATACTCCGCTCAGGCCAATGCTTTCTCCTTCAGCGGCTGGCCAGTTGGCAAAAGCCAGCCAGACATTATTCTCACCCGCGCGAACGCGCGGCAGCAGCCAGTGGTAAGGATCGGCACCGCGCGGAATCGGCCAGACATGGGGGATCGCCGTGCCCACGTGCGCCATCGGCGCAGGTGTATGAAGCTGCGCCGGGCACGCAATGATGTCGCAGCCTTCCAGCGCCAGAATCCGTGCGGCTTCCGGCACCAGCAGATCTTCTCCCAGCAAAATACCAACCCGCCCGCAGGGCAGATCGCAGGTCACCCACTGATTACCTGCGCAGGCCCATTGCCGATCCTGTTCGCTTACATGAATCTGCCGATAATGCGCACTCAACCCGCCACTGCTCACCAGCACCGCGCTGTTATAGCACTGCTCCCCTTCCCGCTCGGCGAACCCCGCAAGCAGCGCGATATCCAGTTCCATCGCCAGCGCGATCAGCGCCTGTACTGGCGCATCATCCAGCGTCAGCGCGTAGCGGCTACCGTCACCGCCAGTCAGCGCGCGTTCCGGCAATACCAGCAGTTCTGCGCCGCCCGATTTCGCCTGTTCGGCCCAGTGGCGAATCTGCGACAGATTGGCATCAACATCGTTTTGCGGACGAAACTGCGCCACCGCAATACGTGAATCTTTGCCGTCGGGCAGTGGATTACGCCCATATAAGCCAAAAAAGTCCTTTGGATTCCACTGGAAAGTGTTGGTCATCAAACGCTGATACAGCTCAGGCCGACGCTTATTCAGTTGTGGATTCTCCTCAGGCAGGGGTAATTCAGCGCTGAGTACCCGATCGCCGCTGTCACAACTGGCCAGCAGATTCCCGTGGCTATCCACAATGCAGCTGCCGCCGCTGAACTGCACGCCCCGCTCCCAGCCCCAGCGATTACTTTCGATCAGCGCGCAGCCGTTCTCCCAACCGCGCGTAAGCCAGTAAGGCGCAGGTGTGCGTTCAGCCAGCCAGTTGCTGATGTGGCAGATAATTTGCGCGCCGCCCAGCGCAACCAGCCGGGCGGTTTCAATAAAGTGAATATCCATACAGATCAACAGCGCGATATTGCCGATCTCCGTGTGAAAGACCTGATGTCCGCCATCGCCGTTAGCCGCCCATTTCGGTTCCGAGATATAAGGGTGCGTTTTACGGTGGACGCCAATCACCCCCTGCGGCCCGACCAGAACGGCGCTGTTATAGTAAAGGTCGGTCACCGGATCCCGCTCCGGCATGCCAAAGACCAAAAAGCAGTTAAACTCGCGCGCAACGGCAGCAAATGCCTGGCTGGTGGCTCCGTCCGCCGTTTCTACATAAGGGGCGACTTCCGCGCGATCCAGCCAACAATAGCCGGTGGTCGCCATTTCCGGCATAACGATTAAGCGCGCGCCATCACGCGCGGCCTGAGTTGCTAATGCCAGCAGACGCGTGACGTTCTCCTCTTTTCTGAACTGCGTTGGTTCAAACTGGATGGTTGCAACGTTGATGCGCATTATTCTGCCTCCTTGCTCAGTAACGGATTAAATACCGGTTTCGGCCCCTGATAAGCATCAGAAGGTTTCCAGTTGGTTTGCATGTCCTCAGGGAAGGTTTTGAAGTAATAGCTGCCGCGAGTGGCAACGCTGATAGCAACGTGCAGCACCGGGCCAACCAGCATGGCGATAAACGAGGCATACACCATCGGATACAGGCCCAGCACGCCAGCCGCGCCTATGGCAACCGCAACGCACAGCGCAATCACGCCGGACGGGTTCCACATACGCAGATACTCTTTGCGGAACTCCACAAAATCGGATGGCGCAAGGTGCAGCACTTTGCGGCAGATAAAGTAATCCGCAAGGATAATAAACACCCAGGTGTTGGTGAGAATGCCAGTAATGGAGAGGAAAGTGCCGGTATATTGCAAGATATTGCAGATGTAGAACACTACGCCAAGCAACCAGACCAGCAACATCCACCACTGACGTCCCGGACGATAGTTAAACGCCATATCCATAGTATTCGACAGTGCAATCGAACCCGAGTAGAGATTGAGCACGTTAATGCGGATCTGGGTAATCACCGCAAATAACACGCCGGTCAGACCAATAATCAGCGGGAAGACAAAGCCCGGATCGAGCGCCAGCGACCAGACATCTTCGCCCTGAATATGCGGCATCAGGGTGTAGGCCATAAACGCGCCAAACAGCATGACCACCACAATCGGGATCAGCATCCCCAGCATGATGGTGGCAGTGCCTTTATGGCTGATACCCGGACGGGCAAAACGACCGTAATCAGTAGCCATCAATCCCTGAAAGACAATTTGCCCGTTGGCCATATTCATCACCAGCCACAGCGCGTTACTGTCGATCTCCCCTTTTGGCTGCCAGCCGCTGAAGCTGACCGCCGGATAGTGGTGGGTTAATTGCCAGATACAAAAGCCAAACAGCACAATGAAAATGGGAACGCCCCAGGTTTGCAGAAACTGCATGGATGACATGCCTTTCCAGACAAACCAGATGGCGGCCAGCCCCATCAGCGCAAAGATGGCGATGCCGGTAAACGAGTTGACCGGCACGCCCGCATAGTTGGCGATAGCGTGAGACACGATGGTGCCTTCGAACAGGAAATAGAAGATGAAATTCACGGCGTAAATCAGCGATGTGAAGGCCGACCCCATATAGCCGAATCCCAGCCCGCGCGTCATCAGATTGAGTGAAAGTCCCTCTTTACTCGCCATCTTCATAATGCAGGAGCCAATTAAGGTGGCGAACACCACCATATAACCAATCGGCAGCAGCAACATGGGCCAGCCGACCTGATAGCTCATGTCCGCGCCAAGGCTGAACCAGAACATGGCGGTAGAGTTGCCGAGCAGTACCAGAATAATGGCCGGAATAGGCCAGCGATAGTGCGACGGCACGCGGCCGACTGCGTAATCCTCAACGGCTTCTGCTTCAGTGATATCTTGTGGACCCTGAAACCATGCTTTTAACTTGCTCATAGATTTACTCCAAAAAAAAGCCCCGCCGACAGCATTGCCGGCAGGGCTTCTTCGCCTGAAATCGATGTACTGGAGTGGCTAATCGCCACAAGCCGCTTGCCAGGCTACGGTGCCTGTTCCTGCCATGCAGGATGCGGTATCGTTAAGAAAGCAATTGATGTTCCAGCTTTTAAAAACCGCAGAAGGTGCAGGTAAACGGGCAGAATAGCGAGGCGAACACGCATTGTGTCAGTGCAGCGCGCACCATTCTGGTACAAAGGCGCGTTATTCCGGCAAGGCGTCCCGCTTTTTAAATAGATGTCCCCTAATCGCCAGCCGGAACGGCAACAGACGACTCACCTCGACGATGACGCGGGTGATGATTTCCGTGGTTTTACGTCGGTATGAAAATCATCGAAATGCTGACGGAAAAATGTCTTTCGGTATTTATGCGGCGGCAGTTGATATTTTTTGTGAAATGCCCGGGTTAATGATTGCTGAGAATCAAAGCCGTATTTCATGGCCAGACTGATTAATGATTCATTGGATGTAATCAGTTGTTCGGCAATTAAACTTAGCTTTCGATCGCGGATAAACTGGCCCAGATTCTGGCCCGTTTCCGCAAAAAACAGTCGCTGTAAGTGCCATTTTGAATAGCCGGACTTGGCTGCGACATCATCAATTTTCATTGGCGACTGAATATTGCGATTGATCCACGCAATTAAGTTGATGATAAGTTCTTTTCTGTGATTCATAGCGTTAAACCCAACGTGTGCACAATAGTGACCAGAAACGTTATGGCGTAATCAACACGCTCGCGGACAAACCAGCCACCAGATCAATTCCCGCCGGTAAGGTGTCGATATGAATGCGCACCGGAATACGCTGCGCGAGCCGCACCCAGCTAAATGTCGGTTCCACGTCCGGCAGACCAAGCCCGCCCGTCTCGTCATTACTGTCACCGATCCCGTGCCCGATACTTTCAACATGGCCGGTAATGGCAGGCTCAAACCCCATCAACGCTATCTGCGCACTGTTTCCCACACGAATATGGCGCAGTTTGGTCTCCTCGAAATAACCCACAACCCAGAAACTGTTCGCATCGACGATGGCCACTTTTGTTTCGCCAGCGGCAGCGTAGTCGCCAGCGCGAAGCCGCAGATGCGTAACATAGCCCGCAACCGGCGAGCGCACGGTGGCATGGGATAAATTAAGCTGAGCCAGTTCCAGCGCGGCCAGCGCGCCATGGTAGTTCGCCACCGCGACGCTCGCCGCACTGTCGGTTTGCTGCAAATCCTCGCTGGCGATCACGCCCTTGAGGCGGGAACGCCTTGTCGCCGCATCCTGGCGCATTAACATCTCATGGCGTTTAGCCTCGACGTCAGCCTGCGCGCTGGCCACCGCCAGCTTTAACCAGCGCGGATCGATCGTGTAGAGCACATCGCCACGATTAACCCACTGATTATCTTTGACTTGCACACTGCTCACCGGCCCAGAAACCTCCGGCGCAATCTGCACCACATCCGCACGCACCCGGCCATCGCGGGTCCAGGGTATCTGCGCATAATGTTTCCACATCATAAAAGCCAGAAGTGTTGCCACCGCCACTGCGCTTAATGTCAGCGCATAGCGTCCAAACAGAGAGAGAAACGATTTCATGCGAATAACCACCCCAGCGCATTCAACCCCTGGATAAGCAGGGAAAAGGTAACGATATAGATTGAGAAACCCATCAGCGGGCGATAAGGCAAACGCCGGTAAAGCCTGCTGAAAGAGAAAAGCGGCACACACAGCAAAGTAAAGACCAGGGCCAGAACCGCGACGATCAACAGGCCGGGGAAAAAGACACCGCCAATATTCATGTCATTGATCATCGGCTTGCTCCCCGTTCTGCTCCTGCAATGCACAGTACAAATCAACCAGCCTGCCAACGAATTGCTGAGATTGTTGCTGCCCGGCAGGCAAACAGCGGCCAATCATTGCGACAATACGCTCGCGCAAAATAGCGGCATCTGTCGCGTTGCCAGGCAGGTAAAACAGCTCATTGAGCGCTTTACCCGTATCGCCTCCCGCTGGCGAATAACCACGCCGCAAATGCATCACGCCGAGGCCAATCCGCAGATAGTGCAGCATCTGGTTAAGCGTCTGCGCGGGCGATTGCCTGCTACGCTGCAAGCGCGGAAGTAACAAGGCAGTCCTGTCGATCATTAAATTGGTCCAGTGTGTCTCGTCGGATTTAAACGCCCCTTTCACGCTGCGTCGTATATCGCGACGGCAACGCTTCAGCAGACGGTTTATCGCCGCATCTGCCTGCACGGTTTGCAGCAAGCTCATACCGATCACGGCAAAACCGGTCGCGGCAAATAAGGCGATGGCGGTGTTAACAGCCACGGCGAAGTCTCCGCTGTAGCGGGGACCCAACTCGCACAAAACAGGCAGTGTGAGGGTGATCCCCATGGCCATAAACGTGGTGGGCGGCCGTGCCTGGAGCGATCCGGCCAGCAGATAGGCTGGTGCAAACACCGCGACCAGCACACTGAATTCAGTGACGTGTGGAAGAAGGGCAAAGCTGTAGATCAGGCTTATCAATACGCCCCAGAAGGAGCCAATAATGTATTTCACAATATGCGGAGCCGGCGCGTCGAAACTGCCAAACAACGTGCAGCAGACGCCAAGGATAGACACTGCCGTGCCGCCATCAGGCCAGGCCGAGAAAATCCATACCAGGCAGCCGCTCATGATTATCACAAACGCCCCCAGCGCAGTGCGTGCAGCGGCAAGATGATCGCGATGAAAAACATAACCTTTCACCGGCTGGTCTTGCGCCAGCCCTGGCGCGGGTTTCGCGTGATGGATGGCCCCGGCAAGACGCTCGCATTGCTGTATGAGGAGGATCGCTTCTGTCAGATGACGGGCAAAGCTCGCTTGCACGGCATCCTGCAATGTCAGAGCGAGCTGATCCTGCTGCGCCGTTAACTGCTCGCTGCGTATTCTTAGCGCTTCTGCCGTAATTTTTCGTTCCCGCTCATCCTGACAGGCAAGCCAGTGCTGAACATCGCCCAGCAGTTTGTGCAGATCCTCCGGCATCGCCTCAATCATCTGCAGGCGATCGCGTAATTCGCAGATCACGATTAACAATCGGGCCAGCTTGTCATGCAGGGCATTTCTGGCGTGCCGGATCGGTACGGAGAGGGCAAAGTCATAGGGAATGTGGTGGCTGACGCCCTGAAGATACTGCAACGCCAGCGCCAAATGCAGGCTATTTGCAGCCTTATCGGATTTGCCTGCTAACGCGTCGGCAAGGGTCTGTCGCGCCGAGCGCAGCGTTTCCGATAATTTGCTGTTGAACAGCCCGGATATCCGTTTTGGCAGCACATAGCGGTGAAGAAGCGCCGCGCAGAGGATGCCAATCATGATCTCCTGCACCCGAACGATGGCGGTGTCAAAAATCGCGCCGGGTTGCATTACCGCAGGAAAACCAATCAGGCTCGCGGTGTAACCGGCTAAAACAAAAGCGTAAGCGCGGGGTGTGCGTTCAAGCAGCGATAAGTAAAGGCAGAAGGTGATCCAGCCGGTAAGCACCACGCTGCACACGATCGGCATATTCACAAACGTGGGCACAATCAACACGGTCGCTGCGGCACCGATGACTGTTCCGGCCAGGCGATAAAGCGATCGGCTGAGTGAAGCGCCAACCGAGGTCTGCGAAACAATATAAACGGTAATGATTGCCCAGGAAGGCCTTTCAAGACCGATCGATAAGGCGATGTAATAAGCGAGCATGGCTGCTGCAAAGCTCTTGATGGCATACAGCAACGCATTGGCGTCATTTTGCAGCGTCAATGAAGCCATTACGACACCTGCACGGTGGAACACGTTGGAGATAGCCCGCCAAAAGCGGCAGTGACAGAAGTTTATTTTGTTCATGCCGGGATTATTACCGACTTGCACACTCGCTTAAATACTCTATTCTGTCAAAAAATCCCTAAATGTTGCCAATGCTATGAAGACCAGTGATGCCACGCAAGTGTTTGATCCTGACGCCACACCGTGCCCGGCCGTTGCGCGTCATCTCGAGTTCGTTGATTACGCCGCCGAAGTGCCCGTGCATACGCACCGCAAGGGGCAACTGATTATTGCGCTGTATGGTGCTGTTATCTGTCGCGCGGAAAATGATATCTGGATCGTGCCGCCGCACTGCGCTGTCTGGATCCCGGGCGGGGTCCCGCACAGTGCCAAAGCGACCTGGAACGCACATCTTAATTATTTGTTCATTGAACCCGGAGCCGTAGCACTCCCGGAGAAGTGTTGCACGCTGGCGATTTCGCAGTTGATTAAAGAATTAGTTGACCGTTTAACCCACGAGGGCGTTGATTACCCGGCAGATAGCCACGTTGCCAAGCTCACCCGGGTGACGCTCGACGAATTAGCCACCATGCCGCAGCAGAAACTGAGCTTGCCTGTCTCTTCGAATCCCAAAATACGTACCATGGCCGATACGCTGGTAAGCCAGCCGGAAGATCGCAGCACATTTAAAGAGTGGGCGAAACGGCTGGCGATAAGCGAACGTTCGCTGGCGCGCTTGATGCTGCGCGAGACGGGGCTGACCTTTGGGCGATGGCGCCAGCAACTCCATTTGATTATTGCGCTACAGGAGTTAGCCAGCGGCGTATCCGTGCAAAACGTGGCGGCTAAATTGGGGTACGAGTCCGTGAATGCGTTCATCACTATGTTCAGGAAAACGATGGGCAGCACGCCTGCCCACTATTTTGCCGAACGGAAACTAAGCTCACGCTAATGCAGATTTCGTGCTCGAAGCTGCCGGTAAAAACGGTGGCTGACGCGCCGATCATAATAAACGCAACCGGTATTACACGTCCAACAGCCCCCTTTCGTTAAAGGCATCATATTTCAAAACCTCCCCCGTCATTCGCCCTTCCCATTTGGTGATAAATGCCCGGGTGTGGGTTGCCGCAAGATGCGCCGTGAGCGCCTCCTGGTCTTGCCAGCGTTCAGATATCAGCACGCTGCCGGTCACAGGGTCATCTACTGCAGCATCATACGAGAGGTTGCCTTCACCTTTTCGCACGCGTTGAGCCAGTAATTTTATATCGGCCATAAAGTGCTGTAAGCACGCAGGCTCAATATGGATATAGCCGGAGACAATGAGCATAACGCTTTCCTTTTTCTGTCTTCCCCCGATCGCCATGCAGAACAAATCGGGGAAGTGATTAAGCGTTTGTCAGCACAATTTTGCCCTGAATACTTCCCTTCGCAGCACGCTGATGAGCAGCCGATGCCATGGCTAACGGCCAGGTACTATCAATGACCACCCGGATCACGCCTTCTTCCAGCAGACGGCCTGCTTCTGATAATTGCGCGCCACTGGAGCGAACTTGTGTTGATGACACCGTAATATCTTTTTTGGCGGCCTCACTCCATGCGGAAAAACCCAGAGGGTTTACCAGAAATAACGCACCGCCTGGCTTTATACAGCGCAGAAAGCGCTCCATATTTGCACCGCCAACCGCATCAAGTACCAGATCAACATTGCTTACTACGCTCTCTGGTGCTGTTTTGGTGTAATCGATAAACTCATCCGCCCCCAGATCGCGTAACAGCGCCTCATTGCGGGAAGAGGCCACAGCAATAACCCGCGCTCCTTTCCAGTGGGCAATCTGCACCGCAAGGTGCCCCACGCCTCCCCCTGCACCATTGACCAGCACGGTCCGGTCTTTTAATGGAACGGCTTTATGAGGAAAAGCCTGGAAAGGATTCGGTGCGTCATGCCCCGTTTCGACAAGAAACTGCCAGGCCGTGAGGAGTGACATTGGCGCTCCCGCCGCCTGAACATGGTCAATTCCCCGTGGTTTTAATGCCACTTCAGATGAAGGAACGCTGATATATTGCGCATAGCCGCCACTGCCTTCCATTAACTTTTGCGGAAAGCGCGCCATTGAATAGACCTCATCACCCGTGCTGAACCCGGTCACATTTTTACCGACCGCAGCAACGACGCCTGATACGTCAGTCCCCAAAATGAGCGGAAATTCGGGCTCCGGCCACCATTCAGGCGGAAGCGCGCGATAACCGTCACGCAGATACCAGTCTGGCGGGTTAAGGCTGGCCGCCTGCACATGCACAAGAACCTCATCGCTGCCCACTAGCGGCCTGGGGGTCTCTTCATACAGCAGGTTTTCCGGCCCGCCAAACGCATGGAGTTGTACTGCTTTCATCATTTCAGTCATCACAATCTCGCTCTAAAAGTGCTCAGGTGTCAGAGCATATGACGAATATCAGGGATTGATAATGAGGCTGAATTTCGCTTTACTTATGCCATGAAGGAACAAATGGCTTTTGAAAGACTCACCGGTCTTATTGCATTCGCTCGTGCTGGCGCGCTGGGCAGCTATACTGCGGCTGCCAGGTCGCTTTCTGTTTCGCCTTCCGCCATCAGTAAGAGTATTCAGCGGCTGGAGAAACACCTTGGCATCACGCTGTTCACCCGAACGACGCGTTCGCTGGTTTTGACTGCCGAAGGCCGCGAACTGCACGAACGGGCGTTGCGGTTGTTACGGGATGCGGAGGAGATCGAACAGGTAGCCAAACGCACGCGCGCAGAACCCGCTGGTACATTGCGCATCGCGGCGTCGTTACCCATTGGTATTCATTTAATTGCCCCTGTTCTTCCACAATTTTGCGCGCTTTACCCCAAAGTGAAGATTGACCTGCGCTTAAGCGACCACATGGTAAACCTTGTTGATGAGCATATTGATATTGCCATTCGAATGGGTGAGCTTGCGGATTCCAGCCTCCTGTCGCGTCACCTCCCGGCCTATCAGATAGGTTGTTATGCCTCGCCTGAATATTTAGCCCGTTGCGCTCCTCCGGAACATCCCAATGGCTTAATCGGGCATCAAACGATTAATCTGCGTTACCAGAATACGGGGCAACTTTTTCGCTGGCCGTTCCGTATCGGAGAGCGGGAAATTGAGATGGTGCCTTCGTCAACGGTCATTGTTGATGCAAGCGAAGCCGTCATTGCCGCAATTGCCGCCGGGGCTGGAATAGGCATGGCCGCGAATTTTATGGTGGCTTCCCTGGTGAGGGATAAAAAGTTAGTGCCCATACTGGCAGATTTTGCGGTAGAGCGAGGCAATATTTCGGCTGTCTGGCATGAAAGCCGTCGTTCCAATCCTGCGGTACGCGCCTTTCTCGATCATATGCTTAAACATGTTTAAATGTCCGGAAGCCGGTTATTGCTGATTATGGCTGGCGCATGTTTTAAGCCCGCAAACAGACCAGGCAGAATAGTCTGGCTCCCGTTCGCTCCGGGAAATACCGAAACGTATTTCTGCACGCCGTAAAAGATGAGCTGGAATACCATACCCGCCGAGCCCATATATCGCGCGGCCGATAATAAAAGAGCCTGCTGTACGCAGGCTCTGAATTTTTAAGTTATTACCACCACACTTCCGCCTGGACGCCGACGGTGAACTGATCGCTTTTCGCATCGGCAAATTCAAACTGGCTGATGCCATTATCGTTCACCTTCAGATACGTCCCATAGAAACGAATTTCCGGGCGTGAGGTCAACAGGCTGGTATCCACTTTCAGCGCATGATAGAGCGTAGTTTTATAACCGGATTCATGATACTCATTGCCGCCGGTTTTATTTTTCTGATCGAACCAAGCAAGTTCCACGCCAGTTTGATTAAAGTTATCCCAGATATACGCCGGGCGAACCACCGCACGAACGGAATTAAAATCAGTATGCGCACCGGTGTTGTAGTCGTAAATATCATTACCGTGCGCATAGACCAGCGCATGCGCCATAATCACATCCGGACGTAAATAATTCTCGCCCTGAGAAATCATGCGGAAGGCTTTGCCGTAACTATGCTCGCCATAATACTGATCGTTATAACCGTACGTTGGGTTAGAATCCGAAATTAACGCAAAGCCGCTGGCGATGGAATTATCCGCTCCCTGGAGCGTTAATTCGTTAAACCCGCCGTCGTTAAACTTATGCCGCAGAATTAAACCGCCATGCCAGGCATCTTTGACGCTGTAATAGCTGCCGTTATCTTCATTTTTATGGTTGCTGTCGGTTTCATTCGGCATCGCATAACGCGCAAATACTTCCAGCGTGGCTTTCTCCCACAGCGGAATATCTTTATAGCGCACCTCTGCGCTGTTGGCGTTAACCTGCTGCGTATTGCCCGAGGTCGCATAATCGACCGCGTGGGCATTAACATCTTCGCGTGTGACGGCTACATTCAGCTTGCCGGGGCCAAGCTGCCAGTTCTCGATGCCGAGACCAGAACCGGCGTTCGTGCGATGGCTTTTCCAGTCCAGCATCTGAATTTCATACACCGGCAGGTTATGTTTACCGACCCAAAAATCCGCTTCCGGCGCAAACGGCAGGAACCCTTTGGTCGTCAGATAGATATCCGAGAATTGCAGGAGATTTTCCGAAGTGCTGTCAAACCAGCCCGCGCTATATTGCTGGCCAACGTTGCCATCCAGCATGACCACGGCTTTCGCCACCTTGCCGCCGGCATCGTAGACTTTCTGCGACAATTGCAGGTCGAACCAGGCGCTGTTTTCCTGGCCGAACCGCCCCAGGGAACCAATGGCGTAAGACTTCGGCGCGCCGCGCGTTCCGGTCGACCAGCCGGAGCGGAAGTAGCCGGTATAACTGAAGCCGAGATCGTTTTTCACATATTTACTGATGTCCGCCAGCGTCACCTCTTGTACCGGAGTCGCGCCGGTGACCGCTGCAGAATGCACTGGCGTAGCGTCGCCAGGCGCAGATGTTGCCGCATGCGTTTTATCGGCGGGTTTATTACTGGCGACAGCGTTCGCTCCACGGGCAGGATCCGGCTGCCTGTCGAACCGGATTTTATATTGCCGCAGCTCTTGCTTCGTGGCCTGTAATTCCTGTTGGTTTTCCGCCAGTGCTTTTTCCAGTAATTCCAGACGCTGTTCAACAGAGAGTTTTGCAGCGTCGGCGCTGGCGGAAACCAGCGCAGAGGATATTAATAGAGCAATCCATTTCAGTTGATGCTTTTTATTTATCATCTTTTTGTTCCTGTTATCCCTGGTAATAAATGGGTTGATTAACATGAGCTGGGTAGATATTCAGGCAATACAACTCCGCCTGATGAACTGAATCGACATCAGGTAATTAATTATCTGTACCAGTAAAATGAACGACTGGTTATTTGCCGCAAATAGTGTATGGCTGGAATCATTCATTGCGGAAACAAGAGCCGCCCATGAAATATCCCGCAACGACTATCAGGGTATTTCATGCTTCACCTGAACTGACAGGCCATTGGTATTTTTACGTGTTCATCCCTCCTGAGGAAAATCCGATATCATTTCAAAACTCCAAAAAAAAACCTGAATCATTTTTCCAGGCAGTCAATGCTCAGAAAAACGATTCAGGTTTTGCCCGTATTGGTCAGAGAATAATACGGTAGCAATCCAGTTTGTCCTGCGACAGGATACTGGCTTTTAATTCACTGACAAGCGACGAATCACTCCGTCGCGTTATTTTGTGAACTCACGCAATATTTCACGCCTGTTTTTTCATATTAATCGCGCCAGCCCATAGCCGGGGCCACATGTTTAAGAATTGATTCGATAACATGCGCGTTGTAATCAACGCCCAACTGATTCGGCACGGTCAACAATAGGGTATCGGCTTCGGCAATCGCCTCGTCCTGTTTCAGCATTTCAACCAGTTTTTCCGGCTCTGCCGCGTAGCTACGGCCAAAGATCGCGCGGGTTTTCTCATCAAGGAAACCCACCTGGTCCTGATCGTTGCGGCTGCTGCCGAAATAAGCGCGGTCGCGATCGTCCATCAACGCAAAAATGCTGCGGCTAACGGAAACGCGCGGCGTACGCTGGTGCCCCGCTTCCGCCCAGGCCGCACGATACGCGCGGATCTGCTGCGCCTGCTGAATGTGGAACGGCTCGCCGGTTTCATCATTTTTCAGCGTCGAGCTTTGCAAATTCATCCCCAGTTTTGCAGCCCAGGCAGCGGTTGCATTTGAACCTGCCCCCCACCAGATACGCTCGCGCAAGCCTGCAGAATAGGGTTCCAGACGTAAAAGCCCCGGCGGATTCGGAAACATCGGCTGCGGATTTGGCGTAGCGAACTCTTCTCCCTTCAGGATCTCCAGCAGCGTTTCGGTGCGATGACGCGCCATGTCGGCCTCGCTTTCGCCTTCGGCAGGTTGATAACCGAAATAGCGCCAGCCATCAATCACCTGCTCCGGTGAACCCCGGCTGATCCCCAGTTGCAGGCGACCGCCGGAAATGAGATCCGCCGCGCCTGCGTCTTCGGCCATATAGAGCGGGTTTTCATAGCGCATATCAATGACACCGGTGCCGATCTCGATATTGCGGGTTTTGGCACCGATGGCTGCCAGCAGCGGGAAAGGAGAACTGAGCTGACGGGCGAAATGGTGGACACGGAAATAGGCGCCGTCCGCACCCAGCTCTTCAGCGGCAACCGCCAGATCAATGGATTGCAACAGCGCATCAGCGGCTGAGCGAGTGGCGGATTGTGCTGAAGGCGTCCAGTGACCAAAGGTCAAAAATCCGATCTTTTTCATGGTTTCGGGGGTCCTTTTAGGAAAAACGCGGCAGGCGGAATATATTTAGGTCGCATACCGATATATACCCCGCTTATCCTGCCTTTGACTCCCCTACTCTACGCACTATCCGATACAAATAAATATCATTTATTTAACATTAAGCATCAAATTAATTGATGGCCTTTGCGGGCTGGGTAATTAACCCACCGCCAAGCTGTTCAATCAGTAAAATATTCTGGTCCATCATGTCGGCTTGCAACTGTGCAACGCTGCGATCTGACGCCAGCAGTTGATCCTGTAATGAGAGGACGTCCAGCCACGGACGCAATCCGGCTTTAAATTGGGCGGAAACGTCATCCCACGCACTGTGCGCGAGTTTATCGGCATCTTCCGTTTGTACAATCTGCTGCTCCAACGATTTCAGATTCACAATAGAAGTGCTGATATCGCCCAGTGATGAAATCAGCAGGCTGTTATAGTGAGCGACCACCAGATCCCACTCTGCGTTGCTGCCCGCCAAATCCGCCCGCCGTTTCCCGCCGTCGAAAATCGGCAGCGAAAGCGTCGGCCCGACATTGAAAAACCGACTCGGCGCGCCGACAAACGCATCGCCGAGAAGATTGCGCGTCCCGGCTTCGGCAACGAGGTTGATATTGGGGTAGAACTCGGTTTTCGTGGCTTTTATCTGTTTTTCCGCCGCTTCAACGCGCCAGCGCGCGGCAACCACATCCGGCCTGCGCCCGACTAACTCAGCCGGAATCGTCGACGGCAGCGTCGTTTGCATTGCCGGATTGCTCTCTGACGGTTTCAGATGGTGCCAATAATCCGGTCCCTTACCGACCAGCGTGGATAACTTAATTCCCGCTGCGGTGACATTTTCCTGCGCCTGTAATAATGCGGTCTGCGCATCTTTATCGTTAGCCATTGCCTGTTTATATTGATATTCCGGTGAAATACCACCGTGATAAAACTGACGCTGGATATCGCTTATTTTTGCCAGACGTTCGGCATTAGCGGCCGCTATTTTTTCTAATTTCCAGTCGACATTTAAATTATTCCATGCGCGGGCAATATTGGCCGATAAACTGAGCGCGGCAGCTTGTTTATCCAGCTCCGCCGCTTTGGCATTGCCTAACGCCGCCTGCCAGGCCGCTTTCTTACCGCCCCATAAATCCAGCGTGTAGCTGGTGCTGAGCGAGGCGGTGCGCAGCGTGCTGTAAGTTTTACCCACCAGCAAAGGATCATCAACGCGCGCGACGCGGGAACGGGTAATGCTGGTATCCATATTAATATCAGGTAGTTGCTCTGCTCTGGCGCTGACTACCGTGGCATTGGCCTGATCCGCACGGGCGTTCGCTTCCTGCAAGCTGGGGCTGGACGCGAGTCCGTCGCGGATCAGCACATCAAGTTGCGGATCGTTAAAACGCTGCCACCAGTTGCCTTTGGGCCAGTTTGCCGGGCTTAACGTGACCTGCGACAGGGTATTTTTCGCCGCCAGCGAATCCGGGTTTAACATTTTGTTGTGAGTGTGAAGCCCCTCAGATGTGGCGCAACTGGTTAATACCAGAGAAGCCAGTAAGGTCATGGCTTGTTTATTTACTGCCGGAATTCTCATTACTTTATTGCCTTGGGCCGGAACACGAATACAGGACAGGAAGGAGTATCCTACCGTCCGGCCGCAGCGTTTTATATTGACATTCCGTGCGTTGAAATAAAACGAAATAACAAAATCATTATTCAACAAAAATAAAAACATAAATAACCCACAATTACTTCACTTTGTGGATTTTATTTTTCAGGATATTTCAATACTAAAATCGCGCCGCTACAGGCGCTGTTTATCAATCTGCCCGGTCTGAATACTGATATTCACCGGCATCCCTGAACGGCGTTCAAGCTCGGCTGATGCCCGGCTGGCATTAACCTCATCGCCTTTCATCAGCGCATGCAGTACCGGCGTGGCCGGGAGCGGAACTTTATTGCTGGATTCAAATTCCGTGCGATTGCGCGAGAGCGGTTCGTGAACCTCCAGCCAGCGGCTGCCGTCTGGCTCGGTGGTCATTTTCACCGGTTGATCGATAACCTGCACGCGCGTCCCGACCGGAACGTTATCAAACAGATATTTGATATCTGCATTACGCAGGCGAATACAGCCCTGGCTGACGCGTAAACCAATACCGAAGTTGGCATTAGTACCGTGAATGGCATACAGCTTGCCGATATAGATGGCATACAGCCCCATCGGGTTATCCGGCCCGGCGGGCACAAAAGCGGGCAAGGTTTTCCCCTCTGCAGCATAGGCTTTACGGGTGTTTGGCGTCGGCGTCCAGGTCGGCCCTTCTTGTTTACGTTCCACTGCGGTAACCCAGTTGCGCGGCGTTTCGCGCCCCGCCTGACCAATGCCAATCGGCATGATCTCCACCGTGTTGCTCTCTTTCGGGTAATAGTAGAGGCGCATCTCCGCGACGTTGACAACAATGCCTTCACGTACCGTATCGGGCAAGATGATCTGCTGCGGAATAATCAGCTGCGAACCCGCTTTCGGCAAGAACGGATCAGCATCGGGGTTCGCTTCCAGCAAATTGCTCAACCCTTGCCCGTATTTCGCGGCAAAGGCTTCCAGCGGCAACGTATTGCCCTGCTCGATAGTGATGGTTTGCGGGCTTCCCACCAGCCGGCTGCCCTCGGGCGGCAAAGGGTAGCTGACCGCCAGCGCAGCGCGGGTGGAGATCAGGGCAAGCAGGCAGCAAAGCAGTTTTACACGGCGCATGGCAGCATTCCTTAAAAACGGCGAAGACAGGATAAGCATAGCCCGCTTTGTGCATTTTCTGCTTTTTTACAGCACGTTATGACGCAGCGATAAAACGAGCGCGACCGGTTTATCGTGCGTAGCGAATACTGTACGGGCAATAAAAAACCCCGCCGCAGCGGGGTTTGGGGTCAGAATATCATGTCAGGCTTTGGCGCGGCTGGCGATGATCTCATCCGCCACATTGCGCGGCGCTTCCGCGTAGTGGTGGAACTCCATGCTGTAGGTTGCACGCCCCTGCGACATGGATCGCAGCGTGGTGGAGTAACCGAACATCTCGGCCAGCGGCACGTCAGCGCGGATAATCTGGCTGCCGAAGCGCTCTTCCATGCCCTGCACCATACCGCGACGGGAAGAGAGATCGCCCATAATGTTACCGGCGTACTCTTCCGGCGTTTCCACTTCCACATGCATCACCGGCTCCAGAATAGCCGGATCCGCTTTGCGCGCGCCCTCTTTGAAACCAAAGATGGCCGCCATGCGGAACGCCATTTCCGACGAGTCGACATCGTGGTAGGAACCGAAGGTCAGCGTCGCTTTCACATCCACCACCGGATAACCGGCCAGCACACCGCTGTTCATGGCTTCGCGCAGCCCTTTCTCCACGGATGGAATATACTCGCGCGGCACCACGCCGCCTTTGGTGGCGTCTTCAAAGACAAAGCCGCTACCCGGCTCCAGCGGTTCGAGCGTCAGCACCACGTGGCCATACTGCCCTTTACCACCGGACTGGCGAACAAACTTGCCTTCAATGTCTTTCACCGTTTTACGCAGCGTTTCACGGTAAGTCACCTGCGGGCGACCGATGTTCGCTTCCACGCCGAATTCGCGTTTCATACGGTCGACGATAATCTCCAGATGCAGTTCGCCCATACCGGAAATGATCGTCTGGCCGGACTCTTCATCCGTGTGCAGACGGAATGACGGGTCTTCAGAGGCCAGCCGTTGCAGCGCGATACCCATTTTTTCCTGGTCCGCTTTGGTTTTCGGCTCGATAGCCAGCGAAATCACCGGCTCCGGGAATTCCATACGTTCCAACGTGATCACCGCATCCGGGTCACTTAAGGTATCGCCAGTGGTGACATCTTTCAGCCCGACACAGGCTGCGATATCGCCCGCGCGCAGTTCATCCACTTCATGACGATCGTTGGCATGCATCTGCACGATACGCCCGATACGCTCTTTCTTACCCTTAACCGGGTTGTAGACCGCATCGCCTTTTTTCAGCACGCCGGAATAGACGCGGATAAAAGTGAGCTGGCCGACATACGGGTCAGTCATCAGTTTAAACGCCAGCGCCGAGAACGGTTCGTCATCGCTCGGGTGACGTTCCGCCGGTTGGCCTTTTTCATCCACGCCCTGAATGGCAGGAATATCCAGCGGCGACGGCATCAGTTCGACAACCGCATCAAGCATGCGCTGCACTCCTTTGTTTTTAAAGGCGCTGCCGCACAGCATCGGCTGGATCTCACCGGCGATCGTACGTTTGCGCAGACCGGCAATAATGTCGGCTTCGTCCAGCGAACCGGTTTCCAGATATTTATCCATCAGCTCTTCGCTGGCTTCCGCCGCCGCAGAGACCATTTTTTCACGCCACTCCAGCGCGGTTGCCTGTAATTCTTCCGGCACTGGCGCGTAGCTGAAAACCATACCCTGCGTGGCGTCATCCCAGATGATTTCACGCATTTTGATCAAATCCACTACGCCGGTGAAATGCTCTTCAGCGCCAATCGGGATGACGATCGGCACCGGATTGGCTTTCAGACGATCGATCATCATCTGCACCACGCGGAAGAAATCCGCACCGGGGCGGTCCATCTTGTTGACGAAAGCCAGACGCGGCACGTGATATTTGTTGGCCTGGCGCCAGACGGTTTCCGATTGCGGCTGCACACCGCCTACCGAGTCATACACCATCACTGCGCCGTCGAGCACGCGCATGGAACGTTCCACTTCAATGGTGAAATCCACGTGCCCGGGGGTGTCGATAATGTTGATGCGGTGCGGCTCATAACTTCTGTCCATACCGGGCCAGAAGCAGCTCACTGCAGCGGAAGTAATGGTGATCCCGCGCTCCTGCTCCTGCGCCATCCAGTCGGTTGTTGCCGCGCCATCGTGTACTTCCCCCAGCTTGTGGCTCATCCCGGTGTAAAACAGGATGCGCTCGGTGGTAGTGGTTTTACCGGCATCGATATGCGCGGAGATACCGATGTTGCGATAACGTTCGAGGGGGATGGGTCGGGGCATGATGCGTCCTTAGTCATTTGACTATCAGTTCACGGCCGGAATTGGCCGCAGTTCATTGGCATGTATCATAGTACAACTGTACGAGTATATTCGAACTATTTTTGCTATTATTACGATTGGTTGGGCCACGATTGAGGTCGTGGCTTTAAAAATCGAGTTTGCGTATAGTACCGGCCCGGCCGCGACGTTCTTACACCAGGCCATCGCCACACAGGAATATTATGATCGCTAACCACCCAGAACGTGAGCAATTCCGCCTGGAAAATGTGCTCTTCGCCCTCGGCAACCCGCTGCGCCTGGCGATGATCAAACGGCTCGCCGATGGGGCTGAACTGAGCTGTAATACGTTGCGGCCGCAGGATGTGGCGAAATCGACCATGACGCATCACTGGCGCGTACTGCGCGACAGCGGCGTGGTCTGGCAGCGCCCGCAGGGGCGGGAAAATATGATTTCGCTGCGCCGGGAAGATCTGGACGCCTGCTTCCCGGGGCTGCTGGATACGCTGTTGCAGGTGATGCAACAGGAAGGGTGAGTTGCCGGATAGCGGCTTCGCCTTATCCGGCCTACGGTAAGCGAACCCGCTTCACAGGACGGATAAGCGCTTCGCGCCATCCGGCAAAATTCTATTTCGTTTCCGGTAATACGATATTGCTCGCCGCCAGCGTGCCCATCTTGTTGTAAATCGCGCAGGCAGCATCCACCAGTTGCATCGCCAGCGCCGCACCACTGCCTTCCCCCAGTCGCATGCCCATATTGAAATAGGGCTCCAGGCCTAAATGTTCGAGCGCAATGCGCGCACCTTTTTCGGCTGAGAGATGCGACGGGATCAGATACGGCTTCACCTGCGGCGCGATACGGCAGGCGGCCAGCGCCGAGGCGTAAGAGAGGAAACCATCGAGCACCACCGGCAAACCGCAGGTTGCCGCGCCGAGGATCACCCCGGTCATGCCAAGCAGATCATAACCGCCCACTTTCGCCAGCACATCAAGGCCATCGGCAACATCCGGCTGGTTCACCGCAATGGCTCTGCGCACCACCTGCGCTTTATGCCCGAGCAGCGTTTCCGGCAGATTGGCGCCAATACCCACCACCGATTCCGGCTCTTCACCGGTCAGCACGCTGACAATCGCTGCGGCTGGCGTGGTGTTGGCCATCCCCAGTTCGCCGACGCCAAACAGCGTCACGCCCTGCGCTGCCAGCTCGCGGGTATAGCGCATCGTTTCCAGCAGCAGTTCCTGCGCCTGACTGCGGCTCATCGCCGGGCCGCTGGCGATATTCCCGCTGCCGCGCGCTACCTTCATATTGACGAGGCCCGGGATCGGATCGGCATCAATACCGACGTCCAGTACGTGCACTTTTGCTCCAGCTTGCGCCGCCAGCACACAAACACCCGTGGTGCCTTGCGTCATGTTCGCCGCCTGAATTGCGGTCACCACCTGCGGTGAAATCGCCACGCCTTCATGCCAGACGCCGTGATCGGCGCACATCACCACAATCGCTTTTTCAGCTATCTGCGGCGTACCATTCAGCCCCGGCATACCGGCCAGTTGTACCGCTAATGCTTCCAGTCGCCCCAGGCTGCCTGGCGGCTTCAGTAAACCATCCAGATGAACCCGGGCCTGCGCCATCGCCACGTCATCGGGTACCGGAATGCTTGCCAGTAATGTCGTTAATGTCTGCATGCTGTTTCTCATTATGTTGTGGGCTGTTTATAACAGCGCCAGAAGAAAAATCAGTTCGCCAAGCTCAATGGCGGCGCCGAGCGTATCGCCGGTCTGCCCGCCAAGCGTGCGCTTCAACATCTGCCCGAGCAGAAATACCGCCGCCAGAGTCACCAGCAGCGCCACGATCCCTTTCGCGCCCAGCAGCCCAAGCGTGACCAGCGCGGTAATGATGAGCGTGACTGACGTATCGCGCCCCGACACTTTGCCGATAAACAGATTGCCGAGCCCCTCTTCGCGGGCGTAGCGATGACCGAACATCAGTAGCACCGCGCAGCCGCGCCCGGCGGCACAGGCCGCCGCCAGCGCCGCGATCATCGGCGCGTCACGCAGTTGCAGTTCGCTAAGAGTGAGGATTTTCGCTGCCAGCACAAACACCAGCGCCAGACCGCCATGCGTGCCGAGACGGCTGTCGCGCATGATCTCCAGCATCCGCTCGCGCCGCCGGGCGGAAAAAACGCCGTCGCAGGTATCGGCAAGGCCATCAAGATGAAACCCGCCGGTCAGCAACGCCAGCGCCAGCACGCAGAACAGCGCCGCCAGCGGTGCGCCGCACCACGGCTGCAATATCACCAGTACGCCGCCGCTAATAGCGCCCAGCAGTACGCCGACGAGGGGAAAAGTGACAATCCCGCGCACATAATCGGCGACATCCAGCCCCTGCACCCAGCGCTCCGGCACCGGCAGACGGCTGATAAATGACAGCGTGGCGAAGAACAGTTTCATTTGATTTTGACTCCTATCCCGGACACCACCAGCCAGACGTGATCCGCCGCCTGCGCCAGCCGCTGATTGACACGCCCGGCAATATCGCGGAAATGCCGCGCGAGGCGGTTTTCCGGCACAATCCCCATCCCCACTTCATTGGTGACCAGCACCACCGGCGACGGGCAGGCCGCGCAGGCGGCTATCAGCGCCTCAATTTCCTGCTGCACCTGCGTTTCCAGCGCGGCGTAATCCCACTGTTCCGGGTCACTCTCGCCGCCAAAGGCAAACAGCATATTGGTCGTCAGCGTAGTGATGCACTCCAGCAGCACGGCTTCGCGGCTATCGTTGTCGGGAGTAATGATTTCCGCCAGCTGCTGCCAGCGCTCTTCGGTACGCCAGTGGGCCGGACGGCTCGCCCGGTGGTGCGCAATACGTGCCGCCATCTCCTGATCAAAGATCTTCGAAGTGGCGATATAGAGTACGCGGCTGGCGTCTGCAACCAGCGACTCGGCGTGGCGGCTCTTGCCGCTGCGCGCCCCGCCGGTAACAAGGGTTAACATGTTTGCTCCTGATGTTGCTGCATAATCTGGTAGATACGATCGATATCGATATGCTTGCGCATGGCGTCGGCGAGGATATCAAACTGCTGCGCTTTATAATCGGCATAATTTACGGCGATATCGAGCGGCCCCAATCCTTTACGCTCGCGCAGGCCATTCAGCAACGCGCGGGTAAACGCATCGCTGTCGAACAGGCCGTGCAGATAAGTGCCAAACACCAGACCGTCATCGCTGACCGCACCATCCGCCACGCGCTGACCGTTTTTCTCTAACCACAGCGCCGGACGACAACCGCTTTGCAACGTTGTTTCGCCCATATGAATCTCATATCCGCGCAGCGCCAGCCCGGCGCAGTTCGCCAGCCAGCCGGGCAGCGTCTCCTGCAAACGGGCCTCAACAAGCGTGGTGGTTTTATCCTGTGCGAAATGGGTCACGGTATTGAGCAACCCCAGCCCCGGCTGCGTACCCAGCCCGGATTCCACCTCATCGACGATCGTCTCGCCGAGCATCTGATAACCACCGCAAACGCCGATCGTCGGAACGCCCGCGCGATGCCTGGCAAGCACCGCTTTCGCCAGCCCGCTTTCGCGCAGCCAGTTCAGATCGCCAAGGGTGTTTTTACTGCCCGGTAAAATCACCAGATCCGCGCCCTGCAACGCATCGGGCGAGCGGACATAGTGCACGCGTACATCCGGCTGCGCCGCCAGCGCGTTAAAATCGGTGAAGTTGGAAATATGCGGAAACTGCACCACCGCAATATCCAACGCCCGCTCGGCGGTGTTCAGGTATTTGCCACGTTGCAGCGCCACGCCATCTTCATCTTCGAGGTCGACCTCCAGCCACGGCATCACACCGATAACCGGAACGCCCGTCAGTTCTTCAATCTGTTTTATGCCCGGCGTCAGTAGCGCGACGTCGCCGCGGAATTTATTGATGATCACCCCTTTTACTCGCCAGCGTTCATGCGGCTGGAGCAGCGCCAGCGTGCCGTAAATGGCCGCAAAAACGCCGCCGCGATCGATATCCGCCACCAGGATAACCGGGCAGGCTGCCATCTCCGCCATGCCCATATTGACGATATCCCGATCGCGCAGGTTGATCTCCGCCGGGCTGCCTGCCCCTTCCAGCACCAGCGCCTCGTATTCCTGCGCCAGGCTTTGCCAGACGCGCATAATTTGAGCACGCAGATGGGGTTTGTAGTCGTGATAGCTGACGGCATCCATGTCGGTCGCCACCTTGCCCATCAACACCACCTGCGCTTTACGGTCGCTGGTGGGTTTAAGCAACACCGGGTTCATACGCACATCCGGCACGATACCCGCCGCTTCCGCCTGGAATATTTGCGCGCGCCCCATCTCCTGGCCATCCGGCGTGATACCGGAATTGAGCGCCATATTCTGCGATTTAAAGGGGGCGGTTTTCAGCCCATCCTGATAAAAAATGCGGCACAGCCCGGCCACCAGCACGCTTTTACCTACATCTGAGGCGGTGCCCTGCAACATAATTGCCAGCGTCATGACGCCTCCTTAACCCGCATCGCCCGCATGCGGGCATAAAATTCATCTTCACTTTTACACAGCGGCAAACCCAGCTCGCTGTGCAGTTTTACCAGCCACGGCTGCGTCAGACCGGCTTTCTCAACCAGCGCGCGGCGGGCAAACACCTCGCCGGGCGTTCCCTGCGTCAGGCATTCGCCGTGATGCAGCACATAGACTGCATCACAAATTTCATAAATCAAATCAATATCGTGGCTGGAGATCACCACATGATTCCCCTGCGCGACAATACGGCGGATGATCGCGATCATCTGCGCGCGCCCGGCGGGATCAAGACCCGCTGTGGGCTCATCCAGCAGCAGATATTTTGCCTGCATCACCAGCGCGCCAGCGATGGCAACGCGCTTTTTCTGCCCGTGGCTCAGGCACTGGATTGGCTGCTGACGGAAGGAGTGCGCATCCACAAGCGTCAGGGCATCATCAACGCGGCGCGCGATCTCCGCTTCCTCTACGCCGATGTTGCGCAGGCTGAAAGCGATGTCGCTGTCGATATCGGTATAGAAAATCTGCTGATCGGGGTCCTGAAATACAGTAGTCACCTGCTGGCGCAGCGCCAGCAACCCGCGCTTGCTGTAATCGAGCGGTTTTCCCTGCCACAGCACCGCCCCTTTTTGCGGGCGCAGGATACCGCTCAGGTTCATAAACAGCGTCGATTTCCCACAGCCGTTCGCACCGACCAGCCCGGTCACCGGCTGGCGGGAAAAATCGAGCGTCAGCCCTTTCAGCGTCGGCGCATCCTGGTAGCTGAACCACAGATTTTCACATGCCAGCATGCCTCGTCCCTACAGGTGAAAATCACCCTGATAAAGTTTGATATCCAGCGTGGTCGCCATCGCTTTGTAGCGTAGCAGCACGCGGGTAAATAACAGGCTCACCAGCATCGCCAGTGAGCGGTAGCTCAGCGGTAAGGTGCGATAACCAAAGCGCAGCGTCTGCGCACGGTGAAGCGCCGCCGCCTCTTCGAGCAGGATAAAGATAAAGCGCCAGGTGAGCAGGATCTGCTCGGTCAGCAATCGCGGCACGCGCCCGCGTTTAAGCAAGACAATCAGTTGCGGAAAGGTCAGATTGAGCACAAGCCAGAAGGTTGCCGCCAGCGCGGCGAGGCTGCGCCATAACGTGCTGTTGGCTGATGCCAGCCCCTGCGGCGATACGCCGATCCAGATGCTGCCGAGATGCACGCCGTACAACAGCTGCTGCGGCTCGCGCGTCACGCTGAACAGAATCGTCACCACGCCAACCAGCAAAAAGCCCATCGGCAGAGCCATCCAGCGCAGCCAGCGCCAGAGTGAGACGCGCAGCAGCCAGCAGGTAAAAATCGCCAGCGCCACCAGCAACACCCCCTGCCCGAATGGCGGCAGAGAAAAGGCCAGCACCATCATCAGCAACCAGAACATAAATTTACGCTCCGGCGCAACGTGAAACCAGCGGCTCTGGTAGCTCAGCCGATCAAGACCGTTCGCGATCACGCTGCCTGCCTTTCATATAACCGAGGATATAGAAAATGACCGCTGCGCCAATCGAGCCTTGCAGGGTAAAAAGCAGGCTTTCAATTTCGCCGCTTGCTGGCTCATACAGCGGCTGGAACCACGGCTGGTAATGGGGCGCAATCGCCAGGATCTGGCTTTCCGCCTGGTTGTCGGAACCAGCATATTCACCGCCGTGATTGATAAAGAACGGCAGCACCATCAGGCCGATCACCATTGCCAGCAGAATCAGGGTCTTTTTCATCTTAATACCCCGGCGATCAACTGTCGTTTGGTGAGCTGATCGTAAATCATCACCGTCAACAACCCTTCCGCGATGGCAATCGGAATTTGCGTCAGGCAAAAGATGCCCATAAATTTCACGATAGAGCCAGTTGCCCCAGTTTGTGGATCCGGGAATGCCACGCCCAGTTGCAGCGAGGTAATGAAGTAGGTCGCCAGATCTGCCAGCATGGCGCAGAGAAACACCGCCACATCGCGGCGGAAACCCGCCCGGTAGGCCAGTTTCCACACCACATAGCCGACAACAGGGCCAATGACCGCCATCGACATGCCGTTGGCGCCAAGCGTGGTCAGCCCGCCGTGCGCCAGCAACAGCGCCTGAAACAGCAGCACAATCGCGCCAAGAATCGCCACCACGCCGGGGCCAAACAAAATTACCGCCAGCCCGACGCCGGTCGGGTGCGAGCAGCTGCCGGTCACCGACGGGATCTTCAGCGCCGACAGGACAAAAATAAACGCACCGCACAGCGCCAGCAGTACCTTCTGGTTGGTATCGTCTGCCACAATGCGGCGCAGACACACCAGCCCGTACCACAGGCACGGCAGGAACAGCACCCACCACGCCAGCGCCCACATCGGCGGCAGAAACCCCTCCATAATGTGCATGGCGAAGGCCTCCTGCGGCACCACCATCAGCAGCAGCGCCGCGGCAAGCCCGCTGCAGGACAACTGTTTCAGTTGTTGCGTTTTCATCTTCTCTCCCACTGTTTATTCACCAGAATGGTCGAAAAATAGGGCAGCGGCTGGTCATCGCGAACCTCGCTAAGCTGCCGCCAGCACTGCTCGCCGGGCAGGGTGGCTTCCGCCATCATCAGGGCGTGCTCCAGCAGCCCCGCTTGCGCCAGCAACGCTTTGATACGGGCAAAACGGCCATAGACTTTCATCAGTACCAGGCTGTCGTGTTGCTGTAACGCCTGGCGGATTTCATCTTCCGGCGCGGTGCAGGACACCACGCCCAGCGACTGTTGCTCCATCGCCAGTGGCACCTGCGCACGCGCGGCAATGGCGGCAAACGACGTGACGCCTGGTACAATCTCCAGCCACTGCGGCTGGCCAAGCCGTTGCAGCAGGAATACCCAGGTGCTGAACAGCATCGCATCGCCGAGGGTAATAAACCCCACCTGTTTACCGGCCCGCACTTCCGCTGCCAGCGCGGCGGCGACCTCGTCCCACACCGCTTCTTTTTCTGCGCTGTCAGCGCTCATTGGAAAGTGGCAGCAGCGTACTTCGGTCTGCGCGCCGAGGTACTCGCGCACAATGGAAAGCGCCAGGCTGTCGCCGCCTTTGCGCCCGGCCGGGGCATACAGCGCATCGAGCTTTCCAAGAATGCGCGCGCCGCGCACGGTGATCAGATCGGTAGCACCTGGACCGGTGCTCAGCGCGTAAAGTTTACCGCTCATGCTGCGGCCTCCATCACTTGCGCCAGCGCCTGATGCAGATGCTGGACAAACATCGCACGCACATCGGCATTCTCGCCTAAGCCCTGTAACCACGGCGTCGCGGCAATACCGACGCGCTCAAACTGCGTCTTCCACGAATCATCGTCATCGGACGCCATGTCGTTGATCGCATGGTCGCCCGCCACCAGCATCAGCGGCATCAGGTGCACCGCTTTCACCCCTTCATGACGCAGGCCGTCGATCAGCAGATCGATTTCCGGGTAACTCTCCACCGCGCCAACACGCGCCGGAAAACGGTACGCCGCCATCATATGGTCGAGGCAGGCGTAAGCGGCAAAAGCGTGATGGCTGGCGCCGTGACCCATAAACACCACGCGCTCATCGGCCGCGACCTGCGGCATCTGCCGGGAGAGCGCCTGCATCAGATGCAGATAATCGTCGTGGCTGCTGAGCAGCGGCGCGCCAATCACCAGCCGTTTGAACAGCGGGCGCAGTGTCTGGACTTCACGAACGATTTTTTCGTATTCGTCGCCGTTGATAATGTGCAGCGACTGGATCGCCACGTCCTGATACCCCTGCTCCGCCAGCTTTTGCAGCGCCTCCAGCGGCGTGTCGATATGCAGGTTGTCGCGCTGTTTGAGCTTGCGAATGATCATCCCGGAGGTAAAAGCGCGAAACAGCGCACGATCCGGGCAGCTTGCCGCCAGATCGCGCTCGCAGGCGACGATGTTCTTTTCACAGGTGTCGCGATAGCTGGTGCCAAAGCTCACCACCAGAAGGGCTTTCTTCATTCTGTTCTCCTCACTGTGCCGCCAGCCAGCGTTGCAAGCGTCCGGCAAAGTCATCCTGACTGTTGAGTAACTCATCGCCCACGACCAGCGGTTGCGGCCGGGCAATCACAATGCACGGGATGCCAGCATCCAGCGCAGGCTGTACTTTTTCCAGATAACCGCCTTCCGCGCCGGAGGCTTTGGTGATCATCACCTCAACGCGGTACTGGCGATAAAACGCGGCGTTAAATTCAGCGTTAAACGGGCCGCACAGCGCGAAGACCTCCCCCACGCCAAAACCCAGTTCTGCGCACTGCGCCAGCACATCCGCCACGGGCAGCACCCGCGCCAGCAGCGTTTTCCCCGGCAATCCGTCGCGCCAGCGCGCCAGATCTTTGCTGCCGGTGGTCAGCAAGATACGCTCACCCAGATTACGGGCTTTGTCGCAGGCTTCCTCCAGTGTGGCGACGTTGAGCAGCAGCGGATGTTGCAGCTCCGGCTGTTGCTCCGGGCGCTGATAGCGGCTCAGCAACACCTGTGCCGCGTTGCAGGCATGGGCAATATTGCGGCTGACCACGTCGGCGTAGGGGTGCGAAGCATCGATCACCCAGCGCGTGCCGTTCTGTTTGAGCCAGGTAACCATCTCGCCCAGCTCCAGCCGTCCGCAGCGCACCTGACCGCGAATGTTGCCCGCCAGCTGCGCACCGGTCGGTGTGGCAACCGACAGCGTGTAACGCACTCCGGCTTCATCCAGTTGCTGGCAAATCAGCCGCGCATCGCTGGTACCGCCAATCACCAGCACCTCGCCTGCCATCACAGGGTGTAGCCTCGCGGAGTGATCATCAGACCGTTTTGCACATAGGTGGCGCGGTTACCGACAATCACCAGGCTGGTCATATCAACGGGTGCAAAATCCATCTCGCCGAGCGTGGTCAGCCATTTTTCCTCTTTTTTGCGCCCGGCAGATTTCACCACGCCCACCGGCGTGTTGGCGCTTTTGCTGGCCGCCAGCAGTTCGAATGCCCGCGCCAGATGCCCTTCGCGGCCCCGGCTTCGCGGGTTGTAGAAGCAGATAACGAAATCCGCCTCGCCGGCTGCGATAATGCGTTTTTCGATAACCGGCCACGGCGTCATCAGGTCGCTCAGGCTGATATGGCAGAAGTCGTGCATCAACGGCGCGCCCAGCAGTGCAGCGGCGGCGATACTGGCGGTCATCCCCGGCACCAGCCGCACTTCCACATCCAGCTGTTGCTTGTTGACCAGTTCGAGTACCAGCCCGGCCATGCCATAGATCCCGGCGTCACCGCTGCTGACCAGCGCCACGTTATGCCCGGCCTGCGCCAGCTCAATCGCCGCCTGGCAGCGTTCAATCTCTTTGCACATGCCGGTTTTGATCACCTGCTTATCGCCGGTGAAGGCTTTGACGAGGTGCGTGTAGGTTTTGTAGCCCACCACAATTTCCGCTGCCTGTAGCGCGTCGATGGCCTCCATGGTCATCATTGCCTGTGAGCCGGGGCCAATCCCGATTACCGTTAACATCAGTGCGAAACTCCCAAAGTAATTGTCACGCCCTGCTCCCGCAGGGTCTCACCAACCAGTTGCCCCTGGCTCATCAGCCAGGCTGCCGGGCCGGAAACGCTACCCACGCCTGCGGTCTGCCGGACAAAGTCCGAGGCTGGAAAGCGATGCTCGTGCTCACGCAGCGCCTGCGCGGTAAAAATTTCAAACGGCACCCGCAGGCTCTCCACCAGTTGCAGTAGCCCTTTCTCATCCTGCTTTAAGCTGATGCTGCCAATCGCCCGCAGCGCCAGCGGATCGAAGGCCTGCGCCTGCAACTGGCGTTGCAGTAACGCCGACAGCAAGGCAAACGGCGTATCGCGCCGACAGCCGATCCCCGCGACCACGCGCTTTGGCACCAGTTTAAACACCGGCACGGGCAGCGCAGGCAGTTGCGCCCGAATGGAGACGCAGACCAGCCCGTCCAGTTCCGGCAGAGCGTCAAGGCACGTGACGGGGATAAAACCTCGCGTATCACAGCTTGCCACTTCCTCACGCAGCGCCTCTTCACACCACAGGCCGATGCGTTTACCGCTGACCAGCATGTGGTTGATGGTCTTTACCGCCGCGCGAAAATTCTCCATCCGCGCATCAAGCTGACAGGCCAGCGTGTCCAGCGCCGCCAGTTCGTTTACGTCGGTCGCCGTGGTGATCACCGGATCGGCATCCAGTACGCCCGCCAGATAACGCGTCAGCGCGTTTCCGCCGCCGTAGTGGCCGGAAAGCAGACTGATCGCATGCTGGCCGCGTTCATCAATGACGATCACCGCCGGATCGAGAAATTTGTCGTTGACCAGCGGAGCAATCGCCCGAACGGCAATGCCCGTTGCGCCGATAAACACCACCGCCGGGTAGTGGCAAAAGGCCTCGCGCAAGGTCTGCGCAAAGCTGCCTGCAAAAGGCTGAAAGCCGTCGGTGAGCAGCTTCTCGCTGGTAAAACAGGTCATCGGCAGCACCGCTTTCAGACGGTTCGCTAGCGCCACGCCGCCCGGCGTCAGGCAGAACAGCGCAATCGATTCAGGCTTTACGGTATTCATGGCTGAAATCCGCCGCATACAGCCGCGAGTAGTGGTACTCCTCGCCAAGAAATGCGCCAACGAGGATCAGCGCGGTTTTACGGATGCCAGCTTCACGCACTTTGTCGCCGATATCCGACAGCGTGCCGCGTACCGTCTGGCTCTGTGGCCATGTGGCTTTGTAAATCACCGCCACCGGCGTGGTCTGCGGGTAGCCGCCTTCGATTAAGCGCTCCGCCACGCGATGGATGCGCTGCACGGAAAGGTAGATAGCCATCGACGTCTGATGGCTGGCGAAGGATTCAAGCTGCTCGCGCTCCGGCACCGGCGTACGCCCTTCCAGGCGGGTAATGATCAGGCTCTGCGACACTTCCGGTACGGTGTACTCAACGCCCAATTCTGCCGCCGCGCCGAGAAACGCGCTGACGCCCGGCACGACCTGCCAGCGGATGCCGCGCCGGGTCAGTTCTTCACCCTGCTCGCGCACCGAGCCGTAAAGCGAAACATCGCCGGTTTGCAGACGCACCACGACTTTCCCGGCTTTCACTCCGGCTTCCATCAGGTCGATAATTTGCTCAAGATGCAGTTCGGCGCTGTCATGACATGCCGCGCCAGCCGGGCAATATTCCAACAGCTCGGTGTTGATGAGCGATCCGGCGTAAATCACCACCTGAGCCTGTTGCAACAGCCGGTAGCCTTTCAGGGTGATCAGTTCACGATCGCCCGGCCCGGCGCCGACAAACCAGACCGTTTGTGCATCAGCGTTATCAGGCATGCTGCTTCTCCTTTTCGCAGGAAATCAAAAAGACAGGGTTATTCGCTTTGAAGTAATGACCGCTGCCCAGCCCGGTGAGCAGGGAGACCTGGATTTGCTGGCAATCCAGCCCGGCAACCCGGCGGGTGCGCAGGTGTGAGAGCGCGCTGTTAAGGTTCTCCTGCAAAATAAAGGTCATCACCAGCCGTCCTCCGGGGTGAAGCTGCGCCAGCGACCAGTCAATCAGTTGCGCCAGGTTGCCGCCGCTGCCGCCGATAAACACCGCATCGGCAAGCCGCTCGACAAACAGCGGCGCTGCGCCGGTGACGATGGCAATGTTGCGACAGCCAAAGTGCAGGCAGTTATCTTCCAGCAGGCCCAGCGCCGCCGGGTTACGCTCGATGGCGGTGACCTGCAAGCCCGGGTGCGCCAGCGCCGCTTCAATGCTGACGCTGCCGGTACCCGCGCCGATATCGATCAGGTGCTGCGCGCGATGCAACTCCAGCTTCGACAGCGCCAGCGCACGCACCGCCTCTTTGGTCATCGGCACCTTTTCACTACGGATAAACAGCTCATCTTTCATTGAGGATCACCACCACATTCATTGCATATTCGGCCTGTACTTCCGCCGGACGCAGCCGGTGGATGCGCTCATCGTCCAGCCCTAAGTTTTCCCCGATCACCAGCCAGCACTTTTCTGCGCCGCGCGCCAGCAATGCCTCTGCAATCGCTTTTGGTCCGCACTTTGCGTCAGTGACCATCGCCACTTTGTGGGCGCGGGCTAACGCGTCGAAATCCACTGCCCGCCCGTGGCTGCTGGTGAGCCAGATGTCATTCATATCGATACCCGTGCGCGCGCAGAGATATTGCACGGCGCTGATGCCGGGAATAATGCGCAACTGCCCGATACCGAAATGCGCCACCAGCCGGGTGCCGATGCCGTAAAACAGCGGATCGCCGGAAGCCAGCACCACCACGCGCCGCTGCTGTTGCTGCTCAAGCCACGTCAGCAGGCCGGGGATGTCAGCATCCAGTACGCGAACTTCACCGCGAAAATCGGCAAACTGCGCCAGGTGGCGTTTGCCGCCGACCAGCACGTCGGCCTGCGCCACGGCCTCCAGCGCCTGCGGCGTCATCAGCGCGAGGTTACCCGGCCCCATGCCGGCAATGGTCAACATTTCAGATCTCCGGCAATCTCTTCAACCGGGCGATTCGCGCCCAGCACTTTGTTATCAAAAGAGAACAGCACCGCATCACACTGCGGCGGGTTTTGCGTGAAACGCAGCATCTGCGCGATGCGCAGGCAGATCCGCTGCGCCAGATGCGTGTAAAGATGGCTGAACCCGGCAGCATCGATGTACTCCATTGCCGCTTCGGTGGTGTCGCAGTCGCTGACCTTCAGCAGCAGATCATGTGGCGCGCCGAGCAGCGCCAGGTGTGCGACCAGCGTCTCCATCCGCGCATCCGCGATATGGCTGTGGGTATGAAAAATACCGGCGGCGATTTTCACCAGCTTGCCGGGATGGCCGACCAGCACGATCTGCCGGTAGCCCAGACGCACCGCCTCTTCAATCATGTAGCCAACGAAGTTGCTCATCGTCACGACCAGCTCGCCGGAGACGCCAAGCTGCTCACGCACGAAGCGTTCGCCGTGGTTGCCCGGGACGAGGATCACCCGTTCCATTCCGCCCGCGCGTTTTAGCTCCAGCTCCAGCGACAGCGAGCGTTTCCAGCTCTCTTCCGACATTGGCGTCACGATACCGGTGGTACCGATAATCGAAATACCGCCAAGAATGCCGAGCCTGCCGTTGTAGGTTTTCTTCGCCCGCTCTTCGCCTTCCGGGGCGAAAATTTCCACCTGCGCGCCGCGCGTGGGGCCAATCACTTCGCGGACAGCGGCTTCGATGGTCTGGCGCGGCGTGCGGTTGATCGCCGCTTCCCCCACAGCGAGGCCAATACCTTTGCGGGTGACGGTGCCCACGCCTTCACCGCCGCGCAGAACAATCTGGTCATCCTCGGTGAGCGTGACGCGGGCAAAGATCAGCATGCCGTGGGTGGCATCCACATCGTCGCCGCCGTCTTTGCGAATGGCGGCAATCGCCTGCTGACCTTCAATATGCGGCGATTCCACATTCAGATGCAGGGTGACGCCGGAGGGGGTGACAATCGAGACCTGGTGAATAATGTGCTGGCGCAGCACCATCAACGCCGCGACTTTTGCCGCTGCGGTGGCGCAGGAACCGGTGGTATAGCCTTTGCGCAGGGCTTTACCGTTGTGCCACACCGGGTCGTCGAAGGCCTGGCTCATTGCGCCGCCTGCAAGTGATAGAGCAGCGCATTAATAATCGCCGCCGCCACATTGCTGCCGCCCTTGCGACCCTGCGCGGCAATGGCGGGCAAACCGCTCTCTACCAGCGCCTCTTTCGATTCCGCAGCGCCAACAAAACCGACTGGCACACCGACCACGCCGCTGACCGGCACCTTGTGTTCCAGCAGGCGGAACAACGCCGTGGGCGCATTGCCGAAAACAAAGATTTTCTCTTCTGCTTCCGTCAGCGCCAGATCGACCGCCGCCATCGAACGGGTGATCCCCTCCTCTTTGGCTTTACGCACCACGCGCGGATCGGAGATGTAGCAACGCACTTCGCCGCCGAACTCCGCCAGCAGCCGCTTATTAATGCCGGAAAGCGCCATTGTGGTGTCGGTATAAAGGGTGCAGCCTTGCGTTATCGCCCCGCACAGACGTTGCAGCGCATCACTGGAAAACCACAGAATATCGAGCCAGTCGAAATCAGCGGTGGTGTGGATGACCCGTTTGATTACCGCTTCATGCAGCGGGCTGGCAAAACGAAAATCGGGGCGGGTTTGCTGGATAATCTCGCCGATAATGACAAAACTTTTGGCTTCAATAGCCTGCGGTTGCTGCAAATAATCCATCGTCTTCATCCTTATGCGCCCACGAGGGCAAGGTGTATCAGCGCAAACAGTGCCAGCGCCAGCGTGGCGGCAAGCCACATCATGCGAATGGTACGGGGAATGTCATCCGGCGTGATGGCGCGGAGCTCATCGCCAATCCACGGTTTTTCGACTCGCTGGCCGAAATAGTCATTTGGCCCGCCAAGCCGCACGCCAAGCGCCCCGGCCACGGTACCTTCCGGCCAGGCGCAGTTGGGGCTGCTGTGGTTGCGCCGATCGCGAAAACCGATACGCAGCGCATTGCCCGCATCATTACCTGCGAGCCATGCCGCCATACTGAGTAACGGCCAACTCAGACGCGCCGGGATAAAGTTGGCGACATCATCCAGCCGCGCGCTGACCATGCCGATCGCGCGGTATTTTTCATGCTTGTAGCCCACCATCGAATCCAGGGTATTGACCGCTTTGTAGGCCATTGCCAGCGGCGCGCCACCGAGCAGTAAAAAGAACAGCGGCGCGATAACACCATCGACAGTGTTTTCCGCGACGGTTTCCACTACCGCGCGGGTGATTTGCGGCGGCTGGAGCTGCGCGGTATCACGACCGACAATCCACGACAGCTTTTCGCGGCTTTCGGCAAGCGAACAGAAGCGCAGCGCCTGCTCCACTTCCCGCGCCATATCCGCAAGACAACGCGTGGCAAGCAGGGTGTAAATCATCCACACCTCCACGCACCAGCCGAACCACGGATGGATTGCCTGCGCTAGCGCGAGCACGCCCCAGGCAACGCTCCAGGTGATGCCCACTACCAACAGCCACATCACCCCGCCGCCGATGCGCAGCGCGGTATCGCTGCGGCACACTCGGCGGACGGCGCTTTGTACCAGGTTAATCAACGCGCCGATCCAGCGTACCGGATGCGGCCAGTGCGGCGGGTCGCCAAGTAAGCGATCGAGCAGAAATGCGACACACCAGGCCAGCAACGTCATGACGCGCTCCTTGCGGCAGCAAACCAGTGTTCCAGTATCGTTGGACGCTGGGCGAAATGCAGATGTAAATAGCTGGCAAAGGTGTTGCCCACCTGCCAGCCGCCCTGCCAGCGCTTCAGCACTTCGCCATCGCGCGTTTTATGGCACGCCAGCACGGCATCGCCGCGCGGGGTGAAATCGGAATAGTGAAACTCGTGGCCGCGCAGGGTTTCCCCTTCGGCAGCAAGTAAGGTCTGCTGCGTTGCGCGGGCTTCGCAGTAACCAAAGCGGGTGAGCTTACTGCCCATCCGGCTGTAACCGGGGATGGCACCGACCATCGGCCACTCATCACCTGCGGCATCCAGCAACGTATCGCCGAGATACATCAGGCCGCCGCACTCGGCATAGATCGCCACACCACGCCGGTGCGCAGCGAGAATGGCATCCCGCATCGGCTGGTTTGCCGACAGCACGCGCGCGTGTAGCTCCGGGTAGCCGCCGCCCAGCCACAGCATCTGGCATGCGGGCAACTCATGGTCATGCAGCGGGCTAAAACGCACGATGCGTACGCCGGTGTGTTCAAGCAGTTGCAGATTATCGGCGTAGTAAAAGTTGAAGGCTTCGTCGTCGGCCAGCGCCAGCGTCAGCCCTGCGCCCGCCTCTGGCGCGGGCATGGCAGGAAGCTCACCCTGCGGCAGCGTGGTGGTCTTGCTCAGAGCAAGTAAGCGGTCAATATCAAGGGTCTGTTCCAGGCGTGCGGCAAACTCCTGCCATGGCTGCGCGTCGACGACCGACTCGCGGGAAGTGATCAGACCAAGATGACGTTCCGGCAGCGCCACGCCGGGATCAACAGGAACATATCCCAGCACCGGCAAGTCACAGTAATGCTCAATGGCGTGTTTCAACAGTTGAAAATGGCTGTCGCTGTTTACCCGATTGACGATCGCTCCGGCAATGCGCAACTGCGGGTCAAAGTGCTGAAAACCCATCACCGTGGCGGCAATGGAGGTGGATACGGCTTTGCCATCAACCAGCAGGATCACCGGAAGCGCAAGCTGTTTTGCCAGCGCCGCACTGCTGCAATAGTTAGGGTCGGTGCCGTAGCCATCGTAAAGCCCCATTACGCCCTCAATGACGGCGACATCGGCAGCGGTGAAATGTTGGCGAAACAGCGCATTTAACGCAGACGGCGGCAGCATAAAGCTGTCGAGATTGCGGGAAGCCACGCCGGTAACGGCGCTATGCCAGGCGGTGTCGAGGTAGTCCGGCCCCACTTTGAAGGGTTGCACGAGTAAACCACGACGTTGCAGCACGGTGAGCAGCCCGAGCGTGACGGTGGTTTTCCCACAGCCGCTGCCGGTTCCGGCAAGAATAAAGGCGCTGCGTCTGTCTGACATTCCTGTAACCCCGTAGCGGGCAGGAAGAACGGAGCCAGGACGCGTGTTGACCCGGTCTTTCGACCGCACGCTACTGAGCAACCCACTTCCCACCGAAGTTGTTGATAATGTCCATCAGGCCGGTCTTCTGGCTTAGCGTCATCCTCACCCGCCCTTCCCGATCTTACGATCAGTGGCGATTACGGGGTCGTCAGCATTACAGCAGCGGGGGCTGCGGGGGATTTACACCCCCTTCCCAGCCGCAAAATACAGTTGCGGCAAACCTGATAGATTTTTAATCACGGTACGTCATTATTACCCTGATTTTTCCCTGTACGAACTATATCGCAGCAGGGAAATAAAAACGGATTCAGTTTATCTTTGAGCAAATAATAATTTGTTGCGCTATGACAATTTATTGCTCACCCTTTTCATCCCCCCCGGCATATTAAGGCTTCAGAAAGTTCTCAAGCACATACGGAATAACAAAATATTGCTAACGGAAATTTAATCGCCCTTATAATTTGCATTATTTCGCAGACGAAATGTCTGCGGTGTCAGTTGACAGATCTGGCGAAAAACTTTGCAGAAATAGCGGGTCTGCGAGAAATCTACATTGCGCGAAATTCTGGCGTTCGCCGGGTCGAAGTGACACTATCCTGGCTTTGATTGTGAAGGGAGTTACAGCGTGGCGTTGGCACACTTTCCCGCATCGTGCGGTGAAATAATCCAGGGCTGGATCCTGGGAGGTGAAAAACTGGTCTCCTGTCCGGTGGACTGGTACAGCAGTGTCGAAGTCACATACGGCAAACCTCGGTTGGATGAACGACCACTGATGCGTCGTATGGTTAACCAACTCCTGGCGCACTGGCAGCTACCAGCCACACTGACGCATGCATTATGCATCGAGTGCCGCTCTACCATTCCACTGGCCAAAGGCATGGCCAGCAGCACCGCGGATATTGCCGCCGCCGCCGTGGCAACGGCCCGTCATCTTGAGCAACCGCTGGATGAGAAAACACTGGCGCAACTGTGCGTGGCGCTGGAGCCGACCGACAGCACGATCTTTTCGCGCCTGACGCTGTTCGATCACAATACCGCTGCAACGCAGATTACCTGCGGCGGTTTGCCGGAGTGCGACGTGCTGCTGCTTGAAAGTCCGCTAACCCTGACCACTGCCGCTTATCATCGTCTGCCACGCCAGCAGGCACTGCTGGAAAATGCCCATACTCTGGATAATGCATGGCGCCTGTTGCAGCAAGCCTGCGGGGAAAATGATGCCGCGCGGCTGGGAGAAGCTGCGACGTTAAGCGCAATTGCCAGCCAGACGCTGCTGCCAAAACCGGCGTTTCCCGCCCTGCTCGATCTGGTGGAACGTTGCGATCTGTATGGACTGAATGTTGCCCACAGCGGAAGTGTGGTCGGGCTGCTGCTTTATAGTCAGCGCCATGATGTGGAAAGCGTTCGTCGGGAGTTGAAAGAGACCGGGTTGACGGCGCACTGGCCGCAAAACTATCTGCTGAAAATGGTGGCAGGAGGCGTGCTGGAAGGGTGAGAGGCGCACCTCTCACCGCTCGCTGGAGGCGTTATTCCGCTTTTGGCTCAATCGGCTTCAGTTCGCCCATAGTTTTGAGTTTTTTGGAGATTTCGCGGCGCTCTTTCGACAGTTCAGCATTTTTGATGATGTAATCGTCCACGCGATCTTCGTAGTCAGTCTTCATGCTGGCGATAATGCCCTGAATCGCTTCTACGCTCATACCCGGTTTAATGTAGTCGCTCAGGTTGTCCAGCAGCAGCACGCGCTTCTGGTTATCACGGATCTTCTTCTCCACGTCCTGGATTTCACGCTGCAATTTATTTTTGCGGCGGAACAGACGCACAAACTCCAGAACATCCTGGAATGAAGGCTTACTAGTTTCCATTTTTACACCCCTGATAATGTGAGATTCGGATTCGTTAAAGCAACCACCTTAGAGGCAAACCTACCCAATGTGGTCGCATAAGACAATGGTTTTTCCTGTCAGCTATCATAACCGCAAATGTAGCTGAATCGAAACAACCCATCAGCGGTATGTGGTTACCTGACTGTTATTTGCGCAACGCCCGACAGATCAAATGTGACAGTAGCTCCAGTTGACGGGCCAACTCCATGCTCAGCCAGACGTAACCGTGAATCGAGGTTTCAGCCAGTGCATCGCCTTTATGTTCGCCGCTCAACTGGCGCAACTCCGCCACAATTTCACTGAGTTTTTCCGTGTTGGCCAGAATCGGCTGCGGGTTGCCTTCATACAGCGCATGCGCAATGGTCAGCAGTGTTTGCTGAGTCATCTGCTGCGTATCCCGCAGCGTATGCGCATTGATCATCACAAAATGGCTGGTACGTGAGCTCCAGTGAGCATTGATTTGCAGCTCCAGCATGCAGACCATATTGCGGCTGACGGTCTGGATGGCTTCGAAAATCGCCTTTTGCAGATGTGTCTCTTTGCAGGCTGGCGCGATCAGACCGCGCATCTTCACCACATCGTTGAGGATTTTTTGCAGATGTTTTTCCAGACGCGGCCGTTCGACCAGGTTACGGGAGAAACCCGCCTGATAAACGCGATTGAAGGCAGTGACGTAGTTGGCCATCTGAATACGCCAGTGCAAAAATGCCCTCTGCGGCCAGATCCCGGTAAACAGCATCGCCAGCAGCGAACCGATAATCACATCGCCGCTGCGCCACAGCGCGGTATGCATATCACCTGGCGGCGCGCCAACCACCACCGATAGCGTAATACCAATGAGCAGCGCCTGGTAAGGCTTTTTGCCCAGCGCCAGCCAGCCACAGAGAAACATCGCCACCGCGCACCACAGCAGCATCACGGGCAGCGAGAGCAGCTCCAGTTTTAATGCCACCAGACCCAGCGCCGCACCCAAAATTGTGCCGCCAATGCGTTCAAATGCGCGCGGAACCACGTTTCCCCAAAAGGAGATCGGCCCCATCAGAACCACCAGCGTGATCAGTGGCCAGGTTCCCTCCGGCACCTCCAGCAGACGGATCAGCAAAAAGGTCAGAATAAAAGCCAGCGCAATACGCACACCGTGTACGACACGATAATGGCGGTAAAGACGAATCTCGAAAGGACTGAGTGATTTGTCGCGACGCACAGTCGCTTCTCCCGATTGAACCGACAAAGGCGCAATTGTAGGATTTTTCGGACTCAGATAGCACCCTCTGCGATAAAAAAAGAGGCGACAGCGCTTCCTGTTACCTCTTCCGGTTAATTTATCGCTTACAGATTTTTCGGCTCAACCGGGATATGCATGTCGATTTCCCAGTAACCATCCTGCTGTGCATCGTTCAGGTAGACTTCAAAGCAGGGACCCGCAGCAATTTGCACAGATTGGTCGCTAAGCAGTTCATCAAAAAAGAGATCCCAGCACGCTTCGAACTCTTCGTTGTACACCCTCGCCTGCGCCACGGCATACTGGCCGCCGGGAATGTCGGTGAGGATCACCCCTTCGCTATTTGCCGGGATTTGAAAATCAGCATCGACGGTGATGGCAACGTCAGCGCGCAGCTTTTCCGGCGGCACTTCGTCAGGGTTATCGTAATAAGCGCACACCCACTCCAGCGGTGCGATCTTATTGCTGTCGACCCACATCATTAGCTGTTTAAAACCCTGCTTCACCGTCACATTCCAGGGCCCGACCAGATGGAACCCGGCGATACGACGTTTTTCCAGTTGCCTCACGTTGTAGCTCATGTTGACTCCCTTACCGTTACTGTGTGTTTATACAGTATAGCGTTCCGACGATCGCCTGGCATGTCGGAGTCATCAATTATGCGAGCAGACTCGCATCACCGCCACTCTGCCCGCACGCGCGTTACCCTTTGTGATGCAACCAGTCGCTCAGACGCGAGAACAAGCCGCCTTTGCCGACACTTTCCAGCGTGACCAGCGGCCAGTGAGCGATCAGTTGGTCGCGATCGTAGAGTTGAATCTCCCCTACTTGCTGATGCGCAGCCAGCGGCGCATCCAGCTCTTTACTGCTCAGCACATACTTCGCTTTGACGTTCTGCACTTCTGCTTTTGGCAGCACCAGCCAGTGATCCTGATCCGTACCAACCGCAATCTGCTCTTTATCGCCATACCACACGCGCTCGCTGCCGACTTTTTTGCCGTTACGCAAAATTTCGACGGTATCGAAGTTTTGTTGTCCCCAGTGCAGTAATTTGCGCGCCTGATCTTCACGGCCTTTCGGACTGTCCGCACCCATAACCACCGCAATCAGTCGGCGCTGACCATCGACGCTGGAGGCGATCAGGTTAAAACCCGCACCTGAAGTGTGACCGGTTTTCAGCCCGTCGACGTTGAGGGTTTTGTCCCACAATAGCCCGTTACGGTTTTGCTGGGTGATGCCGTTCCACGTCAGGCTTTTTTCGCTATACATGTGGTAGAAATCCGGCTCGCCGTGAATGATGGCGCGGGACAGCACCGCCAGATCGTAGGCCGAACTGTGCTGCCCTGGCGCATCCAGCCCGTGGACAGTTTCGAAGTGAGTATCGCGCAGATTCAGCTTCTGCACATAATCATTCATCATGGTGACAAACTGCGCCTGGCCGCCCGCCACATGATCGGCCAGCGCCACGCAGGCATCGTTACCGGAATCGACAATCAGACCACGGCTCAGATCGCGCACGGTCAGACGGTCGCCTGGTTTCAGGAACATCAGCGATGAACCGTCAAAAACCGGGTTTCCTTTCGCCCACGCATCCTTCCCCACCGTCACCACATCATCCGCGCTGATACGATGGCTGTCGATCGCCCGATCCACTACATAGCCGGTCATCAGTTTGGTTAAACTCGCCGGATTACGCTGCTGATGCTCGTTGCCCGCAGTTAAGATTTGCCCGGTGGTGTAATCCATCAATACCCAGGAGCCAGCCTGAATAGCTGGCGGCTGTGGGGCAAAAGGTAAGTCGTCGGCCTGGGCGTTATGTACGCAAATCGCCAGCAAAGAAGCAGCAAACAAACGGCGTTTCAATGAAATATCCTCAATAGCAGCTAAAATCGCTGTCCTTTTTACGGAACTTCGCGTGTCGTTACCTGGTTAAATTGCAAAAAAGTGTGACACAGATCAGTTTTAACGCGCTGTTTTTGCGAGGTTCTGCGGAACAGTGACGGGTTTTCCTTCGGTACACAGGGTGGGATGGTTTACCATAAGCAACATATTTACTGACAGGATGAGCAACTGGTGTCTGATTCCGCCGCAACGCCCACTTTTCTCTTTCACGATTATGAGACTTTCGGTACCAGCCCGGCGCTGGATCGCCCGGCGCAGTTCGCCGCGCTGCGTACTGATGCCGATTTTAATGTCATCGGCGAGCCGGAAGTTTTCTACTGTAAACCGGCAGATGATTACCTGCCGCAGCCCGAAGCAGTGCTGATCACCGGTATCACGCCCCAGATTGCGCGCGCCAAAGGCGAGAACGAGGCCGCGTTCGCCCGGCGTATTCACGATCTCTTTACCGTACCGAAAACCTGCGTACTCGGTTACAACAATGTGCGTTTTGACGACGAAGTCACGCGCAATATCTTTTATCGCAACTTTTACGATCCGTACGCCTGGAGCTGGCAGAACAACAATTCGCGCTGGGATCTGCTGGATGTGATGCGCGCCTGCTACGCCCTGCGCCCGGACGGTATCAACTGGCCGGAGAACGACGACGGCCTGCCGAGTTTTCGCCTTGAACATCTGACGAAAGCCAACGGTATCGAACACAGTAATGCCCACGATGCGATGGCCGATGTGTACGCCACCATTGCAATGGCGCAACTGGTTAAAGCAAAACAGCCAAAGCTGTTTGACTATCTCTATAGCCATCGCAACAAGCAGAAACTGGCGGCGCTGATCGATGTTCCGCAAATGAAGCCGCTGGTGCACGTTTCCGGCATGTTCGGCGCGTGGCGTGGCAATACCAGTTGGGTTGCGCCGCTGGCCTGGCACCCGGAGAACCGCAACGCGGTGATTATGGTGGATCTCGCGGGCGATATGTCACCGCTGCTGGAGCTGGATGCCGATGCGCTGCGCGAGCGTCTGTACACGCCAAAAGCGGATCTCGGTGAAAGCGCGGCGGTGCCGGTAAAGCTGGTGCATCTGAATAAATGCCCGGTACTGGCGCAGGCCAATACGCTGCGCCCGCAGGATGCAGAGCGGCTGGGCATTAACCGCCAGCAGTGTCTTGATAACCTGCAAATTCTGCGCGATAACCCGCAGGTGCGGGAAAAAGTGCTGGCCATTTTTGCCGAAGCCGAACCCTTCGTGCCGTCAGAGAATGTTGATGCGCAGATCTACAACGGCTTTTTCAGCGATGCCGACCGCGCAGCAATGAAAATCCTGCTCGAAACCGAGCCGCGTAACCTGCCCGCTCTTGATATTACCTTTGCCGACGGGCGCATTGAAAAGCTGCTGTTTAACTACCGGGCGCGCAACTTCCCCGGCACGCTGGATGAAAACGAGCAGCAGCGCTGGTTGCAGTATCGCCGTAACGTCTTTACGCCGGAGTATTTGCAACAGTACGCCGAACAGATCCAGGCGCTGTTCCAGCAATACGACGGTAACAGTGAAAAACAGGCTCTACTGAAAGCGCTGTGGCAGTACGCGGAAGAGATTGTCTGAGCGCGAGTAGCCTGACCTTGAAGCATAAAAAAACCGGAGGCTTTGACCTCCGGTTTTTTGTCTCTGCGTAAAGCGATTTACGCGATATCTTCGTACTGCGGCACCGGGTTGCGGAAGCTGCGGGTGACACAGGCCAGGTAAACCAAGCCGATTGCGCCCCAGATGAGACCCAGAATCATTGAGCTCTGCTCAAGGTTGATCCACAGCGCGCCCACCGTCAGCGCACCACACACCGGCAGAACCAGGTAGTTGAAGTGATCTTTCAGCGTTTTATTGCGTTTTTCACGGATCCAGAACTGCGAGATCACCGACAGATTCACAAAAGTGAATGCCACCAGCGCACCAAAGTTAATCAGCGCCGTTGCCGTGACCAGATCGAATTTAATCGCCAGCAGTGCAATCGCGCCGACCAGCAGAACGTTCCACGCCGGGGTACGCCATTTCGGATGTACATAGCCGAAGAAACGGGACGGGAACACGCCGTCGCGGCCCATTACGTACATCAGACGGGAGACGCCCGCATGCGCGGCCATACCGGAAGCCAGAACGGTAACGCTGGAGAAGATCAGCACGCCCCACTGGAAGGTTTTACCGGCTACGTACAGCATGATTTCCGGCTGTGAAGCGTCCGGATCTTTAAAGCGGGAGATATCCGGGAAGTAGAGTTGCAGGAAGTAAGATGCCGCAATAAACACTACGCCGCCAATCAGCGCGGTGAGGAAGATAGCACGCGGGATCACGCGTTCAGCATCTTTGGTCTCTTCAGACAGCGAGGAGATACCGTCAAAACCAAGGAACGAGAAACACAGGATGGTTGCGCCAGTGATCATCGGCACAACGTGCGCGCCTTCAGACCAGAATGGACGGGAACTGACCAGCGTGCCCGCGCCTTCACCGTGTGAAACGCCGTAAATGATCAGGCCAACGATGACCGCGACGATGCCCATTTGCAGGATCACGATCAGGGTGTTGAAGTTCGCCACGGTCTTGATGCTGCGCAGGTTAGAGATGGTCATAAAAGCCACCAGCGCGACCACGAAGAGCCACGACGGTACGGACGGCACCAGCGCTTCGAAGTAAATTTTCGCCAGCAGGATGTTGATCATCGGCATGAACAGATAGTCCAGCAGCGATGACCAGCCGACCATAAAGCCGACAGCCGGAGAAATAGATTTCTGTGCGTAGGTGTACGCAGAGCCTGCGGACGGGAAGCGACGCACCAGCTTACCGTAGCTCAACGCAGTAAAGAGGATGGCGACCAGCGCAAACGCATAAGCGGTTGCGACATGACCATCGGTCAGGCCGGAGACGATACCAAATGTATCGAACAGCGTCATCGGCTGCATATAGGCAAGGCCCATCATTACAACCGGAATTAACGTAAGCGTCTTACGTAATTCCACGCGAGAGGTTTTTGGAGTAACGTTATGCGACATGGCTATCCCCCAGAACGGTGTATACCGCCGCAAAAGCAAAAAATTGCCCCATTTGTGTTCTTTCCTCAGCGACAACGACTGTCGGTTTTTAAATGTGTATCTATCCGGTACGAAGCCCGGCCTCTTTTATTGAATGACGTTTTTGCCCGCAAAAAAAATAACCGACGGATTAAGGTCGGTTACTCTCTATTTTTGCAGCGGCACATTTTGCACCAGATTGAGGCGCGATGACAATACAGTGCAAGCCAACTCACTGCATTGGTGCAATCAAACGACTGATTTTCAAGCGTTTGGCGAACTATTAATCATACGAATAGCATTTTTTGCACAAAAATCGTCACGACAGCGGCATATTAAACGGATCGGGGTAGAGATATTCGAAGCCCAGCTCATTACAAATCCGGCTGCCATCAATCACTTTGCCCTTATCCTGAGACGTTGATTCGAGGAAATGCGGCGGCGCCAGTCCAAGCTGACGTGCCATCTGCGGATAAAAGCTTTCCCGAGAGGGATGAGACGGCGTGCAGAGATTGTAGATGTGCCCACCTTTGGGTGCCTGTAACAGCAGCGTAATAGCCGCAATAACATCTTCCAGATGCACCAGATTAACGCCATGCTGGCCGTCAGGCGCGGTTTTTCCGGCGAGGAATCGCCCCGGGTGACGCGCAGGCCCGACAAGCCCCGCCAGGCGCAGAATATCAACGGAAGTCCCCGGCAAATTGTGCAGCCAGTCTTCCAGTTCTTTCAGTACCCGCCCGCTGGGCGTCACCGGCTCGCGCGGCGTGCTCTCTTTCACGATGCCCGTTGCATCGCCATAGACAGATGTCGAACTGGTAAAGATGATGCGAGGAATACGATACGCCAGCGCGCTGTCGACGATTTCCTGCGTCGCCTGCAAATAGAACTCTTCGCCAGGCCCACTGCGCCGCGCGGGAAGCGTGATCACCAGTGCATCGACATTCATCAGCGCGTCGAGATCGTCCGTATCACATACCAGTTCCGGTTCGAGATTCAGCAAATAACTTTCGATACCGCACATGCGCGCGGCTTCCACGCCATCGGGGCGGGTTTTGCTGCCGGTCACCTGCCAGCCCCGCGCCATTAACGATAATGCCAGCGGCATGCCCAGCCATCCTAACCCGACAATTGCGACCTTTTTCATGCTTCCTCCCCTTCCTTTCCGGCACCTGACTCTTCAAGGCTACGCCAGCCAGCGACAACTGACAATTCATACAATGTATATGAAATGAATGAATGATTAAAAAAAGCCCTTGCGTTTGTCAGCTAAAGTGGTTTAGGTTAATCAACATTATGTGAATAAGCATTCATTGAGAATTTTATGACCCGCGTTCAATTTAAACACCACCATCATCACCATCATCCTGACTAGTCTTTCAGGCGATGTGTGCTGGAAGACGTTTGGATCTTCCAGTGGTGCATGAACGCAGAGAAAGCCCCCGGAAGATCTTCTTCCGGGGGCTTTTTTTTGAACCAAATTCAGCAGGATAAAGAGGACAACAGAATGTTAGATAATACGCGTTTACGCATAGCTATTCAGAAATCCGGCCGCCTGAGCGATGACTCTCGCGAACTTCTGGCCCGTTGCGGCATTAAGATCAACCTGCACACGCAGCGTCTGATCGCACTGGCGGAAAATATGCCGATCGATATTCTGCGCGTACGCGATGACGACATTCCGGGGCTTATCATGGACGGCGTCGTCGACCTGGGCATCATTGGCGAGAACGTGCTGGAAGAAGAGTTGCTGACTCGCCGCGCGCAGGGCGAAGATCCGCGTTACTTCACCCTGCGCCGTCTCGATTTCGGCGGTTGCCGCCTGTCGCTGGCCACGCCGGTGGATGAGTCCTGGGATGGCCCGGCAGCGCTGGATGGTAAACGCATCGCCACTTCTTACCCGCACCTGCTGAAACGCTATCTGGATCAGAAAGGCGTCTCTTTCAAATCCTGTCTGCTGAACGGTTCTGTTGAAGTTGCACCGCGCGCCGGTCTGGCCGACGCGATTTGCGACCTAGTATCAACCGGCGCCACGCTGGAAGCTAACGGTCTGCGCGAAGTTGAAGTGATTTACCGCTCAAAAGCGTGCCTTATCCAGCGCGACGGCGAGATGAGTGACGCCAAACAGCAACTGATTGATAAATTGCTGACCCGTATTCAGGGCGTTATTCAGGCCCGCGAATCGAAATACATCATGATGCACGCGCCAAGCGAGCGTCTGGAAGAAGTTGTCGCTCTGCTGCCGGGCGCTGAACGCCCGACCATTCTGCCGCTGGCGGGTGACCAGCAGCGCGTGGCGATGCACATGGTGAGCAGCGAAACCCTGTTCTGGGAAACGATGGAAAAACTGAAAGCGCTGGGCGCCAGCTCCATCCTGGTTCTGCCGATTGAGAAGATGATGGAGTAAGGCCATGAGTTTCAATACCGTAATTGACTGGAACAGTTGTAGCGAACAACAGCAACGCGACCTGCTGATGCGCCCGGCTATCTCAGCCTCGGAGAGCATTACCCGCACGGTAGTGGAAATCCTTGATAATGTCCGCGCGCGCGGCGATAACGCGCTGCGCGAATACAGTGCCAAATTCGACAAAACGCAGGTTGATGCGCTGAAAGTCACCGCTGACGAAATCCGCGAGGCCAGCGCCCGACTGAGTGACGAACTCAAGCAAGCGATGGCCGTGGCGGTGAAAAATATCGACACCTTCCACAATGCACAAAAATTGTCGACCGTGGATGTGGAAACGCTGCCTGGGGTGCGCTGCCAGCAGGTGACCCGCCCTATCGCCTCCGTCGGCCTCTATATTCCCGGCGGTTCGGCTCCGCTGTTCTCCACGGTGCTGATGCTGGCGACGCCAGCACGTATCGCCGGATGCCAGAAAGTGGTGCTCTGCTCGCCGCCGCCGATTGCCGATGAAATTCTCTATGCCGCGCAGTTGTGCGGCGTGCAGGAGATCTTTAAAGTCGGCGGCGCGCAGGCCATTGCGGCGCTGGCTTTCGGCACTGAATCCGTACCGAAAGTTGACAAGATCTTCGGGCCGGGCAACGCCTTTGTTACCGAAGCCAAACGCCAGGTGAGCCAGCGTCTTGATGGCGCGGCCATTGATATGCCGGCTGGCCCTTCCGAAGTGCTGGTGATTGCCGACAGCGGCGCAACGCCGGATTTCGTGGCCTCCGATCTGCTGTCTCAGGCGGAACACGGCCCCGATTCTCAGGTGATCCTGCTGACGCCGGACAGCAGCATGGCTTCCCGCGTTGCCGACGCCGTTGCGCGTCAACTGGCGGATCTGCCGCGCGCGAAAACCGCTCGCCAGGCGCTCTCTGCCAGCCGCCTGATTGTGGCGCACGATCTGGCGCAGTGCGTGGCGATTTCCAATCTCTACGGCCCGGAGCACCTGATTATTCAGACCCGCGACGCCCGTTCGCTTGTCGATGGCATCACCAGCGCCGGTTCGGTGTTCCTCGGCGACTGGTCGCCAGAATCGGCTGGCGATTATGCTTCCGGCACCAACCACGTTCTGCCGACCTATGGCTATACCGCAACCTGCTCCAGCCTGGGGCTGGCAGATTTCCAGAAACGCATGACAGTGCAGGAACTTTCGCGCGACGGTTTTGCGCGGCTTGCCAGCACCATCGAAACGCTGGCGGCGGCTGAACGTCTGACCGCCCACAAAAACGCCGTCACCCTGCGCGTCAAGGCGCTGAAGGAGCAAGCATGAGCATTGAAGAACTGGCGCGTAAAAACGTACGCGAACTGACGCCTTACCAGTCTGCCCGCCGCCTGGGCGGCAAAGGGGATGTCTGGCTGAACGCCAACGAATTCCCGACAGCAGTGCAATATGAACTTACGCAACAGACGCTGAACCGCTATCCGGAGTGCCAGCCGAAAGCGGTTATCGAAAATTATGCGCAGTATGCCGGGGTGAAACCGGAGCAGGTGCTGGCCAGCCGTGGCGCAGATGAAGGCATCGAACTGCTGATCCGCGCCTTCTGCGAACCAGGCCAGGATGCGGTTCTGTTCTGCCCGCCGACTTACGGCATGTACAGCGTCAGCGCCGAAACGCTGGGTGTCGAGTACCGAACCGTGCAGGCGCTGGCAGACTGGCAGCTCGATTTACCGGCTATCGCCGACAAACTGGACGGCGTGAAAGTGGTCTATGTTTGCAGCCCGAACAACCCGACCGGACAGATTATTAAGCCGCAAGATATGCGCGTCTTGCTGGAAATGACGCGCGGTAAAGCCCTTGTGGTAGCCGATGAAGCCTATATTGAATTCTGCCCGCAGGCGACGCTGGCCGGTTGGCTAGCAGAATATCCGCATCTGGTGGTGCTGCGCACGCTGTCGAAAGCCTTTGCGCTGGCGGGTCTGCGCTGTGGTTTCACGCTTGCCAATGAAGAGGTGATCGCCCTGCTGCTGAAAGTGATCGCCCCTTACCCGCTCTCCACGCCGGTGGCCGACATTGCCGCGCAGGCGCTCAGCCCGCTGGGCATTGTGGCCATGCGTGAACGTGTGGCACAGATCCTCGCGGAGCGCCAGTATCTGGTTAGCGCATTAAAGGATATTCCGTGCGTTGAGCAGGTGTTCGACTCGGAAACGAACTATATTCTCGTGCGCCTGACGGCCTCCAGCGCGGTGTTTAAATCTTTGTGGGATCAGGGCATTATCCTGAGAGACCAGAACAAACAACCTTCTTTAAGCGGCTGCCTGCGTATCACCATCGGCACCCGCGCAGAGAGCCAGCGCGTCATCGACGCCTTACGTGCGGAGCAAGTATGAGCCAGAAGTACCTGTTTATTGACCGTGACGGAACACTGATTTCCGAGCCGCCAAGTGACTTTCAGGTCGACAGATTCGACAAACTGGCCTTTGAGCCAGAGGTGATCCCGGTACTGCTGAAGCTGCAAAAAGCGGGCTACCAGCTGGTGATGATCACCAATCAGGATGGTCTGGGCACCAGCAGCTTCCCGCAGGCCGATTTCGATGGTCCGCATAACCTGATGATGCAGATCTTCACCTCGCAAGGGGTGAATTTTGAAGAGGTGCTGATCTGCCCGCATTTCCCTGACGATGGCTGCGACTGCCGCAAACCGAAGGTGAAAATGGTGGAGCGCTGGCTGGCAGAACAGGCGCTGGATCGCGCCAACAGCTATGTGATTGGCGACCGCGCAACCGATATCGAACTGGCGGACAACATGGGGATCGGCGGTCTGCGCTATCACCGCGAGACGCTGAACTGGGCGATGATCGGTGAGCAACTGACGCGCCGCGATCGTTATGCTCACGTCGAACGCACCACTAAAGAGACGCAGATTGATGTCAAAGTGTGGCTGGATCGCGAAGGCGGCAGCAAAATTCACACTGGCGTCGGTTTCTTCGATCACATGCTGGATCAGATCGCCACCCACGGCGGTTTCCGCATGGAGATCACCGTTAAAGGCGATCTCTATATTGACGATCACCACACGGTGGAAGATACCGGCCTGGCGCTGGGCGAAGCGCTGAAACTGGCGCTGGGCGACAAGCGCGGCATCAACCGTTTTGGCTTTGTACTGCCAATGGATGAGTGTCTGGCACGCTGCGCCATGGATATCTCTGGCCGTCCGCACCTGGAATATAAAGCCGAGTTCACCTATCAGCGCGTGGGTGATTTGAGCACCGAAATGGTCGAGCACTTCTTCCGTTCGCTCTCCTACACCATGGCGCTGACTCTGCATCTGAAGACCAAAGGCAAAAACGACCATCACCGTGTGGAAAGCCTGTTTAAAGCCTTCGGCCGCACGTTGCGTCAGGCAATTCGCGTGGAAGGCGATACCCTTCCCTCCTCAAAAGGAGTGCTGTAATGAATGTGGTGATCCTTGATACCGGCTGCGCCAACCTGAATTCGGTGAAATCCGCCATCGCCCGTCACGGTTATGAACCGCTGGTGAGCCGCGACCCGGATGTGGTGCTGCGCGCCGACAAACTGTTTCTTCCCGGCGTTGGTACCGCGCAGGCGGCGATGGACCAATTGCGCGAACGCGAACTTATCGATCTGGTGAAAGCCTGTACCCAACCGGTGCTCGGCATCTGTCTTGGCATGCAGTTGCTGGGCCGTTTTAGCGAGGAGAATAAGGGCGTCGATTTGCTGGGTATCATCGACCAGGATGTGCCGAAAATGAAAGATGTCGGCCTGCCGCTGCCGCATATGGGCTGGAACCAGGTCTATCCGAAAGCGGGCAACCGCCTGTTCCAGGGCATTGACGATGGCGCGTACTTCTACTTTGTTCACAGCTATGCGATGCCGGTCAATGAGAACACCATTGCTCAGTGCCAGTACGGTGAAGCGTTCACCGCCGCCGTACAAAAAGATAACTTTTATGGTGTGCAGTTTCACCCGGAACGCTCGGGGCGCGCGGGTGCGCAACTGTTGAAAAACTTCCTGGAGATGTGATGATTATTCCCGCTTTAGATTTAATCGACGGCACGGTGGTGCGTCTCCATCAGGGCGATTATGCGCAACAGCGTGACTACGGCAACGATCCGCTACCGCGTTTGCAGGATTATGCTGCACAAGGTGCCGAAGTTCTGCACCTGGTGGATTTAACCGGGGCGAAAGATCCGGCTAAGCGCCAGATCCCGCTGCTGAAAACGCTGGTCGCCGGAGTGAATGTTCCGGTGCAGGTCGGCGGCGGTGTGCGCAGCGAAGAAGATGTTGCGGCCCTGCTTGACGCGGGCGTGGCGCGGGTGGTGATTGGTTCTACCGCCGTCAAATCCCCGGAAGTGGTAAAAGGCTGGTTCACCCGGTTTGGTGCGGACCGACTGGTGCTGGCGCTGGATGTGCGTATTGATAAACAGGGTACGAAACAGGTGGCAGTCAGCGGCTGGCAGGAGAACTCCGGCGTTACGCTGGAGACGCTGGTGGAAACCTACCTCGCTGTGGGCCTGAAACATGTGCTGTGCACGGATATTTCCCGCGACGGTACGCTGGCCGGTTCCAATGTTTCGCTGTACGAAGAGATTTGCGCGCGCTGGCCGCAGGTGGCGTTCCAGTCTTCAGGCGGTATTGGCGATATAAATGATATTGCCGCCCTGCGCGGTACCGGTGTACGCGGCGTGATTGTCGGACGTGCGCTGCTGGAAGGTAAATTCACTGTGAAGGAGGCCATTCAATGCTGGCAAAACGGATAATCCCTTGTCTCGACGTGCGTGATGGCCAGGTGGTGAAAGGCGTGCAGTTTCGCAATCACGAAATTATTGGCGATATTGTTCCGCTGGCGAAACGCTATGCCGAAGAAGGTGCAGACGAGCTGGTGTTTTATGACATCACCGCCTCCAGCGATGGTCGTGTTGTGGATAAAAGTTGGGTTGCGCGCGTCGCGGAAGTGATTGATATCCCCTTCTGCGTGGCAGGCGGTATTAAATCTGCCGATGATGCCGCAAAAATTCTCTCATTCGGTGCGGATAAAATCTCCATCAACTCTCCGGCGCTGGCCGATCCTGAGTTGATCACCCGGCTGGCTGACCGCTTTGGCGTGCAGTGTATTGTGGTAGGTATTGATACCTGGTTTGATGCCGCTACCGGTAAATACCACGTAAACCAGTATACCGGCGATGAAAGCCGTACCCGTGTGACAAAATGGGAAACGCTGGACTGGGTGCAGGAAGTGCAGAAGCGTGGCGCCGGGGAAATCGTGCTGAATATGATGAACCAGGATGGCGTGCGCAACGGTTACGATCTTGAGCAGTTGAAAAAAGTGCGTGCGGTGTGCCATGTTCCGCTGATTGCTTCCGGCGGTGCAGGCACCATGGAACACTTTCTGGAAGCGTTCCGCGATGCGGATGTTGACGGTGCGCTGGCCGCTTCTGTCTTCCACAAACAGATTATTAATATTGGTGAATTAAAAACGTACCTGGCAGGCCAGGGCGTGGAGATTAGGGTATGTTAACAGAGCAACAACTGGCCCAACTGGACTGGGAAAAAACCGACGGGCTGCTGCCCGCCGTGGTGCAACATGCGGTTTCCGGCGAAGTGCTGATGCTGGGTTATATGAATAAAGAGGCGCTGGCGAAGACGCTGGAAAGCGGTAAAGTGACCTTTTTCTCCCGCACCAAAGGGCGTTTGTGGACCAAAGGGGAAACCTCTGGCCACTTCCTTAATCTGGTTAATATTGCCCCGGACTGTGACAACGATACCCTGCTGGTGCTGGTGAACCCGATCGGGCCAACCTGCCACACCGGCACCTCAAGCTGCTTTGGCGATAATAGCCATCAGTGGTTGTTCCTGTATCAACTTGAAGAGCTGCTGGCATCGCGTAAAACCGCCGATCCGGCCAGTTCCTATACGGCCAGACTGTATGCCAGCGGCACCAAGCGTATCGCGCAAAAAGTCGGCGAAGAAGGTGTGGAAACAGCGCTGGCCGCGACCGTACACGACCGCGAAGAGCTGACGAATGAAGCCTCTGACCTGATGTATCACCTGCTGGTGCTGTTGCAGGATCAGCAACTGGATCTGACCACCGTGATTGAGAACCTGCGCAAGCGGCATCAGTAAGGCGTAAAAAAACCGGGCAACGCCCGGTTTTTTATTGCCCAACTGGATTCCAGTGAAAGCTGTTTGTTTATGGCTTCACCTGATAAGCCCTGATGGCATTGCGTGCCAGTACATAGCCTGAACCAATCATAATACCCAGTAAAACCGCCAGTACGAGTGTCAATACCAACTTGGGGCTGTCGCGGCGAATCGGCTCCGTAGGTTTCATAACGTAACGGTAGCCATGCACGCTTTCCGACCTCACACTAATTGACTGAATATTAAGAAGATTTTGTCTTATTTTGTAGTAATCATCAGAAAAAATCAGCGGACGGGAGGACTCATTTTTAATCATCGACTCCAGCGCTGAACTCCCAAGCAAGAACAACGTATCCTGCGATACGTTTTGCGCCTGCCGCACCTGCGGAGACTGCACTTCGGCCTCTTTTGCAACAGAAAGCGCCTGCGCAATCTGCTTAATACGCAGATCTTTTTGCTCCTGCGCCACTTTTTCCTGTGCAGCGAGCGTTTCAACCAAATCGGCTGAACGGGATTTGATGCTGGTGTTTAAATCATCGATCAGCTCTTTAGCGATCTGTTGATCTACTTTTTCAATATATTGCGCTAGTTTTTGCTGCGCCTCTCTGGCCGTCGGGCCCTGATAGGTCAGTTTGAGAGGTAGCGGTTGCCCCTGAACCGCAGGGTCAATGGTCAGTTTCTCGGGTTTTTCCTGGTTATTTAGTGTCTCAGCTAGCGCTGAAAAGGCTGAATTAAAACGTCCAATCACACGCTGCTGAATGTCAATAATGTCATATTTGTCATCATTGTTCAGCACACTTATTGCGTTTGTATAGCTGGCAATCTGCCCGGCATCAGGCGAACTGATAACAGCAACAGAAGTCCATTTCTCCTTGGCAACGCTTAAATAAACGACAGCAATTACCAGACTCAACAGAACAAACAGTCCGACAAGCCATTTTCCACGCCAAATTTGCAATAAAATATCAATCAAATCAAGATTTTCTTGTTCATTGCTTTGGCTGTCTGGATAGCCATTTTTTTCGTACGTCATAGCAACCTTAAATGAGAAGCGCATAAGAGAAATAGTATAGAGCGCGAGTTTAACCATTCATGCTTTTTTTTCTATAGGATTACATGTAAATATGTTTTGCTGTTCATTATTTCACCTTATTCTGATGTCTATAACTTATAGCGATTAGCCTGTCAGCATCATACAATATGCGAATTGTATTAGATGTCATAAAGGATGAGAGATGAAATTTCTGGTTACCGGCGCGGCCGGCTTTATCGGCTTCCACGTCAGCGAGCGCCTTTTGCAGGCAGGCTACCAGGTTGTAGGGATTGATAATCTCAATGATTATTACGATGTGAGTCTGAAACAGGCGCGCCTGGATCTGCTGGCCTCGCCCGGCTTCAGCTTCCACAAGATTGACCTCGCCGACCGTGAGAATATGGCGCAGTTGTTTGCGACGGAGAAATTCGACCGGGTGATCCATCTGGCGGCGCAGGCTGGCGTACGCTATTCGCTGGAAAATCCGCATGTTTATGCCGAATCAAATCTCATTGGGCATCTGAACGTACTGGAAGGTTGCCGCCACAATAAAGTACAGCACTTGCTCTATGCCTCCTCCAGTTCTGTTTACGGCCTGAACCGTAAAATGCCGTTCTCCACAGATGATTCCGTTGATCATCCGGTTTCGCTGTATGCGGCAACCAAAAAAGCTAACGAGTTGATGTCCCACACCTACTCTCACCTGTACGGATTACCGACTACCGGTTTGCGTTTCTTCACCGTTTATGGCCCGTGGGGCCGTCCGGACATGGCGCTGTTTAAATTCACCAAAGCGATGCTGGAAGGCAAAAGCATCGACGTTTATAACTACGGCAAGATGAAGCGCGACTTCACCTATATCGACGATATCGTTGAAGCGATTGTCCGTATGCAGGAGGTCATTCCGCAGGCCAATCCGGCCTGGACGGTTGAAACCGGCACGCCAGCCAGCAGCTCTGCGCCTTACCACGTCTATAACATCGGCAATAGCTCACCGGTGGAGTTGATGGATTACATTACGGCGCTGGAAGAGGCGCTGGGCATTGAAGCACAGAAAAACATGCTGCCGATTCAACCGGGCGATGTGCTGGAGACCAGCGCAGATACTCAACCACTGTACGAAACGATCGGTTTCAAACCGCAAACCTCGGTTAAAGAAGGGGTGAAACGCTTTGTTGAGTGGTACAGAGACTTTTATAAAGTATAAAAAAAACGGCCCTTATGGGCCGTTTTCATTTTTCGTCTTTAGTCGTTACCGAATAAATCACGGGTATAGACTTTATCCGCAACATCAGACAGTTCTTCCGCCATACGGTTGGAGATAATCACGTCAGCTTCCTGCTTAAACGCCTCCAGGTCGCGCACTACGCGGGAATGGAAGAATTCATCCTCCTGCATCACCGGTTCATAAATGATAACCTGCACGCCCTTCGCTTTAATACGTTTCATGATGCCCTGAATGGACGACGCGCGGAAGTTATCGGAACCGCTCTTCATGATCAGGCGGTAAACGCCGACCACTTTCGGTTTACGCGAAAGAATGGAATCGGCGATAAAGTCTTTACGCGTGCGGTTAGCATCAACGATGGCCGAAATAATGTTGTTCGGCACTGACTGGTAATTTGCCAGCAGCTGTTTGGTGTCTTTCGGCAGACAGTAGCCGCCGTAACCAAATGATGGGTTGTTGTAGTGGTTGCCGATGCGCGGATCGAGACAAACGCCTTCAATAATCTGGCGGCTGTTCAGCCCCAGGCTTTCCGCGTAGCTGTCCAGCTCGTTGAAGTAAGCAACACGCATCGCCAGATAGGTGTTGGCGAACAGTTTGATCGCTTCGGCTTCCGTAGAGTCGGTAAACAGCACGCGAATATCTTTTTTAATCGCCCCTTCCTGCAACAGCGCGGCAAAACGCTCAGCACGTTCAGAACGCTCGCCGATGACGATACGTGATGGGTGCAGGTTATCGTACAGCGCTTTCCCTTCACGCAGGAATTCTGGTGAGAAAATGATATTATCCACGCCGAATTTTTCGCGGATCGACTGGGTAAAGCCCACCGGAATGGTGGATTTGATAATCATCACCGCCTGCGGGTTAATTTCCAGCACATCGCGGATCACCGATTCCACGCTGCTGGTATTGAAGTAGTTGGTTTTCGGGTCGTAATCCGTTGGGGTGGCGATAATCACAAAGTCGGCGCCGCGATAGGCTTCCTGCTTGTCCGTGGTGGCACGGAAATTCAGCGGCTTATTCTGCAAATACTCCTGGATTTCCTTATCAACGATGGGAGAAATCTTCTGGTTAAGCATATCAACTTTGGATTGCACGATATCCAGCGCGACGACCTCATGGTTCTGCGCGATCAGAATCCCGTTTGATAGCCCAACGTAACCTGTTCCGGAGATTGTTATTTTCATTCGATAAGCAACTTTTGTGAGTGTATGAAACCGGAGATGACGAGCCTGTCGCCACCCACTTAATATCAATAACTGTTGGGGTTTTTACCTCTTCTGTTGAGGGACTGTCAAGGCGACAACCAGCCTGCAACAGCGGCGTTGATGCGAAGTTTAATGTCGAAATGTCAACAAATTAAAGACGAGTACCCTGAAAAGCCGCGCTACGGCCGAAAAAAAGCCCGGTTACACTAACCGGGCTTACATTCATCAAACGAATGATTTCAGATTAATCCAGCCACTCGGTGTGGAAGACGCCATCTTTGTCAGTACGTTTATAGGTGTGCGCACCGAAGTAGTCGCGCTGGGCCTGGATCAGGTTCGCTGGCAGCACGGCTGAACGGTAGCTGTCGTAATAGGCCACGGCGGCAGAGAAAGTCGGTACCGGAATACCGTTCTGCACAGCGTAAGCCACGACATCACGCAGCGCCTGCTGGTAATCATCAGCAATTTTCTTGAAATACGGTGCCAGCAACAGGTTAGCGATTGCCGGTGTTTCTGCGTAAGCGTCAGTGATTTTCTGCAGGAACTGCGCACGAATGATGCAGCCCGCGCGGAAAATCTTCGCGATTTCGCCGTAGTTCAGATCCCAGTTGTGCTCGTCAGAAGCGGCACGCAGCTGCGAGAAGCCCTGAGCATAAGAGACGATTTTACCCAGATAGAGCGCGCGGCGCACTTTCTCGATAAATTCCGCTTTATCGCCAGCCGGTTTGGCTTGCGGGCCGGAAAGCACTTTAGACGCCGCAACGCGTTGCTCTTTCAGCGAGGAGATGTAGCGCGCGAAAACGGATTCGGTGATCAGCGACAGCGGCTCGCCGAGATCCAGGGAGCTCTGGCTGGTCCATTTACCGGTACCTTTGTTTGCCGCTTCATCCAGGATCACATCAACCAGGTATTTACCCTCTTCATCTTTCTTGGTGAAGATATCTTTGGTGATGTCGATCAGGTAGCTGCTCAGCTCGCCGGCATTCCACTCGCTGAAGGTTTTCGCCAGCTCTTCGTTAGAGAGGTTCAGACCACCTTTCAGCAGCGCGTAAGCTTCCGCGATCAACTGCATGTCACCGTATTCGATGCCGTTGTGCACCATTTTCACGTAGTGACCCGCACCATCCGGACCGATGTAAGTAACGCACGGCTCGCCATCTTCAGCCACAGCAGCGATTTTCGTCAGGATCGGCGCAACCAGTTCATACGCTTCTTTCTGACCGCCAGGCATGATTGACGGGCCTTTCAGCGCGCCCTCTTCACCGCCGGAAACACCGGTACCGATGAAGTTAAAACCTTCGGCAGAAAGTTCGCGGTTACGACGGATGGTGTCCTGGAAGAAGGTGTTACCGCCATCAATGATGATGTCGCCTTTGTCCAGGTACGGTTTCAGGGATTCAATCGCCTTGTCAGTACCCTCGCCGGCTTTCACCATCAGCAGGATGCGGCGCGGGGTTTCCAGGGATTCGACAAATTCTTGCACGGTGTAGTAAGGAACCAGCTTTTTGCCCGGGTTTTCGGCAATCACTTCTTCGGTTTTTTCGCGGGAGCGGTTGAACACGGAAACGGTGTAGCCACGGCTCTCAATGTTGAGCGCAAGGTTGCGCCCCATCACTGCCATACCAACAACGCCGATTTGTTGCTTGGACATTACATACTCCTGTCAGGTGAAATCATGTTATTGCAAAATACTCTACCAGAACTAACTATAATCGAGAACATCGATGGTTTATCAAAAGATAGCATTTTTCGTTCTGGAGCCACTCGGTAGATTATTTCTTGATCCAGTAACTTTTATACATACTTAATTTGGGTAATAAGAATTTTGGTATTTGATTCCAGCGCAAACCAAGTTTAAAACCCACTAACTTTGCAATGGTATTCAGAATCGATAAAGGTATCCATAACGGATGAGTTTTCAAAAGATATTTCAATTCTGAAATAACAAATTTCTTCCCTTCGCCATCTAAAACACCAAGTTTTTCTCTTATCCATTTTTCTTGAGAATGGAAAACCCCCGTATCAAAATATCGTTTAAACTCTTCAACCGGAGAATAATTATGAGAATGGCGTACACTGGCCTCAGCGCAATAACCGACTTTCTTTCCATCAAGTAAAAATCTTGCAGCAACATACATATCTTCAGCAAGAATGGTATCTAATGGAAAACCGCCAATGTCAAGAAGATCGGCTGTTCGATACGCGGCAAATGAATTAGACATGAATGCCGCTTTGATACCTAGAATCGGTATATCATTAGCCGTCTTAATTATAGATGTTTGCGGATAGTTATACCACCTGGCATGACGTGCAAGAGGGTTTGCGGTCACATGGGGCAACTGCCTACCACATACGGCAGCGATTTCGTTGTCCGATTCAAAGAAGGACAATAAATTCGCAAATGCAAAGGATGAATTGAGGATCGCATCCTGAGTGAGGAATACAATAAATTCAACATCACTCACTAGCCGAGCGGCCATATTCCGGGTCCCACCATGATTAAACTCAGAAGACGGAATAATTTTAATACAATCTGTGTATCTCGAAGCTAACTCAACCGTATTGTCTTTAGAGCTAGAATCTATGACCAAAATTATATTAGGTTGTATACTTTGCGTTGTAATTGATTCCAGACACTCTTTAAATACATCCCCGCCATTATGGGTTGGTATAACTACAGCAAAATTCATTTCAAATATCCCTTTGCATGGGCTAAAGCATAGGCACAAGACTTTCTCAAACCAGACCCGGAAAACAATAACATCAAGAATAATGCCATGAACATCATAAAACTTTTTTTATACGCAGGCTTATCACCATACAAAACACGCTTATTAATATTTACTCGCTTAGTGATATCCTCTAAAGATTCATTATGCGAATGTGCAATAGTAAGCGATGGAACATAATGAACAAGATGGTTTTTATCGATAATCGAACTTGCCCATAAAAAATCCTCACTTGCAGCAACGTCAGGAAAAGTTGTTTCAATGGCCAATCTGGTTTTAAAAAATGAGCCTGCATTACTGAAACGCAAACCTTTTTTATCCGTCACGCTAAATACTCTAGCATCTCTTCTTTCCGGAAAACTTTTATTCAGCGTCAATACATCATAAAGAGAATACCCGTTATTGTGATTTACAACCTGTCGGAAGTACCCACACTCACTTCCTTTCTCTATTGCATCCCCCAATCTTTGCAAGAAATCATTACCAATAATTTCGATATGGGCTGACAATAAAATACAGTTAGGTGCTCTTGCACTCTCCACTAAAAAATTACAAGTTTTGGAGAATGAAAATTCATTTGCATTTATAGAGTAAATTACAAAATTTTCGCAATTCTCCATTACAATTTCAATACTATCATCTTTACTTTCACTATCTAAAAATATTAACTCATATGTATAATTTGTTACCTGCGCCGACAGTGATTTTATAAAGTGTGGTAACATTTTTTCCTCATTCTTCATCCTGACTAGAATCGAAAAAAAAGGAGCCTCATCAAAACCTCTGACATCCTTCACTAAACGCAGCGAATCAAACGATGTTTTTTCTTTTTGTTTCAGCATATGTAACAATCCTGGAATCGTATCTTGCAATGAAGCAAAAATAAATCACCACAAGTTGAAATATAATAGGTAAATACATATAGTGATTATAAAAAACACTTAATATATTACATTGCACAAGCACACAAAAACAAAGTATTGATCGCGTATCTTTTTTACTTTGTAAATAAGTAACAAAAAAGCCAGAAAAGAAAGCGAGTAAAAACACACCTACGCTCCCTAAATCTCTATAAGGATCAATATACGCCGTACTGACGTTAAATGCCTGCGTTACCAAATAATATGTTGAATCGTAGGTTAGATCACCGTAAATCAAATTCCTTAGGAAAGAAGGAATCAATAATATCGTTGAATTATTCAGCCCTATATTCCATTCAGGAGAAATCGTATTAAAGACATGTATAAGGTTATTCAGAGGTGTTACAAGATACATATACACCCATAAGAACCCAGAAGGTAACCAATCTGGATAGTTATCATTAACAGCAGCCAGTTCAAAGAAAGTCTCTTTGCCTGTACGTGCGTCGCCAACTACCCCGAATATAAGGATTAGGATAAGTAGTAATAATGCCGATTTAGCAAATTTGTAATAATTTATTTTAGCAAAATAAAAATGCAACACAACCATTTGAATTACATTCACAATTAATAAATTTCGAGATATAACCACCAGTGCCCAAAAACAAGCGAACAGAGGAATTAATAAATTTTTTTTATTACCTGTCATTAAATACAAATAATAAGAAACTAATGAAGTTGTAAGTATCAATGAGTTAAGAAAACCATGTATACTTGGTATTCCGAAGTCAAAATAAGTTTTGCCATTACCGATAATCAGCCATAATACTGGTACACCTTGGCAATAGCCGACTTCGAACAAGGTCATTATACTCCAAAACCCAAAAAATATTTTCACTCGCCTTGTCAGTTGTGAAATGAATGATTGTGTTACCGTATGAATATGACTATTTTGACTGTAGTTAGTCACAATTCTCATAATTAACCAACCTAGAAAGAAACTGGCTATAATGAAATAAGTGACAAAAAAAGCTTGTAAGGTTGAATAATACAATAATTTAGAAAAATGCAATGAATACAGAAAAAGAACTATATTCCATACTATAAAGAAAATTGCTAGTGGTCCAAATATTAAATTGCGACCAGTTACTTTGCGAATGAAAGCATCATTCATTTTGACTCCTGTAACTACTGAACCATTACACGAAAACAACGGTCAGTAAGCACCGCTTCGATATACAACAACGCTGATTGTCTTTATCAGAATCACAATGTCATTCCATACAGACCAGTTTTTAACATACCATGAATCAAAGTATACGCGTCGCTCGTAATCGACATCGTTACGGCCACTTACCTGCCATAAACCGGTCATTCCAGGGCGAACCATTAGATAATATTCAACATCATCACCGTATTTTTCAAGTTCTTCGTCCACGATAGGTCTTGGACCAACCAGGCTCATTTCACCACGTACCACATTCCATAATTGAGGTAATTCATCAAGGCTTGTATTTCGCATAAAATGACCAATTTTTGTAATTCGCGGATCATTTTTAAGCTTATGATCTTTTTCCCATTCTGACTTTGCCGATGGGTCAGTCTCTAATAAATTTTTCAGCACTTGCTCAGAGTCATGCACCATGGAGCGTAGCTTGTAACAATTGAACTTTTGACCATTACGACCAACGCGAATGTGGCTATAAAATGTCTTGCCTCCATCTTTTCTAATTTTATAACTTAAAAAGACAAATAATGGCCAGATCATGGCAAGAATAGCTACAGCACCAACAACATCAAAAATGCGCTTAAAAATACGTGATGATAATCGTCCAAGATTATTACCAACCTTCAAGATCATCAATTCTTCACTAAAAAAATAGGATAACTCTGTACCATACAGTGGGACACCACGTAACGGAGGAATTACTGACACATAATGAAAACCTGGTTTTGAAGTTAGGCGCAAATAACGGTCACACTCACTTTGCTCGTTGTATTCCAGAGCAATTATCACTTGGTAATTATCTTTCGCTAAATCACTCAGTTGCAATTCATCTTCAGTGAATAACAAGTCAGGGTCTACATGGCTGGAAAGGTAAGATTTGTCTGTAACAAGAAAACCTTTTACTTCCAAACCTAAGTATTTTTCACGTCTAACGGCGCAATAAGCAAGATACGCATTATCGGAGCTACCTATTATTAACGTCGGACGTTGCCAATATTTCAATCGCAGCAAAATTGTTTTTGTAAGAAAACGCAAGCACGGTACCAATAAAAATGCAAGCAACCAAGTGCTACCAAATGAGTAACGGGACACTTCCCACTTAGTTATAGCCACGAGTGCCAGATCAAAAATAGAGAAAATAACGATAGTACGTAATATCTCTTTCAACTCACTCCAGAAAGGTTTCCTGCTAGTATAATGTCTCAGACGGATACTGAACCAAAATATAAAAAAAGTATACAATAATGCCAACGTGTGAAATCTTGTTGAGAAATAAGCGGCTGGAATAAACCTGTTGAGTCCGCCTTCTGCAAACGTTAAGAAAAAGCACGAAATAAAAAAAGAGGAAAATAATGCAATAAGATCGGAAAAAATTAGAATAACATTACATTTTAATTCTCTGTGAGAATTTTTTATCGATATCATCGAATAGTTGCTCATATCTATTACTTCTTAAGTTAAATGCCACACATTAAGACAATGTGAAGAATATTGCACAGCGAACCCTTAGAATGAAATACTTTAAAATATTAATTATGTTTTTCTTATGCTTAACTTCATTATTGCTCCATGAGAAATTGAAAAGCATACTATCTCTCTGTTTCAATAAATTAGTATATTTCGCATACACTTTCATCTCTGGTACATTTCTGCATATCTCTTCACGAAGCTGAAAATCCTTCTCTATAAATGCATCAATAGTTTGTTGCTTCATTGTTTCGTTTTCTCTTATTCGATATAGCGCAACATATTCAGGTTCAATATACACAGTGCCGAACTTAGCTATCCATTTTGACCAAAAATGATAATCCGCCACTGGATAATAATCTTCATCAAAACCACTAATGGTAATAGCTTTGTTTCGATTAAATACTACGGCCAATGTTCCCATAAATACATTGAGAAAAAAAAGAGTTTTGATATCAATAACTCTTCTATGTTTGTGTTTAACTTCACGAATACTTGTATAAATTTTTTTGATTAAGCTATATAACAGATGAACTCGAGGTTTATTTGTAGCAGTCCTTTCATCCAGAACTCCGCAATTGAATGCCATGAAGTCATTTTCCTCAAGCTGGTTGATATCTAAAGCAGAGGAGAAATTATCTTTAAGAAGATCATCATCATGCAACAAGGTAATGTATTTACCCTTTGCCAGCATAAGGCATTGATTCCAGTTACCAAACATTCCATAATTTTCTGAATTTTTATAATATTTAAACTGAAATTTCTCGAACTCTTTCATTTCCTGCAAAGCCAACATGTCATTATCCGGATCATTGTCCACAACAATCACTTCGATATTAATTTTGAAAGCATTTGCAAAAACACTACGTAATGTTTCCTTCAGCAAATCAAATCGTTTATAAGTAGGTATTGCTATAGTTAAAAGCACATCCCCTTCATAATCCATTGTATTTATTATACAGCGATTAGCTTTTTCACTTAGCATACGAGAAAAACTCCTTATAAACCGTCACTGGCCATTTCCAGTTATTATAGGAAAGTTGAATTATACCCTGCGCTATGATCAACCCCATAACGCCTAAATCCGTATATTTCAGTAACAGATATGATGTTAATACAATGAAGAAACCCGATAGTAACGCAGGTTTGACAAAAGGAACCTTATTTTGCGTCGTAATAATAGTTGCACAAATAGAATGAGTTAACTCAAGAAAATACACAACTGCCAGTAATACAAGAAACTTACTGTCCAGGAAATGCACTTTAAGGTTAAGAAGTTCAGTCAAAAAATTTGCCAGTACATAAAAAGTGAGAAAACCAAGTATATATATAGAACAAGAGAGGCTCAGCGTTTTAGCAATGCTTTTCTGTAAGCCCGTGCGATCCCCTCTTAAAACTAAAGAAGAAAGCTGCGGTACTTTTATAGTCACGAATACATTCCCAACAGCTAACAGTGCCATATATACTTGTAAAGTAAATGTATAAGCACCGGCGAGTGCGAGGGGCAAATACAGTCCTGCAATCAGGATGGTCGCGCGGCTTATCATAAAACTTCCCAGACTTACTGTACCAAGCTTGATTGTATTATACGCAATGACGGGTATTGTTGATTCTGACTGCATCACGACATTTTTTGTTTTGCGAATATTATCGTTGCGATTATAAAAGTAGGAACTTACTGCCCTGTTAATAAATATTGAAATGACAAAGACAGCTGAAAAACCAATTATGCTTGAATGGAAAAACAAAACGAGCATTGTCAATATAAGCCAAGACAATTTGCCTGCAATGTTTGCATAGTAGGAATGTTGAATTACACCTAAGCCACACAGAACAGGCGTGTAGTATAAATAATAAAGATTGAGCAAAAGCCCGAGAGAAAAAAAACCCCATGCAATGATAATCTCAGTGGCTAAATGCTCCGGGGAAATGAGCCAAAAATAAATACCGCCGCCCAGCGTAATGATAAAAAACGCTACGATTGTAATATATGAATATATACGTTTAATATCTTTTAATAATCTTAGCAACAAAGGAAATGATATGATTGCATCATCAGAAATTGCAACGATACCATCTTTTTGTAATGTCTTTGCGCCACCAATAACATAGCTGATATTGCGAATTGTCGTCGGCGACAAGCCAAAGTCAAAAAGGTTGATAAGTACCATCATCGATAAAAATATGACCCAAATACTACCATGTTCAGCATCAGTAGTTTTCAAGCCAATCACTGTTATAATGAACGGTGATAGAATATTGACAAACTGATTAATCAGGCCAGTAAGTAGCTGGCCATATTTTTTTATCATTGTTGCTACAACCATTAATATGAAAGTATCAATACCTGTTAGAAAGTTTAATACCTTCTTCAAGCGGAATCTCTGGCTTCCATCCGGGAAGAACCATTAAATTGTTAGCGGGATGCATAACTTCTCTTTCACGATATTCTCGCCCGCCCCAGTTGATATTTAACTGACAATGGTTAGCAGATTCGTATATTTTGGCCAATTTTTTTAGAGACACTGCGTTTTCTGAATATAAACCAAAAGAAGAAACATAACTCTCATTTTGTTTGTGGAGCATATCTACAGCAATGCCATAGGCGCGACAAACATCATCGATATGGATGAGATCAATCATCTGTTCGCCAGGTGACATATCCAACTTTTCTTGAGTTTTAGCTAATCGATCCAACAAAGAGATTAATTTTCCTCGGGAGTCACCAGGTCCATATGAATCATAAATTTTCAGCGTAATGCAGCTAAATCCCTTCGCCATTACGTAATATTTGACAATATCTTCAAATGATTGCTTCGTCGCGGCATAAAGATTTACCGGATTGTATTCCTCAGAATCATAATGTTGCCACGATGTACCCGTATTGATCAGTCTAGTAACACCATTTTCTGCCATAGCTTCTAGTAACTGAGTTGGGAAGAGAATATTACTGCTAATCAGGTTATGGATATCTTCGTATTTATGCGCAGCTAGAAACAGGGACGCAATATGTACTACACAATCGGGTTTAATAAATCCTATAAGTGATTTTAGATTATCGCCGGTTAATAGATGGTAATGGAGTTCCGGATTGAGCACCTGGACTTCGCGTCTCACCAGACCATGGACTTCATGTCCCTGGCTGAGCAAATACTTCATTACTGCGTTACCAATATACCCCGTCACACCAGTAAGTAATATTTTCATATAAACTCAAAATGGGCTATTAAATTCAGAAAAGGTTGAATGTTTAGTATCTCGGTCTGAAATGACTGGTGCACTTACAGGCCAGGGATAACCGAAACTGTCCCACCGAATGCCGCAGTCTTTCAATGGGTCATGAACTGTGCTGGTTTTATATACCATTACACTGTTATCTTCTAATGAAAGAAAACCATGCGCAATGCCTTTAGGAAGGAATAATGTCCTGGCATTTTCACCACTCAGTTCTATTCCCATCGACTGTCCATAAGTTGGAGAATGCTTTCTGATATCAAGGAACACATCCAACACACTTCCATTCATGCAATAAACCAGTTTTTCATGGTCAGAGGGTGGCAACTGGAAATGCATGCCTCTTAATACATCTTTTCTGGAGACAGAATAAAACTCTTCTGCAAGATCTATCTTGATGCCGTTTTCTTCAAATATATTCTTGTGGTAGGTCTTGACAAATCCGCCGCGTACATCCATAAATTTCGAAGATTCGATCAGAAAACAACCTGGGAATTGTAGCTCTGTAATTTTCATAGAAATAATAAGAGAGCGTTAGCTCTCTTATTTCCTTAGTAGGGATGATTAGAAATTCAGACCAAAGAACTCTTCAAATTTGGAAACGACATAATCCAAATGTTCTTTTGTCAGGCCCGGATAAATACCGATCCAGAAAGTCTGATTCATAATGCGGTCAGTATTGGTTAACTCACCAACAACACGATATTTCACATTTGCAAAATATGGCTGGCGGGTAAGGTTACCGGCAAACAATAAGCGGGTACCGATTTTTGCGTCATCAAGGAATTTCACCAGGTCAACGCGCGTAACGCCGCTGGTTTCTTTGAGTGTAATCGGGAAACCAAACCACGATGGATCCGATTTTTCAGTAGCTTCCGGTAATTCCAGGAACTCAGCACAAGACTGAAGACCTTGCTTGAGATATGCAAAGTTCTCTTTACGCAGACGAACGAATTCATCAATACGCTCCAACTGCGCCAGGCCACACGCTGCCTGCATATCGGTAATTTTGAGGTTATAACCCAGATGAGAATAGGTATATTTGTGATCGTAGCCGAACGGCAGCGAACCCAGCTGATGACCGAAACGCTTGCCGCAGGTGTTATCACAGCCCGGTGCACAGTAGCAATCACGGCCCCAGTCGCGGAAAGACTCAATCAGCTTTTTCAGTTCAGCAGATTTGGTAAATACCGCGCCGCCCTCACCCATCGTAATATGGTGAGCAGGATAGAAACTTACGGTGCCGATATCACCAAAAGTACCGACCATTTTGCCGTCATAAGTCGTACCAAGAGCATCGCAGCAGTCTTCAATCAGCCACAGATTATATTTATCGGCAATACGGCGAACTTCCGTCAGATCGAAGGCATTACCCAGCGTATGGGCAATCATAATAGCTTTGGTTTTATCTGATACTGCAGCTTCAATCAGTTTCGAATCGACGTTATAAGTCGGAATATCAACATCGATAAATACCGGAATTAAACCATTCTGGATCGTCGGGTTAACGGTAGTCGGGAACCCCGCAGCAACTGTAATCACTTCATCACCCGGTTTGAGGGCGCGGTCACCCAGTTTTGGCGACGTCAATGCAGTTAATGCCAGCAGGTTTGCTGAAGAGCCTGAAGTGGTGGTCAGAACATGCGGGACACCAATAAACTCACCCAGTTTTTTTTCAAAAGCATCGTTAAAACGGCCCGTAGTTAACCAGCCATCCAGCGATGCTTCTACCATCAATTGAAGCTCTTTTGCGCCAATCACTTTGCCAGAAGGCGGTACGACACTGCTGCCAGCAACAAACGGCTTTGGACTTAACGCTTCGTCAGCATATTGGGCAACTAGTTGAGAGATTTGCTCACGCAGGTTATTTGCGCTCATTGCTTTTTTCCTGTTAGTCAATTATTTCAAAGAGGTGTTCATGTATTCGCTGATTTCATTCCGTGAACGAGCAAGCATATCTTCACCAGCAATCCATGCTTTATGCCATTTCACAATACGCTCCAGCGTTTCAACTAAATTCCAGCGCGGCTGCCACCCCAGACGCATACGCGCTTTGGAGCAATCGAGTTTCAAATAGTGAGCTTCATGTGGATGCTCATTACCGTCTAACAGCCACGCTGCATCGTCTCCCCAAATTTTCACCATGGTTTCGACGATAAACTGCACGGGCATTGCATCATCTTCGCGTGGTCCAAAGTTCCAGCCCTCAGCGAAAGCAGGGCCTTCCTCATACAATCGCTGAGCGATAGTGATGTAACCAGAGAGAGGTTCAAGCACATGCTGCCACGGGCGAATAGCGTGTGGGTTGCGGATAATAACAGTTTGGTTGTTCTCAAAGGAACGCAGGATATCCGGAATCAAACGATCTTTCGCCCAGTCACCACCGCCAATCACGTTACCTGCGCGCACGGAAGCGAGAGCTACTCCGTGTTTTGCATAGTCTTTTTCATTAAAAAATGAGTTTCTGTAGGCCGAAGCTACTAGCTCAGCGCATCCTTTACTGTTTGAGTAAGGATCGTACCCCCCCATTGCCTCATGCTCACGATATCCCCAGACCCATTCGCGGTTTTCGTAGCATTTGTCACTGGTAATGTTGACGATCGCCTTTACGCCACCCACGCGTTTAACCGCTTCCAGTAAATGGACTGTGCCCATTACATTGGTCGAATAGGTCTCGATAGGCTCATCGTAGGAGAGTCTGACCAGCGGCTGCGCGGCCATATGAAAGACGATTTCAGGCCTGAACGCGCTGATTGCCGCATGTAACTGATCGAAGTTACGAATATCGCCAATCGTGGAATCAATCAGATCGTCGACAGCCGCGCTTTCATATAAAGAAGGCTCGGTAGGAGGATTCAGCGAATACCCCTTCAGCACCGCACCCATCGATTGCAGCCAGAGCGTCAACCATGAGCCTTTAAAACCTGTATGACCGGTGATAAAGACTCGTTTACCTTTCCAGAATGATGCGTCAATCATCTTTTACTCCCACGTTTTCCAGGGAGCATTCCCTTTTTCCCAAAGGCCTTCCAGATAAGTTTTATCACGAAGGGTATCCATCGGCTGCCAGAAACCAGGATGCTCAAACGCCATTAACTCGCCCTGTTCAGCCAAACGCATCAGCGGTTCCTGTTCCCACGTCGTCGCATCGTTTTCGATCAGATCGATAACTGACGGGTGCAGGACAAAGAACCCACCATTGATCATCGCACCATCACCTTTCGGTTTTTCTTTGAACGAGCGAACCTGGCGATTCTGAATATCCAGCGCACCAAAACGGCCTGGCGGAAAAGTAGCGGTCAGCGTGGCTTTTTTGCCATGTTTACGATGGAAATCGATCGTCGCGCTAATATCCAAATCAGATACGCCATCACCGTAAGTAAACAGAAAAGCCTCGTCATCTTTCACATACTCACGTACGCGTTTCAGGCGTCCGCCAGTCATTGAGGCTTCGCCCGTATCAACGAGTGTAACGTTCCAGGGTTCTACACGCTTCTGATGAACTTCCATACGATTTTCAGCCATATGAAAAGTCACATCAGACATATGCAGAAAATAGTTGGCGAAATACTCTTTAATGACATATCCCTTGTACCCGCAGCAAATAACAAAATCACGGATACCGTGAGCGGAATACATTTTCATGATATGCCATAAAATCGGTTTACCACCGATTTCAACCATGGGTTTTGGTTTTAATACGGTCTCTTCACTTAAACGTGTACCCAACCCACCGGCTAAAATAACGGCTTTCATCTCTTTATCCTCTGTCTTATTTTGATACGGTAAACGCGTCCGCATAAAAGTGTTTAGCCGGTAATCCCAATGTCATCAGATCTTTTCGGCTCGCGTCGATCATCACAGGTGAACCACAAGCATAAACATCGAAATCCGCTAAGTTTTCGAAGTCTTCCACGACCGCATTGTGAACAAAACCCTTACGTCCTTGCCAGTTGCTTTCTTCACCTGAGACCACAGGAATAAAATGGATATCAGGATTCGCATCAGCCCATTGCTGAGGTAAAGACGAATAGAAATGCGTTGAATGCTGCATTCCCCAATAGATATAGATCTTCCGTTGCGTATTTTCGGCAATCAGCGATTCAACCATCGCTTTTACCGGAGCGAACCCCGTCCCTCCGGCGATAAATATTACCGGGCGCTCATTGTTACGGATGAAGAATGTTCCGCACGGCCCTTCAATTCGCATCAATGTATTTGCCGCAAGCCCGCCGAAAATTAACTGGCTCATTTGTCCATCAGGCACATTGCGAATATGCAATTCAATGCCTTCTTTTTCATTGGCATTAGCAATTGAGTAACTGCGCGTTACACCTTGATACTGCAAATTAATATACTGACCCGGTAAGTAGTTAATCTGCGTCGTCGGCGGGAAACGCAGCAGCAACTTGATTACGTCCGCAGAAACATTTTCAGCGCTAACCACTTTACATGGGGTGATTTTTTTAACCTGCCCGGCAAGCTCAGGATAATACGTTGCCTGTAGCGATATATCACCCTGGGGACGGCAACTACATGTCAGGATATTATTTCCTGCAGTAATAACCAGGCCCTCGGCATCGATCACTTCCCCGGCCATCAGTCCGGCTTCGCAAATACCACAACTGCCGTTTTTACAGCTGTGTTCAAGGTGGATACCTGAATCAAGGGCAGAATCAAGCAACGTTTTCCCGCTGTCGCCTTCAAAGGCAATATCAGCAGGGAATATTTTAATTACATGTGACACGGACAGTTACTCGAAAAATTTCGCTGAGGTAAATGAAGGCGCCACCGCATCTTTGCCGGAGAGCTCAGGCTCTATGGCTAGCGGCCACGCGATATTCAATTCCGGATCGTTCCAGATGATACTACTTTCCGACTGCGGGCAGTAATAATTGGTGGCTTTATAAACAAATTCAGCGCTATCGCTTAACACGACAAATCCATGTGCAAAACCTTCAGGGATCCACAACTGACGCTTATTTTCCGCGGATAAATGTACGCCGACCCACTGCCCAAATGTCGGTGAGCTTTTGCGAACATCTACCGCAACATCAAAAACTTCCCCTGCTACAGCACGCACCAGTTTTCCCTGAGCATGGGGATCTAACTGATAATGCAGACCACGTAAAACCCCTTTTTTGGATTTGGAGTGATTGTCCTGCACGAATTGTACTTTACGCCCAACCGCCTCTTCAAACTGACGCTGGCTGAAGCTTTCAAAGAAAAAGCCGCGATCATCGCCAAAAACCTTTGGCTCAAAAATTAATACATCAGGGATCGCAGTCTCAACGATTTTCATTTTTAGTGACCTTTAACCATTCTTAACAGATATTGACCGTAAGCATTTTTTTTCAGCGGCTCAGCCAATTTTTTAACCTGCTCTGCATCAATGAAATTCTTGCGGTAAGCAATCTCTTCAGGACAAGAAACTTTAAGCCCCTGCCGTGCTTCAATGGTCTGAATAAAATTACTGGCTTCAATCAAACTCTGGTGGGTACCGGTATCCAGCCACGCATAACCACGCCCCATCATCGCCACGGACAAACGTCCCTGCTCCATGTAAAGGCGATTGATATCGGTAATCTCTAATTCACCGCGAGCCGAAGGCTTCAGACTTTTCGCCAGCGCAACCACATCGTTATCGTAAAAATAGAGACCGGTCACCGCATAATTACTTTTCGGTTCCAGCGGCTTCTCTTCCAGGCTGACAGCAGTACCTTCGCTATCAAACTCGACGACACCGTAGCGTTCAGGATCGGTAACATGATAGGCAAAAACAGTCGCACCGCTTTCCTGGTTGACCGCTGTATCCATCAGTTTCGGCAAATCATGGCCATAGAAAATATTGTCGCCCAGCACCAGGGCGCAAGGATCGTTACCAATAAATTCTTCACCGAGGATAAATGCCTGCGCCAACCCGTCCGGGCTTGGCTGAACTTTATAATGCAGGGTTAATCCCCACTGGCTTCCATCACCAAGCAACTGTTCAAAACGGGGGAGATCCTGCGGCGTGCTGATGATCAGAATATCGCGAATCCCGGCCAGCATCAGTGTGGACAGGGGATAATAAATCATTGGCTTATCGTAAATCGGCAACAGTTGTTTGCTCACTGCCATTGTTACCGGATACAAGCGGGTTCCCGAACCGCCCGCCAGTATGATTCCTTTACGTGTTTTCATTTCGTATTCCCGCGCAAAAAATACCTGCCCAGAGGCATTTTCAAGAAGTTAATTTGACGTTGCAGCAAAGAGCTCAGCAAGCATACGTTTTACGCCGTTCTCCCATGGAGGCAGAACAAGACCGAATTCACGCTGGAATTTTTCTGTGTTGAGGCGCGAATTACCAGGGCGCTTCGCTGGAGTCGGATAAGCTTCAGTAGCAATCGGGTTAACTTTATTAAGCGCCAGCGTTAAACCCGCTTTCCTCGCCTCATCAAACACCATTTGCGCAAAGGCGTACCAGGTTGTGGTTCCCGCAGCAACCAGATGGTAAAGCCCGGCGACCTCCGGTTTACTCATTGCAGTACGAATCGCATGCGCCGTACAGTCGGCCAGTAATTCAGCACCGGTTGGTGCACCATACTGATCATCGATAATGGAGAGCTCTTCGCGGTCTTTCGCCAGTTTAAGCATTGTTTTGGCAAAGTTATTTCCTTTGCTGGCGTAGACCCAACTGGTACGGAAAATAAGATGATGAGGGCAATGTTGCTGGACGGCCTTTTCCCCTGCCAGCTTAGTCTCACCATAGACATTCAGCGGCGCGGGAGCATCCGTTTCACACCAGGGTTTGTCACCGGTGCCAGGAAAAACATAATCCGTCGAATAGTGCACCAGCCAGCCGCCAATCGCGCCAACTTCACGCGCAATGGCCTCGACACTGGTTGCATTCAGCAGTTGCGCAAACTCACGCTCTGATTCAGCTTTATCCACGGCAGTGTGCGCAGCGGCATTCACCACCACATCAGGGCGAATACGGCGAACGGTTTCAGCCACCTCGTTCGGTTTACTGAAATCACCACAATACTCAGCAGAGTGAACGTCAACAGCAACCACCTTGCCAAGGGGCGCCAGCGCACGTTGCAGCTCCCAACCTACCTGCCCCGTTTTACCGAATAACAAAATATTCATGATTAACGCTTCTCGTAGTTCTGTTCGATCCAGCTTTTGTACGCGCCGCTTTTAACGTTCTCAACCCAATTCTGATTATCGAGGTACCACTGCACTGTCTTACGGATGCCCGACTCAAAGGTTTCCTGCGGTTTCCAGCCCAGTTCGCGACTGATTTTCTCAGCGTCGATGGCGTACCGCCTGTCGTGGCCAGGACGATCGGTAACATAGGTGATTTGATCGCGGTAAGAACCGGTTTTCGGCACGATCTCATCAAGCAAATCACAGATTGTATAGACAACATCGAGGTTCTGTTTTTCGTTATGGCCGCCAATGTTGTAAGTTTCACCGCCAACACCCTGAGTAACCACGGTATAGAGGGCACGGGCGTGATCTTCAACGTACAACCAGTCGCGGATTTGATCGCCTTTGCCATAGATTGGCAACGGTTTGCCTTCAAGCGCATTGAGAATAACCAGCGGGATCAATTTTTCCGGGAAGTGGTAAGGACCGTAGTTATTGGAACAGTTGGTGACAATGGTAGGCATACCATAGGTACGTAACCAGGCGCGAACCAGATGATCGCTGGAGGCTTTTGACGCGGAGTAAGGGCTGCTCGGCGCATAGGCCGTTTTTTCAGTAAACAGCGGTAACGGCTGACCTTGCGGCTGCTCATCAGGATGTGGCAAATCACCGTAAACTTCATCTGTCGAGATATGATGAAAACGGAATGCTTCTTTTGCCGCATCTGCCAGCGAGGACCAATACGCACGAACAGCTTCCAGCAATACGTAGGTGCCTACAATATTGGTTTCAATGAAGGCCGCAGGCCCGGTGATAGAACGGTCAACATGGCTTTCCGCAGCCAGGTGCATTACTGCATCCGGCTTGTGCTCATCCAGGATACGCGCCATTTCTGCTGCATTGCAAATATCCGCATGCTCAAAAAAATAACGCTCGCTATCCGAGACGTCTGTAAGTGATTGAAGATTTCCTGCATAGGTCAATTTATCGACATTAACCACAGAATCTTGCGTGTTATTAATGATATGACGAACCACTGCAGAGCCAATAAAGCCTGCGCCACCGGTAACCAATATTTTCACGAGAATTATCCGTACTTGCTATGCAATATTTTGAACTATATGAACGGGCGAAAGAGAGAAGCCAAATAATTTCAGGCACGCTACCGCCCCAGGCTCTTCAGCTACCTGTTAACTGATTGAAACTATCTTCTATTTCTGTCGTTAACATGTTTCGTTAACGTAATTTCTGTTTTGCCATCAGGCACAAAATGCTAAGCGGCTATTCTCTACCGAAACAGGCACTGAAACAAGGGAAAATCTTAGTTCTGGTCGTACAATAATCCCGCAAAAACACGCTTTTACTTATTGATTTAATAGTAAAATAAATAAAGGCAGTAAGAATAACCTGAGAATGAAACACCTCATAGCGACTCTTTACTGCCTTATAAACTAGCGTTGCAACTGCAACGTTTTAATTGCTTATTGTGTAAGTAATTTCTTAATACTATCGCGGAACTTCTGACCTTCTTTCAGGTTGCGTAAGCCATACTGCACAAAAGCCTGCATATAGCCCATTTTCTTACCGCAGTCGTAGCTCTCGCCGGTCATCAGCATTGCATCAACAGACTGTTTTTCCGCCAGTTTGGCAATCGCATCGGTCAACTGGATACGGCCCCAGGCGCCCGGTTCGGTTTTCTCCAGCTCAGGCCAGATATCCGCAGAAAGCACATAGCGCCCTACGGCCATCAGGTCAGAATCCAGCGTTTGCGGCTGATCCGGTTTTTCGATGAACTGAACGATACGGCTAATCTTGCCTTCAGTATCCAGCGGCTCTTTAGTCTGAATCACGGAGTATTCAGAGAGATCGCCTTTCATGCGTTTTGCCAGTACCTGGCTGCGACCCGTTTCCGTGAAACGCGCCACCATGGCGGCAAGGTTGTAGCGCAGCGGATCCGCAGTGGCGTTGTCCAGAACGATATCCGGCAGGACCACCACGAACGGGTTGTCGCCAATAATCGGATGCGCACAGAGGATAGAGTGACCCAGACCCAGCGGCTGCGCCTGACGCACGTTCATGATCGTTACGCCCGGCGGGCAAATAGACTGTACTTCCGCCAGCAGCTGGCGCTTAACACGCTGCTCCAGCAGCGCTTCCAGCTCATATGAGGTGTCGAAGTGGTTCTCCACTGCGTTTTTAGACGAGTGAGTAACCAGAACGATTTCTTTGATCCCTGCAGCAACAACTTCATCGACGATATACTGAATCATCGGCTTGTCGACAATCGGCAGCATCTCTTTTGGAATGGCCTTCGTGGCAGGAAGCATATGCATTCCCAGCCCTGCTACCGGAATAACTGCTTTCAAATTAACCATTATTTCTATCCACCTATAATAATTGGACGAAGTATAAACCTTTAACCTGGTTTCGCCAGCAAGTTAGCGATGAGGATCGGTAAAAAGTCTTATGTTGTGTTATGACTGTCCAGATCAGGCCAACGATGTAATCCTAACCCCCCGGTTAAATCACCAGGATTTATCGCAAAAGCCCGTAATAACGGGTTATAACCGCTTCGCCGGTAGTCGGAAGTTCAAATTATCAACGTTCACCACATGCTGATCGACCCTGTCGATATCCACCGAGCTTTGCCCGTTTTCGTTAACTGCGTGAATATTCGCCAGCGACAACAGCGTGTCCTGCCTGGCCATAAAGCGTCCGCGCACATCTTTGCGCATGTCAAAATTGAGTTTCAACGCCGGGCCATTAGCTGCATCTTGCATTACATTGATATTGCGTAAGAAAAGATGTTGCGGCTTGTTATGCAACTCGAGTGTCGCATGCTGCATTTTTAGATTAGTGATCGCCACAAACGACGTAGCATTACCGGACGATATCTGGATACCACGCAGTTTATATTTGCTACCGCTGTTATCCTGCTGAATATCGTTCAGTTTAAAGTTCTGCGGAATGGATAAATAATTCCCCTTGATCACGCCATAACCAATCAACATTCCGGCACTATTGACCATACTGACATTATCAATAACAAAATTATCGCAGCCGTAAATAGCGATCGTGGCATTATCCAGGCCCGCCTTTTTGCTGAAATCGGGAGTGATATTTTCGGCTTTAACGTTGCGGATAATGAAATGTTTGCCGTTCTCGACGTGTACCAGTTGGCGGCAATTACTGCCGGTAATATTGGCCACGACGAAATTTTTAACCGCCTGATCTTCCGGGTAATTATTGTCGTAGGTACTGCCCGCCAGCCCGATACCGATTCCCCAGTTAATCTGGCCGTTGGTGCAATCGATATTTTTGATGACATGGTCGGAAATCAGGATATTGCGATCGTTAATTGCCACGTTCCATTCGATGGCATCGCCCTGCAAATCGCTGAAACGGCTATTCGTGATGCGCGCGCCATCCAGTTGATTATGGTAACCCTGGCGCAGGATACCGTAGTTAGCCTTGCTGACAGTGATGTTATCTATCAGTAAGTTACGCATCGTGCCGGTATTTTTGCCACCAATATAAATCTGCATGATCGGGCCGTAGCCACTCATGCTGACGCCCTGGATGACACAGTTGGAACCGCGCACATCCAGCGTAATGTTATACAAGCTTCCGCCTTTCTCGCCAATAACGCGGCTACCATCCTGCAACACAAATCGTCCGCGCCCACTGCTCTTTAGCGTACCGCGTATCAAAAGCGTTTTACCCGGCGGGATAAAGATCCCGGTATTGATATTTTCACACACCAGGCCGGCGGGAATTTCTACCGTTTGCCCCTCGTTAAAGGCTTTATTTAACGCAGCGGGCCAGTCGTTGTGATCATAATCACTGATATTGACGGAACCCTTGCCCCCCAGCGCACGCGCGGCTGGCGAATGCAGTAACGGAAGCGCTGCCAGTGCAGAGCTGGCAGCGAGAAAAGTGCGGCGTGAGAGCGGTGTTGATGCTTTTTTTGCGGTCATAAAACCTCGATTCAAAGCGCCTGCAACAGGCTGGCAAGCTGCTGATTGATGATCTTTTGATTAAAGTCGGCTTCGACTTTTTCCCGCGCACGCGTCACCACCGGCGCTAAATCCTGGCCCTGCATCGAGCCAAACGCGGCAAGCCGCTGCGCCAGCGCCTGAGCATCGTTTTCCGGCACCAGCCAGCCAGATTTCCCGGCTTCAATCAGCTCCGGAATGCCGCTGTGCACCGTCGAAACCACCGGAATGCCCACGGCCATCGCTTCCATCAGGGCAACGGGTATCCCTTCCATATCGCCATCCGCGCCCGTCACCGAAGGTAACAGGAAAACATCCGCTTCATCGAGCATGGCCTTGACTTCATGGCTCGGTTTGAAGCCCGGCATCTCGATCACATCTTCCAGTTGGAACTGTTCGATCAACGTACGCAAACGGCGTTCCCACGGACCGATACCCAGAATGCGATATTTGAAATCGACGCCGCGTTCCTTCAGCAGGCGGCAGGCTTCAATCGCCACATGCAGCCCTTTTTTCTCGGTAAGACGCGCCACTGAGATAATTTGCAGCGGAGTGCCCGGCGTTCTAACCGGGCGCAGGCTAAAGCGCGCCATATCGACGCCCATACGCGAAACCGCGATTTTTTTCTCCGGGCATCCCATCTTTTTCAGTCTTCCCGCCCACAGTTCGCTGATCGGCAGCATCAAATCCCCGCGCTGGAACAGTTGCTGATACTCCGGCGTGTAGTGGTTCAGCACATCGCGATGGGAAATATCGATGCCATGGAAAACCGTGGCAATTTTGCCCTTCAGCACCCCAAGTTCACGCAGTTTTGCCGCCGTAACGCCTGCCGGGCCAAAGTGAGCAATAAAAATATCCGCCTTGAAGGTACGTGGCGCGAGGGCGCAAATCGCCGGCAGGATCAGGTTACGCGCCTCGTTACCATAGCGGCTGATATTCAGCGCTTTCCAGGTTGCTGATTTCCACATCCCGCGCGCCATTGCCTGCGCACGGTAACCCAGCTTCGCCATACGTCCTTCCGGTTCCGACAGCAACCAGCGGGTTTTCTCCGCCAGTCGGTATTCAGTGTACGCCGCATGGGTATTGTTCATATCGCCCTTTTGCAGAGCGATGATTTCCACCTCAAACCCCATATTGATAAACGCAACAATCTGGTTGAGGACAAAGGTTTCGGAAGATAATGGAAACTTCAGCAAAAAGAAGCTGACTTTCATTTCACCTCCTGTACGCGATCAAGCACCGATTTCACCATCTTCATGCCCTGTTCGCGTTCAGCCGCAACCGCTGTTGCCAGACGCTGGTTAATTGCAGGTAACTGACCCAGCGAATCGGCGACCATCGCCGCCAGCGAACCGTCCAGCAAGTGACGAATATCGACCGCCATTTCCGGCATGCCCAGTTGCTGCATGATGCCCGCCGATTTGTGTTCGTAGTTGATGGCAATCGCCGGGGTACCAAAGTTCATTGAGATGATCGCCGAGTGCAGACGCGTGCCGACAGTCAAATCGCAGGCGGCCAGCAATTTTCCCATCTCCAGATCGTTGAGTTCATCCATCACCACATGGTATTGCGACGGATCGTTAACGTACTGGCCCAGGTTGAGCGCCACCATGCGGTCATCTTTGTTGTAGCTGTCGATACCGGTACAGGTGGAAAGCGCAATCACCTGGTAGCCCGCATCGATAATGCGGTTGACCACTCCGGCAAATGCCTGTTCGTAGGCCTGCTGCGTGGTATTCAATCGCTTGTCGAACGGTGCCAGTTCGCGCAGGGTAATGGCGACGGTTTTCTGTTTTGCTGCCAGGTTCAGCCAGTGCTGCACCGCATAGCTGGCAACAAAATCGTGCTGATGGTGATCCACCAGCCAGGCGGTATCCACGCCCTGCTCCACTTTCGCTGTAGTGATATTGCTCTGCTTCATCAGATTCAGGCTGACGGTTTCACGTAAGATCAGCGCATCACAGTGACCGAAAACATAATTCGCCAGTTGGTTGAAAGCTTCATTCTGGAACGGGCCAACGCTGTGACCAATCATATAAAGCGGCTTTTTCGCCATGAAGGTGCAGAGCGCATGTTCAAATTGCGGCACGCCATAGAGATCGACAAAGAACGAACCGCCGACCTGAATAATCGCGTCATAATCGTTAAGCCTGCGGACAAAATCGGTAAAGCCCTGGGCGATGGCGATATTGCGCAGCTTGCCGGTGTCCGTCACGCGTGAAAGCAGAACCTGGTGCTGATAGCGACGGCGTAGCACTTTCTTCACCCGCCCCATCAGACCGGCGGCGTTATTGTGCTCTTTCATCTGGCTGTAGAGCGGATCGCCCATCACCGGACGGTTTAATAACCATGATGAACTCACCGGATAGCGACTCATCACGTCAACGTCTGCATCAGGATTAATCAGGGCAATCGCATCCAGCAATCCGCGTAAAATTGCGCTGTCACCACGGTTTCCGCAGGTATGATTGCCAAGGATCAATAATTTCATAACGACCTCATGAAGGGGTTCAATAACGTTTCTTATCCTGCGCGAAGCAGCGTTTTAAGTTTCTCGTTGCGGCAAAACTGGCGCTTCATCTCCACCACCAGCGCGTTGCGCGAGACAATCAGCATCACCGCGAAAGCCAGTACGCCTGCCGCGACCTGTACTGCCAGCATGGCGGCCAGCGGCATATGCCCGTTCAGCGCCAGCCCAAGGCCATAGCTCACGACCAGCGTCGGCAGCGATAAGTAGAACGGCAGCCACAGGCTGAGGATGTACTGACGATAGCTGGAACCGAGCACCGGTTTGATCATCACGAAGTAGCTCAACACGGTGTTGATGATTTGCACCAGCAGGAAACCCAGCGTTACGCCCAGCGCACCGGCCAGATGGCCGCCGATAATAATGGCGGGAATAAAGAGAAACGTTTTGAAAACATTGAATTTAAAACTGATATCCACCCGCGCTTTCGCCATCAGCAGCGAACCGATAGGGTTACCGACCGCGCGCAGCAGGCCAACAATACAGAGCAATTGCAGGATCGGGATAATGCTGTTCCACTTGTCGCCAAAGACCAGCGGCACAAAATTGTTCGACACCACCATCAGCCCCAGCAGGATGGGGAAGTTGATGATCCCCACCACCGACAGCAGCTTGTAGAAGTTAACACGCAGCTTCTCCGTGTCGTCCTGAATTTTGGCGAACGCCGGGAACAGTACGCGGGTAATAATCGGGTTGAGCTTCATCGGCGGCACCACCGCCACGTTGTACGCCAGGTTGTATCCCCCGGCGACGCTGGCGCCGAGGATACGCGCCAGCACTAACGTGGAGAGGTTGGTGTTGACATAGTTAATGATGCTGTCAGCCGTCAGCCATGCGCCAAAGCGCAGATTTGAACTGACCGACGCAAGGGAGAAATGCAAGCCAGGGCGATAGATCTTGCGGCCAAAATAGCCGAACAGCAGCGTACGAACGGCGCTGTTGACCAGATAACCGAGGATGGCTGTCATCGCCAGCGGCCAGTAAAAGGCGCTGATCACCGTAAAGCAGAAGCCCGCCAGTACCGACACGGTTTCAATCGCGCCAATCTTATTGAACTCCAGCTCTTTCTGCATCAGCGCGCGGAACTGCTGACCGTGCGGGATCACCACAAAGGCGAACGACAGGGTTTTGATCAGCGGCGCCAGATCCGGGTTGTGCAAGACACTGGCAATGACGTTGCTCAGCGAGAAAACCAGCAGACAAACCACAATCCCCAGCCCAACGTTCAGCCAGTACAGGGTGGTGAGTTCCAGATGGCTTATCTCTTTGCGCTGAATAATGGAGTTAGCAATACCAAAATCTGACAGCGTATCCGCCAGCGCGATAATCACCAGTGAGACGGTCAACAGACCGAACTGGTGATTATCGATAATGCGCGCCAGCACCGTCATCTGCACCAGCCCCAGGCCGATGATGGTTAAAGTGGCCATCGCTGACCACTTTGCACCGCTGATGGTTTTTTCTCTCAGGCTCATGACCTTTCCTTTAATACGCCGCTTTATTAATAAAGCCTTTAAAGATGGTCAGAAAAACGATTTTGATATCGAACCACAGACTCCACTCGCGGATGTACTCCAGGTCGAACTCAACGCGTTTTTCCATTTTTTCCAGCGTGTCGGTTTCGCCGCGCCAGCCGTTAATCTGCGCCCAGCCGGTAATGCCTGGTTTCACTTTATGACGCAGCATGTAACCCTCAATCAGCGAACGGTACTGCTCGTTGTGCGCCACCGCATGCGGGCGTGGGCCAACGATAGACATGCCGCCGAGCAGCACATTAATGAACTGCGGCAGTTCGTCGAGCGAGGTACGGCGCAGGAAGCTCCCCACTTTGGTTACACGCGGATCGTTCTGCGTTGCCTGGGTCACCACTTTGTCGTTTTCCATCACCCTCATGGAACGGAATTTCCAGACTTTGATTGGCTTACCGTCCATGCCATAACGGGTCTGACGGAAGATAATCGGGCCGGGAGAGCTGAGTTTTACCGCCACCGCAATCGCCAGCAGAACCGGAGAGATCAGCAGTAAAATCATTGACGAGAGTACAATGTCTTCAAGGCGTTTCAGAATGCGGTTCACGCCGGAAAGCGGTGTTTCGTACAGCGGAACTACCGGCACGCCATTCATCTCTTCAATCCGCGAATGCAGAATATTGAAGGTGAAGACATCCGGGATCAGGATCACTGAACAGGTGGTGTCTGCCAACTGACGCACCAGCTTTTTGATGCTGGCCGCATCATTCATCGACATCGCGATATAGACGTTGTGAATTTTCCCCGCTTTCGCATCGTCAACCAGCTGGTCGAGATTACCCGCCCAGCCGGTGGTGATGCCGCCCGGTTGCGGATCGTGGTACACCCCCACCACATCGAATCCCAACCAGGGTTCATTGCGAAAACCTTCCAGCAACGCCTGGCCCATCGGCATATCCCCCGCCACCGCAACGCGGCGCGTGTTATAGCCCAGGTTCCGCAGCCAGCCTGCGCCAAAGCGGATTACCGCGCGGCTCAGCATCAGCCCCATACTGGTTAACAAATACCAGGGGAGATAAATCATGAAAGTGTTATCGAAATCGTTGTTGAACGAGAGCAGCCCCGCGCTGAAAATCAGGCTGAGCGTCCAGTTCTGCAACAGTAGGGTCAGTTCAGTCGTAATTTTTACCCCTCGCCAGGAGCGATAAAAATCGGTCATTCCGCCAATCATCTGGAAGACAACCAGGGAGAGCAGAGCCATCAGCAGATGCATGTAGAAAAAGGGCAACGCATTCAATTTGCACACCAGCCACAGCCCACCGAACATAATGGTGATGTCAGAGAATCGCTGCACGATTGAGATTAACGATGCATTCGTTTTGGCCCGGTCGCGCTTTTTTAGATGAGTCATCGTTTTACCTGCCTGTATGTTGACTCTCCCCACGTCCGGGGGAGAGCAACGCCGAGATTTACTGATTCAACAGCGCCAGAATTTCCTGCGTTCGTGCCTCCATCAGTGACACATCGCGACGCGACTCAACGTTCAGTCGCACTACCGGCTCGGTATTGGATGAACGGAGGTTAAAGCGCCACTCAGGGAAGGCGATGCTGATGCCGTCGGTGCGATCGATCTCCAGCGCGCCGGGCGTAAAATGCTGCTCAACACGCTGGATAGCCGTGACCGGATCGGCAAGCTTGCTGTTGATTTCACCACTCGCCGGGAACGCCAGCATTCGATCGCTGACCAGCTCGGCGAGGGTTTTACCTTTCAGGCACAGCAGCTCAGTGACCAGCAGCCATGGGATCATGCCGCTGTCGCAATAGGCGAAATCGCGGAAGTAGTGGTGCGCGCTCATCTCGCCGCCATAGATGGCATCTTCGTTACGCATACGTTCTTTAATAAATGCGTGCCCGGTCTTTGACATTACCGGCGTGCCGCCTGCGCGCGTCACCACATCCACCGTGTTCCAGGAGAGACGCGGGTCGTGGATGATTTTGGCGCCAGGGTGTTTTTCGAGGAACGCTTCCGCCAGCAAACCAACGATGTAGTAACCCTCAATAAAGCGCCCTTCACCATCGAACAAGAAGCAGCGGTCGAAATCGCCGTCAAAGGCGATCCCCATGTCGGCGTGATGTTCCAGCACCGCATTGCGGGTATCCGCGCGACACTCCGGCAGTAGCGGGTTAGGAATACCGTGCGGGAAAGTGCCGTCCGGTTCGTTATGCACTTTGATAAAGGTCACCGGCACGTTCAGCGCTTTGAAGCGGGCTTCAATGGCATCCACTACCGGACCTGCCGCGCCGTTACCGGAGTTGATCACCAGTTTCAATGGCTTAAGGTTAGCCGGATTGATATAGCCCAGCAGATGATCGATATAGGCATCGCGCAGGTTAATCTGCTCATAGCTGCCGCGTTTTTCCGCATCCACCGGCGGAAAGTCGTTGGCTTCCGCCAGACGCTGCACATCGCGCAGCCCGGTATCGCCGCTGATCGGACGTGCGCCTTTGCGCACCAGCTTCATACCGTTATAGTCCATCGGGTTGTGGCTGGCAGTCACTTCGATGCCGCCATCCACGCCGAGATGGAACGTGGCAAAATAGATCTCTTCGGTACCGGAAAGACCGATATCCTGCACGTTGACGCCCGCATCCTGCAGCCCTTTCGCCAGCGCCAGTTTCAACGATTCGCTGGTCTGACGCACATCGCCGCCCAGCACAATCGTTTGCGGCTTCAGGTATTCACCGTAGGCGCGGCCGATACGCCATGCGATATCTTCATTCAGTTCTTCGCCCAGCTTTCCACGGATATCGTAAGCTTTAAAACAGGTTAATTTTTCCATCATTACCTCTTCTTAAGGCAACAGTCAGCCTTGACCGTAAAATGGCCATTTGTTATTGATTCGTTTGTTTTTTCTGCCGGACGGGCAACACCGCGTCCGGCACTGGCTTTTAAACTCGCCCGTAGCGATCCGCAAAGCGCACGATGTCGTCTTCTTCCAGGTACGAACCCGAACGAACTTCAATCAGATCGAGCGGAATTTTCCCCGGGTTTTCCAGACAGTGATGCGCGCCAAGCGGGATATAGATCGATTCATTCTCACCGAGTAATTTCACTTCATCATTGATGGTCACTTTCGCCGTTCCCGCCACCACTACCCAGTGCTCCGCACGGTGATGATGCATCTGTACGGAGAGCCCCTCGCCCGGCTTCACGGTAATGCGTTTCACTTGATAGCGATCGCCGGTATCGATGGAGTCATATTTGCCCCATGGGCGGTAAACTTCACGGTGGATATGATGCTCGTGACGCCCGTCGGCTTTGATTTTCTCCACCACTTTTTTCACATCCTGTACCTGATTTCGATCGGCAATCAGCACCGCATCTTTGGTCTGAACCACCACCAGATCTTTCACGCCGACGGTCGTGACCAGCCCGGACTCCGCATACACGTAGCTGTTTTGGGTGTTATGGCTGATGACGTCGCCGTGATGGACGTTTCCCTCCGGTGTGTGCTGGCTGATTTCCCACAGCGAAGACCAGGAACCGACATCGCTCCAGCCTGCATCCATCGGCACGACCACCGCATCCGCCGTGCGTTCCATTACCGCATAGTCAATCGACTCTTCCGGGCAGGCGAGGAACGCCTCTTCATCAACGCGGACAAAATCCATATCCGGATCAGCGGCCTGCATCGCCTGTTCGCAGGCGCGCAAAATGTCCGGACGATATTTATTCAGCTCTTCAAGGAAACGACCGGCACGGAACAGGAACATACCGCTGTTCCAGTAATATTCGCCGCTGGCAACGTAACCCTGTGCCGTTTCCAGGTTCGGTTTTTCAACGAACTGCGCCACCTCAAAGGCAACGGAATCGGCCTGCCCGGCACTGACACCGCCGCGGCGGATATAGCCATAGCCCGTTTCCGGCAGATCCGGCACGATGCCGAAGGTCACCAGTTTGCCACTCTGCGCATAAGGAATAGCGTCGCGAACCGAGGCGCGAAACGCCTCTTCGTTCTGAATGACATGGTCGGCCGCCAGCACCAGCATCAGCGGATCGCTGTCCGGGTTGTGGCGTTTTATCGCCAGCGCCGCCAGCGCAATCGCCGGAGCGGTATTACGGCCAGCCGGTTCGAGAATGATGTTCTCGGTCAGCTTGTGCAGTTGACGCAGTTGCTCGGCGACAATAAAGCGATGTTGTTCATTACAAATCACCACCGGGCTTTCACACTCGACACCATTCAGGCGACAGACGGTGGTCTGCAACATGGTGAGATCGCCCTTCAGGCAGAGAAACTGTTTAGGGTAAAGCACGCGGGACAACGGCCACAGACGGCTTCCGGAGCCTCCGGCCATCACTACCGGATAGAGTTGTGTTTGACTCATGATTTATCCCCATTCCCGTCAAAATTCAGGCGGCCTTCGTGCTGCGCGCTTTCGCGGGCGCGTACGGGCTTCACGGAACTTTCCGGGCTGATATCAGCAATAAACTGGTTTAATACGCTCTCTTTTTCGAGCGTGCGTTCGGCATATTCACGTGCCACCGTGTTGTTTTTGGGCAGCGCCAGCGCGCGCTCAATGCCCCAGGTCAGCGCCTCGACCGATTCCGGCTCCACGCAGACCGCAATGCCTGGCTCTGCCAGACAGAGTTGCCCGAGCTCAGTGCTCTCTTCAGCAGTGATTACCGCATTACCGCCCACCGCCAGAATGTTGGTCAGCTTGGACGGCAATACCGCATCGGCCGCACCACGTTTCTGAATAACCAGATGGCAATCGCCCATTTTCAGCAGCGCCGGCAGCGCATCGTACGGCTGCAACGGGAAGAAGATGACGTTGTTCAGGCTGCGTTCACTAACCTGTTTTTCCAGCCGCGCCTTCCCCCCGCCCTGACCGACAATGACAAACAGCCATGGATGGGTGTGTAACTGCGCAGCGGCTTCAATGACGTTTTCCAGCCCCTGCTTCTCGCCGATGTTGCCGGAGTAAAGAACGATTTTTTTGTCATCCGGCAGACCGAGATTGCGGCGCAGTTCCGTGACATCGGCATCGCTGACATCGCGAAACCGCGCCACTTCCGACCAGTTCGGGAAGAAGATGATTTTGTCGGCCTCCACCCCTTTCTCGCGCGCTTTGTTCATCATTGAGCGAGAGATGGTGGAGACGTTATCGACGTTATGCAGATTGCTGCGTTCAAACGCGGTCGCCAGCTTCGCCACGCGGCCGCTTTTACCTTTACCCGCCATTCCCAGACCGAGCATGGCGTCCACTTCATAATCCTGAATATGCAGCACGGTTTTTGCGCCGCTCAGTTTGGCCAGCAGGCGCATCCCCGGCGTGCAAAACAACGTTGGCACCACGCCGATAATGCGGTCCGGTTTCCAGCTACGCTGCGCCATCAGCGGGAAAAAGCTGCTGAGGGCAAAGCTGCCCAGATGCAGTAAACGCTTCAGGGTCGATGGCTGTTTTGGCACATACAGCGGGCAGCGCCACACCGTGGCGGCACCCTGCTCTTTACGCCAGCGCCAGGCGCTGTAGTGCTCGCCGACTTTCCATTCCGGATAGTAAGGCGGCGCTGTGATCACGCGCACTTCATGGCCCTGACGGGCCATCCATTCCACCATTTCGCCGGTGTACTTACCGATCCCGGTAAGCTCCGGCGAATAGTTGATGCCATAGACCAGGATCTTCATAAGCCCGGTACTCCCTGTGCGTCGAGGAAATAGGCGCGGCTGTTGTCATGCACCAGCGGGTCGGCAATCAGCGACTCCGGCGTCCCCCAGCGATAGTCATTGTGCTGATCCGGCGGCAGTGCGAGCGTTTGCTCGTCCACGCGCAGGCGGAAACCCAGCACAATGTAGTGGGTGGAAAAATCGCTACCGGAGAAATTATCGTCATAGAAGTGCTGCCAGACGCCGTAAAACTCGCCTGCAGACATCGGCAGGCGCAGCCCCAGTTCCGCCAGGGTCAGCCGCTCGAAAGCGGCCGCCAGCGGTTCGTCCTTTTGCACGCGTCCGCCCGGCACAAACCAGTATCCCTGGGCCGGACGGTTAGTGCGCTTGCCGAGCAAAAACTCGCCGCGTGAGTTTTCCACGATCAAATCGATGGAAATCAGCGGGGTGGAGCGCACCACCGTGGCAAAATCTTCCTGACTTAAAAACATGCCTACCCCCGGAACCGGTGCTGGTTTTCAAGGAACCACTGGTAGGTGCTTGCAAGCCCTGCTTCCAGTGAGATCTCGTGATACCAGCCAAGCTGATGCAGACGCGTCACATCCAGCAATTTACGCGGCGTACCGTCCGGCTTGGTGGCGTCAAACACCACGCGGCCTTTGTAGCCGACAACGCTGGCAACTGTCTGCGCCAGTTCGCGAATCGTGCAATCCACACCAGTACCAACGTTGATATGCGACAGCATCGGTTCGGTGTTCTCTTGCCACACTTCGCGCGCCAGCTCCTGAACATGGATGCTGGCTGCCGCCATATCGTCCACGTGCAGGAATTCACGCATCGGCGTGCCGCTTCCCCACACCACCACGTCCGGCGTGTTCTCCTGCGTCGCCTCGTGGAAGCGGCGCAGCAGCGCCGGGATCACGTGCGAATTGCTCGGGTGGAAGTTATCGTGCGGACCATACAGGTTCGTCGGCATTACCGAGCGGTAGTCGCGGTCATACTGGCGATTGTAGGACTCGCACAGTTTGATACCGGCGATCTTGGCAATCGCGTACGGCTCGTTGGTCGGCTCCAGCGTCCCCTGCAACAGCTCACTTTCCGCGATCGGTTGGTGCGCCAGTTTCGGGTAGATACAGGACGAACCGAGGAACAACAGCTTGTTCACGTCATGCTTATGCGCTGAGTGAATGATGTTGCTCTCAATCATCATGTTTTCGTAGATGAAGTCCGCCGGGTAGGTATTGTTCGCCACAATACCGCCCACTTTTGCCGCTGCCAGGTAAACCTGGTCGATACGGTTGCTGGCGAAAAAAGCATCGACAGCAGCGGAATCCAGCAGGTTCAGCTCTTCACGGGAGCGCAGTACCAGTTCAACATCCGCACGTTGTTCGAGCTGGCGAACAATGGCTGATCCCACCATCCCGCGATGGCCAGCCACGAAAATACGTTGTTTGGTCATGCTTAAGACTCCAGCGCGATGGCAACCTCGTAACCGTGGGCTTTAAGCAGTGAGTGTTTTTTCGCTGCTTCCAGATCTTTCGCCACCATCTCGGAGACCATCTCCTGCAGCGTGGTTTCCGGTTTCCAGCCCAGTTTTTCGTGTGCTTTGGTCGGATCGCCCAGCAGGGTTTCCACTTCCGCAGGACGGAAGTAGCGCGGGTCAACGGCGACGATTACATCACCCGGTTTCACGCCCGGAGCATCATGACCGGTCACGGAAACCACAATACCCTTCTCTTCTACGCCGGTGCCTTCAAAGCGCAGTTTGATACCCAGTTGTGCCGCGGCCATTTCCACGAACTGACGCACGGAGTACTGCACGCCGGTGGCGATAACGAAGTCTTCCGGTTTTTCCTGTTGCAGCATCATCCACTGCATTCTCACGTAGTCTTTCGCATGGCCCCAGTCACGCAGGGAATCCATGTTGCCGAGGTACAGGCAGGATTCCAGACCCTGAGCAATGTTGGCGATCGCACGGGTAATTTTACGGGTTACGAAAGTTTCGCCGCGACGCGGAGATTCGTGGTTGAACAGAATGCCGTTGCAGGCATACATGCCATAAGATTCACGGTAGTTCACGGTGATCCAGTAGGCGTAAAGTTTGGCAACTGCATACGGAGAACGCGGGTAGAACGGCGTGGTCTCTTTCTGCGGAATTTCCTGCACCAGACCATACAGTTCAGAGGTTGATGCCTGGTAGAAACGGGTTTTCTTCTCAAGGCCGAGGAAGCGAATCGCTTCCAGCAGACGCAGCGTACCCATCGCATCCACGTCGGCGGTGTATTCCGGGGATTCAAACGAAACGGCCACATGGCTCATTGCGCCCAGGTTGTAGACTTCATCCGGTTGAACTTCCTGCAGGATACGGGTCAGGTTGGACGTATCCGTCAGGTCGCCGTAGTGCAGATGGAACTTCGGATTGCAGGTGTGCGGATCCTGATAGATGTGATCCACACGCTCGGTATTGAATGAGGAAGCACGGCGTTTAATACCATGAACTTCATAGCCTTTTTCCAGAAGCAGTTCTGCCAGATAAGAGCCATCTTGCCCGGTTACGCCGGTGATGAGAGCGACTTTAGACATAATTTATTTTCCTCAATAGTCCCTGTTAGGGAGTTACCTTTTCAACGCGTTCGCGCGTCACCACTGCGGGATTGCCACGGCAAATTGCATTTGCCGGAAGCGATTTAAAAACACTGCTGCGCGCACCGACTACCGTCCCGTCGCCGATGGAGACGCCTGGCGCGACAAAGACATCCGTCGCCAGCCAGCACTTCTCACCAATCACGATTGGCGTCGCGTTAATATCGAAATGCGCGCTCTGATAATCGTGACTGCCGGTGCACAAATAACATTTCTGTGAAACCACGGAATTTGCGCCGATGGTGATATCGCCAAGGGTGTACAACACCGCGTCATCACCAACCCAACTGTAATCGCCTAATGTTAATTTCCACGGGTAGGTAATCTTTACCGATGGGCGAATAACCACGCCCTTACCAACTTTTGCGCCAAATAAACGCAAGAGGAATGCACGCCAGCGATACAGCACCTGTGGAGACCAGGCAAATAATGTCGCCTGTACCGCCCACCACAGTTGAACCTTAATAGCATTGCCGCCCCGAAAGCCTTTCGGCACGGAGAATCCTTGTAAATCCTGCATCTTTTTTCCCTATATTTGAGCGTTATGCTTTGTTATATAAGGCCTTTGCTTTGCCAGTCGTCCGCAGGCGCAATATATATGACAATTGCGCCCAAAAACCCGGGACTCGTAATATCGTACGCTGAACTTTGCGGGCATCCTGGCACAATTCAACGTTATTAGAGGTAGATACGCCGCCCATTGAAAATTCAGATACCAGCCCTTTCAAACGTTTGAAAGGAAAACCGGCTTTAAACATTCTGGCCGCTAATGCGTAATCGGAAGAGACTTTAAATTGCAGATCGTAGGGGTATGTTTTCAGACCATTTACCGGGAAAAATATAGCCTGATGGCTGGCCGGTAAGCTGTGGTAAATATACCAGCCATGTTTGGCGCTACGGCGTAATTTGTTGCCGTCGCCAAAATCCAGCAGCGCATCGCCAATATACATGGCGTTCTCGTTTTCTTCATCTAACTGGCGAACAACATCCACAATTTCCTCATGGAAAATATCGCCGGAATTCAAAAACAATGCATAGCGTCCCGTCGCCATGTCAATGCCTTTATTCATGGCATCATAGATGCCTTTGTCACGCTCGCTGATAAAACGTAAATTGTATTGTCCGTTGAGATTTTTCAGAAATTCCGCAGTACCATCCTGCGAGCCGCCGTCAACGACAATCCATTCGAATTCGATATTCTGCGCTTTCGCCAGGTGAGCCAGAGACTGCCAGGTCTTCATCACACCTTCATAATTGCGAAACGCGACAGTAATAACACTTAGCAGCATATGACCCACCTTTTCATGAATTCACGATATTCAGCGCTTTACGCAGAATAAACGGACAAACAATTAAAAACGCATATTCCGGGCTAAAAATTGACCCCGTAAAAAACAACGATATAGGCGTAAACAGGTAAAGCTGTACGCGAAAATTCTGATTATTGCCAAAGGCATTTACCATCATTTTCCCGACTTTGAACAAATACCAGCCTGTCAACAACACTGCGAACCACGAGAAATAAATGATCAGCAGATACAACCCATTGTCTATTGTTTTCCCGACATCTGCACCGTTAAAGATTCCGAATGATGCGACATATTCATAAAGTGAGCCAAATCTTACTACCCCATCAATATTGGTCAGTGAATATCCCACCATCACCAGCGGACCGATAATACGATAATAAGAAGAAGAACCTTCCGTACCTAAATCGCCGAGTCGTTCTGCAATATAGGGGAAAGCGAAAACCACACCGACAATAAACACTGCAAGAGAAATAATTGCCAGTGGTAACTTTTTACGAATCGCCTCTTTGTTCAGATACTGGAATGCCCACTCCAGCAAATAAAACAGGATAAAAGTCATTACCCCAGAGAACGATCCCGAAAGTACTATCCCTGCCAAAATCATAGCATCGGTCTTCGGCGTTTTGATACCAAACTGTTTGATACTGAGCCAAATTGAGATTAATGCCAGAGCGAAGAATGCCGGTTCGAAATATAACGCGGTAGTACGCTTACCGCCGAACTTGATAAAATTCAGCACGTAACTGTTGCTGTAGATGAGGTATTTAGAAATACCCTCCATCAAACTACTCCCACCGGTGAGAATAATCTGAGCCATCTCCATCGCCGCAAGCATCACCACCATTGCCACAACCACATAGAAGAATCGCAAAATCTTGCGGTAATTATGCGGTGATATGGTTTTAAAGCGGATGCTCCACACCATGCCAACAATGATCACAATGTAAACAAACAGCATGGTTGAAGTGACATATTTGCTGGCATCCAGCGATTTACCAAAAATAAAGTTAAACAGCGTTAACCCGGCTCCGGCCCCCAGTGCAATCATCAACTTTTTCAGATTGATTTTGTCGAGATAGAGCAGCAACAGTAGCGGCAAAAACGTCACGATCGTGATCGGGAAACTTTCACCGAGCTGCATGATTTTCACGTTAACCAGCAGGTAAATCACCGGCAGCAGCAGGTAACTACAGACTCTGATAGAACGAGACATATTCCTCCAGCATCTGTTGTCCACTGTAGGCCTGGCGGCTGCGCGCGCGAAATGCGTCGAGGCTTTCGCCAAACACCGCCTGGGCAATTTCTGCTTTACGGCACTGCACCAGCGGCAGCACCTCCTGTTCGGCAAAAGTTTTACCGCCGGATTTCTGCAACACTTCCCGCGCCGCATCGCTGTGCGTGGCGATCACCGGCACGCCAATGGAGAGCGCTTCGCAGAGGATCAGCGGGTAGTTATCCACCCTGGAAGAGAAGACCAGTGCATCCATCTGATTGAGTTCGCTCATCAATTGGCGCTTATCTGTAAGAAAGCCGTGGTTGACAACGTTTTGCCCCTCAAACGGAGAAAACTTGCCAAAGGTGTGCAACTCCACACGGTCACCCAGCGCCATGATGTCGCGCACCAGTTGCTGATTGGTTTTACCGTCGTAGCGCAGGTCATGGGCAACCACGGCGATTTTCGGTTTTCCTTCGGTGGCTTTTACCGGCGCAAGTTCAGCCAGAATCGCCTCGGTCGCAACATCAATACCGTTATTAATAATATTGCAGCGCCCTGCGCCATAGAGGCTGTTAAAAGCGTCCGCCACATGCTGGCTGGGGGAGATAAACTGGCAGCCCAGCGCCAGCATATTGTTAAACAACTGGCGCTTGCGGTTGACCAGTTGATGCGCACGATCCACCTTCACCGGCGGATAGTTGCTCAGTGTCGGGCATTTGCGGCAATTCTCTTTCCAGCCTTCGCAGCCATCGGTAAAGGCGCAGCGCCCGGTTACGCTCCAGTGATCGTGCAGCGTCCAGACCAGCGTGACATCAGGTTTGTGCGCTTTCACTTTCTGGCAGAACGCCACCAAATCATCAAGGTTCAGCCAGTAGCTGTGCATTACATGAAAGTGCAGCACCACCGGCCCTTGCGTGCGGGTGACGGTGCGATAAAGGTTATTCAAATTGCCAAAAACGTCGCGGTTAAACAGGCGGAACAGCGCGAGATTAGCAACGGAAGTCAGACGCGGCGTCTGCTTGTAAACCTGCGGATAGTTATCGTGACTGACACTTTTTTTCCCGCCTTTGCCGTAGCCATAAATAAAACGTGACTGCATACCCTTTTGCAGCGCGCGCTGGTGTAAATCCAGCGCCACGCCCGCAGCGCCGCCTTCGGCAAGGCGGACATTGAACTGTAAAATATTCATTTGATCACCTTCACGCGCGCTTTCTCACCCACCACCAGCGCGTTATCGGGGATGCTGTCGAGTACGACGCTTCCCGCGCCGATAGTGACATTGTTGCCAATCGTAATGTCGCCAATGATCACCACATTCGCACCCAGCTCGACATTGTTGCCAATCACCGGGCAGGCCAGATTATCGGCACCGCGATTACCAATGGTAACGGCGTGGCGAATCGTGAAATCATCACCCGCGACCACATTTTTATTGATCACCACCGCATAACCGTGATGGATAGTAAAACGGCGCCCGATGGTCGCAGCAGCCTGGATTTCGTAGCCAAACAGACACTCGGTGACAAAGCGATAGAGCAGGATCGCGGGCGCAGCCCACAGGTTATTGATAACGTGTTTTTTGCGCCACACGGAGCAAAAGTGGGCAATACGGTAAGCCGCAACCATGCAGCAAGGGCGCAAGCTCCAGTGATTTGCGCGAAAATCTTCCAGTCGCATTATTTCCCCCGCAGCCCGTCAGCCAGTCGTTTACCGTTACGCAGCGAGAATAACGTCAGCAGCGTGCGCCAGGTCATGCGCTTATTGCGGATCTGATACAGCGTAAATAACTGATATTTTTTACTGGCGCGATCGAACTTGTTTTTATGCTTCCGATAAAAGTGGAAGTAGCCAGAGAATTTCTTCGGCGACGAGGTGATTTGCATTTCGCCGTGATTAACGTGCAGGATCTGCGTGGCTTCTTCAATCTTCCACGGTTCGCCATACTCATCCACCATGCGCAGGAAAATATCGTAATCCTGAGCCGCTTTCAGTTGCGTATCGAACAAGCTCTCTTTGAAGCGCCAGGCCCAGGTAAAGACCTGGTTGCCGACGATGTTGCGCTTCCAGAACAGCTTGCGCGAGAACGGCGATTTCGGATACAGCGGCAGACTGGTGGGCTGCGCATAAACCTCGCCCTGGCAGAGATAATCATTGGCATAGAGAAACGCGCGGGTGTTGAGCAGATGTTTGTGCGCCAGAAAAACTGACAGTCGGTTCGGCGTCCATTCATCGTCGTCATCAATCCCGGTAATGTACTGCCCCTGCGCCTGTAGAATCGCCTGGTTTCGTACCGCGCAGGCACCCGAGTTATAAGGATTGCGCGTATAACTCACGCGTGAATCACCCAGTTCCTCAACAAACTGTTGCAGTTGTTCATACGCGTCGGAACAGTCGTCCACAACGATCATTTCCCAGTGCGGGTAATCCTGGCGCAGCACCGATTTAATGGCGCGGATCGCCAGCTGTTGCCGGTTCCAGGTTGGCATATAGATAGAAATTAATGGGTTTGCTGTTGTGCTCATGATGCGATCCCTAATGCGTTCAACATGCCACGTTCGCCCCCACGTCTGCTCTCCCCCCGGGCGGAGGGAGAGCAGTTCGTGCTAAAGATTGAAGTGAGGGACTGGTTATTTCGAATCGGACTTGTATTCGTATTCGTAGTAGCCGTAATCCTGATAGCCCGTCGCGCGGCGGAAAATCGAGTTCAGGATCACGCCTTTAACCTCAATACCGTTCTGTTCGAAGCGGCTCAGGCTGGTCTGGATCTCTTTCAGCGTATTCACGGCGTAGCGAGCCACCATCAGCGTAGTGCCGGCATGACGACCGACAATCGCCGCATCCGTAACCGCCAGAATTGGCGGGGTGTCGATCAGCACCAGGTCATAGTGACTGCTGGCCCATTTCACCAGTTGCGTAAAACGTTCGCTCATCAACAGTTCGGACGGATTCGGCGGCACCTGTCCGCGCGGAACCAGATCGAAATTGCTGATGGAGGTTGGTTTGGCGCAATTCTCAACCGAACCTTTTCCGGCCAGCACATCGGACAAACCGTTAATGTTGTCGGTGCCCAGCAGTTCGTGGGTGTAGCCTTTGCGCATGTCACAGTCGATGAGCAGCACACGTTTGTTCGTCTGGCTGATCACCGCTGCGAGGTTGGCGCAGACAAAGGTTTTACCGATGGAGGGGCTGACCCCGGTCATCATCAACACATTATTAGTGGACTGCATCATGGCGAAGTGCAGGCTGGTACGCAGACTGCGCACGGCTTCAATCGCCAGATCCGTCGGGTTACCCACCGCCAGCAACTGGCTCTGCTTGTAGCGCTTCACGCCCTTAACGGTTTTGACGCTATCACGCGCTTTCTGCCATTCGGAAAGCGGGATGCTGGCATACACGCTGATGCCGTGCTCTTCAAGGATCTGCGGGCTTTCCACACCGCGATTGAACAACGAGCGCAGCAGAACGCCAACCACAGAGACAATCAGGCCAAGAATAATGCTGCCGAGAATGATCAACGCTTTCTTCGGCTTCAGCACGCCAGGCTGAGTGATCGCCGGGTCAACAATACGCACATCGCCCACGGTACTGGCCTGGGTAATACGCAGTTCCTGCTGTTTATTCAGCAGTTGCATATAGACCTGCTGGCCGGATTCCACATCACGCGTCAGGCGAACAATTTCCTGTTGCGTTTGCGGCATCGCGGTAATGCGGTTGTTCAGCTTCGCTTTTTCATCTTCCAGCGCTTTACGTTTTTCCAGCAGCGTGCGGTATGCCGGGTGAACTTTGGTATACAACTTGGAGATTTCCGCTTCACGGAAAGTCAGTTCGTTCAACTGCGAGTCGATGTTGACCATCGAATCGAGCACCGATTTGGCTTCCAGCGGCAGATCGACAGAGTCTTTGGTCTGGCGATAGGTGTTGAGCTTATCTTCTGCGATATCCAGATTGTGGCGCACTTCCGGCAGCTGTTTATCGAGGAATACCAGGCTCTTCGCTGCTTCCTCGGATTTACGCTCGATATTTTGCTCAAGGTAATTACGGGTAATGCTGTTCAAAATAGCGCGGATCTGATCGCGATCTTCACCGGTATACGTCAGGCTGAGCACACCGGTATCTTTACCGTTTTCCACTACCGTCAGGTTATTTTGCAGGTTGTTAATCATCCCCAGCGTGGAGAATTTAGTGACGGTAAACTCGGAGTCATTCGAGGCAAGAATATCGCTCACCATCATGGTCACGCCCTGCTTGCTCAACAACTTGCCAACTTCGCCACGCGCCTCAAAACCGCCATCGCTGGTTAACTGATACTGTTTTGGGCTCAGCACTTTCAGCGTAAAGGTTTGCTGATTCATCCCGGCAGGCAACGTAAAGGTGGTGACTTTCACCGTCTCGTTCTGCCTCCCCATCAGCCGCTCCCAGCCGGTACCGAACAGCGGAAAGGTGTTTTTCACTACGGAGATGTCGAGATCCAGATCCTCAACGGTTTTGCCCAGCACCATACGCGACTGGATAAGCTGGATTTCCGCATCTGACGCCGGTGGCTTATTCGCCAGGGCGCTGCTGATATCCTGCACCAGTGAACTGCCGGTGTTTTGTTCGATTTGCACCAGTGAATCGGCGCTGTAAATGGGTGTCGCAAACAGGCAGTAGACAACCGCGATCAGTGCAAACACCGAGGTGATGCCCAGTACCCACCAGCGAGCTTCAATGATAGTGCCGAGCAAACGGCCAATATCGATTTCGTCATTGCCCACCACCGGGGCAGCAGAATGCGAATGGTGTGTTTTCTCTGTCATTATTATCCCTGCTGAGCTTGCAATGCCTGCGCCCACTGGCGGGCAGACTGGTCAAGTAAGGTGTAAACGGCTTCAAAAGCTTCACGACTTTTACGATACGGGTCGGGAATTTCTCGTTCGTTATCCCAGTGGCCAAATAACATGACCTTGCCGCGCATCTCCGGGGCAATCTCACACAGGCTGGCGATGTGGCGTTTTTCCATGACCAGAATCAGGTCATATTCACGACACATGGCACCGGAAACCTGCCGCGCGCGATGTCCCTCCAGAGAAAGTTGATTGTCTGCCGCTACGCTCACCGCGTTAGCATCCGCGCCACGTCCGACCAGCGCGCCCAGCCCTGCCGATGCCACTGTTAATCCGGGCTGGTATTTTTTCAGCAGTCGTTCTGCTGTTGGGGAACGACAAATGTTCCCCACACAAACCACCAGAATTTTGTTGAACATAGTCATTGCAAGTTTTGGATATCGTTGGCCGTGTTGGTCATGTAGCGAACGCCACTGATTGTCGGCAGCAACTGGTTGATAAGACGATTCCAGCGCGCCACCGGCGCAGTCGTGACGTACACCACGTCATACGGCTGGAGTCGGAAATTCGTCGCCATCACCAGAGAGGTGGCGTCCGACATATCAAGCTGGTAGATATTGGCAATCTTGCCGCTGCGATCGCTCTCGCCGCCTTTCAACGGACGGATAACGAAGATGCCGCTGGCGTTGGAGGTCGTCAGGTCGATACCTTCGGCCTGGCCAAGCGCTTCCGTCAGCGTCATGCCGCTGAAGTCCATTTTGAGCGTGCTCTGTTTTTTCACTTCGCCCATCACGAACACTTTCAGATCGTCATTACGCGGTACAAAGAGGATATCGCCTGGATAAAGCAGGCGGTTCTGGCTGAGGTCGCCATTCTGCATCAGCGCCTGGAGCGAAATGCGCTGCTCTTTTCCCTGATGTGTCAGCACTACGTTGCGCCAGTCGGCGTTGTCGGTCAGCCCGCCCGCCGCGTTGATAGCGTCCAGCACGGTAAGCGGCACGTTGGTGATCGCCTGCTGGCCGGACTTGGCGACCTGGCCGGAGATGTAGGCTTTTTGTGAGCGGAATGCGGCGATATTAACGTCCACCTGCGGGTCAGCAATGTACGTCGCTAAACGGCTGGTAATATCACTGCGGATCTCGGCGAGGGTTTTCCCCACCACCTGTACTTTCCCGACATAGGGATAAAACATGGTGCCATCAGGCTGTACCCAGTTGCCTGTGTCGCTGGAACTACGATATTGGCCCGCTGGCGTGGTTAATTCCGGGTGATCCCAGACGGTGACATTCAATACATCCCCTGGCCCTACACGATACTGGTAAGCCGCAATTTCGTTGTCGAGCGACATATTTGGTTGAGCGACATTAACGCGCGGGCGCAATTGTTCAATCAGACGTGGTGTTAAAGGATAAACATTCACCATGCGGTCTAAATCAAAGTCTGCATCCTGCTGTTTAATCACATCCTTTCCCATCGTAGTCATATTGCTACCGGGGAAAACAGTGCAGCCACTCATCATGCTTATGGACACCAATAATGGCATCAATTTCATTTTAGATTTCATCATTGATTAATTATCACTTTGGCAGAGTAATTATCCTGTGCGATTTATATAAGCGCTCAAGTTGTACACAGAATCAGAATGCAGTTAATTACGAAAGAATATAACTGGCATCAATCCTAAAAAGCGTTTATTCAACCACATGCGGTTACAGAATAATCCAGGCTGATTGACATACCCACAGGCACGCTACCGCCCCTGGCTTTCAGTTACCAATTCACTGAACATCTCTAACTCATTGATAGTTATCCCTTACAGGCCTTAAGGTTGCAATGTACCGCAGACCAGAAAAAATACGGCAGGAATCGAATTTGTAACGAATAACGATGACGAAAATAACATCGTTAGTATATTTGAGTGATGCAGGAAGAATTGTTGCAGCTAAGCGAATAGCAGGCAAGGCACCAGCCCTGATAAACATATTTTTAAGAATAAGTTTAAGAACAAACTTTTCAAATTTTAAGACTAACCGTATATTGACAAACTTTGTATATGGAATTACTTATGCGAAATATCCTAATTTGCTAATTTTTCCCTTATAATTAATCACAGTAACAATAAGGAAATTGAATTTATACGTATTGCTCATAACCAATAAATTAAGAATAATCGCAGGCTGGCATTGCAATTTCATCCAGCTTTATCCATGATCGCACTGTGACAATTGTCATATCACAGAAGGTGTTACGTTTACGATGGAATGGATTGCCGATCCATCAATCTGGGCCGGGTTGGTCACGCTGGTCGTGATCGAGCTGGTACTCGGTATTGATAACCTGGTTTTTATTGCGATTCTTGCGGAAAAATTGCCGGCGGCGCAGCGCGATCGCGCCCGTATTACCGGGCTGCTGCTGGCGATGTTGATGCGATTGCTTTTACTGGCCTCAATCTCCTGGCTGGTGACACTCACTAATCCTCTGTTTACGGTGCGCGGCTTAAGCTTCAGCGCGCGCGATCTGATTATGCTGCTCGGCGGCCTGTTCCTGCTGTTTAAAGCGACGGTGGAACTTAATGAGCGCCTTGAAGGCAAAGACAGCGACAATCCAACGCAGCGACGTGGCGCGAAATTCTGGGCTGTGGTCACCCAGATCGTGGTGCTGGATGCGGTCTTCTCGCTCGACTCGGTGATCACTGCCGTCGGCATGGTTGACCACCTGGCCGTCATGATGGCCGCCGTGGTGATTGCCATTTCCCTGATGCTGCTGGCCAGTAAATCGCTGACGCGCTTCGTCAACAGCCACCCGACAATTGTTATTCTCTGTCTCAGTTTCCTGCTGATGATCGGTTTTAGCCTGGTGGCGGATGGTTTTGGTTTCCATATTCCGAAAGGTTATCTGTACGCCGCAATTGGCTTCTCGGTGATGATTGAAGCGCTGAACCAGTTGGCTATCTTTAATCGCCGCCGTTTTCTGTTCGCCAACCAGACGCTACGCCAGCGCACGACAGAAACGGTGATGCGCCTGCTCAGCGGGCGGAAAGAGGATGCTGAACTGGATGCCGATACCGCCTCGATGCTGCACGACAGTGACGACAACCAGATCTTTAATCCGCAGGAGCGGCGCATGATTGAGCGGGTGCTGAACCTCAATCAGCGCTCGGTCAGCAGCATCATGACGTCGCGCCACGATATTGAGCATATCGATCTCAGCGCGCCGGAAGCAGAGATCCGCGCCCTGCTGGATAAAAACCAGCATACGCGCGTGGTGGTTACGGGCGGCGATACTGAAGAGGATTTGCTTGGCGTTGTTCATGTGCTCGATCTGCTGCAACAATCTCTGCGCGGCGAACCGCTGGATCTCAAGGCGCTAATCCGTCAGCCGCTGGTGTTCCCGGAAGCGCTGCCGCTGTTGCAGGCGCTGGAGCAGTTCCGCAATGCCCGCACCCACTTCGCTTTCGTGGTCGATGAGTTTGGTTCCGTGGAAGGCATTGTCACTCTCAGCGATGTGATGGAAACCATCGCCGGGAATCTGCCAAACGAAGTGGAAGAGATCGATGCCCGCCATGATATTCAGAAAAACAGCGATGGCAGCTGGACGGCCAATGGTCATATGCCGCTGGAGGATCTGGTGCAGTACATCGCAATACCGCTGGATGAGAAGCGTGACTACCACACCATTGCCGGCCTGCTGATGGAGTACCTGCAGCGGATCCCCAAACCCGGTGAAGAGGTGCAGGTAGGCGATGTTCTGCTGAAAACCCTGGAAGTTGAGAGCCACCGCGTGCAGAAAGTGCAAATTATTCCGCTGACGCGTGACGAAGATCCGGACTACGAAGTGTAAAGGGCTACGCTTTAACCACCGTCACCCCACGGTGGTTAAACGGGGCCAGCAGGCGATCGTCCGTCTGCGCGTCCACCACCAGCGTGTTGATAAGCGAGATATCGCCAATCACCCATGGCGATGCGCTGTTCAGTTTCTCCGGCGAGGCCAGAACTACAGTCTCTGCCGCCCTGTCGGCCAGCGCGCGCTTGATACGCGACTCCTCAAAATCCCCGGTGCTGAGACCGGCGTCCACATGTACGCCGGTCACGCCCATAAAAAAGAGGTCGGCGCGTATCCGGCTGATAGATTCCAGCGCGCCTGCGCCAACGTTGACGATCGAATGTTTGTAGAGATGGCCACCGATCATCACCACTTCAATCAGCGGATGCTGTGCCAGCCCAACGGCGATACTGGGGCTGTGTGTTACCACGGTAATGCGTAAATCCTGTGGGAAATGCGTAATCAGTTCAGAGGTCGTCGTACCGCCATCAATCATAACAACCTGCCCTGCTGAGACGAGCTGCGCGCCTTTCTGCGCGATACGCCGCTTGGCGTCAGACTGCAAATGTTGCCGCTCGGCAAATGTCACCGTAGCGGCGGAAGATGGCAGTGCGCCGCCGTGCACACGCTGTAACAAACCCTCAGCCGCCAGCTCACGCAGATCCCGCCGCACGGTATCTTCCGAGACGCCAAATCGTTCGCTGAGTTCCTTCGACAGCACCTGCCCTTCTTCAGCAAGCTGGTTGAGGATCAATTGCTTACGTTGTGGGGTTAGCATCGCGTTGCTCCTGCTTGCACGAAAAACCTTGATAATGCACGAATGTGCACGTTATGCTGCTATCTTACCTGCACAGGAGCTGATATGTCATCTGAAAATGCACAAATACGCATTATTGCGTCGATGCCTCTCGCTGAAGATTGGGGAAAACTGACCAAATACACCTTTGATTATCGCCGTCATGACGGTGAATGGCAGCGCCAGACCCGCGAGGTGTATGACCGGGGCAACGGCGCGGTGATCCTGCTGTATAACCGCCGCAAGCGGAGCGTGATCCTCACCCGACAGTTTCGTTTACCGCTTTTCGTCAACCAGCATCACGGTTTTTTGCTGGAAGCGGCTGCTGGCCTGCTGGATGAGCTTGAGCCTGAGGAGCGCATTCGTCACGAAGCGGAAGAAGAGACCGGCTACCGGCTGGAACAGGTACAGAAAGTGTTTGTGGCGTGGATGAGCCCCGGCTCCGTCAGCGAAAAACTGCACTTTTTTATTGCTGAATACGATGACAGCAAACGCACCGGAAGCGGTGGCGGCGTAATCGAAGAGGGAGAGGATATTGAAGTGGTGGAGATGGATTTTGCCACCGCGCTGGCGGCAATCCGTACGGGCGATATTGCCGACGGCAAAACCATTATGCTACTGCAACATCTGGCGCTGGAAGGCATTTTATAGCCCTGCAGCGCCGTTGCTTATCCGGCCGAACTGGCCGGATAGTTACATCTTATCAAGCAGCTTTTTCAGGTCTTTGCTGTTTTGCGAATCTTTATTACGCTCAGCCCAGTCGTTGAGACGACGTTTGGCTTCATCCTGCAAATGTTTACGCAACACCTGGTCCACTTGCAGGCTATAGTTGAGCGCCTGCCATTTACCGTAAACGCGCAGTGGGATCGGCGTCGCTTTCAGGAAGTCGATCAGCGCGCTATCACCTTCCCATCCTTCCAGAACCCGGACATTGAAGCGCGTATCGGTCTGCTCCTGCACCAGATCCATCTTGCCTTCCCCGGTGAGCGCCAGCAGCGCGGAGCTACCCTGCATATCGCTGAAGGTCATCTGCCCGTTATCCAGCGACAACTCTGCGCTGAAATTATCCAGCCGGGTGGCACTGTCGAAATTATCTTTCGCATGCACATCGCTGCTGCGAGCCACCGCCTGTTGTACCAGTTGCTGGAAGTTAAGCCCTTCCATGCGGCTGTTTTTCAGATCGACGTGTGCACTCCCCTGCCAGTCGCGGCGGAAAGATTCTGCATCGATATCCGGGCCGCTGAAATCGCCCGCCATGGTCAGGCTGCCGGTCAGCGCAATCGGGTAGTTAAACGCTTTCAGGATATTACCAATCTCAATGCTCTCCAGCCGTGGCTGGAACTCGGCGCGAGGTTGCTTGCCGCGCACGTCCAGCGTGCCGGGCAATGAGATTTGCCCGTTCCCCATTTTGCCCTGCAACGTCGGGATAGCCAGCAAACCGGCATTATTGTTGAGCTGACCGCTGACATCGGCAAACTGCATACCGCGCCAGCGTACGTTTTTCGCAGTGATGCCGATTTGCGCCGTAAAATCGCGCAGTTCGTTGTACTGCGGCGTATCCGCCCCGCTGGAAATCACCGGGCGCGGCAGGCGATTTTGTTCCTGTCCCTGTGGCATCACGCCGTCGCCGTTCAGCGTCCCTTCCGGCGGCAGCAAGTTATCCAGATTGAGATTGTCGAACTGCACATCGACTGCCCAGACTGGCTGCGTACCAAACGTTACGCTCCCCTTACCGGTAAAGGCGCTGTCATTCGCGCTCAGAGTGACATCATTCAGCGTCAGCCGCTGTGCCGCGCTTTGCCACTGCGCTTGCAATGTGCCCGCCCCGCTGATGCCCTTCGGTGGCGTATCGCCCCCCTGAAGTTGCCACTGCAATTTATCAATAGCGGCGCTAACATTACGCGGATAATCGCGTGCATCTATTTTCGCGCTGAATGAAAGCGTCAGGTCGCGCTGATTGCGGTTAACCCGCCCGGAGAAATCCAGCGTCGCCTGATATTGCGCATCCTGCTCCATTTGCAGACGAATATCGCGTACCGTCACCGGTTCATCGTTGGCGCGCTGGAAAACCAGCAGGCTATCCGCAACCTGTAAGCGGGCAATATCCCATGACCAGCCGCGATCCGATTCCACCTGCGGCAGTGAGTTGCCATGAGGCGCCACTGGCGCATTTTTTTCCGGTGCCGCTTCACTTTGCGGAGTGAGCTGAATCACCGCGCCCTTCAGCATCACTTGTTTCACCTGTAACTGGTGCGACAGCAACGGCAACAGGTTGACATCAAGACGCATATTATCGGCTTTCACCACCGGCATTTCCGCGCCGGGGGCCGTCAACGTGACGCGGCCAGAGAGGATGCTAAGCTGCGGCCAGACGTGCCAGCGCAGCGGGCCATCAAGCTGTAGCTGATAGCCGCTTCGCGCCTCGACCTGACGCACCATGTAAGCGCGGAAATCGTTCGGATTGACCAGTAACACTAATGCCGAAAGGCCGGCAACCAGCACGACCAGCAAAATCATCAGTGTTGTTAACGCTCTTCTCATCACATCCTCAATGGAGATCAGTCAGTCTTTATCAATGCGGCTGGCGACCGCGCCTTGCTGATCGCGATACTTCGCATCTTCACGTCGGTTATAAGGACGATCGGCCGGCCCGGAGAGCGGCTCAAAGCTCAGGGCGCCAATCAGCATGCCCGGTCGCAGCGCCAGCGGCAGCTTGCCTGAATTATAGAACTCCAGCACGATACAGCCCGACCAGCCGGGATCGATGCGGTGCGCGGTTACGTGCACCATCAAACCCAGACGCGCAAGTGAAGAGCGCCCGTCCAGCCAGCCGACCAGATCGGCAGGCAAGGTAACGGATTCATAAGTCACCGCCAGCGCCAGTTCACCCGGATGCAGGAAAAACGCCTCGCCTTCATCAAGCACAATCTCGTCGCTCATTACCCGGTCAAGCGCCGCGCTGACTTCATGCTTCGGGCCGCTGAGATCGATAAATGCCGCCGTATGTCCGCTGAAAGTGCGGAATTTATTGCCGAGGCGGACATCCACCGTCGCCCCGTTAATCCGTTCTACCGGCGGACGCGGGTTAATAGCAAGCCGACCGTCATTCAGCCAGGCTTCAATATCGCGGTCACAAAGACGCATGGCGCATTCTCCTTAATAGTGCGACACGCCCCTGAGAAGATCAGGGGCCGGACTTAACACTCAGTGCTATAGCCTAACATGTATTATTCAAAAAACTGGCTGATTTTGGCTTTCAGGATATCGATGGCGATGCGGTTTTTACCGCCGCGCGGCACGATGATGTCGGCGTATTGCTTGGAGGGTTCAATAAATTGCAGGAACATCGGACGCACGGTTTTCTGATATTGCGCCATGACCGAGTCCATTGAACGGCCACGCTCGTTAACGTCGCGCTTGATGCGGCGCATCAGGCAGATATCCAGCGGCGTATCAACAAAAATGGAGAAATTCATCTCATCGCGCAGGCGTGAATCAGTCAGTAACAGGATCCCTTCCAGGATGATCACTTTTTTCGCTTCAATGCGGATAGTTTCTTTGGTGCGAGTATGTTCCACATAGCTGTACACCGGTAACTCAATAGCTTCGCCGCGCTTGAGAGACTGCAAATGCTGGAATAACAGACTATGATCCATTGCACTGGGGTGGTCATAGTTGGTTTTTACACGCTCTTCCATCGATAGATGGCTTTGATCTTTGTAGTAGCTATCTTCTGGAATAACGCCAATGTGTTCATCACCCACCTGCTCGCGCAGTTCACGATACAGCGTGCTGGCGATAAGACTTTTACCTGAAGCAGATGCGCCGGCGATGCCGATGATGACGCACTGATGAGACTGATCAGTCATAAATTTAGCGACCTGATTAACCTGGATGTAAAGGAAGGACGACGCCGAAGCGTCAAACGCGGCAATTATAGGGATTTCACCGTCGTGATACCAGCCGAATCCTTAGCGGAAACAGGGACGGTAAAAAGCCGCTCGCTTTTGCCCGTCTGGCTGACCAGCCATAAATTAAAACGCTCAAAATTAACCCGGCAGATGTGTTTTTATTACTGACTAAGTAATTAATAACATTATGGTGTCAAATTATGAGCGCCCGGCATAGGAATTGTAAATTGTTTGTACTAGCATAATCCAAAATTCAAATTTCACTCTCCGGACGCGGTTCCGGACGTCACAGGGTTGCGGATAAAGCGGTAATGAAGAAACAACACCAGCGCGTTTTGGTTACCACCCCACATCCTGGGTTGCGGCTTGTCAGTTTAGGGCTGCTCTCTTTCATCTTTACGCTCTTCTCGCTGGAGCTTATCCGTTTTGGCACTGTTATCGCACCGCTGTGGTTTCCCACCGCCATCATTATGGTGGGATTTTACCGCCACGCCGGGCGGATGTGGCCGGGCATCGCGCTGGTCTGCGTGCTGGGCAATGTCGCGGCGACAATCATGCTCTTATCGGCCAACGCAGTCGATCTACGCTATACCGCCGTCAATGTTATTGAGGCCGCGATAGGCGCGGTGCTACTGCGCAAACTGTTGCCCTGGTATAACCCGCTGCAAAACCTCGGCGACTGGCTGCGTCTGGCGGTCGGCAGCGCGATTATCCCGCCGCTGGTCGGCGGCGTGCTGGTTTGTCTGCTGGTGCCCGGCGACAATATTCTGCGTACTTTTCTGGTCTGGGTGCTGTCGGAATCCATCGGCGCGCTGGCGTTGGTGCCGCTCGGCCTGCTGTTTAAACCGCATTACCTGCTGCGTCACCGTAGACCTCAGCTGCTGCTGGAAACACTCGTTACGCTCGCTGTCACGCTCGGGCTAAGCTGGCTGGCGCTGCACTACCTGCCGTGGCCGTTTACTGCGGTCATTGTACTGCTGATGTGGAGCGCCGTGCGTCTGCCGCGGGTTGAAGCCTTTCTCGTCTTTCTGATTACCATCATGATGGTCTCGCTGATGATTGCAGATGATCCCTCTCTCATCACCATGCCGAAAAACAACGTGATGATGAACGCACCGTGGCTGCCGTTTCTGATGATCCTGCTGCCGGTGAACGTCATGACGATGGTGATGTACGCCTTTCGCGCCGAGCGCAAACACATCATCGAAAGCGAAGAGCGCTTTCGAAATGCGATGGAGTATTCCGCCATCGGGATGGCGCTGGTGAGCACCGAAGGACAGTGGTTACAGGCCAACAAAGCGTTATGTCAGTTTCTGGGCTACAGCCAGGAGGAGCTGCAGCAGATGACCTTCCAGCAGCTCACCTGCCCGGAAGATTTAAACAGCGATCTGGAACAGCTTGAGCAACTGGTGCGCGGCGACATCTCCACTTACTCCATGGAAAAGCGCTATTACACGCGCAGCGGCGAACTGGTGTGGGCGCTGATGGCAGTTTCCGTTGTGCGCCATACGGATGGCACCCCGCTCTACTTTATCGCCCAGGTCGAAGACATTAACGATCTGAAGCAGACCGAGTGGGTTAACAAGCGCCTGATGGAGCGTATCACGCTGGCGAACGAAGCGGGCGGGATTGGCATCTGGGAGTGGGAGCTTGAGCCGGACATTATCAGTTGGGATAAGCGCATGTTCGAGATGTACGAAGTGCCGCCCCACACGAAACCGACATGGCAATTGTGGTACGAGCGCGTGCTGCCGGAAGACAGGCCGGAAACCGAACGCATTATCCGCGACGGGCTGGCGGCGCGCATGGCCTTCAAACTGGAGTTCCGCATTAGAGTCAAAGGCGGTATTCGCCATATTCGCGCGCTGGCAAACCGCGTGCTGAACAAGCATGGCGAAGTCGAACGCCTGCTCGGCGTCAATATGGATATGACGGAAGTTAAGCAGTTGAACGACGCGCTGTTCCAGGAAAAAGAGCGCCTGCACATTACGCTGGATTCCATCGGCGAAGCGGTGCTTTGTACCGATGTGGATATGAACGTCACTTTTATGAATCCGGTGGCGGAAAAAATGAGCGGCTGGGCGCAGGAACAGGCTATCGGCCAGCCGTTGCTGACAGTGCTGCGCATTACGTTTGGTGATAATGGTCCGGTGATGGAAAACATCCACAGTGGTGATATGTCACGTTCGGCCATTGAACAGGATGTGGTACTGCACTGCCGCACCGGCGGCAGCTTCGACATTCACTACAGCGTAACGCCGCTCAGCACGCTGGATGGGCAACATATCGGCTCTGTGCTGGTGATCCAGGACGTAACGGAATCCCGCAAAATGCTGCGGCAACTGAGCTACAGCGCTTCCCACGATGCGCTGACCCATCTGGCGAACCGGGTCAGTTTTGAAAACCATCTCAAACGCCTGCTGCTGACAGTACAGGAATTCCACCAGCGTCATGCGCTGGTGTTTATCGATCTTGACCGCTTTAAAGCCGTCAACGATACAGCCGGGCACGCGGCGGGGGATGCCCTGCTGCGCGAGATCGCGTCGCTGATGCTCAGCATGTTGCGTTCGACCGATATTCTTGCCCGCCTTGGCGGCGATGAATTCGGTTTACTGCTGCCGGACTGTAATGTCGAGAGCGCGCGGTATATTTCCGGGCGTATTGTTGAAGCCATCAATGACTACCACTTTATGTGGGAAGGCCGTTTGCACCGCATCGGCGCCAGCGCCGGAATTTCGCTGATTGATGAAACTAACTATCAGGCTTCAGAAGTGATGTCGCAGGCGGATATCGCCTGTTATGCCTCCAAAAATAATGGGCGCGGGATCGTGACCGTGTACGAACCGCAGCAAGGCCAGATGCAGCATGATCGCAGCATCATGTCGCTGGATGAACAGTGGCATATGATCAAAGACAATCATCTGCTGCTGATTGCCCGCGGCGTAGCGTCGCCGCGCGTACCGGAGGCCTGCAACTTCTGGCTACTCTCCCTGCGCTTGTGGACCAGCGAAGGCGAAGTGATGGAGGAGCACGCTTTCCGTTCCGGCCTTAGCGAATCAGAGCTGATCCGCGCGCTCGACCGCCGCGTATTCCATGAGTTTTTCCGTAACCACGCTACTGCCGTTGCGGGTAAAGGGCTCGGCGTTGCCCTGCCGCTTTCCGTGGCCGGGCTCTCCAGCACAACGCTGGTGAATGAACTGCTCGAACTGCTGGAAAGCGGCCCGCTATCCGCCCGGCTGTTGCATCTGGTGGTACATGCCGATGCGCTGATGCGTGAAGATAACACCCTGCTCGACAATCTGAAGCGGCTGCGCCAGGCAGGTTGCCGCATTATTCTCAGCCGTATCGGGCACGATCTGGATATTTTTAACCGCCTGAGTCCGAATATGGTCGATTACCTGATGCTCGATCCGGAACTGGTTACCAACGTTCACGGTAATCTGATGGACGAGATGATGGTGACCATTATTCAGGGCCACGCCCAGCGCCTTGGCATGAAGAGCATTGCCGGGCCGACCAATCAGCCGCTGATGATGGATACCCTTTCCGGCGTCGGCATCGATATGATTTATGGCGATATTATTTCGCAGGCTCAGCCGCTGGATTTGATGCTGAATACCAGTTATTTCGCTATCAACTGACAAACAGGGTGGCGCCTTATCCGGACGGAAAATGCATTAAAACCACAAGGCATCACACTTCAGGCTCCCACCCCGCCGTATACCAGATATGCAACAGTGCATAAGAGCGCCACGGCTGCCAGCGTTCGGCGTAGCGCCTCGTCTGCGCGGGCGTCATCCCGGCAAAACGCTGCTTGATCAGATAATCGTCGGGTAGAAAAATGTCTTTCGCCTGCCAGCCGCGCAGGGCAAAGTAGCTGGCGGTCCAGCGGCCGATGCCGGGGAAAGTTTGCAAGGCTTTCACCCCCTGCTCCACATCCACCGGTGCCGTCAGCGGCAGCAAACCGTCGCAGGCTGCCTGTGCCAGATATATCAGCGATTCAGCGCGTTTGCGCGGCATGCCGAGCGTTTGCAAATCCCCAATTCGCGCCACAGAGAGCTGCTGCGGCGTGGGAAAACAGAGAAAACCGCGCTCATCCAGCGCATCGCCATAACGCTGCGCAACCTTTGCCGTCAGCTTTGCCGCCATCGCCACGCTGACTAACTGGCCTAAAATCGCCCGCACGCCCTGCTCAAATGGATCAACACATCCCGGCAGGCGCAACCCCGGTCGCGCAGCGCCCAACGTCCCCAGCGCCGCGGTCACCTCCTGCGGATTGCAGTCAAGATCAAACAGACAGCGAATCCGTTGCAGGCACAGTTCCGCAATCGGCTGCAAACCTTCGCTGAGTGTGACCCTCAATGTCGCGCTCGCCTCATCCGGTTCGGCAACAATCAACCCGCGATGCTCGCCAGCGGCAAAGGAGCGCACATAGCGTGTCGCATCAATCTCTTCAACACCCGCTACGGCGCGATCGCCTAAAAATCCCAACATCCAGGCCCAGTCATAGGGCGGCTGCCAGCGCAGTTCGTACATAGTTGCTCCTCTTTTCTGCTAACAGCATAAACGGCATCGGAATTTTCCGCCTTGCTTTCATATTCCGGTTGTCGCCCGCGCCGCATTCGGCTAAAGTCGCCCCCCTTCTTCACTGGCATGGGGATAAACACGTGTTTGTAGGCTTTGACTACGGGACAGCAAACTGCTCGATTGCAGTAATGCGCGATGGCGCGCCACACCTGCTGACCATGGAAAATAACAGTACGCTGCTGCCATCTATGCTCTGCGCGCCAACGCGCGAAGCCGTCAGCGAATGGCTCTATCGTCACCATCAGGTTCCGGCTACGGGGAGCGAAACCCAGGCGCTACTGCGCCGGGCAGTGAGCTTTAACCGTGAGGAAGATATTGAGGTCAACGCCGCCAGCGTACAATTTGGCCTCGCCTCGCTGCGTCAGTATGTGAGCGATCCGGAAGAGGTTTACTTCGTTAAATCGCCGAAATCCTTCCTCGGCGCCAGCGGCCTGAAACCGCAGCAGATCGCCCTGTTTGAGGATCTGGTCTGCGCCATGATGCTGCACATTCGCCAGCAGGCCGAAACGCAACTGCCGGAAAGCATCAACCAGGCGGTCATTGGCCGACCGATCAACTTCCAGGGGCTCGGCGGCGATGATGCTAACGCCCAGGCACAGGGGATCCTTGAGCGCGCGGCGAAACGCGCCGGTTTCCGTGATGTGGTGTTCCAGTATGAACCGGTAGCAGCAGGGCTCGATTTTGAAGCCACACTAAGCGAAGAGAAACGCGTGCTGGTGGTGGATATTGGCGGCGGAACAACAGACTGCTCCATTCTGCTGATGGGCCCACAGTGGCGCGCCAGACAGGATCGTGCAGCCAGCCTACTCGGCCACAGCGGTTGCCGCGTTGGCGGTAACGATCTGGATATCGCACTGGCGTTTAAAAGCCTGATGCCTCTGCTTGGTATGGGCGGCCAGACGGAAAAAGGCATCGCCCTGCCAATTCTGCCGTGGTGGAACGCGGTGGCGATCAACGATGTGCCGGCGCAAACCGAATTTTACAGCGCCGCCAATGGCCGTCTGCTCAACGATCTGCTGCGCGACGCCCGCGACGCGGAAAAAGTGGCCCTGCTGCTGAAAGTGTGGCGGCAGCGTCTGAGCTACCGGCTGGTGCGCAGCGCCGAAGAGAGCAAAATAGCGCTCTCGGAAGAAGCGCATGTCACCGCGCCGCTGCCGTTTATCAGCGACGATCTTGCCACTGCCATCACCCAGGAGGGTCTGGAAGCGGCGCTCAATCAGCCGTTACAGCGCATTATTGAGCAGGTGCAGTTGGCGCTGGAAAACAGCAACGAAACGCCGGAAGTAATCTACCTGACCGGCGGGAGCGCCCGCTCGCCCATCATCAAGAAAGCGCTGGCGGAAACGCTGCCGGGGATTCCGATTGCGGGCGGCGATGATTTTGGCTCTGTCACCGCCGGGCTTGCCCGCTGGGCGCAGGTTCTGTTTCGCTAATATTTTGCCGGATGATCGCCATCCGGCATGATTTTCTTCTCCATATTACCCCTAACGCAAATTTCCATCCCCGCTCGACGTTTCTAAACAGTGTTTCATATTTCCTCCATTTTTCTGCGTTAAGGCCTCACTAAACTAGTATTATTTTGGTCATGGTTTTTTCAGGACGAGATACATATAACGATGAAACGCAGTTTCACTTTTCGCCGCACGCTTGTTGCGGTCGTGGTTATCGCAGCGGCAGGTGCCGCGTGGTACCACTTTAGCCATCAAGAGGCTACTTCTTCTTCCGCCACCGGGCACACGCAACGTCAGGCTGGCAGCGGTCGCCACGGCATGCGCGGCGGCGCGTTACCGCCGGTACAGGCTGCCACAGCGACCCGCGAATCCGTTCCACGTTATCTCTCAGGTCTCGGTACGATTACGGCAACCAATACCGTGACCGTCCGCAGCCGTGTTTCCGGCCAACTGATGGCGCTCCACTTCCAGGAAGGGCAACAGGTTAAGGCCGGCGATCTGCTGGCTGAAATCGACCCCAGCGAATTTAAAGTGGCACTGGCGCAGGCACAGGGGCAACTGGCAAAAGATAAAGCCACGCTGGCGAATGCGCGCCGCGATCTGGCCCGCTATCAGCAACTGGCGAAAACCAGTCTCGTCTCCCGTCAGGATCTCGATACCCAGCAGGCGCTGGTAACGGAATCTGAAGGCACCGTCAAAGCCGATGAAGCTTCGGTCGCCAGCGCCCAGTTGCAGCTGGACTGGAGCCGCATCACGGCACCCATCTCCGGGCGCGTTGGCTTAAAGCAGGTGGATATTGGTAACCAAATCAGCAGCAGCGACACCACCGGTATTGTGGTGCTGACGCAAACCCACCCGATTGACCTCGTTTTTACCCTGCCGGAAAGCGAAATCGCCACCGTGGTGCAGGCGCAAAAAGCAGGCCAACCGCTGGTAGTGGAAGCCTGGGATCGCACGAACAAACAGAAACTGAGCAGCGGTTCGCTGCTCAGTCTTGATAACCAGATCGATGCCACCACCGGCACCATCAAACTGAAAGCACGCTTTAATAACCAGGACGACGCGCTGTTCCCCAACCAGTTCGTCAATGCGCGCATGCTGGTCGCCACGCAACAAGATGCCGTTGTGATCCCTGCCGCTGCGCTGCAAATGGGTAATGAAGGCAACTTTGTCTGGGTGGTGAATGAGAATAACCAGGTCAGCAAACATATCGTTACGCCGGGTATTCAGGACAGCCAGAAAGTGGTGATTGCCGCCGGGCTGTCGGCGGGCGATCGCGTAGTGACGGACGGTATCGACCGTCTGACCGAAGGGGCCAAAGTGGAAGTGGTGGATGCGCAAAGCGCCCAGCAGATGCCCACAAAACGTGAGCATCCGGCGAAAGGAGCGCACTCCTGATGCAGTTGCTACCGCCAGGCCGGACGGGAGGTCCTTCCCGTCTGTTTATCTTACGCCCGGTCGCCACCACCTTATTGATGGTGGCGATTCTGCTTGCCGGGGTCATCGGCTACCGTTTTCTTCCCGTCTCTGCGCTGCCGGAAGTGGATTACCCCACCATTCAAGTAGTCACCCTTTACCCCGGAGCCAGCCCGGATGTGGTGACGTCGGCGATAACCGCGCCGCTCGAACGGCAATTTGGCCAGATGTCGGGCTTAAAACAGATGTCGTCGCAAAGCTCCGGCGGCGCATCGGTGGTGACGTTGCAGTTCCAGCTCACGCTGCCGTTGGATGTTGCCGAGCAGGAAGTGCAGGCGGCAATGAACGCGGCCAACAGCTTGCTCCCTTCCGATCTGCCTAACCCGCCGGTTTACAGCAAAGTTAACCCGGCCGATCCGCCGATCATGACGCTGGCAGTCACCTCTTCCGCCATGCCGATGACGCAGGTGGAAGATATGGTCGAAACGCGCGTCGCGCAGAAAATTTCGCAGGTTTCCGGCGTTGGTCTGGTCACGCTTTCCGGCGGCCAGCGCCCGGCAGTGCGCGTCAAACTTAACGCACAGGCCATCGCCGCGCTGGGGTTGACCAGCGAAACCATTCGTACCGCCATCGACAATGCCAACGTTAACTCGGCAAAAGGGAGCCTCGATGGCCCAACGCGCGCCGTCACGCTCTCGGCCAACGATCAGATGCAGTCCGCCGAAGAGTACCGCCAGTTGATTGTCGCTTACCAGAACGGTGCGCCCATTCGCCTGGGCGATGTGGCAACCGTGGAACAGGGCGCAGAAAATAGCTGGCTTGGCGCATGGGCGAATAAGCAACAGGCTATTGTGATGAACGTCCAGCGTCAGCCGGGCGCCAACATTATTGATACCGCCGACAGCATTCGTACTCTGCTGCCGCAGTTAACGGAGAGCCTGCCGAAATCGGTCACGGTGAAAGTGCTCTCCGATCGCACCAACAACATCCGCGCCTCGGTCAGCGACACCCAGTTCGAACTGATGCTGGCTATCGCGCTGGTGGTGATGATTATCTATCTGTTTCTGCGCAATATTCCGGCCACTATCATCCCTGGCGTGGCCGTGCCGCTGTCGCTTATCGGCACCTTTGCGGTGATGGTGTTTCTCGATTTCTCTATCAATAACCTGACGCTGATGGCGCTGACCATCGCCACCGGCTTTGTGGTGGATGACGCGATTGTGGTGATTGAGAACATCTCGCGCTATATCGAAAAAGGGGAAAAACCGCTGGCGGCGGCGCTGAAAGGCGCAGGCGAGATCGGCTTTACCATTATCTCCCTCACCTTCTCGCTGATTGCCGTGCTGATCCCGCTGCTGTTTATGGGCGATATTGTCGGGCGCCTGTTCCGCGAGTTCGCCGTCACGCTGGCGGTGGCCATTCTTATATCGGCTATCGTTTCACTGACACTGACGCCGATGATGTGCGCGCGCATGCTGAGCGCTGAATCCCTGCGCAAGCAGAACCGTTTTTCCCGCGCCTCGGAGCGTTTTTTTGAGCGCGTGATTGCCGGGTATGGCCACCTGCTGGCGAAAGTGCTCAACCACCCGTGGCTGACGCTCAGCGTGGCGATAGGCACGCTGTTGCTGTCGGTGGCGCTGTGGGTTTTCATCCCGAAAGGCTTCTTCCCGGTACAGGACAACGGCATCATTCAGGGCACGCTCCAGGCGCCGCAGTCGGCGTCGTTTGCCAGCATGGCGCAGCGCCAGCGGCAGGTTGCCGACGTTATCCTGCAGGATCCGGCGGTTGAAAGCCTGACCTCGTTTGTTGGCGTCGATGGTACCAACCCGTCGCTGAACAGCGCGCGTCTGCAAATCAACCTTAAGCCGCTGGATGAGCGCGACGACCGCGTACAGACAGTGATTGCGCGCCTGCAACAGGCGGCGGCAAAAGTGCCCGGCGTGGCGCTCTATCTGCAACCGACGCAGGATCTGACCATCGACACCACGGTCAGCCGCACCCAGTACCAGTTTACCTTGCAGGCAAACTCGCTGGAGGCGCTGAGCACCTGGGTGCCGCAACTGATCGCTAAACTGGAAGCGCTGCCGCAACTTGCTGATGTCAGCAGCGACTGGCAGGACAAAGGGCTGGTGGCCAGGATCAACGTTGACCGCAACACCGCCAGCCGTCTTGGTATCACCATGTCGGATGTTGATAACGCGCTGTATAACGCCTTCGGCCAGCGGCTGATCTCCACCATCTATACCCAGTCAAACCAGTATCGTGTGGTGCTGGAACACGACACCACGCAAACGCCGGGGTTGGCAGCGCTGGAGAATATCCGCCTGGCCAGCAGCGGCGGCGGCGTGGTGCCTTTATCCTCGATTGCCAAAGTGGAACAACGCTTTGCGCCGCTGAGTATTAACCACCTCGATCAATTCCCCTCCACCACCATCTCTTTTAACGTGGCGAGCGGCTATTCACTGGGCGATGCGGTTCAGGCGATCACCGACAGCGAAAAAACCCTCAATTTCCCGACGGATATCCGCACCCAGTTCCAGGGCAGCACGCTGGCGTTCCAGTCTGCACTTGGCAGCACGGTCTGGCTGATCGTCGCAGCAGTGGTGGCAATGTATATCGTGCTCGGCGTGCTATATGAGAGTTTTATTCACCCGGTCACTATTCTCTCGACGTTGCCGACCGCGGGCGTTGGCGCGCTGCTGGCGCTGATGATTTCCGGCAGTGAGCTGGATGTGATTGCCATTATCGGCATCATTCTGCTGATTGGTATCGTCAAGAAAAATGCCATCATGATGATCGACTTCGCTCTCGCCGCCGAACGCGAAGAGGGGATGGCGCCGCGCGACGCGATTTTCCAGGCCTGCCTGCTGCGTTTTCGCCCGATCCTGATGACCACGCTGGCGGCCCTGCTCGGTGCGCTGCCGCTGATGCTCAGCACTGGCGTGGGCGCAGAGCTGCGCCGCCCGCTGGGTATCGGCATGGTGGGAGGCTTGCTGGTCAGCCAGGTGCTGACGCTGTTTACCACACCGGTGATTTATCTGCTGTTCGACCGCCTGTCGCTGGCCGTAAAACAGCGCTTCCCGCGCCGTGAAGAGGAGGCGTAAGTGAAGTTTTTCGCCCTCTTCATTTACCGCCCGGTGGCGACGATTTTGATTTCGCTGGCGATAACGCTGTGCGGCATCCTCGGCTTCCGGCTGTTGCCGGTGGCCCCGCTGCCGCAGGTCGATTTTCCGGTGATCATGGTCAGCGCCTCGCTACCTGGCGCCTCGCCGGAGACGATGGCGTCGTCGGTCGCTACGCCGCTGGAACGCTCGCTGGGGCGGATTGCCGGGGTCAGCGAGATGACCTCCTCCAGCTCGCTGGGCAGTACGCGCATCATTTTAGAGTTTAATTTTGACCGCAATATCAACGGTGCCGCGCGCGATGTGCAGGCGGCGATCAACGCGGCGCAAAGCCTGCTGCCAAGCGGTATGCCGAGCCGTCCGACCTACCGCAAAGCGAACCCGTCGGACGCGCCGATCATGATCCTGACGCTGACCTCGGATACCTATTCGCAGGGCCAGTTATACGATTTTGCCTCGACGCAGCTGGCACAAACCATCTCACAGATCGACGGCGTCGGCGATGTGGATGTCGGCGGAAGTTCGCTGCCCGCGGTGCGCGTCGATCTCAATCCGCAGGCGCTGTTTAATCAGGGCGTGTCACTCGATGCCGTGCGTACCGCCATCAGCAGCGCCAACGTCCGTCGTCCGCAGGGCGCTGTGGATGACGGCGCTCAACGCTGGCAAATACAAACGAATGATGAGCTGAAAACGGCGGCCGAATACCAGCCGTTGATCATTCATTACAACAACGGCGCGGCAGTACGTTTAAGCGATGTCGCCACGGTCAGCGACTCGGTGCAGGATGTGCGCAACGCCGGGATGACCAACGCAAAGCCGGCGATTTTGCTGATGATCCGCAAACTACCGGAAGCCAATATTATTCAGACGGTGGACAGCATCCGCGCCCGCCTGCCGGAATTACAGAAAACCATTCCTGCCGCTATCGATCTGCAAATCGCCCAGGATCGTTCGCCAACCATTCGCGCCTCGCTGGCGGAAGTGGAGCAGACACTGGTGATCTCGGTGGCGCTGGTGATCCTGGTGGTGTTCCTGTTTTTGCGTTCCGGCCGCGCGACGCTTATTCCGGCTGTCGCCGTACCGGTTTCGCTGATTGGCACCTTTGCCGCTATGTACCTGTGCGGTTTCAGCCTGAATAACCTGTCGCTGATGGCGCTGACCATCGCCACCGGCTTTGTCGTTGACGATGCCATTGTGGTGCTGGAAAACATCTCCCGCCATCTTGAAGCGGGCGTAAAACCGTTACAGGCGGCATTGCAGGGGACGCGGGAAGTCGGTTTTACCGTGCTGTCGATGAGCCTGTCGCTGGTAGCGGTGTTCCTGCCGCTGCTGCTGATGGCCGGTCTGCCGGGCAGGCTATTGCGCGAGTTTGCCGTCACGTTGTCGGTGGCGATTGGCATCTCGCTGGTCATTTCACTGACGCTGACGCCGATGATGTGCGGCTGGCTGCTGAAGCGCCATAAACCGCGCGAACGCACGCGGGAAAGAGGCGTTGGTCGTCTGCTGATTGCGCTCCAGCAGCAGTACGCCCGTTCGTTGAAATGGGTGCTTAACCACGCCCGGCTGGTGGGTCTGGTGCTACTTGGCACCATCGCATTGAATGTCTGGCTCTATATCTCCATTCCGAAAACCTTCTTCCCGGAGCAGGACACCGGCGTGCTGATGGGCGGCATTCAGGCGGATCAGAGTATCTCCTTCCAGGCGATGCGCGGTAAGTTGCAGGATTTTATGAAAATCATCCGTGACGACCCGGCGGTGGATAATGTCACCGGTTTTACCGGCGGCTCGCGCGTGAACAGCGGCATGATGTTTATCACCCTCAAATCCCGACATATTCGTAATGAAACGGCGCAGCAGGTGATTGACCGGTTACGCGTTAAACTGGCGAAAGAGCCTGGTGCAAGCCTGTTTTTGATGGCCGTACAGGATATTCGCGTCGGCGGGCGGCAGGCCAATGCCAGCTACCAGTTCGCCCTGCTGTCGGACGATCTCAGCGCCCTGCGCGAATGGGAGCCGAAGATCCGTAAAGCGCTGGCGGCGCTGCCGCAACTGGCGGACGTCAACTCAGACCAGCAGGACAACGGCGCGGAGATGAACCTGGTTTACGATCGCGAAACGATGTCGCGGCTGGGCATCAGTGTTGAAGCGGCCAACAGCCTGCTGAATAACGCCTTTGGTCAACGGCAGATCTCCACTATTTATCAACCGCTTAACCAGTACAAAGTGGTGATGGAAGTTGATCCCCGCTATACCCAGGACGTGAGCGCGCTGGACAAGATGTATGTGATCAACAGCGAAGGCCAGTCGATTCCGCTCTCTTACTTTGCCCACTGGCAACCGGCGAATGCGCCGCTGTCGGTGAACCATCAGGGGCTGTCGGCGGCGTCGACCATCGCCTTTAACCTGCCGACAGGCACGTCGCTGTCGGAAGCCAGCGACGCCATCGATCGTGCGATGACGCAACTTGGCGTCCCTTCGAGCGTGCGCGGCAGCTTCGCCGGTACAGCACAAGTATTCCAGGAGACGATGAATTCACAGGTGATCCTGATCCTGGCAGCGATTGCCACGGTCTATATCGTGCTGGGGATCCTCTACGAGAGCTACGTCCACCCGCTGACCATTCTCTCCACGCTGCCCTCGGCGGGCGTCGGCGCACTGCTGGCGCTGGAACTGTTTGGCGCGCCCTTTAGCCTGATCGCACTGATTGGCATCATGTTGCTGATCGGGATAGTGAAGAAGAATGCCATAATGATGGTCGACTTCGCCCTAGAAGCCCAGCGCAAGGGCAGCCTGAGCGCAGAAGAGGCCATCTTCCAGGCCTGTTTGCTGCGTTTTCGTCCGATCATGATGACCACCCTGGCGGCGCTGTTTGGCGCGCTGCCGCTGGTCATTTCCGGCGGCGATGGCTCCGAACTGCGCCAGCCGCTGGGGATCACTATCGTCGGCGGCCTGGTGATGAGCCAGCTTCTTACCCTGTATACAACGCCGGTGGTCTATCTCTTCTTTGACCGCCTGCGTATGCGTTTTAGCCAGAAAGAGAGAGAGCCTGTTAGTGAATGAATGAACTCCCCAAAAACATCCGCTGGCAACTATGGATTGTCGCCTTTGGCTTTTTTATGCAGTCGCTGGATACCACTATTGTGAATACCGCCCTCCCCTCGATGGCGCGAAGCCTGGGGGAGAGCCCGCTGCATATGCACATGGTGGTGGTCTCCTATGTATTGACCGTGGCGGTGATGCTGCCAGCCAGCGGCTGGCTGGCGGATCGGGTCGGCGTGCGCAATATCTTTTTCATCGCCATTGTGCTGTTCACCACCGGTTCGCTATTTTGCGCGCAGGCCTCAACCCTTGACCAACTGGTGATGGCGCGGGTTTTACAGGGTGTCGGCGGGGCAATGATGGTGCCAGTAGGCAGGCTGACGGTGATGAAAATTGTCCCGCGTGACCAATATATGGCGGCGATGACCTTCGTCACTCTGCCGGGGCAAATCGGCCCGCTGCTCGGCCCGGCGCTCGGCGGGGTTCTGGTGGAATATGCGTCGTGGCACTGGATCTTCCTGATTAACCTGCCGGTCGGCATTATCGGCGCGATCGCCACACTGAGCCTGATGCCGAACTATAAACTGCAAACCCGTCGTTTTGACATGGCGGGTTTTGCGTTGCTGGCCTGCGGTATGGCGACGCTGACGCTGGCGCTCGACGGTAGCCGCGGGCTGGGGCTTTCGACCGTCCAGCTTGGCGCGCTGGTGACGGTGGGCGCAGCGGCGACGCTATTTTATCTGCTGCACGCCAGAGGCAACGACAGCGCGTTGTTCAACCTGCGGCTGTTCCGCACGCCTTCGTTTTCATTGGGGCTGGCCGGGAGCTTCGCCGGGCGTATCGGCAGTGGCATGCTTCCGTTTATGACGCCGGTGTTTTTGCAGATTGGCCTTGGCTTTTCACCGTTCCACGCCGGGCTGATGATGATCCCGATGGTGCTGGGCAGTATGGGCATGAAGCGGATTGTCGTGCAGCTGGTTAACCGTTTTGGTTATCGCCGCGCACTGGTCTGTTCCACCCTTGGCCTGGCGCTGGTGAGCCTGCTGTTTATGACCACCGCCCTGCTCGGCTGGTACTATCTGCTGCCGGTGGTGCTGTTCTGTCAGGGAATGATTAACTCGATGCGCTTCTCTTCAATGAATACTCTGACACTGAAAGATCTGCCCGATGAACTGGCCAGCGGCGGCAACAGCCTGCTGTCGATGATCATGCAGTTGTCGATGAGTATCGGCGTTACCGTCGCCGGTTTGCTGCTTGGCCTGTTCGGCCAGCAACATCTTTCAGCTGACAGCGGCGTGGCGCACCATGTTTTCCTTTACGCTTATCTCAGTATGGCGGTGATTATTTCATTACCGGCGTTGATCTTCGCCCGCGTCCCGCATGACGCCAGCCAGAACGTCGTGATTGCCCGTCGCAACAGGAGAGAATCATGAAATTCTGGCGGCCGGGTATTACGGCCAAACTTTTTCTGGCCATTTTGACCACCTGCATCGTACTGCTGATCATCATGCACTGGGCGGTGCGAATCAGCTTTGAGCGCGGGTTTATCGACTATATTAAGCGCGGCAACGAGCAGCGCCTGCAACTGTTGAGCGATACGCTGGCCGAGCAGTACGCCCAGCACGGCGACTGGCAATTTCTGCGCAATAACGACCGGATGATTTTCCAGATCCTGCGATCTTTCGAACGCGATAACGACCATGAAGATGATCACGCTGGTATGCCGGAACGCGGCATGCAGCGGGATCGCGCAATGAGCAACAATGGTAGCGCAGATCGTGGAATGGTAGCGGACAACCAGGGAGCGGCTCGGGGCATGGGGCCAGACAATAACGCCGAATCCGATCGCGGGATGGAAAACGATGATCCACCTCCTGGCCCACCTGGTCCGCCGCCACCGCGCGGCTGGCGCACGGTGTTCTGGGTTGTCGATCAGAACAACAATGTGCTGGTCGGCCCGCGCGGCACGGTGCCGGACGAAGGCAACCGCCGGGCGATTGTAGTGAACCAGAAAACGGTGGGCTGGGTGATTGCCTCCCCGGTTGAACGGTTAACGCGCAATACCGACATCAATTTTGACCGTCAACAGCGCCGTACCAGTTGGTTGATTGTCTGCCTTGCTACGCTGCTGGCGGCGCTGGCCACCTTCCCGCTGGCGCGCGGCCTGCTGGCACCGGTGAAACGGCTGGTCGAGGGGACGCACAAACTGGCCTCCGGGGATTTCTCGACGCGCGTCACGACGGACAGCCAGGATGAACTGGGCAGGCTGGCACGCGACTTTAACCTGCTGGCCAGTACGCTGGAGAAAAACCAGCAAATGCGTCGCGATTTTATGGCTGATATCTCCCACGAACTGCGCACGCCGCTGGCGGTACTGCGCGGCGAGCTGGAGGCGATTCAGGACGGCGTACGCAAATTTACGCCGGAGTCGGTACTGTCGTTACAGGCAGAGGTCGGCACGCTCACCAAGCTGGTGAACGATTTACATCAGTTGTCGATGTCCGACGAGGGCGCGCTGGCCTACCAGCGCACGCCGGTGGATGTGGTGACGTTGCTGGAGATTGCGGCTGGCGCGTTTCATGAACGTTTTATCAGCCGAAACCTGAACTTGTCGCTGGATTTGCAGTCCACCAGTGGCAGAGTATTTGGCGATCCCGATCGCCTGATGCAGCTGTTTAATAATCTGCTGGAAAACAGCCTGCGCTATACGGATGGCGGCGGACAAACGCAAATTCAGTCCACCACCCGCGACGGCAAACTGATCCTGCGCTTTGCCGACAGCGCGCCGGGCGTTACCGACGAGCAGCTGACGCGCTTGTTTGAGCGTTTCTACCGCACGGAAGGATCGCGCAACCGCGCCAGCGGCGGCTCCGGCCTGGGGCTGGCAATCTGTTTGAATATTGTGGAGGCCCACGGTGGCGCTATCCACGCCGGGCACTCGCCATTTGGCGGGGTTACCATTACAGTTGAATTACCGCTTGAAGGCGAACAATCGAGAGAAGTATGACTGAGCTACCCATTGATGAAAACACGCCGCGTATTCTGATCGTGGAAGATGAGCCGAAGCTGGGACAGTTGCTGATCGATTATCTGCGGGCGGCCAGCTACGCGCCGACGCTGATTAACCACGGCGATCAGGTGCTGGGATATGTCCGCCAGACGCCGCCGGATTTGATCCTGCTCGATCTGATGCTGCCCGGCACCGATGGTCTGACCCTGTGCCGGGAGATCCGTCGCTTCTCCAATGTGCCGGTCATTATGGTGACGGCAAAAATTGAGGAGATCGATCGTCTGCTGGGGCTGGAAATTGGCGCCGACGACTACATCTGCAAACCCTACAGCCCGCGCGAAGTGGTAGCGCGAGTCAAAACCATTCTGCGCCGCTGCAAGCCGCAACGCGAATTGCAGGCGCTGGATGCGGAAAGCCCGCTGATTGTTGATGAAGGGCGTTTCCAGGCAAGCTGGCACAACAAACTGCTGGATCTCACCCCGGCTGAGTTCCGCCTGCTGAAAACCCTCTCCAGCGAGCCGGGTAAGGTCTTCTCCCGCGAACAACTGCTCAACCATCTTTATGATGACTATCGCGTGGTGACCGACCGCACTATCGATAGCCATATCAAAAACCTGCGCCGTAAACTGGAAGCGCTGGATGAGGAACAATCCTTTATCCGCGCAGTTTATGGCGTCGGCTACCGCTGGGAAGCCGACGCCTGCAAACTGGCGTAACGCTGTCGGGCTTCACGCCCGACGGTGTTTTATTTACGCAACAGCCGCTGTAAACGCTGTTTGCGCCAGCGGGCGATCGGCTCAGCGAAGACAAAGAGCCGCAATCCCCGCACCAGCAGCAATCCGCCCCAAATCGCTACCACCCACAGTGACCACAGCGGTTCTGGCGCGGTACTGCGATTAAGGAAATAGAGCAGCGCGCAGACAATGACGGCGGTGATAAGCGATCGCCAGAAGCGGCTTTCGGCATCGAGCTTTTCCCGCGCAGCAGTAATGCGCTGATCCAGCGCCTCTTCCCCCGCTTCCGCCTGCCCGGATAACTCAGTGACACTGACGCCAAACACCGCCGCTAACGCACTCAGCGTCTCCAGCGAAGGTTGATCGCCACCTTCAATTCGCTGCACCGTTCTGACGCTCAACGCTGCCATCTCTGCAAGCTGCTCCTGCGACCAGGCGCGGGCCAGACGGAACGCTTTCACTTTATTGCTCATGATATTTCTCCACAGGAAACCGGCTTGCAGTGTCGCTGAACCACGCGGACAGCAACACGATCGTTACCCGACAGCAACACGACACCGCCCTGACAAGGCCCAGCGCCGAGTATAAACCGGTCGTGAACAATGCTGTAATCCTCTGTATCATGGCGGGCGGCTTCAGACGTATCAAAACAATAATAAAGGAGAAGGATGGTGAGGAAATATGACTATGGCGTACTGATGCTGCTGTTGGCTGCGTTCAGTTGCCAGGCGGAAATAACCGACGAAGAAATGGCCGCCGATTGCGCGAAGATCTCTGGTTATGCAAAACAGGGCGAGCAGTTTTACAAAGCGAAAAACTATCCCAAAGCCCGGGAAGCGTTCGAACAACAAGTGGCATGGCAGGAGCAGTGCGACGCCAACGTTCAGCAGTTTGATGAAGACAAGCTGGCGACTGCGTATAACAACGTGGCGCTCACCTGGATTCGCGAAGGTGATTATCGTAAAGCGCAGGCCTGGCTGGCTATCTATCCGGACAATAAAAAATCGGCCTATAACCTGTCGCTGATTAAGGACAAACTCGACGCGCTGCCAAAACCCACCTCTCCCTCCGGTGAATACTGGCAGTACGCCGGGCGAGGCAACTTTCAAACCTTTATTCTCAAGCCGCGGGGCGGCGATAGCTGGCAGGCGGACTGGGAAGGCGCTTATTTTGGGTTGATGGCGATGTACTCGGGCCCCAATTTAGGCGAGTTCTCAGAAAAAGTAACGCTGAAAGAGGGCAAAGGCGCAGTGGTGATTAAAGATTTTGGCATGCAATGCACTATCTCCCTGGCGCTTTCACCGGATGGTCTGAAGCTCGATGCCCGCACCGACAATGCTGAAAACTGCGGTTTCGGCCATAACGTCAGCGCCGACGGCACTTATCTGCGCGTGAACTAACGCGCAGGTTTACTCCCCTGGCGCGCGGCGCTACAATTCCCGCCCTAAATTTAGGGGAACTCCCCCGCCGCCTCACCTGGTGAGGCGATCTGACCTGTCATCAGAACGAGAAAATCATGTTTAAACCGGAACTCCTGTCCCCGGCGGGAACGCTGAAAAATATGCGTTACGCCTTCGCTTACGGCGCGGACGCCGTTTACGCTGGCCAGCCGCGCTACTCGCTGCGAGTACGCAATAACGAATTCAACCACGAAAACCTGCAAATCGGCATCAATGAAGCCCACGCGCAGGGCAAAAAATTCTACGTAGTGGTGAATATCGCGCCGCATAACGCCAAGCTGAAAACGTTCATCCGCGATCTGAAACCGGTGGTGGAGATGGGGCCGGATGCGCTGATTATGTCCGATCCGGGGCTTATCATGATGGTGCGCGAAAACTTCCCGCAGATGCCGATTCACCTCTCCGTGCAGGCGAACGCGGTCAACTGGGCAACGGTGAAATTCTGGCAGCAGATGGGGCTGACGCGTGTGATCCTCTCCCGCGAGCTGTCGCTGGAAGAGATCGCCGAAATTCGCAGCCAGGTGCCGGAAATGGAGATCGAAATCTTCGTGCACGGCGCACTGTGCATGGCTTATTCCGGCCGTTGCCTGCTTTCAGGCTATATCAACAAGCGCGATCCGAACCAGGGCACCTGCACTAACGCCTGCCGCTGGGAATATAACGTGCAGGAAGGCAAAGAAGACGCTATCGGCAATATCGTACATGTTCACGAACCGATTCCGGTGCAGAACATCGAACCCACGCTGGGCGTCGGCGCGCCGACCGATAAAGTCTTTATGATTGAGGAAGCGCAGCGTCCAGGCGAGTACATGACCGCCTTCGAGGATGAGCACGGCACCTACATCATGAACTCGAAAGATCTGCGCGCAATTGCCCACGTTGAGCGCCTGACGCAGATGGGCGTGCACTCGCTGAAAATTGAAGGCCGTACCAAATCGTTCTACTACTGCGCCCGTACCGCGCAGGTTTACCGCAAAGCGATCGACGATGCCGCCGCGGGTAAACCGTTCGACACTTCGCTGCTGGAAACGCTGGAAGGGCTGTCGCATCGCGGTTACACCGAAGGTTTCCTGCGCCGCCACACGCACGATGATTACCAGAACTATGACTATGGCTACTCGGTTTCCGAGCGCCAGCAGTTTGTCGGCGAATTCACCGGCGAGCGTAAAGGCAATCTGGCAGCCGTCGCGGTGAAAAATAAGTTTTCGGTCGGCGACAGCCTGGAGCTGATGACGCCGCAGGGCAACGTCAACTTTACGCTTGAGCAGATGGAAAACGCCAAAGGCGAAGCGATGCCGGTAGCACCAGGCGATGGTTATACTGTCTGGTTGCCGGTTCCGCAGGATATGGCGCTGGAATATGCGCTTCTGATGCGCAATTTCACCGGACAGTCGACGCGTAATCCTCACGCGAAGTAATTTAGCAGGGTTATTTTTACGGCTGGAAAAATCTTAGAATCGGATCACATACCTCCCCGGTCGTTATGGGTATTATCCATCTCGCTGAAAAACATAACCCATAAATGCTAGCTGTACCAGGAACCACCTCCTTAGCCTGCGTAATCTCCCTTACGCAGGCTGATTTTTTTTAACTCTTTTTTCCGCTTTTTTTACCCCCTCCCCGCTCGTGAGATACACTTTCCTCATTGCATGCAATAAGGACGAGAAATATGGGCAAAATTCCTGGAAGCTTATTGATCCTCAACGGTAAAAGCGCTGGCGACGAAACGCTGCGCACAGCTATCGCGTTGCTGCGTGACGAAGGCATGGATATTCAGGTGCGCGTCACCTGGGAAAAAGGCGATGCCGGGCGCTACGTTAAGGAAGCGCAGCAGCTTGGCGTAGATACGGTGATCGCTGGCGGTGGCGATGGCACCATCAACGAAGTGGCAACAGCGCTGGTGAACTGCACGGGTGATAATATTCCGGCGCTCGGTATTTTGCCGCTCGGCACCGCCAATGATTTTGCCACCAGCGCGGGGATCCCCGAGACGCTGGAGAAAGCGTTACAGCTGGCCATAGTGGGTAAAGCGGTGGCTATCGATATCGCCCGCGTCAACGATAAAACCTGTTTTATCAATATGGCAACCGGTGGTTTTGGTACCCGCATCACCACGGAAACACCGGAAAAACTAAAGGCCGCGCTGGGCGGGGTTTCTTATCTGATCCACGGGCTGCTGCGGCTGGATAAGCTGAAAGCCGACCGCTGCGAAATTCGCGGTGAGGATTTCCAGTGGCAGGGTGATGCGCTGGTGATTGGCATTGGTAACGGCCGCCAGGCGGGCGGCGGACAACAGCTTTGCCCGCAGGCGCTGATTAACGATGGCCTATTGCATCTGCGTATTTTTACCGGCGAAGAGCTGTTACCGGCGCTGTTAACCACCCTGACGCAGCCGGACGATAATCCGCATATTATTGACGGAAAATCGGCGTGGTTTGAGATCAGCGCTCCGCATGAAATTACCTTTAACCTCGACGGTGAACCGCTGAGCGGCGAGCATTTCCGCATTGAAGTGCTGCCCAACGCGTTGCAGTGCCGGTTACCGCCGGATTGCCCGTTATTGCGCTGACCCACTTAAAAATGCCTTTCCCTGCCCTCGTCAGCGGGAGGGTTTAATCGAAATAATTTACTGATTCATAAGAAAATCTCCTCCCCGAAATGGAGAGGAGATAACGGAAAAGTTATGCGATGGTCACTTTCTGATCAAGATAGACATCCTGCACGGCGTTAATCAGTTTCACGCCGTCAGCCATGGTTTTCTTGAACGCTTTACGGCCAAGGATCAACCCCATGCCACCCGCGCGTTTATTGATAACCGCCGTACGGACAGCATCGGCCAGATCGGTGTCCCCACCAGCAGCGCCACCGGAGTTAATAAGCCCCGCGCGCCCCATGTAGCAGTTCGCCAGTTGGTAACGCACCAGATCGATCGGGTTATCGCTGGTCAGTTTGCTGTAGACGCGTTCATCGGTATAACCGAAGTTAACCGCCTTATAGCCGCCGTTATTTTCCGCCATTTTCTGCTTCACGATGTCCGCGCCGATAGTGGCGGCAATGTGATTCGCCTGGCCAGTCAAATCCGCCGAAACATGGTAATCCACGCCATCTTTCTTGAAAGCAGAGTTGCGCAGGTAGGCCCACAGCACGGTCACCAGCCCCAGCTCATGCGCGCGTTCAAAGGCGGCAGAGATCTCTTCAATCTGGCGGCGGGATTCCAGCGATCCAAAATAGATGGTCGCGCCAACGGCCACTGCGCCCATATTGAATGCCTGCTCAACGCTGGCATACAGCGTCTGGTCATATTCCGTCGGGTAGCTGAGGGTTTCGTTGTGGTTGAGTTTGACGAGGAAGGGAATGCGGTGCGCGTAGCGGCGGGAAACAGAGGCCAGCACACCGTAGGTAGAGGCAACACAGTTACACCCGGCTTCAATCGCCAGCTCCACGATATTCTTCGGATCAAAATAGAGCGGATTCGCTGCAAAGGATGCGCCCGCCGAGTGCTCAATCCCCTGGTCAACCGGCAGAATGGACAGATACCCGGTTCCCGCCAGCCGCCCGTGGTTATACAGCGTCTGCATGTTACGCAGTACCGCAGGCGGACGATTGTTATCGACCATCACGCGATCCACATAATCGCCGCCCGGCAAATAGAGTTGGTCAGCGGGGATGGTCATACAGCGGTGTTGCAGAAGGCTGTCGGCGTCTTTGCCGAGTAACTGCACAATATCAGTCATAGCTATGCTCCCGTAAGCTTCGCGCAAAGCGAATTGGATTATCCCGACCTGCCTTACGGCAGGCAGAAATAAGCCTGGTACTCATGGGCGAGATTTTCCACCGCTGCCTTTTTTTTCAGCATTATCTGCTGGCACGTTTCGGATCCTGGTTTACCACCACTGATGGAAATGGTGAACCGGCCCGTTTCCGCTACCGACTTCCAGCGAATCCGCCTGCATCAGCGCGGCCGTCAGCCACTGTTTGGCTTCCGCGACCGTCGACGCCCAGTCGTTGTGGCGCGGGCGCAGCGCAGCCAGCGCGGCGGAGAGCGTGCAGCCTGTGCCGTGGGTATTTTTCGTCGCCACTCGCGGTGCGGTAAAGCGTAGCGCGCCATCACGAGTGAAGAGCCAGTCCGGGCTTTCGGCGTCATCCAGATGACCGCCTTTCATCAGCACCGCCTCGCAGCCGAGTGCCAGCAGCGCTTCTCCCTGCGCATGCATCTCCTGCTCGGTGCGGGCATGTGGCGCGTCAAGCAGCGCCGCGGCCTCAGGCAGATTGGGCGTAATAAGTGAAACCTGCGGCAGTAAATGCTGACGCAGCGCCGACACGGCGGAGGGTGACAGCAGCGGGTCGCCGCTCTTGGCGAGCATTACCGTATCCAGCACTACATTGCGTACCTGATAGCGGCGCAGGCGCTCCGCCACCGCTTCGACAATATCGGTTTCCGCCAGCATGCCGATTTTGGTGGTGTCGATACGCACATCGCTGAGTACCGAGTCGAGTTGCGCGGCGACAAAATCCGGTTCGATACGGTACACCGACTGCACGCCGCAGGTGTTTTGCGCCACCAGCGCGGTGATCACCGAGCAGCCGTAAGCGCCAAGCGCCGAGAAGGTTTTTAAATCTGCCTGAATTCCCGCGCCACCGCTGGGATCGGTACCGGCGATGGTCAATGCATTGATTCGCCTCATAACGAACCCTCCCCGCCGAGCGCGTAGAGCGCGTCGAGAAACGCGGGCGTAAAGCTGCCCGGCCCGTTGCTGTTCGCGACCGCCAGGCTACCCGCCAGCCCGAACCAGGCGCAGGCGGCGGCCACATTCACCAGGCGATCGCCTTGCAGCGCACAACTGGCGGCCACCACGGCGGATAACGCGCAACCTGTGCCGACAACCCGCGTCATCAGCACATCGCCCCCGGTGACCATCAGTGTACGACGGCCATCAGTGACATAGTCCACTTCGCCGGTAACGGCCACCACAGCGCCGGTTTGCCGCGCCAGCGCCTGCGCTGCGGGCAACGCATTGCTGGTGGTATCGGTGGTATCCACGCCGCGCCCGCCTGCGCTCACTCCCGCGAGTGCCAGAATTTCGGAGGCATTGCCGCGGATCGCCGCCGGATGCAGGGTAAGCAGTTGCTGGCAAAATTGCGTACGGAAAGTGAGTGCGCCGACGGCCACAGGATCGAGCGTCCAGGGTTTACCTGCCGCATTTGCGCTTTCGGCAGCCGCCAGCATCGCATCGGCCCGCTCGCGGGTTAAGGTACCAACGTTAATCAACAGCGCATCGGCAATCGCACTGAATTGCTGCGCCTCGTCACGATCAATCACCATGGCCGGTGACGCGCCAAGCGCCAGTAGCACATTGGCGGTAAAGGTTTGTACAACATCGTTGGTCATACAGTGAACAAGCGGGGAATGGCGGCGGAATTGCTGTAAGGCATGTGCGGTTTGCGCACGATCAAGCAGGTCAGGTTGCATGGTTTCGCTCCTGCCAGGCCGTGGAAGAAGTGATAGCCCGACAGGCATCTGACTTCCCTACGCTGGCATTATCCAGATCAGGTATTACGGGTATTTCTCAGCCTTCACAAAGAAGGGCACCCCGAGTCATTTAAAACAAATTCAACTACTTGCGATTAATGCTCTCATTAATCCCTGTTCAGGATCATGCCAGCGGGAAGACAAAGACACAACCCTTAAAAATGCGCTGTGTCCCAACTTGTGTCCCCAAATGTGTCCCAAATTCAGAGGGTAAGGCTGGCTGGTTGGTTAAATCGGCGGTAACATAACCCGCAAATCTACAGGGAGTTTTATGTTATGCAGATTTGCAGGATGGACTACAACGACGTATCGGGAGACGGCTTAAACTTCATGTTTACGGTGTCGGAACGTTTCCAGTGTTTTCGGGGATAGCACCAGTAACCAACATCGCAGAGTGTGCATTTATACGAAATGCGGCTTTGCCTGTAGGCACTTACTGGATCGTTGATGCCCCGTCCGGGAGTATTGCCAACCAGGTAGAGCGATTTGTTAAGGATTTCAGGAATGGAACAAATCACGAGGAGTGGTTTGGATTGTTCAATGCCTCCACAATGAGTGATCACGTTTTCGTTAATGGCGTTGACAGAGGATCTTTCCGGCTTCACCCGTTGCGCCCAAATGGCGAGGGGGAGTCGTGGGGATGTATAACTTTCTATAACATTCCTGATTTCCAGTTAGTCAGAACCTCGTTACTTGCACGTAAAAAAGTTCGAGTGCCGGGGGGAAAAGGATTAATGGCATATGGACGTATAGACGTAACAGGGCGGACTGATTATGCGTCATGCAAATTTAATAATTAACACACTGATCGGTCTTCTCTGCCTTGTGGCTTCATTCTTTATCGTGCTGTTCCCTCTGGGCGGGCTGGTCGAGTATTTGTCTCAAATCAGTAATGATTTTCTGAACCGCACCGGGTTGGGATTTGCTGATGGCGAAGCTGATCCATCGTTTCTATGGGTGCTGTTCCTACTCATGCTCGTTGTTACTGCACTGTTGATGTTCATTATTCAGAAAGTACGGCGAAAATATCAGTAGCCAAACATAAGTAAAAGACCACCTTCTTAGAAGGTGGCTTTTGAGAATGCCCCCTGTAAGGGGGCTATTGTCACTTTCCGCTTATTGCTCTAGCAATTCCATTTGCTGTTCATGTATTTGTTCCGTTTTCTCCTGATGCCTCACATATCGTCTGATAATTTCCTCGTTCACACGCAGGCCGCTACTTTTTAACGTACAGCCTACGGTAAATTTAAGCGCGCCAGACTGGCCCCGAACCTAAAAAGGCGGGGCTTTTTTCATTTTTGAACATTATTCGGGTACACAACGGCGGAAAATCCCGTCGTTACTGACGTGGGTATCTTACAGATCGGGTAATACAGGTATTTCTCAGCCTTCACAAGGAAGGGCACCCCGAATCAGTTGAATCTGATTCAACTGATTGCGATTAGCAGCCGTTAATCGCCACTCAGCAATAATGCCAGCGGAGATCAAAGACACAACCCCCGGACGAATTCCCCAGGGCAAATCCCGGGCGTCACGTTAATCAATGCCGGTTTCGGGCAGCGAATACGGCCATGTGGACCGAGAAAGTTTAAAGCATATAACAAGCCTGCAAGTACAAATCCGGATTGTTTGATCGTTATCCGGCCGGTTGCTGAAGAAATCACCCTGCCACAAAAAGAGAGGCAGGCCGAAGCCTGCCTGTCATCGTTTGTCATCAGTTAAGTTTGAAAACAGCCACAGCCTGTTTAAGTAATTGCGACTGCTCTTTCAGCGAATGTGCCGCGGCAGAGGCTTCCTCAACAAGTGCGGCGTTCTGCTGGGTAACGGAATCCATTTGCGCGACAGCAATATTGATCTGCTCAATACCGCGGCTTTGCTCATTGGTGGAGAGATCAATCTCCGACATCAGTTCGGACACCTGTTTAACGGAAGCGATAATGCGCTTCATGCTTTCGCCCGCTCGCTCCACCCTTTCGCTGCCAAGCTGAACCTGAGTACCGGACTGCTCAATCAACTCCTTAATCTCTTTCGCAGCAACCGACGAGCGCTGTGCCAGATTACGGACTTCGCTGGCGACAACGGCAAAACCGCGCCCCTGCTCGCCAGCGCGGGCTGCCTCAACGGCCGCGTTAAGCGCCAGGATATTAGTCTGGAAAGCAATATCTTCAATCAGGCCGATAATTGTATCGATTTTGCCTGAGCTGCTTTCGATTTCCTTCATTGAAAGCACCGCTTCTTCAACGATGGTGTTGCCCTCTTGCGCAGAGTTGCGCATGTTGCTGGCAAGTTGGTTAGCCTGGTGCGTGTTTTCTGAGGTGTGTTTCACCGTGGAAGTCAGTTGTTCCATACTGGCAGCCGTTTCGCCAAGGGAAGCGGCCTGCGACTCTGTTCGCGCCGAGAGATCCGTATTTCCTGCGGCAATTTCTTCGGCGGCATGAGCCACGCTTTCGCTTGAATGACGAACCTGCGCAATGATGTCCACCAGCGAAAGACGCATCTGCTCCAGCGAGCTGAGCAACGTCCCGATTTCATCTTTCGAGCGCGAGATCACCGGGCTATGCAGTTCTCCGGCAGCCATCTGCTGACAGTGAAGCCGCGCAGCGTCAAGAGGAGAAAGAACGCGCCGCCGTATCAGGATAAACATGGCGATGATAATCAGCGTAAACAGCAGAGCGAAGATAACGATAGTGACCACACTGTTGGTAAAGCGGCTCTGCGCATCATTGTTAAGGCGCTGCGCGTTTTTCTCGCGAAACGCCAGCAAATTATCCAGCGTGATTTCGAACTGACGATCGAGTACCGGAATTGTATCGCTGACCAGTTGATTAAAGCGCGCGCTGTCATTACGGTTCGCGGCATCCATCAACGGTTTCAGACCATCATTGACATAAACATGCCAGGCATTGTTATAGGGAACGGAAAACTGTTCTTCACCGGCAATATGTGAAGCCGCCTGATAGGCGTCAAAAGCAGCAGAAGCTTTCTGCATCACTTCTTGCGCTTTCTCAAGTGATGCCCGGGCTTTCTCGCTATCGCCAAGGCTGGAGTTAATCATCGCTTCCATCAGCCTGACCCGCAATGTACGGCTGTGGTTGATCGGATCGATCACGGATAACACCACGCGAATTTCTTTGTTCACGCTATCCAGTGACTGGTTGCTGCGCGTAAGTGACCAAAGGTTAGAGGTAGAACTGATAAGGAAGATACAGAGTAAGAGACTGAAAATAAGAAAAGAAAACCGTCGTAATGACATATTTTTACCCTTGTATAAGATAACGACACAACCATCGGCCCCACAAAAAGCGGTGCGGCCTGCGACAATTATCGGCACAAGAGCGTGAATATTTAGGTTAAGGCTAAGAAGATAATTACGAATAACGCTGACGCAAAACTATTGTCGTGAGCGAGGAGAAGAGATCTCTTAAGTAACGCCTTGCTGGTATTCAAAAAAGAGGCCTCACGCCAAATCCGCTCAACCTCAAGCCCGCCGGTTCCATTCCTGACTTCCCTGATTTAACGGGCGTCGCCCCTTGTCACTAAGCGCAGAAAAGGCTTATGAACACACGTTTGTTACATCCTTAGCCTCTGCTGCCCCAACGCTAAACTGTCTGCAGCCTAATATAAGCGAATCACGCCCGCGCGTCCCTTAAAGGAAATTAATTATCAGGCTGCGGGCTCAGGTTTTCAGTCAGCTGGCCGATATCATTACACGGCGTCTGGTAGCTCATCGGCATGATGTGGCAATAGATCCATGAATATCAATGCATTACAAAACTCAAAGCACGGGTTCTACCCACATGCGGTTGCGGCAGGAGAATGTACATGAATTATTTTGAGCAGATCAGCTTTGCATCAGATGAGGGCATCAAGAACCTGCTGGACAGCCGACGCAGCGCGACGCTGACCGCGGAGCAGAAACAGATCATGTTTAAGCGCCACGTGGAAATCATCAATCTGGAGCTGTCGTATAACTGCAACCGTAAGTGCGATTACTGCCCGGTGAGCTTCTCTAACCGCCAGGCGCTTCAGCGTTATATGGATACGACTACACTGGAGAAGATCTGCGCCGAACTGGCATCGATCCGCTACGAAAACCGCATCTCTCTGAACCTTTATAACGAACCGCTGCTGGATTTAGATCTGGAGCGCAAAATCACCCTCATCAAAGAGGCGCTGCCCTATAGCCACATCGCCTTTAACAGCAACGGTGATTTCCTCGATATCGAGCGTCTGAGTACGCTCTCTGACAGCGGGTTAAACAATATCTGCGTCACGCTGCATCCCTCTTCCAATGTGACACAAACCCCTGCAGCGATCCGCCGCCGGGTAACCAAACTGCTGGATAAGCTGGAGTGCGGCGATAAGTACCCGGATTTCAGCATCGACGACGTAGTTAATTCGACGTCGATTTTATTCCGTCATCGCGGCGTGCAAATCAAGATCCAGTGGCCGGACTGGCGCAAATATGGCACCAACCGCGCGGGCGTGCTGACCGAGCATGCCGCGTCGGCAACCATTCGCACCAGCCCCTGCGTCAAACCGTTTCGCGAATTCACCATCTTTTACGATGGTACAGTGCAGCCGTGCTGTGAGAGCTTTTTAGATGACAAGACCAACCTCGCACCGGCGGGCAACGTGGCGACATCATCCATCTTTGATATTTACGCGTCAAAAACCCTCAGCGGTTTCCGCCGCGGGCTGTTTGATTTTGGGCTGAAGCAAGGTATTTGCGCCTCCTGCGCGGTTGCGGATTACACGCCCCAGCAAGACGACGCCGAGCGTAAACGTATTTTGCAGTCATTGTGAATAAGCGCCTAACCGCACTCAGGTGATAATGAAAATGAACAACGTAGAACAATTTATTTTAGCGGAAGCAGATTATTTCCATCCGATGCTGGAACGCGCACAGCAGTCCACGCTGGAGCAGAGAGAAAACTGGCGTCGCGAAACCATTCGTGAGCGTCAGGAACGTATGTCATTAGAGGTCTTCGACCTGTTGCAGGGCACCGTGAAATACGGCCCGTTCAAAGGATTACATCTCGATCGCGACACCTGGTGGGGAAAACTCGATCTCGGCTCCCAGTGCCTGGGGCTGTACGAAAAAGAGATCCTGAATCTGATCGAGGCAACAGAAGCTGGCCGCTTCTCAACTTTTATCGACATTGGTGCTGCGGATGGCTACTACGCCATCGGTATGCTGGTTTCCGGCAAGATTGGCAAGACCATCTGCTTTGAGCAAACGGAAAAAGGCCGCGCCGTCATTGCGGAAAACTGGAAAAAGAACCACTCGGTCGGCGAGCTGACCATCCTCGGTGAAGCCAATGCTGCCAGTTTTGCCAGCCTGCGCGCGCAAGATCTGGATAACGCTCTGGTGCTGATCGACATCGAAGGCTTCGAGTTTGAACTGCTGACCGATGAGGTGTTAAACCTGCTGAAATCCTGCACGGTGATCATCGAGATTCACCACTGGATGGACGATTTCCTCGCCAAATACAACGCCTTTCTGCGCAACGCCGCGCACTATTTCGACATTGAAACCGTGCAACGCGTTGAACGCGAAACCAGCAATCTGCCTGAACTGCGCGACTTTACCGATGACAACCGCCTGTTGCTCACCTCTGAACGCCGCCCTGGCATGATGCGTTTTCTGAAACTGACGCCAAAAGCGCAGTAATCGCTGTAAACCGAAGCGCTACCGGCACAATGCCGATGGCGCTTCGTGTATCTCTTACTTCCACAGCTTATGCGCAATAGCCTGCAACTGCTGGGAGATCTCCTGCAAATTGATCCCCTGCTCCTGCAACGCGCCGGTTGAATGGCGCACGATAAGTTTTGCAGGCAGCACCGACGAGCTGCGCGCCGCATCGCCATGACCGCTGTCGAGCAGACGACGCACCGCTTCTTTGCCCTGCAAATCGAGATCCAGCGAAACGGTGGTCAGCGACGGATGGAAAAACGAACTTTCATAAGTGCCGTCGTAACCCACCACCGATTTCTCGCCGGGAATGGCAATCTGATGTTGATGGAAGGCGCTCAATACGCCCAGCGCCATCTGATCGTTGCCTACCAGCACGGCGGTGAAATTCGGCGTTTCGCGCAGCATCTGTAATGCGCCAGCGTAACCGCTCTGTGCATCCCAGTTACCATGAAACACCGTTACCGGTTTCAACCCATAGCCGCTGAGCGTATCGATCCAGCTTTTCAGCCGTAGATTCGCCGACACCGACGATTCCGGCCCGGCCAGCAGCGCGATCTCGCGGTGGCCCAGTTCATACAGATGCTTAACACTGGCGCGGGTACCGTCCGCCGGGTTAAACGAAACGTTAAACACGGAACTGTACGGATCGACATCGAGAAACAAGCAGACGATGTCATCGTTGTCAGAGGCGATATGCTGGGCCTCTTCGGTTTCCAGCGGCACGTTAATGATCACTTTATCGACCAGCTGTGACTTCAGTTCATTGATGGCGGACTGGATATCTTGATTGACGTTCTCATCGATCATCGAAATCAAGACCTGGTAGCCATCAAGGTTGGCGTAGCGTTTCACCGCCGCCGCCACCTGCGAAGGGGCATGCAGCGCCAGCGAAGTGGTCACCAGGCCGATAGTCTGACTCTGCTTTCCCACTAATTGCTGCGCCAGCCGGTTCGGTACGTAACGCAATAACTCTATGGATTTCTCCACTTTTAAACGCGTGGCTTCGGATACATTGGCAGATTTGTTGAGTACCCTGGACACGGTCTGGTAGGAGACACCCGCATGGCGGGCTACGTCTTCCAGCGTTGCACTTTTAGACTTCATGGTCCGGTTCCTTATGTTGTTATGCGCCAAGTGTAACAGGGGCTTCCTAAAAAAACGCTCACCACACATTCTCCCGCTTCAATTTCGCAAAATAAGTATCACGCTCACAATACCCAACATTGTGAAGAAATTCGCTGTTGGTAACAAAAAAGGCTGATTTATTTGCAGTTAATCACACATTCGCAATCGTTAGTTTGCCTGTTTTTACATTTAGGCATTTTATGACATCGTTTATGTGAACGTAATACAAAACAATAAGAGGAATGATATGAACACTACGCTACGCACTCTCACTCTTGCGTTAGCCGCTGCGCTGACTTCACCTTCACTGCTGGCTGCGATATCTGTACCGATCGACTTTCACGGCTACCTGCGCGGCGGCGTAGGCGTGTCCGGCGATGGCGGGCAGGTTGAGTGGCAAAAGAACAAGCTGGGCCGCCTGGGTAACGAATCCGATACCTACGGCGAACTGGAACTGGGCTCGGAAGTGTATAAAAAAGACGAGGTGAGTTTTTATCTCGACAGCATGGTGAGCATGGTTTCCGACGGCTCTAACGACAACGAAACCACTATTGGCGACGACGCTCAGTTCGGCCTGCGTCAGTTGAATCTGCAAATCAAAGGGCTTATTCCCAACGATCCCAACGCCGTAATCTGGGGCGGTAAACGTTACTACCAGCGCCACGATCTGCACATTATTGATACCAAATACTGGAACATCTCCGGTTCCGGTGCCGGGATTGAAAACTACACCTTCGGCCCTGGGGCGGTCTCGGTAGCCTGGATCCGTGGCGACGCTAACGATGTTGATTACCGCGTCGATAACGATAACGACGTCAACATCAACTATATCGACGTTCGCTATGCGGGCTGGAAACCGTGGTCAGGCGCGTGGACAGAGTTCGGCATCGACTACGCTATGCCAAATCCGACCAAAAAACAGAAAGAGTACGGCGGATTATACGAAGCGGATGACGGCGTGATGGTGACCGGCGAAATCAGCCAGGATATGTTTGGCGGCTATAACAAACTGGTGCTGCAATACGCCAACAAAGGGCTGGCGCAGAACATGGTGTCGCAGGGCGGCGGCTGGTACGACATGTGGCACTATGTGAACGACGCCAGCGGTTACCGCGTGATTAACACCGGCCTGATTCCGCTTACCGAGAAGTTCTCACTGAACCACGTGCTGACCTACGGTTCAGCCAACGACATTACGGAATATACCGACAAAACCCGCCTGGTTTCACTGGTTGGCCGCGCACAGTATCAGCTCACCAATTATGTACGTCTGATTGGTGAAGTCGGCGGTTTCTACCAGAAAGACGACTATAAAAACGGCACCCACTACAAACAGAGCGGCGAAAAATACACCTTCGCTGTAGGTCTGGCGGATGGCCCGGAATTTATGTCACGGCCTGAATTGCGCGTATTCGCTTCGTATTTAAATGATTCGGAAGATGGAAAATCATTTGAAGACGGCACTAAAAATAATACGTGGAACTTTGGCGTACAGGTGGAAGCCTGGTGGTAAATAAACTTTATCCTTCACGTTATCACTTTATTGGCAGCATCTGTTTACTCCGCTCACTTATTTGAGCAGGAACAGGTTTGTCGCCACGATATAACGCGAATGATTTTGTATATTAATTTATTGCCCTCGTTATTTATCTCCAAGAACTGCCAGGCCATTGCCTGACAGAATTTATATTGACATTGCTTTTCTGTTAGTTATTTCGGGATACCCTCACGGGTATCCCTTTTTTATTTATGCGCGGGAGGAGAAATGTTCATCGAGTAATTTACGCAGCGCATCTGACTGTTTACCAAATATGGCATGCACCTGCTGACCGAGAATAATCACCCCCAACGCGCCTTCATTTTGCAACGCCTGCGAATCCACAATGGCCAGATCTTTCACCGTCACACGCAAACGGGTCAGACAGGCATCAACATTTTCAATGTTCTCCGCACCGCCAAATGCCTGCGCCAGCCGCTGGATCAGTTGCAGCTCAGCATCGCTGATGGGCGCTGCCGCGGTATTTTTCGGTTCGGAGAAGTAGTGCAGGAAGGATTTAAGACTCACCATCATCGGCTCCTGATTTTCGACAGATAAAAAAAAGCCTGCCCGAATGGGCAGGCACATTACGTCGGCTTATGCCTGGCGGCTAACAACGCGACAATCCCACGGTGTCAGCACCAGCGAGCCGCTGACGGTCGCGGCCGACAGACAATCCTGGTAGCCTGGCGGCAGCGTAATCGTCTGTTGCTGAGCGCTGAAGTTCTGGATAAAGACAAACGTGGTTTCGCCGTCGGTACGCGCGGTAGCCACCACGCCCGGCGGGAAATCCTGCTCAACGGCGCGCGGCAGCGCCAGTTCGTCAATAATGCTGGCAAAGAAATCGCGCTGGAAGGCCAGATCGTTGCGCGAAGCGACGTGCCACGCCTTACCTTTGCCGAACTGATTGACCGTTACCGCCGGGCGCCCGGCGTAGAAATCATCCCGGTAAGTGGCCAGTGGTTTGGCGCTCTCGGCATGGATCAGTTCGCACAAATGACGCGCCTGATACGGCCCCTGTAACCCGGCCTCGTTGCCCGCCAGCCCCTGCACCAGATTGCGTTCATTGTCATCCAGGCAGTCGATCTCCTCCGCCCAGATACCCACCAGTTTGCGCAGCGGACCAGGGAAGCCGCCGAGATAGCAGAGATCGCTTTCGTTCACCACACCGGTCCAGTAAGAGGTGACCAGATGCCCGCCCGCCGCGACAAACGCTTCGGCGCGTTCGGCAAAGCCCTCACGTACCATATAGAGCATGGGCGCGATCACCAGTTGATAACGGCTCAGATCCGCGTCGGCGTTAATGACATCCACCGCGATGCCCTTTTCCCAGAACGGGCGATAGTGTTCATTAACCGTTTTTTCGTACTCCATCCCCTTATTGCGCGGGCCTTCGGCATCATCCAGCGCCCAGCGGTTTTGCTGGTCGAAAATGATCGCCACGCGCGCGTCAGTGCGACAGCCCATTACCGGCGTGAGTTTTGCCAGCATCTCGCCCAGCGTACATACTTCGCGCCCGACGCGGGTATCCAGGTGGCCAACATGGTCGATTACCGCGCCATGGAACTTCTCAACCGAGCCGCGACTTTTCCGCCACTGGAAGTACTGCACCGAATCCGCGCCGTGCGCCACCGCCTGTAATGACGACAGAATATGCATTCCCGGCTTTTTCACTTTGCTGGTCGGCTGCCAGTTAGTGACGCTCGGCGTGGATTCCATCAGCACAAACGGCTTGCCGCCTTTCAACGTGCGCATCATGTCGTGATACATCGCGGTGTAGCAGGCGAGCTGCGTTTCGTCTTTGTCCCGGTGCCACATCGGATAGCTGTCCCAGGAGATAAAGTCGAGCGCTGGCGCGAGTTGCCAGTAGTCGTAATCGTAGAAATACTCCATAAAGTTGGTGGTCACCGGAAGCTGTGCATTCGCGGCTTTCAATGGCGCGATTTCATGGCGGCAGAAATCGGTGACCTGCGCGGTATTAAAGCGCCGCCAGTCGAGATTCAGACCGTGGATCGACACTTCGCCCTGCGGCGACGGCGACTGAATTTGCGACCAGTCGCTGTAAGTGTGGCTCCAGAAATCGCTCCACCAGGCGTGGTTGAGGTTTTCCAGCGTCTGGTAACGGGCTTGCAGCCAGTCGCGGAATTTTTGCTGACACAAATCGCAGTGGCATTCTCCGCCGTACTCGTTGGAAATATGCCAGCCGAGTACCGCCGGATGCTGCGCATAACGTTCAGCCAGCAGCGTATTGATTTTCAGCGTTTTTTCCCGGTAGATCGGCGATGTCATGCAGTGATTGTGCCGCCCGCCGTGCAGCGCCGGCACGCGATCGCGCCCGACGCGCAGCACTTGCGGATATTTCTGCGACATCCAGGCGGGCCGTGCGCCGCTCGGCGTAGCGAGGAAAATATGAATTCCCGCTGCATATAATTTTTCAATCACCGAATCGAGCCAGGCGAAATTAAACTCACCTTCCCGCGGCTCCAGTTTCGACCAGCTAAATATCCCGATCGACATGACATTGCAATTTGCCTGCTTCATCATGGCAATATCGTCATCAATAATACCGGGATAATTCTCCCATTGTTCCGGGTTATAGTCCGCGCCATGCAATAGCGAGACAACCTTCGGGCTTAAAGGCGCAAATTTATTCATATTAAACGTCCTGAAATTTACAACACCAGAGTTAATTAAAGACTTTCACTGAGGGCAGCACTTTCCCCTGACAATCAAACAGCGCTTGATTTTCCCGCGCGTTGCCTTCTTTCCACTTATCGTTGATATAATTCATTCCCGCCTGCGTCGCCCAGGTATTTCCCGGCACGGCAATCCAGGTTGGCTCCCAATAAAAAATACCTTTACCGCGATGGCCCTGAACATTAATCACGGACTGCATTAAATCGTGGATATAGTCATATTGCCCCTGCACGGTGCCAGGGTAGCCGCCCGCTTTCTCTTCTTTCTCCTGGAAGCTGTTTTCCGCGTTATCGCAGTTAGCCAGCGTATAGCCGTAAGCCGCTTCCACCACAATCACATCTTTGTTGTAGCGCTTGCTGATGTCGTCCATATTGGCCTGCAACGCGCTTATCGGCCCGTTCCAGTAGGTATACATCGACAGGCCAATCACATCGAACGGCACATTGCGTTTGGTGATTTCATCAAACCACCAGCGGAAGGTATCGTTTTTGGTGCCCTCCGCCAGGTGCAGCATGATCTTCACCTGTTCTCCGTTTTTCAGGTTCTCCTTCAGCCCGTCAATCGCTGAGGTGAGCAGCCCCGCCAGCCGGTCGAATTCTCCGCCGCCCTGCCCCCAGCTTTTGCCTTCCGGCCACAGTATGCCGGAGTTGATTTCATTGCCGATTTGCACCATATCCGGCAGCACGCCCTCCTGCTTAAAGCGGGCGATGGTGTCGCGGGTATAGTCGTGGATCGCCGTTTTTAGCTGCGCATAATCCATTTTTTCCCAGGCTTTCGGTTTGAACTGTTTGCCGGGATCGGTCCAGAAATCGCTGTAGTGAAAATCGAGCAGCAGCTTCATGCCCTGCGCTTTCGCCCGTTTTGCCAGCGCCAGCGTGGTCGCCAGATCGTTATCGCCGCCGCCGTAAGCCTGGCCCTGCGCGTCTTTCGGATCGACCCACAAACGCAGGCGCACATAGTTAACGCCGTTAGCTTTCAGGATGGCGAGCGCATCCTGTTGCTGATTTTTGTCGTTATAAAATTTCGCCCCGTGCTTTTCGGCATCCAACAGCGTGGAGATATCAGCCCCTTTAATAAAGTCGGCGGGCATGCCGCTGAACGGGCGCGTCTTTAACGCGTCGGCGGCAAACGTGCTGGCGGACAAACTACAGAGACAAACAGCAAGCAGAGCGGGTGTAAATCTTTTCATGTGGTTATCCTTTGGTGCTGCCGGAGGTCAGGCCGGAGACGAAGTATTTTTGTAAGGCAAGGTAGAGAATGGCCACCGGCACGGCGATCAATACCGCGCCCGCCGCATAGGTGGTGTAACTGGCACCCATTTTTTGCGCTACCAGGTTGTAGAGGCCAATCGGCAGCGTGTATTTGTCCGGGGTGCGCAAAATGGTGCTGGAGAGGATGAAATCCCCCAGCGGCCCGGTGAAGGAGAACAACGCCACTACCGCCACAATCGGCTTCGACAGCGGCATGATGATCTCGATAAAGATGCGGAAGTTGCTGGCGCCGTCCATGCGCGCAGATTCATCCAGATCGCGCGGGATGGCATCGAGGTAGCCTTTCATCAGGTAAGTGTTCATCGGGATCATCCCGGCCACGTAGATTAGCACCAGCGCCATATGGCTGTTGATCAAACCCAGCAGCTGCGACAGCACGAAGATGGCGATCAGCGCGGAAAACTGCGGGATCATCTGCAACAGCAAAAACAGCATCAGGCCATTCTGCCGCCCCTTAAAACGGAAGCGCGAAAAGGCGTAGGCGGTAAAGCTGACGCTGATTAAGGTCAGCACCATCGTCAGCAGGCTGATCTTCATTGAATTCCAGTACCAGGTCAGGTAGTTCACCTGACCGTTAAACAGATCGGCATAGTGCTGGAATGAGAGGTTCTCCGGGACGATCGAGGTGCTGAGCAGGCTGTTACCGGCGTTCAGCGACGCGCCGACCGTCCAGACCAGCGGGTAGATAATGATCAGCGATACCAGCGCGATAACCAGCCAGGAGAGCGACAGGCGGATCCACTTCTCGCGGCGGATACTTTGTGATTTAGCCATTTTTCTTCCCTTATGCCATGTCGTCGTTTTTAAAAGATTTGGTCGCGCGGAACTGCCACAACGCCAGCCCGACGACAAAAATCGACAGCAAAATGGTGATGGTCGCCGCAATCGCGTACTGCGAAGAGGACATCGTCAGTTTGTAAATCCACGACACCAGGATATCGGTGCCGCCAGCGTTCGCGCCCGCCACCGCCGGACCGCCGTTGTTAAACAGGTAGATGATGTTGAAGTTATTAAAATTGAAGGTGTACTGAGTGATGATGATCGGCGCGATTGAGTAGAGCACCAGCGGCAGCGTAATAGTGCGCAGCCGGGTCCAGGTGCTGGCGCCATCCATCTTCGCCGCTTCGTACAGATCGTCCGGAATCGCCTGCAACACCCCGGTGGTCATGGCAAAGACAAACGGGAAGCCGAGCCAGGTTTGCATCATGATCAGCGCGGTTTTCGTCCAGAACGGATCGGTCAGCCACGCTTTCGGCGCAATACCGAAGAAAGCCAGAATGGCGTTGTTAATCACGCCAAATGAGTCGTTAAACATTCCGGCGAAGACCAGAATGGTGACAAAGCCCGGCACCGCCCACGGCAAAATAAAAATGGTGCGTACCAGCGGCTTGAAGCGCAGATCTTTCTGGTTCACCAGGATCGCCAGCAGCACACCAACGGTGCATTGCAACGTGGTCGCCAGCAGCGTCCAGACCACCGTCCACTGCAACACATCGAGGAAGGTCGAACGCCAGATCGACAGGGTAAAGATATTGACGAAATTCTTTAATCCCACCCAGTCCACCAGTTTGGCGGGCGGCGTGTGATAGAGGTTGTAGTTGGTGAAAGCAATAGAGAAGCCGAACAGGATCGGGAAAATCACCACAAACACCAGCAGGATGAAGCCGGGCGTGATCATCAGATAAGGAAAACCGTCGCTGAGCAGCAGTTGATACTGCTTGCGCACGCTGTTCAGCGGCTTACCTTCGTCGCGCTTTTTGCCGTTGATCCATGCATCGCGTAGCGACAGATACCAGACCATCAGGCCAAAGGCGATGATCAGCAGGCTGATGATCCCTTCTGCCAGCAAAAAGATCGAGTTATCGCGCGGTACTTCTTCGCCGAGGGTATATAACCCCCAGATCCCCTCGCGCAAAAAATCATAAAAAATGCCGGTAAAACTGCTCAGCAGGACAAGGAAGATAAGGCCTTTTAGCCACTGGCGATGATAAAACTGACCAAAGCCTGGCACAATGGCCAGCAGCAGCCCGCACCACGCATGACGCCCTGCTTGCGTTTTGGCAAAATTCTCGCTGGGACTGATAATCACGTACGACTCCTTTTCGACAACGGGAGGTTGCCCTCCCGTTCTGCTACAACAAGCGGTTACTGGTTACTGGCCTGCATGGCTTCAACTTGCATGTGGATCTGTTTGGTCGCGGCATCGAGCGCGGCTTGCGGTTCCTGCTTGCCGGTCAGGCTCAGTTCCAGTGCGGCATTTGCCGGTCCCCAGACTTCGCCCATCTCAGGAATGCCCGGCATTGCCGTCGCGCGCGCAGCCTGTACCGCCACTGCGCTGGCCTTTTCGTCATTTTTAATGACCGGATCGTCAATCATTGCTTTCTGCGCCGGGATCTCGCGGGTGGCGATATAGCGCGTTTTCACGTACTGCGGCTGGTTGATAAATTCGATAAATTGCTGCGCCAGTTGCTTGTCTTTACTCCAGGTGGAGACGACATAGCCTTTCACGCCGAGGAAGGAACTCATCGGTTTGCCGTCCGGCAAGTTTGGCAGCGGCACCACGCCGTAATTAATGCCAGCGGCTTCATAAGGCTGGAAAGCCCACGGGCCGTTAATCACCGCCGCGGCTTTTTTCTCGGTAAACAGTGAATCGATGGCGTTCAGCCCGTTATCACCGAGGATCCCCGACGGAAACACCCCTTCGCTGTAGAATTTTTTCAGGAAGGTGACCGCTTCTACCGCGCCCGGTTTATTCAGGCCGATATCCTGCGGGTTGTAGCCGCCTTTGTCGTTTTTGCCGAACAGGTAGCCGCCCATTGGGCCGATAGCGCCCCAGCTGTAATAGATTTGGTCAAATTTCGCGAGCAGACCGTATTTGTTCTGCTCGCGCTGTTTTTTCGAGTACTCAAGCCACTCCGGCAGGCTTTGCAGCGGCTTGTCGAGCAGATCTTTGTTGTAAATCAGCACCAGCGTTTCTACCGCTTTCGGTACGCCATACAGAGTGTTATCCAGACGAAAAGCGTTGATGGAGGCCGGGGTAAAGGCGTCAACCTTTTCTTTGTCCAGATTCAGGGGGGTCAGCAGCCCTTGCACAACCGCGCCACCCAACTGATCATTGGGGATAACCAGCACATCCGGCCCGATGCCAGCCGGGCCATCAAGGCGTAATTTTTCCAGTTGCTGTGCGTAGGGCATCTCCTGCACGTTCACTTTAACGTCATACTTTTGCTCAAAATCTTTGACGGCATCCTGGATACCGACGGACTTTTTGATGTCTTCCCAGACGTTAAGCTGCTTTGTCGCCGCGTGCGCCGACAGGCTAATAAGCTGGCCGGCAGCCAGTGCAGAGAGGATCAGTGCGGTAAGTGTTCTCTTTTTCATTATCACCCTCATGTCAAGGTATAACATTTTAGTGGTTTTTATGGTGCAACATCCGATGAGACAGCTTAAAAATCACCTGATATCACTGGGCTTAAAACGCATTCACGCGCCTTATCGAATTTGTTATACGCTACGCTTGAGCGATGAATAAAACGAGAATTAACTGTCAGTTGTGTGACAGATGCAACAGAAATGGAAATTCGATATAGGGCGCGAAATCACTGGAAGTTATAGTCTGAGCATGAATTTTCGCGGTTGAGCAGACCTGTCGCCTGATTGTTATACGTAAAACAAAAACATCCGACAACGCGCTTATCGCAGCACATAACGGCTACTAATTTCGGGGAACGTTGATGTCCAATATACGACTGAGGAATGTCACCAAACGGTTTGGCGACACGGTGACGCTGAACAATGTGAATCTGTCGATTGAAGACGGCGAGTTTGCCGTATTTGTCGGCCCCTCCGGCTGCGGGAAATCGACCATGCTGCGCATGATTGCGGGACTGGAAGAGGTCAGCGAAGGGGAAGTATTGATTGGCGATGAGGTGATGAATGATGTCGCGCCCGCACATCGCGGCGTCTCGATGGTGTTCCAGTCTTATGCGCTCTATCCGCATATGACCGTGGCGGAAAATATGGGCTACGGCCTGAAAGTGAACAAAGTGCCGAAGGAGGAGATCCGCCGCCAGGTGGAGATGGTCGCCAAAACCTTACAGCTCAGCCACCTGCTGGACAGAAAACCGAAACAGCTCTCCGGCGGTCAGCGCCAGCGCGTGGCGATTGGTCGCGCTATTGTGCGTAACCCGCGTGTGTTTATGTTTGATGAACCGCTCTCCAACCTTGATGCCGAACTGCGCGTTGAGATGCGCCTGCATATTGCTCGTCTGCATCAGGAGCTGAAAACCACCATGGTGTATGTCACGCATGACCAGGTGGAAGCGATGACGCTGGCCGATAAAATCGTGGTGATGAATTACGGCAATGTCGAGCAGATGGGCTCGCCGATGGAGCTCTATTACAACCCGAAAAATAAGTTTGTCGCCGGATTTATCGGCTCACCGAAGATGAACTTCCTGCCGGCGACGGTGAAAGCGTGGCAGCCAGGCGAGCTTACCGTCACCCTTGCGCAGGGGCATCCGTTAACGCTGGCGATCACGACTTCGCGCCTTGAGCCGGGGGCTGCGGTGACGCTGGGGATCCGCCCGGAGCACCTCTCCACCGATGTCACACGCGGTACGCAGCTGGAGTTTCAGTGCGAAGTGGTAGAGCGGCTCGGCAACAATACTTATCTTTTCGGCCAGTGCTATGGCCACGACAACATTAAAATCCTGCTGCCCGGCGATGTGCATTTCCGCCCGTGGCAGAAAATCACCCTCGCCTTTGATAGCCCGCACTGCATGATTTTCAATGACCAGGATCTGCGCGTCAGCGCCGATATTCCGGTGCCGGACGTCGATTAAGGTCTATCGCCGGATAGCGGCTAACGCCTTATCCGGCCTATGGGATCTCATCACCTGCAATATCAATTCCCCCAGCCCAACCCTTTTGCCGCCTGCACAATGCTGCCCGTTGAGTGGGTGAGAACTCTCCGTCGGAGGATTTTCACTGCCCGAGGATAAGTGCTTCCCGATTCTGATGGTTTCTCATATCAATCAGCCTGACTACCATTAATCACACACCCACTCCCATCCCTTACTTAACGGAGCACATATGAAAGCAATCGCCATTACCCGCGCTGCGCAGGGTAACAGTAACCTGGATTTCCTCAGTGATATTGAGCTGCCGCAACCGCAGGCCAGCGGCCACGATCTGCTGGTCGAAGTGAAAGCCGTATCCGTCAACCCGGTTGATACCAAAGTTCGTGCCGGATTTAATGCCGATACCCCGCGCGTACTGGGCTGGGACGCCGTTGGCGTGGTCAAAGCTGTTGGTCAAGCAGTAACGCTGTTTCAGCCAGGTGATGAAGTGTGGTATGCGGGCGCGTTGACCCGTCCGGGCAGCAACAGCGAATATCAACTGGTCGATGAGCGCATTGTGGCGCACAAACCGAAAACGCTGGATAACGCCCAGGCAGCGGCGCTGCCGCTGACCGCCATCACCGCATGGGAAATGCTGTTTGACCGGCTTGGCATCAACGAGAATGGCAACGAAGGCGACGTGTTGCTGATCGTTGGCGCGGCGGGCGGCGTAGGTTCCATCATGACGCAGCTGGCGCGTAAACTGACCCGCCTGACGGTTATCGGCACCGCATCGCGCCCTGCCAGCCAGCAGTGGGTGAAAGAACTGGGTGCGCATCATGTGATTGATCACAGCAAACCGCTGACCGAAGAGCTGGCGCGAATTGGTATTGCGCAGGTGACGCACGTCGCCAGCCTGAACAATACCCAGGAGCACTATCAGCAGCTGATTAATGCGCTGCAACCGCAGGGTAAGCTGGCACTGATTGACGATCCGGAAAGCCTGGATGCGTTGCCGCTGAAGGTGAAAAGCATCTCTCTGCACTGGGAATTTATGTTTACCCGTTCGATGTTCACCACCCGCGATATTATCGAGCAACACAATCTGCTCACCCGCGTGGCGCAGTTGATTGATCAGGGCGTGCTGAAAACCACGCTCGGCGAGCACTTCGGCACCATTAATGCCGCGAATTTACGTAAAGCGCATGCACTGCTGGAAAGCCAGCGCGCCATCGGCAAGATTGTGCTGGAAGGGTTTGCTGGCTGATCGGCCAGCCAGGACTATTCCCAAACGTTACAAGCGGATAGCGAAAATCGCTCTCCGCCTGTACAGCTATGACCTGGGTTTGCTTACACTTTTTACCAAAGCGTTATTTTTTCCCGGTTGCTCAGCACCGCATTAACGGCAATGATGGCGTGCTACATAAGCAACTGCGTGAAATGTAAAAAGAACAACCTGGAGAAACAATGAGTAAAACGAAAATGATGCTTCTGGGTGCGCTGTTGGTCACCGCCTCCTCGGCGTTTGCGGCTCCGCAGACGGCCACACCGGGGGCGACCGGCACGCAATCGTATGAAATTAAGGACTTTGTTGCCGACTTTACTAAATTTAATATCGGCGATACCGTACCAGAAATGTACCGTAGCGAAGAGTACAACATCAAACAGTGGCAGTTGCGTAACCTGCCTGCACCAGAAGCCGGTAGCCACTGGACCTACATGGGCGGCAACTACGTGCTGATCACCGACGCTGAAGGCAAAATTCTCAAAGCCTATAACGGCGACATTTTCTACCATCGTTAAGGGAGCGCCTGTGATTATCCGCCGCTGGCAGGAGAGTGACAGGCCGTTTCTGCGTACGCTGTTTTTACACGCCCGCAGAGCTGGCTGGAGCTGGCTCGATGGGCGTGACTGGCAACTGGAAGACTTTGATGCCGCCACCCTCGATGAAGTGATTTGGGTCGCTGAAGAGGAGGGTCACCGGCTCGGTTTCGCCTCGGTGTACGAAAACGACAACTTCCTGCATAACTTGTTTGTTGACCCGGCCTTTCAGGGCAAAGGGGTCGGCAGCGCACTTCTCAAACATGTACAGACCACGTTTACCGGCACCGGTGCGCTGAAATGCTTGCTGCAGAATAAGGCCGCGCTGGCGTTTTATGAGCGCCACGGCTGGCGGCCAGAAGCGCAGGGCGTGTCACCGGAAGGGGATTACGTGCTGATGCACTATGTGAAACAGTAAAATTGGTGAAGCAGTAAAATTGCAGGCCGGAATGCGGGATTACCCCATCCGGCCTGTTCTCTTCGAATCTGCGACGTCGCCATCTTCAGATCCGCATCGCCACCATGCGGGTTTTACACCGCGCGGAAAGCGATATCGCCAGGAATAACTTCGCCCTGCCAGTAAAGCTGCGCGGCAACGCGATCCGCAAGATTGCGGTAGATAGCCGTGAATTCACTGTCCGGGCGGCTGACCACCGTCGGTGTGCCCTTATCCAGATCTTCACGCAGTGTAATGTGCAGCGGTAACTGACCAAGCAGTTGGGTGTGATACTGTTCCGCCAGCTTCTCTGCGCCGCCGGTGCCGAAAATCGGCTCGTGGTGACCGCAGTTGCTGCAAATGTGCATGCTCATGTTCTCGACGATCCCCAGAACCGGCACTTCCACTTTCTCAAACATCACGATGCCTTTTTTGGCGTCGATCAGCGCAATGTCCTGCGGCGTGGTAACCACCACTGCGCCGGTAACCGGAATGTTCTGCGCCAGCGTTAACTGGATATCCCCGGTGCCTGGCGGCATATCCAGCACCAGATAATCAAGATCCGGCCACATCGATTCCTGCAACAGCTGCAGCAACGCTTTGCTGGCCATCGGGCCGCGCCACACCATGGCGTTATCGTCGGTGACCAGATAACCGATGGAGTTGGTCGCCAGGCCATGCGCCATGATCGGCGCCATATGCGTTCCGTCCGGCGAGGTTGGGCGCTCATGTTCTGCGCCCAGCATCAGCGGAATAGACGGGCCGTAGATGTCCGCATCCAGAATACCGACTTTTGCCCCTTCCGCCGCCAGCGCCAGCGCCAGGTTTACCGCCGTGGAGGACTTCCCTACCCCGCCTTTGCCGGAGCTGACCGCAATGATATTTTTCACGCCGTTGACGCCAGGCTGATTCTTCACGCGTTTCAGGGTGGCGATGTTGTGCGACAGCTTCCAGTCGATGGCGCGCGCTTCGGTAATGCGCAGCAGCTCCGCGCTGCACTGCGCTTTTAACTCTTCAAACGCGGTACGCCAGACGAACGGCATCACCAGTTCGATATGCAGGGTGCCATCCAGCCACGCAACATGGTGCACGGCTTTTAACGCCGTGAGGTTATGCTTCAGGGTTGGGTGCTGAAAATTGGCCAATGTTCCCGAAACTATGGCGCGCAAAGCTTCCGGGGATTTGGCCGGGGATTGCGAACTCATCCCGACTCCTTTGTAGTTGTTCTGAAGAAACGACATTGTAGCGGCCAAGTTTACCGCACAGGTAATAATTATCCATTTACGGATTCATGCCGTTAACACATAGCGTAATTATTGCGCATATTGGCGCATGTGGTTTAAAACGCTCCTGATAGCGTCGTTCAATTATTCCCATATCTGCATATATGGTTTAAAACGGCCTCGATCGCGTAGCGCGCTAATTCCCCTTTTGGTACTATCGATACCCCTTTTTCTCAAGAAGATGTAATGCCTACTATGACTCAAGTCGCGAAGAAAATTCTGGTAACGTGCGCACTACCGTACGCCAACGGCTCTATCCACCTCGGCCATATGCTGGAGCACATCCAGGCTGATGTCTGGGTCCGTTACCAGCGAATGCGCGGCCATGAGGTGAACTTCATTTGCGCGGACGATGCCCACGGCACGCCGATCATGCTGAAAGCGCAGCAGCTGGGGATCACCCCGGAGCAGATGATCACCGAAATGAGTCAGGAACATCAGACTGATTTTGCTGGCTTTAACATCAGCTACGACAACTACCACTCCACGCACAGCGACGAGAACCGCGAGCTGTCGGAGCTTATTTACACGCGCCTGAAAGAGAACGGTTTTATTAAGAACCGCACTATCTCTCAGCTCTACGATCCGGAAAAAGGCATGTTCCTGCCGGACCGTTTTGTGAAAGGCACCTGCCCGAAATGTAAATCGCCGGATCAGTACGGCGATAACTGCGAAGTGTGCGGCGCGACCTACAGCCCGACCGAACTGATCGAGCCGAAATCAGTGGTATCCGGCGCGACGCCGGTAATGCGTGATTCCGAACACTTCTTCTTCGATCTGCCTTCCTTCAGCGAAATGTTGCAGGCATGGACCCGCAGCGGCGCGCTGCAGGAGCAGGTGGCCAACAAAATGCAGGAGTGGTTCGAATCCGGGCTGCAACAGTGGGATATCTCCCGCGATGCGCCGTACTTCGGCTTCGAAATCCCGGGCGCGCCGGGCAAATATTTCTATGTCTGGCTGGATGCGCCGATCGGCTACATGGGCTCGTTCAAAAACCTGTGCGACAAACGCGGCGATACCACCAGCTTCGACGCATACTGGAAGAAAGATTCCGACGCCGAGCTGTATCACTTTATCGGTAAAGATATCGTCTACTTCCACAGCCTGTTCTGGCCTGCGATGCTGGAAGGCAGCAATTTCCGTAAGCCGACCAACCTGTTTGTTCACGGTTATGTGACGGTGAACGGCGCGAAGATGTCCAAATCGCGTGGCACCTTCATTAAAGCCAGCACCTGGCTGAACCATTTTGATGCCGACAGCCTGCGCTACTACTACGCGGCGAAGCTCTCTTCGCGCATTGATGATATCGACCTTAACCTGGAAGACTTTATCCAGCGCGTGAACGCCGATATCGTCAACAAAGTGGTGAATCTGGCCTCCCGTAACGCGGGCTTTATCGCCAAACGCTTTGACGGCGTGCTGGCGGCAAAGCTGGCGGATCCGGCGCTGTACCAGACCTTTATCGACGCGGCAGCCAGCATTGGTGAAGCGTGGGAAAACCGCGAATTCAGCAAAGCGGTACGCGAAATCATGGCACTGGCCGATGTGGCTAACCGCTATGTTGATGAGCAGGCGCCGTGGGTGGTGGCAAAACAGGAAGGCCGCGATACCGATCTGCAGGCCATCTGCTCAATGGGCATCAATCTGTTCCGCGTTCTGCTGACATACCTGAAACCGGTTCTGCCATCGCTCTCTGAGCGCGCGGAAGCGTTCCTCAACACCACGCTGGAGTGGGGTGCCATTAACCAGCCGCTGCTCGGCCATAAAGTGAATACCTTCAAAGCGTTGTACAACCGCATTGAGATGAAACAGGTCGAAGCGCTGGTTGAAGCGTCGAAAGAAGAAGTGAAAGCGGCTGCCGCACCGGTGACCGGCGAACTGGCCGACAATCCGATTCAGGAAACCATCAGCTTTGATGATTTCGCCAAAGTCGATCTGCGCGTGGCGCTGATTGAGAACGCGGAATTCGTTGAGGGCTCTGACAAGCTGCTGCGCCTGACGCTGGATCTGGACGGCGAGAAACGCAATGTCTTCTCCGGCATTCGTTCTGCCTACCCGGACCCGAGCGCGCTGATTGGCCGCCTGACGGTGATGGTGGCAAACCTTGCGCCGCGTAAAATGCGCTTCGGCATCTCCGAAGGGATGGTGATGGCCGCAGGCCCTGGCGGCAAGGACATCTTCCTGCTCAGCCCGGACAGCGGTGCGAAAGCAGGCCAACAGGTCAAATAACAATAAAGGCGCTGATATCAGCGCCTTTTTTCTATACTGATACCAGTTTATGGAAACAGGGGAATCACCGTGAATATCCGTCATCTTTTTGCCGCCCTTTTCGCCTTTACCCTGCTCTTCAGCCTGAGCGGCTGCGGGGAGAAAGAGCAGAGTAAAACCTTTAGCTGGTCGGCACCAGGAACCGAACTGACGCTGACCTATTACTACAAAGACGACAAAGTGCTGCGCCAGACGGCGAAAAATAAGATCGACTACAGCGCCATTGGCGCGAGCAACAAAGAGGAAGCGATGAAAGTCCTCGGGCCGATCAGCCAGAAATACCAGAGCGTCAAAGGGATCAAAGAGAGCGTTGATTACCAGCAAACCTATGCGCAGGAGACGCTGGATGTAGATTACAGCGCGGTGAATTTCGCCGATCTGAACGCATTACAGGGCACGGCGTTTACCGGCACGGTGCAGGATGGTATCAGTATGCAGAAGTCGGAAGCGCTGTTGAAAGCGAAGGGCTTTAAAGAGGTTCAGTAATTCGTCATCTTGCCCGGTGGCGCTACGCTTACCGGGCCAGTGAAGGTCGTAAGCCGGATAACGCAACGCCGCCATCGGGCAGTTTTTCACAACGCTCAGGCGACATAGCCTGATGGCGCTTCGCTTATCAGGCCTGTGCTTTCGGCTTTTGCACCTTGCTGGCTAAGCCACGCAGGAAATAGCGCAGAAACTGGTCGCCGCACTCGCGGAAGTTTTTATGTTCCGGCGCGCGCATCATGGCGGTGATTTCCGGCATCGACACACGGAACTGCTGCGCGGTGAGGATCGCCAGAATATCGTCGGTCTTTAACGAAAAGGCGATACGCAATTTTTTCAGCACAATGTTGTTATTCAGTTTGCGCTCGACCACCAGCGGCGGCGCGCTGTCATCTTTGCCGCGTTTTTCGTAAATCAGCCCATTGAGAAAAGCGGATAACACAATATCCGGACACGGCTTATACCCTGCCTCATCCTCTTTACGCAGCCACGGAGCAATCTGTTCGGCGGTGACCACCGTATCCGCCAGTGCAAGAATGCGCACCAGCGCGTTATTGTCCACTTGCAGTGTGTAACGCAGGCTGCGCAGGATATCGTTATTAAGCATCTCTTTCCCCAAAATGATAAACCAGCGCGCAGTGTAGGCATCGCACAGGAATTTACAACCCCAGCGCCTCTTTTAAATTCTTCAGATAGCGGCGGCTGACCGGCACCGTCAGCCCGTCACGCAGCAATAGCTCCGCCTGGCCGTTATCTTCAAGGCGAATCTCTTTCAGGTGCGCCATATTCACCAGATACTGACGATGGCAGCGAACCAGCGGCGTGCGGCTCTCCAGCGTACGCAACGTCAGCTCAGTAAAGCCCTCTTTGCCCTCCTGGCTGATGACATAAACGCCGCTCATCCGGCTGCTGACAAACGCCACCTCATCCATCTGCAACAGCCAGATACGGCTGTGCCCGGTACAGGGAATAAATTTCAGCGCTTCCTGATTCTCCGGCAGCACCGACACATCCTGCACACCGCGCTCCTGGCGCAGGCGCGTCAACGTTTTCTCCAGACGACGTGCCTCAATAGGTTTAAGCAGGTAGTCGAACGCATGTTCCTCAAACGCCTGCACCGCATACTCATCAAAAGCGGTAAGAAACACCACATAAGGGCGATTGCCGGGATCAAGCATGCCGACCATCTCAAGCCCGCTGATGCGCGGCATCTGAATATCAAGAAACAGCACGTCGGGGTGCAGCTTGTGCACCGCGCCAATCGCTTCCACGGCGTTGCCGCACTCGCCAACAATCTCGATGTCGCACTCTTCCTGAAGCAGAATACGCAGGTTTTCCCGGGCCAGCGGTTCATCATCAACAATCAGCACTTTTAACATGCCTGTTCCTCCAGCGGGAGTCTTAAGGTAATGCGGGTAAACAGATCCGGTTCGCAGGCAATGCTGATACCGCAGTCGTTACCGAAGCGGGCGCGCAACCGCTTATCCACCAGGCTCATCCCCAGCCCGCTGGCATCGTTTTTCGGTTGATACAGACCCGCATTATCCTCAACCGCCAGCACCAGATGTTCCCCGTCCTGGCTGGCGTTGATGGAAATCTCGCCGACGCCGAGCAGCTGCGATGTACCATGCTTGATGGCATTTTCGACAATCGGTTGCAGCGTAAATGCCGGCAACTGCAAATGCGACAGCGCCTCCGGCACGTGTAACTGCACATGCAACCGCGACTGGAAGCGCGCTTTTTCGATTTGCAGGTAGGCATTCACATGTTCAATTTCATCCGCCAGCGTAACGATCTCTGACGGACGCTTTAAGTTTTTGCGAAAGAAGGTCGAGAGGTATTGCACCAGCAACCCGGCCTGGTCGCTGTCGCGGCGGATCACCGCTTTCAACGTATTCAGCGCATTGAACAGGAAATGTGGGTTCACCTGCGCATGCAGGAGTTTAATTTCCGACTGAGTCAGCAGCGCCTTCTGCCGTTCGTACTGCCCGGCGAGAATTTGCGCCGACAGCAGTTGCGCGATCCCTTCGCCCAGCGTGCGGTTGATGGAGCTGAACAGGCGGTTTTTCGCCTCGTATAACTTAATGGTGCCCACCACGCGCTGGTTTTCGCCGCGTAGCGGAATAACTAATGTCGAACCTAATTTGCACTGCGGATGCAACGAGCAGCGATACGGCACTTCGTTACCGTCAGCGTACACCACTTCGCCGGTTTCGATGGCGCGCTGCGTCCAGACCGAAGAGATCGGCCGTCCCGGTAAGTGGTGATCGTCGCCAATGCCGGTAAACGCCAGCAGCTTGTCGCGATCGGTAATGGCCACAGCACCAATCTCCAGCTCTTTATAGAGCACCTGCGCCACCTTCATGCTGTTTTCTTCGTTAAAACCCTGGCGCAAAATCCCTTCGGTGGAGGCGGCCACTTTCAGCGCGGTGGCGGAAAACGCCGAGGTGTACTTCTCGAACATGGCGCGTTTATCGAGCAGGATACGCATAAACAGCGCGGCGCCGACGGTATTGGTGACCATCATCGGCGCGGCAATGCTCTGCACCAGATGCAGGGCGCTGTCGAACGGCCGGGCAATCAGCAGAATAATCAGCATCTGCGTCAGCTCCGCCACACAGGTGATTGCCCCGGCGGTGAGCGGGCTAAAGACCCGATCGGTACGCCCGCGCTTAATCAACGCACTGTGAACCAGGCCGCCAAGCAGCCCTTCGACAATGGTGGAGATCATACAGCTCAGCGCCGTCATGCCGCCCATCGAGTAACGGTGCAGGCCGCCGGTTAATCCGACCAGACCGCCCACCAGCGGGCCGCCGAGCAGGCCGCCCATTACCGCGCCAATCGCCCGGGTATTCGCAATAGAGTCTTCGATGTGCAGCCCGAAATAAGTGCCAAGAATGCAGAAAATAGAGAAGGTGACATAGCACAATAATTTATGCGGCAGACGGACGGTAACCTGCATTAGCGGGATAAACAGGCGCGTCTTACTCATCAACCAGGCGATAACCAGAAACACGCACATCTGTTGTAGCAGCAACAGCACCAGATTGAATTCGTACATACCGGCAAATACCACATCAACTAAAGCGCGTAACATACATGGAGTCGCCGTACGTTTCTTTGAAGCGCTGCAAAAAAACGCTAAATCGTGCTCTGTATCACAAAGTCTTGCCAGATGATTCACCTTTCACCTGCCGTCCGGGCAATTTTTCACCAATTTCTCTTCATACGACCGCCAGAGGCTACAGTTAAAGTGGGAGCCAGTAAGCAAAGGTGAAACTATGGCGCTTTACACAATTGGTGAAGTGGCGTTGTTATGCGATGTCAATCCCGTCACGCTGCGAGCCTGGCAGCGACGTTACGGGTTATTGAAACCTCAACGCACGGATGGCGGCCATCGACTCTTTACCGAATCGGACATTGATCGCATTCGGGAAATTAAAAGCTGGATAAGTAATGGCGTTCAGGTCAGCAAAGTGCAGACCCTGCTTTCCAGCGAACCAGACGAGGTTCGCGACGGCTGGCGGGAGCAGCAAGAGACCGCGCTGCGCTACCTGCAACAGGGCAATCAGCAGCAGTTGCACCAGTGGATCAAAGAGCACGAACGCGACTACCCGGCCAGTACGCTGACCAGCAATTTGATCATGCCTTTACGCCACCGCCTGCAAAACCCGCAGCCCGCTCTGCAAGCGATGCTCAGCCTGCTCGATGGCATATTGATTACTCATATTTCCGGCTCTCTGGCGCTGGCGCGCAAAAAGAGCGGCCAGGACGCGCTGGTGATCGGCTGGAATATTCACGACACCCCCCGTTTATGGCTGGAAGGCTGGATAGCAAGCCAGCAAGGATGGCGGGTAGATGTGCTGGCACATTCGTTAACCCATCTGCGCCCGGAGATGTTCGACGGCCAGACGCTGCTGGTGTGGTGCGGAGAAAGCCCGACAACAGCGCAACTGCATCAGTTGCTGACATGGCAGGAAAACGGCCACCGCGTTGCGCTTCTCGGTATTTAATGTTTTATCAACAACCCGGCTCCCTTTATACTACTTGCCTTAACAAAAGGAACGACATATGAAGGCTGGTAAAATTATCGTCATCGCGGTTTTTCTGCTGATGGCCATCGGCGGCATCAGCGGCGTGATGCTCGCAGGTTATTCGTTTATTGTGCGTGGCGGTGCTGGCTAAGCCAGCGCGTCAACCGCTCAAATGCCTGGTCGACAATAATCGCGGCCAGCGCCACCAGAATTGCTCCCTGAATAACATAAGCCGTATTAAAACCGCTCAGCCCGATGATAATCGGCGTACCGAGCGTGCTCGCGCCCACCGTTGAGGCAATCGCCGCCGTGCCGATATTGATGATCACCGAGGTGCGCACACCGGCAATGATCACCGGCGCCGCCAGCGGCAGCTCCACTTTCACCAACCGCTGCCACGCGCTCATTCCCATGCCCTGCGCCACGCTTTGTACGCTCTCTGGCACGGCGGCGATCCCGGCCAGCGTTCCCTGTAAAATCGGCAAAATACCGTACAATACCAGCGCAATCACCGCCGGCTCTTTACCAAACCCCATGACCGGCACGGCAATCGCCAGCACCGCCACTGGCGGAAAAGTTTGCCCGACGGCGGCGATGGTTTCCGCCAGCGGACGAAACTCACGCCCGGCCGGGCGGGTCACCACAATGCCAACACCGATACCCAGCACAATGGCAATCGCGCTGGAAATGCCCACCAGCGCAAAATGCGCTGCGGCCAGCGATACAAAGCTCTCCTGCAGATAGACCGGGCGCGGCAGTTGCGGAAACAGTGTGCTGAATAACGCAGCGCTGTGCGGCAGCCACAGCAATAGCGCCACAAACAGCGCGATCAACCATAACAGGGGATCACGCAGAAGCCTCACCGCAGGCCTCCACGCGCAATAAATCACGGAAATGCAGACTGCCGCAGGGCTGGCCGCTGTCATCATGCACCGGCAGGATCTCGCACTGTTGGGCGACAAACGCCGACAACGCTTCGCGCAGCGTCATCTCCGCCCGCAGCGGTTCTCCCTCATAAACCGGTTCACGGCGCAGATAGCCTTTCACCTGGCGCAGCGACAACAGACGCACGCCCAGCTCGCTACGACCGAAAAATTCACGGACAAAATCGTTGTGCGGCGCGGTCAGCAGCGCCAGCGGTGTCCCCTGCTGCACCACTTTGCCCTTATCCATCAACACCAGGTGATCTGCCAGCTGTAGCGCCTCATCAATATCGTGCGTCACCAGTACAATGGTGCGCCCAAGCAGGCGGTGAATGCGCACCATCTCCTGCTGCAATGCCGCGCGGGTGACCGGATCCAGCGCACCGAAAGGTTCATCCATCAACAGCACTTCCGGATCGGCCGCCAGCGCGCGAGCCACTCCGACCCGCTGCTGTTGCCCGCCGGAAAGCTGATGCGGGAAACGGTCGCGCAGGGAAACATCCAGCCCCAACAGCGCCATCAGTTCATCCACCCGTGCCTCGCGCTGGCCGCGCGACCACTTTTGCAGTTGCAGCACGGTGGCGATGTTCTGCGCCACCGTCCAGTGCGGGAACAACCCAATCGACTGTATGGCATACCCCATGCGGCGGCGCAGCTCCAGCACCGGAAGCTGGCGAATATCCTCACCGGCAAAATAAATCGCGCCTTCATCATGCTCGATCAGCCGGTTGATCATCTTCAGCGTGGTCGATTTTCCGGAACCTGAGGTGCCAATCAGTACCGAAAAAGCGCCCGTTTTGACATGCAGATCGAGATGGCTGACGGCCTGCTGTCCGGCAAAGGTTTTGCTGACATTTTTAAATTCAATCATGTTGTTTTACCTTCAGCAGCGCGAGGCTTAAACCAAACAGCGCATCCACGACAACGGCCAGCGCAATAACCGGGATTACACCAAGCAGCACTAAATCCAGCGCGCTGCTCAGTAGCCCCTGGAAGACCAACGAACCGAAGCCGCCTGCGCCGATCAGCGCCGCGATCACCGCCATGCCGACCGTCTGCACCGCCACAACGCGCAAACTGCGTAGCAGCAGCGGCAGCGCCAGCGGAATGCGTACCTGCCAGAAACGCTGGCGCGCGCTCATGCCCATCGCCTCGGCACTCTCCAGCACCTCCTGCGGCACCTGGTTAAGCCCGGCGACCACGCCGCGCACCAGCGGCAACAAGGCATACAAAATAAGGGCAATCAGCGCGGGCGTCATGCCGGTTCCGGCAATGCCGAAACGGCTCAGAACCGGGAAGTGCAGCACCAGCCCGGCCAACGGCGCAATCAGCAGGCCGAACAGCCCGACAGAAGGAATGGTCTGGATGATATTGAGCACCGTGAAAACCGGCCCCTGGCGTGTCGGATGGCGGTAGCACCATAAACCGATGGCAAATCCCACCCCCAGCGCGGGGATGAGCGTACCGAAAAGCAGCGTCAGATGCTGCGCCAGCGCATCATTAAACACTTCCTGGCGGTTGCGGTATTCATGCAGCAATGAGAGATCGTCCAGCTCGCCGCTGAGCAGTAAGAACAGCGGCAGACACCAGATTTGCGCATTGAGCAGCCAGCGCCAGACCGGATGGCTGGCAAGGCGGCGAATGGCGTCGCTACAGGCCAGCAGCGCCAACGCCAGCCACAGCCACAACCCGCTTCCCGGCGAGGTTCGCGCCAGCGCGCTGCCCGACTGCGCCAGTTCCGTCGCCGCCCTGCCCGCGCTCCATACCAAAAGGCAAAACAGCGCTTCGGCCAGCAGCAGCGTACCGATTTGCGCCCCGCGCCCTGGCACAAAACTGAGTATCAGCAGCAGACAGGGCGCCAGCAGCCAGAACGCCGGAAACAGCTGCCACAACACACGACTTTCGCCTGAGACCAGCCGGTTTGGCGCATAGTTAACAAACGGTAGCCAGGCTGCCAGCAGCCCGACGACCATTAACAGCAGCAGCACACGATTATGGCAACGTCGCGAATCCTCCATAACAGCGCTTATTTCACCAGCCCTTTTTCTTTCAGGTAATCGGCTGCCACTTTTTTCGCATCCAGCCCTTCAACGGCAATGCTGGCGTTCAGTTTTTGCAGCGTTTTTTCATCCAGGCTGGCGAAGACCGGTTTCAGCCACGCACCCAGTTGCGGATACGCTTTTAACACCGCTTCACGCACCACCGGCGTGGGCGCATAGATCGGTTGCACGCCTTTCGGATCGCTCAGTGTTTGCAGCCCCAGCGCCGCAACCGGACCATCCGTGCCGTAGGCCATCGCCGCATTCACACCGGAGGTTTGCTGCGCGGCAGCTTTGATGGTTACTGCCGTATCGCCGCCAGCCAGCGACAGCAGTTGATCCTGTTTCAGTGTAAAGTCGTACGCTTTCTCAAAGGCCGGTAACGCATCGGTGCGTTCGATAAACTCCGCCGATGCCGCCAGTTTGAATTCACCGCCCTCTTTCAGGTAACGGCTCAGATCGGCTAAGGATGTGAGCTTATTTTTCTGCGCCAGATCCTGACGCACGGCAATCGTCCATGTGTTATTCGCCGGAGCGGGCGTCAGCCAGACCAGCTTATTCTGTTCGGCATCGAGTTTTTTCACTTTCTCGTAGCCCTGCTGCGCGTTTTTCCATGCGGGATCGCTTTCATCTTTAAAGAAAAATGCGCCGTTACCGGTGTATTCGGGGTAGATATCCAGCTCGCCGGAGGTAATCGCCCCGCGCACCACCGGCGTGGTGCCAAGCTGCACTTTATTGACTGTTTTTACGCCATGGCTTTCCAGAACCTGCAAGATGATATTGCCCAGCAGCGCCCCTTCGGTATCAATTTTGGATCCCACTTTTACCGGTTCCGCTGCCTGCAACGGCAGGCTCGTGGCAGCCACCAGCAGCAGTGAGCACGCAATCTTATGGGTGATTGTCATTGTACTTCCCTCATTTTTTACCGCCTTTTTCAGCAGCTTGAGAAAAAAGCGTAGCCGAAAAATAGCGGCTTTGTCGCGTGAAAGCCCTAAACGATAAAGGAATAAGGTATAGCGGAAAAAATCAGGCCGGTTGCCCGGCCTGGGAAGGATTAGCGCAGTTCGAACTCGCCCTGATTGACGCGTGCGGAATCAACACCGATAAAGACGTTGAATTTGCCCGGCTCCGCAGCATATTTCATCTGCTGGTTCCAGAATTTCAGCGCATTCACATCGATCGGGAAGCTGACGGTTTTGGTTTCGCCCGGTTGCAGGTTCACCTTGTCAAAGCCGCGCAGCTGTTTCACCGGACGGCTCATCGACGCGGTGACATCCTGCAAATACATCTGGATCACCGTTTCACCCGCGCGCTTACCGGTGTTGGTCACCTCCACGCTGGCGGTCACTTTGCCAGTGTTCGTCATCGACGGCGCGGACATTTTCACCTCAGAGACTTTGAAAGTGGTGTAGCTAAGGCCGTAACCGAACGGATAGAGCGGCCCGTTCGCTTCATCAAAGTAACGGGAAGTGTATTTGTTCGGCTTGTCGGCATTGTACGGACGGCCGGTATTCAAATGGCTGTAGTAAACCGGGATCTGCCCCACCGAGCGCGGGAAGGACATCGGCAACTTGCCGGACGGGTTGTAATCGCCAAACAGAATATCGGCGATGGCGTTACCGCCTTCCGTCCCGGCGAACCAGGTTTCGAGGATCGCATCAGCCTGCTGATCCTCTTTCACCAGCGCCAGCGGGCGACCATTCATCAGCACCAGCACCAGCGGTTTACCGGTCGCTTTCAGCGCGGCAATCAGATCGCGCTGGCTTTGCGGAATAGTGATGTCAGTACGGCTGGACGCTTCGTGCGCCATCCCCTGCGCTTCACCCACCACAGCTACCACCACGTCGGATTTCTTCGCCGCCGCCACCGCTTCATTAATCATCTCTTGCGGCGAACGCGGATCGACCACCACCGCCGGTTCATACAGATTGAGGAAGTTAACGATGTCTTTGTCGTTAGTGATGTTCGCCCCTTTGGCGTACAGCACGTTGCCTTTACCGGCCAGCGCATTGCGGATGCCGGTCAGCACGGTAACAGACTGATCGGCCACACCCGCCGCAGACCAGCTTCCCATTGAGTCACGCTTGCTGTCGGCCAGCGGCCCAACCACCGCCACGGTGTCGGTTTTTTTCAGCGGCAGGGTTTCAAGGCGGTTTTTCAGCAGCACCATACTTTCGCGCGCCACTTGACGCGCTTCTTTGCGATGCAGACGGCTTTCCGCATTGGTATCTTGCGGATCGCTCTCTTTCGGGCCGAGATGGCTGTACGGATCGTTAAACAAGCCCATGTCGTACTTCACGTTCAGCACATGACGCGTGGCATCGTTCAGCTCCTCCATCGTCACCTTGCCGGATTTCACCAGACCCGGCAGATACTTGCTGTAGTACTCGTCGCTCATGCTCATGTTGATGCCGGACTTCAGCGCCACACGCACCGCATCTTCCGGATCGGCAGCCGTGCCGTGTTTGATAAGTTCCTTGATCGCACCGTGATCGGAAATGGTGATGCCTTTGAAGTGCCACTGATCGCGCAGCAGATCTTTTAACAGCCAGGAATCCGACGAAGCGGGCGTGCCGTTCAGCGAGTTAAGCGCCACCATCACGCCGCCGCTACCGGCATCGAGCGCCGCTTTATACGGCGGCATATAGTCGTTAAACAGACGCTGCGGGCTCATATCGACGGTGTTGTACTCTTTACCGCCTTCCACCGCGCCATACGCAGCAAAGTGTTTAACGCTGGTCATCACTGAGTAGCGATCCGCCGGGCTTTTGCCCTGCATCGCTTCGACCATCGTGCGCCCCATTTCAGAGGTCAGGAAGGTGTCTTCGCCAAACCCTTCCGACACGCGGCCCCAGCGCGGATCGCGGGAAACATCCACCATGGGTGCCCAGGTCATATTCAGGCCGTCATCGGCGGCTTCATAAGCAGAAATGCGCCCTACAGTGCGCACCGCGTCAAGGTTAAAACTGGAGGCCAGGCCAAGGCTAATCGGGAAGACGGTACGCTGGCCGTGAACCACATCATAAGCGAAAAAGAGAGGAATTTTCAGGCGGCTAAGCTGCATCGCCTGATCCTGCATCGCGCGGATATCCGGGCGGGTAACGGTGTTAAAAATCGCCCCCACCTGGCTCTTTTTAATCATCTCGCGGATAGCTTCCTTCGGGTTATCCGGGCCAACACTGATAAGACGCAACTGGCCAATTTTTTCATCAACTGTCATCTTTTTGAGCAACTCAGTGACAAATGCATCCCTTGCTTCAGGCGTCAGCGGATGGTTGCCAATCAACTCCTCAGCCAGCGCGGGTTGCAGCGCGAGGCTCACAGCGACACCTACAGAACATAGCCATTTCATGTCGTATTTACTCTCTTGTATTTCACCCATAACCGCGGAACGGACCGCGAAAAAAACGCAGTGTGCCATAATCCTGGCATGTCTTGCAGAGTTGGGCTCTGATTTTTCTGCGAATTCACTCCCCCGTCAGGTTTAGCAGGACTACTATTACAGGCACAAAAATGCTGACTCACCACAAGGAGTGGAATATGTCATTCGCAACTTCAAACGAGAACCGCACTTTTTTACACGAACTGAAACGGCTGGTCGGCGCATCTCACCTGTTGACCGATCCCGCTAAAACCGCCCGCTACCGTAAAGGCTTTCGCTCCGGCCACGGCGATGCGCTGGCGGTGGTGTTTCCCGGAACGTTAGTGGAGCTATGGCGCGTGCTGCATGCCTGCGTCAACGCCGACAAAATCATCCTGATGCAGGCGGCGAATACTGGCCTGACCGAAGGCTCAACGCCCAGCGGCAATGATTATGATCGCGATATCGTGATTATCAGTACCCTGCGGCTCGACAAGCTGCACCTGCTGGATAACGGCGAGCAGGTGCTGGCGTATCCTGGCACCACGCTCTACTCGCTGGAAAAGGCGCTTAAACCGCTGGGCCGCGAGCCGCACTCGGTGATTGGCTCCTCCTGCATTGGCGCCTCGGTGATTGGCGGGATCTGCAATAACTCCGGTGGTTCACTGGTGCAGCGCGGCCCGGCCTATACCGAGATGTCGCTGTTCGCCCGTATCGATGAGCAGGGCAAATTGCAGTTAGTTAACCATCTGGGCATTGATTTGGGCGAAACGCCGGAGCAGATCCTCAGCGCGCTGGATGACGAGCGCATCAAAGCGGATAACGTGCGCCACGATCAGCGTCACGGTCACGATCATGATTACATCACCCGCGTGCGCGACGTCGAAGCCGATACTCCGGCGCGCTACAACGCCGATCCGGATCGGCTGTTTGAATCTTCCGGCTGTGCGGGCAAACTCGCGGTTTTTGCTGTACGTCTGGATACTTTCCCGGCGGAAAAACAGCAACAAGTGTTCTATATCGGCACCAACCAGACCGCCGTATTAACGGAGATCCGCCGCCACATTCTGGCGAACTTCGCCCATCTGCCGGTGGCGGGCGAATATATGCACCGCGATATTTACGACATCGCCGAACGCTACGGTAAAGACACCTTCCTGATGATCGACAAGCTCGGCACCGACAAAATGCCGCTGTTCTTTACCCTGAAGGGACGCACCGAAGCGGTGCTGGATAAAGCGCCGCTGTTCAAGCCGCACTTTATTGACCGTTCACTGCAAAAAATCAGCGCCGTCTTCCCGTCTCATCTGCCGCCGCGCATGAAAACGTGGCGTGATAAGTATGAGCATCATCTGCTGTTGAAAATGTCAGGCGATGGGATCGCAGAAGCGCAAAACTGGCTGACGGACTATTTTGCCAGCGCCGAAGGCGACTTTTTCGTCTGTACGCCGGAGGAAGGGAGCAAAGCCTTTTTACATCGCTTTGCCGCCGCCGGTGCGGCGATCCGCTATCAGGCGGTACATGCTGATGAAGTGGAAGATATTCTGGCGCTCGACATCGCCCTGAGGCGCAACGATACCGAATGGTTTGAGCATCTGCCGCCAGAAATCGACAACCAACTGGTGCACAAACTCTACTACGGCCACTTTATGTGCCACGTTTTCCACCAGGATTATATCGTCAAGAAAGGCGTCGACGCCCATGCGCTGAAAGAGCAAATGCTTGAACTGCTGCGCCAGCGCGGCGCGCAATACCCTGCCGAACATAACGTGGGTCACCTGTATGAAGCCGCAGAAACGCTAAAACAGTTTTATCGGGAAAATGATCCGACAAACAGCATGAATCCCGGTATCGGAAAAACCACTAAGCGTAAATTCTGGCAAGAGGAATTAACGACAGATAATCACGCTGATGTGGTGATAAAATAGCCACAATACAGGCTGTATTGTGTGCTCCTTTCGTAATAGAGTAGCGAAAAACGCCAGAGAAACGTTTCTCTGGCTCCCCGCTTTGAAGGAGCACACCTTTCCATGTCTGCTGTCGATATTCTCTCCGGCCCTGCTGTCGTGGTGCGCGACGCCACACCTGACGATGTGCACGCCATTGCCTCGCTGTACGCCTGGCACGTGCTGCATGGTCGCGCCTCCTTCGAAGAAGTTCCCCCGACGATTGACGAAATGCGTGCTCGCATGAGCAAAATCACCAGCGATGGCCTGCCGTGGATGGTTGCGCTGTATCACGGCATTATCGTTGGTTACTGCTACGCCGGTTTCTATCGCCCGCGTCAGGCTTATCGCTATACGCTGGAAGAGTCGATTTACGTCGATGCCAGCATGACCGGTCGCGGTATCGGTTCAACGCTGATGAGCGCCCTGATTGCACGCTGTGAAGAGGGGCCATGGCGGCAACTGATTGCGGTGGTTGGCGATGGCAATAATAATTCCGGCTCCCTGCGGCTGCATAAAAAGCACGGCTTTGAGATTGTCGGGCAACTACGTAGCGTCGGCTACAAGAAAGGGGACTGGCGGGATACGCTGATTATGCAGCGTCCACTCAACGACGGTGACTGGACGCTGCCGGAGTAATTAATCGTTCTGCGCGGTTTGCTCGCCTGCTGCGCTGTTATTCTGCGTCATCTGCGCCGCTTTCTGGCGCTTATAACTCAGCGCCGCCGCCGGAACCGGCTGCACTTTCCCGGTTTCAATCCAGGTACGTAAACGGCTGGCATCGGCAAAGTGCGTAAATTTGCCGAATGCATCCATCACCACCAGCGCCACCGGCTTGTTATTAATCACCGTGCGCATCACCAGGCAGTGCCCTGCCGCATTGGTAAAGCCGGTTTTGGTCAACTGGATATTCCAGTTATCGCGGTAGACCAGATGGTTGGTATTGCGAAACGGCAGCGTATAGGCCGGATTGCTGAAGGTCGCCATCTCTTCGCGCGTGGTGCTCAATTGCCCAATCAATGGATACTGTTTGGTGGCAATCAGCAGCTTGGTCAGATCGCGTGCGGTAGAAACGTTGTGAATCGACAGCCCGGTCGGTTCAACATAATGCGTATTGGTCATGCCCAGCGCTTTGGCTTTGGCATTCATCGCGGCGATAAACGCGTTGTAACCGCCCGGATAGTGATGCGCAAGGCTTGCGGCCGCGCGGTTTTCCGACGACATCAGCGCCAGCAGCAGCATGTTTTTACGGCTGATTTCGCTGTTCAGACGCACGCGGGAGTAGATCCCTTTCATTTCCGGCGTCTGGCTGATATCGACGTTGAGTTTCTCATCCAGCGGCAAATGGGCATCCAGCACTACCATCGCGGTCATCAACTTGGTGATGGAGGCGATAGGACGCACCAGATCCGGGTGACTGGAGTAGATCACCTGATTGGTTTGCAGATCGACAATCATCGCGCTACCTGAGGCAATTTCAGGTTGTGCGGCAGTGGTCGCGGCAGTGGTTTTCGCGACAGCAAACGGCGCCACGGGCGCAGCCAGCAATAAAGCCAGGCTTAATAAAGAGACTCGAAATTTCTGCATGGTGAGACTTCTGAAAATTATTCACGCACGTTGTTACGCACACCGCTTTCATTAATCAGGAAAATAATGAGGCTGGCCTGCGCATAATAGCCGCCATGCAGGGTTGTCGCCACAGAAGAATCATTGCTGAAGATTGCATTGCTGGCATTTACGCCAGCAATGCATTTTATCAGAACAGGCGGTAGCCGTAGCCCCAGAGGATCACCGTCAGCGCCAGCAGCACTTCCAGCACCAGCACGCCAATCGCCAGCGTGGAACTGGAGAAACTCAGCCCCTCTTCTTTATTGATATTCAGGAAGGTTGGAATACCGACATAGAGCAGATAACCGGTATAGAACAGTGCGACGGTACCCACCAGCGCGCACAGCCATACCAGCGGATAGAGCGCCACAATACCGCTCAGGAACAGCGGCGTCGCAACATATCCGGCAAATACCATACAGCGCGCCAGCCCGGGACGATTCGGATAGCTTCGCGCCATCCACCAGATGACGCGGCCCATCACGGCAACCCCTGCCAGCATCAGCGCATAAAACAGTACCGCCATGTAGAAGCCGGTAAACAACGACAGCCTGACGACATTCTCCTCACCGAAGTTCCAGCCAATTTGCGTGGTACCGATAAACGCACAAATAACCGGTACCGCCGCCATAACCAGCACGTGGTGAGTGTAGTGATGCGAAACCGTTTCGTCTTCGCTTTTGATCACCTTCATTTCACGATCGGGATGGGAAAACAGTCCCCAGACATGGTTCATAACGCCCCCTTGCTGACAGCCCGAATAACGACACTGTAAGTATAATTCACTCTTGCGATTATTTTTTGCACAGCCGTAAAAATAGCGCTGCCGCACAACGTATCCTTCCGACAAGAACCCTCAGTCGGGTGTATGCTTATAAGCGTTTTACCGGGAGGGCTTCTTTTTAATGGATATCAATAATCTGATTAGCCAGTATGGCTACGCCGCGCTGGTTATTGGCAGTATTGCTGAAGGTGAGACCATTACGCTGCTTGGCGGAGTTGCAGCGCATCAGGGGTTATTACGCTTCCCGCTGGTGGTTATCTCCGTGGCACTGGGCGGCATGATTGGCGACCAGTTGCTTTATCTGCTCGGTCGCCGCTACGGCATGAAAATACTGCGCCGTTTCTCACGCCATCGCGACAAAATCCATCAGGCGCAAACGCTGATCCGCCGCCATCCATATCTGTTTGTGATTGGTTCGCGCTTTATGTACGGCTTTCGCATCGTTGGCCCATTGCTGATTGGCACCAGCCATCTGCGTCCGAAAATCTTTCTGCCGCTGAATATTCTTGGCGCGATTGTCTGGGCGTTACTGTTCACCACGCTGGGCTATGTTGGCGGGGAAGTGATTGGCCCGTGGCTGCATCAGTTCGATCAGCATGTAAAACGCTGGATTTGGCTGGTCATCGCTATCGCACTGGTGGTTTGTCTGCGCTGGTGGTTCCGGCGCCGTCGTAAAAAGCGCCAGAACAGCACAAAGCACGATTAAGCTTTAGGTTTGAACTGCGGGTTAGCGAGCATAAATCCGCCGTCGATAATAAACGACTGCCCTGTGGTATAACTGGCGTGCGCTGAACAGAGCCAGGCCACCATGCTGGCTATCTCTTTGGTGGTACCGGGCCGGGCCAGCGGAATATTCGGCATCGAACCGGGTTTAGCATCATCATCGCTCATGTTATTCATCGGCGTGGCTATCGCGCCGGGCGCGACCGCATTGACGAGAATGTTGTGTTCAACCAGTTCCAGCGCCATCGACTGGGTTAATCCGCCCAGCGCATGTTTCGCCGCGGTATAGGCGCTCGCTTCCGGCAGCGGCGTATGTTCATGTACCGAGGTGATGTTAATGATGCGTCCGCCCTGACCCTGTGCCACCATTTGCCGCGCGGCAATTTGCGCGCAGAGAAACGCGCCGTCAACATCGACGGTAAAAATGCTGCGCCAGTCTTCGAACGTCACCTCCAGGAAAGGCGCTTTGCTCATTGCGCCGGCATTATTGACCAGCGCATCGATACGTCCGAAACGGGAAATCAGCGTTTGTATCACCTGTGCGCCTTCCGGCAACTGGCTAAGATCAAGCTGGATGGTTTCGGCCCTTCGCCCGAAAGCCTCCACCTGCCGCACCGTCTCTTGCGCGCCCTTTTCATCCGAATGCCAGGTAATACCAATATCGAAGCCCTGCTCTGCCAGCATCAACGCGCATTGCTTGCCGATACCGGAATCTGCTGCAGTGACCACAGCAACGTTGGTAACAGACATCGTTCGCCCTCCGGTGATTGCAAACCATTAAGTATAGAAAAAAGGCAAAAATGCAGCAGATTATCTAAGCTTTGTACTTCCGTATGCATGAAGGACGTTAAAAATGTTGAAGATTTTACTTTGGGTGATCCTGATTATCTTTCTGATTGGTCTGCTGGTGGTGACAGGTGTGTTTAAGATGATTTTTTAATGCTGAGCGCGTGGCGGCTGCACTTCACCCAACCTGAAGTGCAGCGCCATCCGTCAGGTTAGTTCCCCTGCGCGCTGTAGTTAATCGGCACCCAGCGGTAGCCTTTATCGGCTTTTATCACTTTGCCAATGCCAGGAAACGCAATATGCGCGGCGGCTATCCAGTCCCCCTCACGGGCCACCTGCGCCAGCACTTTCTGGCGCGTGGCAACGGCCTGCTGCTGGTTGACATCAAAATGAATCGCCACGTCAGGGTCCGGTAGCTGCACCGGATGCGCATGGATAATGTCTCCCCACAACATCAGCGTCTTACCGCCGTGAGTGACACGATAGATCACGCTGCCCGGCGTATGCCCCGGCGCAGGCACCGCATCAATACCGGGAATGATTTCCGTCGGTGCGCGGAAGGTACTGAGTTTACCGGCATCAATCACCGGACGCAGCGAGCGTTCGGACTCAGCAAAGGTGTGGCGTTGGCTCTCTTCAACCTCTTTCAGATGCGCCGGGTTGAGCCAGAAATCCACGTCGCGCTGATCGACCCGCACCGTGGCATTGCGAAACACCAGCTTGCCGTCGCGCTGCACACCGCCAGAGTGATCGGCATGAATGTGAGTCAGCAACACCATATCAATTGCATCCGGATCGATGCCCGCCGCCCGCAGGTTATCCGGGAGATGACCGCCCGCATCGCCAAACAGTGGCCCGGCCCCCGTATCGACCAGAATCAACTGCTTACCGGTATTAATGACAAAGGCGTTGATCGACGTTTCGGCGTGAACCGTCAGGTTGGCTTTCGCCATCTGCGATTGCAGCGTTGCGGGGGAAATATGCGTGAGCAGCTTGTCAAACGGCACGGCGACCGTGCCATCGGAAACGGCGGTGATTTGCCAGTCACCCATCGCCATCCGGTAATATCCCGGCGCCTGCGCCTGATGCGTACTGGGCGGCTGCGCTGCATGAGTGCTGAAGATCATCGTTGCGCCCACCAGCGCCATCAGCAAAGGATAATGTTTCATCACTTTTCTCCTGTTGTTTTCGTTGCAACAGTATCCCGCCAGCGATACTATCACTCCAATTGATTGGAGCGATAATGACTATCAAAGAGAATGATTTCCGTAAAATCGATCTGAACCTGCTGATCGCCTTTGCCGTCCTGTTTCGCGAACAGAGCGTCTCTGCTGCGGCGGATAAGCTGCATCTGGGCCAGCCCGCAGTAAGCGGCGTACTGTCGCGTCTGCGCACGCTGTTTGACGATCCGCTGTTTATTCGCAGTGGCCATCGCATGCAGCCCACCGCCCGCGCGGAAGAGCTGCACAGCGAGCTGCTGCCGCTGCTGGAGCAGTTGCAAAGTGCGCTGTTTCAGCAGGCGGCGTTTGATGCGAAAACCGTGAATGTCACGCTGACGCTCGGTATGGCTGACTGGGTAGAAATGTGGCTGATGCCACGTCTGATCCCGGCGCTTCAACAGGCGGCACCAGGCATGCGCCTGAACGTGGTGGCCAGCGATCCTTTCAGCGATGCCACGCGGCTCGAAGGCGGCGAGATGGATATGGCGATCAGCGTTGCCACCGCCGGGCCGCGCTGGCTTGAACGTGAAGTGCTGACCACCATGTCATATGTCACGCTCTGGCACCCGCAACAACTGACGCTCAGCGCGCCGCTGGATGTCGATACGTTTGCCGCTCAGCCCCATTTGATGGTCAGCTACCGCGAGGCAACCAGCAGTCATTTCGATACGCTGCTGGCAAAAACCGGACGCCAACGCCGCGTGCATTACACCACGCCGCATTTTGCCGCCCTGCCCGGTCTGCTGGAAACAATGCCAGCGCTGGCGACCGTACCCGCCGGGCTGGCAACGGAGTGGCAGAGAACGCGCGGTTTGCTGGCAAGCCCGCTGCCGCTGGATGCAGAACCGGTCGAAGTGGCGTTACTGTGGCACCAGCGCCACAGCAGCGACCCGGCGGTAATGTGGCTGAAAGAGTTTATCCGTCATCTGATTGGGTAAAAAAACGGGCCCTTCAGCGGGCCCGTTTGCATTACTTCAGGCTTGCGCCGTTGCTGGCAATCACATCGCGATACCAGTAAAAACTCTTCTTGCGGCTGCGTGCCAGCGTGCCATTGCCGTTATCATCGCGGTCCACATAGATAAAACCGTAACGCTTGGAAATCTCGGCTTTCGATGCGCTGACTAAGTCAATCGGCCCCCAGCTTGTGTAACCCATCACCTCGACGCCGTCGTCAATCGCTTCGCGCACCTGCACCAGATGGTCGTTCAGATAGGTAATGCGGTAGTCGTCGTTGATACTGCCATCGGCTTCCACCTTATCCTTCGCGCCCAGACCGTTCTCGACGATAAACAGCGGCTTTTGCCAGCGATCCCACAGCATATTCAGCAGCGTACGCAGGCCAACCGGATCGATCTGCCAGCCCCACTCTGAGCTGGCCAGATGCGGATTTTGCACCATGCTGAGAATATTGCCGCGCGCCTGCTGATTCAGCGCGTCGTCGGTGGTTACGCAGCCGGTCATGTAGTAGCTGAATGAGATAAAATCGACGGTGGATTTCAGCGCTTCGCGATCGGCATCAGTGATCTCAACGTGGATACCGTTATCACGGAAATAACGCAGCATATAGCCCGGATACGCGCCACGGCACTGCACATCGCCAAAGAACTGCCAGCTACGATTCTCTTGCAACGCTTCGAACACGTCATCCGGCTTGCAGGTTAGCGGATACATTAGCCCACCCAGCAGCATATTGCCGATCTTGCCGTCCGGGATAATCTCATGGCAGGCCTTCACGGCCAGCGCGCTCGCCACCAGTTGATGGTGAATTGCCTGATAAACCGCCTCCTTACTGCTGTTCTCTGGCAGCCCGACACCGGTCATTGGCGCGTGCAATGACATGTTGATCTCATTGAAAGTCAGCCACAATTTCACCTTCTCCTTGTAGCGGCTGAACACGGTGCGTGCATAACGCTCGAAGAAGCCAATGGTCTGTCGGCTGCCCCAGCCGCCATACTGTTTCACCAGCCCCCACGGCATCTCATAGTGGGATAAGGTGACCAGCGGCGTAATGTCGTATTTCGCCAGTTCATCAAACAGCTTGTCGTAGTAGGCAAGGCCCGCTTCATTCGGCGTGGTTTCGTCACCGTTCGGGAAAATACGCGTCCAGGCAATCGACACGCGCAGACAGCTAAACCCCATCTCCGCAAACAGCGCGATATCCTCCGGATAGCGGTGGTAAAAATCGATGGCGACATCTTTCAGCGCACTATCTCCCGCCACGCGTTCAACCACGTCGCCAAACACGCCTTTTGGCTGGACATCCGATGTTGAAAGGCCTTTTCCACCTTCCAGATACGCACCTTCAACCTGATTCGCAGCAATCGCGCCGCCCCATAAGAACGATTTCGGAAATGCTTTCATCACTTTCTCCTTTGATTAACCAGCGACCGCAAGCAGCGGCATTCCGGCCTGTACTGAGGTTGCAGCCACGGTACGCACACCACCGGTGCTGTCGCTGTTACTGATAATAATCGGCGTGGCGAGATCGTAGCCGGCGGCGAGGATCGCTGCGCGATCGAACTCCAGCAGCAGATCGCCCACGTTCACTCTGTCACCCACCTGAACATGCGCAGTGAAAGGCCCGCTTCCCAGCTTGACGGTGTCGATACCGACGTGGATCAACACTTCAACGCCGCTATCGCTGAGCAGCCCGATCGCATGTTTGGTAGCAAACAGCGATGCCACTTCTCCGGCAAACGGTGCCACCACGCGTCCGTCCTGCGGAATGATCGCCACGCCCTGCCCCAGTAAACCGCTGGCGAACGTGGCATCCGGCACCTGTTCCAGCGCCAGAACTGTACCGCTCATTGGCGCCAGAACCGTATTCTCCGCAGACATTGCCGCACCGTCTGGCTCTGCGGCGAGCGGAGCTTTTGGCAATCCGGCAAAAAAAGTCAGCACGCCGGATAAGAGCAGCGCTACGACGCTACCGATAATGCCGCCCCACAGCGTTGCATCGACACCACCCGGCGGGATCATCTGCGCCAGCGTAAAGATGTTGGCGAAACCAAAGGAATAGGCATGGCTACCGCTAAAGCCGACAATGCCACCGCCGATAGCTCCCGCCACACAACCAAAAATAAACGGACGGCGCAGCGGTAGCGTTAAACCGTACACGGCCGGTTCCGTGATGCCGAAAATCCCGGCGGCGATGGATGAACCCGCCAGCATCTTCTGACGCGCATCGCGGGTACGCAGAAAGATACCCATTGTTGTGCCAACCTGACCGAACACCGCAGGCAGCAGGATCGGCAGCATGGTGTCCTGCCCCAGGACAGCAATGTTGTTGATCATCAACGGTACCAGCCCCCAGTGCAGACCAAAAATCACGCAGACCTGCCACAGCGCGCCCAGCGACGCTCCGGCCAGCCAGGGTGCCAGCGTATAGATTGTCTGATAGCCATATGCCAGCATCTGGCTCAGCCAGGTTGCGACCGGACCAATAATCAGGAACGTTAACGGGACGGTGACGGCGATGCAGATCAGCGGCGCAAAGAAATTTTTTACCGCAGCATGCAGAAAGCGATTGCCCTGTTTTTCCAGCCAGCAACTGACCCAGGCGGCAAGAATAATGGGGATCACGGAACCGCTGTAATTGAGGAACGTCACCGGGATGCCGAGGAAAGATTCGCTGGCCGCACCGGCCGCCTGGCTGGCATTGAAGGCCGCGATCATCAGCGGGTGCGTCAGCGCGCCACCAATCACCATGGTGACAAAAGGACTGCCGCCGAATTTTTTCCCGGCGGTGTAGCCCAGCACCAGCGGTAAGAAGAAAAAGAGCGCGTCGCTGGCGGCAAACCAGATTTTATAGGTGCCGCTGTCGGTGGTGAGCCAGCCACAGACAATCACCAGCGCCAACAGTCCTTTGAGGATCCCGGATGCGGCAAGAATGCCGATAAACGGGGTAAAAATGCCGGAAACAATATCAATCAATCGCCCCAGAAGATTGCCTTTATCTTCTGGCGCCGCCGCTGGCGTTTCATCCGTTAATCCTGCCTCCTGGCGCACGGCATGCCACACTGCGTTCACATGGTTGCCAATCACAACCTGAAACTGGCCGCCGCTCTCCACCACCATAATCACACCGGGGTTGGTTTTTAAACCTTCGGCGTCCGCTTTCTGGATGTCTTTGAGTTTGAAGCGCAACCGGGTAGCACAGTGTACCAGGCTGCTGATGTTCTCCTTCCCACCGACGTGGCTGAGGATCGCTTTCGCCAACTCTTGATATTCCATGTTGAATTCCCTTGCATCTGTCGCCCGAAGGCGGTGACTGAGTAAAAAAAAACCTGAGCCAGCGCCTCACGGAGCCAGTCTCAGGTTTTGCCTGCGCAATGCAGTAACAATCCTTTTGCGTCTTGTTTTAACGCTTTTCTTTTCTCACCCGTTCAATATGAATGGCGAGGAACATAATTTCTTCGTTCGTTAGCTGACGCTGATAGCGGTTTACCAGATGGCGAGCGATTTTTTCCGCGCATTGCCATGCCAGTTGATAATTCTCTTTCACCGCCTGATGCAGAGAAAGATCGTCATCCGCCACCACCGTACGGTTCAGCAAGCGCTGTGAGAAAAATTTCAGATGCGTCACAAAGCGATGATAGCTCAGCGACTCTTCATCGTATTCCAGCGTTAACTGATACTTCACGATGTGCAAAATTTCCTGCATCACCTGGGTGATATGCATCACTTCCGGCATTTCGCTGTTCAGTTGCGCCGTCACCAGATGCAGGGCGATAAACCCGGCCTCATCTTCCGGCAACTCAACATTGAGGCGTTTAGCAAGTATCGCCCGCGCCTGCTGGCCCAGCGCAAACTCTTTCGGATAGAGATGCTTGATCTCCCACAACAATACGTTGCGCACCACTGCGCCCTTTTTTTGCCGCTCAAGTGCAAAATAACAGTGGTCGGTCAGCGTAATGTAGAGACTGTCCTGCAACTTGCCGAGCTGGCTGCGGGCCAGTTCGATGATGCGATCGCAGGCGGTCATCACTTCCAGCGGGATCTGGCTGAGCAGTTCGCTGAGACGGCGCACCAGCTCATCGCTTTGCAGAGCAAACACCTTCTCAATGCAGCGCTCATCCAGTTCATCGCCGGGGCGTTTCTGGAACGCCAGCCCCCGGCCCATGACAACCTGTTCGCGCTGCTGCTCATCCAGCACTACCACAACATTATTGTTTAATATTTTGGCGATTTTCATTCCGGCCCCGGAAACAAAAAAACCTGACCTCCGGCAGTTGCCGGACAATCAGGTTTCGCCTGCCTAAGCAGTAACAATCCAGGTGCCGACTCTACCAGTTTCCCGACGATGAAAAACACGCCGGGAGATTAAAATTGTGATCTTGCTCGCGCGATGCCTTAACGGAAAATCGCCTGATACGATGATTCATACTGCGGCGCGTTCCATTCACCATCAAAAATCGTCAGCGTGATGTAACCGCGATTTAACCAGCCGGTATCCGTATCCGCTTCGCTCGGCGTCAGCACTTTCTCACTCATTACCTGTTTTGCCCGCCCGTCCTCAAGTAACACATAGTTGTGTTGCGGCAGAGGAAAACGCTCATTGCCAATATACTTTTCACCTTTCACGGCACTTTTCGCCAGCGGCGGGTAGTTAATGCTCACCCCGGTGCCAGCGGGCAACAGCGGCTTGCCAGGCTGCCATTTAGCGTGGAGTTTATCGACCCGCGACACCACATCATCAACAGCGTCCGGCCAGTATTTATGCGTGCTTGGCCAGCCCGACCTCATCTCTTCAGCAGTCAGTAAATAGCCAATGCTGGCGGCAATGCCCGGGTAGCCATAGCGTACCGCGCGCGCCGCTGCGCCGACGGTGCCGGAATTGAGCTGCGCAACACCGGTATTCGGCCCGTCATTAACGCCGGAAATTACCAGATCCGGCGGGTTATCCTTCAGCACGCCGAGCAGGCCAAAATCCACGGCATCCGCCGGGGTTCCGGGGAAGCAGTAACGCTTCTCCGCCACCTTTTTAACGTCGAAGATCTTGTTCGGTTTGAAGGTGATCGCCGAACCGATGCCGCTCTGATTCGTCGCCGGCGCCACCATCCAGACGTCATACCCTTTCGCCGCCAGCTTCTGCTGCAGCGAAAGCGTACCCACAGAATCACAACCATCATCATTGACCAGCAAAATACGCATGGCGCGTTCCGCCGCCTGGACGCCGGGCGCTGCCAGCGCCGTTACCAACAACACCATCACTGTTTTTTTCATGGCTAAACTCCTTTTTAATTAAACAGACCAAATTTGTATTCCACGGAAACCGCGCCACCGATGCCTTTTGAGCGATGAAAAGTGCGTTTATCTTCGGTGAGCCACGGTTTTCCATTGTTCAGTTTCCAGCCGTAGCTGGGACCTATTCCGGCAAACAGCGAAAAACCTTCGAGGCGTTTCGGCGTCCAGGCGAAATATCCGCCGTACTCCCATTCAGTTAATGCGGTATTTTGATAATTGATGTTGTAACCGTAATTACCATACAGGCCGACGGTAAATTCCGGCGAGAAGGCATATTTGCCGTAGAGATAAAACATTTGTTCGCCATCATTGACATAATCATTTCCTTCACCGTCCGCCGGACTATTAAATGCGCCCCGGGTATTTTTCCCCAGATGCCAATAAAAACTCCCTAAACCATTATTTAGCGGCGCTTTGGTTTTTGACCAGCCGATACCCGATTCCATATGGTGATATTGATAACCCACCAGCGTAAAAAGATGCCGGGCGCTATGGCTAAAACCTCGTGCGCCTTCCCATTTATCAAGCCCGCGATTGTAATACCAGGCGCCGCGTAATAAGAGATTTTGCCGTTCGGCAACCGGTATTGAAAATTGCGCTTCTACGCCATGGCGTAAAAGGTAATTATCACTTTCACCCGACATCCAGCTTATTCGCGTATTTTTCGACGGGCTCCAGATGATTTCTCCTGTCGCAATATGATCGATTGGCTTATTACTGGCGAGGGTGTAAAAACGGCGCTTTTCCGGCTCATCGCGTTCCGAAAAACGCGTCACCCAGGCGCCGCGCGCCGAAACTGATCCCCAGCCGCTTTCCATGCTGATGCCCTGCCAGCTGCTCGGTGCCGCGCGGCTGCGCGTTACGTTCAGCGCGCCAAATTTATAAAGCTGCCGCCAGCCCGCGTACAGCCGGGCGTACGCTGCTTCATCGCCCCACTTAAGCTTTGCGTAGAGTTGCCCTATTTTATTGAAACCTTCCGCATGACCGTGATTGTCTCGCAGCAGGTCGCGCCCGGCGAATGACGCGTTCGCCGAGAGTTTCGCCACGCTGTACCAGGAGGCGTCAATGCCCAGCAGATCGCCATACCAGCCGCTTTGATAATCCAGATGCGCCGCCTGCGCCCAGGCACTCTGATCGCCCACGCCGAGCAATTCCAGCTGATCGCCGGTGTTAAACATCCAGATGTTTTTTAGCGTGAGATCGAGCTGGCTATCGGTAAGAAAAGGCGTGGCACCAACAGGCGCTGTGCAGACGGAAATAAAAACCAGAGGGAGTGATAATTTAAAAGGTGCCATAATATGCATTCCATTATTATATTACTGGCCACTGAATAGCTATCGAACCGGTGTCGATATCGGTGACAAATGAATAGATTAATTAAAAAGAGTAATTTAGTCGCTCAATTAACACGCCAGATAAAAACAAAAAAACCTAAATTCGGAATTCGCCATAACGAACCCTGTAAATTTAGGTTTTGCCTGTATAACAGTAACAATCCTGACGTTGTGCAAACAGAAATAGCACTCTGCTTTTAAATAATCCAGCGACTATTTTATGAATAAAGAAAAAACGTGATTCAGCTAACGCAGAAATCGAGTGCTGGCGTAATTATTACATTATTCTGGATTCAGCTTAACACGTGAAATTGCCGCCGCTATCTCTTCCGACGTTTTATAGGTACGAATTTCAGCGAATAAATCACTGGCTTCATTATATTCTTTGCGCAAATAACCCAGCCACTGTTTAATACGCGCCACATGATACAAACCGGTATCGCCCTGCTTTTCCAGCCGCGAATATTTCGCCAGCAGCGCCACCACATCAGGCCACGGCATGCGTGGTTCGTTGTATTTCACCACCCGGCTCAGATTTGGCACATTCAGCGCGCCGCGACCGATCATCACCGCATCGCAGCCGGTGGCTGCCATACAATCCTGGGCGCTTTGCCAGTCCCAGATCTCGCCGTTGGCAATCACCGGGATCGATAACCGCTGCCGGATCTCCCCAATGGCCTGCCAGTTAATACACTCTGCTTTATAACCGTCTTCTTTGGTGCGCCCGTGTACCGCCAGTTCCGTCGCGCCCGCCTGCTGTACCGCATCGGCAATCTCAAACTGCCGGGCGGAGCTATCCCAGCCGAGACGCACTTTAACAGTAACGGGTAAATGCGACGGCACTGCCTCGCGCATCGCTTTCGCGCCGCGATAAATCAGCTCAGGATCTTTCAGTAACGTTGCGCCGCCGCCGCTGCCATTGACCAGTTTGGATGGACAGCCGCAATTCAGATCAACGCCCCATGAACCGAGTTCCACCGCCCGCGCGGCATTTTCCGCCAGCCATTGCGGGTATTGCCCCAGCAGTTGAACACGTACCAGCGTGCCGGAAGCGGTGCGGCTTTGCCGTTGCAACTCCGGGCAGATTTTATGGAATGATTTTACCGGCAGCAGTTGATCGACCACGCGCAAAAACTCGGTAATGCACAGATCGTAATCGTTAACCTCGGTCAGCAGCTCGCGCACCAGCGAATCGAGCACACCTTCCATCGGCGCCAGTAATACACGCATAGACCACCCCGGGAAAAAATGAGGCGACATAGTAGCGCCTCCGTTGCAGCGAGGAAAGTGCCTTTATTACGCGGGAAAACTACACTGAGCGAGGTTCACACGGCAAATCTTGTAAGAATGCCTGACGTTCACAAATGGAATGTTTGGTATGCTCATAATTCATGATGTGATCAGTAGCACGTTTTAAGCTTTAATTGTATGATGAATGCGTTTCAGCAAGGGCTTTCACCATGAGTAAATCATTGAATATTATCTGGCAATATCTTCGTGCTTTCGTGCTTATCTATGCCTGTCTTTATGCAGGTATCTGGCTCTCTTCGCTACTGCCAATCACGATTCCTGGCAGCATTATTGGCATGCTGATTATGTTTGTGCTGCTGGCGCTGCAAATCCTTCCGGCGAAGTGGGTCAATCCTGGCTGCTTCCTGCTAATCCGCTATATGGCGCTGCTGTTCGTCCCGATTGGCGTGGGGGTGATGCAGTATTACGACCTGCTGCGGGCGCAGTTCGGGCCGATTATTGTTTCCTGTGCCGTCAGCACGGTAATTGTCTTTTTGGTGGTGAGCTGGAGTACGCATCTGGTACACGGCGAACGCAAAGTAGCAGGACAAAAAGGTAGCAAAGAATGATGACGTATATCTGGTGGTCGTTGCCCCTGACGCTAGTGGTCTTTTTTGCCGCGCGTAAGCTGGCCGCACGTTTCAAAATGCCGTTGCTGAATCCACTGCTGGTGGCAATGATCGTGATTATCCCCATTCTCTTAATCACCGGCATCCCCTACGATCACTATTTTCAGGGCAGCAAAGTTCTGAACGATCTGCTGCAACCGGCAGTAGTCGCGCTGGCTTTTCCGCTCTATGAACAGCTACACCAGATCCGCGCGCGCTGGAAATCGATCATCACCATCTGTTTTGTCGGCAGCGTGGTTGCAATGACCAGCGGCGCCGTTATTGCTTTATTGATGGGCGCGACACCGCAAATCGCTGCATCGGTATTACCGAAATCGGTCACCACTCCTATTGCGATGGCCGTAGGCGGCAGCATTGGCGGTATTCCGGCAATCAGCGCCGTTTGCGTGATTTTTGTCGGTGTGCTGGGCGCGGTATTCGGTCATACCCTGCTGAATGCAATGCATATTCATACCAAATCCGCCCGTGGGCTGGCGATGGGAACCGCGTCACATGCGCTGGGCACCGCGCGCTGCGCAGAGCTGGATTACCAGGAAGGAGCGTTCAGCTCGCTGGCGCTGGTTATTTGCGGGATCATTACCTCCCTGGTCGCGCCATTTTTGTTCCCAATCATTCTGGCTGTCGTCGGTTAAAATTTGCGATACTTCGCGCATTTATTGCTGGTGGTTACATAAGTTGCAATTGCAGTGTGATTTGAATCACACATAAGGGTAATTCCGCCCCGTAAACTACGATTCCAATACACTGCTATGAGGCACTGCTATGCATCCACGTTTTCACACTGCTTTTTCCGGGCTTACGGAGAACCTGCAAACCGCGCTGGCACCGCTGCTGGCTGATGCGCACTTCCCCGCGATGTTGAGCGCAGAGCAGGTGGCAACATTGCAACGTGCCAGCGGTCTGAATGAAGACGCGCTGGCGTTTGCGCTGCTGCCGCTGGCCGCAGCATGCGCCCGTACCGATCTCTCTCATTTCAATGTTGGTGCCATCGCGCGCGGTATCAGCGGTACGTGGTATTTCGGCGCGAATATGGAGTTTGCCGGCAGCACCCTGCAACAATCTGTGCACGCCGAGCAAAGCGCCATCAGCCATGCCTGGCTACGCGGTGAAAAATCCCTCTCCGCCGTGACGGTGAACTACACGCCGTGTGGTCACTGTCGTCAGTTTATGAATGAGCTCAACAGCGGGCTGGATCTGCATATTCATCTGCCGGGTCGCGCGCCGCATACGCTGGGTCATTACCTGCCGGATGCGTTTGGTCCGAAAGATCTGGAGATCAAAACGCTGCTGATGGATAACGCCGATCACGGTTTCCTGCCGGACGGCGATGAACTGGCGCAGGCGGCAATTAACGCAGCGAATCAGAGCCACGCGCCGTATACCAACTCCCCTGCCGGCGTGGCCATTTTGTGTCGTGGCGGGCAGATTTTCAGCGGTCGTTATGCCGAAAATGCTGCCTTCAACCCGTCGCTGCCGCCGTTACAAAGCGCGCTGAACCTGCTGAGCCTTAACGGTTATGATTACGCCGATATTGAACGGGCCGTGCTGGCAGAACGTGCTGATGCGCCACTCACCCAGTGGGATGCCACCGCCGCCACGCTGCGCACCATTGGCTGTCATCAGATAGAACGCCTGCAACTCGCCTGATCTCCTCACACTGCGGGCAAAACCCGCAGTGATGAAAAAGCCCGCAGTTGAGCTTCTGTTTCTTGCGCTTGCCAGACGGGTAAAGTAGCCTGAGTTAAATTTCACTCCTGTACTGAGTCTGCTGCATGCTAAAGCGTTTTTTCTACAGCCTGTTAGTCCTGATCGGCTTACTGCTGTTAACTGCGCTTGGCCTCGATCGCTGGATGAGCTGGAAAACCGCCCCCTATATTTATGACGATTTGCAGGATCTCCCCTGGCGTCAGGTTGGCGTGGTGCTTGGAACGGCAAAATATTACCGCACCGGCGTCATCAATCAGTATTACCGCTACCGGATTCAGGGCGCATTGAACGCCTACAACAGCGGCAAGGTCAACTACCTGCTGCTGAGCGGCGATAATGCGCTGCAAAGCTACAACGAACCGGTCACTATGCGTAAAGATTTGATTGCCGCAGGCGTCGATCCGGCAGACATCGTGCTCGACTATGCCGGTTTCCGCACGCTGGACTCCATTGTCCGCACGCGTAAGGTCTTCGACACTAACGATTTCATCATTATTACGCAGCGCTTCCACTGTGAGCGCGCACTGTTTATCGCGCAGCATATGGGGATTCAGGCGCAATGTTATGCCGTGCCTTCACCAAAAGATATGTGGAGCGTGCGGGTGCGCGAGTTTGGCGCCCGGCTGGGCACCATCGCCGATCTCTATCTCTTCAAACGCGAGCCGCGCTTCCTCGGCCCGCTGGTGCCGATTCCATCAATGCAGGAGGTTCCCGACGATGCGCAGGGCTATCCGGCAGTCACCGCCGGGCAGTTGATGGAATTGCAGAAGAAAGCGAAAAACTGAGCGCGTTTAATTCACTGATGTGTTGCGGGTCGTATTTTTCACCGGACGGATCAGTGTAAAACGACGCGCGAGAAAATCGCGGTGGTCAATAGTGGTCTGCGCCATGCGATCCAGCGTCCATAATCCGTTCAGCGCGTTGAATGGTAAAATCACCTCCCCTTCAGGCGTATCAACCAGATATTCACCGGTCTTCAGATAACCCACACTGCATACGATTCGCGCCGGTGGACTATTTTTTAAACGGAATTCTATTTTGCGAAACCCCGTTGGCACAATACAAAAATAGAAGAACGGTAACGCGGTAATTTTAATATCACCAGGGGTGGCAATAATATCGCCATCGCGCAATAACTCTACGCCTTTTAAATAGAAACTGGTCTGGTGATTTTTTTCGTACGGTAAACTATCAACTTTAAAATACACAAAATTCATAAGCGCCCCTGAGCTGCGTATACAACTTTCACAGATTCATTCCTTTAAGCGTAAATAGCCATGCAGATGAAGGCATTCAGAATTGACTTAATTATTATACGGAGGGGAATAAGCGGTTGTGTAATTTGGGAAATAATGGTCTGCCATCCCGATGATATGTTTAGTAAGACACCGCAGATGGCAGTTGAATAACACTATCAGGCCACTTTGTCCTCGCACTGATGTAAACAACGTTCCAGGTCGTAAATCAGGCTTCTGACCTGCTCGGGGGATAAATCAAAGAACTGCGAATCAAACACCGATGCGCCCGGCCCGGCTGGCGATGTGCTGTAGCCAAACTTCATCACCACGCCGTGCGCGTTATCTACTGCCCCAACCTGCCAGCCAGTGACGGGGAATGCGGGAAATACACCTGCGCTGTTCATCTCAATCTCCTTATAAACGCTGTGTCTTAATTCAGCGTAGCATTGAAATGAAAAATTTAACAAGTCAGTTGTCATGAAGTTTTTTTGTGGTCATCAGGCGCTATTTTCAGTAAGAAAAATCTATAACACGGTGAAAAAAGGCAAAAAAAAGCCCGCTACGGGAAGCGGGCTTGATAAGCATATCTGAATTATTTCTTACGTGCGTATTTTAATGAGTCCAGCGCTACGGCGAAAATGATGATTCCGCCCTTGATAATATACTGCCAGTACGGGTTGATACCGATATAGGTCAGGCCGTAGTTGATAACGGTGAAGATAATAACACCCGTTACCACACCGATAACCGTACCCACGCCGCCGCTGAAGGAGACGCCGCCCACCACGCACGCGGCGATCGCATCCAGCTCATACATGAAGCCGAGGTTGTTGGTCGCGGAACCGATACGACCGGCTTCCAGCATCCCACCGAACGCGTAGAACACACCGGAAAGGGCATAAATCATCAGCAGGTTCAGCGCAACGTTAACGCCCGAGACTTTCGCCGCTTCCGGGTTACCGCCGATGGCGAAAATATTTTTGCCAAAGCGGGTTTTATTCCACAGAACCCAGACGAAGGCGACGGCAATCAACGCATAGAAGGTGATGTACGACAGACGGAAGCTGCCCAGCGCGACAAAGCCCTGCGTAAAGGTCGAGAAGCCGCTATCGAAGCCAGAAATGGGCGACGCGCCAACGAAGTCGTAGTACAGGGAGTTGATACCGTAAACGATGATCATCGTACCGAGCGTGGTAATAAACGGCGTCACGTTAAGGTACGCAATCACGATACCGTTCACCAGACCAATCACCGCGCCGATTGCGCAGACAATCAGAATCACCACCGGAATCGGCATGGTCGCCATATCCGGGAAGACTTTGTTGACGTTTTCCATCGACTGCAACAAGGTTGCCGCCACCACCGCGGCAAGCCCGACCTGGCGCCCTGCGGAAAGGTCAGTACCCTGAGTAACGATTAAGCCCGCCACACCCAGCGCAATAATAATACGCACTGAAGATTGGGTCAGAATATTACTTAAGTTCAGCAGACTTAAGAAAGTGGGATCCTGAAAAATGATAATGGCCAGTAACACTAAAAGAACAACGTAAATACCGCCGTCTTTCAGATAAGTGAGAAAAGTTTTCTTATTTAACGCACTCATGAGGAGCCCCTGATCTTAAAGGTGCAAAGACGCAAGACGGAGAATTTCGTTTTGCGTTGTCGTTTTAGTATCAACAATCCCGGAGACGAGGCCATTGCTCATTACCAGAATACGGTCAGTGATGCCTAACAACTCAGGCATTTCAGAGGAAATAATAATAATCCCCTTATTTTTCTTGGCCAGTTCGGCAATCAGTTGGTAGATTTCAAATTTCGCACCAACATCAATACCGCGGGTCGGCTCATCGAGCATTAAAATTTCCGGCTGAGTTAATAACCAGCGGCCAATAATAACCTTCTGCTGGTTACCACCGGATAACGAACCAATTTGTGTGCGGTGTCCTGGCGTTTTCACACGCATCGAGTCGATAACCCACTGAGTATCACTCTTCATGCGGCTGTTATCCAGTAAGCCAACTTTGTTTTTATAGTTTTGAATATTAGAAATCAATGAGTTAAAACCGATATCAAGGTAAGCATAAATACCGGTAGAACGTCGCTCTTCGGTCACCAGCGCGAAGCCATTATTAATCGCTTCATTGGCATTGTGATTATTAATCGGTTTGCCATGCAGCTTAATGGTCCCGGATGATTTCTCGCGAATGCCGAATAGGGTTTCAACAATGTCGGTACGTTTCGCCCCTACCAGCCCGGCAATGCCGAGAATTTCCCCTTTGCGCAAATCAAAGCTGATATCGCGAATGGAGGGCTGGCGCAACGAGGTCAGATTACGCACTTCAAGAATGGTTTCCCCTGGTGTGTTCTGTTTATCCGGGAAGCGCTGGTTCAAAGAACGTCCGACCATCATGGCGATGATCTTATCCATATCCAGCCCTTCCAGCGGCTGAGTGGCAATCCACTGACCATCGCGCAGGACGGTTATTTCATCACACAACTGAAATATCTCTTCCATTTTATGGGAGATATAAACAATACCGCAGCCGCGTTCTTTCAGCTTGCGGATAATTTTAAAAAGATGATTGACCTCTTTTTCAGTCAGAGACGAAGTTGGTTCATCCATAATAACGATTTTGGCGTTATAGGAGAATGCTTTCGCAATTTCAATCATCTGCATTTGTGAAACAGACAATGTTCCCACACGCGCCCGTGGATCAATATCAATATCCAGCTCATCAAAAATGGCTTTGGTATCGCGGTACATTTTTTCCTGATCGACAAACATACCTTTGGTCGGGTAACGACCCAGCCACATATTGTCCATCACGGAACGTTGCAGCACCAGGTTAAGTTCCTGGTGAACCATCGAAATACCATTTTCCAGCGCTTCTTTCGCGGAATGGAAATCGATCTCTTGTCCCTGAAAAAGAATGCTACCGGAATCTTTTTGATAGATCCCAAAAAGACATTTTAATAATGTTGATTTACCTGCGCCGTTTTCACCCATTAATGCATGAATGGAATGTGGACGGACTTTTAAATTGACATTATCGAGTGCCTTTACGCCCGGAAAAGACTTGTTGATATTGCTCATTTCCAACAAGAATTCACCTGACGACTGAGTATTATTGCTGACCATAATTATACCTTGTTGGCCTGGCATATCGTATTATTAATGGGCGTATTAATTAATACGCCCAGTGAGAACATGCTTACTTAAATATTATTTACCGGCAATTTCAGCCAGGTTGTCTTTATCTACACCAACGTAAGGGATACGAACAATTTTATTGTCGATTTTCCAGTTGGTGCCATCAGCGGCGCCTTTACCTTCAGCGAGGTTTTTCGCCAGATCAAAGCTTGCTTTCGCCTGGTTGTTGGCATCGTTCAGCACCGTACCGGCCATCGCACCGGATTTCACCAGCGCCAGCGCTTCTGGCAGCGCATCGACGCCGAAGACCGGGATGGAGGACTTGTTGTGTGCTTTCAGTGCTTCAACTGCGCCCATTGCCATCGCATCGTTGTTAGCGATAACCACTTCAATTTTGTTTGCATTCGGGCCGGAGAGCCAGGCGTCCATTTTATCTTTCGCCTGAGCGGTATCCCACATTGCAGTATCCAGCGCCAGCTGCTGCGTTTTGATACCTTTGTCGTTCAGCTCTTTGATAACGTACGTGGTACGCGCTTCCGCATCCGGATGGCCCGGTTCACCTTTCAGCAGTACGTACTGGATTTGACCGTCTTTGTTCAGGTCCCATGCCGGGTTAGCGGCCCAATGTTTCGCAATCAGGTCGCCCTGAATCACGCCGGATTCTTTAGAGTCAGTCCCCACATAGTAGGCTTTGTCGTAGCTATCCAGCGCTTTACGGGAAGGCTCTTTGTTGAAGAAAACAACCGGAACGTTCTGGCCGCGCGCTTTTTCAATTACCGTGCCCGCTGCCGCCGGGTCAACCAGGTTGATGGCCAGCGCTTTCACGCCCTTCGCCAGCAGAACGTCGATCTGATCATTCTGTTTTGACTGGTCGTTCTGGGAGTCGTTCATCAGCAACTGAACATCCGGCGCTGCTTTGGCATCTTTCTCAATTGCTTTACGCACAACAGACATGAAGTTGTCGTCATACTTATAAATGGTCACACCAATTCGGGTATCGGCTGCGTGTGCGGCTGCGCCAAAAAGCATGCTTGCCATAACAGCAGAAAGGGTCAACACCTTCTTATTCATGGTATCTCCGGTTTTTTTATATGCAGGGTAGTTCTTATGAATAATGCTCGGCAGGCCGGAATGTTACTAAAACGTTACGGTCGACCGAAGTTCACTCTAAAAAATTCCACTCGTCCGTGTTCGGTAACGCTCCAGAAGTTCGATTTCTTCGATGTATCAAAGCAATTACCCGTAGTTAAAGTGAATAATCACCGTTACATCGTGTTTCAGCTTCTAAGACGCTGACATCATAGTCAGCGCGTTGTTAAGATACTGTGAATTTACTCACAGATTGAAAACGGTTACATCACCCGATGTTATAAGTTAGTGATCGGAGCCACAGTTTGCCGGGCGGCAACAGAGTGGCGGCGCACCAACGTGGGCATAAAGCAGTGCGACGCCTGCAGATCCAGCTTCCCTGCGGCTCCCAGCAGAGCCAGCTCAGTAGCAAGGCGCGCCATTGACGCCACCGGATAGCGCACAGTCGTCAGTTGCGGATCGGTGTAACGGGCGATGGGAATATCATCGAAGCCAATCAATGATAAATGCTGCGGCACCGCAATGCCGTTATCTTTCAGCGCCGTCAATGCCCCTGCTGCCATGCTGTCGTTGTAGGCGAAGACAGCGGTGAGTTGCAGATTGCGACCAAGCAGCTCAACCATTGCCGCTTCCCCGCCCTGCATATCCGGCGAACCAGTGCCAACCCAGCTATCCGGCGCCACAATCCCCTGCTCTTCCAGCGCGCGGAACCAGCCGTCACGGCGCAGATCGTTGTCTTCAATATGGTGGCTGGACGCCAGATAGCCGATGCGCTGATGACCATTATTCAGCAACATGCGGGTTGCCATTACCGCCCCGCTGACGTTATCAAGGCAGACGCAGCGGTGGGCATATCCTGGTACTAACCGGTTGATCAGCACCATGCCCGGAACCTGCTCCATAAAGCCTGCCAGCTCCTCATCGCTCAACGCTTTCGAGTGAACAATCAGGGCGTTACAGCGCTGGCGGATCAGCACTTCAATAGAGTGGCGCTCCTTTTCGGCTTCATGGTAACTGTTGCCGATCAGCACATATTTGTCGTGCTGCTGCGCGACGGTATCCACCGCTTTGACCAGCGCGCCGAAGAAGGCATCCGAGACATCCATCACCACCACGCCGATGGTATCGCTCACCTGCGTGGCCAGCGCCTGCGCGTTGGCATTCGGGCGGTAACCAAGCTGGGCGACCGTTTTCATCACCGTCTCACGCGTATCCTGGCTTACCAGCGCGCTATTATTCAGCACGCGGGAAACCGTCGCGACGGAGACGCCCGCATGACGGGCAACGTCACGAATGGTGATCATTTTCACCCACCTTTTCTGGATTGCGGCTGTTCACACTCACCCCCTGGGTTAAGTAAGGAGGCTATTCTGGCAGTCGGTGCGGGAACGCTACGTGAGTGACTTCACATGAATGGAAACGGTTACATCCATTTTGTTAATGATTGTGATCGGGATCGTTATCTGGATGTGCGTTCTAATGATGTCCCTGAAGCACGAGCGGTTAATTGCCGCCACAACCACTCCAGGGGCCCCTGGCGGAAATGTTTAAGCCAGAATACGGAGAAGAGGATGTTGACCGCCCATACCACCGGCACAAACGCCAGCAGTTGCAAACGGTTAAACTTCATAAACAGACCAAGATGATTAAACAGCGTGGTGCAGATCAGGGTTTGCAGCAGATAGTTACTCAGCGCCATTCTGCCAACGCAGGCAATCGCGCTCACCAGTTTACTGCCGCAGATTTGCGGCCAGAACCCCCACGCCAGCGCGGCATAGCCAATCGCCTGCATCGGGCCGCCAAGTTCTCGCGGCGCCTGTAAAAAGAAAGCGCACCAACGGTAGGACCAGCCAAGCTGCCACTGCGCAACAATGGACGGAATGTTGATCAACATACCAAGCCCAATCAGCAGTGCGCCAACGCGCCGGTAGTGACGAAGAGTGAACTGCCCTCTCAGCCAGCCGCTACGCATCAGAGCCGCCCCCAGCAGCATCATGCCGGCCAGTTGCCAGCCGTATTGCGCCCCCAGCGCCAGCAGCGTATTCGACAGCATATCCGCGCGGTTACTGAGCGCCTCCGTAAAGCTGCCGCTGGTTTTCCACCACATTTCATACTGCACATTGGCGGCATCCGGCAGCCAGGAGCGGTTAGGCGTACTGCCCGAAATGGCACCCAGCAACAGCAGTACGGCGATACCAATCAGATACAGCACCACGCCGGTATTGAACATCGTCTTCACGCTGTGCGCGTCGCGGATCATCCGCCAGGCAATCAGCCCTACTAGCCCGTAGGCCAGCAGAATATCGCCATCCCAGAAAAAGAGGCCATGTAGAAACCCGAGAATAACCAGAAGCGTCAGGCGCGACTGGATCCAGCGTTTACCGCGCGGCAGCAACATTTGCAGCCCTGCGCCGAACAGAATGGCGAACAGCGAGAGAAATTTCACCTGAGCGAACAGATCGAGCAGCGCCCATGTCCAGGCATCGCGCTGCGTGATGTCGCCATACCAGGCGGGATTCAGGTAGGCCGCCTTCGGCAAACCGAAGGCGGTAATATTCAGCAGCAGAATACCAAGAATGGCGATGCCACGAACAAAATCCAGCGTGACATTTCTCTCCATGTCTGGCTCCCGGCGAATCAGTTGCTGTGGCGTACGGCGCGCAGGAACTCCTGGCGGGTATTCTGGCTGGACTTAAACAGCCCGCCGAGCGAGGTGGTGGTAGTGGCACTGGTGGCATCACGAATGCCGCGAGCTTTAACGCAATAATGCACAGCATCAATGGATACTGCGACATTGTTGGTACCCAGCAGCGTTTGCAGCGCCGTCAGGATCTGCTGCGTTAAACGCTCCTGCACCTGCGGGCGCTGGGCGAAAAACTGCACGATACGGTTGATTTTCGACAGACCAATGACCGACTCTTTCGGAATGTAGGCCACCGTCGCTTTGCCATCGATAGTCACAAAATGGTGCTCGCAGGTGCTGGTCAGCGTGATATCACGCACCGTCACCATTTCATCCACCTTCATTTTGTTCTCAATGACAGTGATTTTCGGGAAATTGGCGTAATCGAGGCCGGAGAAAATTTCATCGACATACATTTTGGCGATGCGATGCGGCGTTTCCATCAGGCTGTCATCATTCAGATCGAGATTAAGTAGCTGCATAATCTCGGTCATATGCCCGGAAATAAGACGCTTACGGGTTTCGTTATCCATTTCGCGCACCGGGGGGCGCAGCGGTGTTTCCAGGCCGCGGGCGACCAGAGCCTCGTGAACGAGCGCCGCTTCTTTACTGAGTGATGACATATTATTTTTTCTCCTGCAGGTGTGGCATGCTTCGCCAGTTACGGCGAAGTGAGCGAACATTGTGCGTGAGGTCGCGCACATAATCCAGCCCTGGTCGTGATAATTATAGAAATCGTTATTGCCTTTCAGGCGCTACGTTTCCATACCAGTACGCCGCCGATCAGCAGCGCAATCGCCGCCACACCGAGCGCTGGTTCAAGGCGATGCGTCAGCCAGGTGGAGAGCGCCGACGTCATCGGGCCAACCAGTTGCCCCACGGCATAGCCGGTGGTCAGCAGTCCGGCCATATAACGTGTGTGATCGGGTGCAAGCTCTCGCCCATACAATAACGAAAGCTGTACCGCGCAGAGAAACCCGCCGCCGACCAGTAACGCACCGCACACCAGCCCGCTCATGCCAGGCAGCAACCAGGCGGCCAGCACGCCAGCGCCCTGCAACCACAACACGATCGCCAGCCGTTGGTGGCTGTGTCCCACATGACGCAGCAGGATACCGAGCGCAATCCCCACCACCGCTGCAGCACCGAATACCGGCCAGACAAACTGCGCGAAAAGGCTGCCGGGAAAACGCAACGCAGCCATTTGCGACAGAAACGTCGCGGGAAGAATATAACCGAATCCGGCAAGGCTGTAGCTCCACACCAGCCGTTTCAGATTTGCCGTCAGTTGCAGCGGCTGCGGTTGTGTTCCGACACGGTGCCACTCGCCAGGGCGCGGCAGATAGCGGGCGATCAGCGCCACCAGCAGCAATGCCAGTACGCCATACACCTGCCAGGCGGAAGCCGCACTTAAGCCTTTCGCCTGAATCGCCACCGCCAGCAGGCCGCTGATGGCAATCCCCGCGCCGGGGCCGGCAAACACTGCCGCGCTCAATCCCGGCTTACCGGCATGCGCCAGCCGCTCATTACTCCAGGCAGCGATCAACACCATCGCCCAGCCGCTCATCGCGCCAATCACCAGACGTAACACACCGTGAACCAGCACGTTATCCGCTATAGCAGAGAGAAACGTCAGCGCAACCGCGCCGCAGATACCAAGCCACAGGCGCAGCTCGATATGCCGCTGGGCGCGCATCGCATCCCAGGCGCCAAGCAGATAACCAAGGTAGTTAATGGCGGCAACCAGCCCGGCGCTGGTCAGCGTGAGCTGCCCGTCGCGGATCATCAACGGCACCTGCGGGGTAAACGCAAAGCGGCCAATCCCCATCGCCACCACCAGCACAATAAAGCCGCAGAACGCTACTCGCTGCGCCATCGCCTCTCCGAATGTTAATAATAAGTTGTATTTATGATGCAACAGGTTAAATGGAGGCGAAAGTGAAAGTTACTCAGCTAAGGGAATAATCTGTATGATACCAGGATGTTACTTATTTTTAACCGTGAATACCTGAGGAGCCCCGCATGGAAATGCTCGAAGAGCACCGCTGTTTCGAAGGCTGGCAACAGCGCTGGCGTCACGACTCCGCCGTACTCAACTGTTCAATGACCTTTAGCATCTTTTTACCACCGCCGCGCAGTGTAACGCCGCCGCCGGTGCTGTTCTGGCTCTCCGGCCTGACCTGTAATGATGAAAACTTCACCACCAAAGCGGGCGCACAGCGTGTCGCGGCAGAACTGGGAATTGTGCTGGTGATGCCGGATACCAGCCCGCGCGGCGATACAGTGCCCGACGTTGACGGCTACGATCTGGGCAAAGGCGCAGGCTTCTACCTCAATGCCACGCAACAACCGTGGGCAGCGCACTACCGGATGTATGATTATCTACGTGACGAGTTACCGGCGCTGATCCAGGCGGAATTTAACGTCGGCCCGCGTTGCGCCATTAGCGGCCATTCAATGGGCGGCCATGGCGCATTGATAATGGCGCTGAAAAATCCGGGGCGTTATACCAGCGTGTCAGCGTTTGCGCCGATTGTTAATCCGTTGCAGGTACCGTGGGGACAGAAAGCGTTCACGGCGTATCTGGGCGATGACGCCGCGTTGTGGCGTGAGTGGGATAGCTGCGCGCTGATGCTGGAAAGCACAGAGGCCAATGCGATCCCGACGCTTATCGATCAGGGCGATAACGATCAGTTCCTTGCCGATCAACTGCAACCGGCACGGCTGGCGGAAGTGGCGCGGCAGAAAAGCTGGCCGCTGACGCTGCGTATCCAGTCCGGTTACGATCACAGCTACTTCTTTATTGCCTCCTTTATTGAAGATCATCTGCGCTTCCATGCCCAGCATTTGCTGAAATAACGGCAACCCCGGCGCTAACTGCTGTCGGGGCTTTTCCTGTCAGAAACGGTAATCGACGGCAATAAAGTCGCGGAGACCATCTTTGAGATTTTGTACCAGCTTGTGTTGCAGATCTTCTTGCTTAACCACGCTGACACTGGCGGGCGAGAACTTTTGACAGGCAAAAAAAAGCCCTCATAACGAGGGCTAAAAGAGTGAATTTATTTGCTAAGGCGTTCCGGGAACTCCATTTCACTATAGCGTACGAAACGGGTGCCTTTGGTCCATTTGTAACCAAGCCAAATCACCAGGAACAGCGGGATACCAATATAAGTAGCCGCAACCGCGCCCCAGTCGATGGAGTCGGCGAGAAACGCCTGATAATTCTGCCCGAGGGTGATGATCAGACAGAGCACGAAGGCAAAGATCGGCCCAAGTGGGAAGAAGCCGGAACGGTATGGCAGATCATTCAGCGAGTGCCCCTGCGCTACGTAACCGCGACGGAAGCGGTAATGGCTGATCGCGATACCGAGCCAAGCGATAAAGCCGGTCATCCCGGAGGTGTTCAGCAGCCACAGGTAAACGGTCTGATTGCCGAACATCGAGGTCAGGAAGCACAGCCCGGCGATCACCGTAGTGGCATACAGCGCGTTACGCGGCACGCCGCCCTTCGACAGTTTGGCGAAAATACGCGGCGCTTTGCCGTCGCAAGCCAGGGTATAAAGCATACGCGTAGAAGCGTACATACCGGAGTTACCCGCAGAAAGCACCGCCGTCAGGATCACCGCATTCATTACCGCCGCCGCAGAGAGCAAACCAGCATGTTCGAACACCAGCGTGAACGGGCTGACGCTGATGTCTTTTACATCATTACGCAGCAGGCTGGGATCGGTATATGGAATGATCAGGCTGATAATCAGGATGGCAAATACATAGAACAGCAGAATACGCCAGAACACCTGGCGCACCGCGCGCGGAATGTTTTTCTCAGGATTTTCAGATTCGCCCGCCGCAATACCAATCAGTTCGGTGCCCTGGAAGGAGAAGCCGACAATCATCGCCACGCCAATCATCGCCGAAAAACCACCGGCAAATGGCGCATCGCCAATCGTCCAGTTGCTCCAGCCCGCCGGTTTATCGCCCTGGAAGATACCGACGATCATCATCACGCCAACCACGATAAAGATAATGACCGTGGCGACTTTGATCAGCGAGAACCAGTATTCCGCTTCACCAAAGCCTTTTACTGAGATGTAGTTAAGCAGGAAGATCACCGCCAGGAACAGCGCGCTCCAGATCCAGCCTGGCGTATCCGGGAACCACCAGGTCATCACCAGTTGCGAGGCCACAAGGTCAACGGCAATGGTGACCGCCCAGTTGTACCAGTAGTTCCAGCCCAGCGCGAAGCCAAAGCCTTCTTCAACGTATTTTTGACCATAAGTGGAGAATGAACCCGAAACTGGCATATAAGCGGCGAGTTCGCCGAGGCTGGTCATCAGGAAATAGACCATCAGGCCGATCAGAATATAGGAGAACAGCGCCCCGCCAGGACCAGCTGAAGAAATGGTCGCCCCTGATGCGACAAACAAACCCGTACCAATGGAACCGCCAATGGCGATCATCGTCAAATGACGCGCCTTAAGTTCACGACGAAGCGTGGGCGCTTCTGTGGTTTTAATTTCGGAAACCATAAGAAAATGCTATCCATCCAAAAAATGAGGCGCGATTGTAGCAAACGAAACGCCCCCCTTCCGGTATAAAACACGTCATATTAGAGAGCTTCATGATAGGCGGCGAATTATAAGTAAAGCAGTGAATGGTTGATGTTGCGAGCCTGTCGGCAGGCTCGCTGTCATCAGAGAGAGCAATAGCTAATAAAGCGCTGTAATGCGCTGGAGAGGTGTTTCTGGCGATGATGGATGCGCCACAGCGTGCGTACCAGGCGCGGCAACGGAATGGGCACCTCCACCAGCGAACCGCTTTCCAGTTGTTCGGCAATCACGCGGCGCGACAGGCAACTAATGCCCAGCCCGTGACGTACCGCATGTTTGATGGCTTCCGAGTTGCCCAACTCCATGCCGAGATGAAACTGCGGCAGGTGCGACAGCAGTAAATAATCCACAAGTTCCCGCGTACCCGAACCACGTTCACGCAGGATCCACGGCGCGGCAGCCAGTTGCTCCAGCGTAACCGGCCCCTGCAATAACGGCGAGGAAGGCGGCGCGAAGACCACCAGTTCATCCTCCAGCCACGGTTCGGCAATAATCTCCGCGGTGTGGCACGGGCCTTCAATCAGACCAATATCCACACGGAAATCGGCTACCGCATTGATCACATCCTGGCTATTGCCGACGCTCAGCTCCAGCGGTAAATCGGGGAAATCGCGACGGTAGCGGGCAATCACTTCCGGCAGAATGTAGTTACCGATGGTACTGCTGGCAAAAACGCGGATGGCACCGTTATCTTCGCGAAACAACTGCTCAATTTCCGTTGCCTGCTCCAGCGCTGCCAGCGCACGCGGATAGAGCAGTCGCCCGTGTTCGTTCACCACCAGCCGCTTACCGACGCGGTCAAACAGTTGCACGCCAAGCTGCCCTTCCAGATCGGTAAGCGCAGCACTCACCGCCGACTGGGAGAGCGCCAGCATCTGCGAAGCCTGTGTGGTGGAGCCGCTTTTCAGCACTTCGGCGAAGACTTCCAACTGACGCAACGTTATATGCATAGAGGTTACTTACCACTTATAAAGATTGATTATAAATATATAATCAATTTTACCTTTAAGCCAGCGAGCCTTACCCTTTTATCCAGCAAAAGGAGAAGGTTATGACTGAAATCACACTACAGACTCACCGTCATCCGGCCTGGCGTTTTATCCCCGGCCTGTTACTCAGCGGTTTCATTACGGGGCTCGCCCTGTGGCTTGGCGCTATCCCGTCGGTAGCAGGTATGGGATTAAGCGCCCTGACGCTGGCGATCCTTATCGGTATGGTTATCGGCAACACGCTCTACCCTGCCCTGCATACGCAATGCGACAGCGGTGTACTGTTTGCCAAACAGCATCTGCTGCGGCTTGGCATTATTCTGTATGGCTTTCGCCTGACGTTTTCGCAAATTGCTGATGTCGGCGTAAGCGGGATTGCCATTGATACGTTGACCCTCTCCAGCACCTTTTTGCTGGCCTGCTTCCTTGGGCAAAAAGTCTTTGGGCTGGATAAAAAAACCAGTTGGTTGATTGGCGCTGGTAGCAGTATTTGCGGGGCCGCCGCCGTGCTGGCAACAGAGCCGGTGGTCAAGGCCGAGGCCAGTAAAGTCACCGTTGCCGTAGCGACCGTGGTGATCTTCGGTACGCTGGCGATCTTTATTTACCCTGCACTTTATCCGCTGCTGGGTCAGTGGTTCAGCCCGGAAACCTATGGCATCTGGATTGGCTCTACCGTGCATGAAGTGGCGCAAGTGGTTGCCGCCGGGCATGCCATCAGCCCCGATGCTGAAAACGCGGCAGTGATTGCCAAAATGCTGCGCGTCATGATGCTGGCTCCCTTCTTATTACTGCTGGCGGCACGCATCAAACAACTCAGCCCGCAGGCAGGCGCAGAAAAAAGTAAGCTGACGATCCCGTGGTTTGCACTTGGCTTTATCGCGGTAGCGGTGTTTAACTCGTTCCACCTGCTGCCCTCTTCCGCAGTGAATGCGTTGAACACGCTGGATACTCTGCTGCTGGCGATGGCAATGGCGGCGCTGGGGCAGACCACGCACATCAGCGCGCTGAAGAATGCCGGTGCGAAACCGCTGGTAATGGGATTACTGCTGTTTGTCTGGCTGATTGTCGGCGGCGGCGCGATTAATCTGGTCGTTCATCACCTGATGGCATAAACCACTACATGCCAGCCCTGGAGACCCGCTATTATTGACGTTTTCCCCTGGCGGGTTTTAACAGGAGTTTTTATGAAATACATTGGTGCGCATGTGAGCGCCTCGGGCGGCGTAGCGAATGCCGCCGTCCGCGCCGCTGAAATCGAGGCAACGGCTTTTGCGCTGTTTACCAAGAACCAGCGCCAGTGGCGTGCCGCGCCGCTGAGCACGGAGGCCATCGACGAATTCAAAGCCGCCTGCGAAAAATATCACTACACGCCCGCACAGATCCTGCCGCACGACAGCTACCTGATCAACCTCGGACATCCGGTGGCCGACGCGCTGGAAAAATCCCGCGAGGCCTTTATTGACGAGCTGACGCGTTGTCAGCAACTGGGACTGACGTTGCTGAACTTCCATCCTGGCAGCCATCTGATGCAGATCCCGGAGGACGAGTGCCTGGCGCGTATCGCCGAATCCATCAATATCGCGCTGGCGCAAACCGAAGGGGTAACCGCGGTGATTGAGAACACTGCGGGCCAGGGCAGTAATCTTGGGTTTAAGTTTGAACATCTGGCGGCGATTATTGATGGCGTGGAAGATAAATCCCGCGTCGGCGTCTGCATTGATACCTGCCACGCTTTTGCCGCAGGTTACGATCTGCGTACGGAGCAGGCAACGGCAGAAACATTTGCTGAATTTGAGCGTGTGGTTGGCTTCAAATATCTGCGCGGTATGCACCTGAACGATGCGAAAAGCGCGTTTGGCAGCCGCGTTGACCGCCACCACAGCCTTGGTGAAGGTAATATCGGCCACGATGCGTTTCGCTGGATTATGCGCAATGAGCGTTTCGATGGCATTCCGCTGATCCTCGAAACCGTCAACCCGGATATCTGGGCGGAAGAGATTGCCTGGCTGAAAGCGCAACAAGACGCTGACGCCGCGGCATAAATCGTGCTGCGGGACGCCCCATTGTCTGATGGCGTTTCGCTTATCAGCGTTGCCAGTTGGCGACAGCAAATTACGCCATAAAAAAAGGCCGCTTAGCGGCCTTTTTTACTCATTACGTTTTATGCAACTTTCGCAACCACTTCCGTTTCCGGACGTTTCAGGAAGGCATACACCAGACCTGTCAGCAGCGTACCGGCAACGATGGAGAGCAGGTAACCGAGAACCGGCGTAATCGCACCCGGGATCAGCAGTACAAACAGACCACCGTGCGGTGCCATCAGTTTTGCACCAATCGCCATTGAGATAGCACCTGTCAGCGCACCACCGGCGATACAGCACGGGATCACACGCATCGGGTCACGAGCCGCGAACGGGATAGCCCCTTCAGAGATAAAGCACAGGCCGAGAACCAGCGCCGCTTTACCACCTTCACGTTGACCTTTATCGAACTTGTTACGCGCAACCAGCGTTGCTAAGCCCATTGCCAGCGGCGGAACCATACCGGCCGCCATAATGGCTGCCATCGGCGCGTAAGTCTGGGTACTCAGCAGACCCACCCCAAACGCATAAGCCGCTTTGTTCACCGGACCGCCCATGTCGGTACACATCATACCGCCGAGGATTGCGCCCAGCAGAACAGCGTTTGCCGTGCCCATGGTTTGCAGCCAGGAAGTCAGACCGGCCAGGATTTTCGCAACCGGCGTACCGATCAGGTAAATCATCGCCAGACCGACAATCAGGCTGGAGAACAACGGAATGATCAGAATCGGTTTCAGCGCTTCCATACTCGGTGGCAGCTTCAGACCTTTACTGATGGCTTTTGCCAGATAACCGGCGAGGAAACCGGCGATAATACCACCGATAAAACCGGAACCGGTGCTTACCGCCAGCATCCCGCCAATCAGACCCGGCGTCAGGCCCGGACGGTCAGCGATAGAAAAGGCGATGAAACCCGCCAGTACTGGCACCATCAGCGCGAATGCCGAACCACCACCGATTTTCATCAGCGCAGCCGCCAGCGTGCCTTCTTCTTTAAACGCGGTGATACCGAAAGCGAAGGAGAGTGCGATCAGCAAGCCACCCGCGACCACCATCGGCAGCATATAAGAGACGCCGGTCAGCAGGTGACGATAAGCGCCCGCGCCCTCTTTTTTCCCTTCCGAACTTTCGGACTGAGCCTGACCTGACGGTTGATAAGGCTTCGCTTCCGCGACGGCTTTATCTAGCTCCTGAGCCGTTTTCTTCAGCGCCAGACCCGTTGTGGTGCGGTACATCGGTTTACCCGCAAATTTTGCCAGGTCAACTTCAATATCGGCGGCAACCACGACCAGATCGGCTTGTGCCACCTCTTCCGGCGTGATGGCATTGCCTGCACCCACGGAACCACGCGTTTCCACTTTCACCCACCAGCCGCGTTTTTTTGCTTCGGTTTCAATGGCTTCTGCGGCCATAAAGGTGTGCGCCACGCCGGTCGGGCATGCGGTAACCGCAACGATGCGTTTCGGGCCATTGCTGGCAACTGGCGCAGCCGCTACCGCTGTCGGCGCAGTGTAAAGCGCGGCATGGTTTTTCGCTTCGCTGAGGAACAGATCCGGGTGTGCCACTGCACGATTGATATCGCCCAGCCACACTTTTTTCCCGCTGAGCGCACTGTCGTTTGGCAGTTGACTACCCAGCACAATCGCCAGTTCCGCTTCGCCAGGGTTTTCGATGAATTGCAGATTTGCTTTCTGCGCCGCCGCACCCAGTAAGGTCTTCGCCATATAGGCGCGGGCCTGTCCGAGTTCGGAGTCAATAATCAGCAGCGTTTTCATTATGCCTCTCCTGCTGTTAGTTAAAGGGTTTTAAGTCAACTCGCGCCATCATCGCGGCTAACTGGGTACGGTCGGTAATACCTACGTTACTCTGACTAACCGCCAGTGCAGCAACAGCGGTAGCCAGGCGTAATGTATGTTCACTGGACTCACGCATCAGCAAGCCATAAATCAGGCCGCCAACCATTGAATCCCCTGCGCCAACGGTGCTTACCACTTCCATTGACGGCGGTTTGGCAATCCATTCCCCTGAAGCGTTAACCCACAGAGCCCCTTCTGCGCCCAGCGAGATCACCACGTGGGCGATCCCCTGTTCGCGAAGCGCGTGAGCGGCTTCAATAACATCCTTCAATTCAGGTAATTTGCGGCCCGCCCAGATTTCCAGCTCGCGGCGGTTTGGTTTTACCAACCACGGCGCGGCTTTCAGGCCAGCCACCAGCGCATCACGGCTGCTATCGAAAATAATGCACGGGCACTGGCTGCGCAGGCGCGTCATCCAGTCGGTAAAGGCTTCCGGGCTAACGCCGGATGGCAGGCTGCCGCTGACGCAGACCATGTCGAACTGACCCAGCCAGGTCAGTGAGTCGTTGACAAAACGCTCCCAGTCAGCCGGAGTCACTTCAAAGCCGGAGAAATTGAAATCGGTCACTTCACCGTCTTTTTCCGTCAGCTTCACGTTAATGCGGGTACGTCCGGCAACCACCTGGAAACGGTTGGCAATACCCAACTCGCTGAACAGTTGCTGAAAACCATCCTGGTTATCCTTACCAAGGAACCCGCCAACGGTCACGTCAATGCCAAGATCTTTCAGTACCTTCGCAACGTTGATCCCTTTACCCGCCGCATGCAGGCCGGTAGTGCGGACCAGGTTCACTTCGCCGCGTTCAATTTCCGGGGTGAACCCCACCAGATCATAGGCCGGGTTCAGGGTAATAGTGGCAACACGTCTGCTCATTTACGCGCCCTCCCCAAGACCGGCAGCGATGGCTTCGCCTATCGCTTTCAGCGCCTGTTCAGCATCACTGCCCTGCGCCGTGAAACGCAGGCGATGCCCTTTTTTCACGCCCAGCGCGACAACTTTCATCAGGCTACGGCCGTTTGCCGGTTTACCGGTGCCGTCGAGGTTCGTCACGGTAATTTCGCTGGTAAATTGCTTGATGGTGTTGACCAGCATGGTGCCCGGACGGGCGTGCAGGCCGTGCTCGTTACGCACCACAAACTCATCGCTCAGCACATCGCCAACCAGCGCATCATCGCTGGTCAGCAGCGCCAGCAGCGTGGCCGCATCAGCATTCAGCAAGCTGTCAGCTTTGTTTTCTAACAGCAGATCGCTCAGGCGCTTCAGCACGGCAACAGGCTGCTCATCAGCCATTGCAACGCTGACCAGCAGCGCAGCTTGCTCACCTTCGACGTCGAACGGGGTTTCCGCGCGGCTTATCGCCACGGCGCTCAGCAAATTGCCTTCTGCGCTATCGTTCAGCCAGATGCCCTGACCAAGGTTCAGCGGTTTCTCATTAATCGCACGCGTAACATAAGCCGCGTCAACCGCACCGGCTTCTTTCAGACGCGCCGCATTCAGCGCCTGCAGTGTCAGCAGATCGCTTGCTGCAACATCAAGGGTTAAGGTGTCGTTATCCAGCTTCAGCGCCTCGCTCTGTTTCTCGCCCATCAGCAGAGCACGCAGCTCTTCAGCCGTGGTGGCGGATTGCAGTTGCGCAGCGACGTCATCATCGCTCAACACATGCGTCAGCTGACGCAGCAGGCCGAGGTGCTCATCGGAACTTGCAGCAATCCCGATAGCAACGTAGGCAACCTGGCCCTCGCTCCACAGAATGCCCTGCGGGAACTGGAACACTTTGACGCCGGTTTTCAGCACCTGGTCGCGCGTGTCGGTCGTGCCGTGCGGAATGGCAATACCATTGCCAAGATAGGTGGAGGTTTGCAGCTCGCGCGCCAGCATGCCATTGACGTAGCCATCAGCTACATTGCCTGCTGCTGCCAGCGCTGCTGCGATCTGGCGGATAGCCTCTTCTTTATTACCGGCCTGCTGGCCCGGATGGATGTCCTGAACGGATAACTGGAACATGTAACCCCTCTCTCGCTGATATTGAATCGTTTCAGCTAACTTGAGAAATAAGGCGCCATCACTCTGGTTCAGATATTACGCGATGACGCTGAAACGTTTCATGAAATCTTCACCTTTTTACTCCAGCAATCAAGAAATCTCTGAATTTGCGTTGCAGAATTTAGAGCTACTGCACATTTCATCATCGCGTTAAGCGAATTTGCTGAAGTGGATTTGAATTTCAGCACCGAAGTTTCAGCTTCATTCAGCTTTGATGAGAATGATTTGAAATGGCGTTTTGATTTTTCGTGGCAAATGTTGCTTAGCAGGCTGTGCTTTTTTAGCGCAACGGCGTAAACTCCGCGTCTCACTATTGGATCTCATGAAAAATGCAAAACTCTCCCGCCGCCGCCAGACCCGGCACGTTTGATTTTACATCGACGGCGTTCCTGATTGTCGCGTTCCTGACCGGCATTGCCGGTGCCCTGCAAACCCCCACGCTCAGCCTGTTTTTAACCAACGAAGTGCAAGTCCGCCCGGCGATGGTTGGTTTCTTTTTTACCGGCAGCGCGGTGATTGGCATTCTGGTCAGCCAGTTTCTTGCCGGACGTTCCGATCGCAAGGGCGATCGGAAGTCGCTGATTGTGTTCTGCTGCCTGCTGGGCATGTTGGCCTGCGTGCTTTTCGCCTGGAACCGCAACTACTTTGTTCTGCTGTTTGTCGGCGTGTTCCTCAGCAGTTTTGGTTCCACCTCCAACCCGCAGCTTTTTGCTCTGGCGCGTGAACATGCGGATCATACTGGTCGCGAGGCTGTGATGTTCAGCTCCATCCTGCGTGCGCAGGTCTCGCTGGCATGGGTGATTGGTCCGCCGATCGCTTACGCGCTGGCAATGGGCTTTGGTTTTACGGTGATGTATCTCTGCGCTGGCGCTGCGTTTATTGTCTGTGGCGCCATGGTGTGGCTGTTTTTGCCCACGATGCGCAAAGAACCCAAACTGAATTCGGCCGTGCTGGAAGCACCGCGCACGCATCGCCGCGATACACTTTTGTTGTTCGTAATTTGCACGCTGATGTGGGGCACTAATAGCCTGTATATCATTAATATGCCGCTGTTTATTATTGATGAATTGCATCTGTCGGAGAAACTGGCAGGGGTGATGATGGGCACTGCCGCCGGGCTGGAAATCCCGACCATGCTGATTGCGGGTTACTATGCGAAGCGTTTTGGTAAACGTTTTTTAATGCGCGTCAGCGCGGTTGCCGGGATCTTTTTCTATGTCGGGATGCTGACGGTGCATACGCCAGCCCTCCTGTTAGCTTTACAAGTGCTGAACGCTATTTATATCGGCATTCTCGCCGGGATTGGCATGCTCTATTTCCAGGATCTGATGCCTGGTCAGGCGGGTTCAGCCACCACCCTTTATACTAATACCACGCGTGTCGGCTGGATTATTGCCGGCTCTCTGGCAGGCGTGGTGGCAGAAATCTGGGACTATCACACGGTGTTCTGGATTGCGCTGGCGATGACGCTGATAACCCAGCTCTGTCTGACGCGTATTAAAGATATTTAGGGCGCCGTCTGGCGTTCTAAATCGAGCAGGTAAACCATCGCATCAGCGCGATTCGAGCCGCACATATCGCGGCCCGGCTGCAACCCGGCGCACACTTTTGGGCGCAGCGGCGAAGCGAAGATTTTGCAACGCTGCTGTTCATCCAGCTGGACGCAGGGAGTGTTGGCCGGTTTACCATTGGGCATGCCGGGGATTGGGCTGGAGATGGACGGTGCGGTACAACACGCTCCACAGTCCGGGCGGCATTGCATAGTGGCTCTCTTTTTTGACGGCGCGCCGGGCTGGCGCGTACAGGGCGCAAACTACCATCTTTTGCAGCCCAAAGGCAAAACTCAGATTCCGCTTGCCTGGAATCCGCCGCGCGAGTAGTTTGTCGCGATATTTTTGTTATTTTAATCTCACAGGACCCTTGCAATGCCAAGAGCGAACGAAATTAAAAAAGGTATGGTGCTGAATTACAACGGCAAGCTGCTGATTGTGAAAGATATTGATATCCAGGCACCGAGCGCCCGTGGCGCAGCGACACTGTACAAGATGCGTTTTTCCGATGTCCGTACCGGGTTGAAAGTGGAAGAGCGTTTTAAAGGCGATGATATCCTCGATACCGTTACCCTGAACCGCCGCTTTGTTGACTTCTCTTACATTGATGGCAACGAATACGTGTTCATGGATAAAGAAGATTACACGCCGTATACCTTCACGAAAGATCAGATTGAAGAAGAGCTGCAGTTTATTCCGGAAGGCGGCATGCCGGATATGCAGGTTCTGCTGTGGGATGGCCAGCTGCTGGCGCTCGAACTGCCGCAGACTGTCGATCTTGAAATCGTGGAAACGGCTCCGGGCATTAAAGGTGCTTCTGCCAGCTCCCGTACCAAACCCGCCACCCTGAATACTGGCCTGGTTGTGCAGGTGCCGGAATATCTGACCACCGGTGAGAAGATCCGCATCCATATCGAAGAGCGCCGCTACATGGGCCGCGCTGACTGATCTCGTGTTGCCATGAAAAAAGCCACTTCAATGAAGTGGCTTTTTTTTGCCTGATGGCGCTTTGCTTTACATCAGAACGACATTACAGCAAATCGCGGAACAGGGTTTTCTTCAGCGCCAGCTCAACGCCGCGCACTTCCGCCATCCCTTTCAGACGACCAATCGCCGAGTAACCCGGGTTAGTTTTCTTGCGCAGATCGTCCAGCATCTGGTGACCATGATCCGGGCGGAACGGGATCGGGCGCAGATCGCCTGCTTTCTTGCGGCGCTGCTCTTCAGTCAGAATCGCTGCCACAACAGAGACCATATCCACATCGCCCTGCAAATGCGCAGCCTCGTGGAAGGTTTTCGGGTTATCTTCACGGCACGTTGAACGCAGGTGCGTAAAGTGAATGCGATCGCCGAAGGTTTCAATCATCCGCACCAGATCGTTATCAGCACGCACACCGTATGAACCGGTACACATGGTGAAGCCGTTATTGATGCTGTCGACAGCTTCTTTCAGCCACTGCATATCTTCAATAGTCGAAACGATACGCGGCAGGCCGAGGATTGGACGCGGCGGATCGTCCGGGTGAACCGCCAGACGTACGCCCACTTCCTGAGCAACCGGCACAATAGCGCGCAGGAAATAAGCCATGTTTTCACGCAGTTGCGCTTTATCGATACCATCATATTCCGCCAGACGCGCACGGAACTGATCCAGCGTATAACCCTCTTCGGCGCCCGGCAGACCGGCGATGATATTGCGTGTCAGCTTTTCGACTTCCGCATCGCTCATCGCGTTGAAGTAAGCCTGCGCCTGGCGCTGCTCTTCTTCGCTGTAGTCCGCTTCCGCGCCTGGGCGTTTCAGGATATGCAGCTCGAAAGCGGCGAAGGCGATCTGGTCGAAACGCAGCGCTTTGGAACCGTCCGGCAATTGATATTCAAGATCGGTACGCGTCCAGTCGAGGATCGGCATAAAGTTGTAGCAGACAGTATCGATACCGCAGGTCGCCAGGTTACGGATGCTCTGCTGGTAATTGGCGATCCAGGTTTCATACTGGCCGGAATGGGTTTTGATATCTTCATGTACCGGGATACTCTCCACTACCGACCAGGTCAGCCCTTTTTCTGCCAGTAGCGCCTGACGCGCCTTGATCTCCTCAACCGGCCACACCTGACCATTTGGGATATGGTGCAGCGCAGTGACCACGCCGGTTGCACCTGCCTGCCGCACATCGTCAAGAGATACCGGATCGTTCGGTCCATACCAACGCCAGGTTTGTTCCATCGCCTTACCCTCTAAAGTTGTTATACCAATACACATCATTGCATGACGACTACCATACATGTTTAGCTGGAAGGGTCAATTCCTCCCACAGCAATGATTGATCCAGCTCACATTCCCCGGATATTTAAGGCATACCAATTCTTTTTGCTGTCATATAACTTTACACTGCTGTTGTTAATTATTGGTTAATCAGGTGTATACAGATGAAGACTATTGCTTCCGCATTGCTTCCCGCCACGGTACAGCAACCTCAGTATGATCGCACACAGCTGCGCTCGCGAATTGTGCACTTCGGTTTTGGCGCATTTCATCGCGCGCATCAGGCGCTGTTAACCGACCGGGTGCTGAATACGCAGGGCGGTGACTGGGGGATTTGTGAAATCAGCTTATTCAGCGGTGATGTACTGATGTCGCAACTGCGCGAGCAGGATCATCTGTATACCGTGCTGGAGAAAGGCGCAACCAGCAACCAGCCGATTATTGTCGGCGCAGTCAATGAGTGTCTGAACGCAAAGCTCGATTCCCTGCCTGCCATCATTGAGAAATTTTGTGAGCCTCAGGTGGCGATTGTTTCGCTGACGATTACCGAAAAAGGCTACTGTATCGACCCGGCCAGCGGCCAGCTGGATCTGCACCAGCCACGTATTGAACATGACCTTCAACACCCGCACGAGCCGCATTCGGCGCCGGGCATTCTGGTTGAAGCGTTGTATCGTCGTCGTGAGCGCGGGTTGCCGCCATTTACTGTACTCCCCTGCGATAACATTCCCGACAACGGGCATATTGTGAAAAATGCGGTGTTGGGCATGGCAAACACCCGCTCACCGGAACTGGCGCACTGGATCGCGGAGAATGTCAGTTTCCCGGCGACAATGGTCGATCGCATTGTACCGGCAGCAACAGACGAATCGCTGGCGGAAATCAGCGATGTACTGGGCGTTTTCGACCCCTGCGCTATCAGCTGCGAGCCGTTTATTCAGTGGGTGATTGAAGATAATTTCGTCGCCGGGCGTCCGCAGTGGGAAGTCGCAGGCGTACAACTGGTGCAGGATGTGCAGCCGTGGGAACAGATGAAACTTCGTATGCTCAACGGCAGCCACTCTTTCCTTGCTTATCTGGGGTACCTGGCCGGTTTTGCGCATATTAATGACTGCATGCACGATGAAGCATTCCGCGAAGCAGCGCGTCGTCTGATGCTGGATGAGCAAGCGCCAACCTTGCGTATCACCGGTGTCGATCTGACAGCTTATGCTGACAGCCTGCTTGAACGCTTCGCTAACCCGGCGCTGAAACACCGCACCTGGCAAATCGCCATGGACGGTAGCCAAAAACTGCCGCAGCGCATACTGGACAGCGTTCGCGTCCATTTACAGCGGGAAAGTCGCTGGCCGCTGCTGGCACTGGGCATTGCTGGCTGGATGCGTTATGTCAGCGGCGTAGATGATGCCGGGCAGCCTATTGATATTCGCGATCCGCTGGCGGATAAAATTCACGCCATTGTCGAAACCAGTAACGAAACTGAGCGCGTGGCTGCGCTGCTGGCGCTGAAGGAGATATTCGGCAACGATCTGCCACTTAATCCGTTGTTTGTCGATGCCGTTGGCGATGCATGGCAAAGCATTGTCGCCCATGGCGCTCACGGCGCGATAAAACGCGTGCTCAGCGCTTAACAATTATTGCGATTTACGCGGATGGTTCGTGCTTTACACCGTCCGCGCCCTTCTCTTTTTTCATTTTTTTCTCCAGGATCACAAATTACCTACGTTTTATTGACGACTGGAGCTTTTGTGACCAAGACCAATCTCATTACTGGCTTTCTCGGAAGCGGCAAAACCACCTCTATTTTGCATCTGCTGGCGAATAAAGATCCGCAGGAGAAATGGGCAGTGCTGGTGAATGAATTTGGCGAAGTCGGTATCGACGGCGCATTGCTTGCCGACAGCGGCGCACTGCTTAAAGAGATCCCCGGTGGTTGCATGTGCTGCGTAAATGGTTTGCCGATGCAGGTGGGGCTGAACACCTTGCTGCGTCAGGGCAAGCCCGACCGTCTGTTAATTGAACCAACCGGGCTCGGCCACCCGAAACAGATCCTCAATATGCTGACGGACCCGGTCTATGAACCGTGGATTGACCTGCGCGCCACCCTCTGTTTGCTTGATCCACGCCAGTTGCTGGATGAGAAAGCACTTACTAATGATAACTTCCGCGATCAACTGGCGGCTGCCGACATCATTGTCGCCAATAAACAGGATCGCGCGACCATAGAGAGCCAGCAAGCACTGGAAGCATGGTGGTCCCGCTTCGGCGGCGATCGTCAGCGGATCAGCGTCACACAGGGCGCGATTGATGGCGCGTTGCTCGATCGCCCGCGCCGTAATCTGCGGGAACTCCCTTCCAGTGCTGCGCATGAGCATACGCACGGTGAGCGGAAAGGTCTTGCGGCGCTGAGCCTGCCAGCGCATCAACGCTGGCGTCGCAGTCTGAACAGCGGCCAGGGCCATCAGGCATGTGGCTGGATTTTTGATGAAGACACGGTGTTTGACACCATTGGCCTGCTTGAGTGGGTGCGCCATGCCCCAGTTGAGCGTGTCAAAGGCGTTATGCGCATACCGGAAGGCCTGCTGCGGGTGAATCGTCAGGGAGAGGATTTTCATCTCGAAACGCAGAATGTTGCGCCGCCGGATAGTCGAATCGAGCTAATTACCGCCTCAGAAGCGGACTGGAACACGCTTCAGTCCGCTTTGTTGAAGCTTCGTTTAAGTCAGGAGCACTAACGTTCCCCCTGTGTTTATTAAGAATCCTTAAGTAATGAAAACTCGTTTACCCTTGATTATTTTGCTGAACGCCATCGGGCTGGCGTTGTTTATGTGCTGGTATCTGCCTGTAAATCATGGTTTTTGGTTTCCGCTAGACTCGGCCATTTTCCACTTCTTCAACCGTGGGCTGGTAGAAAATCGTGCCTGGCTTTGGCTGGTGGCGCTAACCAATAACCGCGCGTTCGATGCCTGTTCGCTGGTCGCCATGGGCTGCCTGATGCTCTCGTTCTGGCTGCCAGCCGATCGCACCGGCCGTCGCCGTGTGGTAATCATTGGTTTGACCATGTTATTGATTGCTGTAGTGGTAAACCAGCTGGCGCAGCATCTGATGCCGGTACAACGCGCAAGCCCGTCCCTCTACTTTACCGATATTCACCGCGTCAGCGAGCTGCTCGATTTCCCGACCAAAGATGCCTCGAAGGATAGTTTCCCCGGTGACCACGGAATGATGTTGCTTATTTTCGCTGCGGTGATGTGGCGTTATTTCGGCAAAAAAGCATTTGGCATTGCCCTGATTATTTTTGTGGTTTTTGCCTTCCCACGCGTCATGATCGGTGCACACTGGTTTACAGATATTGCTGTTGGTTCGTTATCCGCCGTGCTGATTGGTCTGCCGTGGTGCCTGTTAACGCCGTTAAGCGATAAAATTATCGCTTTGTTCGATCGTTATTTGCCTGGAAATAACAAACTTTAAACAATCACCCAACATCAATAAATGCCATCCATTAGGGATCGTTTTCGATCCCTAATTCAAATCTGCCGCCTTTTCCCACTATTGTCATTTTCCTGTCATGGTAAACTGCATATGAATTAGCACATTGCGTGCTTTTTACACTGCACGGGTTAATATTTGAGCATTTCAGGAAATTCACTTTCTGTATCATAATTTCTTATAAAAAAATGCAGAAAAGCGCTCGCCATGCCCAGGATGTTCAGGTAACCTCGGTTCGTCTTGTCGCAAAGAGTGCTGTTATTCTCGTTGTGCGTTTTTTTGTGCGTTCTTCCACAAATCTATGCCGGAGTAATTGTCTCGATGCCTTCAGATAATTAATCTCGCTGCGTTGGCATTTTTATAACGATATTTATCGTTAAGGACTTCAAGGGAAAATAAGTAACATGGTCAAATCTCAGCCGATTTTGAGATATATCTTGCGGGCGATCCCTGCAATTGCAGTAGCGGTACTGCTCTCTGCTTGTTCTACAAATACCGCAAAGAACATGCATTCTGAGACGCTTGCTGTGGGTGAAGACAGTTCTTCACTGCAAACCTCTCAGGATGAATTTGAAAATATGGTTCGTAATCTGGACGTAAAAAGCCGCATTATGGATCAATATGCTGACTGGAAAGGCGTTCGCTACCGTCTCGGCGGCGACACCAAAAAAGGCATCGACTGTTCTGGTTTCGTGCAGCGCACCTTCCGTGAACAGTTTGGGTTAGAACTGCCGCGTTCCACATGGGAACAGCAGGAAACCGGTAAGTCCATCTCGCGCACCAGTTTGCGTACGGGCGATCTGGTTCTGTTCAGGGCGGGTTCAACGGGTCGACACGTTGGCATCTACATTGGCAATAACCAGTTTGTTCATGCTTCCACCAGTAACGGTGTGATGATTTCCAGCATGGATGAGCCTTACTGGAAGAAGCGCTACAACGAAGCGCGACGCATCCTGACACGCAGCTAATTGCTTAATGCCGGTTTACCCTTGAGCTGGCGATTAAGTCTAAAAACACTGCTCCGGCGGTGTTTTTTTATGCCTGTTGTATGCCATCCCCTTCTTTTCAAGTTATAGTCCAGCAACTGTTGCTCCCGCATCTCTGAACGCCTGGAATGGACCTGACACTATGTTCAGCCGTTATTTTTCCCTGAATCGCAAAATTATACTGATAAGCCTAATCGCGGGAGTACTCTCTGCATTGATTGTCGGTGGACTGCAATTGGGGCTGGAGCAGCATAAACGCGAAGATCGCTATACCGCATTAGTGAACAATATCCAGCACTGGCTCTCAGGCTATCTCCGTGAAATACGAACAACAGCAGAATCGCTGCAACCGTTCACGCTGAATGAGTGTCATGTCGTCGTCAGCGAGCTGACCTCCAGAGCCGCATTCACGATTAACGTGCGAGCGTTTCTGCTGGTAAAAGATCAACGAGCCTTTTGCTCATCGGCCACCGGCGAGATGAGTATGGCAATGAAAGATCTGGTACCGGATATCGACCTGACGAAAAACATGGATATGGTGTTACTGCCCGGCACACCGATGATGCCGAACAAACCCGCCATCGCCGTCTGGTTTCGCAGCCCGCTCCGGGAGAACCGCGGGGTGTTCGCCACGCTGAATATCAATCTGACACCTTATATGCTCTATACCTCGCAACGCCCCGATCTGACCGGCGTGGCGCTGGGCATCGGCAATCGTGCCGTTTCTACCTTTTCACCTGGTTTAGTTGATCTGAGTACGATAACCCCGCCGCCGATACGAGCTACGCACATTGAAGGGTCGCCAATCACGTTTTATCTCTATGCAGAAAAGTGGCGATCAGAGGATATTCAATTCGCCGTGCTGCTTGGTGCCACTTTTGGCATACTTTTTGGCCTGCTGACAGCCTATATCCTGCAAAACAATCTCACCCCTGGCCGCGAGATCCTGACCGGTATCAAGCGCGATCAGTTCTATATTGTTTACCAGCCAGTGGTGGAAGCGAAAAATTTGCAGGTCACCGGCGTTGAAGTTCTGATGCGCTGGAAGCATCCAACGGCAGGTGAAATACCGCCGGATGCATTTATTCATTTTGCTGAAGCCCAGCAACTGATTGTGCCGCTAACGCAGCATCTGTTCCGTTTAATCGCCCACGATGCGCCGCGATTAAAGACATTGCTGCCCGAAGGCGCAAAACTGGGCATTAACATTGCCCCAGGTCACCTGCAAGATGAAACCTTTATGCAGGATATCCGCCAGCTATCACGTTCACTCCCCGCCCACCATTTCAGTATCGTACTGGAGATCACCGAGCGGGATATGTTGCGTTTTAACGAAGTGACTGCGCGATTTGAGCAGCTTCGGGAAGAGGGCTACGAAACCGCTATTGATGATTTCGGCACCGGCCACAGTGCACTGATTTATCTGGAACGTTTCACGCTGGACTACCTGAAAATCGACCGTGGCTTCGTCAATGCCATTGGCACAGAAACCGTGACGTCGCCCGTGCTTGATGCCGTGCTGACGCTGGCAAAAAAGCTGAATATGCTGACCGTCGCCGAAGGTGTTGAAACGCCAGAGCAAGCCCGATGGCTGCGCGAACATGGCGTTCATTATATGCAGGGCTACTATTTTAGCCGTCCGATGACGCTGCAACAGTTTACCGAATGGCAGCCGCCGCCATTTTCCGCCCTGCTATAGGCGCGAATTATTTCACAACCTGCGGGGCCTCCCTTATTATTCAATGATTAGAGGTTAAGGCGCCTGCTGCGCCGCCGTTCACAGGAACACAGCGAATGAAGTTTTTGCGTATTTCAGCTTTCGTGCTGGCGTTTGCCGCTCTGGCTTGTCAGGCCCAGACCATTAAAGAGAGCGACTCATTTGCCGTGATCGGCGAGCCTAAATACGCCATCAACTTTACCCATTTTGACTACGTGAATCCTGCCGCACCGAAAGGCGGTAATGCAACGCTGTCGGTGATTGGCACCTTCGATAACTTCAACCGTTTTGCCATGCGGGGCAACGCCGCGGTCCGAACTGAATCACTGTACGATGCCCTGTTTACCACCTCCGATGATGAACCCGGCAGTTACTACCCGCTGGTCGCAGAAATGGCCCGCTATGCGGACGATTTCTCCTGGATGGAGGTTTCGCTGAACCCCCGCGCAACATTTCACGACGGTTCGCCCATCCGCGCCAGCGATGTGGCTTTTACCTTTCAAAAATTTATGACGGAAGGCGTGCCGCAATTTCGCCTGGTCTACAAGGGAACGACGGTGAAAGCGATTTCGCCGTTGACCGTACGCATTGTGCTGGCGAAACCGAGTAAAGAGAGCATGCTTAGCCTGCTGACGCTGCCAGTAATGCCGGAAAAATTCTGGAAAGATCACCGGCTGGATGAACCACTCTCGCGCCCTCCGCTGGGCAGCGGTCCTTATCGCATCAGCGCCTGGCGCATGGGGCAGTACATTACTTATAGTCGGGTCAAAGACTACTGGGGCGCGAATCTGCCGGTTAACCGCGGACGCTGGAATTTCGACGCGATCCGTTACGATTACTACCTCGACGATAATGTCGCGTTCGAAGCCTTTAAGGCGGGCGCATTCGATATGCGCAGCGAAAGTGATGCCAAAAACTGGGCCACGCGCTATACCGGCAGCAACTTCAGCCATGGTTATATTGTTAAAGATGAACAACCGAACGCATCAGCGCAGGATACTCGCTGGCTGGCGTTTAATATTCAGCGGCCGATTTTCAGCGATCGCCGCGTCCGCGAAGCCATCTCGCTGGCTTTTGATTTTGAATGGATGAACAAGGCGCTGTTTTACGGCGCCTACAGCCGCGCTAACAGCTATTTCCAGAACACTGAATACGCCGCGCGCGCTTATCCCGATGCGGACGAATTAGTCCTGCTGGCGCCGCTGAAATCACAAGTACCGCCGGAAGTTTTCACTTCCGTTTACACACCGGCAAAATCCGATGGCAGCGGTTATGACAGGGCTAATCTGCTCAAAGCCGATAAACTGCTGACGGAAGCGGGCTGGGTGCTGAAAAATCAGCGGCGAGTGAATGCGCAAACCGGCCAGCCTTTCACCTTTGAGCTGCTGCTGCCTTCCGGCGGCGATACCTTGTGGGTTCTCCCGTTCCAGCACAGCCTTGCACGCCTGGGCATCGATATGGAGGTGCGCCAGGTTGATAACTCGCAGGCCACCAGCCGCCTGCGCAGCCGCGATTACGATATGATGCCGCGCCTGTGGCGGGCGCAATTGTGGCCGAGTGAGGATCTGCAGATTGCCTGGAGCTCGCAATACATTGACTCTTCATATAACGCGCCCGGCGTCAAAAACCCGGCGGTGGATAATCTGATCGCGCAGATCGCGCACTGGCAGGGCAATAAGGAGAAACTGTTGCCGCTTGGTCGCGCACTGGATCGCGTGCTGACCTGGAATTACTACATGCTGCCAATGTGGTATATGTCGGCCGATCGCATCGCCTGGTGGGATAAATTCTCAATGCCTGGCGTTCGCCCGCTCTACTCACTGGGTTTTGACACCTGGTGGTATGACGTAAATAAAGCGGCAAAATTGCCCGCAGCCAGACGTTAAGGAGATCGGATGGGCACCTATATCATTCGCCGCTTATTGCTGATAATTCCCACTCTCTGGGCCATTATCACCATTAACTTTTTCATCGTGCAGATTGCCCCCGGCGGCCCTGTCGATCAGGCTATTGCCGCCATTGAGTTTGGCGATCATAGCGCATTGCCCGGTAGCGGCGCAGGCGGTATGGGCGCAACCCATGCGCGAACCGGCGTGGGCGATGTTCTCAGTAACAACAGCCACTATCGCGGCGGGCGCGGCCTCGATCCGCAAGTCATCGAAGAGATCAAAAAGCGCTATGGTTTTGATAAGCCGCTGTACCAGCGCTATTTCAAAATGCTGTGGGATTATATACGCTTCGACTTCGGTGACAGCCTGTTTCGCAGCGCCTCAGTGCTGCAATTGATCAAAGATAGCCTGCCGGTTTCTATCTCTGTCAGCCTGTGGGCAATGCTTATCGTCTATCTGGTGTCGATACCGCTCGGCATTCGCAAAGCGGTCTACAACGGCAGTCGTTTCGACATCTGGAGCAGCGCGGTCATTATCGTTGGCTACTCAATCCCCTCTTTCCTGTTCGCGATCCTGCTGATTATCTTTTTTTCCGGCGGCAGCTATTACGACATTTTCCCGCTTCGCGGACTGGTCTCGACAAATTTCGACACGCTGCCCTGGTATCAAAAAATCACCGACTACCTGTGGCATATCACTCTGCCGGTACTGGCTTCGGTGATTGGCGGATTAGCCGCGCTGACGATGCTGACCAAGAACTCCTTTCTGGATGAGATCCGCAAACAGTATGTGGTTACTGCTCGCGCCAAAGGCGTCAGCGAGCGCAATATCATGCGCAAACATGTGTTCCGCAACGCCATGCTGCTGGTGATTGCCGGTTTTCCTGCCACCTTTATCAGCATGTTTTTTACCGGTTCACTATTGATTGAAGTGATTTTTTCGCTTAACGGTCTTGGCCTGCTGGGCTATGAAGCCACGCTCTCGCGGGATTACCCGGTTATGTTTGGCACACTCTATATTTTCTCTCTGATCGGCCTGCTGCTGAATATCCTCAGTGATATCACTTATACGCTGGTGGATCCGCGAATCGATTTCGAGGGACGCTGATGTTTCAACTTAGCTATGTCAACCAGATGCGCTGGGAGCGCTTTCGCTATAACCGGCGCGGCTACTGGTCGCTATGGATCTTTTTAACCATTTTTATTCTCAGCCTGTTTGCCGAGTTGGTGGCGAATGACCGACCACTGCTGGTGCGTTATGAAGGGCACTGGTATGTCCCACTGGTTAAAAATTACAGTGAAAGCGATTTTGGCGGCCCGCTGGCCACGGCAGCGGATTATCAGGATCCGTGGCTGAAAAAGCAGCTTGAAGAGCACGGCTGGGCGTTGTGGGCGCCGGTGCGATTCGGCGCGCGCAGCATTAACTACGACACCGCTACGCCCTTTCCCTCACCGCCTTCAGCACAGAACTGGCTTGGCACCGATGCAAATGGCGGCGACGTTCTGGCGCGGATCCTCTACGGTACGCGAATTTCGCTGCTGTTCGGCCTGATGTTGACCTTTTGTACCAGTGTGATTGGCATCATGGCTGGCGCATTACAAGGCTATTACGGCGGTAAAATCGACCTGCTTGGACAACGTTTTATTGAAGTCTGGTCCGGTCTGCCAACGCTATTTTTAATTATTTTGCTCTCCAGCGTGATCCAGCCAGGCTTCTGGTGGCTGTTGGGTATCACTGTGCTGTTCGGCTGGATGACGCTGGTCAGCGTGGTTCGCGCTGAATTCCTGCGCACACGTAACTTTGACTATATCCGTGCCGCTCAGGCGCTGGGGGTTAGCGATCGCGCGATTATGCTGCGCCATATGTTGCCTAATGCGATGGTCGCCACCCTGACGCTGCTGCCGTTCGTGCTTTGCGGCTCAGTGGGAACGCTGACTTCGCTGGATTTCCTCGGCTTTGGTTTGCCGCTTGGCTCGCCGTCGCTGGGTGAGTTGCTGTTACAGGGGAAAAATAACTTACAGGCGCCGTGGCTGGGGATTGCCGCGTTCGTCTCCACCGCCCTGCTACTTTCGCTGCTGATTTTTATCGGCGAAGCGGTGCGCGACGCATTTGATCCGAATAAGGCGGTGTAATCATGGCCACTCCCCTGCTCTCTATCGATTCCCTCTCTATTGCTTTTCGTCAGCAGCAGACGTTACGCACCGTCGTCAGCGATCTCTCCTTGCGTATCGAAGCCGGTGAAACGCTGGCGCTGGTGGGTGAATCCGGTTCCGGCAAAAGCGTCAGTGCACTGTCGATCCTGCGCCTGCTGCCCTCGCCGCCGGTGGTTTATCCTGCTGGCGAAATTTTGTTCCACGGCGAGTCGCTGCTGCATGCCAGTGAACGCACGCTACGCGGTGTGCGCGGCAACACCATCGCCATGATTTTCCAGGAACCCATGGTGTCGCTTAACCCGCTACACACGCTGGAAAAACAGCTTTATGAGGTGTTATCGCTGCACAGAGGAATGCGTCGTGAAGCCGCGCGCGCGGAGATCCTTGATTGTCTGGATCGAGTAGGAATACGAAACGCACGCCAGCGTTTAGGGGATTTCCCACATCAATTTTCCGGCGGCGAACGCCAGCGCGTGATGATCGCCATGGCGCTGTTGACGCGCCCGGAGCTGCTGATTGCTGACGAACCCACCACCGCGCTGGATGTTACCGTGCAGGCGCAAATTCTGAAACTGCTGCGCGAACTGCGCGATGAGTTGAATATGGGGCTGCTATTTATCACCCATGATTTAGGCATCGTGCGCAAGCTGGCAGACAACGTTGCTGTGATGCAAAACGGTCGCTGCGTCGAGCAAAACAGCGCTCAGGCGTTGTTCAGCACGCCAGTGCATCCCTACACCCAGCGGTTGCTCAACAGCGAGCCATCAGGCGATCCCGTTCCGCTCCCTGACGATGCGCCGCCGTTACTGGAAGTACAAAATCTCGGTGTCAGCTTCCCGGTGCATAAAGGGATTTTTAAGCGTGTGATCGCGCATAATCAGGTGGTGCGTAATATCAACTTTTCTCTACGGGCGGGTGAAACGCTGGGGCTGGTAGGCGAATCGGGGTCCGGTAAAAGCACAACCGGGCTTGCGCTGCTGCGTCTGGTGGCTTCGCAGGGCACGATTTTTTTTGATGGGAAGCCGTTGCATCTCTGGAATCGTCAGCAGATGCTGCCGGTGCGTCATCGCATCCAGGTGGTGTTTCAGGATCCCAATTCCGCGCTCAATCCTCGTCTCAACGCACAGCAAATTATCGAAGAGGGCTTGCGGGTGCATCACCCCGCGTTAACGCGCAGTGCCCGCGAGCAGCGGGTGATTGAAGTGATGCAGGAAGTGGGCCTGGATCCCGAAACACGGCGGCGTTTTCCCGGCGAGTTTTCCGGCGGCCAGCGCCAGCGCATTGCGATTGCCCGTGCGCTGATCCTGAAGCCGGAACTGATCATTCTGGATGAACCCACCTCATCGCTGGATCGCACCGTGCAGGCGCAGATTCTTACATTGCTTAAGTCTTTACAGCAAACGCACCGGCTGGCGTATATCTTCATCAGCCACGATTTGCAGGTGATCCGCGCGTTATGTCATCAGGTCATTGTGCTGAAACAGGGTGAAGTCGTTGAGCAGGGTGAATGTCAGCGTATTTTTAGCGCGCCGGAACAGGCATATACACGTCAGCTGTTGTCATTACGCTGACGTTCAGAACGGGTTTTGGCGGGAGAATGGCTCGGCGATGGCAACGCCAAAGTTTTTCAGGCGGCAGGTCGCGGCGAACTCATCCTGGCAGTTGACGAACAGGCACGGCTCCCCTTCGCACTCCAGAACGGAACAATCCACTTCAATATCACTCAACGCCTGGCTGAGCTTGTGCATCACCGGCCAGGCATTATCACCATCCGGACTGAGCAGTTTTAAGGCGACAAGGCTGTCTTCCGCAGACTGACCATTTTGCGGAATCGGTTCAACTTTTGCGCCTGCAAAACCATCCAGCCAGCGATAAGACTGGGGCAGACGATGGATGATGGAGAGCTGTAATGTATTCACTTTCTTTCCCCAGAAGTACTTACACTTCACAAATATTTCACATCTAGATTAACACAATATTGACAATTCATCTTGTCAACTACGCAGAAAAGGTCACATCCCGCGCAGCGTATGGGCTGGCTGCTCATTTATCTGGGTTTTAATGGGTAAGCAACGGACCGTGTTTCGCGCTATATGTACCCGTTTCTGCGATCTAACTCAACCTTTTTCACTACAATGATGTGACTTTTTACACTAATTGATTTTACATAAAATAAACAATTGCGGGCGAATGTATGTCGTTTCTGGTTGACATGCATCAAAAAAGGGAACGTTTTCACGCTCCCTTTGGTGAGGATTCAGGCAGGTTTCTTTGAACGGCTGGCGTAGAGGTAAAAGAGGATTGAGCTGGTCGCACAAAAGGTGATCGACCAGATCATTGGCCAGGCGGTGTTAAAGGTCGCCATCGACAACAACGCGCCGACAATCGCGCCGATGCCGAAACGGAACGTGCCCGCCAGCGACGAGGCCGTTCCTGCCATATGCGGGAATTCATCAAGAATTACGGCCATCGCATTGGATGCCACCAGCGATACGCAGCCGACAAATGCCGCCACGCCGAGCACCAGCGACCAGAAGCCCACACCCAACAAGGCTGTCATTACCATCCACATAGCCATCGCGAACTGGATCCACAACCCACTACGGAACATGTTCAGCGCGCCGACACGACGCACAAAACGGCCGTTGATAATCGTCATGATAAACAGGAACACAATATTCAGCGCAAAGTAATAACCAAAATTCTGCGGTGAAACGTGGTTGATTTGGATATAGACGAACGGCCCGGCGCTGAGAAAGGAGAACATTCCGGCAAAGCTGAAGCCGCTCGCCAGCATATAGCTCAGCACACGTTTGTGGCGAAACAGCGAAGCAAAGTTGACGATGGTGGTGCGCAGGTGAAACTTATGCCGTTTCTCAACGGGCAGCGTTTCGGGGATAAAGAGCATAATCATCACCGACGCCAGCAGCGCGGCAATCGCCAGGATCCAGAAAATAGCATGCCAGCTAAACCAGACCAGCACCGCGCCGCCGACCATTGGTGCCAGCAATGGCGCAATAGTGGTGACCAGCATGACAAACGACATCATGCGCGAGAACTCCTCACGCGGGTAGATATCGCGCATCAGGGCGTTGATCACCACGCTCGATGCCGCTGCCGCCAGACCGTGGAAAAAGCGCATGGTGATCAGTTGATCGATGCTCTGCGCCAGCGCGCAAGCGACAGCCGCGGCGGCAAAGATCAGCGTACCGCCAAGAATAACCGGCTTACGCCCGATGCTGTCGGCCATCGGCCCGTACAGCAACTGCCCCACCGCAAACCCCAGAATATAGGTGCTGAGGGTCATCTGCGCGCTGCCCGCCGGGACGCCAAACTGCTCGGCGATCACCGGCAGTGCCGGCAGATACATATCAATGGATAACGGCATCAGCATGGCCAACAGGCCAAGAATGAACACTATACTCAGTGAAGAGTGTGGCCTGCTGGTCACGAAGATCTCCTGAAATTAACGAAAAGGCATGCCAACGCTGGCGATTTCATCTTCTGTCAGCGGCCGATACTCGCCGGGAGCCAGATCCTCATCCAGCGCAATCGCGCCGATCCGCTCGCGGTGCAGCGCGACGACATGGTTACCGACAGCCGCAAACATGCGTTTCACCTGATGATAGCGGCCTTCGCTGATGGTCAGGCGCACCTGCGTCGGGGTGATCACTTCCAGCTCTGCGGGTTTGGTGAGATCTTTCTCGTTATGCAACTGGATGCCATGAGCAAACTGCGCGGCGGTATCTTCGCTGACCGGAGACTCGAGCGTCACCAGATAGGTTTTTTCGCAGTGATGGCGCGGCGAAGTAATGCGGTGCGACCATTGACCATCATCGGTCATCAGCACCAACCCGGTAGTGTCGATATCCAGACGCCCCGCGGCATGCAGCTTGTGGGCAACCGGTTCATCAAGAAAATAGAGCACGGTGGGATGATCCGGATCGTCGGTAGAACAGACGTAACCTTCCGGTTTATGCAGCATAAAATAGCGCGGGCCATTCTGCTGAACCAGGGTGTTGCCCTCGTATTCAACCTCGTGCTCAGGTTGCAGTTTAAAGGCTGTATCTCTGACGATGTCGCCATCGACGGTAACACGGCTGGCGCGGATTTCACGCCCGGCAATCGCCCGGCTGACGCTAAGCTGCTGAGCGATAAACTTATCAAGTCGCATGAATTTTTCTGGCCTGTATGGTGCTGGGTGCGGGCAAAACGCCCACAAGAAGAAATGAGTACCCTGACAGTATAACGAGCATCACAAACCGCTCAAAGGAAAGATTCGTGGCATACTGTGCAGTGTCACCCTGCAACCCATCGAGACCATGACTTTTACGCTACGCCCTTATCAACGTGAAGCGGTGGATGCCACCCTCGCCCATTTTCGCAAACATGCTGAACCCGCCGTGATTGTGCTGCCTACCGGCGCAGGAAAAAGCCTGGTGATCGCTGAACTGGCACGGCTCGCTCGTGGCCGTGTACTGGTGCTGGCACACGTCAAAGAACTGGTGGCGCAGAATCATGCGAAATATGTGGCGCTGGGGCTGGAAGCCGATATTTTCGCCGCCGGGTTGAAGCGTAAGCAGAGCCACGGAAAAGTGGTGTTCGGCAGCGTACAGTCGGTGGCGCGCAACCTGGAGCAGTTTCAGAGCGAGTTTTCCCTGCTGGTGGTCGACGAGTGTCATCGTATCAGCGACGATGACGACAGCCAGTACCAGCAAATCCTCAGCCACTTGCGCGAAGTGAACCCTCACGTGCGTTTGCTTGGCCTTACCGCCACGCCTTTTCGGCTGGGAAAAGGCTGGATTTACCGCTTTCACTATCACGGCATGGTGCGCGGCGACGAAAAAGCGCTGTTCCGCGACTGCATTTATGAGCTGCCGCTGCGTTATATGATCAAGCACGGCTATTTAACACCGCCGGAACGGCTGGATATGCCGGTCGTGCAGTACGATTTCAGCCGCTTACAGGCGCAAAGTAATGGGCTGTTCAGCGAGACCGATCTTAACCGCGAACTGAAAAAGCAGCAGCGCATTACCCCGCATATCATCAGCCAGATTATTGAATTCGCGCAAACGCGCAAAGGGGTGATGATTTTTGCGGCGACCGTCGAGCATGCGCGGGAGATTACCGGCCTGTTACCCGCAAACGATGCGGCGCTCATCACTGGTGAAACGCCAGGCCCGCAACGCGATGCGCTGATTGAGGCATTCAAAAATCAGCAGTTCCGTTACCTGGTTAACGTGGCGGTGCTGACCACCGGTTTCGATGCGCCGCATGTTGATTTAATTGCCATTTTACGACCAACGGAATCCGTCAGCCTGTATCAGCAAATTGTCGGACGCGGCCTGCGACTTGCACCCGGTAAAACCGACTGTCTGATCCTTGATTATGCCGGGAACCCTCACGATCTCTATGCGCCGGAAATTGGTGCGCCGAAAGGCAAAAGCGATAACGTCCCGGTGCAGGTTTTCTGCCCCGGCTGCGGCTTCGCCAACACCTTCTGGGGAAAAACTACCGCCGACGGCACGCTGATTGAACACTTTGGTCGCCGCTGCCAGGGCTGGCTGGAAGATGATGAAGGCAACCGCGAGCAGTGTGATTACCGTTTTCGCTTTAAAAACTGCCCGCAGTGCAATGCGGAAAACGATATCGCGGCCCGCCGCTGCCGCGCCTGCGATACCGTGCTTGTCGATCCGGACGATATGCTGAAAGCAGCGCTGAAGTTAAAAGATGCGCTGGTGCTGCGCTGTAGCGGCATGACGTTGCAACACGGTGCCGATGAGAAAGGCGAATGGCTAAAAATCACCTATTACGATGAAGATGGCGCCGATGTCAGCGAGCGCTTCCGCCTGCAGACACCTGCCCAGCGAACCGCTTTCGAACAGCTGTTTATCCGCCCGCATACGCGCACGCCCGGCGTGCCACTGCGCTGGATTGTCGCCGCCGATATCGTGACGCAACAGGCGCTGTTGCGTCATCCCGATTTTGTGGTCGCCCGCATGAAAGGGCAGTACTGGCAGGTGCGGGAAAAGGTGTTTGATTATGAGGGGCGCTTCCGGCGGGCGCATGAATTGCGCGGGTAAACGTACTTTTGATTGATGTATCGAACGTTCGAGGATAGAATACCGCCCGCTTTTGCATCCGCAAAGCCGATCATCTGCCTGTTGCTGGGTCGCCTGTAACAGGATTTATTTAAGAGAGATTTAAATGTTTACTATTAACGCAGAAGTACGTAAAGAGCAGGGTAAGGGTGCGAGCCGCCGCCTGCGCGCAGCGAACAAGTTCCCGGCAATCATCTACGGTGGAACTGAAGCGCCGATCGCTATCGAACTGGATCACGACAAACTGTGGAACATGCAGGCGAAAGCTGAATTCTACAGCGACGTTCTGACCATTGCAGTTGATGGCAAAGAAGTAAAAGTAAAAGTTCAGGCTGTACAGCGTCACGCGTTCAAAGTACGCCTGACTCACATCGACTTCGTTCGCGCTTAATCGCCGACAAGTTGAAGAAAACCCCGCTCCGGCGGGGTTTTTTTATGCCTTATCAACGTCGATACACGGCTCGCTGAGTCATATGGCGGCTCACGTCGTGCGTAAAAGAAAACCTGCCCAAATGAGCAGGTTTCAGAGGATTACTTCCCACCCGTGAATCGGCGTTGCAGTTGATCGCGCAGATTCGGCGGCGTGCCTTTGATGGTCAGCGTATCCGTAGCCGGATCCCAGAAAATACGTTCGCCCAGCAGCAAAGCATCAAAGTTGATCGTCAGACCACCGCCGCTGCCCGCAAATTTGGTCAGCTGTCGCAGGGTACTGCGATCCGCCGGGAAACTCTCTTCCAGCTCGTAGCTCTGGCCTGCGGTAAACTCTTCGAAGCTTACTTCGCTGACGCCCGCCAGCTCTTTAGAGAGCGATGCCAGTTCAATCTCTTCGCCCGCCTGCAACTGCTCATTGCAGTAGGTATAAACCTGCTGGCGCACGGTCTGGCGTTCTGATTTATCCAGTTCGGCCTGCGCGGTGAAGTCGTCTACCGCCTGCAACAGACCGCGGTTTTGCGCTTTCGCGTTCAACCCTTCGCTGGCGCCGAGGAAATCCATAAAGAAGTCTGCGACTTTGCGCCCTACTCGCCCTTTCAGGAAGGTCAGATAGCGGGTTGATTCCGGATTAGTTTCCCACTCGGTTAAATCAATGCGCGCCACAATATCGGCATGATTAATATCGAGATAATGCGTCGAGCTGATGTCGAGATTTTCATTGACGCGCATGCTGCTTAAGTTGTTCAGCACCGCCACCAGCAGATACTCCACCGCCAGGTAGCGGTAGTGGCAAAACAGCACAATACCGCCATCAGCAAACGGATATTTCGCCAGTTCATCACGTAAGCGCCCGGTTGCCGCGCGGCTGAAAGCAAGGAACTCTTCCTCGCCCTGACGCTGAAGACGCAGCGCCTGCGCCAGTTCGCTCTCTTCGTTAAACAGACCGTAGGCTTTATTTTTGGCGCTGTATACCCGATGCAGTTCCGCCATCATCTCTTCGACAGGTGCGGTCGGTTCCAGCAAAGAATCGCGCAGCACCAGTTCAAGGGTTTGCTCATCGCGCTTGATAAGCTGGTGCAGGGCAATCTGGTTGATGTCCAGACTCATGATAAACTCTCCTTTTAGACGGCGGTATTCAACCACCACCAACGCAACTGTGCAACTGCTGATAAAAAAGCAGAAAAAAAGCGATTGCTACGGTAATATGTTGCCCTTTCATGAGTAAACAGATTCCGATTTATGCCACAAATCTCCCGCTACAGTGATGAACACGTTGAACAGCTGCTCAGTGAGCTGGCAAACGTGCTGGAAAAACACAAAGCCCCGACCGATCTCTCCCTGATGGTGCTGGGCAATATGGTGACGAACCTGATCAACACCAGCGTCGCCCCTGCACAACGTCAGGCGATCGCGAAATCGTTCGCTCAGGCTTTACAATCGTCAATTGGCGACGACAAAGCGCATTAAGGGAAATATCGACAGTCTATGGTGACCAATCGTCAGCGCTACCGTGAAAAAGTCTCCCAGATGGTAAGCTGGGGGCACTGGTTTGCGTTGTTCAACATTTTGTTGTCCATCGTTCTCGGTAGCCGTTATCTGTTTGTCGCCGACTGGCCGACTACCCTCTCCGGGCGTATCTATTCTTATCTCAGCGTGGTTGGGCATTTCAGCTTTCTGGTGTTCGCCACCTACTTGCTTGTGCTCTTCCCGCTGACGTTTATTGTAATGTCGCAGCGCCTGATGCGCGTGCTGTCCGCCATCCTTGCGACGGCGGGCATGACGCTGCTGCTGATCGACAGCGAAGTATTTACCCGTTTCCACCTGCATCTTAATCCTGTTGTCTGGGAACTGGTGATTAACCCGGACCAGAACGAAATGGCGCGGGACTGGCAGCTCATGTTTATCAGCGTGCCGGTGATCTTGCTAATTGAGATGTTATTCGCCACCTGGAGCTGGCAGAAGCTGCGCAGCCTGACGCGCCGTCGCCACTATGCCAAGCCGCTGGCCGCCTTTTTCTTCGTCGCCTTTATTGCCACGCATGTGATGTATATTTGGGCCGACGCCAATTTCTATCGCCCGATTACCATGCAGCGCGCTAACCTGCCGCTCTCTTATCCTATGACCGCGCGACGTTTTCTGGAAAAACACGGTTTGCTGGATGCGCAGGATTATCAGCGCCGACTGGTGGAACAAGGCAGCCCTGAAGCCGTCTCCGTACAATACCCCTTAAGCGATCTGCGCTACGCTGATATGGGTTCCGGTCAGAATGTACTGCTGATTACCGTTGATGGCCTCAACTATTCACGTTATGAAAAACAGATGCCGCAACTGGCCAGCTTTGCACAGCAGAACGTCAACTTTACGCAGCATATGAGTTCCGGCAACACTGCTGACAATGGCTATTTCGGCCTGTTCTACGGCATCTCGCCGGGTTACATGGACGGCGTGCTGTCGGCGCGTATTCCGGCGGCGCTGATCACTGCCTTTAACCAGCAGGGTTACCAGCTTGGCTTGTTCTCTTCGGACGGCTTCAGCAGCCCGCTCTACCGCCAGGCACTGCTCTCCGATTTCTCATTGCCAGCCGCGCAAACGCAGAGTGACGAGAAAACCGCCTCGCAGTGGATCAACTGGCTGGAGCATTATGCGCAGGATGATAATCGCTGGTTCTCGTGGATTTCGCTGAACGGCACGGCGTCTCTGGACAGTTCGCAGCCAAACTTCGCGCGTAAATACAGCCGCGCGGCGGCAGATGTCGATGCGCAAATCGGGCGCGTGCTGGATGCGCTGCGCGCGACGGGCAAGCTGGACGATACGGTGGTGATTATTACCGCTGGCCATGGCGTTCCTGAAAGCAAAGCGGACGATAGTTTCGAATGGTCGCGTAGCCGGCTGCACGTTCCACTGGTCATCCACTGGCCGGGAACGCCGGCGCAGCGTATCAATACGCTGACGGATCATAAAGATGTGATGACCACGCTGATGCAGCGGCTGCTGCATGTCAGCACGCCAGCCAACGCCTGGTCACAGGGGCAGGATCTGTTTAACGTACCGCGCCGCCACAATTGGGTCACCGCGGCGGGCGGCGGCACGCTGGCGATAACCACGCCGGAGATGACGCTGGTGCTGAGTCCTAACGGCAATTACCATACCTGGAATGCGCAGGGTGAGAAGATCCGCGATCAAAAACCGCAGCTCAGTTTGTTGCTGCAAGTGTTAACGAATGAAAAACGTTTTATCGCTAACTGATTGATTAATTATGAATCACTCAGGTGCCCCTCTGCTTGCAATCAGCAACGAAAAGGGTACTATTAGCGCCACATGTCGGCACGTAGCGCAGCCTGGTAGCGCACTGTCATGGGGTGTCAGGGGTCGGAGGTTCAAATCCTCTCGTGCCGACCAAAATTCTCCAAAAAAACCAACCCATGCGGTTGGTTTTTTTTATGCCTGTAATTTACTGAAGGTAATACGCGGCGTCAGACAAACACGCTTACCTGGCATCGACCACGGTACAGTTGATCACGCTACCGCCCGGATAACTCAGTTTAAACCGCTGTCCGTTAGCCGGAATGGCTTTATCAGACAAAGAGAGTGAATAGCCATCCGCTAACATTTTTGTCGATTCATCCACTTCATATGTGTTGGTATTCACCGTCCATGCAGGGCTAAATTTGTTACCTCGGGCATTAATGCAATCTGCTTTTAAGGTGTAGACCCCATTTCGCGAAGTGGCAGACTTTGGCAGCAATTCCGCTTTACGCTTATTGCCGGGCTTTACAGATGCCGTCTGTAACTGGTTTTGCAGGGCTCCGATCTGCTTATCTTTCGTGTTCATCTGCGATCGCAGTGAGTCCACATAATCAGAGGACGAATGATTAGCCACAGCACCACCCGTAACATAACCGCCAACGCCCAGGACAATACTGAATACGAACAGCTTTTTAATCCAGCCGCGCAGAATACCCAACTTTTCATCTTGTTCCTGTGAAGTACGGTGCCACTTGATTGCCAGTTCTTTTGCTTCGCGCAAATCGGCAGGGTTACCTCTGGCGGCAGCTAAAGCATTTTCAAGATGTAAAACCCTGCGCCGCTCATCATCAAATGAACGTTGCAGCGCCGCATATTCCGCTCTGAGCGCTGCCAACTCGGCACCGTGCTGTGCCTCCTCCTTACGGACCAGAAACGCTTTGGGATTGAGCCCTTCTTTTTGCATCGCAGCGGCGGCCGTTCTAAGCGCCTGCGCAGCCTCATACGCGCTGGAATTATTCAGTGCGCTACCGATCATCTTTTTTATTTTTTCCGTCATCCTGTTTCCCTGTTACAGGCCGCACATTACCGTAACTCATTGTATCTAAAAGTGCAGGCTTGCCAAATATCGGATATCCATCAACTAACAGGTAAAAAAAACCGCAACGCATCCGTTACGGTTTTATTTTTTCGGAAAGGCAATTACAGTGCGATATCCGCAACCGTTTCGCCATCGTTGTGCGGCTGGGTCGTTGGCTTCTGCACCGGTGGCGTGGCATCTGCTACCAGAGACTCGTCGCATTTCAACCCAAGGATCTCGCTGGTGTAGCGCAGCTCTGCATCGGCAGCTTCAATATTGCCGTTAAGTTGCGTACCAAAAGAGGGGATGATCTCTTTCAGCTTCGCTTGCCAGGCTGCGGAAGCAAAGCGTTCAGTAAACACTTTCTCCATCAGCTCAAGCATAATCGGCGCCGCGGTAGATGCCCCCGGCGAGGCGCCCAGAAGCGCAGCAATAGTACCTTCTTTATCGCTCACCACTTCGGTGCCGAGGCGCAGTACGCCGCCCTTCCCGGCTTCACGTTTGATGATCTGTACACGCTGACCCGCCTGCCACAGACGCCAGTCCTCTTTCATCGCCAGCGGGTAGTATTCTCGCAGTGCGTCGAAGCGGTCATCTTCGTTTTGCAGTACCTGGCTGACCAGATATTTTACCAGGCTGAAGTTGGTCATTCCCACCGTCAGCATCGGTAAAATATTGGATGAGTTGGTCGAACGCAGCAGATCCCACAGCGAACCGTTTTTCAGAAAACGTGTTGAGAAGGTCGCGAACGGTCCGAACAACAGCACACGTTTACCATCAATAATGCGGGTATCAATATGCGGAACCGACATCGGCGGTGCGCCAACGGTCGCCTGACCATAGACTTTTGCCAGATGGTGGTTGACCACATCCGGGTTCTCCGCCACCAGGAACTGGCCGCCAACCGGGAAACCGGCATAGTCTGCCGCTTCCGGAATACCGGATTCCTGCAACAATTTCAGCGCCGCGCCGCCCGCGCCAATAAAGATAAACTTCGCTTTTACCACGCGCTCGCCGCCACCTTTCAGGTTGCTGAGCGTCACGCTCCAGCTGTTATCGGCATTGCGTTTGAGGCTGCGAACTTCCGTGCTCAGTTGCAAAGAGAAGTTCTCTTTTTTCTGCAATGAGCCAATCATCTGGCGCGTCAGTTCACCGAAGTTAACGTCGGTACCAATCTCGGTGCGGGTAGCGGCGATTTTTTGCTTCGCATCACGCCCTTCCATCACCAGCGGCGCCCACTGTTTGATCTGCTCGGGATCTTCGGAATAGCGCATACCGCGGAACAGCGAACACTGCTGCAACGCTTTGTAACGGGCACGCAGGAAGTTCACATTGTCATCGCCCCAGACAAGGCTCATATGCGGTACGGTGTTAATAAATGAGCGCGGTTCGCGCAGCACACCGGTTTTGACCTGATGCGCCCAGAACTGGCGAGAAATACGGAACGCTTCGTTGATTTCAATCGCTTTTTTAATGCTGACCGTGCCGTCAGCCGCGCGCGGGGTGTAGTTCAGCTCCATTAAAGCAGCATGGCCCGTACCGGCGTTGTTCCAGCCGTTCGAGCTCTCCTCTGCCAGGGCATCCAGCCGTTCCACCATCGTAATCGACCAGTCGGGTTCGAGATCCTGAAGCCAGGTACCCAATGTGGCACTCATGATCCCACCACCGATTAAAAGCACATCTGTTTCCTGCTCTTTCGATGCGGACGCTTTCGCTGCCTTTGAGACAGCATTTAGCCCGACAGCCATCGAAAACAGCCTGGCAGTCATTCTTTTCATGGTATTAATGCCTTACTTTTAGTGCTGTTTTATTCGCATTTATTGAGGGTAAAGTAGTTAACCCTCCTAACGTAGCACTTAAGAAGTGAGATTTAAATAATGTTTAAACATTAAATATTCATTGTATAAATGTTACTAATAAGTTGATTTTCCAGATTAGATTTAACACTTATTGTTGACCCGCCGCGGTTAAAATCTGCTATTATTTTGCGCTTTGCCAAACGCACCGATGCTGTTTGCGCGCCTGTTGTTGAACGCCACACCGACCTGCGAACCTTATGACTGAAAAATTACACTCCCCGGCAAACCGTAGCGTTGATGTCCTGCGTTCCCCGTCATTATTGACCCGTGAATGTCTGGCTGGCGTGATCACTGCGCTGGCGCTGATCCCGGAAGTGATCTCTTTCTCGGTGATTGCCGGTGTCGACCCGAAAGTGAGCCTGATTGCCTCGGTCGTACTGTGCCTCAGCATGTCTTTTTTGGGCGGACGCCCGGCGATGGTGACGGCGGCAGCGGGGTCAGTCGCTCTGGTTATCAGTCCTATGGTTAACCAACACGGTATGGAATACATCCTCCCGGCGGTTTTACTGGCGGGGGTGATTCAAATTCTCTTCGGTCTGAGCGGTATGGCGCGACTGATGCGCTTTATTCCTCATGCGGTGATGACCGGTTTCGTCAACGCACTTGGCATTCTGATCTTCTTTGCACAAATCCCCCATTTCTGGAGCAAAGACCCGCTGATTGTGGGGCTTTTCGTACTGACGCTGCTGATTGTACTGTGGCTGCCGCGCTGGGTAAAAAGCATCCCTGCGCCGCTGGTTGCCATTGTGTTACTCACCGCGTTTACTCTCTTCAGCGGGCAGATTCTGCCGACCGTGGGCGATGAAGGCCCAATGCAGGGCGGATTACCGGGGATAAGCTCATTTCTGGTTCCGCTCAACTGGCAGACATTGAATATCGTCTGGCCCTGCGCGCTGAGTATCGCCTTTGTTGGTTTGATGGAATCCCTGCTGACCGCCAAACTGGTGGACGATTTAACCCATACGCCTTCGCACAAAGGCCGCGAGAGCGCCGGGCTTGGCATCGCCAATATTCTGGCGGGGTTCTATGGTGGGATCGCTGGCTGTGCGATGATCGGTCAGACCATTGTGAATGTGGAGATGGGTAAAGGTCGCACGCGCGTCTCAACGCTGGCTGCCGCGCTGGTGCTGTTGCTGCTGGTGACAGCACTCAGTAGCGTGATGGCGAAAATTCCGATGGTTGTGCTGGCGGGTATTATGGCCATCGTTGCCTTTAAAACCTTTAACTGGGGCAGCCTGCAACCGGCAACGCTCAGGCAGGCGCCGGTCATGGAAACGGTGGTGATGCTGGTCACGGTGGTCGCTACCGTCAGTACCGGTAACCTGGCGATTGGTGTGCTGGGCGGGCTGGTCACGCTGGCGCTCACGCCGCCAAAGTGGCGTAAGTCAGCAAACGTTACAGCAAAAACAGCGTCGCCAGCCCAAGAAAAATAAAGAAGCCACCGGTATCCGTGATCGCGGTGATCATCACGCTGGAGCCAACCGCCGGGTCGCGCCCCAGCCGGGTCATGATCATCGGGATCAACACTCCCATCAACGCCGCCATCAATAAGTTCAGCACCATCGCCAGCGTCATGACGCCGCCCAGCGCCGCATCGTCGTACAGCCACCATGTGATGCAGCCCATAATGCCGCCCCACACCAGACCGTTAATCAACGCGACGCCAAGTTCACGCATAATCAGGAAAGCAAAGTTGCCCGGCTGAATGTTTTGTAACGCCAGCGCGCGCACAATCATGGTAATAGTTTGGTTGCCGGTGTTGCCGCCAATCCCGGCGACAATCGGCATCAGCGACGCCAGCGCCACCAGTTGCGAAATGGTGTGTTCAAAACCGTCGATCACGCGCGAGGCGATAAATGCCGTACACAAGTTGATAGCCAGCCACGCCCAGCGGGTTTTCACCGCTTTGCTTACCGGGGCAAACACGTCTTCTTCGGCGCTCAGACCGCCCATCTGGCGCAAATCGTTATCAGTCTCTTCATAGACCACATTGACGATCTCATCGATGGTCAGACGGCCCATCAACATTCCGTTATCATCGACCACTGCCGCGCTAAGCAGGTTGTCACGCTCGAAAGTACGCGCCACTTTTTCCGCGTCCTCTTCCGGAGAAAAGGCCACCGGATCCTCATCCATCACTTCGCTGACCCGACTCCCGGCGGCATTGAGCAAAATGGTTTGCAACGCCAGTTCCCCCATCAGCCGGTTATCACGGCCGATAACAAACAGTTTGTCGGTGTTGTCCGGCATTTTGCCGAGTCGTCGCAGATAGCGCTGAACCGCCGCCAGCGTTACTTCAGAGCGCACGGTGATCACCTCGAACTCCATGATCGCGCCGACACAGTTTTTGCCGTAGCGCATCACTTCCCGCATGCGGTTACGCTCTGCGCGCGGTAATGTCGCCATTAAGCGGCCGGTCAGGTTACGCGGCAGATGCTGCACCAGCCAGATTTGGTCGTCGATATCCAGCGTTTGCAGTGCATCGAGCAGCGCGCGGTCACTCATCTCATCAATCAGGTCATCCCAGACATTTTCCGACGCTTCAAGCAGAACTTTGCCGCGTTTATCATCGCTCACCAGCCGCCATAATGCGTGGCGTTCATCTACCGGCAAGGCCTCCAGCGTATCGGCGAGATCCGGCGGCGGCAAGTGGGAGACCAGCGCGTTAACCTCTGCCAGATCCCGCTCCAGCGAAGCGCTATCCACCTGCTCGGCGAGGGTGAGTTGTCCGAGCAGTGAGGCGGTAAGCGGTTTATGGGTGATCAGTAACCAAATCAGGCGCGCACGCTCCTCGTCGCGCAGTTTGACGCTGTTTTTTTTGCTCAATGACATTAGCCGTTCCCTGAATGCAAAGCGCCCTGAAGCCGGGGCCGAATAGACTTAAGCATAGCGGCAGCTTTTGTAAAAAATAATAAACAGCGGGGGCGTTTGGTGAAAAAAGGAGCGAATGCCCCCTTCGCTCGAAGGGGGCGCATTGCTCAGGCAGTGCGGGAGACGGCGTCGCGGGAAGCTTGCGCGCGCTCTTCACCGACCAGCTCAGTCAACCGACCATTGCGCATCTCCAGCAGGCGGTCGGCGTGGGTAAAATAGTGATCGTCGTGGCTGATGGCAAAAATGGTTTTCCCCATCTGTTGCATCAGCGGCAGCAACACCTGGTAGAAGTCGCGGCGGAAATGGGGATCCTGATCGGCCGCCCATTCGTCAAGCAACAAAATATCGCGCTCTTCCGCCAGCGCCAGCAGCAGCGCCACGCGCTTTTTCTGCCCTTTCGAGAGCTTCAGATTGAGGATCTTGCCGTTGTTCAGTTCCAGTTTATGCGCCATCTTCAACTGATCCAGCCACTTATCGACCAGCGCCGGATCCGCCGGTTTACCTTCCGGCCCGAGCAGATCGTCAAACAACCAGACATCGGTAAACACCGCCGAGAACAGTTTGCGATAATCTTCCGGGCGATCCTGCGCCATCGGTTTACCATCCAGCAGGATCTCGCCGGAAACTGGCTGATACAGCCCGGTCAGCAGCATCGCCAGCGTTGATTTACCGCTGCCGTTGCCCCCAATCAGAAACACCAGTTCGCCCCGGTTCAGCGTCATGTTGATCGGGCCGACAGAGAAATCATTCTCCTGATATTTAAAGGTCACGTTGCGCAGCTCCAGCGTTTTCCAGCCGGGGAAAGCCTGCGGACGCGGAAATGCTGGCTGATACGGCGCCAGAGCAAAATGCTTCAGTTTTTTGAAAGCAACCTGGGCGCTCAACAGCGTCGGCAATGCGCCGACCGCCGACAGCAACGGCGTACGTAAAAATAGCAGCGTCAGCGAATAGGTTGCCGCAACGTTGGTATCCGCCCAGCCCAGACTATTTGCCATCCAGAACACGAGGCCAATCGCGCCGAGCATCATAATGTTCGACCAGTTGACGGCGCTGAGATGGAAAGTGTCGGCACGAATAATATGGTGGCGGTACTCGCGCGCATCCGGCAGGTACATCTTCTCGAAAATATGTTCGGCGCGTTCCCGATTCAGATTCAGCTCTTTGCGCCCTTCCAGCACCGTCTGGAAATCGTTATAGAGCTTGTCTTCCGTCTCGCGCAGCGTCGCCATATGTTTATACACGCGGGAAACCAGAATAAAGCCGCCCCAGATGTTCAGCGCCATCCACAGTGCAGTGATCACCAGCATTTTGCCGGATAGCATCGCCAGATAAATGCACGAACCTACAGTCAGGATAATGCCCTGCACCAGTTCCGGCAGGCGCACAAAAGCGATGGTGATGTTGCGCACATCGCTGGTCAACCCGGCCAGTAGCGACGCGCTGCCCAGTTGTTCAATGCGCTCCACCGGCGTATCGAGGATCCGTTTGATAAATTCACTACGCAGACGGTAAATGAAATGGTGGCCGAGCGTGGTCAGCGCCAGTTGCGAGCCGAGTGTCACCGCCATTAACAGCAGCAGCAAGCCGAGAAATTCCGGTAGCACGGCCAATGATATATCGACGGTTTCGATCAGACGCTGGTTAATAAAAGCGATCAGCCCGATACCCAATGCAGCGCTGGCAAGGGTAAGCGCCAGTACCGCCACGAATGGCCAGCGATACTGCCGCCAGACAAGAAGAAGGAGTTCCATAACAACGGCCCGGTCAACAAAAACAGCCAGCAGTTTAAACGGACACTGTTTTACATCAAGAATAATTCTTATTTTTATTCGCTGTTGCCAGCCTGGCGGAACGTCAGGTTGTAACGACACTCGCCAGTCACCGGGTGATAACCCGCTTTCAGCGGCGCGATGCCATGATAAAAGAGCCGCGATTCACCGCCCCACACCACAATATCGCCATGTTCCAGCATCAATCGTTGCAGCGGATCGTTACGCTTCAGCCCACCAAACTGGAAAATAGCCGGTAAGCCCAGCGAGACAGAGACAATCGGCGCGCGCAAATCAGGTTCGTCCTTATCCTGATGCAGCGATAACTTCGCACCAGGCGCGTAACGGTTGATCAGGCAGGCATCCGGGCGAAACTCAGGGTAACCCGCCGCAATGCTGGCTTTATGACATAGCGCCGTGAACGCAGCCGGCATTTCCGGCCACGGCTGCGCCGTTTGCGGATCGACAGGCGCGTAGAGATAACCGTGCTGATTAGTCGTCCAGCCAAGCCTGCCGCAATTGGTCATCGCCACGGACATGGTATACCCGCCCGGCGTGACCATATGGCGCAGCGGCGACTGGCCAACCACCTGCGCAATGCCGCGCATCAGCGCTTCCACATGCCGCAGCGCAAAACGGCGCAGCACCACCGCGCCGGGCGCCAGCGGCTCCTGCCAGGGTTCTTCATCGGCAAACAAATCGAGCATTAACTCTCCTCTTTTTTCGCTTCCCGTTGCAGTAGTTGCGCTTTGCGTGCGATTCCCCAGCGATAACCGGAGAGCGCGCCATCGCCACGTACCACGCGATGACAAGGGATAACAATCGCCAGCTTATTCGCTGCGCAGGCGCTGGCCACCGCCCTCACCGCAGCGGGTTTGCCTATTTGCTGCGCAAGGCGCTGATAGCTGATCGTTGTGCCAGCAGGGAGTTCGCGCAGCGCCTGCCATACCTGGAGCTGGAAAGCCGTGCCGCGCAAATCCAGCGGCAATGTAAATGGCGCATCCGCACGATCAAGACGGCGGATCACCTGCGCGACGCGTTCAAGCATCGCCTCATCGCCCTGCACGTTTCGGGCATGAGGAAAAATCGTATGCAGTTCTGCCAACAGTTGTTCATCACTGTCGGCCAGTAAAATGGCACAGATGCCCCGTTCACTTTCCGCCACCAGACAGCGCCCCAGCGAACAGTCACTCAGGGCGTAACGAATATCAGCATCGTCACCGCCACGGCGAAACTGACGCGCCGTCATTCCCAGCGCGGCATCCGCCTGGCGATAGTAGCTGCTACTGTCGGGGAACCCCGCCGCCAGCACGGCATCGGTCACCGTGTCGCTCTCTGCCAGCGTGTTGCGCAGACGCCGGGCGCGGAAGGCTTGCTGCCAGGCTTTCGGTGTCATCCCGGTCACGGATTTAAACAGACGATGAAGATGGTACGGGCTGATGCCCACTTCAGTTGCCAGTTGATCGAGGGTGACAGGCATATCCTGCTCCAGCAATCGACAAGCGGTGGCCACTTTATCCAGCCGCTGCTGTTGCGGATGCGCTTTATCGGGCTGGCAACGTTTGCATGGGCGAAAACCCGCGGCAACAGCGCTATCGGCATCCGAGAAGAAACGCACATTCTGGCGCAGGGCGTGGCGCGCGCGACAAGACGGGCGGCAGAAGATACCGGTGGTCAGCACCGCAAAAACAAACTGACCATCCGCCTGTGGGTTGCGCGCCAGCACCGCCTGCCAGCGCTGTTCATCAAGTAAAGTCGTCTCGTTCATGTCAGGCTCCTTATTTAAGCTTAGCCCCACTGTGCACGCTCGCGAAGAACCCGACACCCGCAATCTTGCGTTTTAATTTTTTTCGCTGACCAGGAAGGAAGAAAATTGCGGCGACATCCAGGTGCTAAAACCGTCACCCTCTTTCATGATCATAAATACCGCCAACCCTTCTCGCGTCACCACTTTTTTGGCTTTATCGGTACCCAGTACCATTAAGCCGGTGTCCCACGCATCCGCTTCCAGCGCCGTAGGTGCAATCACAGTGACCGAAACCAGGCGGTGATCGATGGGACGCCCGGTGCGCGGATCGATAATATGCGAAATACGTTTGCCATCCAGCTCGTAATAGTTGCGATAACTTCCGGAGGTGCTGATCCCATGACCGTTAATATCGACCACGGCTTGCGCGACATTTTCACGATCGGTCGGTTTCTGAATCGCTACCCGCCACGGCTGGCCCTGCGCATTCATGCCCCGGCTGGCAAGCGCGCCGCCGACGGAAACCAGATAGCGGGCAATCCCTTCATGCTCCATAAGCCGCGCCAGATGATCCGCCGCATAGCCTTCACCGACTGTCGATAAATCGACGAACAGATCCGGCAGATCTTTTTGCAGGAATTGTTCCCCCGCGCGGTTAATCACCGTCAGATGCTGCAAGCCGGTACGGGCTTTTGCCGCATCAATTTGCGCCTGCGTTGGGCTGACTATCGGTTGTTTATCCGGACCAAATCCCCACAGATTCACCAGCGGCCCAACGGTAATATCCATTGCACCGTCCGTTTTTTCCCCGACCCGCAAAGCGATGGTCACAATATCCGCCATTGCGGCGCTGACCGGCCAGAGCGCGGTACTGGTCGCGTGATTAAAGCGCATTAGCACAGAATCGCTCTTCCACGTTGACATTAAACGATCGTCAGCATCCAGCTGAGTCTGAATTTTTTGCTGTAGCGCCTGAGCGCGCTGCGCATCAATATCCACCAGACTAACGCGCCAGAAAGTCCCCATCGTTTTGCCTTCCAGCACGGTTGGTTGCGCCTGTTCGCTGCGATCGCAGCCAGCCAATAACAGCAGCGAGGCGGCCACGAAGCTGCGGAAAATAGTCATTGTCATTGCTTGTTATCTCCTTGCTGGCGGCAAGCGTACATCAAAAACCGGACAATAAAAAAGGCGCCTTGCGGCGCCTTAGCAATCGTTGTGGCGAACTTAGAACTGGTAAACCAGGCCCAGTGCAACGATGTTGTCGGTAGAGATACCGGCAGAACGGGTAAAGTCGTTGTCGTCCAGCAGGTTGATTTTGTAATCAACATAGGTGGACATGTTTTTGTTGAAGTAGTAGGTCGCGCCAACATCGATGTATTTCAGGATATCCTGATCGCCGTAGTTAACGGTACCGGTGTTGTTGGTGATGTCCTTACCTTTAGATTGCAGGTAAGCGATGGACGGACGCAGACCGAAGTCGAACTGGTACTGAGCAACCACTTCGAAGTTCTGTGCTTTGTTAGCAAAACCGTAGATATCGCTGGTGCTCTGAGAGTTACCGAAACGAGTTGCGTTATAGGTCTGAGAGTACTGTGCCGCCAGGTAAATATTGTTGGCATCGTATTTCAGACCGCCGCTGTACACTTCAGCGCGGTCGCCTTCACCGAACAAAGCAGCATTGGTAGTCACGTTCTGGTCAGCAGTACGACGAGAAGAAGACATTGCACCACCGACGCTGAAGCCTGCGCCCAGATCGTAGGTCAGAGATGCACCGTAGCCATCGCCATTCTGTTTCAGCGTGCTACGACCTGTGTCGTTTTCACCGCTGACGCTGCCGTTTTTACCCTGATACTGCAGAGCAAAGTTCAGGCCATCAACCAGACCGAAGAAGTCGGTGTTACGGTAGGTGGCAAGGCCGTTTGCACGTTGTTGCATGAAGTTATCTGAACCGTAAGTGTCGCCGCCGAATTCCGGCAGAACGTCGGTCCAGGACGTTACATCGTAAATTACGCCGTAGTTACGACCGTAGTCGAAAGAGCCTGCATCAGTCACGCGGATACCGGCGAAAGCCACACGAGTCCATGCCTGATCGCTTGCAGATTCAGTGTCGTTAGCCTGAACGTTATATTCCCACTGGCCGTAGCCAGTAACCTGATCGTTTACCTGAGTTTCGCCTTTGAAGCCGAAACGCACGTATGTCTGATCGCCATCAGAACCTTTGTCGTCAGAGAAATAGTGCAGACCATCTACTTTGCCGTACAGATCTAATTTGTTGCCATCTTTGTTATAAACTTCAGCCGCATTTGCTGCGCCTGCTACCAGCAGAGCTGGTACCAGAAGGGACAGTACTTTAACTTTCATTTTATTAACCCTCTGTTATATGCATTTTTATTTGCCACTGCTTGCTGACTAACCCTCTAATCAGCTGGCAAATTCATTGTGCTTAAAATAGGAAAATAATCCATCGGGAATATGATACGAAAACTTTGAAGATGTTTCATATTTAATGATAGATGTTTCAATTTGTAAAATCCAGGGAACTTTTTATAGCACGAATAGCTAATTGATATCGCACAAATAATCAAATAAAATCAAAAAAACCATAAAAAACAATCACATAAATAAAAATAAATGATAGCACTGAATGCAAAAACGAAATCTCTAATCGTCACTAAAATACAACACGCTATCATCATTAACTTTATTTATTACCGTCATTCGAATCTGAATGTCTGTTTACCCCTCTTATGACCGAATGCCCTGCATTCGGTTTTTTTTTACCTTTCTTTACTTAACTTGAATAATAATCTACATATAATAACTATTTGTAACGACTATTAATTAATCAACAAACGTGCCAGATTTATCTTATTGACTTAGGAATTTAATTAATTTCTTGTTATTTATTGCGTTCTTCTTATTCAGCACTGAGAAATATTTGTACAATCTCCATGTTTTGTACATTTTTGCCGTTTCGTTTAAATGAGAGACAAAAAGCCACATTCTGCGGATAATGGCTGAAAAGAGAGTCTGGAAATTCACTCATTAACCGATATACTGCCTGCTGTACACTGCTCTGCAACACATCTATTTGTAGTCCGCGCACGACAGGCGGTAGTTACGGCATGGCAGCAACATTGTTTCAGCGGATGCTGAGCGTCACCTGCAGTGTTGTCATAACGGGTTACACACAAGAATGAGTCAATCTGACACAATGATTCCTGGCAAATTTTCCCTGATACCGGGCAACATTACCCGTTTCTTCCTCTTATTGATTATTGTCCTGCTGGTAACGATGGGGGTGATGATCCAGAGCGCGGTCAACGCCTGGCTGAAAGATAAAAGCTATCAAATCGTCGATGTTACGCATGCCATCCATAAGCGTATCGACACCTGGCGGTATGCTACCTGGCAGATCTACGACAATATCGCTGCGGCTCCGGCGACCACACCGAGCGAAGGTTTACAGGAAACGCGTCTGAAACAGGATGTCTATTACCTCGAAAAACCGCGCCGCAAGACAGAAGCGCTGATTTTTGGTTCGCACGACAGCTCCACGCTGGAGATGACACAGCGCATCTCAACGTATCTCGATACACTGTGGGGCGCAGAAACCGTTCCATGGTCGATGTACTATCTGAACGGCCAGGATAACAGCATGATCCTGGTTTCAACGTTGCCTCTAAAAGATCTGACCTCGGGTTTTAAAGATTCCACCATCAGCAATATCGTCGATTCCCGACGCGCAGAAATGTTGCAGCAGGCTAACGCCCTCGATGAGCGCGAAAGCTTTTCCTCCCTGCGCCGTCTGGCCTGGCAAAATGGCCACTATTTTACGCTGCGCACCACCTTTAACCAGCCGGGTCACCTGGCGACGGTGGTTGCGTTTGACTTGCCGATTAACGATCTGATCCCGCCGGGCATGTCACTGGACAGCTTCCGCCTCGACCCTGATAGCACGCAAAATACCACACGCGGGCAGGATAAAGAGACCACAGATAATGTGACCGTCAACTTTAATAGCTCGCGTATTGAGATTGCTTCTGCATTGAACGGCACCGGGCTGCGTCTGGTGTGGCAGGTTCCTTTCGGTACGCTGCTGCTCGACACCCTGCAAAACATTCTTTTACCGCTGTTGCTGAATATTGGGCTGCTGGCGCTGGCGCTATTTGGCTACACCACCTTCCGTCAGCAACCGGGCCGTAAGACGGATAGCCTGGCGGCGCCGGGAGCAAACAACGAGCTGCGCGTGCTACGAGCTTTCAACGAAGAGATTGTCTCATTACTGCCGCTTGGCTTGCTGGTACACGATCAGGAAGCTAACCGCACGGTGCTGAGCAACAAAATAGCCGACCATCTGCTGCCGCACCTGAATCTGCAAAATATCACCGCCATGGCGGATCAACACCAGGGTGTCATCCAGGCCACGATAAATAATGAGCTGTATGAAATCCGCCAGTTCCGCAGCCAGGTGGCTTCACGTACGCAGATCTTTATTATTCGCGACCAGGACCGCGAAGTGCTGGTCAACAAGAAGCTAAAGCAAGCGCAGCGTCTGTATGAGAAGAACCAGCAGGGTCGCGCCGCCTTTATGAATAATCTGGCTGACTCGCTGAAACAGCCGGTAAAGGCTCTCGCTGCTGAAGCGGCCGCCCTTGAAAACAAAGAGGGCAATCTCGTCGCCGATCACGCCGACAGACTGGTGCAACTGGTGGATGAAATTCAGCTGGCCAATATGCTGGAAAGCGATAGCTGGAAAGGTTCGCCTTCCGTGTTCTCGATTCAGGATCTGATTGATGAAGTGGTGCCGGAAGTTCTGCCAGTCATCAAGCGTAAGGGCCTGCAATTGTTGATCAACAACCCGCTGCCGGCTAACGAGGAGCGCCACGGCGATCGCGATGCGTTACGCCGAATCCTACTGCTTTTGATCCAGTACGCGGTGACGACCACGCAAATGGGTAAAATCACCCTTGAAGTGAATATGGATGAATCGGCAGAAGATCGCCTGACCTTCCGTATTCTTGACACTGGCACAGGCGTAAATACCAGTGAAATTGACAATCTGCACTTCCCGTTCCTTAACGATACACAGAGCGATCAGTACGGAAAAGCAAACGCCCTCACCTTCTGGCTGTGCGATCAGTTAGCCAGAAAGCTCGGTGGGCATTTGAATATTAAGGCCAGGGAAGATCTGGGCACCCGCTACTCTTTGCATGTTAGAATGGCGGCCCGCTCACCGCAGGTTGAAAGCGAAGAGAAATTGCTCGATGATGTTGTCGCGATGATTGACATCACCTCGAATGAAATCCGCAATATCGTAGTTCGCCAGTTGGAAAATTGGGGTGCAAGCTGTATTTCCCCGGATGAACGTCTTTCAAGTCAAGAATATGATCTCTTTTTGACAGATAATCCGTCTAATCTTACAGCCTCAGGCTTGCTTTTAAGCGATGATGAGGCCGGTGTGCGGAAAATTGGCCCAGGCCAATTGCGCGTTAACTTTAATATGAGCAATGCAATGCAGGGAGCAATATTGCAGCTTATAGAAGAGCAACTGGCGCAGGAAGATGTACCGGAATCGCCATTGGGAGGCGATGAAAACGCGGAACTCCATGCCAGCGGCTATTATGCACTGTTTGTTGACACAGTACCCGATGATGTTAAGAGGTTGTATACTGAATCAGCGTTACGCGATTTCGCTGCGCTGGCGCAGACAGCACACCGCCTGAAAGGTGTGTTTGCTATGCTAAATCTGGTACCTGGTAAGCAGTTGTGCGAAACGCTGGAGCAATTAATTCGTGAGAGCGATGCTCCAGGCATAGAAAATTACATCAGCGACATTGACGCTTACGTCAAGAGCTTGCTGTAGCAAGGTAGCCTAATACATGAACAATATGAACGTAATTATTGCCGATGACCATCCGATTGTACTGTTCGGTATTCGCAAGTCACTGGAACAAATCGAATGGGTTAACGTAGTCGGTGAATTTGAAGACTCTACAGCGCTCATTAATAATCTGCCGAAACTCGAGGCAAATGTTCTGATCACCGACCTGTCAATGCCGGGCGATAAATACGGCGATGGTATTACGCTGATCAAATACATTAAACGCCATTTCCCTGCGCTGTCGATTATTGTTCTTACCATGAACAATAACCCGGCAATTCTGAGTGCGGTGCTGGATCTGGATATCGAAGGTATCGTACTGAAACAAGGCGCGCCGACCGACCTACCGAAGGCACTGGCCGCGCTGCAGAAAGGTAAGAAATTTACCCCTGAAAGCGTTTCTCGCCTGCTGGAAAAAATCAGCGCTGGCGGCTATGGCGACAAACGCCTGTCACCGAAAGAGAGCGAAGTACTGCGTCTGTTTGCAGAAGGTTTCTTGGTAACGGAAATCGCTAAAAAGCTGAATCGCAGTATCAAGACCATCAGTAGCCAGAAGAAATCTGCGATGATGAAACTGGGCGTCGATAACGACATTGCCCTGCTGAACTACCTCTCCTCGGTCACGCTGACCCAGACAGAAAAAGAGTAATCCCACACAACCCCGGCTTTCGCCGGGGTTCCTTTTTATCCCCTGCTGTTTCTGACCCGCGCGACATAAGCGGCCAGCGTTTGCTTCAGCACATCCAGCGTCACCGGTTTCGACAAGCAGCTATCCATACCGGATTCAAGGCAGCGCTGTTTCTCTTCCGCCAGTGCGTTAGCCGTTACGCCAATCACCGGCAACGTCAGGCCCAACTGGCGAATCCGCTGCGTCAGACGATAACCGTCCATATTCGGCATGTTGACGTCGCTGAGCACAATATCAATGTGGTTCTTGCTTAACACGTTCAATGCATCCACCCCATCGTTGGCTGTTTTGCATTGATAGCCCAGCGATCCCAGCTGATCGGCAAGTAATCGCCGGTTAATCGGGTGATCGTCAACCACCAGGATCATCATATCGTCGTTGCGCGATACCTCATTGTCCTCTATGGCCTGCGTCGCGCTCGCCTGCGGTTCCACCACCTGTACGCGGTAAATGCGTCCCAGCAACGCCAGCAAATCGTGCGGCGCGGCGACGCTGTGTAACCATTCGCCCGGCGCACGTTCAACTGGAATACCGATATGGCGACGGCAGAAAACAATCACCGCCCGCGCGCCCGAAGGATGTTCCAGATCATCATCGGTAATCAACGTATCCTGAAGGCCGAGTTCTCGCCCGTCGTACTGCTTCGTATGGATGCCATTCCAGTTCAGCAAGCTCTGCAAATAGGCCGATAGTGAGGCGTTACGCACCGCCAACCAGCAGCAGGTCTCCGCCAGCCCATCGACATCAGCGCGCTCCGGCGCGACCGCATTGTAAAGCGGAATACGAATAGTGAACTGGCTGCCCATACCCGGTTCGGTATCCACCGCGATATCACCATCCATCATGCTAATCAGCTTCTCGCAAATCGCCAGCCCCAGGCCTGTGCCCTGGAAATTACGCTGCACCCCGGTTCCGACCTGGAAGAAAGGATCAAACAGCCGCACCACTTCTTTACCGGGGATCCCCACACCGGTATCGCGTACGCGTATGCTGAGATAATCCGCATCACGCTGTACATGCAGCACAATGCAACCGATGTCGGTGAACTTAATCGCATTGCTCAGCAGGTTTGAGATCACCTGTTGCAAACGCATTGGATCGCCGTTGAGAACCACGGGCACATCAGGCTCGATAAAACAGTAGAGCCCCAGTTGTTTACGCACCACCAGCGGCAGATAGTTGGCGGTAATATGGCTCATCACCTCGCGCGGGGAAAACTCCCGCGGCTCGATTTTTAACTGCTCAGACTCAATTTTCGAGAAGTCGAGAATATCGCTGATAATTTTCAGCAGCAGGCTGGAAGAGTTATTCATCGCCGTCACCAGGCGGTCAACGCCCTTCGGCAGCTCTTTGGTCTGCAGCAGATCGAGGTTACCGATAATGCCATACAGCGGCGTGCGCAGTTCATGGCTGACGGTCGCCAGGAACATCGATTTCGACTGGCTGGCCTGTTCTGCCGCCTGCGCCATTTCCTGTAACGACTCTTCCATTTTGACGCGCGCGGAGACATCCACCAGCACACAAATCGCCACGTTTTCATTGCGATAGCGCGAATGAACAAAGCTGATTTGCAGATTAGTGTTGTTGCTGGTCAACACATCAACAAAATTGACCTGCTGGCCGCAGATGATCTGCGTCAGCCGCTGCCGATCTTCATGCGTAAGCATGTTCAGGTAATTATGCGCCAGTTCGTTACTGAGAATATTCGTCCCGTCCTGGGTGCGCAGAATACAGATCCCCACCGGCGCAGAAGCGACGATTTTACGGTTGAACTGCTCATGCTCTTCCAGCCGCTGCGCATCATTTTCCGCGGGAATAAAGATGCGCCGCTCATACATGCGCGCCAGGGTAAACAGCGCCACGCCAACCAGCACGTTCAGGAGCACGGCATTGAGGATCAGCATGCGGATGCGTTCCAGTACCATATCGACAGGAACGGAATAGACCACGCTTAATGAGGATGGTGGTAAGCTCTTTTTCAGGATCAGCTCGCGGAAACCAGAGGTATAACCGAACCACGAACGTTCCTGCATCCAGCGCGGATCGGCAACAATGCCGCTGTCCTGGCCGGTCAGCGAAATCAGCGAGTGCCCGCTTTCATCCAGAATGGTGACGCCCATCGGCAGGCTGCCCGGCGTAAAGAAATTCTCCATGCGGATTGACTGTTCGGTGCCCAGCAACGCCTGAAGACGATTACCAAGATAAACCGGCGTCAGCGCGTAAAAGTAACCAATTCCAGGGCGCGGCCCCTGGCTCATCCAGTAGAGGTTATTGCTGCGCTCATCCTGCGGCGCATTGCGGTATTTCACAATCCGCTCATGCAAGCTTTTTAAGGTATCGTCACGCTCGACCGGCAGGTCGCGCAGGCCGAAATCCGCCATACACAGATTGTCACTGCCAATCAGAAATACGCGGTTGAGATCGTAGGCGGCTGAGAAATTGTCACGCCAGTAGCGCATAAACCACGCCAGCGACTCCAGCGAACCACGCCATGAACTACTCATTGCAGAGCAGTCAGAATCGGGGAACAGCGGTAAAAACGCCGGCACGTCGGTTTTATCATCGCGACTGCGCGAGGTAAGGATGCCGTTTTCCGCCGTCAGACGGTTTTCGGCAATGTACTTCAGCTCTTTCATCACATCCGAAGTGCGCTGAATATAACGCTGCGCCTGATCGGAACTGAGGTTGAATTCCTGACGAATCTCTGACTCTTTGTCGTGCAACGCATTGACGATGTAAAACACTGAAAAAAAAGCAATTAACAGCCACAGCAATAGCGCCAGCGCTCTGAATAAATAGCGGGAAACTTTCAGGGTACTGCGAAAAGAGACGAGGTATTTCAACCTGGGGAAACTCCGCCACAAGGAAGTTAAAAAAGAGTGTCGTTAAGGTAGCGATAAATCGCGAATGCCGCAATGGCAATGAAAAAGGGCCGGAAAACCGGCCCTCTGTGACGCATTACTCGTCGGCGTCATCCGCCGTATCGTCGTCAGTGTCAACTTCCGGCGCGATGTCGTCATCGCCTTCCGCCACACTGCCATCGATGGAGTCCAGCTCTTCGTCATCCACCGGTTCGGCGACACGTTGCAGACCCACAACGTTTTCATCTTCCGCGGTACGGATGAGGATCACACCCTGGGTGTTACGGCCCACCACGCTGATTTCCGACACGCGTGTACGCACCAGCGTACCGGCATCAGTGATCATCATGATCTGGTCGCAATCATCGACCTGCACCGCGCCGACCACGGAGCCATTACGCTCGGTGACCTTGATGGAGATAACGCCCTGTGTACCACGAGATTTGGTCGGGTACTCGGTTTCAGCAGTACGTTTACCGTAACCGTTCTGCGTGACCGTCAGGATGGCGCCTTCGCCGCGCGGAACAATCAGCGATACCACGCTGTCTTTTTCCGCCAGCTTGATGCCGCGTACACCGGTCGCCGTACGACCCATCGCGCGCACCGCACCCTCTTTAAAGCGCACCACTTTACCGGCAGCAGAGAACAACATCACTTCGTCGTTCCCGGAAGTCAGATCGACGCCAATCAGTTCGTCGCCTTCGTTCAGGTTAACGGCAATGATCCCGGCAGAACGCGGACGGCTGAATTCGGTAAGCGCGGTTTTCTTCACGGTACCGCTGGCAGTCGCCATAAAGACGTTAACGCCCTCTTCGTATTCACGTACCGGCAGGATCGCCGTGATACGTTCGTCCTGCTCCAGCGGCAACAGGTTGACGATCGGACGACCACGCGCGCCACGGCTCGCTTCCGGCAGCTGGTAAACCTTCATCCAGTAGAGACGGCCACGGCTGGAGAAGCAGAGGATCGTATCGTGGGTGTTGGCCACCAGCAGGCGGTCGATAAAGTCTTCTTCTTTAATACGCGCAGCCGATTTACCTTTACCACCACGGCGCTGGGCTTCGTAGTCGGTCAGCGGCTGATACTTCACATAGCCCTGATGCGACAGCGTAACCACAACGTCTTCCTGATTGATCAGGTCTTCGATATTGATATCGGCGGTGTTCGCGGTAATTTCGGTACGGCGCTCATCACCGAACTGTTCGCGAATCAGTTCGAGCTCTTCGCGAATCACTTCCATCAGGCGCTCAGCGCTGCCGAGGATGTGCAGCAGTTCAGCGATCTGCTCCAGCAGCTCTTTGTATTCATCGAGCAGTTTTTCATGCTCAAGGCCCGTCAGTTTCTGCAAACGCAGATCCAGAATCGCCTGTGCCTGTTGCTCGGTCAGGTAGTACTTACCGTCACGGATACCGAACTCCGGCTCCAGCCACTCCGGACGTGCTGCGTCATCGCCCGCACGTTCCAGCATCGAGGAGACATTGCCCAGATCCCACGGCTGCGCGATCAGGCCCGCTTTCGCTTCGGCCGGGGTCGGCGCACGACGGATCAGTTCGATGATCGGATCGATATTCGCCAGCGCCACGGCCAGCGCTTCAAGGATATGCGCACGGTCACGGGCTTTACGCAGTTCGAAAATGGTACGACGGGTCACCACTTCACGGCGGTGACGCACGAACGCGGCCAGAATCTCTTTCAGCGTCATGATCTTCGGCTGACCATGGTGCAACGCCACCATGTTGATACCGAAGGAGACCTGCAATTGCGTCTGGGAGTAGAGGTTGTTCAGCACCACTTCGCCCACAGCATCGCGTTTCACTTCGATGACGATGCGCATACCGTCTTTATCAGACTCGTCGCGCAGCGCGCTGATGCCTTCAACGCGTTTGTCTTTCACCAGTTCGGCAATCTTCTCGATCAGGCGCGCTTTGTTCACCTGATACGGAATTTCATGCACGATAATGGTTTCACGGCCGTTTTTCGCATCGGTTTCTACCTCTGCGCGGGCGCGAATGTAGATCTTGCCACGACCGGTGCGGTAGGCTTCTTCAATCCCACGGCGACCGTTAATGATGGCGGCAGTCGGAAAATCCGGCCCCGGAATGTACTCCATCAGCCCTTCAACGCTGATGTCTTCATTGTCGATATAGGCCAGGCAACCGTTGATCACTTCCGTCAGGTTGTGTGGCGGAATGTTGGTTGCCATACCGACCGCAATCCCGGAAGAGCCGTTCACCAGCAGGTTCGGGATCTTGGTGGGCATTACATCTGGGATTCTTTCGGTGCCGTCGTAGTTATCGACGTAGTCAACCGTCTCTTTTTCCAGATCGGCCATCAATTCATGGGCGATCTTCGCCAGGCGAATTTCCGTATAACGCATCGCCGCCGCGGAGTCGCCATCGATGGAACCGAAGTTGCCCTGACCATCAACCAGCATGTAACGCAGCGAGAACGGCTGCGCCATACGGACAATGGTGTCATACACCGCGGAATCACCATGGGGATGGTACTTACCGATTACGTCACCAACGACACGGGCAGATTTTTTGTAGGCTTTATTCCAGTCATTGCCCAATACGTTCATGGCGTAAAGTACGCGACGGTGAACCGGTTTCAGGCCATCTCGGACATCCGGCAGCGCACGGCCAACAATGACCGACATCGCATAGTCCAGATAGGAGCTTTTCAGCTCTTCCTCGATGTTAACCGGTGTAATTTCTCTCGCAAGGTCGCTCATCTAACCGCTATCCCTCTACTGTATCCCGGATTCAAAGGTCGCAAATTATAACACAACCGCTGTGAGACAGGTAAATCTATAACTCCCGCGCAAAGGTTTATTCATCCCGTCGGCCTGATATACTCACACGTCTTATTGAGAGAGGAGTAAATGCGCCCATGAATGCCGAAAAAACACTGGCCGCTCAGAATGTTGACCACGCTGAAATCGCCAAATTCGAAGCTGTCGCTTCACGCTGGTGGGATAAAGAGGGTGAGTTTAAGCCCCTGCACCGTATTAACCCGCTGCGTCTGGGCTACATTAGCGAACATGCTGGCGGTCTGTTCGGTAAAAAGGTGCTCGATGTTGGCTGCGGCGGCGGCATCCTGGCGGAAAGCATGGCGCAGGAAGGCGCAACGGTGACCGGTCTGGATATGGGCTTTGAACCGTTGCAGGTCGCGCGTCTGCATGCGCTGGAATCCGGCGTGCAGGTCGATTATGTTCAGGAAACCGTCGAAGAACATGCCGCGAAACACGCGCAGCAGTACGACGTGGTGACCTGTATGGAGATGCTGGAGCACGTCCCCGATCCGCAATCGGTGGTAAAAGCGTGTGCGCAGCTGGTTAAACCGGGCGGTCACGTCTTCTTCTCGACAATTAACCGCAATGGCAAATCCTGGCTGATGGCTGTCGTCGGCGCAGAATATGTGCTGCGCATGGTGCCGAAAGGCACGCACGACGTGAAGAAATTCATTAAACCTGCTGAATTATTAACCTGGATCGATGAGACGGTGCTTCAGGAATGTCATATCACCGGGCTGCATTATAATCCGCTGCTGAATAAATTTACCTTAGGGCCGGGCGTTGATGTTAATTACATGTTACACACAACGGCAAAAAACAACTAAGGTCATTAGTTAAAGTTATAAATGTTGCGCAGTATCAAGCTGCGCATTTGCCTTTCCCGATGAAGAAATCAGCACTCGATCAAAAATTCATTTTTTTTTGCAAAATGTTGACATCCCCGCCAGGCCTTACAGCATGAGGACTTAGCGTTTATTACGCTTTCGCAACCTCAATTTAACCTCAAAATCAACTCTTGTACTGAAAAGAATCCTTACTAGAATAATCACCATATAGCGTTTTCCTTATCGCAAACCCCCTACATATAGTATTTATCCACAGAGTTAGTCACAGCGACGAACTGTGGATAATTGGGGGATACTTTTATTTCACGGACAGGTAATCACATGAATCAGAGTCTGCTGGTGACAAAACGTGATGGTGGCACTGAGCGCATCAATCTCGACAAAATCCATCGAGTGCTGGATTGGGCGGCAGAGGGGCTGAGTAACGTCTCTATCTCTCAGGTTGAACTGCGTTCACATATTCAGTTTTACGACGGGATCAAAACCTCCGACATCCATGAGACCATCATCAAGGCCGCCGCGGATTTAATCTCCCGCGATGCGCCGGACTACCAGTACCTGGCCGCGCGCCTGGCGATTTTCCACCTGCGTAAAAAAGCTTACGGTCAGTTTGAACCGCCAGCGCTGTACGACCACGTGAAAAAAATGATCGAACTGGGTAAATACGATCATCATCTGCTGGAAGACTACACGGAAGAAGAGTTCAAGCAGATGGACGGTTTTATCGATCACTGGCGTGATATGAACTTCTCCTATGCCGCCGTGAAGCAGCTGGAAGGGAAATACCTGGTACAGAACCGCGTGACCGGCGAAATCTACGAGAGCGCGCAGTTCCTCTATATTCTGGTTGCTGCCTGCCTGTTCTCGAACTACCCACGTGAAACGCGTCTGGACTACGTGAAGCGTTTCTATGATGCGGTATCCACGTTCAAAATTTCGCTGCCGACGCCGATCATGTCCGGCGTGCGTACTCCGACGCGTCAGTTCAGCTCCTGCGTACTGATTGAGTGCGGCGACAGCCTGGATTCCATCAACGCCACTTCCAGCGCGATTGTGAAATACGTTTCCCAGCGTGCCGGTATCGGCATCAACGCCGGCCGCATCCGTGCGCTGGGCAGCCCGATCCGTGGTGGTGAAGCGTTCCACACTGGCTGTATTCCGTTCTACAAACATTTCCAGACGGCGGTGAAATCCTGCTCGCAGGGCGGCGTACGCGGTGGTGCGGCCACCCTGTTCTACCCGATGTGGCACCTGGAAGTAGAAAGCCTGCTGGTACTGAAAAACAACCGCGGCGTGGAAGGTAACCGCGTGCGTCACATGGACTACGGCGTACAGATCAACAAACTGATGTACACCCGTCTGCTGAAAGGTGAAGAGATCACCCTGTTCAGCCCGTCCGACGTCCCGGGTTTGTATGACGCGTTCTTCGCCGATCAGGACGAGTTCGAGCGTCTGTACACCCAATATGAGAAAGACGACAGCATCCGTAAGCAGCGCATCAAAGCGGTTGAGCTGTTCTCACTGATGATGCAGGAACGTGCTTCAACGGGCCGTATCTACATCCAGAACGTCGACCACTGCAACACGCACAGCCCGTTCGACCCGCAGGTCGCACCGGTACGTCAGTCCAACCTGTGCCTGGAAATCGCGCTGCCGACCAAGCCGCTGGATGACGTTAATGACGACAGCGGTGAAATCGCACTCTGTACGCTGTCTGCTTTCAACCTCGGCGCCATCAAAAACCTTGACGAACTGGAAGAGCTGGCAACGCTTGCGGTACGTGCTCTCGACGCGCTGCTGGATTACCAGGATTACCCAATCCCGGCGGCAAAACGTGGCGCCATGGGCCGCCGTACGCTGGGTATCGGCGTGATCAACTTTGCTTACTGGCTGGCGAAGAACGGCAAGCGTTACTCCGACGGCAGCGCCAATAACCTGACGCATCAGACCTTCGAAGCCATTCAGTACTGGCTGCTGAAAGCGTCTAACGAGCTGGCGAAAGAGCAAGGTGCATGCCCGTGGTTCAATGAAACCACCTATTCGCAGGGCATTTTGCCGATCGACACCTACAAGAAAGATCTCGACGGTATTACCAACGAGCCGCTGCATTACGACTGGGAAGCACTGCGCGAATCCATCAAAACGCACGGCCTGCGTAACTCCACGCTCTCCGCGCTGATGCCGTCTGAAACGTCATCGCAGATCTCCAACGCCACCAACGGTATCGAACCGCCGCGCGGCCACGTGAGCATCAAAGCGTCGAAAGATGGTATTCTGCGCCAGGTGGTGCCGGACTACGAAAAACTGAGCACCGCTTACGAGCTGCTGTGGGAAATGCCAAACAATGACGGCTACCTGCAACTGGTCGGCATTATGCAGAAGTTTATCGATCAGTCGATTTCTGCTAACACCAACTACGATCCGAGCCGTTTCCCGTCGGGCAAAGTGCCGATGCAACAATTACTGAAAGACTTGCTCACCGCGTACAAATTTGGCGTGAAAACGCTGTACTATCAAAACACCCGCGATGGAGCGGAAGATGCCCAGGATGACCTGGTACCTTCCATCCAGGACGATGGCTGCGAAAGCGGCGCATGTAAGATCTAACGAAGGGGCGGGGAAACCCGCCCTTTTCTTTCGCAAGACAGGACACTTTCATGGCTTACACCACTTTTTCACAGACGAAAAACAATCAGCTACTGGAGCCGATGTTCTTTGGCCAGCCGGTTAACGTGGCGCGCTACGATCAGCAAAAATATGACATCTTTGAAAAGCTGATTGAAAAACAACTCTCCTTCTTCTGGCGTCCGGAAGAAGTTGATGTTTCCCGCGACCGTATCGATTTCCAGGCGCTGCCGGAACACGAAAAACATATTTTTATCAGCAACCTGAAATACCAGACGCTGCTGGATTCCATCCAGGGCCGCAGCCCGAACGTCGCACTGCTGCCGCTGATCTCCATTCCGGAACTGGAGACCTGGGTCGAGACGTGGGCGTTTTCCGAAACCATCCACTCGCGCTCTTACACCCACATCATCCGCAACATCGTTAACGATCCAGCGGTGGTGTTTGACGATATCGTCACCAACGAGCAGATCCTCAAACGTGCGGAAGGCATCTCGCATTTCTATGATGACCTGATTGAGACGACCAGCTACTGGCATCTGCTGGGCGAAGGCACACACACCGTGAACGGCAAAACCGTTACCGTGAACCTGCGCGAGCTGAAAAAGAAACTCTACCTGTGCCTGATGAGCGTTAATGCGCTGGAAGCGATTCGCTTCTATGTCAGCTTCGCCTGCTCCTTTGCCTTTGCCGAGCGCGAACTGATGGAAGGCAACGCCAAAATCATCCGCCTGATTGCCCGCGATGAAGCGCTGCACCTGACCGGCACTCAGCATATGCTGAACCTGCTGCGCTCTGGCGCTGACGATCCGGAAATGGCAGAGATTGCCGAAGAGTGCAAACAGGCATCCTATGACCTGTTCGTGCAGGCGGCTTTGCAGGAGAAAGAGTGGGCGGAATATTTGTTCCAGGGCGGTTCAATGATCGGCCTGAACAAAGACATTCTCTGCCAGTACGTCGAATACATCACCAACATCCGCATGCAGGCGGTTGGCCTCGATCTGCCGTTCCAGACGCGTTCAAACCCAATTCCGTGGATCAACACCTGGCTGGTTTCCGATAACGTGCAGGTGGCGCCGCAGGAAGTGGAAGTCAGTTCCTACCTGGTCGGTCAGATCGATTCTGAAGTCGATACCGACGATCTGAGCAGCTTCCAGCTCTGATGAGTCGCGTAACGCTGCGCCTTTCCGGCACCGAGGTGCTGTGCCGGGATGAGCACCCTTCCCTGCTGGTGGCGCTGGAGTCACAGCAGGTGGAAGTGGAGTACCAGTGCCGCGCAGGCTACTGCGGTTCCTGCCGTTGTCGTCTGGTAGCAGGCCAGGTTGACTGGATTGCCGAGCCGCTGGCCTTCGTTAACGAAGGGGAAATTTTGCCCTGCTGCTGCCGGGCGAAAGGCGATATTGAGATTGAGATGTAAAAAAGGGCCATACGGCCCTTTTTTGTTGACGGCTTCAGCACCATCTGGCGAAACAGCTTTCCCTACTGCCGCTTATCTTTTAAAAACTGCACTGCTTTATCCGGGAAGTCGGTAAACAAGCCATCGACATCCGCCTGCCGGTACAGCACCTCATACAGCTGATTGACATCACTGGCGTACGGCGGAAGCTGATCGGCCCGCACGGTAAACGGATGCACCTGCAAATGGTGTTCATGCGCCTCTTTGACCATCTGCGTTAGCTTCACGTTGCCCGGCGTGGAACCGTCGGCCACCAGCATATGGTAATCCGGGCCAATCCCGTCAGCATACTGCGCAATCTGCTGCATCGCGCCGGGTTGCAGCATCCAGTCATAGTTGTAATTCACCCATTTACCATCCGGTTGTTTTTGCTGAGTTTCATGCCATTTGGTGTAGGCAATCAGTTGCACCAGATTGAGATCCATCCCCATCTTCGGCTCCAGCTCATGTTTAATGCGCTTTAGCTCGTCGGCATCAAAACATTGCAGGTAGACTTTGTCTTTTTTACTGGTGTAACCGTACTTTTTCAGCACTTCCAGCGTCTTCGCAGCAATGTCCTTGCCTTCCTGATGATGGAACCACGGCGCTTTGATTTCCGGGTAGATACCGATATTTTTGCCCGTGGAGTGGTTCAACCCCTGCACAAACTCAATCTCTTCGGCAAAGGTATGAATGCGGAATTCCGATTTGCCCATCGGAAAGCGCCCCGGAAAGAGCTGCACTTTCTTGCCGTTTTCCACATCAAAGCCTTCGGTAAACTTCAGCGAACGAATTTCGTCCAGCGTAAAGTCGATGGCGTAAAAGCGGCCATCTTTACGGGCGCGCTGCGGAAAACGCTCCGCCACATCGGTCACGCGATCCAGATAGTGATCGTGCAGGACAACCAACTGGTCGTCTTTGGTCATCACCAGATCCTGCTCGAGATAATCGGCGCCCTGCGCATAAGCCATCGCTTTTGCCGGTAATGTGTGCTCCGGCAGATAGCCGCTTGCACCGCGATGGGCAATCACGATTTTCTCCGCCGCCAGCGCCTGGCTGGCAAATAAACCGGCCAGTAACAGGCCGGTTGTGATACGGGTAAAGGTGGTTTTCATCTGCACTCCCTTTTACTGACGGCGCGCCAGCATCTCAGCATGGTGACGTTTTTCGCCCAGCATCACGATAATCAGCAACAAAACGGCGAGAATGCTGCCGCCGATCATCACCATAAAACCGCCATCCCAGCCGAAGAAATCAACGGTATAACCGACAATGGCACTGGCGGCGACAGAACCGCCGAGGTAGCCAAACAATCCGGTAAACCCGGCTGCCGTACCTGCCGCTTTTTTCGGTGCCAGCTCCAGTGCATGCAGACCAATCAGCATCACCGGGCCATAAATCAGGAAGCCAATGACGATCATACAGACCATATCTACCGTCGGATTGCCCGCCGGGTTCAGCCAGTAAACAATAGTCGCGATTGTCACCAGCGTCATAAAGAACACGCCGGTCGCGCCGCGATTGCCACGGAACACTTTGTCCGACATCCAGCCGCAGAGCAGCGTGCCGGGAATACCCGCGTACTCATACAAAAAATAGGCCCACGAGGATTTATCCAGCGCGAAGTGCTTCACTTCTTTCAGGTAAGTTGGCGACCAGTCGAGAATGCCGTAACGCAGCAGATATACGAACACGTTAGCCACGGCGATGTACCACAACAGCTTGTTCGGCAGGATGTACTGCATAAAAATCTGCTTCGCCGACAGCTCTTCTTCGTGCTTGTCACTGTAATCATCCGGGTAGTCGTTTTTGTACTCTTCGATCGGCGGCAAACCGCAGGATTGCGGCGTATCACGCATCAGAGCAAAGGCGATAATCGCCACCAGAATCGCGCCAAAGGCTGGCATATACAGCGCTGCATGCCAGTCGTTAAACCAGGCCATCCCTAACAAAAACAGCAGTGGCGGAATACCGCCGCCAACGTTATGCGCGCAGTTCCACACAGAAACAACGCCGCCGCGCTCCTTCTGCGACCACCAGTGCACCATCGTACGTCCACACGGCGGCCAGCCCATCCCCTGAAACCAGCCGCATAAAAAGAGCAGCACAAACATGATCATAATGCTGGAGGTGGCCCAGGGCACAAAGCCCATAAACAGCATCACGGCAGCAGCAAGAATCAGCCCGGCGGGCAGAAACACGCGCGGATTCGAACGATCCGATACCGAGCCCATGATGAATTTCGAAAAGCCGTAGGCAATCGAGATACCTGAAAGCGCAAACCCCAGATCGCCACGGGAGAACCCCTGTTCAACGAGGTACGGCATGGCCAGTGCAAAGTTTTTACGCACCAGATAATAGGCAGCGTAACCAAAAAAAATGCCGAGGAAAATTTGCCAGCGCAGCCGCCGATAAAGCGGGTCGATTTGCGCGTCCGGCAGACGCGAAAGATGGGGGGCAGGTTTAAAAATACTCAACATAGCGGCCTCCGTGGCGCGGTAAGACTCATTTCGGGCAAGAATGAGTGAAAACGAACATTACGAAAGTTATTCGCGGCGGATTGTAGAGAAAGTTTTACGTAGAGAGAACGGGTTGTCGCAATAAATGTTACAGAAATATGACAAGAGTCTAATTTCACGCATGAAAGCGCGTTCGACTTTCGTTATTTGCTCGAATATGCGCGATATCAAACAAACCACACTCATAGTGTGGCTAAATGGTTGCATCTGAAAGTCGGCCACAGGGACGCGAAGATGCATAACTCTCCTGATTACGATGTGATTATTATTGGCGGCGGAGCCACCGGTGCCGGGATAGCCCGTGACTGCGCTCTGCGCGGACTGCGCGCGGTGCTGATCGAACGTCACGACATCGCCACCGGCGCAACTGGCCGCAACCACGGCCTGCTGCACAGCGGGGCGCGCTATGCGGTCACTGATAACGAATCTGCGCGCGAATGCATTGCAGAGAACCAAATCCTCAAACGCATTGCCCGTCACTGCGTTGAACCCACCGATGGTCTGTTCATTACGTTGCCGGAAGATGATTTGGTCTATCAAAGCCAGTTTATCAATTGCTGCCGGCAGGCAGGTATTCCGGCACAGGCGATTTCGCCGCAAGAAGCGCTGCGGTTAGAACCGAGCGTTAACCCGACGCTGCTCGGCGCTGTGCGGGTGCCGGATGGGACAGTGGATCCTTTCCGCCTGACCGCCAGCAATATGCTGGATGCGCGTGAGCACGGAGCAAAAATCCTTACCGGCCACGAAGTGTGCGGGTTGATTCGCCATGGCGATCGCGTGAGCGGCGTGAATCTCTGGCATCCTGCCAGCGGCGAAAATCTGCAACTTTACGCGCCAGTGGTGGTGAACGCTGCCGGGATCTGGGGCCAGCGCATCGCGGAATATGCCGATCTGCACATTCGCATGTTCCCGGCCAAAGGCGCGCTGTTAATCCTCGATCACCGAATCAATCAGCGGGTTATTAACCGCTGCCGCAAACCTGCCGATGCCGATATTCTGGTGCCTGGCGACACCATTTCACTGATCGGCACCACCTCCACGCACATTGATTACGCCGATATCGATAACGTCCGCGTGACGCCGGAAGAGGTGGATATCCTGCTGCGGGAAGGGGAAAAACTGGCACCGGTAATGGCGCAAACGCGTATTCTGCGCGCCTATGCGGGCGTTCGTCCGCTGGTAGCCAGCGATGACGATCCGAGCGGCCGCAATGTCAGCCGGGGCATTGTGCTGCTGGATCACGCGCAGCGCGACGGGCTGGAAGGGTTTATCACCATTACCGGCGGCAAACTGATGACCTACCGTTTGATGTCCGAATGGGCAACGGATGCGGTCTGCCAAAAACTGAACCACGGCGCGGCCTGCACCACCGCTTCCACTCCGCTGCCTGGTTCCCGGGAGTCAACCGAGCAAACACTGAAAAAAATCATCTCACTGCCAACGCCGCTGCGCGGTTCTGCGGTTTATCGTCACGGCGATCGCACACCCAACTGGCTTGGCAGCGATCGCCACAACCGCAGCCTGGTCTGCGAATGTGAAGCCGTGACGGCGGGCGAAGTGCAGTACGCGGTGGAAAACCTGAATGTCCATTCGCTGCTCGATTTGCGCCGCCGCACGCGCGTCGGCATGGGCACCTGCCAGGGGGAATTATGCGCCTGTCGCGCCGCCGGGCTGTTAAACCGTCTGCATGTTACCAGCGAAACCGAGTCGCTCAGCCAGTTGCGTGATTTCCTTAATGAACGCTGGAAAGGCGTGAAGCCGGTGGCCTGGGGCGATGCCCTGCGCGAAAGCGAGTTCACTCGTTGGGTTTACCAGGGATTATGTGGTCTGGAAAAGGAGGCAGAAGATGAGATTTGACACGGTCATCATCGGCGGCGGTCTGGCAGGACTGTTGTGCGGAATTCGCCTGAGCGAAAGCGGGCAGCGCTGCGCGATTATCAGCCGGGGCCAGAGCGCGCTGAGTTTCTCTTCCGGTTCGCTGGATCTGCTCTCCTTTCTTCCGGACGGGCAACCGGTTACCGACATCGACAGCGCCATTGCTGTGCTTGAGCAACACTACGGCGCGCATCCTTACGCGCTGCTGGGCGCGAAAGCGGTGCGTCACTACGCGCAGCAGGCGCAAACCCTGCTCGCCGACTGTAAGCTGGCGTTACAGGGGGAGATTGATACACCGCATCACCGCGTGACGCCGCTGGGCACGTTTCGCCGCGCCTGGCTTAGCCCGCAGGAAGTACCGCGCAAAACAGAGGCGCAACAGCGAACTGCGGTGGTCGGCATTAGTGGGTTTCTTGATTTTCAGCCGCAACTGGCCGCAAGCGCGCTGCGTAAACGCGGCATCGATGCCCATGCCGAAGAGATTGAACTGCCAGCTCTGGACAGGCTGCGCGATAACCCCAGCGAGTTCCGCGCGGTGAATATTGCCCGCCTGCTGGATGCACCGGAGCACTATAGCGAACTGTATAACGCACTGCTTCCGCTCAGCCAGCAATACGGAATGCTCTGGCTGCCCGCCTGCTTCGGCCTGACGGACAACCATGTCTTTACCCAACTGAATAAACAATTAGCCTGCCCGCTGCGCCTGCTGCCAACGCTGCCGCCATCTGTACCGGGAATGCGCATGCAGTTATTGTTGCAGCAGCGTTTTATTCAACAAGGCGGGAGCTGGATGCCAGGCGACGACGTGCTGCGTGCCGACATCAGCCACAACCATGTCACGCAGCTCTGGACCCGTAAGCATGAAGACATTCCGCTGCGTGCGCGCCACGTCGTGCTGGCCAGCGGCAGTTTCTTCAGCAATGGCCTGATCGCCGGGCGCGATCGCGTGCGGGAGGCGGTTTTCGATCTCGATGTCATGCAGAGCGACAAGCGCAGCGACTGGTATCGCGACGATGTGTTTGACAGCCAGCCGTGGCAGCAATTTGGCGTCCGGACCGACGCGCAACTGCGCGGCCTGTGTCAGGGCGCTGTCGTGGAGAATCTTTATGTTATTGGTTCGGTGCTGGGCGGGTTCGATGCGGTCGCTCAGGGATGCGGCGGCGGCGTTTGCGCCGTGACGGCGCTGCATGCCGCGCAGCAGATCATTGCACAAGGAGGCGAACAATGAACAGCACGCAGTTCGAAAGCTGCATTAAATGCACCGCATGCACCACCGCATGCCCGGTTAGCCGGGTTAACCCCAATTATCCCGGCCCGAAACAGGCCGGTCCCGATGGCGAACGGCTGCGTCTGAAAGACGCCGCGCTGTATGACGATGCGCTGAAGTATTGCACCAACTGTAAACGCTGTGAAACCGCCTGCCCTTCCGGGGTGAAGATTGGCGACATTATTCAGCGCGCCCGCGTCCAGTACGCGGCAAAACCGTTCTCGCTGCGTAATGTCATCCTCAGTCATACGGATTTGATGGGCTCGCTATCAACGCCCGTTGCTCCACTCGTCAACACCGCTACGGCGTTAAAGCCGGTACGCCAGTTGCTTGATAAAACGCTGAAAATTGATCACCATCGCGCGCTGCCGAAATACTCTCACGGCACGTTTCGCCGCTGGTATCGTAGCATCGCCGCGCAACAGCGGGCATTTCCTCAACAGGTAGCGTTTTTTCACGGCTGCTATGTCAATTACAACCATCCACAGTTGGGCAAGGATCTGATCCGTCTGCTGAACGACATGGGCATTGGCGTGCAGTTATTACAGCGGGAGAAGTGTTGCGGCGTGCCGCTGATTGCCAATGGCTTCTTCGCAAAAGCGAAAAAACAGGCGCAATTCAATGTGCAGTCGCTGACGCAAACCGTTGGCGAGCAAGGCTTACCGGTGATCGCCACCTCTTCCACCTGCGCTTTCACCCTGCGCGATGAGTATCCGCATCTGCTGGATGTGGATAACAGCCATGTGCGCTCACACATCGATCTGGCGACGCGCTGGATCTGGCGCATGCTGGATGAAGGGAAAAAGCTGACGCTGCGTGAGACACCGCTGAAGGTGGTCTATCACACCCCGTGTCATCTGGAAAAAATGGGCTGGACGCACTACACGCTGGAACTGCTACGACGCATTCCGGGGCTGGAACTGACAGTGCTGGACTCCCGCTGCTGCGGTATCGCTGGCACGTACGGTTTTAAAAGCGAGAACTACACAACTTCGCAGGCCATCGGCGCGCCGCTGTTTGCCCAGATTGAGGCCAGCGGCGCCGACCTGGTGGTGACGGATTGCGAAACCTGCAAGTGGCAGATTGAGATGTCCACCAGCAAGCGCTGCGAACACTCCATCACTCTGCTGGCGCAAGCATTAGGGTAACGGCAAGCCGTTACCCTTTCTTTCGGAATTACACCGACAGAGTTTCGACAACATTGATCCAGCCGTGATCGCTGGCCAGATCTTTACCTTCCAGCCAGCGGCGCAGGATATTGAGCGCCATCATCGCGCACACTTCCTGACGCACGACCAGACCATGGCGATTGGTATTGAATTTCACCCGCAGCGCCTGCGTCCCTTCCGGCGTGGCAAGCGCAAAGTTGAGGTGATCCTCTTCCAGGCCAGTGACGGTCAGCGCCAGCCCGGCGAGATGCCGGTTGCGCAGTTCGGTCGTCCAGCGCGCGCTTTGTGCCAGTTCTTCCGCCTGCGACGGCAACACTTCGCTGGCCAGCAGCGGCGCACCGGCCCGGGAAAGTTGCAGTGCGACCAGACCACCGGTGAACTGCTCGCTCAGGGTCAGGCTGAGCTGACGCTCGCGCAGCCGCGCGGCAAGCAGCGCCGGTAAGCCGACGGTGCCTTCAAAAATCAGGCTCTCACCGGCGACACGTTTCACTTGCGGCCATACGGCTTCCATCGCCGCGCGATGCTCCGCCGGACCAGTCAGTTTCAGTTCAATAATCGGCATTGATGAGCGGTAGCCCATCACCACGCCTTCAGGCAATTCGAGGTGCGCCAGGCTTTGCGCCAGATCGCTTTCCGAGCGACCAAAGGTGGTCAGACGCAGACAAACCGGCGGCTCTGGCAGAGTAAAACGCGCACGCAGACGCGGCAGGATTTCGTGCTCGACCATCACCCTGAACTCAGACGGCACGCCGGGGGTAAAGAACATCAGACAGCGGTTTAGCTGTATGGCAAAGCCGCACGCGGTGCCGACCGGGTTATCGACCAGTTCTGCGCTGGCCGGGATTTCCGCCTGTTTGCGGTTGCTGGGCGCCATCACGCGACCACGTTCACTGAAAAAACGCTCCATTTGCGCCAGCCAGGCTTCGTGCAACACCAGCCCTTCACCTTTGGCTGTCGCTGCCGCCAGCGCGCTCAGATCGTCGCTGGTTGGCCCAAGACCGCCGTTTACAATCAGCACATCCGCGTGTTCGCTGCGTTCACGCAGAATGGCAACCAGATCATTGAGATTATCGCCGACGGTGTTGCGGCGCGTTAACGGCAGTCCCTGATTAAAGAAAAAGTCCGCCAGCCATGCCGCATTGGTATCCACAATCTGACCATGCAGCACTTCATCGCCGGTGGACAGCATCTCCACGTTTAACATTGTTATCTCCAGCAATCGAGGTTGAAACACTATAACGCATGTGCGGGGTAAAAAAGGCAATAAACTGGCGCGGACGAACGCCGCGCCGGGGAATCAGAAGCTGGCACTTACGCCGACGTACGGGCCATCGGCCACGGCGTTATCACGATGACCTTCTTTACCGGTCATATCGATATAGCGATAACCGGCTTCAACGGTCAGCGGGCGCATAATGGTGTAACGCGCACCGGCGTTCGCTTCCTGATACTCTTTCACGCCGCTGGAGAGCGAATCCGGCGAGTAGTAATATTCGCCGAACAGGCTGAAGCTGCTGGCGATTTTCCATTGCAGGCCGCCGCCGACCGCGATGGCGTAACCATCGCTGCCGGAATCCGGGCTGATATAAAGGCCTTTACCGCCGACCGTTGCCAGGAACGGCCCCAGCGGAAGGTTATAGCCCAGACCCAGACCGGCGACTTCACCATCATCTTCGCTGTGCGCCCAGTTGCCGGTTACGGCAATACCGCTGGTTTCAGTGCCGAACCCAAAACCTAAGTTGCTGTAATCTTTACCAAGCTGACCATTCAAACTCACAGCCTGCGCGCCGGCAGATGCCAGCAGCAGACTGGCTAACCCTAACAAAGCCACTTTTTTCATTTTTGATATCCGCACATTTCAAGCCAATTTCCCAAAGCTGCTGATTATATGCCTATTTTTCTTTTCGCATAATGAATAAAAAAGGGATGATGCGCTAAGCCGCGCACTTTCTCTGTGCAGTAGTGTGCTATAACGTTGCGCAGACTTTTCCTTATCATCACGGATTTTTCCAGCATCGCTCGGCAATACGTAACACTTCCTGCCGTATGCCCTGGTCCCTGAGAAACTGCGCAATGTTGATTATGCTGATCGCACCGTGCCATTAACGGCGGCATTCGCCCACTGAAGCACTGCGCGCCGCGAGATTTTGATCCCGCCATTTTTCAGCTCAGCAGGCATCGCCAGCCAGCGCAGCGGCTGCTGAAAACGAGCCAGTTTATCGCTCACCCACGCTGACAGCGCAGCCACATCAACGCTGCCTTCACACTCCACCACCGCCACCGGGCGCTGGCCGAACTCGGCATCATCAACCGGCACAACCATAACCTGCTGAACCTGTGGATGACGCGCGATCACGCGTTCCACCTCTTCCGGTTGAATCCCTTCCCCGCCGCTGAAGAAAAGATTATCCAGCCGGCCACGGATAGTGAGGCAACCGTCGTGAAGCATCCCGCGATCGCGAGTGGCAAACCAGCCTTCACTGTTCACCAGCGGCAGAAGCTCGCCGTTGCGCCAGTACCCTGACGCCATGCTCTCCGCCCGCAGCCAGACCTCTTCATCAACAATTTTCACTTCGCGCCCGGGCAGGGCGTAACCGACATCTGGCGCGCCGTCGGCTTCTTTGGCGCATACCGTCGAGGCAAACTCCGTCAGACCATAGCCGCAAAAACAGCGAATACCGCGTTCATGCGCCTGCTGCGTCAGCGCCACCGGAATCGCTGCGCCGCCGAGCAGGACCGCTTTCAACGATACCAACGCGTTGTCGTTGAGTAAGCGCCACAACTGCGTCGGCACCAGCGAAGCATGCGTGCAACCGACCAGCGCCTGTGCCAAAGGTAATGCAGGCTGTACGGCGATCCGCGCCCCGGCCAGCAGCCAGCGCCACAAAATCCCCTGCCCGGAGACGTGAAACAGCGGCAGCGACAGCAGCCAGTCATCATTCTCAGCATAGGGAATCAACGCCAGCACGCCCTCGGCGCTGGCGAGGTGAGCATGAAACGTGTGAACGGCCGCTTTCGGCAGGCCGGTGGAGCCGGAAGTCAAGGTCATCGACGCCAGACGCTGCGGGTGCCACGCCACGGCATGCTCGCCAGCGAGTTCATCAAGCGCCAGCGCCTCCAGAGCAGGCCAGCCGCCGCCAGTATCTAAATCCAACGCGAAGCGCAACGTCAGTTGCGGTAAGAGTGCATCCAGCAACACGGCGGGCAGTTGCGGGTTAACCGGCAGCACCCGCGCGCCACACTGCAACAGTGCCAGCCACGCCAGCAGCGTGTCCGGATGATTACGCGCCCGCAACATAACGCCATCACCGGCGTTCACCCCCTGCCGCGCAAAACCGCTGGCCAGCCCATCGATACGTGCGCACAGTTCACGCCAGTTCAGGGTCTGTTGTTCAAGGCGGGCCGCAATCTGATCGCCACGTACCTGCCGCCAGTGCCGCCAGGGCCAGTCCGTAAAGGTCATAGTAGTGGTTCCAGTACCTCTGTCTGTAAACAGGGTAAATCGCTCTCTGGCCAGCGGCGCAGGAGTTGGCACTGCATCAGTTGTAAGGTATCCAGCCCGGGAATGGTGCCAGGCGTCAGCCAGGCGGCAATACGCGCAAGCTGCGTCAGGCCGAGACTGGATTCAATAGACGAACTGATCACCACCGTCAGCCCGAGCGCTTTTGCTACCGCAACCTGCTGCTGCACCCGCTGCAAACTGCCGGTCAGCGTGGGTTTGATCACTACCGCGCCCAATCCTTGCTGCGGCGTAAGCTGAAAGCCATCATCGCGCAGGCTTTCATCCCAGGCGATGGTTATTCCGCTTTCGCGGGCAAAGGCCAGCGACTCTGCGGGGGTTTTGCACGGCTCTTCGAGAAAGGCAATGCGTGAGCGGTATTCCGGGTTTACATATTTGGCAAACTGCTGCGCTTTCAGCGGTGTCCAGGCGCGATTGGCGTCCAGACGCAGGCGTAAATCGGGGATCGACTCCAGCAGCAGGTTAACCACCATGCCATCGCGCACCGCTTCGTATAACCCGACCTTCACTTTCGCCACTTTCTCACCCGGCAAAGCAGCCAGCGCAGCAAATAGCTCGTCCGGATCGCCACTGCATAGCATGGCGGCGCGATAGTCCGCCTGTTGTGGTAACTCGCCGTGCAGTTCCGCCAGCGCGCAGCTCAGACCAAATGCCACTGACGGCTGCTCGGGCAACGATAATGTTTTATCTTCACGCCAGCCGCGCAACCAGCTGATTGCCGCCTGTTGCGCCTCGTCCAGCGTTTCATGGCTAAAGCCCGGCAGCGGGGAAATCTCTCCCCATCCTTCGCGCCCGTCGGCCTGTAAATGGACAAACAAGCCGTCGCGGGTTTTCAGGCGCCGCTCACGCAGCACGACACCCGCATCGAGCGGAATTTGCCAGCGGTAAAGTTGCGCTTGTCGCATTATGGGTTCCGTTTGAATTTGCTGAAATCGGGCTGACGTTTCTGGTTAAAGGCGTTGCGCCCTTCCTGACCCTCTTCGGTCATGTAGAACAACATGGTGGCATTACCCGCCAGCTCTTGCAGACCCGCCTGGCCGTCGCAGTCAGCATTCAGCGCCGCTTTCAGGCAGCGCAGCGCCATCGGGCTGTTTTGCAGCATTTCACGGCACCAGCGCACGGTCTCTTTCTCCAGATCCGCCACCGGCACCACCGTGTTCACCAGCCCCATATCCAGCGCCTGTTGTGCGTCGTACTGACGGCAGAGGAACCAGATCTCGCGGGCTTTTTTCTGCCCGACGATGCGCGCCATATAAGACGCGCCCCAGCCGCCATCAAAGGAGCCGACTTTCGGGCCAGTCTGACCGAAAATGGCGTTCTCTGCCGCAATGGTCAGATCGCACATCATGTGCAACACATGGCCGCCGCCAATGGAATAGCCAGCCACCATTGCCACTACCGGTTTCGGGCAGGTGCGGATCTGGCGCTGGAAATCGAGCACGTTGAGATGGTGCACGCCGGAGTCATCCTGGTAGCCGCCGTAATCGCCGCGCACTTTCTGATCGCCGCCCGAGCAAAATGCTTTGTCGCCTTCGCCGGTCAGAATGATAACGCCAACGCTGTCGTCATAACGCGCATCGGCCAGCGCCTGGATCATCTCTTTCACCGTCAGCGGACGGAATGCATTGCGCACCTGCGGACGGTTGATGGTGATTTTGGCAATCCCGTCGGCAGACTTCTGGTAACGAATGTCGGTGTAGCCTTCGGAACAGTCACGCCACTCAACCGGCGCGTAAAGCATGGTTTCATCTGGATAGATCATAGTGTGTCCTTTATCTCAAGACGCAGAATTCGCGCCAGGATGTCAGCAACGGCCGCGGGATTTTCCCGGTGCGCGTTGTGCCCGGCGGCAGGAATGGCGTGACAGTGACCGGTGACTTGCGTCGCCAGCGCCTGAAACTTACTGTCGTATTCACCGTATAAATAATGAACAGGAATGGAAAGCGCCCGCAATGTGCTACGAAGATCGGGCTGTTGCGCCAGCGAGGTTGCTTCCAGCATGTCGGCAAGCATTGCGCCATTGTTCTGGCTGCGCAATGCGACCAGCGCCGCGCGCTGCGGCTCGCTGAGCGAGGCAAAAACCGGCTGCCGGTACCAGGCATCAAAGACGGCCTCAAGCGGCTGCTGACGAAAACGCGCCGCCCATTGTCTGTCCGATGCCAGACGTTCGCGGCGGCTGGTTGCATCAGTCAGCCCCGGATGCCCGCCTTCAATGACAACACCGCATAAACCGGCAGGACGCTGGCAAGCGTGGTACATCGAAATCCTCCCGCCCAGCGAATAGCCTATCAGCCAGTAGTTTTGTATGTTGTAACGAATAAGAGTTGCCCGCAGTAGCGCGTCCATCTCATCGAACGAGGCCACAGAAAGGTCGGCGGAACCGCCATGCCCGGGCAGATCGAGCAAAAGCCGGGGGAACGCAGTCAGCGTTTCACTGACCGCTTGCCACTCGCGGTTATCGCCGGAAAAACCGTGCAAAAAGACCAGCCACGGCTGCGGCCTGTCGGCAGAGATAGCGCGCCCGTGCAGCGTCACAACTGGCTCACCTGCGCCAGCAGCGTTTGCAACGTCTGCGCACCATCCGTGTCGTTGACCACCAGTTCAATCAGCGTAGCACCCGGTTTGCACCAGGCGCCGGATAACGCCAATTCCAGCGCTTCCCAGTTTTCCGGACGATGGTAATCAAGACCGAACATTGCTGCCGCGTGGTCAAAATGCACGTTCTGCGGCATCAGATAGAACTGCTCGCGCTCGGCGGGTGGCGTCGGCAGCAGAGAAAAGATTTGCCCGCCGTTGTTGTTCACCACCAGCAGGACAAAAGGCGCAGAAACCTGACGCAGCAACGCCAGCGCATTCAGATCGTAGAGGGCAGTAAGATCGCCAACCATTGCCAACGTCGGGCGGGCGCTGGCGCGCTGCACGCCTGCTGAAGTCGATATCAAACCGTCGATGCCGCTGGCGCCACGGTTGCTGAAGACCGGATAACCTGCCGGGATCTGCCCGAGCGCATCCACCAGCCGTACCACCAGGCTATTGCCGAGAAAAAGCTGCCCCTGTTCCGGTAAATAATCGGCAATGCGGTGCGCAAGCTGCGCTTCGCCAAAGGTTTCACGCTGCGACGCGACCCTGTCCCACGCCTGCGCGGAGAGCTGCGGTAGCTCCACACTCCAGGGCGCGCGCGGCTCCGCCGGATGTAACGCCAGCCAACCGGCAACGTCCGAAACCAGCCGACGTCCGCGATGGTGCGCCGGATCCAGCCGTCCCGGTAGATTATCAATCAGCCAGTATTCTTGCGGTTCGCAGGTTGCCTGCCACTGGAGTAGCCGTTTACCGGTCAGGCTGCTGCCAAACTGCAACACAATTTGTGCCTGGGCCAATTCTTCTGTCGCACGGCTGTTGCCGAGCCACAGATCGGCGCACGGCAACGGCTGGCCGGTCTGGGATAAAACATCGCCCATTAATGGCCAACCGAGCGTTTTCGCCCATTCAGCCAGCAGCTTGCCTTCGCTCGCACTCATGCGACCGGCCACAATAACGCCGCGTTTTTGCCGCCAGAAAAACCAGTCATGCTGCTTTTCGCTACTGACTTTGTTCGGTGTTTGCAGCCACGGTTTATCATCCTGCCACCAGTCGCCCAGTGCCAGTTGCCAGGCAAGACCGCTTTCATCCATTTCGCCATACAGAGGTTCAGCAAACGGACAGTTAATGTGTACCGCACCGCCATGCAACGAGCCGAGCACGTTATCAATAGCCGATACCAGCCAGCGGGCCGGGATATCCTGCGACGGGCGCGGCAACGCGAGAGATTCAGTGGGATGCGAGGCGAACATCCCCGGCTGGCGGATAGCCTGGTTTGCCCCACAATCAATCAGCTCAGGCGGACGATCGGCGGTGAGCAGCACCAGCTTTTCGCCGGTCAGACCGGCTTCGATCAGCGCGGGATAGAGATTTGCCACCGCCGTACCGGACGTCACGATAACCGCGACGGGCTCTTTGCTCGCTTTCGCCAGCCCCAGCGCAAGATGGCCTAAACCCCGCTCATCAAAGTGCGTATGGTGGATAAAAGCGCTATTTTCCGCTGCCGCCAGCGTTAAAGGGGTGGAACGCGATCCGGGGGCAATACAAACATGCCTGACGCCATGACGGGTAAGGGCCTCAAGGATCACCGTCGCCCAGCGTCGGTTAAATGAACTGATTGACATGAGTTTGTCCGGTATCAATATTGCTGTTCAGTATAAATAATCAGAAAAAATCGAATTTTGATATGAATCGGTTATGCGTGCGTAAGTTCTAATAAAGATCGCAGGCCCGCCGCTTTATTGTCGATTTCCTGCCACTCTTGCTCGGCGTCGGAGCCAGGCACAATGCCAGCTCCGGCGTACAGCCGAACGGTACTGCCGCTGACTTTTGCTGAGCGTAGCGCGACGCAGAATTCACTCTGCTGACGGGATAAATATCCCGCCGATCCGGCATACCATTCACGGGTGAACGGTTCGTTGCGCTGAATAAAGTCCCACGCTGAACGGCGCGGTAACCCGGCGACGGCGGCTGTCGGCTGTAACAGTTGCAGGCATAATGCGTCGTCGGGCGTTTGTAAATCGCTCCAGATACAACGCCGGAGGTGCTGAACATTGCGCAGCCTGACGATCTGCGGCGGCAGCACATCGAGCGCCGCCGTCTGCTGCTGCAAACGCTGGCAGATATCTTCCACCACCAGCATATTTTCCCGCTGATTTTTATCGTCGCCCATCAGCCAGTCGGCCAGGCGCTGCGCCTGCAGATCGTCATCATGACCGGCCACCGTTCCGGCCAGCGCTTCGGTACGCAGTGCATGACCGCGTCGCCGCCACAGGCGCTCCGGCGAAGATCCTAAAAAGGCATTCTGCGCGTCAAAGGCCATCATAAAGTGGAAACAGTGGTAATTAACGCGGCGGCTGGCAGCCATCAGCGAAGCCGCATTCACGGCATTTGCATAGGAGTAATCGGTCGCCCTGGCGAGCACCACTTTATCCAGCTCAGCGCTTTCCAGCGTACCCAACGCCTGCGCAATCAGGCTTTTCCAGGCCTCACGCTCCGGGTAATGGCGCTGCGCAAGACATGGCTGCTGTTTCAGGTTGGCAAGTGGAGTGAAAGGCGAAAGTGCCTGCAAAAACTCAGCTGCGCGCTCAGCGTCGTCATGCAGTGAGGTCTCGCTGTAGAGGTAAAGCCGTAACATCGCTCGGCCACCTTCACGACGCCACTCAAGGCGTGGCAAAAACAGCGATCCCTGCGAAGGAGCAAAGGCATTCAGCCCCCAGATACGAACATCCTCTGGCAGGGCGTGTAAAAATTGTTGGGCAAGAGGTAACGATGAGAAGTGGCATAGCGCGCCAAGCGCGGCCGTCTCCTCGTCCCCGCTACGCTGCTGCCAGTAAAATTGCGGCCAGACAGGCTGACTGGCGAGCCATGCCAGCGGATCGAAAGCGTCGTTTAACGGGAAAGGCGCATCAAAAAAGCAAAAACCAGGCGACCGGGGAAAACGATCGGTCAGGCGGCGATACAGGTCGCCAAGCGCAGAGGAAATGGAAAGCACGCGAGCCCCTCCCTGTTAAAAACCACATAGTATACGGGGTACTAAACGTAATAACAGTACCCCCTTCCAGGGAGGGGAAGTGAAGCGTTAGCGGCGGGCCAGTAGCAGGCCGAGCACCAGACCGACAGCAGCACCGGCGCCAATGCCCTGCCACGGTTTTTCATGAACATAATCGTCGGCGCGATACACCGCTTTTTTCGCCCGATAGTAGTAGGTATCCGACGCGCTGCTGACGCGGTTCTTCACGTCATGCAGCGCCTTCTCGGCGCGGGCTTTGAGTTCGATGTACTTCTGGTCTGCAGGGTCGCCCGAGGAGCGGAGGACTTCTTCCAGCGTTTCGCTCAGCAGGGTCAGGTCGTCATCAATATTTGAATCATAAGAGTGATATGACATCGTTTGTCTCCATGTTATGCACCTGTCCGCTAACTATAGACAAACACTGCGGGTTACGCCTGGTGGATCTCCCGCGCCATTCCGATGTGCGCAATGCCATCTTCATCATAGACATCCGTCACTGGCTGAAAGCCAAAGTGCGCATAAAAAGATTGCAGATGTGCCTGCGCTCCCAGGTACAGCGCCTGCTGCGGCCAATGTTGCTCACAGGAGTTCACGGCGCGCTCCATCAACTGGTAGCCCAGTTTTTCCCCTCTGACCTGAGCGCTGACAATCACCCGGCCAATCACCACGGGCGACAGATCATCATCACTTTTCAGAATCCTCGCATACGCCACCAGCTGATTCTCTTTCCAGCCAAGAATATGCCGGTTTTCTCCTGTCAGGTCATCGCCATCCACGTCCAGATAAGGGCAGGTTTGCTCGACAACAAACACTTCACAGCGCAGCTTCAGTGCAGCGTAGAGTTCAGCAACGGTGAGTTCAGAATGGTGCAGGTCTTGCCAGCGGATCATCTCTTGCTCCTTATTTGTTATCATCCCGTTATACTCAATTTTTTGTGATTTGGGCAGAGCAAAACTGTGGAACTGATTTTCCTGGGCACCTCCGCCGGGGTCCCGACGCGCACACGTAACGTAACCGCGATGTTGTTGAATTTACAGCACCCGACCCGCGCAGGGCTTTGGCTGTTTGATTGCGGCGAAGGCACGCAGCACCAGATGCTGCGCACGGCGTTCCCCCCAGGCAAGCTGGACAAAATTTTTATCACTCATCTGCATGGCGATCACCTGTTTGGTTTGCCGGGGTTGCTGTGTAGCCGCTCGATGGCCGGGAATGTTCAGCCACTGGATATCTATGGCCCGCAAGGCATTCGCGAGTTTGTGGAAACAACTTTAAGGCTGAGCGGTTCATGGACCGACTATCCGCTGACCATCCATGAAGTGACAGCCGGGCTGGTGGTGGATGACGGTCTGCGCAAAGTGACGGCTTACCCGCTGGCGCACCCGGTGGAGTGCTACGGTTATCGTATTGAAGAGCATGATAAGCCCGGCGCACTGGACGCGGCCGCGCTAATCGCCGCAGGCGTAACGCCAGGGCCGCTGTTTCAGAAATTAAAAGCGGGTGAAACGGTAACGCTGGAAGATGGCCGCACGCTGTGCGGTGCGGATTACCTTGCCCCGGCAGAGCCAGGTAAAAAGCTGGCGATTTTTGGCGATACCTCTCCCTGCCCTGCATCGCTTGAACTGGCGCGCGGTGTGGATCTGCTGGTGCATGAAGCCACGCTGGAAAGCGCAATGGAGGAGAAAGCGAATAGCCGCGGTCACAGTTCAACGCGGCAGGCCGCACAACTGGCGCTGGACGCGGACGCAGGCAGGCTGGTGATTACTCACCTCAGTTCACGCTATGACGATAAAGGTAGCCAGGCATTGCTGGCCGAATGCCTGGCTACCTTTGCGCAAACAACTCTGGCTGAGGATTTTGCGTTGGTTCACATTTGATTTTAATTTAGGCACTCTATTTTTTTCACCGCATGCCGATAATAGATATACGCAGGCATCTTCTATTGAGGGCATGATGGATAATTTCCAGAAAGACATCGATGACAGGGCGAATCTTACTCTGTCGAACCGGTTTGAGCTGTTGCTGTTTCGTCTCGGCACGTCGTTAGATTCCACGAAAGCAGAGTTGTTTGGCATCAACGTGTTTAAATTGCGCGAAATAGTACCGATGCCCACCTTCACTCGCCCTGCCGGAATGAAGCCGCCCTTACTGGGGATGGTCAATATCCGCGACCAGGTGATCCCGGTGATTGACCTGGCGGCGGTGGCGGGCTGCAAGCCCACGACCGGCCTCAATATTTTGTTGATCACAGAATATGCCCGTAGCGTGCAGGCCTTTGCGGTGGAGTCGGTAGATAACATCACTCGCCTGGACTGGAAACAAGTGCATACGGCGGAGAAAGCGATCAATGGTCGTTATATCACCAGCATTGCCTGCCTGGATGACGATAAGGACACCAACAATCTGGCGATGGTGCTGGATGTTGAGCAGATCCTGTATGACATTGTGCCTGCGGATCACGACGTTCATGGCGATCATGTGCCGGACAAGAAATTCCATCTGAAGCCGGGCTCGGTGGCGATTGTGGCGGAAGACTCCAAAGTGGCGCGCGCCATGCTGGAAAAAGGCCTCAACGCGATGGAAATTCCGACCGACATGCATATCACTGGCAAAGATGCGTGGGAGAAAATCCAGCTTCTGGCGCAGCAGGCCGACAGTGAAGGTATACCGGTTAGCGATAAGATCGCCATGGTACTGACCGATCTTGAAATGCCGGAAATGGACGGATTTACTTTGACGCGTCTGATCAAAACCGATCCGCGCCTGAAAAACATTCCAGTGGTGATCCACTCGTCACTCTCCGGTAGCGCAAACGAAGATCACGTACGTAAAGTGCAGGCCGATGGCTATGTTGCGAAGTTCGAAATCAACGAGCTTTCATCAGTGATTCAGGAAGTGCTCGACCGCGCGGCCAATAATGTACGCGGCCCGCTGATTAGCCACCACCAGGTTGCTTCACAGCCGTTACTGGCGAAGTAATTTCTGCGCCATAAAAAAACCGCCGGATTTGCAGCCCGGCGGTTTTTCTTTATGCGCTGTACGCCATTACATCATCGGCAGCGCTAACTGTACGATACTGATCAGCGGCTGCGGGTAAATACCCAACAGCAGTACCAGCAACGCAGAGATCAGCACCACAATCCCGCCGGCACTGTAGGCCCAGTCGGATGGCGCATCGCGGTTCAGCTGCTGCGGCGCACTCAGATAGAGGCTCACCGCCACGCGCAGGTAGTAATACAAACCAATCGCCGAACCGACCACCACAGCGCCCGTCAACCACCACAGGTGCGCTTCGACGCCAACGGCAAGGATGTAGAACTTACCGATAAAGCCTAAGGTCATTGGAATACCTGCCAGCGACAGCATCATCACCGTCAGAACCGCCGAGAGAATCGGACGGTGCCAGAACAGACCACGATAGGAGTAAAGTGATTCTGCATCCGGGCCGCGATACGGGCTGGACATCAGACTCACCACACCAAACGCGCCGAGGCTACTGAACAGGTAACCGGCCAGATAGACACCAACGGTTTCCATCGACATCTGGCCGCTCTGCAACGCAATCAGCGCCACCAGCAAATAGCCGAGGTGCGAGATGGAGGAGAAACCGAGCAGACGTTTGATATTGGTCTGGCTCAGCGCCATCAGGTTACCGAAGATAATGGAAACAAAGGCGATAAGACCCAGCACCACACGAACGGCTTCACTGTCGCTGACCGGCGCATAGAGGAACAAACGCATCAGCACGCCAAAGATGGCGATTTTGCTGGCGGTCGCCAGGAAGGTTGAGACCGGCGCAGGCGCGCCCTGATAAACATCCGGCGTCCACAGGTGGAACGGCACCAGTGAGAGTTTGAAACCGAGACCGACAATCATCAGGCCCAGACCCGCCAGCAGCAGCGGCTCGTGCAGCATGCCTTCACCGAGGCTCTTACCGATAGCAACAAATGCCAGATTCCCGGTTTGCGCATACACCAGTGCGATACCGAACAGCAGGAAAGAAGACGCTGCGGCAGACAGAATGGTGTACTTGATACTGGCTTCCAGCGAACGTTTCTGGCGGAAGGCATAACCCACCAGCCCGAACAGCGGCAGGGAGATCAGTTCAATACCAAGGAACAACGCCGCCATATGGTTGGCGTTAGCCAACAGAATGCCGCCCATTGCGGCAATCAGTACCAGCAGATAAAACTCTTCTTTGTTGTCGTTATACCCTTCCAGCCACGGATAAGCGAAGGTGCAGGTGGCAAGGCTCGCCAGTAGCACCAGCCCGGTGTAGAGCATGGCGTAACCATCGACGCGCATCAGCGGCGTCACATCCATAGCTCCCGCCTGCCCGACAAACCACAGGGAGAGCAGCGCGACGTTCAGGCCGATGACCGACAGCGTGGCATTGAGGAAATGGTTGCGTCGCCACGCAATGGAGAGCATCACAACCACCACCGTCAATCCGACGATCAGCAGCGGCAGCAGCGCAATCAGGTGTTGTGGAGTAATTGTCATGGCGATTTACGGCCTTGTAGTAGTAATAGAATTAACAAACCACTGCTGGATATTACCCATCGCGGCATGCGAGGTATCCAGAATCGGCTGCGGATAGAAGCCAAGCAGTACCAGAAGTACAACCAGGATCAGGATCATAAACAGCTCGCGCAGTGACAGCCCCGGCAGTTCCTTGCTGGCCAGTTCGCTTTTCGCTTTACCGAAGTAGGCGCGATGCAGCATTGCCAGTGAGTAAACCGATGCGAAAACCAGACCGAAGGTGGAAATCACCGTGATCATCGGCACAACCTGGTAGCTGCCGAAGAGGATCATGAATTCACCGACGAAGTTACCGGTACCCGGCATACCCAACGTGGCGACAGCGAAGAACATCGACAGCGCCGGCAACCATTTAATCTTGCTCCACAGCCCGCCCATCATACGCATGTCGCGGGTATGCAGACGTTCGTACAACTGACCGCACAGGATAAACAGACCCGCCGCAGAAAGACCGTGCGCAATCATCTGGATAACCGCGCCCTGATAGGCCAGCTGGCTGCCGGTGTAGATAGCAATCAGCACGAAGCCCATGTGGGACACCGAGGTGTAAGCGATCAGGCGTTTGATATCCGTCTGGGTGAACGCCATCCACGCACCGTAGAAAATACCGATGACGCCCAGCCACATGGCGATGGGGGCAAACTCTGCGGAAGCATTCGGGAACAGCGGCAGCGAGAAGCGCAGCAAACCGTAGGCTGCGGTTTTCAGCAGGATCCCCGCCAGGTCAACGGAACCTGCTGTCGGTGCCTGCGAGTGCGCATCCGGTAACCAACCGTGCAGCGGCACCACCGGCATTTTCACCGCGAAGGCGATGAAGAAACCAAGCATCAGCAGATATTCGACGTGGTCAGACATCGGCGTTTTCAGCAGGTCTTCATAGTCGAATGTCCAGACGCCGGTCGCGTTATAGTGCACCACTACCAGCGCCAGGATGGCAATCAACATCACCAGACCACTGGCCTGGGTATAGATGAAGAACTTGGTCGCAGCCGTAATACGCGTCTTCCCGTCGGAGGCTTTGTGGCCCCACAGTGCAATCAGGAAGTACATCGGCACCAGCATCATTTCCCAGAAGAAGAAGAACAGGAACATGTCGATGGCAAGGAACACGCCGATAACGCCGCCCAAAATCCACATCAGGTTGAGATGGAAGAAGCCCTGATATTTCTCGATTTCACGCCAGGAGCAGAGTACCGCCAGCACGCCGAGGAAACCGGTCAGCACCACCATCAGCAACGACAAACCGTCCATCGCCAGATGAATATTGATGCCGAAACGTGGGATCCACGCCAGTTTAAACTCTTCCTGCCAGGCAGGCAGACCGGTGGATTGCGTCAAAGAGTAGCCGCCCTGCATCCAGAGTTGCAGAGAAAGCGCCAGCGTCAGTCCCATGGTGATCAGGGCTATCCAGCGCGGCACCTTCACGCCGAAGCGTTCGGTCTGCCAGCAGAGAAAGCCGCCGATAAAGGGAATCAGTATTAGCCAGGGTAATAACATGGCGATATTTGTTCCTTGTTTAAGTCCGCCTCAGGCTATCTTGCTCGTCATCGCGAACCCCGGCTGTGCTCGCAATCCGCACGTACTTTAGTACGCTCCGGTTGCTCTGCGCAGGCGGTGTCCACTCGGACTTTGCCGATAACGCCTGTCCATTCGGACCTGATTTTCAACGAATTTTCTAAAAATTCTCTTTCAGTTTGTAAGCCGGATAAGCGCAGCGCCAGCCGGCCCACAAACTCAGCGCAATACCATCAGCAACGCCAACACCACGACAGCGCCAATGCTCATCGACGCGACATACCAGCGCAGATACCCGTTCTCGCTAAACAGCAGCCCTTTGCCTGCAAAGCGCGACAGGATCGCCGGAATGTTCATTAGCGCATTCAGCGGATCGCTCTTCAGCAGCCAGGCAATGCCAAGATACGGCTTCACAAAGATGCGGTCGTACAGCGCATCGAAGCCCCAGGCATTGAACCACCAGGTCCCGAAGAAGCGACCTGTCGCGCTGTTGGCGATCGAGTGCACCAGCGTACGTTTACCCAGCCACAGCCAGGCCGCCAGCAGAATACCGATGACAGCAACCGCACCGGACGCCACTTCCAGCATGACCACACTGCTGTGCGCCAGCTCGGTGGTTTCTGGCAGAACGCCTCTCAGCGGTGGCACAATCATCGCGCCAATAAAGGTGGAAAGTACCAGCAGCACAATCAGCGGCAGATGATGGGTGATCCCCTTCCCTGCATGAGCGTGAATCTGTTCTTTCCCGTGGAAGACTATGAAAATCAGGCGGAAGGTGTACAGCGATGTCATAAACGCGCCCACCAGACCGGCAATCATCAGATTGACATGGCCGTTTGCTACCGCACCGGCAAGGATTTCGTCTTTACTGAAGAAGCCTGCGGTCAGCAATGGCAACGCCGACAGCGCCGCGCCACCGACCAGGAAGCAGGCATAGACCAGCGGAATCGACTTACGCAGGCCACCCATTTTGAAGATGTTCTGCTCGTGATGGCAGGCGAGGATCACCGAACCGGACGACAGGAACAGCAGCGCTTTAAAGAACGCATGCGTCATCAGGTGGAAAATCGCCGCGTCCCAGGCCTGCACACCCAGCGCCAGGAACATGTAACCAATCTGGCTCATGGTTGAGTAGGCAAGTACGCGTTTGATATCCGTCTGCACCAGCGCGGCGAAACCCGCCATCAGCAGCGTTACCGCACCGACGATACCAACCAGATGCAGCACTTCCGGCGTCATCAGGAACAGCCCATGCGTACGGGCAATCAGGTAAACACCGGCGGTCACCATGGTGGCGGCGTGGATCAGCGCAGAAACCGGCGTCGGGCCAGCCATCGCGTCCGCCAGCCATGTCTGCAACGGCAGTTGCGCGGATTTACCGACCGCACCGCCCAGCAGCATCAGCGTCGCCCACATCAGCATGTTATTGCCGTTGGCGAAGTGCTGCGGCGCCAGCTCAACCATTTCGCGGAAGTTCAGCGTACCCAGTTCGTTGTAAAGGATGAACAGCGCGAAAGCGAGGAAGACGTCACCCACACGGGTAACCACGAACGCTTTCATCGCCGCTGCGCCATTCTTCGGATCGGTGTAGTAGAAACCGATCAGCAGATAGGAACACAGGCCCACGCCTTCCCAGCCGAGGTACATCAGCAGCAGGTTATCTGCCAGCACCAGTACCACCATACTGGCGATAAACAGGTTGGTGTAGGCGAAGAAACGGGAGTAGCCCTCTTCTCCGCGCATATACCAGGACGCGAACATGTGAATCAGGAAACCCACGCCGGTAACGACCGAAAGCATGGTCAGCGACAGGCCGTCCAGCACCAGGTTGAAACCGATGTTGAAATCACCGACCGCCATCCACGTCCACAACGGTTGCGAAAACGCCTGCTGACCGTTGTTGAAGAAATCAACGCCGACAAAAGCGGTCACCAGCGCCGCAAGGCCAATCGAGCCAACGCCAACGGTCGCAGAAAGATTCTCTGACCAGCGCCCGCGGGAAAAGGCCAGTAAGACAAAGCCAATAAAAGGCAGAATAATGGTTAAGGCGAGCATGTTCATCCACGCATCTCACTTACTGAATCGATATTCAGATTCTGGCGGCGACGATGGAGTTGCAGCAGCAACGCCAGGCCAATACTCGCTTCCGCAGCCGCGAGGCTAATGGCGAGGATATACATCACCTGCCCGTCGGTCTGTCCCCAGTAGCTGCCGGCAACCACGAAGGCCAGCGCAGCAGCGTTAATCATGATTTCCAGCCCAATCAGCATAAACAGCAGGTTGCGGCGGATAACCAGACCGGTCAGACCCAAAACAAACAAAATCGCCGCGAGGATCAGTCCATGTTGTAAGGGGATCATGCTTGCTCCTCCGTTTTTCTTTTTGCGCGGTCATCGGTGCGATTACTCAGCACTTCACCGGCCCTGTCTTCGCGCCCCAGATGGAAGGCCACAACCAGGCCAGCCAGCAGCAGCATGGAGGCCAGCTCCACGGCCAGAACGTAAGGACCAAAAAGCGTAATACCGACCGCTTTCGCGCTAATCGCCGTCCCGTCGATACCCTGATCGTTGACGCCCAGAATGGCGTAAACCATCACCACCAGCAGCACCGCAGAGAGCAGCGCTGGGCCGATCCAGATTTGCGGCGACAGCCAGTTGCGCTCCTGCTCGACTACGGTATTGCCAAGGTTCAGCATCATCACCACAAACACGAACAGCACCATGATGGCCCCGGCATAAACGATGATCTCCAGCGCACCGGCGAAGTAAGCGCCGAGTGAAAAGAAGACCCCGGCAATGGCCAGCAGCGACACAATCAGATACAGCAAAGCGTGCACCGGGTTGGTATGCGTTATTACGCGTACCGTCGTCAGGATGGCGACCAGGCCACAGATATAAAAAGCGAACTCCATTGCCCCTCTCCTTACGGTAACAGGCTCTTGACGTCGATAGGTTTGGCTTCGTTTTCCGCTTCACCTTTATCTTTGCCGTCGATTGCCATACCTGCCATCCGGTAGAAGTTATATTCCGGGTATTTGCCCGGACCGGAGATCAGCAGATCCTCTTTTTCGTACACCAGGTCCTGACGTTTGTATTCACCCATTTCGAAATCCGGGGTGAGCTGAATCGCCGTTGTCGGGCACGCCTCTTCGCACAGACCACAGAAAATGCAGCGTGAGAAGTTGATACGGAAAAATTCCGGATACCAGCGACCGTCCTGCATCTCCGCTTTTTGTAGCGAGATACAGCCTACCGGGCACGCTACCGCACAAAGGTTACAGGCAACGCAACGCTCGGAACCGTCCGGGTCGCGCGTCAGCACAATACGGCCACGGTAACGCGGCGGCAGATAAACCGGCTCTTCCGGGTACATACGGGTTTCGCGTTTCGAGAAAGCATGCAGGCCAATCATCCAGATACTACGGACCTGGGTGCCGAAGCCCACGAGTAATTCTTTTAAAGTCATGGTCTTTTCACCCCTTATTGCGCCTGCCAGAGAATGACAGCCGCCGTTCCCAGCAAGTTGAGTAGCGTCAGCGGCAGACAGATTTTCCAGCCGAACGACATCACCTGATCATAACGAGGACGCGGCAGTGCGGCGCGAATCAAAATGAACATCATCATAAAGAACGCGGTTTTCAGCGCGAACCAGATGAAAGGCGGTAACAACGGCCCCTGCCAGCCCCCGAAGAACAGCGTGACCATCAACGCGGAAATGGTGACGATACCGATATATTCGCCGACGAAGAACAGACCGAATTTCATCCCGGAATATTCAATGTGGTAACCATCCGCCAGTTCCTGCTCGGCTTCCGGCTGGTCAAACGGGTGACGGTGACACACCGCCACGCCAGCGATAGCGAAGGTCACAAAGCCGAAGAACTGCGGAATGACGTTCCACAAACCCGCCTGGTTGTTGACGATGTCGGTCATGTTGAATGAACCGGCCTGCGCCACTACGCCCATCAGGGAAAGCCCAAGGAACACTTCATAGCTCAGGGTTTGCGCAGAAGCACGCATCGCACCGAGCAGTGAGTATTTGTTGTTGCTTGACCAGCCCGCGAACAGCACCGCGTAAACCGCCAGCCCTGCCATCATTAAGAAGAACAGGATGCCGATGTTCAGATCCGCCACGACCCAGCTCGGGCTGACCGGCACAATGGCGAACGCTAACAGCAGCGAGGTGAAGGCAATCATCGGCGCGAGGGTGAAGATCACGCGATCGGAAAAGCGTGGGATCCAGTCCTCTTTAAAGAACATTTTGATCATGTCCGCGACCAGCTGGAGTGAGCCACCCCAGCCAACGCGGTTCGGTCCGTAACGGTTCTGGAACAGACCGAGCAGGCGACGTTCGCCAAAGCTCATGAACGCACCGCAGGTGACCACCACCAGCAGAATGACCACTGCTTTCAGGATGCTCAGCAGAATGTCGATAACATCCGGTGTTAACCAGCTCATGCTTGCGCCTCCCGCAGATTTTCAAGACGTGCTCCGGCCAGTACCGGCGCGATGCCAGGCATCCCCATCGGCAGACCAACCTGCCCTGCCGCCAGACCTTCGGAAACCTGCAATGGCAGGCTGATGGTCTGACCTTCCCAGGTGAAGGAGATATGCGCGCCCGCGTTAACACCAAGCTTCGCAGCGTCGGCCGGGTTCAGCTTGATGTACGGTTGCGGCATACGGCTCTGGAATACCGGAGAACGCTGCGACATTTCATCGCTGCCGAACAGGTGGTAGTACGGCGCGATACGCCATTTACCCTCCTGCGCTTCGAAGGTTCCCGGAATGGAAGTGAAGTATTCCAGCCCACTTTCGCTGGCCTCAATCAGACGAACGCCCGGATCGCCGTAGCGCAGGTGACCACCCACTTCAGCCTGGAATTTGTTCCATGCCTGCGGGGAGTTCCAGCCCGGCGCCCACGCAAACGGAATTTGCGAACGCGGAGCGGACGGCTGGTTGTTCCCTTCCATCGAGAAGGCGAACATGGTGTCTTTATCCTGCGGCTGGCGCGGTTCGTGCACGCTGATGTTGGCGCGCATGGCGGTACGCCCACTGTAGCGATGCGGTTCACGGGCCAGTTTCTGACCGCGGATGCGGAAGCTGGCGTCCGGCGCCGCCTCTTTAATGCCAGCCAGTTGCGGCAACGCTTCAACGGCAGCGTCAATCACATGGTCAAGCTGCGTCCAGTCCACTTCGCGGTTTTCAACGGTGCTGTGCAGCGAATGCAGCCAGCGCCAGCTCTCCAGCATAATGGTTTTGCTGTCGTAGTAGGCCGGCTCGTAAACCTGGAAGAAACGCTGCGCGCGGCCTTCGTTGTTGATTACCGTACCGTCGCTTTCTGCAAAGCTGGCAGCGGAGAGCACCAGATGAGCCTGCTCCATGATTGCCGTACGCTGATGATCAATTACCAGCACCAGCGGCGCTTTCGCCAGCGCGGCATCAACGCGTGCAGCAGAAGCATGGCGGTGCAGGTCATTTTCCAGCACCACAACGGCATCAGCGTGGCCCGCTTCCAGTTCTGCCAGCGCATCATCAAGACTGCCGCCGCCAATCAGCCCGAGGCCCATACTGTTCACCGAACGGGCAATCATGGTGATGCCGACATCGGCACCGCGCCCTTTCAGCGCTTTTGCCACGTTGGCAGCCGCCTGAATCACTTCCGCGCTACCGGCGTTCGTCCCGGAGATAATCAGCGGTTTCTTCGCGCCAGCCAGCGCCTGGACAATCACATCGATTTTGTTTTTCAGATCGCTGCTCAGACCGTCAACCGCTGGCGCCGTCTCATCCAGCGCGTGGGCGATGGCGAAACCTAAACGCGCCTGATCTTCAACCGGTGCGCAATAGGTCCACGCGGCGATATCGTCCAGACGAGTACTGTCGACGTTGGTAACAAACAGCGGATGTTTGGCGCGCTGGCCAATGTTCATGATCGCCGCAATCTGCCAGTCGGCAACTTTCTGTGCCGCCGCCATTTCGCGGGCTTTGCCTTTCACGGCCTGACGCACCGCCAGCGCAACGCGCGCGCCTGTCTGCGTGATGTCTTCGCCGAGGATCAGCACCGCATCGTAAGATTCGATTTCGCGCAGCGCCGGGGTACGGATACCACCTTCGCGCAGCACTTTCAGCGCCAGTTCCAGACGTTCCTGCTCGCCTTTGGCGATGCCAGTGTAGAAGTTATCCGCACCGACAAGCGCGCGCAGGGCAAAGTTGCTCTCCACGCTGGCGCGCGGAGAACCGATGCCAATCACTTTCTTCGACTGACGCAGAATATCCGCCGCGCCCTGCATTGCTTGCTCGGCGTTCAGGGTGATCAGATCGTCGCCACGGCGTTGTACCGGCTGACGCGGTCTGTCTTTCAGGTTGACATAGCCATAACCGAAACGGCCACGGTCGCAAAGGAAGTAGTGGTTAACGGTACCGTTGTAACGGTTTTCGATGCGGCGCAGCTCGCCATAACGTTCACCCGGGCTGGTGTTGCAACCCAGCGAGCACTGCTGGCAGATGCTCGGCGCAAACTGCATATCCCACTTACGGTTGTAACGCTCGGAGTGCGTTTTGTCGGTGAAGACGCCGGTTGGGCAGATTTCCACCAGGTTGCCGGAGAACTCGCTTTCCAGCGTGCCATCTTCCGGGCGGCCGAAGTAGACGTTATCGTGCGCGCCATACACGCCAAGATCCGTGCCGTCTGCGTAGTCTTTGTAATAACGTACGCAGCGATAGCAGGCGATACAGCGGTTCATTTCGTGTGAGATGAACGGGCCAAGATCCTGATTACGGTGAGTACGTTTGGTAAAGCGATAGCGACGGAAGCTGTGGCCGGTCATGACGGTCATATCCTGCAAGTGGCAGTTACCGCCCTCTTCGCAGACCGGGCAATCGTGCGGGTGGTTGGTCATTAACCACTCCACTACGCTTTCACGGAACTGCTTCGCTTCATCGTCATCAATAGAAATAAAGGTACCGTCGGATGCCGGTGTCATACAGGACATCACCAGGCGGCCACGCGTGTCTTCCGCGTTTTGATATTGCTTCACCGCACACTGGCGGCACGCACCCACGCTCCCCAGCGCCGGATGCCAGCAAAAATAAGGAATATCAAGGCCTAAGGAGAGACAAGCCTCAAGAAGGTTATCTGCTCCATTTACCTCGTATTCTTTGCCGTCTACATGAATAGTAGCCATTAGCATGCTTCCAGTTGGCCTGAATAACCTTTGTCCTTCGCGCCGTAGCAGCGTTGTTACATCGCGAAAGTTGCGGGTCTTTCTCAGGTATTAATCAAAATTTGTTTCCGGCCTCGCCCAGGCGAGTAACCCCAATTACCAGCGCGCTTTCAGCAAGTTTGGCTGGATACCGCCAATCGCATGGGTATTGCTAAATTGCTGTTTAATGCCCGCTTCGAATTCTTCGCGGAAATATTTAATCGCGCTCTGTAAGGGTTCAACCGCACCCGGTGCATGCGCGCAGAAGGTTTTACCCGGCCCAAGTTGTCGACACAGTTGCTCAAGTGTCTCGATGTCCCCAGGCTGGCCTTCACCACGTTCCAGCGCGCGCAGAATTTTTACGCTCCACGGCAGACCATCACGGCATGGCGTACACCAGCCACAGGATTCGCGGGCGAAAAACTCTTCCAGGTTGCGCACCAGCGGCACCATGCCAATTTCATGATCGACGGCCATCGCCAGCGCCGTTCCCAGACGGCTACCCGCTTTCCCGATGCTTTCGAATTCCATTGGCAGATCAAGGTGCGCTTCGGTCAGGAAGTCTGTACCTGCGCCGCCTGGCTGCCAGGCTTTGAATTTCAGGCCATCGCGCATACCACCAGCATAATCTTCGAGGATTTCACGCGCGGTCGTACCGAACGGCAGTTCCCACAGGCCCGGATTTTTCACGCGGCCGGAGAAGCCCATCAGCTTGGTACCGGCATCTTTGCTGGTCGAAATGTTCTGATACCATTCAACACCGTTAGCCAGAATAGCTGGCACGTTGCACAGGGTTTCGACGTTGTTGACGCAGGTCGGTTTACCCCATACGCCAGAGCTTGCCGGGAACGGCGGCTTGGAGCGCGGGTTCGCGCGGCGGCCTTCCAGCGAGTTAATCAGCGCGGTCTCTTCACCGCAGATATAACGCCCGGCCCCGGTGTGAACGAACAGTTCGAAATCAAAGCCGCTGCCGAGGATATTTTTACCCAGCAAACCCGCTTCGGTCGCTTCGGCAATGGCGCGACGCAGATGTACCGCTGCTTCAATATATTCGCCACGCAGGAAGATGTAGCCACGGTAAGCTTTCAGCGCAAAGGCGGAAATCAGCATGCCTTCCACCAGCAGGTGCGGCAACTGCTCCATCAACAGGCGGTCTTTGTAGGTGCCCGGCTCCATTTCATCGGCGTTACACAGCAGGTAACGGATGTTCATGGATTCGTCTTTCGGCATCAGGCTCCACTTCAGACCGGTGGAGAAGCCCGCGCCGCCACGACCTTTCAGGCCGGAATCTTTTACCGCGTTGACGATTTCGTCCGGTGCCATACCGGAGAGCGCTTTACGCGCACCGGCATAACCATTTTTGCTCTGGTATTCATCCAGCCAGACCGGCTGCTTGTCGTCACGCAGCCGCCAGGTCAGCGGATGTGTTTCAGGAGTACGGATAACTGTTTTCATTTATACCGCTCCAGCAGTTCGGGGATGCCTTCCGGAGTCAGATGCGCGTGAGTGTCCTCATCGATCATCATGTTCGGCCCTTTATCGCAGTTGCCCAGACAGCAGGTCGGCAGCAGCGTAAAGCGGCCGTCGAAAGTGGTCTGGCCCGGTTTGATCTTCAGGTGGCTTTCAATCGCCGACTGAATGCCCTGATAACCGGTGATATGGCAAACCACGCTGTCGCAATAGCGGATCACATGGCGGCCGACTGGCTGACGGAAGATCTGGCTGTAGAACGTTGCCACGCCTTCGACATCGCTCGCCGGGATCCCCAGAACATCAGCAATGGCGTAAATCGCGCCGTCCGGCACCCAGCCACGCTGCTTCTGAACAATCTTCAGCGCTTCAATGGACGCCGCACGCGGGTCTTCGTAGTGGTGCTTTTCGTGCTCAATTGCCTCACGCTCTGCCGCACTCAGCTCAAAAGCCTCGGTTTGTGGTTGTTGATTCTCGTGCATAATTAGCGGTCCACATCTGACATAACAAAATCGATACTACCCAGATAGACGATCAGGTCGGATACCAGGCTGCCGCGGATCGCCGACGGGATTTGCTGCAAATGCGCAAAGCTCGGTGTGCGAACGCGCGTGCGGTAGCTCATGGTGCTGCCATCGCTGGTCAGGTAGTAACTGTTAATACCCTTGGTTGCTTCAATCATCTGGAAGGATTCGTTGGCCGGCATTACCGGGCCCCACGAAACCTGCAGGAAGTGAGTAATCAGGGTTTCGATATGTTGCAGCGTGCGCTCTTTCGGTGGCGGCGTCGTCAGCGGATGATCCGCTTTGAACGGGCCTTCCGGCATATTGTTAAGACACTGCTCAAGAATACGCAGGCTCTGGCGCAGCTCTTCCACTTTCAGCATCACGCGGGTATAGCAGTCGCTGACGCCACCGCCCACCGGGATTTCAAAGTCGAAGTTTTCATAGCCGGAGTATGGACGCGCTTTACGCACGTCAAAGTTGATGCCGGTAGCACGCAGACCCGCGCCGGTAGTGCCCCACTCCAGCGCTTCTTTCGCGCCGTAAGCGGCAACACCCTGCGAGCGGCCTTTCAGAATGGTGTTACGCAGCGCCGCCTTCTCATAAGAGGCCAGACGTTTCGGCATCCAGTCGAGGAATTCACGCAGCAAACGATCCCATCCACGCGGCAGATCGTGCGCTACGCCGCCAATACGGAACCACGCCGGGTGCATACGGAAACCAGTGATCGCTTCCACCAGATCGTAGATTTTCTGCCGATCGGTAAAGGCGAAGAACACCGGGGTCATTGCGCCCACGTCCTGAATAAAGGTGGAGATATAAAGCAGGTGGCTGTTGATGCGGAACAGTTCAGAGAGCATCACGCGGATCACGTTGACGCGATCCGGTACGGTGATCCCCGCCAGTTTCTCTACCGCCAGCACATACGGCATTTCGTTAACGCAACCACCGAGGTACTCAATACGGTCGGTATAAGGAATGTAGCTGTGCCAGGATTGACGCTCGCCCATTTTTTCCGCGCCGCGGTGGTGGTAACCGATATCCGGTACGCAGTCGACAATCTCTTCGCCGTCGAGTTGCAGGATAATGCGGAAGGCACCGTGCGCAGACGGGTGGTTCGGACCGAGGTTGAGGAACATAAAGTCCTCATTGTCGGTGCCGCGCTTCATACCCCAGTCTTCCGGCTTAAAGGTCAGCGCTTCCATTTCTAAATCCTGCTTGGCTTTGGTCAGCTCAAACGGATCGAATTCGGTGGCGCGCGCCGGGTAATCTTTACGCAGCGGATGTCCCGTCCAGGTCTGCGGCATCATGATGCGCGTCAGGTGCGGATGACCGTTAAAGGTAATGCCAAACATTTCCCACGTTTCACGCTCGTACCAGTTGGCGTTGGGGAAGAGTTTGGTAAACGTCGGCACATTCAGATCGTTTTCAGAAAGCGCCACCTTGAGCATGATGTCGCGGTTACGATCGATCGAAATCAGGTGATAGAAAACGGAAAAATCCGCGGCGGGTAAACCGGCGCGGTGTGTACGTAGACGCTCGTCCATGCCGTGCAGATCGAACAGCATGACGTAAGGTTTCGGCAGCTTCTTCAGGAAATCGCCAACTTCCAGCAATTGCTCACGCTTCACCCAAACTACGGGTACCCCGGTGCGGGTCGCCTGAACAGTAAAGGCATCCGGCCCAAAACGGTTGCGCAATTCGCCAATGACCGGATCATCCAGATGATCCCGAGTCTGCCATGCGGCTTCTTGCGCGGTTAAATCGGTCATATTGTTCACCATTGCAAAGGGTCCGTGGTGACTGTCGGGTATGGCTTCGCGTTATTGGATTATTGAAATGCGAAGTTTTTTCCATTACCCACAGGCGCACATTAAATCTCGTCCGGCGTACGCAGATTGGTAACGGCAATGCGTTCGCCACGCTTACGGTCGCGTTCCGACTGCATATTGGCGCGGTAAACGCCCTGATCGCCAACCACCCAGGAGAGCGGACGACGTTCTTTACCAATCGATTCCTGTAACAACATCAGCGCCTGCATGTACGCTTCAGGACGCGGCGGACAGCCAGGGATGTAAACATCCACCGGGATAAATTTATCGACGCCCTGCACGACGGAGTAGATATCGTACATACCGCCAGAGTTCGCGCAGGCTCCCATCGAGATAACCCACTTTGGTTCCAGCATCTGGTCATAAAGACGCTGAATAACAGGCGCCATTTTGGTAAAGCAAGTACCGGCGACGACCATCAGGTCCGCCTGACGAGGAGAAGCACGCAGTACTTCCGCACCAAAACGCGCGACGTCGTGAACGGCAGTAAAGGAGGTCACCATCTCTACATAGCAGCACGACAGACCAAAGTTATATGGCCAAATTGAGTTTTTACGGCCCCAGTTCACCATATCGTGCAGGGCATTTTCGAGTTTGCCCATATAAACGCTACGGTTGATTTCTTGTTCCAGGGGGTCGGTTACGATCTCCTGTTTTTGCAGGGGGTAACGGTCGTTCTCACCGTTAGGATCTATGCGGGTGAGCGTATAATCCATCTTATTGCCTCGCGGTTAGCGTTGACGATCAGTGTAGCTGCCAGTCTCTGGGTTGATATGCTCACGGCGCGAACGCACGGGCGTCCAATCCAGCGCGCCAATACGCACCAGATAAACCAGACCAGCTAACAGCACTAAAATAAAAATTGCAGCTTCGACAAAACCGACCCAACCACTCTCGCGAATGGAGGTTGACCATGCATAGAGGTAAAGCGCTTCCACATCGAAGATGACGAAGAACATGGCCACCAGGTAGAACTTGGCGGAGAGACGTAAGCGCGCGGAACCGACAGAATCGATACCGGATTCGAAAGGAACGTTTTTGTGCCTTGCGCGTGCGCGGCCGCCTAAAAAACGACCGCCGACCAGCATCAGGCAACAAAGCCCTATGGCGACAATAAGAAAGATAGCGAATGCCCAGTGATGAGCGATGATTTCAGTGGATGTTGACATACGCATTGCTTAACTCAAAAGGTAGCGTTAATACCTCTGCTCTTGCTGGCAGATGACGCCACATCGATTCACGGGGAGGAATAAAACCACACATTAACTGTGAAAAAAGGCGAAAACAGCTAAACGATGTGGGTTTTACTCCTTTCTATAACCTTTTGTCAACTTTAACAAAAGTTTCCTCACATTAGTTTACATCGGCAGCAATTCATTAACATTTAGTGCCGTTTTCTTGATCGGCCTCAAACATACCCGCGAAAAAATCAGGTGTTGAATCGTGTCCGTTGTGAGCTTTTCCTGATATTACCCGCTTATTTTGACAGGATTTTGTCCGGATTCCTCCCCCTCATTGGGAGTATTTTCTTGATCTGAGACACGCTTTTGTTAATTCATCGCAAAAAACGGCAACAATCCAGCTTGATTTTTAACATGAGCTTAAGGCATGAAAGACTATAGTTGATAAAGGGATATTTTGCTGTGAGGAGTATTAACTTCTTGAAAGGAAATATTATTTAGAGGGTCAATAATTCACCAGGGAAATGTTCCGATATAAAACGAACCAGTGGCAGCGATTTCACTGCCAGCGGTTCATTTTTGCACTTACATTTTGTTACCAGTTTTGGCGCAAAATGTTAGCCAAAATCCCCTTCAACGATAAGCGGATCCCCACCTTCTTCAGACCCAGAATTCCCGTAATGCCACGGGTTCTGGTAATGTTCCATCGCCTGAAAAATAACCTGCGCCAGTTCATTCTGGCTATTGGGATTATAGCCCAGCAGATATTCCGTATCAGGCAACAGCGGCAGGCCATCAGCGCGGCCTAATACCCGCAAATCTGGACTCATCATTTCAACAGGGCGGGCGGTGACACCAAGCCCAGCTTTCACTGCCGCTTTCACGGCCGAAAGCGTTGAAGCCACATAAGCCATGCGCCATGGAATATCGGCACTATTGAGCGCATTAATCACCATGTCGCGAAACGAACTGGGTTCATCCAGCAACACAAGTGGGATAGCCTCACCTTTCTGCAGGACATATTCCGCCGAACAGTACCAGTGCGTTGGGGATGTACGTAACGTCAGGCAATCAAACTGCCCGTAGCGATGCGTTGTCACCACCAGATCGAGGTCATGATCCTGAAGACGATCGTCGGATAACGGGTTGCGCTTCACGCGCACATCCAGCGCCAGTTTCGGATATACCGAGCTAATACGATTAAGCAAGAAAGGCAAAATGGTATCGGCTGATTCGTCAGAAGCGCCAATAGTTAATACGCCCTGCAAGTTGCTAAACATCAGCGATGTACAAGCTTCATCATTGAAACGTAAGATCTTTCGCGCATAACCCAGTAATTGAATACCGTGCTCGGTTAAAAGTTTATTACGCCCATGACGGGCAAAAAGTTCCTTTCCCACTAACTGTTCCAGCCGCTGCATTTGCTGGCTTACGGCAGACTGGGTGCGACATACCGCAGCCGCAGCCGCAGCAAAGGTGTTCAGATCAGCGACCGCAACGAAAGTTCTCAGCAGATCGAGGTCGAGATTCAGTATCGGACGATTTGCATTTATCATATTTTTTCACTTACGGGTTGCTCGCGCAGAGTGACCCGGGTTTATGCTGTGCTCGTAAGATTAAGTAATTCCATTTAAAAAGTGCATCCAGCAACGTCATGACTCATCAAAGCCTGACTGTAAGTTCTCGTGTTTATAGTTCGCTGTCTAATGCAAGCTGAACCCATTGGCTTTATTTCGCATGCTCCATTCCTTCTGGATATATAAACCGTGATAAACCTTGCGAATGCTTTTAAAAAAAGAACCTGTTTATGCACATCACTGGCTATACATAGCACATGTATCATATACCATAAGGCTATATAAGCGGACTGGAGTAAAAGCGAATAATAACAACCAACTAAAATCAAGAAATAGTCCTTAACTAAAGCATGGCTTTTTCACATCAGCACCATTTCTTGCCCTCCGAGTTTAACCTAAAACCTTTATATTTATAAGCATTATTGCGAATAATCTTAAACCGCAATTGTCATGATGTCCGACCTCTGGTTATAATATTAGAGACGAACATAGTTCCCATTCTCAATATTAATTCGCTATTAATTGACAACCGTTCTAACTATTAATAATGCTTAACATTGCGTTTACAGCGCAAACATTCCCCTCTGACAAAATGCATGACTCCATCTTGCCATCATCCAGATTTTGCGAAGAATTCTCTGTCGGTTTGCGTACTTCTTTTTTAAACCCGCACTAAGCAAGGGTCTTTTATTAGCGATAAATTACAACTTCTTATGTATTTTTGATATTTAAAACTGAAAATTAGCGTAAAGGCAGTTTAAGAACAAGGGAAAAATAAAAGAAAACAGTTAAAAAAACGTTAATCAATGAGAAAGTTACCGCGAAATCTTCTTCTGCTAACCCTTCAAAACTGGCGGGCGTGGGAGTACATTGTTCCGTGCTCACTTCCACGGCAGGCAGTGGCTCCCATAGCTAAAAGGTCAAAGGTTCATGTCCTCCATCGAAAAATCCAGCAAATTAGATAATGTCTGTTACGACATCCGTGGCCCGGTTCTGAAAGAAGCAAAGCGTCTGGAAGAAGAAGGCAATAAAGTTCTTAAACTTAACATCGGCAACCCTGCTCCATTCGGCTTCGAAGCGCCGGATGAAATTCTGGTTGATGTGATTCGTAACCTGCCAGGCGCGCAAGGCTATTGCGATTCCAAAGGGCTTTATTCAGCCCGTAAAGCGATCATGCAGCACTATCAGGCGCGCGGTATGCGCGAAGTCACCGTTGAAGATATCTATATTGGTAACGGTGTTTCTGAACTGATCGTTCAGTCGATGCAGGCGCTGCTTAACAGCGGTGACGAAATGCTGGTTCCCGCCCCGGATTACCCGCTGTGGACAGCGGCCGTGTCGCTTTCCGGTGGTAAAGCCGTACATTATCTGTGTGATGAATCTGCTGGCTGGTTCCCGGATCTTGACGATATTCGCGCCAAAATCACACCGCGCACCCGTGGTATTGTGATTATCAACCCGAATAACCCTACCGGTGCGGTTTATTCAAAAGAACTGTTGATGGAGGTGGTTGAGATTGCGCGTCAGCACAACCTGATCATCTTCGCCGATGAGATCTACGACAAAATTCTTTACGACGCGGCCGAGCACCACTCTATCGCCGCACTGGCGCCGGATCTGTTCACTATTACCTTTAATGGTCTGTCAAAAACCTACCGCGTGGCAGGCTTCCGCCAGGGCTGGATGGTGCTGAGTGGGCCGAAAAAACACGCGAAAGGCTATATCGAAGGGCTGGAAATGCTGGCCTCGATGCGCCTTTGCGCCAACGTTCCGGCACAGCACGCAATTCAGACTGCGCTCGGCGGTTACCAGAGTATCAGTGAATTTATTGTGCCGGGCGGTCGTCTGTATGAACAGCGCAACCGTGCATGGGAACTGATTAATGAAATCCCCGGGGTTTCCTGCGTGAAGCCCAGCGGCGCACTCTACATGTTCCCGAAAATTGACGCGAAACGCTTTAATATTCACGACGATCAAAAGATGGTGCTCGACTTCCTGCTACAGGAAAAAGTGCTGTTGGTGCAGGGTTCCGCATTCAACTGGCCGTGGCCGGATCACGTACGTATCGTGACGCTGCCGCGCGAAGACGATCTGGAGATGGCGATCAGTCGTTTTGGCCGTTTCCTCTCTGGTTATCATCAGTGATCTTCATCGGGGGAGGATTTGCATCTTCCCCCACACTCTGCGCACAATGACTCAGGTCGCAGTCACAGACAAGGTTAACTATGAGTCAGAGTCATTTCTTCGCCCACCTTTCCCGCCTTAAACTGATCAATCGTTGGCCGCTGATGCGCAACGTACGCACCGAAAATGTGTCCGAGCACAGCCTGCAAGTGGCGATGGTCGCCCATGCGCTGGCGGCGATAAAAAACCGTAAATTCAATGGTCAACTGAATGCCGAACGTATTGCGTTACTGGCTATGTACCACGACGCATCGGAAGTTCTGACCGGCGATCTGCCCACCCCGGTAAAGTATTTCAATTCACAAATTGCGCAGGAATATAAGGCGATTGAAAAGATTGCCCAGCAAAAGCTGGTCGAAATGGTACCGGAAGAGTTGCAGGATATTTTTGCGCCGCTGATTGATGAACATCACTATAGCGCGGAAGAAAAAGCGATCGTGAAACAGGCAGATGCACTATGCGCCTATCTGAAATGTCTGGAAGAGCTTTCCGCCGGCAACAATGAATTCGGGCTGGCAAAATCTCGCCTCGAAAAAACCCTTGATGCCCGGCGCAGCCCGGAAATGGATTACTTCATGCAGGTTTTTGTGCCGAGTTTCCATTTATCGCTGGATGAAATCAGCCAGGACTCACCGCTGTAAGTATTCTTTGCCGGGTGAATGCCACCCGGCAAACGCGTCAAAACGGAAACAGTATCGGGATCAGCACCGCACAAACCACCATCACCAGCAGCGTAAACGGCACACCGATCTTAACAAAATCACTAAACTGGTAATTGCCTGGCCCGAGCACCAGCGTATTGACCGGTGATGAAACTGGCGTCATAAATGCGGCTGATGCCGCCATTGCCACCATCATGACAAACGGATACGGCGAAACGCCCATCGATTTTGCCGCCGCTAGCGCAATCGGTGCCATCAGCACCGCAGTGGCGGTGTTCGAGATAAACAGCCCGATGACCGCACACATGATAAACAGGCAGATCAGCATAACGTGCGGCCCGTAACCGCCGCCGATATCCATCAACCCCTTAACCACCAGATCCACGCCGCCGGTTTTTTGCAGCGCCAGCGCAAAAGGCATCATCCCGACGATCAGAATAATGCTCGGCCAATGAATGGCCTTATAGGCGCTTTCAGCATCAATACAGCGGAATTTCCCCATTAACATGCAAGCGATAATCGCAGCGATCGGGTTGGGGATTTCATCGGTGAGCATCAGGGCAACCATCAGCACCAGGCAAAAAATTGCATGCGGCGCCTGGCTATGGGCAGGCGAAGCAGCGCTCTCTTCAACCGGTAAATTGAGCACCACAAAATCGCGGCCGTGAGAGCCCAACTGACGGATCAGTTTCCAGTTACCGACGACCAGGAAAATATCGCCCAGTTCCAGCGTGATATCCGTAATCACACCGTCAACCGCCTCGCCGTTGCGCTTCAGGCCGACCACGTTTAAGCCGTAACGGGTACGAAAACCGATTTCGCGGACCGTCTTACCTATCAGTTCAGAATCCGGAATTAACGACACTTCCGCCATCCCCACATCCAGCGCTTGATCGGAAAAATATTCACCACGTAGCACCATGGGTTCCAGCAACTGTTCGGCACAGAATTCACGCAAATTCACTTCAGCAGCAGACATGTCAATCAGCAGAACGTCGCGGGCACGAAACTCGGAGACACCATTAACGTTGACAATTACCCGCCGAAAACGCCTCCAGCGTTCGACGCCGATAACATTCGCGCCATAACGTTCGCGAAGCCGCAAATCATCAAGGCGCTGGCCGATCAAAGGGGAACCGGGACGAATAGCAAGGCGGCGCGCGCGCCCGGTAAGGCGGTACTCTTTAATCAACTCACGAAACGAGCGACGCTTCCAGCCGTCACGCTGCGCTTGCTCATCATCCCCTTTCAACATAAAACGCATCAGCAGCATATAGATGATCCCCAGCAGCAGAATCACCAGGCCCAGCGGCGTCACGCTAAAAAAGCCAAATCCTTTCATGCCTTCTCGCAACAGTTCGCTGTTCACCACCAGGTTAGGCGGCGTTGCCACCAGCGTCATCATGCCGCTGATAAGCCCGGCGAAACTGAGCGGCATCATCAGTCGTGAAGGCGAAATCTGCATGCGTAGCGAAACGCTCATGACCACCGGTATAAAAATCGCCACCACACCAGTCGAACTCATAAACGCGCCCAGACCGGCAACGGTAAACATGAGCAGCACCAACATTTTCACTTCGCTGCTGCCAGCCATCTCAACCAGCCAGGCGCCCATATTCGTTGCCACGCCGGTGCGCACCAGGCCATCGCCGATAATAAACAGTGCGGCAATCAGGATCACATTGGGATCGCTAAAACCTGAAAAGGCCTCGGGCAGAGTGAGTATGCCACTTAAGACAAAGGCGACAATCACAAACAGCGCCACCGCATCCATGCGTACTTTCCCCGTTGCGAAAAGCACAACGGTAATAGCCAGCAGACACAGCACCCAAATCAGTTCACCGTTCACAACATATCCTTGTCAGTTGATGGAGGGGAAATAGTGCCATAAAAAAACCCCACAAATGTGGGGTTAAATCATGGGTTCAGGCATTCAGCGTGACAATCGCCGTTCCGTCTGACTGCTTCGCAACATTCAGCGCTTCGAGGCTGGTAAGTACGAAATCGGCTTCATCAAGCCGGGGAGAATCGGCCGGAACATTTACCGCAATGACGTGGCATCCTGCCGCCAGCCCGGATAAAACGCCCGCAGCGGCATCTTCAACCACCACACAATCCTGTGGCGCCAGCCCCAGCCGCTCTGCACCAAGCAGATAAGCATCCGGAGCAGGTTTACCATGTTTAACCTGCTCGGCGGTGATAAACACTTCCGGCGCAGGCAGACCGGCTGCGCGGTGACGGGCGTGAGCAACCGGCACGGAACCGGAAGTAACAATCGCCCACGGAATCCCTGCCGAATCGAGGTGCTGCAGTAATGCGATAGCACCGGGCAACGGAGCGATCCCGTCGGTATCCGCCGCTTCGATGGCTTCCAGCCAGGTAAACTCGGCGGCAATCTCCTCTTCCGATTTTCCCGGCATAAAGTGACGCAGCGAGGTAATCGCCTGTTTGCCATGGATGAAATTCAGCACTTCATCATGCTCGATGCCAAACCTGTCAGCCCAGCTACACCATGCCCGTTCAACAACGGGCAGAGAATTAACCAACGTGCCATCCAGATCAAACAGAAATCCTTTGCACTGCACACTCACCTCCTCAGGCGTTGATAATCTGATTAATTTCGTTGCTGCTCAGATGATACTGGCGCGGGCAGGAGTGCCATACGCTCAGCATGCGCTGATATTTTTCCCACATAGGCGTTTGCGCATTAAAGCCGTGCGTACCGGCATCGAAATGGGTGTAGCGGCCTTCAATATTCACCATAAAACGCACATAGCCGAGGTAACGCGCTTCCGTTGCCGCGTCGAAGCCAAGGAAAGTCACACGGCGTTCATCAATGGTGTTAGCGTCTTTCAGGTTGGTCCAGGAGACATGGAGCGCGTGATACATCTCCATGATATCGATAACAATGCGGCAGGTTTCTTCTTTCAGCTCGCCGAACTCGCGATCCAGCTCGCGCATTTGCAGACCATAGCCACGCTCAATAATGGTCTGTAAACGGCGGTAGCGTTCTGCATTCGCCGGATCCATCATGGTCATCATTTTATACTGATTGGATAAGATCAGACGTTGGGCGTTAGTCATTTCCATCTTTCGACTCCTGTGGCTCATCGGCGCTTTAAATAAGATGTTTCGAGTTTACATGCTGAAAACGATGGCTTTCTTGATTTGCCGGGGGTGTTGCGTAGATCAAAATGAAAATAAAAAAAGAAGCCACCGCAAAGATGTCTTCTTTTATATAGACTGCGATTCCTGATGGCGTCACAGATCATCAAGAAATGTTTTATCCAGCTGCTTGAAAGCACGTTTAAGAGTATCTGCCAGCGCCTGGTAATCAGGTTTGCCTTCGAACGGCGCCAGCGCCTGTCCTGCTTCCTGGAGCTTGCCCCGCACTTCGTAAAACCAGTGCAGAATGGAAGGCGGTAGCGGCGTGACGGAACGTTTACCCAGCCACCATAGCCCCTGCATTGGCAGGCTCAGGGCAAACAGCGCGGTTGCCACTGCCGGGCCAAGCTGACCGCCAAGCGCGATTTGCCAGCACAGAGTGAAGACCGCCAGCGGCGGCATAAAGCGGATAGCGTGACGCGTTGCGCGGATCACGCGATTCTCAACAAACACCGGAGCGAGGCGTTTTTCCATGGGCCAGGTCTTCGCATAGCGCTGACCTCGACGAAACAAACTGAAGAAACTAACGGGTCGATTCTCAGAAGTGGACATGGTCTTACCTCAACTTCACATATAAAAATTAAAAAATTTGTGCAAAACAACAACTACGGATGACAACGTTAAAATTTTTTGTCAATCCCACCTGGTATCAGGTATCCTGTGGCAGCCTGACCAGGGCCTATAGACGACTATTGTTAAATCGTCAAATTTAAAGCTCATTATGCCACTGTCTGAAATTTGCGCAAAATAGCTTAAAATCTTATGTATTCTTCCATCATGCCAAAAAATATATTCAGCATGATGTTAATCATAAATGTCAGCGTCAACCTGCGCTACGCTGTGCGACTCACTGACCTTTTTTAGCCACGTATCATAAATAGGTACTTCCATGTCGAGTAAGTTAGTACTGGTTCTGAACTGCGGTAGTTCCTCGCTGAAATTTGCCATCATCGATGCATCTAACGGTGACGAATACCTTTCTGGTTTAGCCGAATGTTTCCATCTCCCTGAAGCACGCATCAAGTGGAAAATCGATGGCGGTAAACAAGAAGCGGCTTTAGGTGCAGGTGCCGCTCACAGTGAAGCGCTGAACTTTATCGTTAACACTATTCTGGCACAAAAACCAGAACTGTCTGCACAGTTGACTGCTATCGGTCACCGTATCGTGCACGGTGGCGAAAAATACACCAGCTCTGTTGTGATCGATGAATCTGTTATTCAGGGCATCAAAGATGCAGCTTCTTTCGCACCGCTGCATAACCCGGCTCACCTGATCGGTATCGCTGAAGCGCTGAAATCCTTCCCGAAACTGAAGGACAAAAACGTTGCTGTCTTCGACACCGCGTTCCACACCACGATGCCGGAAGAGTCCTACCTGTACGCTCTGCCGTACAAACTGTATAAAGAGCACGGCGTACGTCGTTACGGCGCGCACGGTACCAGCCACTTCTATGTTACTCAGGAAGCTGCCAAAGTACTGAACAAACCGGTTGAAGAGCTGAACATCATCACTTGCCACCTCGGCAACGGTGGTTCTGTTTCCGCCATTCGCAACGGTAAATGTGTTGATACCTCCATGGGTCTGACCCCGCTGGAAGGTCTCGTAATGGGCACCCGTTCCGGTGATATCGATCCGGCTATCGTGTTCCATCTGCATGACACCCTGGGCATGAGTGTTGAAGCGATCAACAAAATGCTGACCAAAGAGTCCGGCCTGCTGGGTCTGACCGAAGTCACCAGCGACTGCCGTTATGTAGAAGACAACTACAAAGAGAAAGAAGACGCCAAACGTGCGATGGATGTTTACTGCCACCGCCTGGCAAAATACATCGGTTCTTACACTGCGCTGATGGATGGCCGTCTGGACGCCGTTGTCTTCACTGGTGGTATCGGTGAAAACGCCGCAATGGTACGTGAACTCTCCCTGGGCCGTCTGGGCGTACTGGGCTTTGAAGTTGACCACGAACGTAACCTGGCTGCCCGTTTCGGCAAGTCTGGCTTTATCAACAAAGAAGGCACCCGTCCTGCCGTTGTTATCCCGACCAACGAAGAACTGGTTATCGCGCAAGACGCGAGCCGCCTGACTGCCTGATTACCCACACCGCCAGCCAACGCTGGCGGTGCTGTTTTGTAACCCGTCTGCAATGACGGTAACGAAAGAGGATTAACCGTGTCCCGTATTATTATGCTGATCCCTACCGGAACCAGCGTCGGCCTGACCAGTGTCAGCCTTGGCGTTATCCGTGCTATGGAACGCAAAGGCGTTCGTCTGAGCGTCTTTAAACCGATCGCCCAGCCGCGCGCCGGCGGCGATGCTCCGGACCAGACCACCACCATCGTGCGTGCGACTTCTGGCCTGCCAGCGGCTGAACCGCTGAAAATGAGCCATGTTGAGTCGCTGCTCTCCAGCAACCAGAAAGACGTGCTGATGGAAGAGATCATCGCGCGCTACCACGAAAGCAGCAAAGATGCTGAAGTCGTGCTGGTAGAAGGTCTGGTGCCGACCCGCAAACACCAGTTTGCCGATTCGCTGAACTTTGAAATCGCGAAAACGCTGAACGCAGAAATCGTGTTTGTTATGTCTCAGGGCACTGACACTCAGGAACAGCTGAAAGAGCGTATCGAACTGACCCGCAACAGCTTCGGCGGCGCAAAAAATACCAACATCACCGGCGTTATCGTTAACAAACTGAACGCACCGGTTGACGATCAGGGCCGTACTCGCCCGGATCTGTCAGAAATTTTTGATGACTCTTCCAAAGCGAAAGTCGTGCATGTTGATGCGACAAAACTGCAGGAAACCAGCCCGCTGCCGGTACTCGGCGCGATTCCATGGAGTTTCGATCTGATTGCCACGCGTGCAATCGATATGGCGCGTCACCTGAATGCAACTATCGTCAACGAAGGCGATATCAAAACCCGCCGCGTGAAATCCGTGACTTTCTGTGCGCGCAGCATTCCGCACATGCTGGAACACTTCCGCCCGGGTTCTCTGCTGGTGACTTCCGCAGATCGTCCGGACGTGCTGGTTGCTGCCTGCCTGGCCGCAATGAACGGCGTAGAAATCGGTGCCCTGCTGCTGACTGGCGGCTACGAAATGGAAGCCAGCGTTCGCAAACTGTGTGAACGTGCATTCGCTACTGGCCTGCCGGTATTTATGGTGAACACCAACACCTGGCAGACCTCCCTGAGCCTGCAAAGCTTCAACCTGGAAGTTCCGGCTGACGATAGCGAACGTGTTGAAAATGTTCAGGAATACGTTGCCAGCTACATCAACGCACAGTGGATTGATTCCCTGACCGCGACTTCCGAGCGCAGCCGTCGTCTTTCTCCGCCAGCCTTCCGTTACCAGCTTACCGAGCTGGCGCGCAAAGCAGGCAAACGTGTTGTTCTGCCGGAAGGTGACGAGCCGCGTACAGTTAAAGCCGCAGCGATTTGTGCTGAACGCGGCATCGCGACTTGTATCCTGCTGGGTAACCCGGACGAGATCAACCGCGTTGCGGCGGCTCAGGGCGTTGAACTGGGTACTGGTATCGAAATCGTTGACCCTGAAGTGGTTCGCGAAAGCTACGTTGCTCGTCTGGTTGAGCTGCGTAAGAGCAAGGGTATGACCGAAGCCGTTGCCCGCGAACAGCTGGAAGATAACGTAGTTCTCGGCACACTGATGCTGGAACAGGATGAAGTTGATGGTCTGGTTTCCGGTGCTGTTCACACCACCGCAAACACCATTCGTCCGCCGCTGCAGTTGATCAAAACCGCGCCGGGCAGCTCTCTGGTTTCTTCCGTGTTCTTCATGCTGCTGCCGGAACAGGTTTACGTTTATGGCGACTGCGCGATCAACCCGGATCCGACCGCTGAACAACTGGCTGAAATCGCGATTCAGTCTGCTGATTCTGCTATCGCTTTCGGTATTGAGCCGCGTGTGGCAATGCTCTCCTACTCCACCGGTAACTCCGGTGCAGGCAGCGATGTAGAGAAAGTGCGTGAAGCAACCCGTCTGGCGCAGGAAAAACGTCCTGACCTGGTTATCGATGGTCCGTTGCAGTACGACGCCGCAGTAATGGCTGACGTTGCGAAATCCAAAGCGCCGAACTCTCCGGTTGCCGGTCGCGCTACCGTGTTCATCTTCCCGGATCTGAACACCGGTAACACCACCTACAAAGCGGTACAGCGTTCTGCCGACCTGATCTCCATCGGGCCGATGCTGCAGGGTATGCGCAAACCGGTTAACGACCTGTCCCGTGGCGCGCTGGTTGACGATATCGTTTACACCATCGCACTGACCGCCATTCAGGCGTCTCAGCAGCAGTAATTGTGTCGGATGGCGTTAGCGCCATTCGGCAAAAATCAAAAGGCGACCATCCGGTCGCCTTTTTTATTTACAGCAGTTCCCGCGCGGCGGACACAATATCCTGCGCCGTCAGCCCATACTCTTTTTGCAGAAAATCCTGCGTTCCCACCTGACCATAGCGCTCCTTCACGCCCACGCGCCGCATCGGCACCGGACAGCTTTCCACTAACACTTCCGCCACGGCCGAACCCAGCCCGTTATGAATGCTGTGATTCTCGCAGGTGACAATCCGCCCGGTCTTCTCGGCGTAGTTCTTCACCAGCATGCGGTCGATAGGTTTTAAGGTAAACATATCGATCACTGCCGCACTCACGCCTTCCTGCGCCAGTTGCTGCGCCGCAGCCAGCGCTTCAGCCACCATAATGCCGTTGGCAATCAGCGTAATATCCGTACCGTCACGCAGAACATTGCCTTTGCCGATGGTGAAATGTGAACCCGGTTGATAAATGGTTGGCGCCTGTTTACGAATGGTGCGCACCCAGTAGAACCCTTCCAGGTGAGCAAGTTGGTTCAGGATATCGGCGAACATCACCGCATCCGTCACCTCCAGCACCACCGAATGAGCCAGACCGCGCACAATCCCCATATCCTCAAATGACATGTGTGTCCCGCCGTTGTGGCAGGCGGTCACACCGGCATCGGAGGCGATGACTTTGACATTGTTGCGCTGATAATCGAGTGACATAAACAACTGGTCGAAACAGCGGCGGCTGGCAAACGCCGTAAAGGTATGCACAAAGGGTTTGCGCCCGGTCAACGACAGCCCCGCTGCTGTACCAATGACGTTAGCCTCCATGATGCCGCAGTTGATCACCTGCTGCGGATACTTTTTCTGCACCCCATCCATTGCCATCGAACTCATCAGATCGGCTTCCAGCGCGATAATATCGCTGCCCGCCGCAATCTGATCGCTGATAAAACCGGCATAAACTTTGCGCATCTCGATGCTGTCTTTGCCGCCGACTTCAGCCACCTTAATCATGCGCCGCCTCCAGTTGTTCGATGGTTTCGTTAAGCGCCTGTTTCATCTCTTCGGTCAGGCGTAAATGGTGCGAGTTGCTCAGCTTTTCGAGATACGGCACCCCCTGCCCTTTAATGCTGTCGAGGATCACCAGCCGTGGCCGGGCATCGGCAGCCGGAACCGGCTTCACCACTTCCAGAAGTGCAGCGATGTCATCGCCCTTCACCGTACAGACATCGAAACCGAAGGCGCGGAATTTCCCCTCCAGATCGAAAGCGCAAATAATCTCATCCAGCTCGCCGTCCAGTTGCTGCTTATTCCAGTCCACAAACACCGTCAGGTTGTTGAGCTTGTGATGCGCAATAAATTGGAACGCTTCCCAGCACTGCCCTTCATTCAACTCGCCATCACCAACGATGCAAAACACACGGTTAGGCCTGCCCGCCAGTTTATGTCCCAGCGCCATCCCTCCGGCAATAGAAATGCCCTGGCCAAGCGATCCGGTGGTCGCATCCACGCCGCGGGTTTTTAAGCGATCCGGATGACTCGGCAGACGGGTGCCGTTCTCATTGAGCGTTTGCAGCATCTCCTGCGGGAAATAACCTTTCAGCGCCAGCGTGCTGTAGAGCGCCGGGCCTGCGTGGCCTTTCGAGAGCACAAAGTAGTCGCGCTCCGGCCAGTCCGGATCGGCAGGATCAATTCGCATAACGTCGCCATACAGTACGGCAAGCGTTTCCACCACCGACATGCTGCCGCCATAGTGTCCAAAGCCCAGGTGCGTCAATGCTTTCAGGGTTGCTATGCGAATATCCCGCGCAAACTGTTTCACTTCTGCAATCGTGCTCATGACTTCGCTCCACTCTTTTCTTCTGTGTCATTGGCAGCAGGTTTGCCCTTCGACATCAGATTCCAGATGACCAATGCGACGAACAGCGCCACCACCAGCCCGGTAATTGCCAGCGGCGACAGGTAACGCGCCAGATTGCCCAGCACAATGCCGATAAAGCCAAAGTCCGCGTCCGAGAAGGTGGTATTGGCAAAGCCCAGTGCGCCGAGCACTGGCAACAGCAAGACGGGCAGGAAAGTGATGAGTAATCCGTTGGCGAACGCGCCGATCATCGCACCGCGTCGTCCGCCGGTAGCGTTACCAAAAACACCCGCCGTCGCACCGGTAAAGAAGTGTGGCACCACGCCTGGCAGGATCAGCACCAGTTTCATCTGCCCGAGCAGGAATAGCCCCACCAGCCCGCCGAGGAAACTGAACAGGAAGCCGACCAGCACCGCATTTGGCGCATAGGGATAAACCACCGGGCAATCCAGCGCCGGTCTGGCATTAGGCACCAGTTTTTCGGAAAAGCCGGTAAAGGCAGGAACAATTTCCGCCAGAATCAGGCGTACGCCTTGCAGGATAATGAATACGCCGGCAGCAAAAGTGATGGCCTGAATAATCGCGTAGACGAGGAAGTTCTGCCCGGCGCTGAGTTGGCTCTCAACGTACTCACGCCCGGCGCAAACAGCTAAGATCATGTAAATAATGATCATCGTCAGCGAAATGGAGATCGAACTGTCACGCAGGAAGCTCAGGTTTTTCGGCAGGTTCATCTCTTCTGTTGAGCGTGAACCCTTACCGCATTTACTGCCGATCCAGCCTGACAACACGTAGCCAAGCGTACCGAAATGGCCGAACGCGATGTCATCGTTGCCGGTGATCCGTTTCATATAACGCTGCGCAATCGCCGGGAAGAACGCCATCACCAGGCCGAGGATCAGCGAACCGGTAAACACCAGCCCAACGCCTTCAAAACCAGCGACAGTGAGGATCACCCCAATCATGCAGGCCATATAAAAGGTGTGATGACCGGTCAGAAAAATGTATTTCAGACGCGTAAAGCGCGCGACAATAATATTCGCCACCATGCCGAATGCCATGATCAGCGCCGTTGATGCACCATATTTCTCCAGCGCAATTGAAACAATCGCCTCGTTATTTGGAATGATCCCCTGAATATTAAAAGCATGTTCAAACATGCCACCCAGCGGATTTAACGAGCCGACCAATACTGTCGCACCGCCGCCCAATACGATAAAACCGAGAATCGTTTTGACTGTCCCTTTCACGACATCGGAAAAGGATTTTTTCTGCGCCACCAGGCCAATCAGCGCAATTAAACCCACCAGTACAGAAGGGACTTTCAATATATCAACAACAAAGTTTAGCGTTTCAAGGATAAACATATCCACCTCGCTTTATGCATGCCGCACCATTGTGCAGCGCATCCGGTTGATGTTAACGGTTGGCGAAGAAAGCGCTGATTTTCGCTTCCAGTTCATTGATATCAATGATGTTGCTGAGAACAACTAACTGGTTTTCCGGCACGCTGGCGCTGGCGGCAATATCTTTTGCCATGACAAACACATCGGCGGCACCTGGCGTGGCGGAAGAGAGGTCGGAATGCTCGACCTCAGCTTCGATATTCAATTTTTTGAGGACTTTCTTAATATTCATTTCGACCATAAAACTACTGCCCAGGCCGGATCCGCAAATTGCCATTATTTTCATTGTATTTACCTTTTTTGAGTAGAGTACGACCTCATCGCCCATAGCAGGCAATGTGTAATCACTGGTGACAAAATAAAAAATCAGAAACGCTGAATAATGTTTTTAATTTCCTCCAGGCTGTTTGCACGATGTAATTGCGCCATATCTTCATCGCTGGAAAATAGTTCCGCCAGCGCGGCAATCATTTCAATATGGCTGTGTTTATCCGGCGCGGCCAACATAATAATGGTATCAACCGGATCCGCATCCTCTGCGCCAAAATCAACTCCGCGAGACAATTTTAACAACGATAATCCTAACCCTTTTGCCCCCTCTTCCGGCCTGGCATGTGGCATTGCCAGCCCCGGCGCCAGCACATAGTACGGCCCCAGTTTCTGGTGCTGGGCGACAATGGCTGTCACATAATCCGGCGCAATCGTGCCGGATGCGAGGAGCGGTCTGGCACAAATTTCCAGCGCCTGCGGCCAATTCTCTACGCCATCAAGCACCTGAATCGTCTTGTCGTTAAGCCATTGGTCTAACACTTCACACTCCTTATCAGGGATAAGATGGGCAAACTTTATGCAAGTCAGCGGCGCTTATCCGTGATGATAGTCGCAAAGATAGCGCTACCAACAGGAATGATCGAAAAATGTGATAGCGCTATCAGATATGAAAACGCAGGGGAATTCGCAGAAAAAGCAGGGCTTTCCGGCGTATACTGCCTTGAGATGACTCATAACTCAGTACCTGAGATATCAGGGCTGTCAGGAAACGGAATGGCAATTACCCGAAAACGTCGGAGCACAGGAAAAGTCACCCTTGCCGATGTCGCGCAGCTCGCTGGCGTTGGCACCATGACCGTCTCGCGGGCGTTACGTACCCCGGAACAGGTTTCAGATAAATTGCGTGAGAAGATAGAGGCTGCCGTGCAGGAGTTGGGGTATATGCCCAATCTGGCGGCCAGCGCGCTGGCTTCGGCGTCATCCTGGACTATCGCGATGGTGGTGCCGAGCCTTGCCGAATCCGGCTGCTCGGAGATGTTCGCCGGTTTGCAGCAGGTGTTGCAGCCTGCCGGTTACCAGATCATGCTCGCCGAGTCGCAGCACCGGCTGGAGCAGGAAGAAAAATTACTGGAAACGCTGCTTGCGTCCAATCTGGCCGCCGCCATTCTGCTCAGCGTCGAACATAGCGATATGGTACGCCACTGGCTGAAAAACGCCTCCATTCCGGTGATGGAAATTGGCGCGGTGCGTGCCGATCCGATTGATATGAATATCGGGATCGATAACGTTGCTGCGATGTTCGAGCTGACACAAATGCTGGTGCAGCGCGGCTACCAGAATATCGGCCTGCTGTGCGCCAACCAGGAGCAGTGGATTTTCCAGCAGCATTTACAGGGCTGGTACAAAGCAATGCTGCGTCACCATATGTCGCCGAACCGGGTGATTAACGCCGCCGCGCCGCCGGTTTTCTCCACGGGTGCGGCACAACTGCCGGAGTTTTTGCTGGCGTGGCCGGAACTGGATGCGCTGGTGTGTGTCTCGGATGAACTGGCCTGTGGCGCGCTGTATGAATGCCAGAGACGACGTATTAAGGTACCGGATGATTTAGCGATAGTCGGCTTTGGCGACAGCGACGTCAGCCGGGTATGCCAGCCGCCGTTGACCACCATTTCCGTACCGCACCGCAAGATTGGTATTGAAGCAGGACGCGCGCTGCTGGCGCGCCTGAATGATGAAACCTGGGAGAACAAAACGCCGATAGCACCGACGTTTTGCCTGCGGGATAGCTGCTAGTCGGCTTCCGGGGCTTTTTCCGCATCATTGCTGGCATTACGGCTCATCCACAACGCAAGCGCTTTCAGGGAATCAGGGGTGAATTCATCACAGCGGGCGGTAATCTCTTCCGGCGTCATCCAGAAGACCTCGCTCACCTCTTCTTCCTGCAAAGCGAAAGGCCCGTGGGAAACGCAGCTGAACAAACCGCCCCAGACGCGGCAATGTTCATCTTCAAAGTAGAACTGGCCATGTTCGGCGAAGGGAACACCGGCAATCCCCAGTTCTTCTTCGGCTTCACGGCGTGCGGAATCCAGCAAAATTTCACCGGCCTGTACCACGCCACCGGCGGTGGCATCCAGCATACCAGGCATAAAATCTTTGATTTCGGTACGGCGCTGCACCAGAATTTTGCCCATCCCATCATGCACCACAATGTAGGTTGCGCGATGACGCAAACACTGCGCCCGCATCTGTTGCCGGCTTGATTGCGCGATCACCTCATTGTCTTCGTTGACAATGTCCACCCACTCCATGCCTGCAAAATGACTCTGTTCCACCATCGGGAAATCTTCTCTTTGTGGCGCTCTTTTGGCGCGTTTCGGTTGAAAGGTAAATTACGGATTAATCGCGACCTGCGCAATAACCCGCTGATCATTAAGTGCGATAACGCGCAACACATCCTCTTCCAGCATGCCGTAACTGGCGGCAAACCCACCTTTGGGAATACTCACCGAGCCGGGGTTGAAGTGGAAAATGTCGCCCCGCTGCTCCGCTACCGGAATGTGCGTATGGCCATAAACCAGCACATCGCCTGCCGCCAGCGGCGGTACATCATCCGGGCCAAACAGATGTCCGTGCGTCAGAAACAGGCGGCGTTTTGCCAACAGCACTTGCTGCCAGGGCGCGGTAATCGGGAAATGCAGCAACATTTGATCCACTTCGCTGTCACAGTTGCCGCGCACGGCAATGATGCGGTTGGCCTGCTCGTTCAGCCGCTCCGCCACCTGCGCCGGTGCATAACCCTGCGGCAGCGCGTTGCGCGGCCCGTGATTCAGCACATCGCCGAGGATCACCAACCAGCGCGCATCGCTTTGGGCAAACAGTTCCAGTACGCGCTCCGTCGCGGGCAACGACCCATGAATGTCCGATGCAAACATCAGTTTCATCATTACACCTCATGTGGAAGAAAACAGCCCATGATAACGGAAGTCAGCGGGCTTATCAGCCTGCACGCTTAGCGGAAAGTGCAACATAGCGCTGAACGGACGAGCGCTGCCACTGGAACGCAGCATACTCCGCCAGCCGCTCCGGCACCGTATCGCCATTCATCACCAATCGGTTGAGCATCAATGCCAGATCGATATCCGCAATACACCACTCGCCAAACAGATTCGGCTTACCGTGCGCCAGCAAATCACCGGCGATAGCAAACAGTTTTTCCGCACTCTCCTGCCCGGCAGCGCTGAGCGGCGCTTTTTTCTCGCCAGCAAAAACGACCTCTGTCGGGCGCTCTTCGCGGATGGGCATTAAATCGCTGCGCAGCCAGGCCTGGATTTGCCGGGCGCGGGCGCGTTTTTGCAAATCGTGTGGGTAGATACGCTCCCATTCCGGCGGCGCGAAACGCTCTTCGAGATATTCCGCTATCGCCGTCGATTCGCTGAGTTCGAAACCCTCAATCGCCAGAACAGGCACGCGATACGTCAGATGGTAACCCGGCCAGCCAGGCATATGCTGAGCGCCGCTGGACAGATCGACGGTTTTAAGCGAGAAAGGCAAACCTTTTTCATGCAGCGCGACATAGGCCGACAGGACATACGGGGAGAAATAATTAGCATCGGACCATAACGTGATAGCCGGTTCGTTCATAACATCCTCGTTTAACGGTGAGTTTTTCCTTCAAAATATAACGTCCTGACCAGGCTGTCACTTAATGAAAACTCAGCAGCCAGAGGGAACACCTATACTCTGAGAGTAACGATTATTCTTATATCTGGAGTATTGATGATAGACCTCTATTTCGCGCCCACACCAAACGGTCATAAAGTAACGCTATTTCTGGAAGAGAGCGGGCTGGAATACCGCCTGATCCGCGTTGATATCAGCAAAGGCGACCAGTTTCGTCCGGATTTTCTGATTATCTCTCCGAACAATAAAATCCCGGCCATTGTCGATCACCTGCCCGCCGATGGCGGCGCGCCGCTGAGTCTCTTTGAATCGGGTGCGATTCTGCTCTATCTGGCGGAAAAAACGGGAAAATTGCTCAGCGGCGAATTGCGTGAACGCCATGTCACGTTGCAGTGGCTTTTCTGGCAGGTTGCCGGTTTGGGGCCGATGCTCGGGCAAAATCATCACTTTAACCACTTTGCGCCACAGCCAGTGCCATATGCTATTGAACGCTATCAGGTCGAAACCCAGCGTCTGTATCAGGTATTGAATAAGCGTCTGGAACGGGTGCCGTGGCTGGCAGGTGAGCATTACAGCATTGCGGATATCGCCGCCTGGCCGTGGATCCATGCCCACCAGCGTCAGCGCGTGAACCTTGAGGATTATCCCGCGGTATTTAACTGGTATGAGCGCATCCGTACCCGTCCGGCCACCGAGCGGGCTTTGCAAAAAGCACAGCAGGTATAAAAGCCGGATAACCTATTCTGATAATTAAAAAATCCGTGAAATGTGTTCGGTATCGCACGCGGATTTGAGCCGCTCACTTATGCTGAAATGGAACATCACCAAAGGAGGGAAACATGAAGATACTGATTACCGGCGGGACTGGCCTGATTGGTCGTCATCTCATCCCTCGGCTGCTGGAGCTTGGGCATGCCGTTACCGTTGTGACGCGCAGCCCGGCCAAAGCGCAACAGCTACTTGATGCCCGCGTGACGCTGTGGAAAGGGCTAAACGATCACACTCACCTCAATGAGTTTGATGCGGTGATCAACCTGGCAGGCGAGCCGATTGCCGATAAACGCTGGAGCGAAGAGCAGAAGCAGCGTCTGTGCAACAGCCGCTGGCAGATAACGCAACAGCTGGCGGATTTAATTAAGGCCAGTGACACGCCGCCGCGCGTGCTGATTTCCGGATCGGCGGCGGGCTACTACGGCGATCTCGGTGAAGTAGTAGTCACCGAAGAGGAGCCGCCGCACAACGAGTTCACGCATAAACTTTGCGCCCGCTGGGAGCAAATTGCCTGCGAAGCGCAAAGCGATCGCACCCGTGTTTGTCTGCTGCGTACTGGCGTGGTGTTCGCGCCGCAGGGCGGGATCCTCGGCAAGCTGCTGCCGCTGTTCCGTCTCGGACTCGGCGGCCCAATTGGCAATGGCCGTCAGTATCTGGCGTGGATCCATATCGACGATATGCTGAACGGCATTCTCTGGCTGCTGGATAACGATCTGCGCGGGCCGTTCAATATGGTTTCGCCCTACCCGGTGCGTAACGAGCAGTTTGCTCACACGCTCGGCCATGTGCTGCACCGCCCGACCATTATGCGCGCGCCCGCTTTCGCCGTGCGCCTGATGATGGGCGAATCCTCTGTTCTGGTGCTTGGCGGCCAGCGCGCATTGCCGAAACGCCTCGAAGCCGCTGGTTTCGCTTTCCGCTGGTACGATCTGGAAGAGGCGCTGGAGGATGTGGTTACCTCTTAATTTTCGTGGCTCCGCCAGCGCGTTTGCAGTGGTAAGCTAAGACGCTTTACCACCGTAAGGGCGCTGGCATGACGTTGTACACTTCCCGCTTGACTCTCTCCCCGTTTGAACCCTCCGACTGGCCATTTTTCCTGCATCTGCGCAGGAATGGCAGCGTGATGCGCTATATGGGCGAGATCGCCTCTGAAGAACAGATTCGCACCCTGTTCGACGATCGTCTTGCCGATCGCCACGCCTTTATTATTCGCAACGCCCAGCATACTTCGGTGGGCGATATCGGTCTGCGTATCAGCCAGCACAATCCACAGGAAGCCGATGTCGGCTACTCGATTGCGCCCGCCGCGCAGGGGCAAGGCGTTGCATCAGAAGCGCTACAGGCGCTGTGCGAATACGCGTTTGATAGCGAAGTGCAGGCACTGAACGCCTGGGTGCTGGCAGAGAATCAGGGGTCGGTGAGGGTGCTGGAAAAAAGTGGTTTTCAACGTGTACAGGTGCTGGAAAAAGCCTACCTGCTGCGCGGCGAATATCATGACGACTGGATTTACCGGCGGGAAAAAGCATAGATTGAGGCCGCCTGTACGGCGGCCTTATATCACTTCAGCGAACCTTTGAGGAACTGCTGCAAACGCGTGCTTTTCGGGTTGCCGAACAACTCATCCGGCGCGCCCTCTTCTTCAATCTTGCCCTGGTGCAGGAAAATAACGTGGGTGGAAACATGGCGGGCAAAGCCCATTTCATGCGTTACCACCACCATGGTTTTCCCCTCTTCCGCCAGTTGCTGCATAATGCGCAGCACTTCGCCCACCAGTTCAGGATCGAGCGCCGAAGTCGGTTCATCAAACAGCAATACTTCCGGCTCCATCGCCAGCGCGCGGGCAATGGAAACACGCTGCTGCTGACCGCCGGACAAATGCACCGGGTACTTTTGCTGCTGCATCTCATCAATGCCGACTTTCGCCAGATATTTCACCGCGCGTTCGCGGGCTTCCTGCTTGCTCAAGCCCAGCACCTGAATCGGCGCTTCCATGACGTTCTCCAGCACCGTCATATGGCTCCACAAGTTGAAATGCTGAAACACCATCGTCAGACGCGTACGCAGCAGACGCAACTGGTGTTTATCCGCAACGCGCAACTGGCCATCTTTATCGCGGACCAGATTGATATTCTGGCCGTTAACCACGATGGTGCCTTCGCTCGGTTTTTCGAGGAAGTTAATACAGCGCAAAAAGGTACTTTTACCGGAGCCGGAGGAACCGATGATACTAATCACATCGCCCGCGTTGGCCTGCAACGAGACGCCCTTCAGCACTTCATGTTCGCCGTAGCGTTTGTGCAGATCGATAACGTTTAATTTATTCTCAGACATCGTGTTCTCAGTGCGTCGAAGAAGGTTTCATATGCTGCAACCAGCGCTTTTCCGCCTTGCGGAATAAGCTAATCAGCACATAAGAGATAATCAGATACAGCACCGCAGCAATACCAAACGCGGTAAACGGCTGGTAAGTTGCGGAGTTGATATCACGGGCAATTTTCAGCAGGTCCGGCACCGTGGCGGTAAAGGCCAGCGCCGTTGAGTGCAGCATCAAAATGACTTCGTTGCTGTACGCAGGCAGCGCAATGCGCAGCGCCGCCGGCAGGATAATGCTGCGGTACATTTTGAACGACGAGAAACCATAGGCCCGCGCCGCCTCAATTTCGCCGTGCGGCACCGAACGGATCGCACCGGCGAAAATCTCAGTAGTATAGGCACAGGTATTGAGCGTCAGCGCCAGCACCGTGCAGTTCAGGCCGCTACGGAAGAAGGCATTCAGCAGCTCGGTGCCCTTGACGATCTCCAGCGTGTACATGCCGGAGTAGAACACCAGCAGTTGAACATAGAGCGGCGTACCGCGAAACACGTAGGTGAATAACCAAATCGGGAAGCAGACAAATTTATTGCTGGAAACACGTCCGATGGCCAGAAACACCGCCAGCACGCCGCCCATCGCCACCGATGAAATCAACAGCCACAGGGTAATTGCCACGCCCGTCAGGCGATAACCGTCGCTCCACAGCAGCGATTGCCAGTACTCCTGAATGATCTCGATCACAGGTCAGCCCTCTTCACACCCACGGAGTAGCGACGTTCGAGAAGAAGCAGCACACCATTGGAAACCGTTGTAAAAACGAGGTAAATCACCCCGCAGACGATAGCAAAATAGAAGGGCTCCCAGGTACTTTTCCCGGCGAGCTGAGTGGCTTTGACCACATCTTCCAGCCCCAACAGCGAAACCAGTGCTGTTGCTTTCAGGATCACCTGCCAGTTGTTGCCAATACCCGGCAGCGCGTAACGCATCATCGCCGGGAACAGGATGCGGCGAAAGATTTGCCGACCGGTAAAACCAAACGCTGTTGCCGCTTCAATATGCCCTTTCGGTACCGCCATAAAGGCGCCGCGGAAGGTTTCCGTAAAATAGGCGCCGTAAATAAAACCGAGGGTAATAATACCGGCGACCATCGGATCGATATCCAGTTGGTCCATGCCCAGCGCATCCGTGATGCTGTTGAGGGCGATTTGCAGGCCGTAAAAAATCAGCAGCATCAACACCAGATCCGGAACACCACGAATGAGCGTGGTATAGCCTTCAAAGATCAGCGCCAACGCCCGGTTTTTCGACAGTTTCGCCCCTGCGCCTACCAGACCAATAAGTACCGCCAGCACCACCGAACTGATGGCCAGCTCCAGGGTGACTAACGCACCGTGTAATATAACTTGAGAAAACCCGTACAGCATGCAGCCTGTCCTGTCGTATGTGGTGTTTTGCCGTGTCTCTTCCCCTCCCAATGTGAGAGGGGCTGCACGTTAAGCACGGGTGGGATTAGCCACCATAAACATCAAAATCAAAGTATTTCTTCGCCAGCTTTTCGTAAGTGCCGTCCGCGCGCATTTCAGCAAACGCTTTGTTCAGCGCATCGCGTAGCTCGGTGTCACCTTTGCGTACGCCCATGCCGGTGCCAACGCCAAACAATTTCTCATCTTTGATGGACGGACCACCAAATTTGTAATCTTTACCGACCGGCGTTTTCAGGAAACCTTCGCTGGCCGCCACTTCGTCCTGGAACGCGGCATCAATGCGGCCAGCAGTCAGGTCAGAGTAGATGTTGTCCTGGCCCTGATAGGAGACGATTTCCACCCCTTTTGGCGCCCAGTTTACGTTGCCGTAAGTTTCCTGCGTGGTGCCCTGCAACACGCCAATGCGTTTACCTTTCAGCTTGTCCAGATCCGGCTGAACGTTAGAATTTTTCGCCACCACCAATCGGGAATCCGCCGCGTAAAGCTTGTCGGTGAAATCGATTTCCTGCTGACGTTTTTCGGTAATGGAGAGTGATGACATGATGGCATCGATTTTTTTCGCTTTCAGCGAGGGAATCAGTGCATCCAGCGGGTTCTCAATAAACACACACTGGGTTTTGATGCGTTTGCACAGTTCTTTCGCCAAATCGATGTCAAAACCGATCAATTCCCCCTGCGCATTCTTCGATTCGAAAGGCGCATAAGTAGGATCGGTACCAATACGTAATTTTTGCGGAATGGCTGCGAACACAGTAGAAACGCTGGAAAACGCAAGCACCAGCGAAAGGGAGAGCACCAGTTTTTTCATCATTATCCTCAACAGACTGTCTTTCCTAAGGGAATTCTCATAACAATACGGTGCCGTTATCGTGCCATCATATGCCCCGGCAAGGCAAAAAATTATGCCCGAGCGCTGGCTTTTTTTGCAGTATGAATGCTTAACTATGCATTCATGCACCAACATGGTGCATAGCGTGCACCACAACGAGACATTTACCGTATAAATGCACCACGCCAGTTATTTAACGTGGTGCATATTTCCCTCATCCCGGATAAGCCGGGTTATGCAGCCTTAATCGCCGTAGACGTTAAAGTCGAAGTACTTTTTGGCGAGTTTGTCGTAGGTACCATCTTTACGCAGTTCGGCAAATGCTTTGTCGAACGCGGCTTTCAGCTCAGTATCATCTTTGCGCAGACCGATACCGGTGCCGTCGCCGAAGTATTTCTTATCTTTCACTGACGGGCCAGCAAAAGCGAAGTCTTTCCCGGCAGGCTGTTTCAGGAAGCCTTCGCTGGCAGCAACCTCATCCTGGAATGCTGCATCCAGACGACCCGCAGCGAGGTCAGAGTAGATCAGATCCTGGTTCTGGTAGGCCACCACATCGATGCCCTTGGTGCGCCAGTTGTCATTGGCATAGCCTTCCTGGGTAGAACCCTGCAGCACGCCAACGTGCTTGCCTTTCAGCGAATCCAGCGTCGGCTGAATCGATGAACCTTTGGCGGCAATCAGGCGGGAATCGGCAGCGTAGAGTTTGTCAGAGAACGCAATTTCCTGCTGACGTTTTTCCGTAATCGACAGAGAAGAGATGATGGCGTCGATTTTTTTCGCTTTCAGCGACGGGATCAGCGAATCAAAATCACTGCCGACCCAGGTGCATTTCACATGAATGCGTTTGCACATTTCGTTGCCGAGATCGATATCAAAACCCACGAAGTCCCCTTTCGCATCTTTCGATGAGAACGGCGCATAGGTTGCATCAGTACCGATGCGCACCGTGTGGGGAAGCGCTGCATAAACGCTGGCTGTCGCTGACAGGCCCAACAGTAAAGACAGAGCGAGAACCGTCTTCTTCATACATTACCCTCAAGTGTTCTGTTTTTTATTCTGTATTACGTTGTGTTGTGTGTTGCTGACAGTTACCTTGCACGTCTTATGCCAGTTTCCCGCAGCCGGAAAAAGACCGCGTTAAATTTGTTAATAAAACGTTGCAAACTTACTTAATGATGAAAGATAGCAGGTCTGCTGAACGAACCGGAGTGTTAGCACGGGGAAAAGAGGATTAAATGTTGAGGATATGATCGCGCTTGCAGAATTGCCCCAAAAAAGCGCACGCCGGGTAGCAGCGCACTATTTTGCGGCATCGCTCCCTTGCCAGCGGGTAAACAGATCTTCCGGCAACTCAATGTCAAACTGATCAAGAACGCGGTTAACGGTCTGATCAATCACCGCATCCAGGCTTTGCGGGCGGTGATAAAACGCCGGTACCGGCGGCATAATTACCGCGCCCAGTTCCGCCGCCTGGGTCATCAAACGCAAATGCCCAAGGTGCAGCGGCGTTTCACGCACGCACAGCACCAGCGGCCTGCGCTCTTTCAGCACCACATCTGCCGCCCGCGTCAGCAGGCTGTCGGTGTAGCTGTGCACAATGCCGGAGAGGGTTTTGATCGAGCAAGGAAGAATTACCATGCCTGCGGTTTTAAACGAACCAGACGAGATGCTGGCGGCGATATCGCGCGCATCGTGCACCACATTCGCCAGCGCCTGTACATCGCGCAGAGAAAAATCAGTTTCCAGCGTCAGCGTCTGGCGGGCCGCCTGACTCATCACCAGATGGGTTTCAACCTCTGCCACGTCGCGTAGCACCTGCAACAGGCGAACGCCGTAAATTGCGCCACTGGCGCCAGAGATCCCCACAATGAGTCGTTTCATGATTGTTGCCCCTTTTTTATCGGACGAACTTTGCCTGATTATAGAGGGCGTTGCAACAGATTGCGCCCCTCACGATGGAGGGGCGCGGCAGGATTAACCTTCGTTATGCATCTCTAAGCTTTCCACTTCGTTCTGACGCTGCACCGCTTTGGCATCGTCATTGCGCAGCGAGTCGAGATAATCAAGGTACTGCTGATCAACATCCCTGGTGACATACACACCGTTGAATACCGAGCATTCAAACTGCTGGATATCCGGGTTTTCAGAGCGTACCGCCTCGATAAGATCGTTGAGATCCTGGAAAATCAGGCCGTCAGCGCCGATGATCTGGCGGATTTCATCCACTTCGCGCCCGTGAGCGATCAGCTCATTGGCCGTCGGCATATCGATACCGTAAACGTTCGGGAAGCGAATCTCCGGCGCAGCAGAAACGAGGTACACTTTTTTCGCCCCGGCTTCGCGAGCCATCTCGATAATCTGCTCGGAAGTGGTGCCGCGCACAATGGAATCATCCACCAGCAGCACGTTTTTATCGCGGAACTCGGCACGGTTTGCGTTCAGCTTACGGCGTACGGATTTACGACGCAGTTGCTGGCCCGGCATGATAAAGGTACGACCGACATAGCGGTTTTTCACAAAGCCCTGGCGGTACGGTTTACCAAGGATACGCGCAATTTCCAGCGCGATATCGCAGGACGTTTCCGGGATAGGAATGACCACGTCGATATCCAGATCTTCCCACTCGCGCGCGATTTTCTCGCCAAGCTTAGTGCCCATATTGACGCGGGCGCTGTAGACGGAAATTTTGTCGATGAAGGAGTCCGGGCGCGCGAAATAAACGTATTCGAACAGGCACGGGTTGCTGACCGGGTTATCCGCACACTGACGGCTGAACAACTGGCCTTTTTCGGTGATATACACCGCTTCGCCCGGCGCGACATCACGCAGGAATTCGAAGCCCAGCGTATCCAGCGCCACGCTTTCAGACGCCACCATATATTCAGTGCGGCCATCGCCGATTTCGCGTTTACCCAGCACCAGCGGGCGGATGCCATTCGGATCGCGGAAAGCGACCATACCGTGGCCGATAATCATCGCCACGCAGGCATAAGCACCGCGGATCTGGCGGTTAGTTCCGGCAATAGCGGCAAAAATGTTATCCGCTTCCAGCGGATAGTGGCGGAAGTTATCCAGCTCGCTGGCAAACACATTGAGCAGGATTTCAGAATCAGAAGTGGTGTTAATGTGGCGGCGCTTCTCTTCGAACAGCTTTTTACGCAGCTCATGCGCATTGGTCAGATTGCCGTTGTGCGCCAGCGTGATGCCGTAAGGGGAGTTAACGTAAAACGGCTGCGCTTCAGATGCGCTGGAACTACCAGCGGTAGGATAACGTACGTGACCAATCCCCATATTGCCTTGCAGGCGCTGCATATGGCGGGCCTCGAATACATCATTCACCAGACCGTTCGCCTTACGCAGACGGAAACAGTTGTTTTCGTCGATGGTGATGATGCCTGCGGCATCCTGCCCACGGTGCTGAAGCACCGACAACGCGTCATAAATCGACTGGTTTACCGGCATAAAACCGGCGATACCGACAATACCGCACATACGTCTTTTCCTCGTTAAGCCACATCTCAGGGCCTATGCCCTGGGCAAGAAACTCGACGAACTTTGCAGATAGTCAAAGAACCATCTGATGATGAAGCTGAATTGTGGGATAAGCTGCGACTTCTGCCAGTCTTCACTTTTCGACAGCCCGGTAAAGGTATCGAGAAAGAACAGAATGGCGGCGACGATCAGTACGCCGCGTAGCGCGCCAAAACAGATCCCCAGTACTCTGTCTGTACCCGACAGGCCAGTCTTCTCGACCAGCGCACCGATCACATAGTTAACGATAGCACCGACAATCAGCGTCGCGATGAACAGTACTGCGATGGCTATCCCATTGCGCACCAGTTCGTCTTCAAAGCCCGTGAACCAGACAGACAGGTAAGTGTAGTAATGACTGGCGACAAAGAAAGCACAGCCCCATGTCACCAGCGATAACGCTTCACGAACAAAGCCGCGGATCAGGCTTACCAGACAAGAAAAACCAATCACCGCAATGATGGCGTAATCAATCCAGACCATATGTGTCCCACGATTTTACGCCCTGTCGTCCAGTTCGGGGCGCATTCTAACAGAAAAAGAAAACGTTTGCGTAGGGATTTCCTTCCCGCGCGGAAATAAAAATGGCGCTGAAAAAATATTCAACGCCACGGTTCCGGTTGCCTGTAGTCAGGGCTTTATTTCCCCTCATCCCTGCCCGCTTTGCCGTACAGAGAGGGATGAGAAGTGGCGCCGTTTTTTCTCTTCAGCCGTTAGTTCGGCGTATAACCCATCACCACGCCGCTCAGCCCGGAGAGCTGTTTCAACTCCTCCAGTGAGCCTTTCAGCTTATCGCGCGACGCATCCGGCCCCACCAGAATACGAGTGATTTTACCCTGAACCGGCGTCGTCGGCGACGTGTAAACGCGATAACCTGCGCCACGTAATTTACCAACGATTTCATTCACTTTATCCGCATTCTTCAGCGCGCCAAGCTGCACCACATATGCTTTACCGGTTGGCACCGTTTTGTCGTCCTGCGCTTTCGCAGGCGGCGCTGACGTTTCGTTTGCCACAGCAAGCTGCTCGCTGGCTTTATCACGCGTTGCGGGCGGCGCGGTTTGTTGCTGCGCCTGCGGTTTTGGCTGCGGTTTAGGTTTCGGTTGTTCAACCGGCGTGCTGGTGACTTCCGGTTGCGGAGCGCCGTTCGCCGCCAGCCTTGAAGCATCCAGCGACGGTGCTTCTGCATCGCCAGCGCGCACCTCTTCCGCTGCGCCTTCCGGCGGCTGCGCCGGAAGCGCCTGCGTTGCAGCTGGCATCATGTCCGGCTCATCGCGATCGCCAGGTTTCGGCACCAGCGGGATCGCGGCAAACTCATCCTGATAATGTTTTTTCTGCCCGTCGAGCAGCCCGGGAAGAATAATCACCCCGAGCGCAACCAGCACAATGGTACCCATCAAACGGTTCTGAAACTTACTTGCCACCGGTTCTCCCCGCGTCCATCGCTTCCATGACATGAGCCACCGTGTGGAACGATCCACACACCAGAACAGTATCGTTGGCGTCAGCATCGGCCATCGCCGCCTGCCAGGCCTGCGCAACATCCGGCCACGCCCGGCCAGAATTCAGATGCTCCAGCAGTTGTTCTGCAGTTGCACCGCGCGGCCCTTCCAGTGGGGCACAATACCAGCTATCGACCACCGGCTCCAGACAGGCAAGCGTCCCGGCGATGTCTTTGTCATGCAACATGCCAATCACCGCCAGTACGCGCCCCTTCTTCGGTAACGTGGCAAGACGGCTGGCAAGGTAACCAGCAGCGTGAGGATTGTGGGCAACATCGAGGATCAGACGCGGCGACTCGCTGACAATCTGGAAACGTCCCGGCAAAATAGCACCGGCAATGCCGTCGCGGATCGCCTGCTCGCTGACCGTAAGCTTACTGGCGCGCAGCGCAGCCAGCGCGGTTGCCGCATTTGGCTGCGGTACCTGCGGCAACGGCAGATTGGTAAGCTCGCCCTGAGCATCGCGAAAACGCCAGCCCTGCGCGTTAACGTCATAATCCCAGTCAACGTCCCGGGGCAGCAGATGCGCCCCCTTCTCCTGCGCCACCTCGGCAATAGACTGCGGCATATCCGGTTCGCCGACCACAGCCGGTTTACCACCGCGGAAGACGCCCGCTTTTTCGCGGCCAATGCTTTCACGATCCGGGCCGAGCCAGTCGGTGTGATCCAGCGCAATGCTGGTGACCACAGCGACATCCGCATCCACCATATTAGTGGCATCCAGGCGGCCGCCCAGCCCCACTTCAAGGATCACTACGTCGAGTTGCGCCTGCTTAAACAACCACAGCGCCGACAAAGTGCCATACTCAAAATAGCTCAGTGAAATATCGCCACGAACGGCTTCAATCTCTGCAAAAGAGCGGGTATGTTCGCTTTCAGCCAACTCTTCGCCCTGGATGCGTACGCGTTCGGTATAGCGCACCAGGTGCGGTGAACTGTAGACGCCAACCCGATAGCCCGCCGCCAGCAGAATCGACTCCAGCGTACGGCAAGTGGTGCCTTTGCCATTGGTTCCGGCGACGGTAAAGACAAACGGTGCGGGGCGGAGCACATCAAGGCGCGCCGCCACCTGGCTTACGCGCTCAAGACCCAGATCGATGGTTTTACTGTGCAGGTTTTCCAGATAAGAAAGCCACGCGGCCAGGGGCGACGTGGCTTGCGGAATGCGTTTAATGTCCATGATGCCCGTTGATAATGTACGGTTTGAAAAGCAAAAGGGCAGCGCCTGGTGGCCCTGCCCTTCGGTATTATCAGGCTTCGCCTTCCTGACCGGCCGGTGACGGAGCCGCCGTGCCAACATGCGACTCATCCGGATCCGGCGCCGGTAGATTCATCAGTTTCGCCAGAATACGCGCCAGCTTCAGACGCAATTCCGGACGGCGGATAATCATGTCAATCGCGCCTTTTTCGATCAGGAACTCACTGCGCTGGAAGCCCGGCGGCAGTTTCTCACGCACGGTCTGCTCGATAACGCGCGGGCCGGCAAAGCCGATCAGCGCTTTCGGTTCGGCGATGTTCAGATCGCCCAGCATCGCAAAGCTTGCGGAAACACCGCCCATGGTCGGATCGGTCAGCACGGAGATATACGGCAGACCGCGCTCCTGCATTTTCGCCAGCGCAGCGGAAGTTTTCGCCATCTGCATCAGCGACATCAGCGCTTCCTGCATACGCGCGCCGCCGGAAGCGGAGAAGCAAATCAGCGGGCAGTTGTCTTCCAGCGCCTGCTCGACGGCACGCACAAAACGCGCGCCAACAACGGAACCCATAGAGCCGCCCATAAAGGCGAACTCAAATGCCGCTGCCACAACTGGCATACCGTGCAGCGTGCCTTTCATTACCACCAGCGCGTCTTTCTCGCCGGTCTCTTTCTGGGCTGTCGCCAGACGGTCTTTGTATTTTTTTGAATCGCGGAACTTGAGCACATCTTTTGGCTCAAGCTCGCTACCCAGTTCTACCAGCGACCCTTCATCCAGCAGGCTATGCAGGCGATTACGCGCTGACATCCGCATGTGGTGATCGCATTTCGGGCAGACCTCAAGGTTACGCTCCAGCTCGGCGCGGTACAGCACCTGGCCGCAGCTATCGCATTTTGTCCACACCCCTTCAGGGATACTTGCCTTGCGGGTGGGGGTGATGTTGCTCTTAATTCTTTCAATCCAGCTCATTGATAACCTTTATACATGAACCTGGTAGCCCATAAATGGTGCACATTAAAACATAACAGTTCGCAACTTGGGATAAAAAAGTGGTCGAACCGCCATTGCGCCCTTATTTTATCTGCTTTGCCGCAGCGCGTCGGTGACGAATAATCTCAATCACACCGGGAAGTATAGACACCACGATGATTGCCACAATCAACAGCTTAAGATTTTCCTGAACCATCGGCAGGGTGCCAAAGAAATACCCGGCGTAAGTAAACAGCAGTACCCATAACAGCGCGCCCGCTACGTTGAAAAGGGCGAAGTGGCGATAAGACATATGCCCCATCCCGGCGACAAACGGTGCAAATGTCCGCACAATCGGTACAAAGCGCGCCAGAATGATCGTTTTGCCGCCATGCCGTTCATAAAACTGATGGGTTTTATCAAGATAGCTGCGACGGAAAATCTTTGAATCCGGATTACTGAATAATCGATCGCCAAAGAGTCGTCCGATGGTGTAGTTCACCGCATCACCGGCAATTGCGGCAATAAGCATCAGTACAACCATCAGATGTACATTCAGATCGTTCGTGCCGAGAGAGGCCAGCGCACCGGCGACAAACAGCAGCGAATCCCCCGGCAGGAAAGGCGTGACCACCAGCCCGGTTTCGCAAAAAAGGATCACAAACAGAATCGCATAAACCCAGATGCCATACTGTGCCACCAGCTCCGCCAGATGCACATCGATATGCAGGATGAAATCAATAAGGAAGCGTATTAAGTCCATATTTACTTATGCCTTTTATGAATTGCGACTAGTCCGCCAGGAACAGCGGGCCCATTGGCGCAGCCGGAAGGTCGAAGCGCGCTGGATAATCCACCGCCACCAGATATAGCCCTTCCGCTTTCGCCGTTGCTGCCGCCAGCGTGCGATCCTTGACCGCCAGCAACTCTGCTATCCAGCTCTCCGGCTGGTTGTGGGCGCCTACTTCCATCAGGCTGCCGACAATATTCCTGACCATATGATGTACAAAGGCATTGGCTTTGATATCGACCACAATGTAATTGCCATAGCGACTGACGTTGATATGCATCACATTGCGCCACGGCGTGCGCGACTGGCACTGCACCGCGCGAAACGAGGTAAAATCATTTTCGCCTAGCAGGCACTGCGCGGCGCGATGCATCCGCCCGGCATCCAGCGGCTGGTGATAGTGCGTAACACCGTGGCCTAACACCGCCGGTCGTAAACGATGGTTGTAAATAATGTAGCGGTAGCGGCGAGCCGTAGCGCTGAAACGAGCATGAAAATCATCGGCAACAGTTTTTACCCAGCGCACCGCGATGTCACCAGGCAAATTCGCATTTACCCCTAACGTCCAGGCGGCATCTTTGCGCAGCGCAGTCGTTTCGAAATGCACTACCTGCCCTGTCGCATGAACACCAGCGTCAGTTCTCCCGGCGCAGAACACATTAATTGGCTCATTGGCAACCTGCGAGAGGGCTTTTTCCAGCTTCTCCTGCACACTGCGCACTTCTTGCTGACGCTGCCAGCCGTAATATTTGCTGCCGTCATACTCAATACCCAGCGCAATTTTGTAGACTGGCGCTTTGACTTCGTCCTGCATCAGTACAGATACTCCTGCACCAGTTTCTCGGCTGTTTTAACCGCCATCAGCGCGCCACCGAAGCGAACGTTGTCGGCCACCGACCAGAACTGGATCTGCTCCGGCATGCCGTAATCATTACGGATGCAGCCCACAGAAAGATGCGTCTGACCGGAAGCATCGCCCACCTGGGTAGGAAATTCATTTTCTTCAGACAGCACAATTTCGTCGAAACGGGCAAACGCATCGCGCGCTTCTTCGGCAGCCAGCGGACGCAGCGCTTCAAAACTGACCATTTGCGCATGGCCGTAAAATACCGGCGACTGTACGCAGTTCGCGGAGATCATCAGACCGTCATCCTGCAAAATTTTGCGCATCTGATCGATAATCACCCGCTCTTCACGCACGCTACCTTCGCTATCCGGCAGCAGTGGCAGCATGTTGAACGCAAGCTGGCGGCCAAAATAGTCATCTTCATCAATCGGGATGCCATTCAGCAGCTTGGCACTCTGCCCTGCCAACGCATCAACCGCCTGTTTACCGCTGCGTGAAACAGACAACATGCTGGTGACAGCGACGCGCGAAAAACCGCCTTCATCGATCAGCGGTTTAATACTGGCCAGCAGTTGACTGGTCAGGCTGTCTGGCACGGCAATAATATTGCGATTGCGGTAATCCGCGAGCACAAAGGGATTAACGTCCGGCATGACCAGCGGCACATCCGGCTCCAGCGCAAACAGACCGCTGGTATCGATCACCAGGCAACCCGCGTTGGTGGCCTCTTCAATCCAGGTCGCAGATGCCTGCGCACCGGCGACGAAAAACGCCAGTTGCGCCTGCGTCCAGTCAAAACTGGCAACGTCTTCAACGCGCACGGTTTTACCCGCGAAGCGCAAGTTTTCGCCCGCGCTCTCTTCTCTGGCCAGAGCGTACAATTCGCCTACCGGGAACTGACGTTCCTCCAGCGTTTCAAGCAAGGCTTCTCCGACAGCGCCAGTTGCGCCAAGAACGGCAATATTCCAGCCTTCAGACATGGTGATTTACTCCAGGAAATAAAGCGTCCCTTCGGCATTTTTCCGCAGGGAGCATTAAGAAGACATTAACGGGCCGGGGTGTGCGTGGCGTTAAAACCCAGTTGCTGCAACAGTGCGGCAGCACTGGCATCATCGCACTGTACATACAGTGATGACCATTCGCGACGCTCAAGATAGTTTTTACGTAACTTATCAAATTCACCCGGCGTGCCTGCCACTTTTCGCAGCAACGCATCGTCACGGCGCACATCATACACCAAATGAACCAGCCTTTTTAGCGTTGACTGATCGAGAGGGCCGTGCAGTGTTATGCGGCCAAACTCCGGCGCAGGCAGTAAGGTATCGAGCGCTATTTGCGTACGCTTACCGATAAATTCACTATAGGCTTCAAAGACTTGTGTTGTGCCACGTGCTTTACCTTCAAGGGTATATCCAGCGATATGCGCGGTGCCAATGTCAATGCGTTGCAGCAACTCCACGTTGAGATCAGGTTCCGGCTCCCAGACGTCCAGCACCACATGTAGCGCCTGTCCCGCCTGCAAACGCTGCAGCAGCGCTGCATTATCCACCACCGGGCCCCGGCAGGCATTAATCAGAATAGTGCCAGGCTTCAGACGCGCCAGCAGAGCATCATCCGCCAGGTGCAGCGTTTTATACGGTCCGTCTTTAAACAGCGGCGTATGGAAGGTCAGCACATCCGCTTCACGCACCAGCTCATCAAGCGAGCGGAAATCACCGTCATCACCACGATCGGCGCGCGGTGGATCGCATAGCAGCGTGCGGATCCCCAGCGCTTCGAGGCGCTTCTGTAAGCGCCCGCCCACATTGCCCACACCGACAATCCCTACGGTACGATCTTTGAGAGCAAAACCTTCGCGCTCTGCCAGCATTAACAGCGAAGAGAAAACATACTCTACGACCGCAATGGCGTTGCAGCCTGGCGCTGCGGAAAAGCCAATCCCCGCTTGCTGCAAATACCCTTCATCAACATGGTCAGTTCCCGCGGTTGCCGTACCGACAAATTTGATCCCCGTCCCCTGTAATAATGCCTCGTTGACTTTCGTCACGGAGCGCACCATTAACGCATCAGCATCGGCCAGTTCCGCAAGCGGGATTGGACGACCGGGAACCGCTTTCACTTCACCCAGACGGCTAAAAAGATCGCGGGCATAAGGCATATTTTCATCAACAAGGATTTTCACGCTACAGTACCTGTTTGAGAACGGGAGTTGAGCGCGCAAGTGTGCCATAATCTCGCCGCCAGGCATACCTGCAATGCCGACCACCGCCATGCGAGAGTGAGAGGAAATCCATGATGCAACCCATTCAGGGGACGCCCGCGCGCCCTCCCGGGCAAGAGCCGACACAAGCCGCGAATAATGCTGGCGAACAGCCTTTATCCACCCTGCAACGTACCGTGCTGGAGCGACTGGTTATTCGCTTGATCGCGTTAACGCAGCAGCAAAGTGCGGAAGTATGGGCTGGCATGAAACACGATTTAGGGCTGAAGAATGACGCCCCGCTGCTCTCGCGTCACTTTCCGGCTGCTGAGCAGAACCTCAACCAGCGCGTGGAAACTGCAACGCAGAACCACACCACCCGCCAGGTGGTTTCACAACTGACGGAACTGTTAGGCCAGGGGAATAATCGCCAGGCGGTGAGCGATTTTATTCGCCAGCAGTTTGGTCAGACAGCGCTCAGCCAGTTGACGCCTCAGCAGTTAAAAACCGTGCTGACCATGTTGCAGAATAACCAGATCACTATCCCACAGCCGCAGCAACGCCCGGCCACTGAGCGTCCGCTGCTGCCTGCCGAGCACAACTCGCTGAACCAGGCGGTCACGAAACTGGCGGCTGCAACAGGCGAATCAGGTAAATTGATCTGGCAGTCAATGATGGAGCTTTCCGGCGTCAAAACCGGTGAGCTGATCCCGGCGAAACATTTCGCGCCGCTGATGACATGGCTACAGGCGCGCCAGACGTTAAGTACGCACAACGCGCCCACGCTGCACACTATCCAGACCGCCCTGAAACAGCCGCTGGATGATATGGAAATGCGCACGATTACCGAGTATGCCCAGCAAACATGGCAAGCCACGCCGCAGACGATCCTGACGACGGCGCAGGTTCAGGACATTCTTAATCATGTCTTTTTACGCCGCACAGAACGTGCGGCGGGCACCTTTGAGGTTCGCGATATTCAGCCCATTTACAGCCCGTTTGTCGCCCCCATTGTCGAAACAATAAAATCGATTTCCACGCGCCCGGGATTCTTTTTTATCGCCCTGCTTATCGCATTAGCGCTTTTCTGGCTGGTGAGTTAAAAAATTCCCCTCCATCTGGAGGGGAATTTATCGTCAAATATTCTCGCCGTTGTGTTTGATAACGTCCTGATACCACCAGAACGATTTTTTACGGCTGCGCGCCAGCGTGCCATTACCCTCGTTATCTTTATCAACGTAGATTAAGCCGTAGCGTTTTTTCATTTCGCCAGTGCCCGCAGAGACCAGATCAATACAGCCCCACGGCGTATAACCCATTAAATCGACGCCATCTTCCACCACCGCTTTTTTCATTTCGCGGATATGGTTGTGCATATATTCAATGCGGTACTGATCGTTCACTACGCCGTCGCTTTCAGGCTGATCAATCGCCCCAAAACCGTTTTCCACAACAAACAGCGGCAACTGGTAGAGATCGTAGAAATAGTTCAGAGAGTAGCGCAGGCCAACCGGATCTATTTGCCAGCCCCAGTCGGAGGCTTTCACGTACGGGTTTTTCACCAGGCTTTTCGTCTCGTCGTAATCGAGGTGCGGATTGTTTTCCTGGGCTTTGGTGACAAACGACATGTAATAACTAAAGCCAATATAGTCAACGCGTCCGCGCGTCAGGATCTGCAAATCCTCTTCGGTGATATCGAGTTTGAACTGGCGGCGAGCAAAATAATTGAGCAGATGCTGCGGGTAATAACCGCGTACGTGAACATCGGTAAACCAGTAGCGCCGGTGCATCGCAGCGACCGACATCATCATATCATCCGGCGCGCAGGTGAGCGGATAAATCGGGCACATGGCGATCATGCAGCCGATTTTAAAATCCGGGTTAATTTTATGCCCGGCTTCCACCGCCAGCGCGCTGGCTACTAATTCATAGTGGGCAGCCTGATACATGATCACTTCGCGATCTTCACCCGCTTTATATTTCACGCCAGAGTTGGTGAAGGGCGCAAAATCTTCGTGATAGTTGGCCTGGTTGTTAATTTCGTTGAAGGTCATCCAGTATTTCACCTTGCTGCGGTAGCGGGTGAAAACGGCACTGGCAAAACGGACAAAAAAGTCGATCAGTTTGCGATTACGCCAGCCGCCATATTCGGTGACAAGGTGATAAGGCATTTCGAAATGGGAAAGGGTAATAACGGGTTCAATATTGTATTTCAGGCATTCATCAAAAAGATCATCGTAGAATTGTAACCCGGCTTCATTCGGCTCCAGTTCATCACCCTGAGGAAAAATACGCGTCCAGGCAATGGAGGTGCGAAAACATTTAAACCCCATTTCGGCAAACAGTTTGATATCGTCTTTATAACGGTGATAAAAATCGATGGCTTCATGGTTAGGGTAATTTTTGCCAGGCAGCACGCCGTCGGTAATTTCACGCGGTACACCATGCGCCCCGGCGGTCATGACATCGGCAACGCTGATCCCCTTGCCTCCTTCCTGCCATCCGCCTTCCAGTTGATGCGCCGCCACCGCGCCGCCCCATAAGAAATCCGCTTTAAACCCAGCCATTGTTTTCTCCTTTCGCGTAGTGATGGCAAAAGAATAAACAAGCCCGCAGTGAGATGACATCACCACGGGCTCATTCCGTGAAACCGGTTGCAAAGAGATTTTATAGTGCGATCATTTCCGCGCGCCGAAGGCAACCAGGGTGATCACAATACCGGTAATGGCGGCAATTGCTCCCGCGAGAAAAACCGACGGGTATCCCGCAGACGTTGCCAGCAGCCCGGTTAACGGGCCGCTAAACGCGTAAGAGATATCCTGAAATGCCGCATAGCCGCCAAGCGCCGTACCACGCACCTGCGGTGGCGCGCGCTTGACGACTTCAACGCCCAGCGACGGAAAGATAAGCGAGCAGCCACTACCGGTCAGAGCCGCGCCCAGCAATGCCATCCACGCGCCATGCGCCTGCCATAACAGCAGCAGGCCAATGGTTTCAATGACCAGCGAAACAATCGCCACCCGCACACCACCAAAACGGTCCGGCATCCAGCCAAACAAAATGCGCATCAGCACAAATGCGCCGCCGAAAGCCGTCAGGGTAAAACCCGCCATTGACCAGCCCTGGCTGGCAAAGTAGAGCGAAACAAAGGTGCCGATCACCGCAAAGCCAACGCCCTGAAGCGCCAGCCCCAGCCCCGGTTGCCAGATAAGCCCGACCACGCTCCACAGTGAAGGACGATCGCCCGGATGCGCAGGCGTTTTGGGCACGCCGCCGTTAAATGCGAAGGCCAGTAGCGGCAATACCGTGGTGATCGCTGCCAGGGCGGCGAAACCAAAGTGGCTGTGGACCAGCAACCCAAGCGGCGCGCCGGCGGCCAGCGCACCGTAAATCGCCATTCCGTTCCATGACATCACTTTGCCGGAACGCGCGGGGCCAACCAGCCCCATTCCCCAGGTGAGCGTGCCGGTAAGAAGCTGGCTTTCACCGAAACCGAGGATCAGGCGCCCCAGAATCAGCAGCGCAAATTTGGCAGCGGGCGCAACCGGCAACAGCGCCGCCAGCAGCCATGCTGCTCCGGCCAGAGCACAGGCGATCATGCCCTGTATCACCGAACGTTTCGCGCCATATTGATCGGCAAGACGGCCGGCATAGCCGCGTGTTAAGACGGTAGCCAGAAACTGAATACCAACGGCAATTCCCACCATGGTATTACCGTAGCCCAACTCATTGTGGACAAACAGCGGGATCACCGGTAGCGGCAGGCCAACGGTCAGATAGGTCAGAAACACCGCAAAGGCGATACGAAACAGCGACATATTCGCTGACGAGGTTTTAACAGATTGAACATCTACAGACATGCATTACTCCATAACGCAGAGTAAGGCGGGATTTGGAAGTACCACGCCCCCTCCACCTGAGTGCCAGGATTAAGGTGCGTTGGTTAACGTTAAACGCTTACGCATTATCATGTTGATAATGTTGCGGCGAGGAGTTTGCCTGCCGCAACGGCAGCTTGTCAATGCATAAAAAAAGAGAGCCAGTGGCTCTCTTTTTCTGCTTGCCGACAAACTTATTTCAGTTTGCGCATTACCAGCGTGGCGTTAGTACCGCCAAAACCGAAGCTGTTGGACATGACCGTTGTCAACGAGGCTTCCATCGGTTTTGTCACAATATTCAGGCCAGCAGCCTGCTCGTCCAGCTCTTCCACGTTAATGCTCGGCGCGATAAAGCCGTGTTCCAGCATCAGCAGCGAGTAGATCGCTTCCTGTACGCCCGCAGCGCCCAGAGAGTGACCGGTCATCGCTTTGGTTGCGGAGATAGCCGGGCTATTGTCGCCGAACACTTCGCGAATAGCGCCCAGTTCTTTCACGTCGCCAACCGGCGTGGAAGTACCGTGGGAGTTCAGGTAGTCGATCGGTGTATCAACGTCTTGCATTGCCATCTTCATGCAACGCACTGCGCCTTCGCCTGACGGCGCTACCATGTCCGCACCATCAGAGGTCGCGCCGTAGCCAACGATCTCTGCATAGATGTGCGCGCCACGCGCCAGTGCATGTTCCAGCTCTTCAACAACAACCATACCGCCGCCACCCGCGATAACGAAACCGTCACGGTGTTTGTCATAGGTACGGGAAGCTTTTTCTGGCGTTTCGTTGTACTTGGTGGACAACGCGCCCATCGCGTCAAATTCACAGGCCATTTCCCAGCACAGCTCTTCGCCGCCGCCAGCAAAAACGATGTCCTGTTTACCCAGTTGAATCTGTTCTACCGCGTTACCGATGCAGTGCGCGGAAGTAGCGCAAGCAGAACTGATAGAGTAGTTAACACCGTGGATTTTAAATGGTGTTGCGAGGCAAGCGGACACCGCAGATGCCATCGCTTTGGTCACCACATAAGGACCCACAGCTTTCAGACCACGCGGGCTACGCATCGCATCAGCGCCGAAAACCTGAGATTTAGAAGAACCGCCAGAACCTGCAATCAGGCCCACGCGCGGGTTGTTCTGGTAAACCTCGTCTTTCAGGCCAGCATCTTCGATCGCCTGCTGCATGGAAAGATAGGAATAGATAGAGGCATCGTTCATGAAACGAACCACTTTACGGTCGATCAAACCAGTGGTGTCCAGTTTAACGTTACCCCATACGTGGCTGCGCATGCCGGAATCTTTAAATTCCTGAGAGAATGTGATCCCTGAGCGTCCTTCACGCAGAGATGCCAGGACTTCCTGCTGGTTATTACCAATGCTGGAAACGATGCCCAGGCCAGTAATCACTGCACGTTTCATTCAATACCCCTAAGTCGCACTAATTAAGTTTCGTGTCGCAAGATAGCGTACACTTGTACGCCGAACAAGTCCGATCAGACATTTTCTGTGGAAATTTGCGCCTTTCTTTGTCCCTCGTTAAGATCGTGACACTGCCTGATGGACGAGTAACTTACGTGAAACAAACCGCTATACAATCCGCCAACCTCGAATTCAACGCTGAGGGTACACCTGTTTCCCGAGATTTCGACGACGTCTATTTCTCTAATGATAACGGACTGGAAGAGACGCGTTATGTTTTTCTCGGCGGCAACCAACTGGAACAGCGTTTTCCTGAACACCCGCGCCCGCTGTTTGTGGTTGCGGAGAGCGGGTTTGGCACCGGTCTGAATTTCCTCACGTTGTGGCAGGCATTCGCGGCCTTTCGCGCAGCCAATCCTGACGCTACCCTGGAAAGATTACATTTCATCAGTTTTGAAAAATTTCCTCTCACCCAGGACGATCTGCGCAAAGCCCACGCGCACTGGCCGGAACTGGCACCATGGGCGGAACAGTTACAGGCGCAGTGGCCGCTGCCCTTTGGCGGCTGCCACCGACTGCTGCTCGATGAAGGTCGTGTGACGCTGGATTTATGGTTTGGCGATATCAATCAACTCACCGATACGCTTGATGATTCCTTAAACCAGCGCGTCGACGCCTGGTTCCTGGATGGCTTTGCCCCGGCGAAAAACCCGGATATGTGGACGCCAAACCTGTTTGCCGCGATGGCTCGACTGGCAAGGCCGGGCGGCACGCTGGCGACCTTTACCTCGGCAGGTTTTGTCCGTCGTGGTTTGCAGGAAGCGGGCTTTACCATGCGCAAAAGCAAAGGTTTTGGCCGCAAACGCGAAATGTTGACCGGCGTAATGGAAAACACCGTCGCATCTGCGCCGCGTACGCCGTGGTTTGTCCGCAGCGGCACTGAGGTACGCGATGTGGCGCTGATTGGCGGCGGTGTCGCCAGCGCGCTGTTATCGCTGGCCTTGCTGCGACGCGGCTGGCGGGTGACGCTTTACTGCGCCGACGACGCGCCCGCCGAGGGCGCATCCGGCAACCGTCAGGGGGCGCTTTATCCGCTGCTCAGCGCTCACGATCCGGCACTGGCCCGCTTCTTCCCCGCGGCGTTTACCTTTGCCCGCCGTCTGTATGATGCGTTACCCGTGACGTTTGACCACCAGTGGTGCGGCGTCACACAACTTGGCTGGGATGAAAAAAGCCAACAAAAAATCGCGCAAATGTTGACGCTGGATCTGCCACCGGAGATTGCCCGTGCGGTTGATGCACAGGCGGTGAAAGCCGAAACCGGGGTGGAAACGGAATGCGGTGGCGTGAATTACCCGCTCGGCGGCTGGCTCTGCCCGGCGCAGTTAACGGCCGCCGCGATTAAGCTGGCTTGCGAGCAAGGCCTGCAAGTGCATTATGGACATGATGTTGAACGCCTGAGCCGTGAAGATCAGCGCTGGCAACTTCATTTCCGCCATGGCAACCAGCGGGCGCATGCAGCAGTCGTACTGGCGAACGGGCACCGCATTCACCATTTCCCGCAAACAGAGAAACTGCCCGTCTATCCTGTTGCCGGTCAGGTCAGCCATATTCCGACCAGCAATATGCTCTCTGCGCTTCGCCAGGTGCTGTGCTACGACGGTTATCTGACGCCGCAGAACCCGCATAACCAGCAGCACTGCATCGGCGCCAGCTATCATCGCGGGCAGCAGGAGGCAGGTTACAGCGAGGCGGATCAGCAGCAGAATCGCCAGCGGCTTATCGACTGTTTCCCGTATGCGGCCTGGGCAAAAGAGGTGGATGTCAGCGACGGCGACGCGCGCTGCGGCGTACGCTGCGCAACGCGGGATCATCTGCCGATGGTCGGGAATGTCGCCGACTTTGACGCCACGCTGGCAGCTTACGCCCAACTGGCAGAACGGCCGGAAGAAGCGGTCAGTGCGCCGATCTACGAAGGTTTATTTATGCTCGGCGCTCTCGGTTCGCGCGGTTTGTGCAGCGCGCCGCTGGCGGCGGAGATTCTGGCTTCGCAGATGAGTGACGAGCCGATTCCGCTGGATGGCGAAACGCTGGCAGCCCTCAATCCGAATCGTTTGTGGGTCAGGAAGTTATTGAAAGGCAGAGCGGTGAAGTGAAGGTGGGAATATTCGCCGGATGGCGGCGTTGTTTTATCCGGCCTACAAACCTGTAGGCACGGATATTGGCCGGATACGCGTCAGCATTACCCGGCACTACGACGCCCCTTAATGCGACTTCGCCTGCTGGTATAGGTTTTCCCACATCCCCATCACCAGCGCCTGATCGCGCGGCGACAGTTCTCCGGCCTGAATAGCAGTTTCCACGCTACCGGTGACTTTCTGGTACAGATTTTCCGGCGAATAGTTATCCTCGCCTTCCAGTTCAGCCACCGCCAGCGTCAGGTGGCCGCGCAGATAACCGCCCGCAAACAACTCATCATCACTGGCGTGATCCACCATATTATCGATTAACGCCAGAATGCGTGATTCAAACTCCGCGATCATCTCTCTTCCTCTTTTGACAACATGGCTTCAAAGATCTTCCGGCCATGGGAACTGTTCTGCCGCTAAAGGCGGCGTTTGATAATAATCCTGTAATGCCTTGATAAAACGCGCCGGGCGCGGGGGAATACCCTGCTCCAGATAAGCCATGACCTGCGCGTGAACGCGGCGCTGGAACACGATACGATCCGGCTCGACATCGCCTTCCAGATTGTCGCAACTGACATTAAACGGGAAACCCGCCGCCACGCAAAACAACCAGTCAAACGCCTGCGGTTTTACTTCAACATCCTCGAACTGCCCCTGCGTTACCGCATCGCGGCCATCAGGGCAATACCAGTAGCCAAAATCCACCTGCTTGCGACGCTCGGCACCGGCGATGCACCAGTGCGAAATCTCATGTAACGCGCTGGCATAAAAACCGTGAGCAAAAACAATGCGGTTATACGGCGCATCCGCATCAGCAGGAAGATAGATCGGTTCGTCGTCGCCTTTAATCAGACGGGTATTAAAATCGTCGGCAAAACAGCCGTCAAAAATATCAATCAATTGTTGGTAGTGATGTGTCATACGTTCACCCCCAGAAAATGGAGGATCTCCTGGCCGTGACTGTCATAAAGAAGTTTTGCACTCATCACCGCCGAGACAATCACAATCATCGGACGAATGAGTTTTTGCCCTTTGCTGAGCACCAGACGCGAGCCCATTCGCGCGCCGAGAAACTGCCCGGCCAGCATGATGAAACCCGTGCCCCACACAACTTTGCCGCCAATAATAAACAGCAGCAGACCGCCGACATTCGAGGTGGCATTCAGCACTTTGGCATGCGCGGTGGATTTCGCCAGGTTGTACCCTGCGAGCGTCACAAAAGCCAGCGCGTAAAAGGAACCGGCGCCGGGGCCGAAGAAACCGTCGTAAAAACCGACACAGCCACCGGAGACCAGCGCAAACGGCAGCCCGTACAAACGACGCTGACGATCCTCCTCACCCAGCTTCGGCATCAACAGGAAGTAGAGACCGATACAGATCACCAGAATCGGCAGGATTTGGCGCAGTACATCCGATTGCACATGCTGCACCAGCAGCGCACCGGTGGTTGAACCGATAAAGGTCATCAGGATATTGAGTTTCTGATCGGCAAGATTCACCACTTTGCGACGGATAAAGTACAGCGACGCAGAAATCGAACCGCCACAGGCTTGTAATTTATTCGTTGCCAACGCCTGGGCTGGCGTCATACCTGCCGCCAGTAACGCTGGCACCGTTAACAGCCCGCCGCCGCCCGCCAGCGCGTCAATAAAACCGGCCAGCAACGCGACAAAAAAAAGCACCACCAGCAGTAACGGCGATACCATAAACAGTTGTTGAAAGAGTTCCATCAGAGTGCGTGTTCATCCAGTAAAGCCTGACAAGACCGCGGCAATGGCGGCGGCGTCTTTTTCTCAGGGATTGTGCTGCCAGGTTTCGCCGGTTCAAACCAGCTTTGCAGTTCTGCGCCGCAACCGTCGCCAGGCGGCGGCAGAGGTTGATCCTGGCACTCCAGGCTATCAGCCGGACAGCGCAAACGCACGTGCATATGCGCACGATGCTGGAACCATGGACGCACTTTACGCAGCCAGTCGCGATCGGTTCCGGCATCGAGGCAAAGCTGCTGTTTGATTGCCGGGTTAACGAAAATGCGCGTCACGTCGTTATCTTGTGCCGCCAGCTTGATCATGCTACTGATTTCCGGCTTCCACAGCGCGGGCACGACTTGCTTACCATCGCTTGAGACGAGATCCAGCGCCTGTGGTTTCAGCAACTGCGCGGCGCTCCAGCGGGTTTTCGGTAGTTGCAGGAAGATATCAACATCCAGCCCGGATTGATGGCTGGCATGGCCGCCGTTGAAACGTCCACCTGCGGGCATCCCCATGTCGCCCACCAGCACCGTACCCAGCCCCAGATTGTGCACCTGATTGCTCAGACGCTGAATAAACAGCACCAGATCGGGATGACCGAAGTAGCGCCGCTGGTCAGTGCGCATCACCTGATAGTTGTCCGATTGCAGCGGCAGCGCATGCGCACCAACGATACAACCATTAGCGAACGCGCCAATGGACTGCGGGCTACCGGCGACCGGATGCGTCAGTTTTTGCCACGGTGTCGCCGCCGTCGCGGCGGCGCACACCAGCAGAGTAAACAGCGCAATTGCCGTTCTTTTCATTATTTACCAGCGTGGAATATCAGTAGTGACATCAGCGTTTTGCGCACGCTGACGCAGGAAGTGATCCATCAGCACGATCGCCAGCATCGCTTCGGCGATCGGCACGGCGCGAATACCGACACACGGATCGTGACGGCCTTTGGTTACCATATCCACTTCTTCGCCGAAACGATTAATGGTGCGACCCGGTACGGTAATGCTCGACGTGGGTTTCAGCGCGATATTGGCAATAATTTGCTGCCCGCTGCTGATGCCGCCAAGAATGCCGCCCGCGTGGTTGCTCTGGAAACCCTGCTGCGTGATTTCGTCGCGGTTTTCGCTGCCGCGCAGCTTCACGACTTCAAAGCCATCGCCAATTTCCACGCCTTTCACCGCGTTGATGCTCATCAGCGCGTGCGCGATATCAGCATCAAGACGGTCAAACACCGGCTCGCCAAAACCTGCCGGAACGCCATCGGCCACTACGGTCACTTTCGCGCCGATGGAGTCGCCCTCTTTTTTCAGGCCGCGCATCAGTTCATCCAGCGCCTCGATTTTGTCCGGATCCGGGCAGAAAAACGGGTTCTGTTCAACCTGCGCCCAGTCTTTGATCTCCAGCGGGATCTCACCCATCTGAGTCAGGCAACCGCGAATAACAATGCCAAATTTCTGCGCCAGATATTTCTTGGCGATAGCGCCAGCGGCGACGCGCATTGCGGTTTCGCGCGCAGAAGAACGACCACCACCGCGATAGTCGCGCAGACCGTATTTTTGTTCGTAGGTGTAATCCGCATGGCCCGGGCGGAACAGATCTTTAATCGCGCCATAATCCTGCGAGCGCTGGTCGGTGTTTTCGATCAGCAGACCAATGCTGGTACCAGTGGTGACGCCTTCAAAGACGCCGGACAGAATCTTCACCTGATCCGGTTCGCGGCGTTGGGTGGTATAGCGCGATGTTCCCGGGCGTCGTCTGTCGAGATCGTGTTGTAAATCGGCTTCGGTCAGCGGAATACCCGGAGGTACGCCGTCAACGATGCAACCCAGCGCCAGGCCGTGCGATTCACCAAACGTGGTTACGCGGAAAAGTTGTCCAATTGTGTTACCTGCCATAACGGCTCCGTTGTCGTTGTTGGTGTTGAGCGTCGTTTTAATCTTTATAGATGCTGAAGTGTTCGCGAGCGGCAATCAGCTGCGCTTTGGTCAGCATAAAGACGCCGTCCCCGCCATTATCAAACTCCAGCCAGGTGAACGGAACGTCCGGATATTGTTCCATCAGATGTACCATGCTGTTGCCGACTTCACAAATCAGGATGCCGTGGTCAGCAAGGTAATCCGGGGCGCAGGCCAGAATGCGGCGCGTCAGTTTCAGGCCGTCGCTGCCCGATGCCAGGCCCAGCTCCGGCTCGTGACGGTATTCCGATGGCAGATCGGACATATCTTCTTCATCAACGTACGGCGGGTTGGTGACAATAAGGTCGTACTGCACTTTCGGCAGATCGCGGAACAGGTCGGAACGGATCGGCGTAACGTGGTGAATCAGGCCGTGCTCTTCAATATTATGCTCAGTTACCGCCAGCGCATCCGCGGAGATATCGACCGCATCCACTTCCGCTTCCGGGAAGGCGTACGCCGTCGCAATAGCGATACAGCCGCTGCCGGTACACATATCCAGAATATGCTGCGGCTGTTGATCAATCAGCCCGGCAAAGCGGTTGTTGATAAGTTCACCAATCGGGGAACGCGGCACCAGCACGCGCTCATCGACATAAAATTCGTGGCCGCAGAACCACGCTTTGTTGGTCAGGTAAGCGACCGGAATACGCTCGTTAACACGACGGATCACGCGCTCAACAATGCGGTGACGCTCGCTGGAAGTCAGACGCGCGGTGCGCATATCCTCCGGGATATCGAGCGGCAGATAGAGCGTCGGCAACACCAGTTGCACCGCTTCGTCCCACGGGTTATCCGTGCCGTGACCGTACCAGATATTCGCGGCGCTGAAGCGGCTGACCGCCCAGCGCAGCATGTCCTGAATGGTGTGCAGCTCATTCACTGCTTCATCGACAAAAATTTTATCCATAGTATCCCCCAGGTACATGCTCGCATTAAATTCGGCGGCTAGTTTGCCATGAAGACGGCGATAAATCAGCATCTCACGCGCCTGCCAGAGGGAAAAATGCATTTTGCTTCGCCGGAGCCGCAGTGAGTCGGGTACACTGAAGAAAAGAAAAGATGAGACGCACAAATGAAAAAGAAATCATCGCTTAGCGAGGAGGAACAGGTGTTGTTCCGGCAACTGATGACCGGTACGCGCCAGCTTAAGCAGGATACCGTGGTACATCGCCCGGCGCGGAAAAAAATCAGCGAAGTTCCGGTGAAACGGTTATTACAGGAACAAGCCGACAACAGTCACTACTTTTCCGACGAGTTTCAGCCGCTGCTCAATACCGAAGGTCCGGTCAAATATGTGCGTGAAGATGTCAGCCATTTTGAGCTAAAAAAGATGCGTCGGGGCGACTACTCGCCGGAGTTGTTTCTCGATCTGCACGGTTTAACACAGCAGCAGGCGAAGCAAGAACTGGGCGCGCTGATCGCCGCCTGTCGCCGTGAACATGTGTTCTGCGCCTGCGTGATGCACGGCCACGGTAAACACATTCTGAAGCAACAGACACCGCTGTGGCTGGCGCAGCACCCGCATGTGATGGCGTTTCACCAGGCGCCGAAAGAGTATGGCGGCGACGCAGCAATTCTGGTGCTGATTGAAGTGGAAGAGTGGCAGCCGCCGGAGCTGCCCTGATGCCAGAAACGTCAAGAGCCGCATAAAGCGGCTCTGCGTTTTTCAGTGTCCGGCGAATTCAGATGGCTTTTCGCATCTTCAGGTTGCAGGGACTCATTTGCCAGTCAAAAACCCCTTTACCGTCTTCACCCAGCGTAACGCTGGCAATGGCGGAAGTGGTAAACATCGGCGGTGCTTCACCCGGGCAAAGCTCGGACACCAGGTAACCCACCAGCGGCAGGTGAGAGATCACCAGCACAGAGGAGATTCCTTCATTCGCCAGCGCCTGTAAATAGGCACTGACAAGGCCGATATCGCCGCAAGGCGTCAGTTCCGGCAGGACCTCCACGTTGTCAGGCAGGTTCATACACTCCCCTACCTTTTCCAGCGTCTGTTCAGCACGTAAAAAAGGGCTGATCAGAACACGTTCAATATCCACTTTTTGGCCTTTCAACCATGTTGCCATTTGACGGGATTCGTCACAGCCACAAGGGGTTAAGGGACGAACCGAGTCACTGGCTGCATCGAGGGCAGCGTCGCCGTGACGCATGATAAAAACTTGCATATTGCACCGCTTTTGTTAACCAGAATCATCAACACTTTCACTGCGAAATCATTTCGCGACGACGGAAAAGTATCGATGGCCGGGCATTGTGCCTGATCCATTCCATGAATGAAACGCTGTTTTTTACCTCAATGGTGTAAGTATAGTCAATCACTGTTTACAAAATAACCGCGAACGCCATGAGGAATAACAGAATTAAATTTTTAGACCTTAATTCACATCTTCAGTTTCTTTTTCCGACCAAAAAGTTACACCCTGCTCCGCCATACGCAACAGCGGTTCACAAGGCGCAAAACGCGCACCGTATTGCGCCTCCAGCCGCTGCAACCTCGCCACGACGTCGCCCGCTCCTGATGTCGCTATATAGTGGAACGGCCCGCCTAAAAACGGCGGAAAACCGATGCCGAATACGGCGCCAATATCGCCGTCTCGCGCGCTGCGAATAACCTGCTCATCAAAGCAACGCACCGCCTCGTTCAGCATCAGCAGCACACAGCGTTCCGCCATCTGCTCTGCCGATAACCTCCCACCGCCGGAGGCACCAATCAGGGGATAAATCGCCGGATCGGGCTGCTTTTTGCTTTTACGCCCTTTCGCAGGGTAAAGATAGAAACCACGACCATTTTTTCGCCCTTTGCGATCGTCGTTCAGAATTGCGCTCACAATACTTGCAGGGGCGCTAAACCGTTCACCATAAGCGCTTTCCAGCACCGGAATAATTTTTGTACCGGTATCGATGCCCACTTCATCCAGTAACTGGATCGGCCCGACCGGGAAGCCAAATTTCACCAGCGCGCGATCAATATCCTCGATGCACTCGCCTTCACTCAGCAGCCGGATGGCTTCATTAATATAGGGAGCAAGAATGCGGTTCACGTAAAATCCGGCTTTATCCGCGACCACAATCGGCGTTTTGCCCTGTTTTTTCGCCAGCTTTACCGTGGTAGCGATGGTCTGCTCATCCGTTCCGGCGTGTGGAATCACCTCCACCAATGGCATTTTTTCCACCGGACTGAAAAAATGTAATCCGATGATCTTTTCTGGTCGCGCGGCATGCGCTGCAATATCGCCGATCGGTAAAGAAGAGGTATTGGAGGCAAAAATAGTATGAGCGGAACAATGGGCTTCCACTTCAGCCACCATTTTCTGTTTCAACGCCAGATCTTCAAACACCGCCTCAATGACCAGGTCACGCTGAGCAAAGCCGCTAAAATCCAGGGTGCCGGATATTTTCGCCAACTGCTTATCGCGCTCGCCCGCTTTCAGGTAGCGGCGCCGCACTTTTTTATCCAGCTCTTCCCAACTGTATTTCAGCGCGTGGTTGATCCCTTTCGCATTAATATCTTTTATGCGAACCGGCAATCCTGCTTTGCTTGCCGTGACGAAAGCGATCCCGCCGCCCATTAATCCGCCGCCCAGCACACCGATCGTGTTCAACGGGCCAGCCTGCACCTCGCTGCCAGGATCTTTTTTAACGCCGGTACTGGCGAAGAACAGGTGGCGTAACGCCTGTGATTGCGGCGTCATCGCCAGTTGACCAAACGCGCGCGCTTCCGCGTCGTAACCGCTGCTGCGCCCCTGCGTCAACCCGGTTTCAATAACGGATAAAATGCGCGTGGCCGCAGGATAATTCCCCTGGGTTTTTTGTTCGGTTTTCTTACTCACCATACGGAACAGCAACGCGCGGCCAAGCGGCCCGGCCAGAACCCGTTCACGAACCGGCAGATGACGGGCAACCGGCCGCCCCTGTTTGGCCAAATCAACAGCGGCCTCAAGGAGAATTGACTGCGGTACGACATCGTCCACCAGACCAACTTTTAATGCCTGGCGCGGACGAAGCTGTTTTCCGGTGAGGATCATTTCCAGCGCCGTACTGACGCCAATCAGACGCGGCAATCGCTGTGTCCCGCCGGAACCGGGCAGCAGACCTAACTGAACTTCAGGCAATCCCAGCATTGTTTTCGCGTCGTCAGTACAAATCCGGCGATGGCACGCCAGTGCCAGTTCCAGCCCGCCGCCCAGGCAAGCGCCATGAATTGCGGCAACTACCGGAATCGACAGCGCATGGATCTCCGCCATCACTTGCTGCCCCTGACGAGCCAGATCCTCGGCCTCTTTTGCCGTCTGGCAACGGGCGATCATATTGATATCCGCGCCAGCGATGAAATTGTCTGCCTTGGCCGAGATAAACACCACGCCACGCAGCGCCTTATTGTCGCGGATCTGTTTCAGCATGGCGCGCACTTCACCTGCAAACTCCGCTTTCAGGGTGTTCATTTTTTCATTCGGCACATCAATGGTGACGACCGCGATATTGTCGGGACGCACATTAAAGGTAAATGCGGACATCATTGTCATTATTCAGCCTCCAGAACCATTGCCGCGCCCAGACCGCCCGCGGCACAGGCAGTGACCAGACCAAAACCGCCTCCCCGGCGGTGCAGTTCGTGTAACGTTTGGGTGATCATGCGCGCGCCGGTGGCGGCAAACGGATGACCGTAAGCGATGGAACCGCCCAACACGTTAAACTTACTGTCATCCACCTCACCTGTTGCCTGCGAGCGCCCAAGTACCTCACGAGCAAAACGCTCGCTGGCCATCAATTTCAGGTTGGTTAAGGTTTGCGCGGCAAAGGCTTCGTGCATATCGAGAAGCGTCAGATCAGCCATCGTCAACCCGGCTCTTTCCAGTGCCAGCGGCGTTGCCCAGGCTGGGCCAAGCAGCATGTCCTGTTGCACATCAATGGCGGTGAAAGCGTAGCTGCGCAAATAACCCAGCGGTGATAATCCCAGTTCCCGGGCGCGGGATTCGGTCATTAAAATTACAGCCGCAGCTCCGTCGGTCAGCGGCGTACTGTTCGCCGCCGTCACCGTGCCATGCTGACGATCGAAGGCGGGACGCAGCTTCGCGTAATCGGCCAGGCTGGAGTTATGACGAACGTTATTATCCTGTTCAACCGGATCGCGAAACGGCGGCGCATAGGCGGTCATCACTTCATCACGCAGTTTGCCTTCAGCCCAGGCCTGTGCGGCTAGCTGGTGTGAGCGGTGGGCCAGCGCATCCTGCTGTTCACGGCTGATACCGTATGTTTTCGCCATCTGCTCAGCTGTATCGCCCATTCTCAGCCCGGTGGAATACTCCGCGACGGCGGGAGGAACCGGCAACAGGTCGCGCAAGCGCAAGCGGGAGAAAAGCTTCAGTTTTTGCCCCACAGTGCGGGCTTTGTTGGCATCCACCAGCGCACGCGCCAACTTTTTACTGACGCCAATCGGTAAAACAGAGGAAGAATCCGCCCCGCCAGCAATACCGGCGCGAATAGTGCCCGCCAGCAGACTTTCTGCGACGTTGGCCACGGCCTGGAAACTGGTTGCGCAGGCGCGGCTGACGCTGTAAGCATCGGTATGGACGCTCATGCCGGTGCCGAGCACGATTTCGCGCGCAATATTAGGCGCTTCCGGCATCTGCACGACCTGGCCAAACACCAGTTGTTCAATCACTTCGGGGGGAATTTCGCTGCGCGCCAGCATCTCTCCCACCACCATTTTGCCAAGATCGATCGCCGGAATGCCGTGAAAAGCGGTGGCCTGGCGGGCAAACGGGGTACGTAACCCACTGACAATGGCAATGCGGTCGCCCTGGCGGGTGACAAGCGGTAATGCCTTCATAACACTCCCCTGTTAACAGCGTATGCTTAAAGTGGTCTGACCTGATAACAGTCTTAACCAATTTTTTACATATAGCCAATGGGAGCGAGAGAAAAATGCGAGCTAAGGCACAGAGATGCTTAGCAAAACGCCTCCGTGAAAGGAGGCGTTGGCAAGAAGATTAACGCAGGCCAAGCTGGAAAATCAGGGTTTCCGCTTCGCAGGCGAAAACAAAATCGATATCGAGACGCACGCCATCCGCCACTTCGGTGAAGGTGGAGGTAATTTGGCAAGGCTCGGATTCCACGCTGCGGGCTCTTGCGCTCAGCGCGGCCAGCGTTTCATCGGCTTCAGCACGATTGGTGAATACACGACTGTAAGAGGCGGTGCAGTCGGAGTTGTCCATAATGGTGCCAACATCCATACAGCAGCAAACCGGGGTTTCATCAGCACTGCATTTGCTCATTGTTGATTCCTCTGAATTAGCACCCTGGGTGCCAGATAAACGATGGACATATTTTACGCCGCCGTTCATGGCGTCTCCAGTTGATAATCTTCCGAAAGTGGATAAGTGACCGAAATCACACTTAAAAATGATCTAAAACAAAAATCGCCCAATTGACTGATTACCAACCCCGGCGATTTTGCCACGCAGATCCCGTTTCGAAGATCACAATTGAAAAAACTTATATACAAACTTGCAACATTCCCTCTGGTCGGACCTATACTTCCGCCACTGGTCTGATTTCTCTGCTGTAACACAGACCCTACACTTCGCGCTCCTGTTACAACACGTAACATAGTTTGAATAAAAATAAATCGATTTCGAATGAGGTTATGGTCATGAGCCAGAAAACCCGTTTTACCAAGTCTGCTCTGGCAGTCGCAGTGGCAATTGTCTCTACCCAGGCCTGGTCCGCAGGCTTTCAACTCAATGAATTTTCGGCTTCTGGTCTTGGCCGTGCTTATTCCGGTGAAGGTGCAATTGCGGATGATGCAGGTAACGTCAGCCGCAACCCTGCATTGATTACCATGTTTGACCGCCCGACGTTCTCCGGCGGCGCGGTGTTTGTTGATCCGGATGTCGATGTCTCCGGCCGTTCCGCGATTGGTAATGATGCGAGCCAGAAAAACATTGCGCCGACAGCGTGGATACCAAACCTGCACTTTGTCGCGCCGATTAACGATCAGTTCGGCTGGGGGGCTTCGCTGACTTCCAACTTTGGGCTGGCAACAGAGTTTAATAATGACTACGCAGCCGGGTCGATGGGCGGTAAAACCGATCTCGAAACACTGAACCTGAACCTTAGCGGCGCGTATCGTCTGGATACCCACTGGAGCTTCGGTCTGGGTTTTGACGCCGTTTATGCTCGCGCGAAGGTTGAGCGTTACGCTGGCGATCTGCCGCAGATCATCGGCGCCAGCCTGCCAGGCATGGTGCAATCTGGCCAGCTTAGCGCCCAGCAGGCTGCCGCTATTGGCGCACAGGCGGGCGGTATCAGCCGTGATACGCAAATCGCGCATCTGAAAGGCGATGAATGGGGCTTTGGCTGGAACGCCGGTATCCTTTACGAGCTGGATAAAAACAACCGTTACTCCTTAACTTACCGCTCCGAAGTGAAGGTCGACTTCGACGGCGATTATAAGAGCAGCCTGCCGACAACGCTTAACCCGATCAACACAGCACTGGGTCTTGGCTTGCCGTATGGTACTGGCGGCTCGACCACCAATGGCTCGCTGTCGCTCCATCTGCCAGAGATGTGGGAAGTTTCGGGTTATAACCGCGTAGCTCCACAGTGGGCCATTCACTACAGTCTGACCTATACCAGTTGGAGCCAGTTCCAGGAGCTGAAAGCGACCGGTGACAGTGGTCAAACGCTGTTCTATAAAGATGAAGGCTTTAAAGATGCCTATCGCATCGCGCTGGGTACCACTTATTATATGGATGATAACTGGACCTTCCGCGCCGGTATCGCCTTTGATGACAGCCCGGTTCCGGCTAACAAACGCACGATCTCCATCCCTGATCAGGACCGTCTGTGGCTGAGCACGGGGGCGACCTATGCCTTTAATAAGGATGCTTCCGTCGATGTTGGCTTCTCTTATATGCATGGTCAGAAAGTGAAGTTCACCGAAGGCCCGTATACGTTCCAGTCTGAAGGCCGCGCGTTCCTCTACGGCGCTAACTTCAACTACGCCTTCTGATAACGCGTCAATAATAACAAAGGTGAGCCTGGCTCACCTTTGTTATTGGCTGCGACCGGATTTATTCCGAATCGATATCTTTTAAATCGCCCTGAATCGCCTGCGCGTTCGGATTTTCCTGCGGCTTCAGCTTGCCGCCATTGGCGATAAAATCGTGACGCTGGAAATAGGCTTCCCGCACAAGGATATAAGGATCGGAAGACTGGCGCAGCAAGCCGTCGGAATCGAGCAGTTGCGCACGGGATTCGACACCTTCAATGGTCCATTTACCGACAGAAAGCGGCCATGTCAGCCACGAGAGCACCGGATAGAGCGTATCCGCCATATCGCCGCCATCTTCACGCAGTGTGAAACTGCCGTAGAACGGTAACTGCATATACGGACCGTAACCAATGCCATAGTGCCCCAGCGTACTGCCGAAACGGTGCGGATCTTCACGCTGCAATTTGCTGTTCGACATACCGGCGACGTCCATAAAGCCGCCCATCCCCAGCAAGGTGTTCAGGAAAAAACGCGTAAAATGCACCATGCCCTGATAGGGATCGCCCTGCAGGAAGTAGTTCACCATCTGTGCAGGCTCTTCAAGGTTGCTGGTGAAGTTGCTCAGACCATTGCGCGCAGGTTGTGGCACATAATCACGCCATGCTACCGCCACAGGACGAACAACGTACGGATCCAGCACGTTGAAGTTGAAGTTGTACATAGTCCGGTTGAACCCTTCCAGCGGGTCCGAACGTCCCTGCGTCTGCTGAGAACTGGCGCAGCCGACCAGTACAGTGGTTGCCAACGCAAGCGCCGACAGGCGGTGTTTCATAGGTGTCTCCCTGAAGAAAATGACCAGTGCTGAAGGTCATCCATAATAACGCGAACGCGACGCCGGGTTTGCGTCGAAGTTATGCAACGCATTGTATCAGCGCATATTATGATGTCCACGCAGTGAACGAGACTCAAACCAGCATAGCCCACATTATCTATACGGCTCATTAACAATTCTATACAAACTTTGCCTGTGCCGTATCGCCATTGTTGCTTTTCCCGGCACTTTAAGACGATGCCGCCATGGAAAGCAGCGTAAAACCGCTACGCTTTAGACATCAGAGCAGCAGAAGCGAGGTAAGTATGGAGAAAATCGATAAACACAGCGATGAAATCGAGGTTGAGAGCGACGAAAAAAAGCGCGGCGAAAAAATCGAACTTGATGAAGAGCGCCTCCCCTCCCGGGCCATGGCTATTCATGAACATATTCGCCAGGATGGTGAAAAAGAGCTGGAAAGAGACGCCATGGCGCTATTCTGGTCGGCTATCGCCGCCGGGCTGTCGATGGGTTCATCATTGCTGGCAAAAGGGATTTTCCATGTGCAACTGGAGGGCGTTCCGGGCGGTTTTCTGTTGGAGAATCTGGGGTACACCTTCGGTTTCATTATTGTCATCATGGCCCGCCAGCAACTCTTTACCGAAAACACCGTAACGGCCGTGCTGCCGGTGATGCAAAACCCTGGCTGGGGAAATTTTGCCCTGATGGTGCGGTTATGGGGCGTGGTGCTGCTGGGAAATCTGCTCGGTACCGCTATTGCGGCCTGGGCGTTTGAATATATGCCGGTGTTTGACGAAGAGACCCGCGATGCCTTTGTCAAAATCGGCATGGATGTGATGAAGAATACGCCGCTGGAGATGTTTTCTAATGCGATTCTTTCCGGCTGGATCATTGCGACAATGGTGTGGATGTTTCCGTCTGCGGGCTCCGCGAAAATTGTGGTGATCGTGTTGATGACGTGGCTAATTGCGCTGGCAGACACCACGCACATTGTGGTCGGCGCGGTAGAGATTTTTTATCTGGTATTTAACGGTACCGTGCACTGGAGCGAATTTATTTGGCCATTTGCCCTGCCAACGCTCGCCGGAAATATCTGCGGCGGTACCTTTATTTTCGCCCTGCTCAGCCATGCGCAAATCCGTAACGACATGATCAACAAACGCAAGGCTGAAGCAAAAGCCCGGGCAGAAGCACAGGCAAGCGCCGACGAAGGTGCAGAAAAAAAAGCATAAACGGTGACGGTTTAACCACTTGGCGGCAAACACGCTTAACGCAGCAGATAAATGACGTTATACTCCTGCCGCCTTGTCCCCTTAGTTAAATGGATATAACGAGCCCCTCCTAAGGGCTAATTGCAGGTTCGATTCCTGCAGGGGACACCATATATCCCTCTCCTGACGTCTGCCGAATGCAATAAGCATCCTTATATTACCTTCAACTTTAGCTATGCGGCATCAGCCGATATCTACCAGTTTCAACGTGAATCAATAAATGCCCTGTTCAAGGAAAAGTGAGCCCCCTACAATTGCCGCTACCTCCCTCGGTTGAACTACACACGCAACATTCATCTATTGAGAGCAGGTCAACCCTACCCGACGTTTAAGCCGCTGAAAGCGCACCTTATCCAGTTGTCCACAATAATGAAAGCCAGCGGATCGGGGCCGGATAAGGTGCGCGTTTTAAGCCCGGCAGGTTAACTGGCCGGGCTTAACGTGTCAGGCTGGATAGCCAATCTGTTCCGGCTGGCGCTGCATGATTATTTCACCGTGGCGAATTGACGTCAGCACTTTGGCCTGGCGACAGACCGCATCATAGTCATTTTCCGCGTCAAGGATCAGCAGGTTAGCCGGGCGTCCTTCGACAATGCCGTAATTATCACCCAGGCACAGCGCCCGGGCGCTGTTATCGGTAATAAGATCGAGGCAGCGCTGCAAATCTTTATACCCCAGCATATGGCAGATATGCAGGCCGGCGTCGAGGATGCGCATAATATTGCCGTTGCCCAGCGGATACCACGGGTCCTGGATGGAATCCTGAGCAAAACAGACATTGATCCCGGCGCGGTCCAGTTCAGCCACCCGCGTCACGCCGCGACGTTTCGGCCAGGTGTCGAAGCGCCCCTGTAAATGAATACTCTCGGTCGGACAGGAGATAAAGTTAATGCCCGACACTTTTAGCAGCCGGAACAACTTCGAACAGTAAGCGTTATCGTAAGATCCCATGGCACAGGTATGGCTGGCGGTAACCTGCGCGCCCATTCCACGTACCCGGGCTTCTTCCGCCAGCACCTCCAGGAAGCGCGACTGCGGATCGTCGATTTCATCGCAGTGCACATCGACCAGGCAGCCGTGGCGCTGGGCCAGATCCATGAGAAAAACAAGTGAGCTGACGCCCTTGTCACGGGTGTTTTCGTAGTGCGGAATGCCGCCCACCACGTCGGCCCCCATCTCAATGGCTCGAGTCATCAGATCTCGCCCGCCGGGGAAGGATTCGATGCCCTCCTGTGGGAAGGCAACGATTTGCAGGTCGATAAGATGAGCCGCCTCTTTTTTCACCATCAGCATGGCTTCAAGCGCCGTCAGGGAGGGATCGGTAACATCAATATGGGTGCGCACGTGCTGCACGCCGTTATCACGCAGCATACCGATGGTTTTCAGCGCGCGTTGACGCGTATCTTCAACCGTTACACTCTCTTTTCGCTGGCTCCAGCGGGAGATCCCCTCAAACAGGGTGCCGCTCATATTCCACTCCGGCTCGCCCGCCGTCAGGGTGGCATCGAGATGAATATGTGGCTCGACAAATGGCGGGATAACCAGTTTTTGTTGCGCATCGATATCGCAGACCTCAGCTACCTGCGCTGAGGTCTGCAAAGTGATGCTTTTAATCACACCGTCCTGTAATTCAAGGGTATAGAGCGCTTCTTTATGGCGCAGGCGCGCGTTGATAATTTTCATGGATGTTCCCGTAAATGATTTTGCGACATACGCCAGATCGTTAAAGCGACCGAGGCGTTGAGATGGAATTGCGGATGGCTGATCGGATAGCTGGTCAGCTTTTCAATTCGTTGAATACGTTGATGTAATGTGTTGCGGTGGATACCAAGCCGTTCGGCGGCCCTGACCACGTTACCGTTCTCCTGGAGCAGCGTTTCCAGCGTCTCCATTAACAGCCATGGGCTTTTGCGATCGCGTTCTATCAGACAGCCGAGGGTGTCATGCATAAAATCGCTCAGCAGCGCAGGGTCGCCGATGGCAGAGAGTAGTTTGATAAAGCCCAGTTGTTGATAGTCGCTAATGCGCTGGGCCGGACGCAGATTATCGCTGAGGTCCAGCGCCTGACGCGCCTGCGACAGCGCGCGCTGATAATCCTGTAATTGCTGCACTCTTGCGGAAAGGCCGCACAGTAGCGACAACCCATCGTCGCTATCCGCCAGCGCGAGCAGCCACTGCTGTAACCACTTTTTCTGCTGATAAAACTCACCTTCCTCATCCGGAAGCAGGAAGATAAACATATTGCTGCGTTCTACCAGCGGAAAGGGGTTGCCCTGCTGATTGAGTTGCTGCTGCAATCGCTGGCGTACGCTACGGCGAGCCTGCTGTAACCATGCTTCCGCCTGCTCGGGTGGAAACTGACGAAACAGGTTCTGTATTCCCTCAAGGCGTAATGCCGCGACCCGCAGCGGGCGGGTAAAATCCAGTCGCTGATGGATCGCGCGTTGCTGCAGGATTTGCAGATCGGGATAATCCCCGGTTAACAGCTGCATCAGAATATCGCGCTGCGACTGCAGAGCGTTTTCACTGCGCACCAGTGCGGTGCCAATGCGTTCGGTAACAATCACCATCTTCAGCAGATAGGGCTGTTCGATCAGTGGAATACCCAACTCATCGGCGAGGGTTATCAAACGCAGCGGGATTGACTGGATATAGTCGCCTCCGGTCAGGATCACCATTCCGGCGATCCCGCGCTGCTTGCCTTCCATCAGCAACTGGATCAGGTTGTCTTCATCGCGGGGATGGTTGATCCCGGTGATAAACACCAGTTCCCCGCCCATGATCCATTCGGCGATATTTTCATTTTCTGCGACGTAGTACCAGCGAACCGCCAGTTGCAGTCCCTGCTTGCCCGCGCGCAGGCGCATAGCGGAGAGTTCCTCAAGGGCGAGGATTTCTCTGACCGTCAGGCTCATGGTTACTGCTCCGCAACCGAATCAGCGGCAGGCTGACGTTTACTCAGGCGAGTCAGGGCGATGTAGACCAGCGCAGAAACGGTAATGCCCACCAGTGGCGCGATCCATGGCGACAGATAAGCCACCACGGCTCCCACGGCGTAGGCGCAAAGCCCCGACCAGTTAAAGCGCGGCAAACGGGCAGTTTGCAACAGCGGATAGCGGCCGCCGCGATAAAACCAGTAGTCGGCGAGGATAACGCCGCCGATGGGCGGAATGATGCTGCCCAGTAAGACCAGGAAAGGGATCAGCATTTCATACATACCGCCAATGGCCAGCAGAATGCCAACGCCAGCGGCGACAATAGTCAGGGTGCGACGGTGCTCACTGCGCAGCAGATGGCAGGCGGCAGCCGAGACGTTATAAATCGTCGGCCCCTGAATCGTCAGCAGATTGAGGCACAGCATCACTACCGCAGCGACGGACAGCCCCTGCAAAATCAGCACTTCCACGATATCAGCCTGCTGGTAGACAATAGCGCACCAGGCTCCGGCAACAATCATCAGCCCGTTACCGACAAGGAAGCTGCCCATGCTGGCGACGATGGCGGTGCGGCTGGAGTTGGCCAGACGCGTCCAGTTTGTCGCCTGGGTCGCCCCGCTGGCGAAAGTGCCGAACACCATGGTGATAGCCGCTGACCAGGCCATGGTTTCGCTTCCGCCCGGCTCGATTTTGGTCATCGCCTGCCAGCCGCCAGCGTGATGGGCAGCAATATACATAGAAATAACCAGCAGAATGAACATCAGCGGCACCGACACGCGCGACAGCGCATCCAGCCCCTTGTAGCCGACCAGCGCGGTCACGCAGAACAGAATACCGAACAGGATCATCAGCGGAATGGTCATGGCTTCAGGTATGGCGAGGATTTTGACCAGCGAAATGGCGACGGTCGCCGTCCCCCAGGCGTACCATCCCAGTTCAGCGAAACCGAGAATAAAATCGGCGAGCTTACTGCCTATTTCACCGAAGCAAAAACGCCCCATCAGCACGGTATTCAGCCCGCTGCGCGCAGCAATCCAGCCGAGCGACGCGGCATAGAGGGCCAGCAAAAAGTTACCGATAACGGCAATCCACAACAGGTTAACGATGGAAAAAGAGACGCCGAGCTTACCGCCCGCGAACATCGTGCCGGTAAAGAAAGTAAAGCTGAACAGAACCATGGAAATCGAAAATATACCCTTGCGCCCTGATGCAGGCGCTTCGACGAGCGGAAAATCATTGCTGTTTGACATAGTTGAACCTCTGAGTGGCTATCTGAATGGCTATGCACAAAAGAGCAAGAGATATGCCAAAAATATCTGGGCAGAGGCCACACAATGAAGTGGGCACATTGCACACAAATACTCATTAATCCGCAGTTAACCGCCAGGATATTGTGCATGGTGCAAACTTTCGCACCATAACGGGGCAGCGATGGATACACATCGATATGTGTACATTTACCATGGAAGGGGTATATGAGGCCCACCTGGAAAACGGAAAATCTCCCCTGCCGGGGATACTTTTCAGTCGGTCAGCTTGGTGCCAGGGCAGAGGTTGTAACTTCCGCTGGTGTTAATCAACGTGGGAGCAAATCGCTTTAAGTGTATTTGCACAATGGAGGTGAACCCTGAATCGAATAAAAAACACGGCTGGCACGTTTACACGCTAAACACATCAAGGATTATCAACATGACGCGTATCGTGCCTGTAATCGCTCTCGGATTTTTAATCAATCCCTTTTCGTTATATGCCAGCCCTGCTAACTACAGTATCAACACGCAGAAAACAACGATTACCCTCTCCTGGCATGCATTTGGCGATACTTCTGAGGCCAGACTGGGAGATGTAACGGGTGATATTGCACTCAATGCCGGAAACGACGAGTACGACACTATCAATGTATCCATTCCGGTGGCGACGTTGAAGGCGTCTAACAGACTGTTAACCTGGCAGATGAAAGGGACGCTTTTTTTTGACGCTGGACGCTATCCGAATATCACTTTCATCAGTAGCCGCGTGGTGGCATTGGGACAGGGCCATTTTCGGATTTTTGGCACACTTGTGGTTAAGAACGTCTCGCGCCCGGTCATTCTGGATGCCTTACTGATGGGGAAAAACACCGGGCTCACCAGTGCTGAGAGCATTTATCTGCATGCCTCAACGACGATTTCACGCTCAGCATTCAATATGGACAGTTTCGCTGCGCTTGTAGATGACAACGTGACAATCAATATTGAGATTCAGGCCCGGCTGCATCAGGCCGTATAAACATTTCCGGCCAGCATACCGGTGCATCCCTTTTGCTATGAAAGCGCAGCCTGTAGCGTCAGTGCGTTTTGTTTCAGTTGGGAAGCAGGGTTACGGCCAATCAACACAAACTGGTAGCCTCTGGAATGCCACCAGATGAGATTCATCGTATGGCGCTGTTCTTGATTCAGTTCTGTGCTGGCTGGCTGGCGGTCTGGTGAAATACACAGCGCCATCGGGCCATAATCCGCATGCATCCAGGCGATTTGCGCAATCGAGGTGCTGTCATAGCGCAGCATACGCACCATTTTCAGCTCTGCCCCATGCAGCACAAGTTGCTGCTCATTCGCCTGCAAACCTATGTCTTGTGCAGTACGCGCCAGTCCACGTTGCAATGCTAACGGGGAACTGTCTGTATCAAGCAACGTTTCTGCACTGTACAAAGACATATACTGTGCCTCAAGGTCACGAATTTTTTCGCTCTCGCCCTGAGCCTTTATTGCAGGCCGCGCGAAATAGCCCATCCCTGAACCGATAACCAGAAAACTGAGCGAGGCCGCGATCAACGCGCGTCGGCTAACTCCCTTTGCACCGGCAGTGGTTACCGATGGTTGGGCGAGTATGTTGGCCAGTTGTGCCTCCAGGCGAGACTGCGGCGCCTCTTTCAGCAGGGGCGCGAAGGCGCGGGCAATATCAGTCTGGTTGAGCCTTAACACTTCTGTTCGTTCCGCCAGTTGTTTATCCTGACCGAGCGCAGCCTCAAAGCGCTCTGCATCACTTGCCTGCATTTCGCCATCCAGCCAGGCGACTATCGCTTCATCGCTGTACGGTGCTGTAAATCTCATTGAGTTCAATATCGCTTCTCCTGTACAGGGTGCGGCGTGTGAATCACCTGGGCGATTTTCGCCCTCGCCGTAGCCAGCCGGCTCATGATCGTGCCAATCGGGACAGACAATGTATCTGCCGCCTCCTGATAGGTAAAACCTTCAACATAGACTAAAAATACCGCATTGCGTTGTGCTTCCGGCAGAGCGCTCACGTACTGCATAATTTTCGCATAGTGCAGGCGCGCCTCATCCTGTTCATACGTATCCGGCGCCAGTAATTCATCGCTTTCAACGAACCCCTGCCCCAACCGCACCCGGCGGGAACGCACCTCTGAAATCCAGATGGAATGCAGAATAGTGAATAACCAACTATCAATGCGTGTGCCGGGGGTGAACTGCGCGCTTTTTTCAAGCGCTCGGACACAGGTAGACTGCACCAGTTCTTCGGCAACCTCGCGGTTACGCGACAGAACCAGCCCATAGCGCCACAGGCGTGTCAGATGTTCAGCAAGATGCTGACGGACGTCACTGGTAGTGATTTTTTTATCCTCATACCATTCTCAGGATTCAGGATGGCCGTCGATAGCAGCCTGCAGATCCCTGTACTCTTCGCAACTCTGGCCGCAAAGTGTGGCGATGGTTTCCAGTTGCGCTTTTGCCAGGTCAGGACGCCCTTTCACCAGCCATGCTTCACCAAGGTATTCACGTACTTTGGCATAGGTCGGATCGAGTGCTATTGAACGCTGATAATAGCCGATACCTTCATCAGTACGACCCAGCTTACGTGTGGCATAGCCGCGGTAATTCCAGGCTTCCGCAGTATCGCCATTTTTCAGCGTGTTGAGCAGATCCAGGGCCGCCTGATACTCCCCTTTTTTTGCCAGATGATAAGCATAACGCGTTTTATCTTCATCGCTGAGCTGGCTTGTTTTCTCGGGTACGCATTGTTTTGTCGTGCTGTCATACACCTGCCCGGTGGGACAATCCGGCGTTTTGCTGTTGGTATTATCGTCACCTGCGGCAAAAACCGGCGTGGTTAGCAGAACAAACACCACGGGCAGCAGACGTTGAATAATTGCGGAATGTGCAAACGAAAATAGATTCATGGTGAACTCCGGGTTAACGAAAAGCACGGCCAGGCAGCATACGGCTCAGTACGCTGTCCCGTAACAGGTAGTGATGGAAAAGCGCCGCCAGAGCATGCACAAATGCCAGCGAAACCAGTGCCCAGGCCACATTGCCGTGCCACTGAGCGAGGGTATGCCGTAGCGTTGGTGTAATCTGCACCCAGCCAGACAGGTCGAAAAGACCAAAGAACGAGAAGGGTTCCTGCTGCGACCAGCGGAAAAGAAACCCAAGCACGATTTGTGCGAAAAGGAGGAGATAAAGCGCGCCGTGCATGCCATGTGCGAGCAGTTTAGCAAGCCTTGCACCTTCAACCGGCGGCATCGATAAATGGGGAGAGTGCTGGCTGTATAGCCGCCATAGCGGCCGGATTACCATCACCAGTGCCAGTAGAATTCCGCAAGAAATATGAACAGCCTGCAACCCTTTTCTCAGCGGCGTCCCCCGCTCAAGTTGCTCCCAGATATGTGCGCTTGCAAACAGGAAAATGACACAGGCTGCGGTGACCCAATGCAGTACCAGGGTAAAGCTATCGTAGCGCTGTCGTGTTAACGGTTGCGTTGTTCCAGTCATAAATTATGACTCCATCAGTGTGTTAATGATGGGTAAACGCCACACCTTCTGAATCTATTCGAAAAAAATACTTTTTTATCCCGGAGCACAGGTCAACGGTCGCCTGTTTGTTGTTCTTTCCGTTCGACTTTGCAAAGATGTATCGCACACGATCCAGACCTGCCACACAATCAGGAACAGGATCTACTCTCCAGGCCCCGGCAATAACGAGCTACGTGGCAATGCCGACGTCAAACTGGTTCTGCTTTGAGGATTCCGCTATGACTCCCTTTCATCAACTTACAGCCACCAGTCTGGGCGGCCAGCTTATCTCTATGGCCGACTACGCAGGTAAGGTGGTTCTGGTCGTTAATACCGCCAGCCTTTGTGGCTTCACGCCACAATACGGAGGCCTTGAATCGCTCTACCAGAAATACGCCGCCCGGGGTTTGGTGGTGCTTGGTTTCCCCTGCAACCAGTTTGGTAAACAGGAGCCCGGCGGCGCCGAAGACATCGCGCAAACCTGTCACATTAATTACGGTGTGAGCTTTCCGATGTTCCAGAAAGTTGAGGTCAACGGAAGTGCAGCGCACCCGCTGTTTCGTTATCTGAAAAACGAATTGCCCGGCGTGCTGGGTGGGCGGATCAAGTGGAACTTCACTAAATTCCTGATCGGACGCGACGGTAAACCGCTCAAGCGTTTTGCGCCGTTCACCACCCCGGAGAAAATGGAAGCCACAATCCTTGCGGCACTTGAAATTTAAGTTTATCGGTAATTCGAACCATTCAATTTTAGAGCGCTGCCGAAAAATTCATTATCCGTTCATCGCACATAGCAGCCTGTCATGTCTGCTTAAGAACCAGCTTTACGGGTGATTTCGTTCCATTGCGAGCGATAACTGCCAACTGTCTGGCAGCAGGCAGATTGTGGAAACCAGCCACCACCAGAAATTGACTGCTGCTGTCAGTGCAACTCACGCTGCGCAAGCTGCGTTGCGAGCGTTTCGATACGCTCGGCCATTTGCCGGGTCAGCTCGGTCAGATGCGTATTTTGTTTCAGCAATTCCAACAGTTGTGCCGACTGCTCCTCGGCCAGCATCTGGCGCTTCGCCATTGCGTCATCCAGATCTTCGCGGTGCTGCGCGTCCGCCAGGGCATGCGCCTGATCGCGCTCCGCCTGTCGGGTTTGCGCTAACAGGATCAGCGGAGCTGCATAAGCAGCCTGAATACTGAACGCCAGGTTGAGCAAAATAAAGGGATAGGGGTCAAACTTCACGACGCCTGCTGCGTTCAGAACAATCCACACGATCACCGCGATAGTCTGCCCAATAAGGAATGTCGGTGTACCGAAAAAACGTGCGAAGGCTTCTGCTTTCAGCGCAAACCACTCTTCGCCGAAAGTATGCGTAATATCCTTCAAAGGGCGATATAAACGAAACTCTTTATCTTTGTGCATATCAAAAACTTCCTGCTGCGGGGCATTGTCGGCATCGACGAAAACTTTGGCATCAGTGGAAACTGATGCCCAACCGTACGAAAATATACGTCAAATATGTTATACAGTAGCTCTCACGACTGCATAAATCCCATCGCCCCACTTAACTACACCCCTATTATTCCATCGCCAACAGCAGGATTCGGGGTTATCGGAGAAGTTTTCGGAACAAAGTCACCAGGGATTGTCCATTATCCTCAAGCGGCATAAAAAATTTTTTATCGGTGGCTTCTACAACCTGCACGGCTTGTTCAGCCAGCTCCCGCCCCGCTTTTGTTACCCTAATCACTTTGGAACGCGTGTCTTTTTGATGCGGAATACGCTCCAGATAGTCTGCCTTTTCAAGGACACGAACAACCTGGGATATCGTCATCGTGTCGCTCCCGGTTAGCTGTGATAACCGTATTTGTGTCAGCGCCTCCTTTTCCTCAAACCAACTGGCTACAGCCAGAACGACAAACTGCGTGTGTGTCAGGCCTAAGTGTTGCAGGGCATTTCGTTGTTCGCGTTGCCAGCTATTTGACACTCTCCACAGTAAATAGCCGGGGCTCTCGTCCGGCCCTTCGAAAGCGCTGGGAAGGGGCTTATTTTCAGATGTCATTTACATTGAACCTGTTTCCGCAAGGTATTTTGCCAGCCCCGCCATCACTTCAGGGAAGTCCGAGCTTATTCCCTCTCCGAAAGCCTGAGCCTGGGAACCTTGCGTGCTGATAGCATAAATCAACATGCAGTGACCGGTACCTGATGCTTCAATACGATGTTCAACTCTGACCAGCGTTTCATCTACCCTGGTCTCATCAATAAAATACTTTTCTTCAGAAACATCGATAAGCTGGCTACGAACAACATCACCTTCCGGTAACTCCATCGTGAACCATGTTCCCGTATGAAATGGCCCCTCGATAGTGATTGACTTTACGCCAGGGTTCCATCGCTTCCAGTTATCTGTGTCGATAAATGCCTGCCATATTGCTTTCGGCTTGCTGTTTACAGCGAGCGTAAAGGATTTACTCCAGACGTTATCTTTGTTCATAAAATCCCCCTCAGTTGTAATAAGTAAACATATAGCATGTGCACTTATAATAATGTGCCGCCAGTTTTTTATACAACCCTGATGAGTCTCTATTTCGCTGTGGGGGCATGATTGTTTGGTGCTCGCTCTGGTGACATATCTATCCGGCATCCACAGTCAGAACAGAGGAAGCCGAAATGCCTGTCCCGTAGAACACCAGAACGGCTTATAGAAGGGGCCGGGAAAGAAGAAGTCCTCTGGCTATCGATGCCCCTTTATCCCCTCCCCCTCCGGAACGCCTGTTTTAGACTTCTGCGCCTGCTCAGCGTTACGTTTTTTATCACCAGAGTTCCCTTCCCTGTAAATGATGTTCACTCTTCCGACGCAGTCTGCTTTATTTCTGCATAACGGGTAATCAGCTGCTTCAGACGCATCTCCAGCCGGGTCTTATCGGCCAAAGACAAAGCCTGACCAGCCGGGGTCAGCGACAGTGCCCGCAATTGTTCTTCGACCGGTATGGTTTGATTAAAGGATTGCATGGCGGAAAATACGACTGACTTCAGTTCGCTGACCGTCATGTATCTTCCCTTCTGCTCGTCCAGCCTGTTCAATCGATCGCTCAGCTGCTTTAGCTTCGTCATCCCCTGATGCCAGCCGTCCAGGTCTTCTTTTGACAACGCACTGGCATTAAGTTGTTGATACCATTGTAAAACAATGGATTTAGCCTGCTCCGGCCACAGCGCCTGAGCCTGCTCAATTAACTGCCGGCTGTAGGCAATGTTCCAGTCAGGGGGAAGTTTCTCCAGGCGGGTAAGTTGCTGCTGTGTCTGCGTAATGAAGGCTTGCTCCAGAGGAGCCTGCTGGCTCAGCAAATCCCGCTGCACAGGGGTGAGAGTTACAGGCAACGGTGCCAGAGATGCAGCAAGCTGAACCTGTAGCGGGTCAGGTTGGCGCAAAACGTGCCAGCTCCACAGCGTTGCAGCGCCGATCGCCAGCATGGTACACATCCCCGCAGCGAAAAATTTCCATTTTTTTATCGGCGCCGGTATCACCGACAGAACGTCCACATTCGGTATATGTTCCGGCTGGGGAACATATACCCACCTCGTTGTATTTTTCTTTGGAAGAGGTAGCGCAGAAGGGGTTTCTGCCGTTATTTTCGCGCCATCCATTATCCCCGGGGGCAACAGGATAGCGGGCTGAACGAAAGCACCGGAACCCGATGCGCCGTCGCTGTTTTCCAGCCTGACAGCATTATTGTGCATCAGCGTCCGCAAGGTATCGAACTGGCTCAGGTGCTTAAGCTCCAGGCGCTCAAGGATCGTTCCAAGGCTGGTAAGTTGCTGTTCTGCTGTGTAAAGCTGGCTCAGGTCACTGTAGTTAAGTGGCAGAGTGCGCATCACTTGCTGTAGACGCAGGCTCAGGTTACTGAGGATCTCCATCCGCGTATGGACCGGCTGTGGCCAGAGCGTTCCCCACTGGTGGTTTATAAGAGCCTCCAGTATTGCCAGACCTTCATTAAGGCCGGGCAACCCTGCCAACTGGGTTCGAGTAAGGGTATACCAGGCTGCAGTTTGCAGTTCGACGCCATTTTGCCCGAACAGTGAGAGGCAGAGTTTTTCTACATGCTGCCAGTTGACATCCGGGCGAGCCGGATGAGTCAGTTTGCCCAGCTCATCGCGCAGAGCTTCATAATCCGCCAGCGTGCGTGGGTCACCGCCAGTTTTAATTTTACGGTAGGGAATGTCATTCATGACCAGTTGTCCATTTAATTAATATGCAGCACAGGAGGGTTATTATTTATGCGGCTTAGCTTTCTACATTGCCGATGTACATCCCGGATTTTTTGTTCCAGTTTAAAGCACTCTCTTAGCAGATCTTCCCTGTGTGCACCTTCAGCGGTAAGCAGGGCTTCTTCCAGTGATCGCTGATATTCAGCAAGATTTTACTGAGAGGATATTCTCTGGCTTTACATACGGGTTGTCGTGTCGAGATATTGCTGTTGCTTAAGATGTCGCAACAGCACCCGTCCTTCGGGCATAAACTCCGTGCCATAGCGCACCAGGCCAATACCTTTAAGTTCAGCATCAATGGCATAGCGCAGTTCGCCGGGGACGTTCTGCTCCAGCAGAACGACGCCTATCTTTTTCAGGCGTGGCTCATATTTGAGCAGGACGACAGGCAATGTGCCCATAAGCTCATGGGCCGTTCCCGGCATTCCCTGCAGGATTTTCGTCATATCGGGCAACCCATAGTCAGGCAGATGCGCCAGCGTGCCGGCGCGACAGTTGAGAACGCGCTGCATGTTGTCAAGTACGGACAAAACGACCTGGTTCTGCTCGCTGACCTGATGCAGGTCAAAGCCGCCAGTGAAGTTGCCATAAAGAGTTTCATACAGTGAGGGACGGGATGACTCAATCATCTTTCAGTGCCTTCAGGGTCAGGCGGTTGTTACCGGCCTCAATCACCCGGGCTTTATCCGGATCGAGATCATCACGGCTCAGCACCACCCGCCAGGTGTTGTTCACCTGGTCCGGCGACATAAACATACCAGCCACTGCGACATACTGCGCATTTTCATCCATCGGCATATCCACCATCACCGCCCCGCCCGGCTGAAGGCGGATATCTTTCTCAGCTACCCGGCACGACTTCCGTGGTACTGAACAGACGGGATGCATCGGTATCGCCGGTCATGTCTTCCAGGCGCATATCGACATACAGATGTGCCACCTGGGAGAGCATCTTCTGGTACAGGGTCGATTCACTGTTGCGCACACCCATCAGGCGAACCAGCAGCGAGCGCGCCTGGCTGACCATGCCCTCATCAGCACGGAACTTCCACTCTGGATGCGTGACCAGCTGTGCGCCATAGAACGACAGCAGCGACGGTGCTACGCCCTGCCAGACGCCGTCTTTCACGCCATCACGTTTTGGCCAGTCGTGCAGCAGCGCCGAGCTGAACCAGGCGGCGTCCATATGTTCCGGACGCGCCAGCATCAGGTAGAGCTTGAGCTGCTCCCAGGTGGTTTTTGCCATCCGCTCACGCAGCGGGCTGCCTGGCGGCAGCGCATTGAAGGCACTAAGCTGAGTCTGCAGATGGTCCGCAGCCGCATCCCGCAATAACGGTAGTGCGCTGTCCTGATAACGTGGCCAGAGTGCGGCCAGCAGGGCGTTATTCTGGCTCAGTCCGGCCTTCTCGTGCCACGGCACGCCGTGTTCTGAACGGTACTGCAGTCGGGCCAGCGTTTTCTGAAGTTCAGACAGTGCGTGCAGGCGCTGTTCCAGCGGCTGATTCTGTCGGGCGGCAAGTGCGGCCTGAGCATTCGCGCCGTCAATCTGGCTGCGGTTGGTGATATACGCGATACCCATCCACACAGCCCAGCCCACCATCGCCAGGGCAGCAACTGACGCAAACACTTTGCGCCATGGAATGCCCGGTTTGCGCGGACGCAGTCCGGCAGGAAGCGTCCGGACGGATTCAGGCAGAACATCCCAGCGCTTATCCATGCCCCAGTGGTGCGGCACGGCACGTTCAGCACCGGCTGAGGGTTGACTGAACACCACGCCAGCCAGCGGCAACGGGCGGTACGGATTGAGCATCACCGACAGCGGTGCAGTCACGCTCTGTGGCTCGCGAATGAGCTGGTCAGCCAGCGTCAGCAGGAAGTTATGTTTCACCTCACCGCAGGTCTGCTGCAGGCCCTGTGATATCAAATCTGGCGTCAGGGCGGAAAGTTGTTCTGCCAGCCCCTCGGTACGACAACCGGCAGGCAACAGGCAGCCGGTCGCCTGTGTAATGCGTCCTTCCGACTTACCGGCTCGTGGGTGCAGGCACCAGACATACAGCGGGAGTTTCCAGCCAAGCGTATCCATACGCGCGCTGATAGCATGAGACAGGGAATCCATGGTGCTTTCAGACGGTACCGGCAGCGGCTGCTCCAGCCCAGGTGCTGAGAGCTGGTCAAAGGCCGAGGTGACCCATACCATGCCATCCATCGGACGACGGCGCAGCTTACGCAGCGCGGTCAGCCAGGCACTGTCTGCTGGCGTATTGAGGTCACCGCCCCACAGCAACAGTGTGCCGCGGTCTTCCTGCCAGAGCTGAGCCGTCAGACCCGGAGTCAGTTGCTCTACTTCAGCGGTCGTACCGGTTATCAGCAGGATGCGTGTTTTACGTCCCCAGCGCCGGCCGTAGAGGTTACGCATGGCGTCACGGATGGAATCAACGGTGACATTGCGTGGCGGAGTCCGGGCAACTCTTGATTCATCAGAAGGCAACGCATTGTTCTTCTGTTCCCGCCAGCGGTGATACTTTTCCCGCATGTACCGGAACATGAACGGCGTATAGAAAACAATCAGCAAGACTATCCATACGGTAACAAATGCAAGCACTTGCTTCAGTCGGGTATCAAGGCCATACGAGGGACCAAAATGCAGGATCAAGGCCACTATAATCGCTGAGATGCAGGCTATTATGCCGGCAAGCCCCCCTCTGCTCCATGTACTACCCGGCATCATTATTTCCACTCCCTGAAGTAACAGTACTGACAAAACGATCAGTACCTGAGGTAAACAGCCCTAAAACAGGTTTGTTGCTGACGGGCACGATGTCGGCCAGTAATGTGGCTAGAAGCCACGCACTCCCGCCCCCTGGAATTCCGTTATATTTTTCCAGTACATCAATTTCCTGGGGCACCCACGGTGTCAGATGTGATTGAGACGCGGTCATTAGATCAGCAAACCCGTCATTCCAGTGCCCGTAATCACAGAACACGTTTGATGTCTGACAGGCGATCGTTTGTGTTTCGAGGAACAACCCCATATCAGCCCTGAAATTTGTCATGTCCAGCGGCATCGGTCGCAATATGCGGGCGGAGTGTGAAAGCTGGTATTTTTCAGCAACATCATCGCTGGTAAGTACCATCGCTGCGAGTGCATCGGAATACTGTTCAGCACCCTGGTCCTGCAATATCAGGATCAAATCAATATCGAAAATGGGATTTTTAAGGCGCTCCTCGAGCCAGGCAAAAGAAAGGGCTTCACAACATGAAACTGAACCTGTTAGCGCACGCCCAGGGTAAATTTTCCCCCATGATTTGCGAAACCGGGTCTCGAAGTCTGACGAAATCATGTCGCTCACAATGGTGACGTTGAACGGCACTGTCGCAGGCAGCATCGCGATCGCGTTTTGTACACCGGCCAGCCCCAGTTCAAGCAAGGAGGTGGAATTCACCGATTGCGCATCAAAATGGCTGGTCAGTGAAAGAAATTGCGGCGCATCTGTAGCACCAGATTTAGCAATGGCGTCAGAGGTCACTCCGGAAGGTAGCAGTATGCTGCTTCCAAGGACGGCCAGATAGCGTCCAGCCCAGGCTTCCCATCGTTGCTGTCCGTATTCCGCCTCCCTCTGCAAAAACTGATGTTCATTGACTGTTCTGCCCCACAGCCATCCCCGCAAACAAAACAGGAAAAACCAGCCAAGAACAGGGCTGGATGCCAGCCACCAGATATTGAATGCAGCCAGTGCCTTAACCATGCCTGACGCATGCAGAATAAACAGCAAAATACCCACAACCGCGGCAACACCACCAGCCAACAGCCATCCCGTAAAAGATGGTTCAGGAGGCAACTCCATCGTTGTTGCTTTCGTCCTTTCCCAGCCCATTGCTTATCCTACCGTGCTGTTCTGAGCACTTGAAATTACAGTACAACCGCACTGACATTTACAGCCATCGACGACAACAGCGCGGCCGTTAAATGTCCGGTGCGGTGATCCTTCCACGATAGGATTAGTTCCATGCCCATCTACCGGACAACTCACCATATCACCCACCAATGCGGCTTTTTTCCCGTCGACAGTAATATTGGAAGAGGCGGAGATCACTTTTCCGCCGTGAGAAGTTTTGTCACCAAGTAAAACCAAACCTTTTGTCATATTTAATTCTCGACTATTAAAAACACACAATCAATTAACTTTCATTTCATCAACCTTTTTAAAGTCAGGTTTTATTTCTCGCGATGACACCCTTTCACCATTGGGGTATACAAAAGTGAATGCCACTCCTTTTTTCTTTTCATAAGGGAATATCATCTCAACTTTCTTATTTTCTTCGATTATTGGATGGTAATTCACCCAGACATCATTATCTTTTACAATCAAACGAACATCAAAAAAGGAACTTCCCCCCCCAAATAAGTTCAGCTTATCTGATTTTGTAGAATTCTTTTGAGTACTCCACCGTTCTAATACGGGGTAATATTTAGGGGCGTAATTGAATCTATTTCAACTTATGATTTCAAATTGTCCATTCCTAGAGGCATCATCATCAAATGCAACCGTTCCACCTACAGCAGAGCCTGGGATAAGATCCTTCCCAAGATGGGCCGCATCTATATATTCAACACCTACATTTACTGCACTTAAAGTCCATTTGCATGAACCACCATCAGTCATAGCCACTTTTGCTTCCCAAATATTTCCACTTCTTGGCATCATTGGGATCCCGATAACGTTATAGCTGGGTTCTGTGACAACTGAGCCGTCAAATCCACTGATTCTCTTTTTCATGCATTCATACGAGATGTATCTAACCTCAAGCGGGAATGGCTTTGTATACTGAGATGGATTTTTTACTTCAAAATTGACCCATTTTGTGTCCGCCGGTGGAGATAAGGTTTTATCCATTGCCTGTGCAAAGCTATTCAAAATCAATGCAGACAGAAAAACAGTGATAATTTTTATCGAATTATGCATTCCTATACCCCCGAATATAACAGATACAACCATACAATCATAAAAGAATCATTTACTGTTCATTCCATCTACTTTGTCAAAGTCAGGAAAAGTTGAACCGTCAGATACAACTGTTCCATCCGGGTATATTATAGTGGGATGAGAGTCATCCGTTTTTTTTCTTGGCTCTATATATCTAACAACTTTACTTTCATCAATCATTGGCATATATGATATCGCTGTCGCCCCCTCCGCCCTATAAGAAAAAAATCTTTCCTTTGCAAGAAAGGTTAGCTCATTTTTTTGCCTTACCAAATGCCACTCTCTTATATATGGATAATATTTCGGAGTTAACCTAACATCCCCCTTCACAAAGGTGAACTGACCATTTCTTGATGCATCGTTATCAAATGCAATCGTTGCACCTACTGCAGCTCCAGGAGCAAGGTCTTCTCCAAGATGCGTTGCATCTATATACTCAATTCCTAAATTGAACTCGCTTAATGTCCAGTCACATGACCCACCGCCTCTCATCGCAACCTTAGCAATCCAGACATCGCTTTTACCCTGCTGCTGGAGCGGGATTTTCGTTCCGTTATAGCTCGGTTCAGTGACCGACGAACCATCAAAACCACTGGTCCTGTTTTTAAGACATTTATGCGAAATGTAAGTCACCTCAAGTGGAAAAGGTTTGGTATAACGCGATGGGTTTTTAACTTCAACATTCACCCACTTCGTGTCTGAAGGCGGAGAAAGAGTTTTATCCATTGCCTGTGCGCAGCTATTCAAAATAAATGCAGATAGACAAACAGCGATAATTTTTATCAACTTATGCATTTTCCATATCCTCTTCTCCATACAAAGCAAAACGTTCCAGAGCATTACCACCATCTTTCATTGAGAGTGTAGTGTTTAATGCCACATCAAGCCTATCTTCCAGCAAGAGAAACAATTCATTTCGCTTAATCTCAGTGTCGGGAATATATTTTTGATCTTCCGAAATTTGATCTTTAAATTTCACAATATTTTCAGCATGCTCAGTAAAGTGTTTCTTCTTACTCAGACCTTTCTTATCAATCAAACCAAGAATTTTGTTATTAATGTAAGGCATATAAGATGTCATGAAGTGCTCCCCAAAAGTTAAACCCGCGAATCTGGATGGGTTTTGCTCTTCAGGAAAATATTTACTTAAATCATTTGCTGTTAATGATTTTTTATATTCATGCTGTTTTTTCCCAGCTTCTTCAGATTCCACCTCTGCAAATGATGGTACCAGATAAAGCTTTGCTGTAATTGGTAGCGGGCCACTCAAAGTTATACATCCAGCTGGTTCAGGAAAACTAATTTTACACTCTTTCCATTCTCTAAATTGCGTTGCCGTGAAAAATGCAACGATTTTCCCATGATGCCAAAAACAATCCCCCCAAGATTTCAATTGATATGCCATCAATTCACCTACGGACCAAGTCATACCTAATAATGCACCAACTGGTCCCCACAAATTGTATAGTTCATTATCAACATTAGCTTCAGGAGGAACAGCAGGAACCGGGTCATTGTCATTAACATGACGATAGTGAGTTATGCCGGATAACTGCTGGATAGCATCTTTTGTAAATGTTCGAGGCATTCCATATGTATATAGCTTAGGCTCTAAATTCTTTAGCTTCGCGGAGTGAATCAAAGCTAATGCACCACCTAAGCTATGACCACATATGAATAACTTCAAACCACCTGCTAATTGTTCCAACTCTAACATTTGGTCTTCAAATTTTCGTTCGGCTCGACAATAGCCACTCCAAAAACCATCATGAACTTTTCCAGCCGAAAGCAATTCAGCACACTCAGTCTTATCCGCATTGCATGTTTGAGTATTTACCGGAGCAAATGAAAGATCAGTTCCAACGTCATATAAACTTGCTGTGCCGCGCCATGAAACTATCACTTTATCTGAGTTATAAACGTAATATAACTGAGTATCGCCATCGGCTTTGCCTGTAGTACTATTATTTTTCGGAGTGCTCCCGGCATCAGATGAAGATCCACCGGTATTTTTTGATGTATCCATAAACACCGGTGGATTATAGCGATCGCTATAGGGAACATCACATACAAGGGCATTGTAAGTATTGCTACCTTTATGAAACTTTGGTAATTGCTTTAAGTCCTGACATTGACTTATGAAAAAGCGGGTTATTGATTTTTCATCAAACACATTATCATCTACATATGCTAAGCAAGCCCCTCCGCCTAAATTTATAGCATTCGCCAGCGAATAATCTTTCTGATGATGTAAGACAAGTTCCCAAGCCCGGAACGGACATATTTCTATTACATGACGTTTTTCAAGCTGATTTGACCTTATCGTCAACCCTTTCATAACCTTGTCTGCCGGAAAATGAAATGGCGGCCACACTTCTCCTTTTCGTAGTTTAACGGAAGGAAGGGTACGGCAAAGTTCACCGATAACTGCATAGTGCCAGATATACCCTTTCTCTTCAGCTTCAGGACGCACAATAGAATCATTTTCCGCATCGCGACTAACGCGTAAAGCACGTTGTTCCATTTCCGTAGCCAGCTGATTGCCATCTAACGTCAGCCTCAGCTCCAGACCGTGCGGCATATCGATCCTGATTAGCCCGTCAGCATCGCTCTGACCAGAATAAGTGAATCCCTCCACCGGCCCGGAAACAGGATGAGCGCTTTCCACAGTCCATGGCATATTCGCCACGGGATCGCCCTGCTCATCAACCAGTTGAAATTCGACCCAGTAGGGCATTTGCTCTTCACATGGAGCATGGGGATTTTTACGGCAGAGTGAGGATACAGCGGTAGTCATGTTATTCGCCCTCCTGGCTATCAGCAATATTGCGCGGATATTCGATTTTTAACTGCGATGGCATAGACGTAAATATTGGAGAAGTCTCTCCTTCTGCACCGGAAATGCCCTCATAAACATCTCCTTCAGCCGTCGTAATTTTATATGTGGTGAAAGGCTTTACTGCTCCGCTGGCGGATGACGTTGTGATAAACCCTTCGCTGTACCCTTTCGGGAAAGTCACCGGCGGTGTATCTAAGCTGGCAGGGCCTGTCTGATTAACATTGGCCGCTTTCAGCAAAATATTTCCCGGACACCCCAGTTCAATATTCCCACCGCTAAGCTTTATATAAGCGCCGCCGCAACTTAAAATCAGTTCCTTGCTGGCATTTACCTTCACGCTCCCCTGACTACTGGCGACAGTGATGTCCTGTAATGCTGAGACATTCATGGCATCTGCCTGCGCCTGAATGTCAACCTTCCCAGCTCCAGCATACATTTTCATTCCTGCAGCCTGTGCAAACAAACTTACAGCTTCGCTTGCCGCTACAGTGAATGATTGCCCGGTACTGATATCCGTGTTTTTACCTGACATAAGGCCAATACTTGCCCCGCCTGAAGCAAGCCGGACAGCCTCAGGACTGATAATGCCTATTCCAGCGGGAGCACTGGCCAGCAATCCTGGCATTTTTAGATATTTCAGTGAGCTGTTTAGCGTCTTTTGGCTGTCGATGTCAGATACTGTTGCCTGTGCCCCTTTCGCAGCGGCCTGGAGGCTTCTTGCCAGCGTGAGTGCCTGCTCCAGTTGTTCTACAGCCCTGTCCATTTCAAGCATTTTACTGCCGACGTCAGGCTGAGCATCTGCAGTAAGCAGAATGCCCTTACCACCACGAACGCTGACCCAGTCGTTAGTGCGCAACTCTGCCCCTTTACCACGAAGAACCCTGGAAGCATTGACGTTGTGCCCTAAATTCAGTTGGGTCTTCCCCCCGTATTCGGTACTGAGCTTAATGTGCTCTTCGCCGCGCTTGTCCTCCATCCGCAGTTTGTTCAGGCCTGCAGTCCTGATCACATTTCGGCTGCTGTTGGCTTCAGTAACGTGGTCAACGTGGCGGGAGTCGTGCATGGCATGGGCAATATACGGCCGATCCGGATCGCCTTCATGGAAGGCAATGGCGACTTCAGTACCCTGTATCAGCGGAAAGTGGAAGCCGTACTTGTCACCACCGTAAGGTTTGGCAAAGCGCACCGGCATGCTTTCCATGCCCTGGCGTTTATCGTCGCGGTCAGCATCAAACTTCACCCGGTACATGCCGGATGCATCCTGCCAGGCGTAGATGTCGTTATCTTTGGCACTGGTCACACGCGCCATCGTCCGTCTCACGGAAGGATTTCCACTTGATGTACTCCGCACGATCGAAGTAGTTACCAATGTCTTTGATGGCCGCAACTTCCTCCATCGAATCCTTGAGGAAAAATTTCGGGCCGGCAGAGCCGATAAATGGCATGTGAGCAGCAGCGGAGACTTTTGAAATGTTGCGCAGGAGCGCGACATCCTGCGCAGACGCATCAAATTCGTAAGCGGAAATCAGCGCAGCGATCGGCTCTCCACCCGGTGTGTCATACTCATCGATGTATGTATGTTTATACAGTCCACTCTGAATGATTTCCGGGCTGTCTTCGAAGTCCTGACGCAGATCTTCTTTAGACATATCCAGCAGTTCAACCTTCACGTTCTGGCGGAAATCGGTTTTGTCGACCAGGGATTTCACGCCGCGCCACAGGCTCTCCACCGCCTAGAATTCTTCGCTATGCATGACCGCATCCAGCTGATGGCTAATCTGGTAGTCCAGCTCAGCGATATGATGGTCAATCAGGTTTTTGTCGAGTTTTTCAACCTTTGAACCCGATTTTGTCAGGCACTCCAGGAACACCTGCATCCCCGCCGTTAAACGTTCATCCGCAGTCGCATCCGACATCGCCTGCGCGTCCTGCCAGATATCCAGGGCACTCAACTCGGACACCGGGCTCAGATTGATTTTTTCAAACAGGGATGCATAAACCCCACCTGCTGTAGGACGTTCCAGCACCACGCTTTCGCCGCCAGTCGCATTCTCATTTTTTACAGACATCAGCATCTTCCTTATTAATCCGTTAAATCATCAGTGACCGTTATGGCTGTTTCGGTGCCAGGGCTGACAGCTCAGTTCTGAGTTCTGCGCTCAATTCCGGGTCGAGGAGAATTTTTTCCAGCTCCTTTCGGAAAGCCTGATTGTCCAGCAGGTTCGCTTTTAAATCGCGAAGCAGATTGCGCATGGAAAGCATTGCCTTCAGCTGAGGAATTTGCCGAGAAACCTGCTCAGGGGTGAAATCCTTCATGCTCCGGAAGGTCAGACTGATGTTGTCTTCGCTGCCATCATCAGCCAGCGTATTTTTAACGGTCAGACTGACGTTTGGGGAATATTCAGAAAGAACACTATCAAAATTATTTTTGGAAATATTTACCTTACTGCGTTCTGATAATGACGCAGTTTCCTGCCCGTTACTAAAGTCACCGGCAACCAATAATTTCAGTGGTAATTCCGTTTTTTTGCTCGCCCCGCCCGTATGCAGATCAAGCTTTAAATTAATACGTGCCTTAGGCACTTCGTTCTGGAAGCTGTCAGCCATTTACCTGTCCCTCTGTTTATATTTGTGCATATTTTCCATGCACGACCTTTCCTGGCCCGCGATAATAGAACAATGATCTACAAAATATCAAACACACAAACTCTTAAACCATATATATAAGAAAATTAAGAATTTCCACCCATTACTTAAGAAGAGAGTAATTATGATAAATAAGAAAAACAAACTATCATCACTGCTAAAAATAAAGCTTTATAGCGAAAAAACAAAAAAGGATAGAGCATTGTTAAAAATGCGATTTTAAAATGACATGCATCAATGTTAAGAAAATAAAAATACCCATTCGCGATAAGAGATGTAATTACAGAGCGAAATAATGGAAAGGATAAGAAACTGACAGGAGAAATGGATGAGGTAAACACGTCGAAAACATGACCACATGGCCAATAATTATTTTAAGGCCGACCTGAAATGGTAAATAAACCCGCAATCAGAATTTTCAGTTCGACCGACAAAGTGAATGCACGGCAAAAGGAAGCAATACTGAGGGCTTAATCTTCTGCCAAACAGAATGCAGTCAATAATTAACCGCAAAGAAAGAGCACATATTCCGGCCAGAAATGTCCTCACGCACTTTCATTTTCTACGCGCCGATAAACTGGTACACGCCGCGTTGTTCCGGTCAAATTATCAAAAACGTCCGTTTCTGCGGTGACTATCTTCAGGCCGGTTTTTCTCAGTCGTTGCACATCGGCGGCGATTCGCTGAATACCAAACCAGAAAAGCCCGTCCAGCGCGGTTACCTGTAATCCTTCCGTCAGCGCAACTTTAAGACGCTCACGCGGTGCTTTAGTCTCTTTCGCAATCTGTTGATAAGGCGCGGCTGTATTGCCTTCGGCATCAATCCGACGGATGCGCGTTGACAGCCGGTACTGAAATTCATCCGGAATACCGCTCAAATCGTTTCTCAACGTGTAGACGCAACCAAAACGCTTACCGTTAAACAGCACATTTTTCTGGCTGATTTGCAGTTCATCACGCAGGCTGGCGATCAGTTGCGGAGCGCGAATAAGCAGCAACCGGAAAGGTAATTCAAAGCTGGTGACATAATCGACATTCAGCAGCGCGATCCGCAGGCGCTCTTCGGCTCCGGCCTGCGTCTGACGGCACTCTTCTGCGACATCGGCCCATTGCTGCGTCAGGCGCGGCGTTTCACCCACTTCCGTAAAACTGTACTTCTCTATCTGATAGTCAATTCTTCCGGTCACGCTGAATTCCCTGCTGGTCACGTTACAGTATGCTTCACTTTACCAACCCAGGCGTTTAACCGGAAGTGAGTTAACGAACCGCAATCCGGTGATCCTTTATGACAAAATATCCGGTAGCAGCAGTGCCAGATGACGCTCCGCCAGCATCTGCGAAGCCTGCTCAATATCCGGCGCGAAGTAGCGATCTTTATCGTAATGAGACACCCGTTCACGTAGCAAATGGCGCGCCTGCTCAAGTAACGGGCTGGAGGTTAATCCTTCCCGCATATCCAGCCCCTGGCAGGCAGCCAGCCATTCCACGGCAATCACGCCGCGGGTATTAGCCGCCATTTCCCAAAGCCGACGACCGGCAGCAGGCGCCATCGAAACATGATCTTCCTGATTAGCAGAGGTCGGCAAACTATCGACACTGTGCGGATGCGACAACGCTTTGTTCTCACTCGCCAGCGCTGCGGCTGTAACCTGGGCAATCATAAAACCGGAGTTAACACCGCCGTTTTTTACCAGGAAGGGCGGAAGTTGCGACATATGGCTGTCCATCAACAGAGCGATACGCCGCTCCGCCAGCGAGCCGATTTCAGCGATGGCCAGCGCGATATTATCAGCGGCCATCGCAACCGGCTCCGCGTGGAAATTACCACCGGAGATCACCTCATTTTCAGCGGCGAAAACCAGCGGGTTATCAGAAACCGCATTCGCTTCGGTCAGCAACACATCGGCGGCAAAACGCAGCTGCGTCAGACACGCTCCCATGACCTGCGGCTGGCAGCGCAATGAGTAAGGATCCTGCACTTTATTGCAGTTGTGATGAGACTGTGAAACCTCGCTATTATCAGTCAGTACATGGCGATAGAGAGCCGCCGCGTCGATCTGCCCACGCTGACCACGCACTTCGTGAATGCGCGCATCGAATGGACGGCGTGAACCGAGCGCCGCCTCGGTGGTCAGCGCACCACAAACCACTGCAGAAGCGAACAGATCTTCGGCCTCAAACAGGCCGCGCAATGCGAACGCTGTCGAGGTTTGCGTCCCGTTGAGCAGCGCCAGCCCCTCTTTCGCCGCCAGCGTCAGCGGAGCAAGCCCGGCTCTGTTCAGTGCTTCAGTTGCAGGCAACCATTCGCCTTGCCAGCGCGCTTTGCCTTCGCCAAGCAGCGTAAGCGACATATGTGCTAAAGGCGCTAAATCGCCGGACGCACCGACAGATCCTTTCGCCGGGATCCAGGGATAAACACCTGCATTTACCATCGCCACCAACATTTGGATCACCTGCAAACGAATGCCGGAAAAGCCACGCGCAAGGCTGTTGATCTTCAGCACCATAATCAGGCGCACCAGGTCATCATCCAGCGGTTCGCCAACGCCCGCAGCGTGAGAAAGCACCAAAGAACGCTGTAAATTTTCCAGATCGTCGGTAGCGATACGCGTCTGAGCAAGTAATCCAAAACCGGTATTAATACCGTATGCCGTTCGACCTTCCGCCATGATGGCATTGACGCAAGCGACGCTGTCGTTGATGGCGGTAAAGGCGCGCTCATCCAGCGTTAACAGGTGCGGTTGGCTATAGATATCACGCAGTTGGGTCAGTGTGAGTTGGCCGGGGATGAGGGTGATATTTTTCATTGTCAGCAAAGTCTCTGCAGTGAGGATATAAATACATATACTTGTCTATACATATCCACGCAAGCCAGCTTTTAACAAGAAAGATACAGTTTTGTTATATTGCGCCTGCAATCACGGTTTTATACAACGCCTGGCCAGTCATGTCGCTCGCTCCACCATATGATTTAAGCCCCTATTCTTACTCATGACATAAGTATGCATTATGCTTCTGGTGTGCAAAACGTGACCACCATCAAAAAATAAGTCTTAGAATTCAAGTGGAAATGAACCGTTTCAGCCTTGCGTTTTTTGCGTCGCTCAAAGGCAATTTATTTAGCAACGAAAGTATTGTGTCGCCAAAGCCCGACACATTGTAAGTCACTAAAATTTCATAAAAAAAAGCCTCTTGTAAGGCCAAAAAATTAAGCGTACATTAGCCCCCGTTGGTGAGGAATTCACCCGAAATTCTGAGATGGAGCTGTGGCCAGAATGGAGATAATTCTCAATTTGGTTTTGGCGTAGTTTCACCTCTCTATACTCAGTCCTTGTTAAGGTCATTAAGTGCATACTGAAACGTATGCGGAGCGATGAACGTGAAATATTTCTTTATGGGCATTTCTGTGATGGTCATTGTGTGGGCCGGCACTTTCGCCCTGATGATCTGACCTGAGCTATTGATGCGGAAAAAAACAGGAGCCTCGCGGCTCCTTTTTTTTAGGGTTCAATATCTTCTGTTGCGCTTTTTTGCGTCACTGGCAGTAGCCCGTCGTTGCGGAACATCGTCTTAATGCCGCGTACCGCCTGACGGATACGATCGCGGTTTTCAATCAAGGCAAAACGAACATGGGTGTCGCCGTAATCACCAAAACCAATGCCAGGAGAGACGCACACTTTGGCGTCTTGCAGTAACTTTTTGGCAAACTCCAGCGAGCCCATCGCCGCATACGGTTCCGGAATTTTCGCCCATACATACATTGAGGCTTTTGGCATTTCAACCATCCAGCCCGCTTCATGCAGCCCTTTCACCAGCACGTCGCGGCGGCGCTTATACTGTGCGGCAATATCGCGTACGCACTGCTGATCCCCCTCCAGCGCAGCAATCGCGGCTACCTGCAATGGCGTAAACGTGCCGTAGTCATGGTAACTTTTAATGCGCGCCAGCGCGTTCACCAGCACCGGGTTACCGACCATAAATCCAATGCGCCAGCCGGCCATATTGTAGCTTTTCGAGAGTGTGAAAAACTCCACCGCAACGTCGCGCGCGCCCGGCACCTGCATAATCGACGGCGCTTTCCAGCCATCATAAACGATATCGGCATAAGCCAGATCGTGAACCACCAGCACGTCGTAACGTTTAGCCAGCGCGACCACTTTCTCAAAGAATTCCAGCTCCACGCATTGTGCCGTTGGGTTGGACGGGAAACCCAGAATCATCATCTTTGGTTTCGGGTAACTTTCACGGATCGCGCGTTCGAGCTCATTGAAAAAATCCACACCTTCAACCAACGGCACAGAGCGAACCTGCGCACCCGCAATCACCGCGCCATAAATGTGGATCGGATAGCTTGGGTTCGGCACCAGGACGGTATCACCGTGATCCAGTGTCGCCAGCATCAGATGCGCCAGCCCCTCTTTCGAACCGATGGTCACAATGGCCTCAGTTTCCGGATCGATCTCGACCTGATAGCGATCCTGATACCAGCGGGAAATAGCCCGACGCAGCCGAGGAATGCCGCGCGAAGTTGAATAGCCGTGAGTATCCGGACGCTGGGCAACCGTGCAAAGTTTCTCAACAATATGCGCTGGTGTTGCGCCGTCCGGGTTGCCCATACTGAAATCGATAATATCTTCACCGCGACGACGCGCAGCCATTTTCAGTTCAGCGGTGATATTAAAAACATAAGGGGGAAGACGATCGATACGCGTAAAACGACGTTCAGGACTGAAGTCAGCCATAGATTCCTCGGAGTAACGTTAGCGCCCGGACCGTCCGAGCGACGTCGCTGTCAACACAGCGTGCTTAAAACATATCCTGAAAAATTTCCTGCTGTCGAGAGAAAAAAGAAAAATAATGGTCAGGTATAAAAGAGGAACATCGATTTAGGAAAGGGAAATCAATCTCATCCTCTTATCACTAAATTGAGTGCTAAATTTAACAATATGATATCAATGTAATTACTTTTATTTTTCAGTATCTTTCGCCATTCGCCACTATCCTTTGAGCATCTTTTAATCCCCTTTTGGAAATATGGTCTTTCCCCATTGAACGAATGAATGTGGTGACTGGTTATCTGCGACAGGGTTCCTTATCATAGCTTTTTGACGTCATTCACCGAGTCCCCTGTGCACGAAATATTCGATATGTTATTGGCGGTTTTCGATCGCGCAGCATTAATGCTGATCTGCCTGTTCTTTTTGATCCGCATGCGCCTGTTTCGCGAACTGCTGCATAAAACCGCCCACACGCCAAAAGAATTGCTTGCAGTTACCGCGATCTTCTCCATGTTCGCCCTGTTCAGCACCTGGTCCGGCGTGCCGGTTGAAGGTTCGCTGGTTAACGTGCGTATTATTGCCGTTATGGCCGGCGGGATTCTGTTTGGCCCGTGGGTCGGCATCATTACCGGCGTCATCGCCGGGGTACACCGCTATCTGATCGACATTGGTGGCGTTACCGCAGTTCCATGCTTTATCACCAGTATTATTGCCGGGATTTTTTCGGGAATGATTAACCGAAAAGTTCCTAAAGCGCAGCACTGGCGCGTGGGGATCATTGGCGGAATGATTTGCGAAAGCCTGACCATGATTTTGGTAGTTGTCTGGGCACCAAGCATCGCGCTGGGGCTGGATATTGTCTCCAAAATCGGTGTGCCGATGATCCTCGGCAGCGTTTGTATCGGCTTTATTGTGCTGCTGGTGCAAAGTGTCGAAGGGGAAAAAGAGGCTATCGCGGGTCGACAGGCAAAACTGGCGCTGGATATTGCGAATAAAACATTGCCATTATTCCGTAACGTCAATAGCGACTCGCTGCGTCAGATATGCGATATCATTCGTCGCGATATAAAAGCCGATGCCGTGGCAATCACCAATACCGATCATGTGCTGGCGTACGTTGGTGTCGGCGAAAATAACTATCGCGACAGCGACGATATTCTCAGCCCGACCACGCATCAGTCGATCAGCACAGGCGAAATTATCATTAAAAACAATGATGAAGCCCACCGCACGCCTGAAATTCACTCCATGCTGGTGATCCCGTTACGGGAGCAGAGTGTGGTCACCGGTACGTTGAAGATCTACTATTGCCATGCTCATCAGATCACCTCCTCTTTACAGGAGATGGCGGTCGGGTTATCGCAAATTATCTCGACCCAACTGGAAGTTTCCCGCGCTGAGCAACTGCGTGAAATGGCGAACAAGGCAGAACTGCGCGCACTGCAAAGCAAAATAAACCCGCACTTCCTGTTTAATGCCCTGAATGCGATTTCTTCCTCTATTCGTCTCAACCCGGATACCGCCCGACAACTGATTTTCAATTTGTCGCGTTATCTGCGCTATAACATTGAATTAAAAGACGATGAGCAGATCGACATCAAAAAAGAGCTGTATCAAATTAAAGATTACATTGCGATCGAACAGGCGCGTTTTGGCGACAAATTGACCGTTATTTATGACATTGATGAAGAGGTCAGTTGTGTGATCCCCAGTCTGCTGATCCAGCCGCTGGTAGAAAACGCCATTGTGCACGGCATTCAGCCCTGTAAAGGCAAAGGCGTGGTAACGATAAGTGTGGAAGAGTGCGGCAACCGCGTACGTATCGCGGTTCGTGATACCGGCAACGGCATCGCACCGGAGATGATTGCCCGCGTTGAGGCCGATGAAATGCCGGGCAATAAGATTGGCCTGCTTAACGTTCACCAGCGCGTAAAATTGCTCTACGGCGAAGGATTACATATTCGCCGCCTGACACCGGGAACCGAAATCGCCTTTTATGTTCCGCGCTCGCCGTCCGCCACATTGTTGCCCTAACTGGAGAAGTCGATGAAGGTCATCATTGTTGAAGATGAATTCCTGGCGCAACAGGAGTTGAGCTGGCTGATAAAAGAGCACAGCCAGATGGAGATCGTCGGTACCTTTGACGATGGCCTTGATGTGCTGAAGTATTTGCAGCACAACAAGGTTGATGCGATTTTTCTGGATATCAATATTCCGTCGCTGGATGGCGTATTGCTGGCGCAAAACATCAGCCAGTTCGCACATAAACCCTTTATTGTGTTTATTACTGCGTGGAAAGAGCATGCAGTCGAAGCCTTCGAACTGGAAGCGTTTGACTACATTCTGAAGCCGTACCAGGAGTCGCGAATAATCAGCATGCTGCGGAAGCTGGAAGCGGCCTGGCAGCAGCAATCGGGTACCGCCAGCAGCCCGCAATCGCGGGAAAATGCCACGATTAATCTGGTGAAAGACGAACGCATTATCGTTACCAGCATTAACGATATTTATTATGCGGAAGCGCATGAAAAAATGACCTTCGTCTATACGAAGCGGGAATCGTACGTGATGCCGATGAATATCACTGAGTTTTGCAGCAAGCTGCCAACGGCGCATTTCTTTCGCTGCCACCGCTCGTACTGCGTGAATCTGGATAAAATTCGCGAGATCGAACCGTGGTTCAACAACACCTATATCTTGCGGCTGCGGGACCTGGATTTTCAGGTGCCCGTCAGCCGCAGCAAAGTTAAAGAATTCAGGCAGCTAATGAATCTTTAAAGGAAATGACCCAGCGTCTGGCGCAGATGTGCGCCAGAGCCGAGCAGGCCGGGGTTATCGTGCACAATGAGATAGACCGGAATGTCCTGCACATAGGACTTGAAACGCCCTTTATCTTCAAAGCCGCCGCGGAAACCGGAGGCGGTAAAGAAATCAAGGAAGCGAGGCACGATCCCGCCCGCGATATACACCCCGCCGAATGTACCGAGATTCAGCGCCAGGTTACCGCCAAAACGCCCCATAATGACGCAGAACAACGACAATGCGCGGCGGCAGTCAATGCAACTGTCCGCCAGCGCTCGTTCGGTAACATCTTTGGGTTGCAGATTCTCCGGTAAACGACCGTCAGATTTCACAATCGCCCGGTAAAGATTGACCAGCCCAGGACCAGAGAGTACACGTTCGGCGGAGACATGGCCGATTTCCGCCCGCAATTCTTCGAGGATAATCCCCTCTTCTTCACTGTTCGGTGCGAAATCGACGTGACCGCCTTCGCCCGGCAGACTCACCCAGCGTTTATCGACATGCACCAGATGCGCAACGCCAAGACCCGTACCAGCGCCGTAAACAGCGATCGGCTTGCCTTCCACCGCCTCACCGCCGCCAAACTGGATCAGGTGATCTTTTTTCAGCATCGGGATCGCCATTGATACGGCGGTAAAATCATTAATAATTTCCAGATGCGCAAAGCCGAGGTTTTTCTTCATTTCCGCAATCGAGAAAGCCCATGTGTGATTCGTCATCGCCACCCAGTCGCCGGTAATCGGACAAGCAATAGCGATGCAGCCGTCTTCCACGCTGACGTCATGTTCTTCAAGATAAACGCGCACTACGGCTTCCAGGCTCGGGTAATCGAGGCCGGAATAAGTTTTGGCCCGGGAGATATCACCACTGTCGACATCGCACAACGCTAAGCGCGCGTTGGTACCGCCCACGTCTCCCACTAAAGCATACTTTGTCATTCTTTTACGGCTCCGCTAAAGTCAGAATAAATCTTTGGCACACTGTAAATTCAAGGCGCTGTAACAACAACGACGATAACACGAGTGCCCCAGGATAATCGATCTACGTCACAGATTAACCCGCGGGCTGCCGCCAGATTGTTCTGCGTCGCCCCGACGTCTTTACAAGGACCTATGTATGCTTCATCCGCGAGCCAGAACACTGTTACTGCTGGCCCTGCCTGCGTTGACTATCGGCGTGGCCTCCAGCCTTGTGCTGCAACTGGTAATGAAGATCGCTTCGCTGCTGCAAGCCGTTTTGTGGAGCGGCATTCCGTGGCAACTGGGCATTGCGCCCGATTCGCCAGGCTGGATCTTATCGATACTGACGCTAACCGGGATCGCCGTTGGTCTGGTGATCCGTTTCAGTCGCGAACACGGTGGTCCGGATCCGGTGACCGTCCCGCTGATCAATGCGCCAGTGTCCGTCAAAGCATTGCCCGGCCTGGTGCTGGCGCTGATCCTCGGGCTGGCGGGTGGCGTTAGCCTTGGGCCGGAACATCCGGTAATGGTGCTAAATATTGCGCTCGCGGTGGCGCTGGGCACACGCATCTTCCCGCGCGTAGCGCCGCTGGACTGGACCATCCTCGCGTCGGCGGGCACCCTTGGCGCGCTGTTCGGTACGCCGGTAGCGGCAGCGCTAGTATTTTCACAAACCCTGACCGCCAGCAATGACGTGCCGCTGTGGGACCGTTTATTCGCGCCGCTGATGGCCGCCGCGGCTGGCGCGCTGACCACCAGCTTGTTCTCCCTGCCCCATTTTGCCCTGCCAATCCCCCATTATCCCCAGTTGCATATCGTCGATATCATCAGCGGCGCGGTGGTCACTGTTTTTGCCATCGCGCTGGGTATGGTTGCCGTCTGGTGCCTGCCGCGCCTGCACCGGTTGATGCACAAGCTGCATAACCCGGTGATAGTTCTTGGCGTTGGCGGCTTCCTGCTTGGCTTGTTGGGGATCATTGGTGGTCCGGTCACGCTGTTTAAGGGGCTGGACGAGATGCAACAACTGGCCTTCGCCCAGACGCTAACGGTGACGGATTACCTGCTGTTTGCGGTGGTAAAACTGGCTGCACTGGTGGTTGCTGCCGCTTGCGGTTTTCGCGGCGGGCGTATTTTTCCGGCGGTGTTTGTCGGTGTGGCGCTAGGGCTGATGCTGCATGAGCATGTTGATGCCGTACCCGCCGCCGTGACGGTTTCTTGCGCGGTGCTCGGTATGGTGCTGGTGGTAACGCGCGATGGCTGGCTGAGTCTGTTTCTTGCCGCCGTGGTGGTGCCGGATACCACGTTGCTGCCGCTGTTGTGCATCGTGATCCTTCCCGCCTGGCTGCTGCTTGCCGGGAAACCGATGATGATTGTTCCCCGGCGCGATCAATAACGCTTAGCTGTTACGCGCTTCGAGCGCGTGGGTGACTTCCCGTAGCAGATCCGGCAGATCGTTTTTTGGCAGCATCACTTCTATCAACGCAAGGCGGTGGTGATGCGCCGCCGCTTTCAGCGCTTCCGCCAATTGCACGGTTTCACTTACGCGCCAACATTCTGCCTGGCAGTCCACGCTTAAAGCATGGGGAAGATGGGTCCAGTTCCAGCGGGCAATGTCGTTATAGCGCTGTTTTGCGCCGTGAATAGCGCGTTCGACCGTATAGCCATCATTGTTGAGCAGTAAAATGATCGGCCGTTGCCCGTCACGCAGCATCGATCCCAGTTCCTGAATCGTCAGTTGCGCCGCGCCATCGCCAGTGATCAACACCACCCGGCGTTCCGGGCAGGCGGTTTGCGCGCCAAACGCGGCGGGCAGGCAAAAACCAATTGATCCCCACAGCGGCTGTACCAGCAGATCCGCTCCGGCAGGTAAACGCAGGGAGGCTGCGCCAAACGCCGCCGTGCCCTGATCCGCCAGCAAAATGTCATCAGGACGAATAAACTCCTGTACAGTCTGCCAGAATGTCTCCTGATTAAGTGTTCCCTGATGAACCGGGGCATGAGCAACCTGCGACGGGCGATGATTTGCTACGGAATGCGCTCTGGCACGCACGAGGGGAATCAATGCATTTATCGCCTCCCGCATCGGAATACCGCTAAACCACACATTGCCGACGCGGGCGGCAAACGGCTGGATTTCAATGGTACGCTCCTGCGCAAGTCGCTGGGTAAACCCGGCGGTCAGCGTATCGGTAAAACGTGTACCGATGCAGATTAGCGTATCCGCACCCTCTATCGCCTCTCGCACTAGCGCCGGGCTGGCCGCGCCGCTGTAGGTGCCAACAAAACCGGGTTGCGTTTCATCAAATAACCCTTTCCCCATTAGCAGTGTGGCATGCGGCAGCGGTGAATCTTTCATCCAGCATTGCAGCATTTTATGAACACCAAAACGGCGGGCGAGAAAGTCGGCCAACAACGCCACGCAGGAACCGGCTGATAACATCGCCTGCGCATGCTGACGAAAGGCATTCAGGCACGCTTCGTTTACCGGGAACGGGGAAATTTTGAGAGCGTTTACAGGCGGAATGGCAGGCATTTTCGCCACATCAGCAGGCAGCATCAGATAGCCTGGACGGGACTGTGTCAGCATCACTTCGAGCACACGATCGATCTCATAGCAGGCATTTTGCGCTGTTAAAATGGCGCGTGCGGCGGTGACCGGCTCACTCATCCGGTAAAAATGGTGGAAATCGCCGTCGCCAAGCGTGTGGTGCAGCAATTCACCCCGTTGCTGTACGCCGCTACAGGGCGCACCAACGATATGTAATAGCGGAACATATTCGGCATAGCTGCCAGCAACGCCGTTGATTGCGCTCAGTTCGCCCACGCCGAAGGTGGTTAATAACGCACTCGCTCCCCGACAACGCCCATAACCATCAGCGGCATAGGCGGCATTAAGTTCATTTGCACAACCCACCCACTGCACAGCCGGGTGTTGAATCACATGATCGAGAAATTGCAGGTTATAGTCGCCCGGCACGCCAAAAAGGTGGTGGATACCGCAGCCAGCAAGCCTGTCGAGTAAGTAGTCGGCAATTGAGTAATCACTTTGCATGTCGTTGATCCCTGACCTCTAACATTGATCTGAGTATTAAAGAAGTGTGATGAGAATCCAGGTTAGAGGTCATATTTCAGGTGGAAAGTAAGCTTTACGACACAACCCGGTGTACGCTCAGGAAGGCCAGTTTGTGTAAACGTATACACTCACGTAATAAAGACATAAAGGAGTACGGCATGGCTTATCAGGCAGATCCTGGGCGTTATCAAAACATGGCTTATCGTCGCTGCGGCGACAGCGGATTAAAGCTTCCGGCCATTTCCCTTGGGCTGTGGCACAATTTTGGTGATACCACGCTGCTGGAAAACAGCCGTCAGTTATTGCGGCACGCTTTCAATCTCGGTATTACGCACTTTGACCTTGCCAATAACTATGGACCACCGCCGGGATCGGCTGAACGCAATTTTGGTTGCATACTGCATGAGGATTTTCACTCCCTGCGGGATGAACTGATTATCTCCACTAAAGCCGGTTACACCATGTGGGATGGCCCGTATGGCGACTGGGGTTCCCGCAAGTATTTGATTGCCAGCCTCGATCAAAGCCTGCATCGGATGGGGCTTGAGTATGTGGATATTTTCTACCATCACCGCCCGGACCCGGAAACACCGCTGAAAGAGACGATGCGCGCGCTGGATCATATTGTGCGCCAGGGTAAAGCGCTGTATGTCGGCCTGTCTAACTACCCGGCAGCACAGGCGCGGGAAGCAATTGATATTCTTAATGATCTGGGAACACCTTGCCTGATCCATCAGCCCAAATATTCGATGTTTGAGCGCTGGGTTGAAGACGGACTGCTGGACGTGCTGCAGGAAAAAGGGGTGGGCAGCATTGCCTTCTCTCCGCTGGCTGGCGGCCAGCTAACCGACCGCTATTTGCAGGGGATCCCGGCGGATTCGCGCGCTGCCAGCGGCAGCCGTTTTCTGAATCCGGAGCAGCTCACCACACAAAAACTGGACATCGTGCGCGCGTTGAATGCGTTGGCGCAACGGCGTGGTCAGAAGCTGTCGCAGATGGCGCTGGCATGGGTACTGCGGGATGATAAGGTGACGTCAGTGCTGATTGGTGCCAGCAAGATAAGCCAGCTTGACGATGCGGTTGGCATGCTGGAAAACCGTCACTTCACTGCGGATGAACGTGCTGAGATCGATGCGATTCTGAACGGTACAAAATAAATACATTTTTAGCAAAAAGTGCTGCCATTCACGATTTAAGAGTTCCGCCAATAATACGGGGTATTGCCGCCCCGTAAAATTGTTGTAACAGGCCGTTTCGGCCCGATCGTGAGGAGAAGAGTATGTTCAGGTCACTGATTCTGGCAGCAGTGTTAATGGCTTCAGCGCCGCTGGTCGCTAATGCTGGCGAAATCACCCTGTTGCCGTCGATTAAATTACAAATTGGCGATCGCGATAACTATGGTAACTACTGGGACGGCGGACGCTGGCGTGACCGGGACTACTGGGGCCGCCACTATGAATGGCGCGGTAATCGCTGGTACAGACACGATCGTGGTTGGCATCGCGGCTGGGATAAACACGATGCTTACGAGCGCGGCTATCGTGAAGGCTGGCGTGACCGTGATGATCATCGCGGCCCAGGGCGCGGCCATCACCACTAATTTTCGTGCCGGAAGCGCTCTGCTAACCGGCATTCAACACCCTGCCCGCAACGCCAAACGGCTGCGGGCATTTTCATTATAAATCTGCAAGTGTTCCGACCAGCAGCCAGCCATTCAAGCTCACCACCAGCACCACAATTAACCAGCCTATGCGGTTTACCAGCGCGCTGTTTACCAGCCCGCCCATCAATTTACGGTCGCTGGTAAAGACCAGTAACGGCACCAGTGCCAGTGCGATGCCGAAGCTCAACAGCACCTGGCTCATCACCAGAATGCGGGTCGGATCAAGCCCCAGCCAGATCACGATAAACGACGGCATCATGGTAATGCTGCGGCGCACCCACAGCGGAATGTGAAAGCGGACAAATCCCTGCATCACCACCTGTCCCGCCAGCGTCCCCACCACGGTGGAAGAGAGACCTGCCGCCACCAGGCTCAGACCAAAAATAGTTGCCGCAGCATGGCTTAAAAGCGGTTCCAGCGTCAGATAAGCCTGATCGAGATCGGCCACGCCGGTATGTCCGTTGAAATGAAACGCCGCCGCTGCCGTCGCCATCATCGCCAGGTTAACAAAGCCGGCAATGGTCATGGCAATGCCCACGTCCCATTTTGTTGCAGAGTAGCGCTCGTGCTGCGTGCCCTGATGCAGATGCTGCGTCAGCGACGAATGCAGGTAAATCACGTGTGGCATGATGGTTGCGCCAAGCACACCAGCGGCAAGGAACACGGCATCCGTTCCCGGCAAACTGGGGATGATAATACCTTGCGCCAGTTGCGCCAGCTTCGGCTGCGAAAAGACCAGCTCAACAATGTATGCCGCCGCCACAAACAACAACAGCCCGCCAATGACTTTCTCAAGCGGTTTTTGCCCGCGACGCTGCAGCATCAAAATAAGGAATGTCGCAATACCAGTGAGTACTGCGCCTTGCAGAAGTGAAACGCCAAGGATCAATTTGAAGCCAATCGCAGCGCCAATAAATTCAGCCAGATCGGTCGCCATGGCGATGATTTCCGCCTGAATCCAGTAAAACCACACCAGCGGACGCGGATAGTGATCGCGGATCTGCTCAGCGAGATTTTTTCCGGTGGCGATACCGAGTTTGGCAGACAGCAACTGGATCAACATCGCCATAACGTTGGCCCACACGACAACCCACAGCAACTGGTAGCCAAAGCTGGCCCCTGCCTGGATATTGGTGGCGAAATTTCCCGGATCGATGTAGCCAATCGCGGCAATAAACGCAGGCCCCATTAACGCCAGCTTTAACTTGCGCGCTGCACGCCCACTGCTATTCTCAACGCGACTATTGTTCATTTATTGCCCCTAAATATAGCCTTTGCTATGTTTCATGTTAGCAAAATGAGAATGATTATCAAGTTCATTTAAAGTGGATTTACCTGATTTCTCTGATAGCCAGAAACGATAGAAGGGCCGGATCTCAAGGATGGTGACGGCGGTAGCAGGAACCATCGTCGAATTATGTTAAGAGTGTAGCATTTCAACGTAACTTTTCACTCCTTTACTTAACATAACAGAAATGTATGTTTGATCACTATTTTTGAGTCTGGTCACAGGACATCAATATAGTGTGTGTTTGATCTCGTTTTCTTTCCGCTTGTTACATAGAATGTGCACGAAATTTCTACCCGTCTCATATTTGGAGCAAATATGTCCCGCGTTCTGCACTTTGTACTGGCGCTTGCTGTTGTGGCGCTGCTTGCCCTGCTCTTCAGCAGCGATCGCAAGAAGGTCCGCATTCGTTTTGTTATTCAACTGCTGGTGATTGAAGTTTTACTGGCCTGGTTCTTCCTGAACTCTGACATTGGCCTTGGCTTCGTAAAAGGCTTCTCCGAAATGTTTGAAAAACTGCTCGGTTTTGCTAACGAAGGTACTAACTTCGTCTTCGGTAAAATGAATGACGAAGGCCTGGCGTTCTTCTTCCTGAAAGTGCTGTGCCCGATCGTCTTTATTTCTGCATTGATCGGTATTCTGCAACACATTCGTGTGCTGCCAATCATTATTCGCGCCATCGGGACGGTGCTTTCCAAAGTTAACGGCATGGGCAAACTGGAGTCCTTTAACGCCGTCAGCTCCCTGATTCTGGGTCAGTCCGAAAACTTTATCGCCTATAAAGATATCCTCGGCAAAATGTCACGCAACCGCATGTACACCATGGCCGCGACAGCAATGTCTACGGTTTCCATGTCCATCGTCGGCGCGTACATGACCATGCTCCAGCCGAAATATGTGGTGGCGGCGCTGGTACTGAACATGTTCAGCACCTTTATTGTTCTGTCGCTGATCAACCCGTACCGTGTTGAAGAGAGCGAAGAAAACCTGCAGATGGCAAAACTGCACGAAGGTCAGAGCTTCTTCGAAATGCTGGGTGAATACATTCTGGCGGGCTTTAAAGTGGCGATTATCGTGGCGGCAATGTTGATCGGCTTTATCGCGCTGATCTCCGGCCTGAACGCGCTGTTTGCTGCTATTTTCGGCATCTCCTTCCAGGGTATTCTCGGTTACATCTTCTATCCGATCGCCTGGGTTCTGGGTGTGCCGGCGCACGAAGCATTGCAGGTAGCCAGCATCATGGCAACCAAACTGGTGTCTAACGAATTCGTGGCAATGATGGATCTGCAAAAAATCGCAGCTAACCTCTCCCCGCGCTCTGAAGGCATCCTGTCAGTGTTCCTTGTTTCCTTCGCAAACTTCTCCTCTATCGGCATTATCGCTGGCGCGATCAAAGGCCTGAATGAAGAGCAAGGCAACGTCGTTTCCCGCTTTGGTCTGAAGCTGGTGTACGGCTCGACGCTGGTCAGCGTGCTCTCTGCCGCCATCGCCGCGCTGGTGATCTGATAGCGACACAAGCGACAAAAAACCGGGGAATTCCCCGGTTTTTTATTCGCCATCAACCAGCGGTTGCGGCTTGCCAAACAAATATCCTTGCAGATAATCCACTCCCGCTTCCAGCAGCAGTTCGCGTTGCGCTTCGTTTTCCACATACTCTGCCACAACGGTAAGCGATTTCGCTTTCGCCAACTCGCAAATGGCTTTCACAATCATCACATCTTGCTGATCCTGAAGAATATCCCGTACGAAACAGCCATCGATTTTGATGATATCCGCTTGTAGCCGTTTCAGGCGCTCAAAGTTGGCATAACCGGTACCGAAATCGTCAATAGCAATTTTGAATCCCGCCTGGCGCAATTGCAGGATGTTAAGAATGCTCACCTCAGAGTTAGAAAAAGCCTGCTCTTCGGTGATCTCAATAATCACCGCCTGCGGCGCTATCGCATAGCGCTCAAACAGTGCCAGAAATTGCGGAGCAAACGCTTTTTGCATCAGCGTCATTGGCATCAGATTCACTGAAAAACGCGCAGACTGGTTGTTTTGCGGATGCTGCTGCATCCATTGCAACAGGCGTTCAACCACCAGCATATCGAAGCGTGTTCCCAGGTTGAACTGCGCGATAACCGGGATAAATTGATCCGGCGTAATGATTTCACTCTCGCTGATAAGCCGGGTGAGAATTTCCTGATATCCCTTCCCTTGCGCATCAACAATCGGCTGGCCATAAAGCTGAATGCCATTTTCATCCAGCGCGCGTTTAACCTTATTAAGCAGCAAAACACGGTCCGTCGTCTGGTCAGCTACCGCCTGTAAACTGTTGGTAAGAGCCAGTACCTGATGCCCGACGCTGGCCTCCTCTGCCAGCCAGCTCAATTGCCCCAGCGTCTGATGCAGCGCTTCGCCGTACGCGTGCAGCTCCCCCCAGGAGGCGCCAAATTCGATATCAAGGCCGACGTTGTTCCAGAAGATGCGACGACTGTTCAGATAATCGGTCATATGCTGTAAGCGTGCCGCCGTTTCCGGCCCGTTTAACAGCAGCAACAGTTCACAGCCTGGCAACTGGAAAAAACGCTCGCCTTCCTGCAACAGGGATTGTAGCTGCCGGGTAACGCAGCGCTTCACATGCACCCGCATCATCATGCCGAAATGCTTGCTGAGAAACTCCATATTCTTCATGTGCAGACAACACACCACGCCGTTGGGCTGTTGTTCCATCTGTTTTTCCAGCGCGCGAAGATTTGGCAGACCGGTCAGCGGATCGCTCATTGCCTGTAACTGCCAGCGTCTTTTCAGCCACTCATTGCGGTGAAAAACCTGCGTCATATACAACATGCAAATGGTAAAGCTGATCAACACTGACATGACAAACGCCAGCGAGTAGTCGGAATTTACCCCCTGCAGGAAGTTATTGTTATAAGCCAGCAGCATAAACGCCGAAACAGACCAGCTAAGTGTAATAAATGAATAACTTAACCTGCTGATCCCCAGCGTAAAAAGGATGAAAATAATCGGTACTAAATATCCGGCAATATAGTCGGTTTTAAAAGGTGAGCACAATATAATAACGGTCGTAACTAACGCCCCCAGCCAGCCCAGCATAAATAATCGGTTTTTAGCTGATAAAAAAGGCTGACGATTGCGATACCAGAATGTTCGGGCAAAACGCGGATTGATTATCATCCGTAACGGATAATAGATAATCATGGTAAAAATGAGCGCTGCGCAAATCAGACTTTGTATATCAATTATGGAGAAAATGATTGCTCCGGAACCGAAAAAATTCGAGATATTAATCGGATAGTTAAACCAGGCTCCGGCAATATACATTGACGCCTTAATGCCAACAGGCGCAACAAATCCCATCCACACCACGCGTACCGCTATGTCTCTATTTGGCATACCGTGACGCCAGCGCGCGCCAAGCCGCCAGCGCACAATAGCGCAGACTGCAAATACCGGGAATAACTGGCAGAATAACAATACCGCCGCTTCCGTATACGGGAGATGAAATGTGCTCTCATTCACTACGGCAAAGCTAATGATTATTGGAATTATTCCATGACGGCCGAATAAAAAAATAATCGCCAGCATTACGCTTAATGGTAGCCATGCCAGAAATAGCGTAGAGGAATCGACAACTGCGCGCGGTGAAATAAAACGAGAAACAGAAAGCGCTACCAGGCATAAAATTAACGCGAGCAGAAATTTTCTTATACAACTGTATTTTTCATATGTCATCAAAGTTAATTAAATGATCCCGGCAGAAGAATAGAATAGCCAGAATAATAGGTTTATTCATTACATGAATCAAGTTATCAGACCGTCGAATAGCTTTCATTACTGCGGCTTTACCGGACTACTACTTTTCCAGTTTTTGCTGTAATAAATTGACAAATTGGAAGCCAGAAAAGCAAAAACCCCCGCGTAAACGCGAGGGTTTGAAATTTTGGTGGAGCTAAGCGGGATCGAACCGCTGACCTCTTGCATGCCATGCAAGCGCTCTCCCAGCTGAGCTATAGCCCCACAATTTGTCTTTACGCACCAACTCCGTTGGGTTCGGAATTTGGTGGAGCTAAGCGGGATCGAACCGCTGACCTCTTGCATGCCATGCAAGCGCTCTCCCAGCTGAGCTATAGCCCCATTGCGTAAAGCGTGTCGTGTTGACGGGCGGCATAATATGAATTCCCTTGCCAGGTGTCAACGGCAAAATCGTACCGCGTCAACCAATCGCTGAAAAAGCATGCAAATTAAGGACATTGCGTAGCTCCTCGCAGTCAGTAGTTAAACGTGTCACATTTTCCCGTAAAATGGTGCTATAACATAAGCCACTAATTACCCTTACAACCATTCGGGAAATTACATGCTCAAGGAACGAATGACACCAGAAGAGTTAGCCAGTCTTACCGGGTACAGCCGGCAAACCATCAATAAATGGGTGCGCAAAGAAGGCTGGATCACCTCGCCAAAACCCGGAGTGCAAGGAGGAAAAGCCCGGCTGGTGCATGTGAATGAGCAAGTCCGCGCCTTTATTCGCAGCGCACAGCGTAGCGAAGAGCCAGCCCCTGCGATGCGTACTATCAGCAACAACTCACTTGAAGCTTTGCTTATTTCGTTGGCGAAAGAGATGACCGACGCCGAGCAAAAGCAGCTCACCTCTCTACTCTTACGTGACGGCATAACCGGGTTATTGCAACGTCTTGGCATCCGCAATCAGAAATAAAATGATGAAACTCGCTAACAAAATGACGACTGAAGAGCTAGCCGATTTTCTCGGTGTTGCCAGACAAACCGTTAATCGCTGGATCCGTGAACAAGGCTGGCAAACGGAAGCGCTCCCCGGTATCAAAGGTGGTCGGGCAAGGCTGATTCACATCACCAAAGAAGTGCGGAATTTCGTGATGAAAACGCCTTCCATGCGCCAGCGCCATTCTCCTTACTCTATCGCAGAGCCGGCACCATCCTATGCGAGTGAAAATAGTTCGCTGCGGGAGATTGTCAAAGTTTTACAGAACATGACGCCCGAAGAACAGAAGCTGTTGGCGGTATTACTCGCCCGTGAAGGGATCTGTGGGTTCTTACAGCGTCTCGGTATAACGCAGACGATCGATGAGTAAAAAAACCGGCCTTGATGGCCGGTTTTTAGTTTGTGCGTTTAATGCGTATGTGGGTGATTTTCCCGACGATACGCACCCGGCGGCTGATTAAACGTGCGGGTAAAGGTACGTGTGAAGGTTTGTTGCGAATCAAAGCCGTACTTCAGGCAGATATCGTAAACCTTCTGATCGGTATTGCGTAAATCCTGCGCAGCAAGCGCCAGTTTACGCTCACGAATATAACGTCCAAGACTCTCCCCTTTGTACTGCATGAAGAGGCGTTGCAGGTGCCATTTGGAATAGCCCGCGTGCGCTGCAATATCATCAATACGTAACGGTTGATGGAGATTGTCGTCGATCCACTCGACGATAGTGTCGATAACCTGAGCGGAAATAGTCATACTGCGCTCCCCCTCTGCTCTTCGATTAATAAACGGGTTTATTCCCACCAGGCACGGAATTCCTGCGCATCGTTAGCCGCAAGAACCGGTTCGCCCAGCATCGGTGTTAGTAAACGAAAACTTTTGCCCCGACTTGCTGCCGCCAGCCGTTTGTACGGATCGTCCCATGTGTGTTTTGCCAACACAAAACGCCCCGCGTGGCCCGGCAGAACCGCGCGTGCATTAATCTCTTCCGCCGCCTGCGCGGCCTGTTCCGGCATCATGTGGATGTACTTCCAGTCTTCGTCATACTGACCGTTTTCCATGATGGCGATGTCCACCGGGCCAAACTGCTCGCCGATGGCTTTAAAATGCGGGCCATAGCCGGTATCGCCGCTGTAATAGACCTTGCGCTGGTCGGTGACGAACATAAAACTGGCCCACAGCGTCTGGTTACGTTTCAGGCCGCGCCCGGAAAAATGGCGCGCCGGCAGCACATGTACCGTCAGTTCATCGCCGATCGCCACCTTCTGCTGCCAGTCCGCTTCATGAATAATCTGCGAATTCATGCCCCAGTAACGCAGGTGCGAACCGACGCCCAGCGGCGTCACGACCCGTTTGATTTTCGGCATCAGCGCTTTGATGGTGGCGTAATCCAGATGGTCATAGTGATCGTGAGAAATGATCAGCAGATCGATCTCCGGCAGGCTCTGCGCTGTCCATGCCTCATTCCCGGCAAACGCTTTATTGAGAAATGAAAACGGCGCGGCGTAGTCGCTCAGCACTGGATCGATCAGGATGCGTTTGCCCGCCAGTTGCAAGTACCACGAAGAGTGCCCCATCCATACCAGCGTGTCCTGTTCCACAGGCAGGCTGGCGAGATCCGTTTGCACTATTGGCAGCTGCTGCTGAGGACGGACATTTTCCCGTTTGGTGACCAGAAAATCCCACCACGCGGCCAGCATATTTTTCTTGCCGGTAAAACCTGGCGTCGGCAGCGTATTTTGAAATTTGCCGTCACGGTAATGGGGTGATTTTTCGACTTCCGTAAGCTGTTCGCCTTGCGGCGCTTTGCCAAATCCTGCATTTAAAACAAAGGGTAAACTGGCGGCGGACGCAACGAGCATAACCATGACCACGCTGAAAATGAGACGCTTCATATCCTGACCCGAAGAAATCGCTCCAGTCCGTAGAGACGATATGAACTAAACTTGATTATGAGTGAGTAAGCACTCATTATAGAAAGCAACAGCAAACCGTCAAGATCATTTTCTTTCTTTGACATTCGACGTTGCAGCCTCCTGGTGGGCATGTTTCAATCGTGGTTTTTATAACGTGTGAGGAAAAATGTAGTGGCTCGTCCAAAGAGTGAAGACAAAAAGCAAGCGTTACTGGAAGCAGCAACCGAAGCCATCGCGCAGTCCGGGATCGCCGCTTCCACCGCCTTAATAGCCCGCAATGCGGGAGTTGCGGAAGGGACGCTGTTTCGCTACTTCGCCACCAAAGACGACCTGCTGAATGCACTTTACCTGCATCTGAAAACTGACTTGTGCGGCACCATGCTGGAGAATCTCGATCGCTCCATCAACGATCCGAAAGTGCATACGCATTCGGTCTGGGACAGCTATATCGACTGGGGAATTCGTCATCCCAACGGCCACTGTGCGGTGCGGCAAATTTCCGTCAGCGAAAAACTGCGCCCGGAAACGCGCCAGCAGGTTACCGATATCTTTCCGGAGCTGCACGAGCTCTGCCACCGCTCGGTATTGCCGATTTTTCTCGACGGCGAATTCGCGCCTTTTGGCGATGCCATTTTCCTGACGCTGGCGGATACCACCATTACCTTTGCCAGCCGCGATCCCTCCCGCGCCAAAGAGATCAAACGCCTCGGTTTTGAAGCGATGTGGCGCGCACTGACCGCTGAGGGGATAGATGGACAGTAAAACATTGCAGGCCTGCGCGCACCGTATTGCGCTTGAGATGCCGTTTACCGAGCACTGTTGGCCGTTTGGCCCGGAATATGATGTGTTCAAAGTGTGTGGCAAAATTTTTATGCTGACTGCCACCGCCCATGGCAGGCCAATGGTAAACCTGAAAGCAGAGCCGCAAACCGCCCTGCTCAACCAGCAAATCTACCCCAGTATTGAACCGGGGTATCACATGAACAAAAAGCACTGGATTTCCGTCTATGCGGGAGAAGAGATCGACGAATCGCTGCTTGCCTCGCTGATTCAGGCCTCGTGGGATCGGGTGGTGGATGGCCTTTCGCGTAAACAGCAACAGCGCCTGCGCCCTACGCGTTCTCAGCCAGCCAGCTAAGCGCCCGCTCGCCCGCTGCATCCACCGGCAGATAAACCAGCAGCCGCGAACCGTTACGCGGCGCTGAGTACCAGTACATTTGCTGTAAGGTAAACTCTCCCAGTTGCGGATGGGTAAACAGTTTCAGCTTGTTTTCCACGCCGCGCACATCCAGATATTTCCGCCACAGTGTGGCAAACTCGCTGGACGCCGCGCAAAAACGCGCCAGCTTCGCTTCCCATAACGGATCGCCACGGTGCTCCGCCATCGCCGCACGAAAATAGGCCACAAATGTCTGCAATATGCTGTCATCGCTGCCAAGACGGTTGCGCCACTGCGGATGCGTGAGATAAAGGTAGATGCAATTACGCTCATCTTCGGGGATTTCACCGAATTTAATCCCCATCAGGCGTTCAAAAGCGACATTCCACGCCACAATATCAAAATTAGGTTTCTGAATACTGGCCGGTTGCGGCAGCAGGCTATCCAGCAGACGGCGTGTGCCCTCACTAATTCCCTCGCATTGCGGCACATTCAGCGTTTCGGCAGGCGCTAATCCGGCGAGTAAAAACAGGTGCCGCGTTTCAGTGGGAGAACACTGCAACGCGCTGGCAATGGCCTGTAAAACCGCTGACGAAGGGTTCACATCCCGTCCCTGCTCCAGCCAGGTATACCAGGTGACGCCAACATCAGCCAGCAGCGCCACTTCTTCACGTCGCAGTCCCGGCGTGCGCCGCCGACCACTGCGCGGCAGCCCCAGACGCTGCGGATCGAGACTCTCCCGGCGGGCGCGTAAAAATGCGCCGAGCTGTTTGCGGTTTTCATCCTGGATGGTCACATCCATCATTCGATCGCTTATCAGCGTCATCACACTCTCCAGCATGGTAGTGCCAATACCAGTATACGTAAGAACTGGTACCCGTTTTTCTAATCGGTGATGCTACGTCTATCTGATGAATGACGCAATGGAGTCACCATGAAAACGTCTGCTGTTTCACCAGGCCGGGCAGGCCTGATCCTTCTGCTGACCGGGCAGATGCTGCCCCAGATAGATACTTCAATCACCAACGTTGCGCTCGATTCTATCACCCAATCGTTGCACACCAGCGCCACGCAACTGGCGTTGATCGTCGCCCTGTACGGCGTGGCATTTGCCGTCTGTCTGGCGATGGGCAGCAAGCTGGGCGATAACTTTGGCCGCAAGCGCCTGTTTTTAGCGGGCGTAGCGCTCTTCGGCCTCGCCTCGCTGCTGTGCGGCCTGGCAAACTCTGTCTCCGCTCTGTTGGCCGCCCGCACGTTGCAGGGCATCGGCGCGGCGCTGATCGTGCCGCAAATTCTCGCCACATTGCATGTCACGTTAAAAGGCACCGCGCATGCCCGCGCCATTAGTCTGTATGGCGGTATTGGCGGCGTGTCATTCATTATTGGCCAGATGTGCGGCGGCTGGCTGGTATCGGCAGATATCGCCGGGCTGGGCTGGCGCAACGCCTTCTTTATCAACGTACCGATTTGTCTGCTGATACTGGCGCTGAACCGCTACCTGCCGGAGACGCGCAACGACACCCGGACACGTATTGACTGGCAGGGCACTTTCGCGCTGGCGCTAATCCTCTGCTGTCTGCTGTTCCCGCTGGCGCTTGGCCCGGATCTGCACTGGCCGTGGCCAACACAGGCCGCGCTGCTGGCGCTGTTCCCGCTGGCTCTGTGGATGCGTACCAGCGCCTTGCAACAACAGCGCGCCGGTCTGATTCCGCTGGTGCCGCCGCATCTGCTTAAGCTGCACAGCGTTCGTTTTGGTCTGCTGATTGCGCTGCTGTTTTTCACTGCCTGGTCCGGCTTTATGTTCTGCATGGCGCTGACGTTGCAGGCGGGCATGGGAATGACGCCGTACCAGTCCGGCAACAGCTTTGTGGCGCTCGGTATCGCCTATTTTGTCTCCGCCTGGTATGCGCCGAAACTGATTGCCCGTTACAGCATGCGTACGATTTTACTGACCGGGCTGGTCATCCAGGTGAGCGGCCTGCTGGCGCTGATTGCTACGTTGCAGCTCTCCGGGCGGATGGTCGGCGTGCTGGCGCTGGCGCCTTCCACTGCGCTCATTGGCTACGGCCAGGCGCTGATTGTGAACAGCTTTTACCGCATCGGAATGCGGGATATCACCACGCAGGATGCAGGCGCTGGCAGCGCGCTGCTCAGCACGCTGCAACAGTCGACACTGGGTCTCGGGCCGGCCGCGCTTGGCAGCGTATTTCTCTATCTGGTCGGTCAGTCAAACGGCAATTACAGCACCGCGCTGAGCGGCTTTCTGGTGACAGAAGTGGTCATGATGCTGGTACTGGCAGCAGCGGCAGTCAGCGCGCGCCAGCAACTGGCTCACCGTTGTCCGGCCAGTTAAAGAACGCTATCCGTTGTCGCGAAACAGGAGTAGTGTTATCACTTTGTTACGAAGGGAGCGAAGCGGTGGAACTCGATATTTATCAGGTGGACGCGTTCAGTGCGCGTCCTTTTTCTGGCAACCCGGCGGGCGTATGCATCACGCCGCACGGGCTGGAAAGCGGGTTAATGCAGCAGATTGCCGATGAGATGGCGGTGTCGGAAACCGCGTTTCTCAATCTTGCCGATAACAACCTGCGCTGGTTCACTCCGCAGGCTGAAGTGGATTTGTGCGGCCACGGTACGTTGGCGACGGCACATATCCTGCGCCAGACCGGGCTGCTGCAAGTGGGTGATACGATCACGTTTCAGACACTCTCTGGCCCGCTATCCGCCACGCTCGGCGCAGCGAGTATCCAGCTCGATTTCCCGTTACTCACCCCGCAACTGCACAGCGCGGTGCCGCCCGCATTACTTGATGCGCTGGGGCTGGAGAGCGCGCAAGTGCGAGATTACGGCCAGTTTGGCCCAAAACAGCTGGTGGTGGTTGAGGATGCGCAGATCGTGCAGGCATTGCAGCCCGACTTCCAGGCCCTGAGCGCATTACCGGGACGCGGTGTGGCCGTTACCGCGCCAGGTGATGGGGAATATGATGTGCTGTCGCGCTATTTTGCACCGTGGGTTGGCGTCAATGAAGATCCGGTCACCGGCTCGGCGCACTGTGCGCTGGCAGCCTACTGGTCCGAGCGACTGGGTAAGCGCTCGCTTACCGCTTACCAGGCATCACGGCGCGGCGGCGTGCTGGCGCTTCACTGCACCGACGATGGCCGCGTGCAGATGAGCGGCGCGGCACATACGGTGCTGGCAGGAACGTTACGCCTTTGATGGCAGGCGCGACACCATACGCCAGCGGAACCAGATCTGTGCAAGCAGGATCAGCACTCCGCCGATAATTTTTTGCAGCGGCAGACGTTCGCCGTACCAGAGGGAGGCGGCAATCACCGTCAATAGCGGCTCCAGCACCATAATAATGGCGGCGCTGGCAACGGCGGCATATTTCTGCCCCTGCAATTGCAGGCCAAAGCGCAAACTGGTGGCTATCAGGATGCTGGCCGCCAGCCAGCCTGCGGTGGTGGCGGTGAACGGCTGCGTCCATGATTCAAACAGCGCCGAAATCGCTAATCCGGCGATACCGGTAATCGCCAGTTGCACTGCGGTCAACGACAGCAGCGGCACTTCCCGCGCACAGCGGCTGGTATAGCAAAAGTAGATCGATTGCACGAACGCCGTCAGCAGGAACCAGCCCTGGCTGGCATGAAATGTAATAGGCATATGCAGGCTTAACAGCCCGAGGCCGATAATCGCCACCGGCAGGCACTCCCAGTATGCGCGCGCTGGTCGGGTGCGCATCATTCCCCAGGCAACCAGCGGCACAAACAGCATCGACAGGCTCATGATAAATGCCCCCTCGCCCAGCGACGCCGTGGTCGATACCGACCAGATCCACAGACACAGATTAAGCGCCATCCACAGGCCGCTAATCACCACCTGGCGCATTTTTTCCCACGGAATACGCTGCCCACGACAAAACGGCAGCAGCACCAGCGCGGCGCCGAAAAAACGCAGCCCGAGAAAGGCGAAGACCGGCATACCAGAAATCGCCTCGCGGGAGAAAATCCAGCCGCAGGCGGCAATCATGGTGGTCAGAACGAGGAAGAGGTCGGCTTGTCGTTTCCGGGTCATGTCAGCTCCAGAACAATAAAAAAGCCAGCGCGGACGGCTGGCGAAATTTCTCGTTATCATGCCTGAAATAGCAGGCGCTGGCGCGGGAAATATCACGTCAGTCCATCATTACGCTTTCTGATATTACGTCAGTGTAATCAATGGAAGTCAGCAAACTCGCGGGCAATCGTGGAAATTCCCGCCGAATCCGGCGGGAAGAGAGCGGGATTACGCGCGCTGCGGTGCGCGACGCAGCAGCTTGAAAGCCACGAACAGGAATGCGATCCACGCTGGCAGCAGTACGGCTGACAGGCGCATATCGTCCATGGTGTACATCAACACGAGGATCATCAGCATAAAACCGATGCACAGATAGTTGCCCGCCGGGAAGAGCAGCGCTCTGAACTGCGGATCGCGCCCTTTACGGCGCATCGCGGCGCGAAACTTCAGGTGCGCCAGCGAAATCATGATCCAGTTCAGCAGCAGGGTCGCCACCACCAGCGCCATCAGCATACCGAACGCTTTTTGCGGCAGCAGATAGTTCACCAGCACCACCAGCGAGGTGATAGCCGCCGAGAGAAACAGCGAGTTGATCGGCACGCCGCGACGGCTGACGCGGGTCAGAAACGCGGGCGCATTACCCTGCACAGAGAGGCCGAACAGCATACGGCTGTTGGAGTAAACTCCGCTGTTATACACCGACAGAGAAGCCACCAGAATCACGAAGTTCAGCACAGAAGCCACCAGATTGCTGTCCAGATCGTGGAAAATCATCACGAACGGGCTGCTGTTCGCTTTGACATCAATCCACGGATAAAGCGCCAACAGCACGACCAGCGAACCGATATAGAACAGCAAAATGCGGTACACCACCTGATTCACCGCTTTCGGGATGGTGGTGTGCGGCTCGCTGGCCTCGGCGGCGGTGATACCAATCAGTTCCAGACCGCCGAAAGAGAACATAATCACCGCCAGCGCGAGAATAAGCCCATGCCAGCCGGTGGCGAAAAAGCCGTTATAACGCCAGAGGTTATCGAAGCTGGCGCGTTCGCCGCCGTGGCCGGTAAACAGCATCCACAGGCCAAAAGCGATCATACCGATGATGGCGACCACTTTGATCAGCGCAAACCAGAACTCGGTCTCGCCATACAGACGCACATTCACCAGGTTGACGGCGTTGATAATGACAAAGAACGCGGCGGCCCAGATCCAGGTCGGCACCTGCGGGAACCAGTACTGCATATAGATCCCGGCGGCGGTCAGCTCGGCCATGCCCACCAGCACAAACATTGCCCAGTAGTTCCAGCCAGAGAGAAAACCGGCAAACGGTCCCCAGTATTTATAGGCAAAGTGCGAAAACGAACCGGAAACCGGCTCTTCCACCACCATTTCACCAAGCTGGCGCATGATCAGGAAAGCGATAATCCCGGCGATACCGTACCCCAGCAGCACGGCAGGCCCGGCCATTTGAATCGCCGGGCCGATACCAAGGAACAACCCGGTACCAATCGCGCCGCCCAGCGCAATTAACTGAATATGACGATTTTTTAATCCCCGTTGTAGTGTCGGCCCTGTTTCCGGCCCGGCATCGGTTACGTTACCCGCTGCCTGTGACGCGTTTTTCACGTCCTTCCCCTTTCTGGTTTTATAAAGGGGCACCTTTTAACATCTCAGGTCAGGGCTGGCAAGAAATGGAAAAGAGAGGAAGGATAAACAACGCGAGTCGTCATATTATCAATGCTTACCCCTACACCCCTTCAAGGAGATAACAATGAAAATTGCCCACGTCGCGCTCTGGACGCGTAACCTCGACGCTCAGCGAACGTTCTGGCGCGACTTTTTTTCCGCCAGCAGTAATGAAAAATATGTCAGTAAAAATCGCGCGGGATTCGCCTCGTACTTTATCTCGCTAAAAGATGGCCCGACGATTGAGCTGATGACGCTGCCGGAACTGGCCGATGCGCCAGCAAACCCGGAATTTGTCGGCTGGGCACATATCGCCATTACCGTTGGCCGCGTCGAAACCGTGGATGCGATGGCAGAAAAAGCGCGCCAGCAGGATAAACTCGCCAGCCCGGCAAGATGGACTGGCGATGGTTTTTATGAAGCGGTGATCCTCGATCCGGACGGCAACCGCATCGAACTGGTCGCCGAATAGCGCGACCTGCGGCGTTACGCTTCCAGCCGGAATTGCTGCACGCTTTGCGCAAGCTGCTGCGCCTGATCCTCAAGCGAGGTGGCGGCAGCGGCCATCTGCTGCACCAGCGAGGCGTTCTGTTGCGTTACGCCATCCATCTCGTTCACCGCGATGGTCACCTGCCCGATACCCTTGGCCTGCTCATCCGATGCACTGACGATCTCGGTAATGATCGACTGCACCGAGTTCACCGCTTGCGTCATCTCCTGCATGGTTTTCCCGGCGTCGTTAACCAGTTGAACGCCGGTTTCCACCCGCTTGCCGGACTCTTCAATCAGCGCACCAATCTCTTTCACGGCGTTGGCGCTGCGCTGCGCCAGGTTGCGCACTTCTGAGGCCACTACCGCAAAACCGCGCCCCTGCTCGCCCGCCCGCGCCGCTTCTACCGCTGCGTTCAGCGCCAGAATATTGGTCTGGAAAGCAATGCTGTTAATGATGGCGGTGATATCGCCGATCTTGCGCGCGCTGTCATCAATCTGCGCCATGGTAGATACCACCTGGCTGACCAGCTTCTCGCCACGGCTGGCGATCTGGGTTGCATTCGCCGTCAGTACCGTCGCCTGGTGTGCGTTTTCCGCGTTATGTTTCACCGTCGCGCTGAACTGTTCCATGCTGGCGGCCGTTTGCTCCAGCGCCGACGCTTGCTGCTCGGTGCGCGACGAGAGGTTGATATTACCGCTGACAATCTCCCCGGCGCCCTGGCGCACGGAATCGCTGGCCTCTTTTATCTGGCCGACAATCTGCCGCAACTGCGCCTGCATGGTGTGCAGCGCATAGAACAGGCTACTGCGATCGCCCTGTTTAACATGGATAGCGTTATCCAGCTTGCCATCCGCCACGGAGAGTGCAATGGTCGCGCCTTCAAGCGGCTCGCCGCCAATCGGCTTCAGCACTTTGCGGCTGAAGAGAATCCCCAGCAGCGCACTGACCAGCAGGATGCTGATCACACCAAGAATAATGGCGCTGAGTAGCTGGCGATTCGCCGCCGCCATCACCTGGCTCACCGGCGCGACAACGCCGAGATACCAGCTATCGCTGCTGTTGCCGATGGTAATTGGCTGCCAGGTAATCAGGCCTTTCTCACCGAGGATCGGATCGTCCTGCTCCACCACGCTGCTGCTGAAGTTGTCCGTTTTACCGGGATACGGTTTGCTGGTCAGGTTTTTATCCGGGTAAGAAATCACTTTTCCGGCAGTCGAAAGCAGCACCGCGTAGCCGCCGCCCGCCCACGGTTTGATCTGATTCACTTTCTGCTGCAACGACGCCAGCGAAATATCGGATGTCACCACGCCGTGCAATTTGCCGTCACTGACAATCGGTGCCGCCACCGAGGTCAGTAGCGTCGGCACACCGTTATAGGCATAGCTGTAAGGTTCAATCAGCGTATCTTTCTGGCTTTTCTGCGGCAGCAGATAGTAGTCGCCCTGGCCCGGCGTCAGATAAGAGAGCAGCGGATGCATTTTGTAGCTGCCGGACTGATCGCGATCGACAAAGAAGGCATAACGCCCTTTTGGTGCCTGATCGGGCTTGTCGGTGAATTCCGCATCGCGCCCGTCATAGGCATTTTCTTCAAAAATGACCGAAATAGAGAGGTAATCCGGGTTATCGCGCAAGGTGGATTCCATGATCTTGTCCACCACTTTACGATCGGTGACGCCGCCCTGCGGCAGGGCAATCAGACTATGTCCGAGGTTATGCGCCACATCGCGGGCGTAACTGAGTTGCTGCTGGATTTTCAGCGCTTCGTTTTGAGCGATCTGCTGGAGATAGTGTTCGGCGAGACTTTTTTGCGCATTACTGGATTGCCAGCTCAGCACCCCAATCGTTACCACAAATCCGAGGGTGATGGTGATAGCACCCGTCAGCAGCATTTGCGCACGGGTACTCATTTTTTTACTCACGAGTTGTCTGGCCATTACAGCTCTCCTGGTATAAACCTGCTACATCAATATTCCTTTCATCACATGCTCCCTGATACCTGCTCTATCGGCGTACATTTTTTGATCTTTAATTGTTAACAGCGAGGTTACGCAGGTGTAAAAACGCGCGCGCAAAATCATAATCAGCGGTATGAGAGGGCGGGATGTTGTAGCGACGGTTAACCCACGGAGCTTGCCGTTTAATGCAGCAGTTTATGCTGTGGTCTTAGCAGAGGAATTTTTGCAACAGGAGAGCGCCCCGGCACGCGCCAGGGCAGGAAGCGTTAGCCTTTGTCGTCTTTCGGGCCGAGGAAATAAAACCCGAAGGGCAGCGAGCCAATAATGGTAAACATCAGGCTGTAAATCGCCACCCATGCGCCCTGGATGATAAACATCGAGGTGGTCCACGTTTCCATCGGCAGATTGTACTGCTCTTCCACGCCCTCGAAGGCGGCTTTCGAGATCACACTGACGGCAATACAAAACACAATCACCACCGCCGTGATAAATTTTTTCCCCTCGCGGGTACGTAGTTTTTCCAGCATAGACACCTCCTGTCATGTGGCTTTTCTGTGCGGCGAGTGTAACCGATCTGCTGTCGAATTGTTGTGAGAACTTACATAAAACGGCGAACAGTGATGCTATCTGCGGCTATTTTTTGCAGCATTCTGTTTTTTTATCGCCGCTGCGTATTATGTCGGCCACGCTTTAACGACACTGTTTTTATAGTATTTTTACTGCCTCGCATTTCCTTTTTACGCGGCGTTTATATCAAAATAAAAATGGCTCTTTTATGCTGAGTTCATCGCCGCAAGGCCTGACAGAAAGAACACCATGAACTCGTTGATGACTATTCCACTGCTGAAGAATATCCGCACGCTGTTTACTTCCATGCCCATTCCGGCGCTGTCAATTCCATCCAATGGAACAGAAAGTGATATCAAAATCAATGAATTGCAGGAAACGCTTACTGGCGAAATAAGAGACTACCTGAACCATTACCCTGAAACAAAGCATGTGGATATTTATCTGAACGATACGCATGGCATATTCAGGGGGAAAAGAGTCTCTGTGGATAATTTATTTTCCATAAGCAAAGGATGTTATTTCCCGCAGTCTGTTTACGCCATGGATCGCGAAGGGAAAATAATCTCATCCGATACGCTGATTAACGAAGAACCGGATAATTTATGCCTGCCTGTTCCCGGCACACTGCGCCCCGGCGCCCACGATCCGCAGCATAATGCTCAGCTGTTGTTAACCATGCTTGATGAAAACAACCGGCCTTATGCGCTGGAACCAGCGGCGATCCTGCAAAATGTAGTGCGGCGGTTTCATTACCACGGTTTCTATCCGGTCGTCGCCCCCGAAATTGAGTTTTACCTTGTTGATCCTGCCGCGCCAAAAACCCGCCCGCAGGGCTGTTTTCATATGGCGGTGCCCTCCACCTACTCGGCGTTTATCGAAGAGCTGGAAAGCCTGGCGGCAGCGCAGCGGCTTCCGCTCTCTGGCGTGGTGAGTGAAGCCGAGGCCGGACAATTCGAACTGAATATGCCCCACTCGCATCATGTCGTGGAAGCCTGCGAACAGATCCTGGCGCTGCGTCGGCTCACCGGTACGGTGGCCGGGGAATTTGGCTTTCAGGCCAACTTTATGGCTAAGCCCTTCTCCGGGCTGGCGGGTAACGGCCTGCATTTTCATATCAGTCTCAATGACATTCACGGTGAAAATGTTTTCGCCTGTCCCGCAGAAGAACTCAACGACATGGTGCGCCTCTCGCTGGCCGGGATGCTGGAACTGATGCCAGCGTCAGTGGCAATTATGGCGCCAGGGGTTAACGGATTCCGCCGTTTACGCAAGAACCTCAGCGAACCGCTCTTTCATTCATGGGGTTACAACAAACGCAACGCCGCCTTGCGTATTCCCTGTTCCGACGCCCGTAACCGGCGCATCGAATATCGCCTCGCAGGCGCGGATGCCAACCCCTATCTGGTAATGGCCACCATCCTCAGCGGCATCCTGTACGGTCTGGAGCGAGTCGATGACGATACGCTGGCGAATTTCACCCACACCGCACCGACATTACCGCTGTTTCAGCAACCGGCGCTGGAGATGTTTCGCCAGAATAGCTATCTGGCAGAGCATCTCGGCAGCGCGTTCTGCGAGCAGTGGTATAGCGGCAAAATGGCGGAACTGAACTGGTTTGAAAGCCTCGTCACGCAGCAGGAGCTGGCATAACCCGCTGCACTTAGCTGGCCTGTGGCAATGTGAAATCTCCTTCCCCCAACGGGCGCTGCATCAGCACGGTATCCAGCCAGCGCCCGTGCTTCATCCCCACGCTTTTGAGCGTGCCGATCACCACAAATCCGGCTCGGCTGTGCAGCCGTAACGAACCTTCGTTTTCGCTGTTGCCGACGTTGGCAATCAGTTGCCGGTAGCCCTGCGTTTCGGCCCATGCCACCGCGCGGGCGAGCAGCGCTTTGCCTGCGCCCTGGCGACGAAACGTCTCATCAACGTAGATGGAATCCTCCAGCGTATACCGGTAAGCGCGGCGCTCGCGGTAGCGGGAGAGATAGCAATATCCCCGAACCTCTCCATCCTGCACGGCCACAAACCACGGCAGCCCGGCAAGGCGGATTTTCTTAAGCCTTGCGCGCATCTCGTCGATATCCGGCGCTTCGGTCTCAAAAGTGGCGTTCCCCTGCGTCACGTGGTAAGCATATATCTGTGTAATCGCACGCAGATGTTGTTCTTCTGCCTCAATAATTTCCATCATCCGTCCTCTGTTCCCGCTTTCGCACAGGTTATCTGCCGCGCGGCAAAACAGGCACCGGGCGGCGCTTATAACCGCGATAAGGAAAACTTTGCCATGGCGCAATTTAGCCTCGACCAGTTGGCAACCTACAAACTGGTGATCGCCCGGGGAAGTTTTACCGCTGCGGCAGAAGTGCTGGGGATTTCGCAACCGGCGGTCAGCCTGCAAATCCGCCAGCTTGAACAGGCTCTCCAGACGCGGCTGATTGAGCGCACCGGGCGCAGCCTGCGACCGACCGCTGCGGGAAAAACCTTTCTCGCCCACTGTGCGGAAATCGAAAACGCGGTCAGCGCCGCCGTGCAATCTGTCGCAAAGCATCAGCAGGAGATTAGCGGCAGCGTCACGCTCGGCACTGGCGCAACCACCTGCATTCATCTGCTGCCACCCGTGCTGCAACAACTGCGCGAAGATTTTCCGTTACTGACCGTTGGCGTACGCACCGGCAATACCACGGATATTGTGCGCGCGGTGGAAGAGAATCGTATCGATATTGGCCTGGTGACGCTGCCCGCGAGCGGGCGCAACCTCGCCATTTCACCGCTGTTTGATGAAGATTTTGTCGCCATCAGCGCCAGCCATTCGCCTGCGTTGCCCGATGCCACACCTGCGCTATTGCAGGCCTTACCGCTGATTGTCTTTGAGTCCGGCAGCAGTACCCGCCAGTTGATTGACGGCTGGTTAACCGCCGCCGTCACGCCGGTGATGGAGCTTGGTAGCATTGAAGCCATCAAACGCATGGTGCGCGCCGGTCTCGGTTACAGCCTTGTGCCTGAAGTCGCCGTACAGGCTGAGGAGGATAGACGTGGGTTGCGCATGCAGGCGTTACAGCCGCCGTTACAGCGCACGCTGGCGCTGGTAATGCGGCAGGATAAGGTGGTCAATCGCGGGATGAAAGCGGTGCTGAACAGCCTGAAACAGGCGGGCAAGACGCCCGCCTGCGAAATGCGCGCTTAGAAGTCGTAGCTCATAGAGACTTTCAACTTACGCGCATCACCCTGATAGATATAGGTGCCGTTGTCTTCGACACTGGCCCAGTATTTCTCATTGGTGACGTTATCCACGCCGACACGCCAGACCATCTCGTTTTTATCCTGATTGAGGTGCATACGGTAGCGTACCCCCAGATCCAGCGTGGTGTAGCTGTCGAGTTTTTTGGTATTGGCGTTATTCGCATACTGCGAACCGGTATGGTTGATTCTTGCCGTCGCCGTCAGGCCGTCAACCGGTTTGATGTCGTATTCCGCGCCCAGCACGCCATAGAAGCGCGCCACGCCAATAGGCCGGTTCCCCTGATTAATACCATCTTCGGTTTTGGTCAGCTCAGCATCGATCCAGGTGGCGCTGCCGTTCAGGCGCAGGCCAAGCATCGGTTCACCGAACAGGTTCAGCTCAACTCCACGGTTACGCTGCTCGCCATTCAGCGCATAGATATTGGTATCACTGTTCTGAATGGCGGTCGGTTTCTTAATTTCAAACAGCGACAATGTACCGCCCACGCGGCCAAAGTCCGTTTTCACGCCAACTTCATTCTGTTTCGAGTGCGCAATGCCGGTGGTCTGATACTGGTTAGCGGCGCCTTCCGGCGCGGTGCTGCCCGGTTGCAGCGCTTCGGTATGGTTCGCATAGAAGGAGACCACTTCCCACGGCTTATAAACGATGCCGTAAGTCGGCATCCAGCGATCCTGGATAAAGCGTGCGGTGTCATCTTCTGCGCCCGTCGCATTGCTGTAGCTGTGAACCCACACTTTCTGGTAACGCGCGCCCGCCGTGAACAGCACAGTGTCGTTCAGAACGCCCAGCGTGTCGCTCAGCAGCCAGCCCTGTGAACGGGTGCGGCCAGTGGTCAGCGGATCGCTGTAGTTGCCGCCGACGTAGCTGTAATCAGGCATCGCAACCGACGAGTTATCATAGATGTTCACTGCCGGGTTATCCGCCGTGGCCGACATACGCCACGCCACCTTGTCCCGCTTGATATTGGCCGAATAGCCCACGTTCACTTTGTGCGACACAAAGCCGGTATCGAAGTTACCGCGCACACCAGCCATGCCGCTCCAGGAGTCGCTGATGCGGTTGGTGTCGAGGCGGCCAATCGTCGCATCGCCCTGCTCATCATTCACTTTTGGCGCGCCGTAAATCCCCTCTTCATGCGAGTGCTGACCACCAAATGCGGCATATGCCGTCCAGATATCGGTCAGATCATATTCCGCGCGCGCCAGGCCAAATTCGTTTTCGATATTGCTGTACGCCCACTGCTGGCTGTAGTTTTTGGTGTTGCTCGGGACCTTTGGAACAAAATCCACTGCGCTGATGTTCACGCCCATCGAGCCACCGTGGAAGGTCTTTTTCTGATAACCGAGATCCAGCGAGCTGCGGAAGCGATCGCTGCGATAATCCAGGCCAATCGACGCCGCCGTAGTACGACGGTTGTCATCCTCAACGGTGGCTTCGCCTTCGCGGTGCAACAGGTTGACACGCACGCCGAACTGATTGTTATCACCATAGCGACGGCCAACGTCCAGCGAACCGCCAAGCTGCGAACGCGAGGAGTAATCGACGCCGACGCGCGTCAACGGCGTATCATCGGCATGTTTCGGTTCGAGGTTGATCATCCCGCCGACGCCGGAGGACGCCGCGCCATTCATCAGGGCATTGGCACCTTTAAACACTTCCACGCGCTCAAGCATCTGGGTATCGACCACCTGGCGCGGCACAATACCGGCCAGACCGCCCATCAGCATATCGTCGCCATCCAGCTCAAAGCCGCGAATACGGTAAGTTTCCGCCATGTTGCCGTAACCCTGGCCAACCTGCACGCCCGCATCATTGCTGACCACATCGGCAATGGTTTTCGCCTGTTGATCCTGCACTAACTTCGAGGTGTAGCCGATCACGTTAAACGGCACATCCATCGCCTTCTGTTCGCCCATCATCCCAAGGCGACCGCCGTACGCGACCTGACCATCCAGATACGCCGGAACCAGCGCATCGCCGCCCGGTTTGAAGTCGCTGCTGGTGGTCGACTGCACCACAATGGTGTCGTCTTTCGTCTGGCTGGTGTTGGCATTTGTCGTCGCGGCCTGCGCTGAGTGCGCCGCTGCGCCAATGGCCAGCGCAAGTAACGTCTTGCGCAAAGAAGGATGGATCGTTTTGCTGTTATTCATCATCGACTCATATCGAAGTGTGTGGAAAAACGGCCCGTTTCCGGGCCAGATTGATTACTGGTTAAGGGCGATACGGACGACGCTGTCCGGCCCGTTGGTAGAGTGATCTTTGTTAAACGCCTGTTTGACAGTGACAAACAGCGTCTGGCCGTCGGCAGAGAGCAGCAGGCTGTTTGGATTCGGCGGCAGATCCCAGCTCTGCTTCACCGCAAGGCTGGTGGCATCGAGGCTCAGCACTTTGCCCGCTTCACGCTGGGTAAGGTAGATTTCGTGGCGTTTCGGGTTAAATTTCACCGCCAGCGAACCGCCCAGATCGAGCTGTTTCAGTACTTTGCCGCTATGGATATCCAGTACCAGCGTGGTTTTAGCTTTCGAATTATCGGTAACGAACAGACGGCCGGTCTCGCTGTCTTCGGCAATATTCAGCAGCAGCGCCGGTTTATCACCGAGCGGTTTCCAGCGTTGTTCAATGCGGTTGTTGCGCGGGTTGACGACCAGAATTTCACCGACGCCGTTCGCCACATACAGGCGCTGAGTTTGCTCAGACCAGTGCAGGCCCGTGACCCATTTCCCGGCATTTTTAATCCGTGCTTTCACTTTCAGGGTTTTGGCGTCCACCACCCACACCAGCGCCGGATCAGCCACCGCGCCAACATACAGCACACCGTTGTGCAGCAGGATTTCACGCGCGCCGTACGGCAGGCCTTTCTCATTGCGTTCCGGGAACAGCGTGCGGGCCAGCACTTTGCCATTGCTGGTGTCGATAGCGCTGATGCCGCCATCAAGGGAGTTAGTAACGTAAACCGTTTTACCGTCCGGGGAGATCGTCATACCGAAGTTTTTCAAATCGGTATGAGTGGAACCGAGGGTTTTCAGCGTCGCAGGATCCAGTTTGTAAACCACCCCGCCCTGCACATCTTTAAAGCCTTCCGCGCTGGAAACGTACAGCGCATCGCCCTGCGGGCTGAGCGCCATTTCATACAGGCCGCTTGCCAGATCGCGTTTTTGTACATTCGCCGGTAATGACGCGGCAGCGGTTTTTGGCGTTTCGGCGACAGGTTGCGCCGATGTGGTGTGCTGAGCGCTGCATCCGGCCAGTACCAGGGTTGCCAGCAGCGCCAGCGCGGGGGTTTTCATCGTCATCGGAAAGATCCTTTACCGTTAATGTCATCAACAGGCGAGCCAGCGCGTTACGCTCAGGTGCGTACTTTTTGATGAAGGCAGTTTTGCCCGGCGCAGCTCGCCACTTCTTCGTGTCCCTGTAAGCGTTTACGCCTACTGTTTTTGCGGGAAAATTCCGTGCTGCGCCCACAAACACTAAAGAGAATGAGAACTATACTCATTCATTTTATTCAAGCAAGAACTATTGTTGCATTGTGTTGTCAGGGGGAAAAAATGCGCCGGAAAGGAACAACCTGCCCGGCGCGGAGTGAGGATGTTGGGAGGAGATTACAGGCCGAGCGCTTTTTCCACTGCCGGTTGCGCGGGTTGACCGTCACGCGTGGTGACGCCTGAAAGCCACGCTTTCAGCAGTTCCGGGCGTTTTGCCAGCTCAGCTTTGGCGGCCGCCTGCACATCTTCTTGCTTATCCAGCACGCGGGTGATCACCGCGTTTTCCAGCGCGACATCAAATTTTAACTGGCTGAAAAAACGGTTGGCGTTCGGGCATGCTGTAGCGAAATCTTTGCGTGTCACTGTATTCACGGTGGCGCTGCCGTAGTTCGGCCCGAAATACGCATCGCCGCCGCTCAGGTAAGCCAGCTTGAAACGTGTATTCATCGCATGCGGCTCCCAGCCAAGAAAGACGATCCACTGCTTACGCTCCACCGCACGCGTGACCTGCGCCAGCATGCCGCTTTCGCTCGATTCCACCAGTTGCCAGTTTTGCAGGCCGAAATCGTGTTTATCGATCATCTTTTTCAGATTCTGGTTAGCAGGCGCGCCCGGCGCAATGCCGTAAATTTTGTTGTCGAATTTCGCCGCGTTCTTTTGCAGATCGGCAAAATCTTTCACACCGGCAGCCGCAACATAATCCGGCACGGCCAGCGTAAAGCGCGCCGCAGGCAGGTTCGCGCCCAGTACGTTAATCGAACCATCAGTGGTAAATTTGCTGATGACTGGCTCCTGCGCAGGCATCCAGTTGCCGAGAAACACATCGACCTGCCCGGTTTTCAGCCCCTGAAACGCCAGCGCGACTGAGAGATTTTGCACCTTTTGCTGGTAACCCAGCGCATTAAGCACCACGCCGGAGAGCGCGTTTGTCGAGGCGATATCCGTCCAGCCCGGATCGGACTGGGTAATCGTCGCGCAACGGGCTTCGTCAGCGGCATAACTGCTCAATGAAACCCCGCCAGCCAGCGCCAGCAGTAAAAGTTTGCTCACACGTTTTTTCATTGTTATTTCCCTGCCGGTTGTTTTAAAGGGCGCGGATAACGGGCAAAAGCTTCCTGTTCATCCAGCGTTTGATGGTTACGAATGTAGCGTTGCGACGCCTCCTGATGCGGCTGAAAATCCCACTTCGGAATGGCATCGCTGCCTGCAATACGGGTTAAAAACAGCCGCCGTTTCTGGCTTGCCAGCACCTGCTCGCGCAGCGCAGGCAGATCCCAGCGGCGGGAAACTTCAGCGGCAAACTCAGCGCTGACTTGCTGATAATCGCTGCTTGCGGCCAGGTTTTGCCGCTCATCTGGATCGTTTTGCAGATGGAAGAGCTGTGGTGCTTCGCTGAAGGAGTGAATGTATTTCCACGGGCCGCGACGGATCATCAGCATCGGTCCCAGCGCGCCTTCGGCGAGGTATTCGCTGCAGGCACCGTCCGGCCCCGATTCGCCGCGCAGATGCGGTACCAGGCTGTTGCCATCCAGCGGCGCAATCGCCTGCGCTTTACGGTCTTCGCCGCTTGCCAGCTCAACCAGCGTCGGCAGCAGATCGACCAGAGAAACGCTGTGAGCAATGCGTCGCGGCACAAAGCGCGCCGGGTTATGCACGATAAACGGAATGCGCACCGCATTTTCGAAGAAGGTCATTTTGTACCAGAGATCGCGCTCGCCGAGCATTTCGCCATGATCCGCCACCACCAGCACCACGGTATCTTCCGCCAGCCCGGTTTCTTGCAGGGTGTTGATGATTTCGCCAAAGCAGTCATCAACATAAGCCAGCGCACCGTAATAAGCATGCCGCGCGCGGCGGATCTGCTCATCGCTGAGCAAGCCCTCTTCCAGTTGATACATCGCCCGCAGACGCGCGGAGTGCGCATCCTCCTCGACATCCTGCTTGCGGGTTTTCGGCATATCGATCGCTTCCTCGCGAAAACGGTCAAGATAACGGCGCGGAATCGCAAATGGATCGTGTGGATGGGTGAGCGACAGCAGCAACATAAAAGGTTGTTCTGCAGGACGACGCGCGGCGTCATACAGCCGCTGGCGCGCCAGAAACAGCGCTTCATCGTCGAAATCAAGCTGGTTGGTGCGCACGCATTCGCCCGCTTCCAGCACCGAGCTCATATTGTGATACCAGTCGAGACGGCGCTCCGGTCGTTCCCAGTCCGGCGTCCAGCCAAAATCGGCCGGGTAGATATCGGTGGTCAGGCGCTCATCAAAACCGTGCAACTGATCCGGGCCGCAGAAATGCATCTTGCCGGAGAGCCAGGTGTGGTAGCCCTGTTCGCGCAGGTAGTGGCAAAAGGTGGGCGAATCGGCATGAAACTCGGCGGCGTTATCATAGACGGCATTGCGCGAGATAAATTGCCCGGTCATCAGCGACGCCCGCGACGGCGCACACAGCGGGCTGTTGCAGTAGGCGGATTCAAACACCACCCCCTCGTCGGCCAATTTATCGATATTCGGTGTCAGGCTAACGTTATTACCATAGGTTTTTAATGCGCTGGCGGTTAATTGATCGGCCATCAGAATAACGATATTCGGTTTCTTTATAAGCATACTGCGTCCAACAATAAAATATTCAATTAAAACGTGATAGGTTTATCTCACGCTTATTAAACTCCGTGAAGGGGTTATTTCTTTATCATGAAATAAGGTGGATTTATGGCAGACAAATTACAGCTTCCGCCTTTACAGGCTTTAGTGGTATTTGAAGCAGCGGCGCGGTTAGGTAATTTTACCGCCGCAGGCAATGAGTTAGGACTTTCGCAACCGGCGGTTAGCCAGCGTATTCAGACGCTGGAAAGCCGGCTCAATGCACCGTTATTTGAACGCCGTCATCGCGGCGTGCAATTAACCGAATCCGGCCACAGCCTGTACCTGATTGTTCGCAGCAGCCTGAATGACATCAGCGAGCAACTGGAGCGCACGCGCCGCCAGCGCAGCGTGCTGCGCATCGACACCGATATGGGCTTCGCCAGCTACTGGCTGCTGCCGCGCATGGAGCGGCTGCAGGCGCTGATCCCCGGCGTGGAAGTGCAGGTTACCACCTCGCCGAATGACTACAATTTCCGCGACAGTAACGCCGATTTAGCGATCTATTTCGGCCTCGGCAACTGGCCGGGCGCGCAAACCCAGCGGCTGTTCCCGGAGATCGTTTTTCCTGTTTGTAATCAGGAGATTAAAAAGAAAATTGGCGCTGAAAATAACGCCGAACAGTTGCTGAGCTATCCGCTGTTAAAGCTGCCGGAAACCCGCCCGCAGCGCTGGATAACCTGGGAAGACTGGTTCCGCCACCATCAGGTTTACGGCCAGAGCCACAGCGCCTCACGCACCTTTAACGCCTACTCGCTGGTGATCCAGGCCGCGCTGGAAGGCCAGGGCATTGCGCTCGGCTGGCAGCCGCTGATTGCGCCGTTTATCGCCAGCCGCCAGCTGGTGCAGTGCGGTCCGCAGGTGCGTACCGAACGCGGTTATTATCTTATTTCCGCCAGCCATAAACCGCTCAGTACGCAGCAGGAAAAAATAAAAGCCTGGTTATTAGATGAAGCCTGGGGATTTCATGAAAATAGCGCATTGATTGCCGGAATATAAATAAGCTAATGCGGAAAAAGCATATCCACAAAGTTAAAATCAATTCTCCCTCCATTTCTTTTACGCTAGGGTGTAAACATCTTTCCGATAATAAAGCATGCACTATGTCACAACCGTTATTCGAGTTAAGCGCGGTCAATAAATCTTATTATTCCACGCGCAAAAAACGTCTGTTTTCCCGGCGCGATAACCGCACTGCGGTGCAAGCATTGCAGGATATTAATCTGCAAATCTTCGCCGGTGAAATATTTGTCATCGTCGGTTTATCCGGTTCGGGCAAGTCGACGCTGCTGCGTACGCTCAATCATCTTATTCCGGCCAGCTCCGGCGAGGTGCGCTTTCAGGGCCAGCCGCTTGCCGCGTTATCCGATCGCGAACTTATCGCGCTGCGTCGTGAACAGATGGGTATGGTGTTTCAGTCGTTTGCCCTGTTTGACGAGCGCAACGTACTGGAAAACGTGGCGTTCGGGCTGGAAGTGGCGGGCGTTCCGCGTGAAGCGCGGGAAGCAAGGGCGCTGACAATGCTGGAGAAAGTCGGGTTGAGCCATGTGGCAAAACAGTATCCGCATCAGCTTTCCGGCGGAATGCAGCAGCGCGTCGGGCTGGCACGAGCGCTGGTAGTGAATCCGTCGGTACTGTTGATGGATGAAGCCTTTTCCGCGCTCGATCCGATTATCCGCCGTGAAATGCAGTCGCTGTTGCTGGTGCTTCAGGCCGAAGCGCAGCGGACAATTGTCTTCGTCACACACGATATGGAAGAGGCGCTGCGGCTCGGTTCGCGCATCGCCATTATGGAAAAGGGCAGACTGGTGCAGGTAGGGAAACCGGAAGCGCTGATCAACGCGCCCGCCACGCCTTATGTGCGTCACTTTTTCTCCGGCGTTGATGTGTCTCGCTGGCAAATGGCGGAAAACTACGCCGATATCTGGACGACACGCTAAGGAATACCATGGCTTATCCATTAGATTTTAGTCGGCAGATTGACGATGCCGTCCACGCACTGCTGGCCCATGCTGGCGGGTTATTTGACGGTATCGCCCGGATAATCGATCTGTTTGCCGGTGGCCTGGAGCAGCTAATTATCGCACTGTCGCCGTGGGGGCTGGTGACGCTGGCGGTGGTCATCGGCGCATGGCGGATCGGCAAAGGGTTTGCGCTGTTCGCCCTGCTCGCCACGCTGTACATCATTTACAGCGGTTACAGCGATCATGCGGCGATCACGCTGGCGCTGACCTTATCTTCCACCTTTTTCAGCCTGCTGCTCGGCATTCCGCTTGGCATCTGGAGCGCCCGCCGTGCGGCCGTCGGTAGCGTGGTGCGCACCCTGCTCGATTTTATGCAGACCATGCCCGCGTTTGTCTATCTGATCCCGGCGACGATTCTGTTCGGCCTCGGCAGACCACCGGGCATTTTCGCCACCATTCTGTTTTCCATGCCGCCGGTCGTGCGTCTGACGGATTTAGGCATTCGCCAGGTGAACAGCGCCCGGCTGGAAGCGGGCATCGCCTTTGGTTGTACGCCGTGGCAGTTATTATGGAAAGTACAATTACCCGCCGCGCAGCCGTCGATCATGGCTGGGGTAAATCAAACGATAATGATGGCGATGTCGATGGTGATCATCGCCTCGATGGTCGGAGCCGGTGGGCTGGGGAATGATATTCTCAGCAGCATTCAGCAACTGGAAATTGGCCTCGGTTTACAGAGCGGCGTCGTGGTGGTGCTGATGGCCATTTTGCTGGATCGCCTCTCCGCCAGTTTTGCCCGCCGTCCGGCGGATCAATAACCGCGGAATTGCGCGCGTTGCCAGGCGCCGTCGACCAGCTCGGCGGCCGCCAGCGCCTGATCGCGAAAGTTCGCGCCGTAGAGCTCCATCAGCGCGGCGTGGCGGGTCAGATAGCGCATCCCCTCTTCATCTTCGGCAATGCTTTCCAGAAACCACGCCGGCACGCCTTTTTCCAGCGTCTGCTTAGTTAGCGAAGCGTTGAATTGCCTGCGCAGAGAAGCGTCGGTAATCCACGACGGTTGCTGACGAACCATATTGCCCTTAATCGCACGCAGCGCACGCTGCGAACGTTGGTAATGTTCGTTAAGCCTCGCGGAATTCCACGCTTTCACAAATAACAACACCAGTACCGGGATCACACACCAGAATAGGCTCATCGCTCTCTCGTTATCTCTGTTTGCCGCTCCTGGATAGTACTGACAAAAAATTACAAAAGCCTTCGCAAAGATCAATATTTGGTTTTAAGAACGATACCCGGCAATCAACCTGCTGCCGGGCACAGAAGAGGATAAAAGGCGGGAGATTAACGCTGCATACCCCAGCGTTTGACGGTGACTTTCTCAAGGCTGGCGAACACCACGCCTTCAACCAATAAACCGATGGCAATCACCGTAACCAGCCCGGCAAAAACGCGGTCGGTGAATAACTCGTTGCGGTTCTGGAAGATATACCAACCCAGACCGCCCTGCCCGCTGGAGGCACCAAACACCAATTCGGCGGCAATCAGCGTACGCCACGCAAAGGCCCAGCCGATTTTCAGCCCGGAGAGAATGGCCGGTAGGGATGCCGGGATCAGGATCGTCACCACATAACGTGGGCCGCTAAGACCATAATTGCGCCCGGCCATACGCAGGGTCTCCGGCACGCCGCTAAAGCCCGACCAGGTGTTCAGCGCAATCGGCCACATCACCGAATGTACCAGCACAAAGATCAGGCTGGCATTGCCAAGACCAAACCACAGCAGCGCCAGCGGCAACAGCGCAATCGCCGGTAACGGGTTGAGCATCGCCGTGAGCGTGCTGAGCAAGTCGCGGCCAAACTGGGTGGTCACCGCCAGCGCGCTGGCCACCAGCGCCAGCACGCTGCCAATCAGATACCCTTTCAGCAAAATGCTCAGCGAGTTAACAATCTTCTGCGGCAACTCGCCGTTGCGCATATCTTCGCTGAAGGCGTGCCAGGTTTGCAGCACGCCGGGCAGCATCAAATCATTCTGTTGCACGCGCGCGGCGATTTCCCATAACGCCAGCACCAGCAGCACAATAAAGGTTTTACGTAACCACGTCATATTCCACAGCCGCTGGCCGAGCGGCAACGGCGCTTCAACGGCCACATCGCGCAGCGGCGGCAGTTCACGTTCAAATTCAGGACGAATGTAGGGTGGCTGCGACATACGCGGGCTCCTCACCAGAAACAGGAGATGTGCGGTTTCCACCAGAGGGGAACAGCAGATCGTGAATATGCTGCGCGGCATGCTGGAATGCCTCGCTACCAAAATCGTTGAGCGTGAACTGATGACAGTTCAGCTCGGCGCGAACCCGGCCCGGGTGCGGCGACAACACCAGAATACGGCTGCCGACCACCAGCGCCTCTTCAATGGAGTGCGTGACAAACAGCAGGGTAAAGCGCTCCTCTTCCCAGAGCGCAAGCAGCTCCTCCTGCATGGTGCGGCGCGTCAGCGCATCCAGCGCGGCAAACGGCTCATCCATCAACAAAATGCGCGGCTTCATCGCCAGCGCGCGGGCAATTGCCACGCGCTGTTTCATGCCGCCGGAGAGGGTATGCGGCATCGCATCGGCAAACCCGGCCAGCCCGACTTTATTGAGAAAGTGCAGCGCCGTTTCTCTGGCTTCTGCGCGATTGGCTTTGCGGCTGGCCAATAGCGGGAACATGATGTTTTCCAGCACCGTTTTCCACGGCGGCAACTGATCAAACTCCTGGAACACCATCATCCGCTCCGGACCAGGCGCTGCGATCGCCTCGCCCTGCAACGTGATCTCGCCGCCACGCGGCGCCAGAAAGCCGCCCGTCGCTTTCAGCAGGCTCGATTTCCCGCAGCCGGAAGGGCCGAGCAGAATAAAGCGGTCGCCAGGCCAGACATCAAAACTGACGTCGTGGGTTGCCCGCACCAGCCGTTCGCGGGTGCGGTATTCAATATCAACATGGCTGACCTGCAACAGCGGCCCGTCGTTGTGGTGAGTTGCCATCGCGGCCTCCTGGGTGGTGGTTTAACTGCCTGGGTTTTCCCACGCTTCGTCGAAGAAGTAGTCTTTCCACGAGGCGGCTTTGTTTTTCAGCACCCCAAGTTCATGGAGTTTTTCGGCGTACACACCGGTGCGTTCCGGCGAAATGGTGAAGCTGATCTCCGGGTCGTTCACAATTTTCTGTACCAGCGGTAATGGCAGCCGTGATTTTTCCACGCGAATATAGGTTTCCGCCGCCGCATTTTTATCGGCGTTGATGATTTTGGCGGCGTCGCTCAGGGCACGATAAAACGCCTTATAGGTTTTCGGGTTCTCGTCGTGGAATTTCTGCGTGGTGTAAAGCACGTTAAAGGTGGCCTGTCCGCCCAACACATCATACGAACTGAGAATTTTATGGACGTTGCTGTGTTCCAGCGCCTGATACTGGAACGGCGGGCTGGAGAAGTGAGTGGTAATTTCCGAACCACCGGCAATTAATGCTGCGCTGGCATCCGGGTGCGGCAGGCTGACGCTAATATTGTCGAAGCGTTTAAAATCGGCATCGCCATATAATTTGGCAGTTTCAATCTGTAATGTCCGCGACTGGAAACCGACGCCCGCAGCCGGGACGGCAATTCTGTCTTTATCGCTCAAATCTTTAATGCTTTTTACCGCCGGGTTATTACTGAGCAAATAGTTGGGCATGGAACCGAGCGAGGCAATGGCTTTTACATTCTGCCGATCTTTGGTGCGATCCCACAGCGTTAATAGCGGCGGCACGCCTGCGGAGGCCACATCCAGCGCGCCGGAGAGCAGCGCTTCATTCATACCAGTGGCGCCGGAAATGGTGCGCCACTCAACCTGAATATCCAGCCCCTCTTTTTTACCTTCTTTTTCAATTAGCTGCTGGTCGCGCACCACGTCCAGAATTAAATAACCAATGCCAAACTGCTGTGCAATGCTAATTTTCCCCTCCGCCAGCGCGGACGGGCTGATACCGCCAAGCGTGGCAAGCGCCAAAACGCCTGCGAGCGTCTGGTGTAATTTCTTCATCTCTGTTCCCCGTTTTTTTAATTTTTCAAAAGAAAATGATTGGCTGGCGGGGTCAGAAAAAGGAAATGATTTAATCTGCAATGCTTAGTTAAAAATTAACAATAGCCAGATAAGGCGCAGGCGTTATTCAGCGGGCGGGAAAGGATAGTTATTTTTAATGGTTAGGTGACAAATATATCCTCGTTATAGTCGAAAGCTCCTCTTTATTTCCTTAATGAGTTCAGGGATTATGCCGTTATTTTCACATCAACAATTGCGCACGCTGCTGCAACAGCATCTGCTACGGGTGAATACGCCTGCGGATATTGCGCAAAAAGTCGCAGATAATCTGGTTGAAGCCTCATTAAAAGGCCACGATTCCCACGGCGTCACGCTGCTACCGCGCTATATTCGCGCCATTCTCGCAGGCGATCTGAAACCGGATGCCCGCCTGCATACCGTACGTGATGCAGGCGCGGTGCTCTCCTTCGATGGCGGGCACGGTTTCGGCCAGTTGCTGGGCGAACAGGCGATGCAGGCCGGGATCGATCGCGTGCAGCAATTTGGTGTGGCGCTGGTCGGTTTATCCAATTCACACCATCTTGGTCGCATTGGCGCATGGGCGGAACAGGTTGCCGCTGCCGGGCTGGTATCGATCCATTTTGCCAATGTGGCGGCCCCTTCGGCGGTGCTGCCGTTTGACGGGCTGCGGGCGCGGCTCGGCACTAACCCCTTCTGCGTGGGTATTCCACTGGCGGATCGCCCACCGGTGGTGCTCGATTTCGCCACCAGCGCTATCGCCGGGAACAAAGCCCGCGTGGCATGGAACGAAGGTCGCCCAATCCCGCCGGGTTGCGCGGTGGATGCTAACGGTGAGCCGACCACCGATCCCGGCGTATTGATGAGCGAGCCGCGCGGTGCGCTGCTGCCATTCGGCGGGCACAAAGGTGCCGGGCTGTCGCTGATTTGCAGTCTGCTGGGGGCAGCGCTGACCGGCGGCGAAACCGAAAGTCATGACATTGCGCCGCGCGCTGGCATTATCAACAACATGCTGTCGATTCTGTTCGATCCCAAAAAGTTAGGCGCAGGCGAAAGTTATCAGCAGGAAGTGCTGGCGCAGGTGGACTGGGTACGCCACGACCAGCAGGGCCGCGACGTGCAGATCCCCGGCGAGCCGGAACAGCGGGCCTGGGCGCGCCGGATTGAAGAAGGGATCGCCATCGATGAGGTGAGCTGGCAGGAGTTTGTCGCCCTGGAATCCTTAACAGCATGAAGTCGCACAAAATTTGGGGTTGATCGAAAAGATGATAAAGATTATCTTTCTCATTACCGAATAGTTGAGTTAATCACTCAGGTATTCGGTACGACATTGCTCACATTGCTTCCAGTATTTTTTGCCCGCACGTCAAGCGCGGGCTTTTTTTTGCCTGCGCAACTGCTCTTACCGCCAATATTTCACTTAAGTAGCAATAATCTCCCGTTATTCATCGAGTTACCTAATTGAAATCAAACCGTCACAAACGCCCCATAACCTAGGATTATTCTTAATACAGGGTTTTGCGTGGATGATGGACATACCGATCTCTTCCCGGCAGCTTAACGCAGGCATTTTGCGCCTTGCCGTCCCGCACGTGACGCCGGACGCCAATAACCTGCAGGTGATGTCGCTGTTCAATGAACACAAGTCATTGATCGGTCTGCCGGTGCTGGAAAAAAACCGGCCTATCGGCATGATTAACCGACATATTTTCCTCTCGCAGATGAGCCGCCCCTTTTTCCACGAGCTGTACGATCAGAAGAGTTGTATCGCGTTTATGGATAAAAACCCGCTGATTGTCGATGCGAGTGCAGGTCTTGAATATCTCTCCGGGCGGGTCATTGAAACCGGCGACAAAGCGGTGACCGAAGGTTTTATCCTCACTGAAGAGGGGCAATATGTCGGCATTGGCCTCGGCATCGATCTGATTCGTACCGTTTCCGATTTGCAGGCTAAACAGCATCTGCAAATTATGCAAAGCATTGAATATGCGCGCATTATTCAGGAATCCATGCTCAGCCGTTCACGCACTGCCATTGATAAAACCCTGCAAGACTGGTGCCTGCACTGGCATCCGCGCGACTGCGTCGGCGGCGATATTTATGCTTTTCAGCGCGCGGAGAATGGCTGGTTGATGGTGCTGGCCGATTGCACCGGACACGGCGTGCCGGGCGCGTTTATGACCTTTATCTTCTCCTCGGCGCTGGAAAAAGCGCTGACGCTGGCGCCGATTGACGCGCCGGAACAACTGCTGAGCCATATCAATCAACATATAAAACAGACGCTCAGCCAGATGCATCCGTCGGCGGACAGCGGCCAGTCAAATGATGGTTGCGACGCCATCGCCCTGTTTGTTGATACGAAAAACGAACAGATGCGCTGGGCCAGCGCCCGTATGCACGCTTTTCTGCTGGGCGCAGAATCCCGGCAGAGCGAGGTACTGGAGAGTTGCCGCAAAGGCGTGGGCTATACCGATACGCCGGTGGATTACCAGTGGCAACGTTATCAGGCGCCGTTGCGCCGTGGTGACACACTGTTGCTGGTTTCCGATGGCGTCACCGATCAGCCCGGCGGCCCGCGCAACGTGATGTTTGGTAAGAAACGTATTCAGTCATTGTTGGCGCAGCACCGTGCGCTACCGCTACCTGCGCTTTCTGACGCCCTGCTGACGGCGCTGACAGCGTGGCAGGGGCAGCAAACGTCGCGCGATGACATGACATGGTTTGGTTTTCGTTGGTAGATAAAAGCATGCAAATAAACGACCTGCAGGTCAAAGACGCCGTTCTGTTACCCCTTTTTACGCTGCAACGGCAAAACGCCGTTGAGCTTTTTTATACCGGCTACTTTTCCCAGCAACATATTGTTTCGCTGGGCGAAGTGATCCGCGCCTGGCTGGATAAACATGAATCCTCCGCCGTGACGCGCCGCAAACTCTTCTCGGCATTTATCGAGATGGGGCAAAACATTGTGCGCTACTCCGCCGACGATCGGTTTTTATCGGCCGTTGAACACGAGCTGCGCTTTGGTTCGGTCTGTTTTCATATGGATCAGACCCATTACTACCTGGAAACGGCAAACCTGGTAGGGCCGGAAGCTTCCACCCTGCTGCAAACGAACCTTGAAGTGTTGCGTGGCATGTCGCAGGCAGAAATCCGCGACGCCTGGAAGCAGGGGCTGAGAAGCGAAGCGCCGGCAACCAGCAAAGGGGCCAATATCGGTTTGTTGACCATGGCGCGCGATACCAGCGTTCCGCTGGAGTATCGCATTCATCCACTGGCGGCAAGCTCCCTTTCCGCCTTTCACTTAAAGGCAACGTTTTGCCATGACTGATATGACATTGACGCCTGCTATTGAATTGTCCGCCACCGCCGCCACGCCGGAGGTGAAATTTGATTTTGCCGCGCAAAAGCTGCTGCTGAAAGGCGAAGCCTACCCGGAGAATGCCGCCGCGTTCTTCCGCCCGCTGCTGGATGCGCTGGAGGGCTGGCTGCAAAGCGGGCAACAGACCAGCGCGCCGCTGCAATTACATGTCGCGCTTAGCTATTTCAATAGTTCAAGCACCAAGCTGTTGTTTACACTGTTTGAGATCCTGAATAATCACGCGAAAAGCGGCGCGCCGTGCGAGCTGTACTGGTACTACGACCCGGAAGATGACATCTCCGAAGAGTTTGGTCAGGAGTTGCGCATCGACTTCCCGTCACTGGCTGTGTTTCTTATCCCGGACATCACCGCATGCTAGATATTAATGAGCTCTTCAGGGAGGAATATTCCGTACTCGAAGAAGCCCGGCTGGCGGCTGCCGATGCGCAACTTCCGGCGGAGGTCTGCCGCGAAAAACTGTGGGCCGTTTCCAGACATTACCAGCGTCTGATCCGTGAATCGTATCGTCTGATCTCCCGCAGCGACCGCGCCGAGCGCGAACTGACGCGAATGAACGAGCAGCTCCAGCAACTTGCCGCGCGCCTGGAGTACGAAGCAACGCACGATCCGCTGACCGATGTGTTTAACCGCAGCGCGATCATCAATCAGATCAACAGTGGCCTGCTGAAAGGCGATGTGGCGCTGATCCTGCTGGATATTGATCATTTCAAACGTATTAACGACGAATATGGTCATCCGACCGGCGATCGGGTGATTTGCGCGCTGGTGTCGCGCGTACGCCGCGCCGTGCCGGAGAGCGCCGCTATCGGCCGCGTCGGCGGCGAGGAATTTACCATTGTGCTGCCGAACGCCAGGGTGGAAGAGGCGATGATTACCGCCAGCTATATTCACGCCTCACTGAATGCTTCGCCGCTGGACGTGTTGCCGCAGCAACTGGTCACCGCCAGTTTCGGCGTCAGTCTCGGCGTGAAAGAGAGCAGCTTCGAAACGCTGTACAGCGAAGCCGACGGCGCGCTGTATAACGCGAAAAAACGTGGGCGAAACCAGGTCGCGCTGCATGAGGCTTTTTTTCCCGCACCGGTAAAGGTCAATTTTTCACGGGAAAATATTCAGCATTGAGGGTTGCCTGGTTCTGAGGAATAGTTCCGTTCACCAGACGTTCGGTAACCAGCTGAACATCAACATACGTGAACAGGAAAAGGGGAGCTTGCCGCGCTCCCCTTTTCAATCCCCGCGGCCCCGCGGGAAATCGGAGCTTCGCACCGTGCTCACCTCCCGCACATCTGCCTGCGGTCGGCTCGACTCGACGTCCTGTTTCGTTTCGCCGATTTCAGCGGGGACCAACCCCGCCGCTGTAATATTGTGGCTTATAAAAACTCTGTATCGCGACAGGAATGCCGTCCGGCGATATAACTGGCCCGTGCTTTTCGTTCTTTCATTAAGGTACAGTCTGGTGAACGGAACTATTCCGCAGAGCCCACCAACTTCACCGGCTCGACTGCAAAAACTTCCTCACCCTGTCCGAATCCGGATTGGTAAAAAACTTCTCCGGCGGTGCTTTCTCGATTAGCAGCCCTTTTTCCAGAAACACCACTTCATCCGACACCTGACGGGCGAAATCCATCTCGTGGGTCACCACCACCATCGTATAACCTTCTGCCGCGAGATCTTTCATCACCCCCAGCACTTCATTCACCAGCTCCGGATCCAGCGCCGAGGTCGGTTCATCGAAAAGGATCACTTCCGGCGACATCGCCAGCGAACGGGCGATCGCCACACGCTGTTTTTGCCCGCCGGAAAGGGTAATCGGGTAGACATCGGCCTTGTGGCTCATGCCCACTTTTTCCAGCTGGCGGCGGGCAATCTCGTTTGCCGCGTCGCGCTTCATCCCTTTCACATGCACCAGCGCTTCGGTGACGTTTTGCTGCACCGTCAAATGCGGCCACAGGTTAAAACTCTGGAACACCATCCCAACCCGCTCGCGGATATGGGAGAGATCTTTGTGCGACATCGCTTTGCCCGTCTTCTCATCCACCCCTATGCGCTGGCCGCTGATACGCACTTCACCGCGATCCGGCTGCTCCAGCCAGTTCATGCAGCGCAGCAGTGTCGATTTACCGGAGCCGGACGAACCCAGAATGCTCACCACCGTGCCCTTCTCCACCGTCAGGTTGATATCCCGCAGCACTTCAACGTTATCAAACTGTTTGGACAGGTTTTTGATGCTAACCGCGCTTGCTTCAGGCATGGCTCATTCCTCTTTTAGCTCCATAATGACTTAACCGCTTAATCAACAACTCCAGCAAAATGCTGATCCCCCAGTAGAGCGCAATGGCGACAATAAAGGCGTTAAACGGAATAAAGTAAGTTGACTGCACGCTATTCGCGGCGGCGGTAATCTCCTGCACGGTAATAATGCACAGAAACGCGGTATCTTTCAGGCAAATAATAAGCTGGTTACCCATTAACGGCAGCGACGACGAAAAGATATTTGGCAGAATAATACGGCGAAAGGTTTTATAGCGCGAAAAACCCTGCGACTGCGCGGCCTCAATATACCCGGCGGAAAATATCCGCCGCTGGCTGCGTAATATTTCGAAGAAATAAGCCCCGTGATAAATCACCAGCGCCAGCAGACCGGCGGTCCAGGCTTCCATACTGATACCAACTTGCGGCAAGCCGTAATACAGCAGATACGCCAGAATTAAAAATGGCACGGCGCGCATCAGGCTGACAAAAGCGATAATCAGACGATTAATAACGCGATGCTGATACTCCATGACATAGCACAGCGTAATACCAATAAACAACCCGACAACGGCAGCGATAATAAACAGTTCCAGCGTTGCCAGCAGCCCGTTAAAAAAACTCTCACGCGCCGCCCAAATAATTCCCCACTGATTCATATCTCCTCCGCCTCTTATCGCGCCAGGCGCTTCGCTTTACGTTCGGCCGCGCCCTGCAACTTCAGCAGCAGACCGATAATAATGACGTACAACAGCCCGGCGGCCAGGATCGGCGACAGCGGTTCATAGGTCACCGAGGAAATGCGGTTGGTTACGCGGGTTAAATCCACCACACCGATGATCGCAATTGCCGGGCTACCTTTAATCAGGAACGACATCTCGTTGACCAGCGCAGGCAGGCTTTCAATCCACATCTGCGGCAGCATGATTTGCCGGAAATAGGTCCAGCGGCGCATACCGACGGATTCTGCCGCTTCCCGCTGCTCACGCGGGAAATTACGAAATGCGTTGCGCCAGATTTCAGCGTTAAATGCCGAGGTATTCAACGTCAGCGCCAGAATAGCAGCGGGCGTTTTATCGAGATTAATGCTGAGCGTCGGCAGCGATAAAAACAGAAACAGCACCAGCGTCACCAGCGGCGTCGCGCGAGCCAGGCTGATGTAGACCACCAATAACTGATCAATAACCGGGATCTTCATCATGCGGATAAAGGCGATCACCAGGCCAATCACCACGCCGAAAGCAATCGCCACGCAAGAGATCCAGAGGGTCGTCCATGCGCCTTCAATCAATAACTGCCACGAGATTAAGTCCATGTTCCCTCCTGTTAAAACGTGCGGCGGTGCCCCGCCGCGTTACACTTACAGACCGGCTAACTTGTGGAACTGATCGGCGCTGGTGATCGGTTCTTTCGGCAACTCGTAGGTCTCACCGAACCATTTTTTCTGCAACTCAGTCAGCTTGCCGGTTTCGGTCATATGATTCATAAACCCGGTCATGAACTTCAGCAGTTCCGGCGAGTTTTTCGGGATTGGCCAGGCCATATAGCCAGGGCCAGAAACCGCCAGCCCTTTGGCGAACACTTTCGGCTTCGCTTTCACCAGGTCGTTCACCGAAATCACCACGTTGATCACGTAATCGACACGTTTGTTCGCCAGGTCAGCATAGGCTTCCGGGTAGGATTGATACTCAACGACCGGGCCAAGTTTACCGCCTACTTTTTCCAGCATCGCTTTCAGTTCCGGCAAACGCGCCAGCAGTGCGCTGCCCGCCTGAACGCCCACTTTTTTACCGCTGAGATCGGCAATGGTATTTAACGTTTTGTCATCTGCGCGTTTCACAAAATAGTGCTGCGCGGAGGCCCACGGCGGAGTGAAATTAAATACATTGAGGCGTTCGTCGGTAATTACCGCGCCAGTGAGAGCCATATCATATTGCCCGGTGGAGACCGCTGCGAGTAATCCGGTCCACGGCAGAATACTTTGGTTGATATTGAATTTTGCGTATTTACGCAGCTCTTCAAGCATGTCCTTGTTAAAACCATCCGTCTGGCCGTTATTCATAAAGTTAAACGGCGCATAATCATCTTCGGTCGCGACTTTCATCGTGCCGGATTTTTCAATTTCAGGTAAATCCGCTGCCACTGCGTGTAATGAAAATGCCAAAGAGATCATGGCTGCAAGACAATATTTGCCGAATACTTTTTTCATCTCTCCACCCTTATTTAATTTGCCAGACCGGTACATTCCAGGGGTGCCGGAAGCTTTGCAAGATATATGCCGAAACAGGAACTCGCCCGACGTTTTGTGACTGCGTTTTTACAATAGGGAGGCAAAGTCGCTTCTGAATAGAGCCAGTTTTTGCAAATGGATGTGTCAGTTTGCCGGAATCTGGTATGAAACTTGCTCAACTCCTGTAGAAGATATATCGAGAGGAGTGCAGCATGATTCGCCATCTACTGAACGTAAATTTTGATGCCCGGCGTGGACTTCAGGAGCAAGTTCGCGAATCGCTGGTCAATGCCATTCTGAGCGGTATTTTCCCGGCTGATACCCCTCTCCCTTCCTGCCGACAGCTCGCCAGCCAGCTTGGCGTCTCGCGCAATACCACGGCGCTGGTGTTTGAAAGCCTGGTCAACGAGGGCTACCTGGTTAGCCGCCCGCGCAGTGGTTACTACCTGCATCCGGATTATTACTCCGCTGGCCCGGCGAGTGGGCAGAGTGTCGCGGCTGCACCCGAATGCGAGGGCGATGCACCACGATGGGGCAATCGCCTGAAAATTACCCCCAGCCAGCAGGAGTCGATTCTCAAACCCGCCGGCTGGATGCACTACCGCTACCCGTTTATCTACGGCCAGCCCGATACCCAGCAGTTTCCCCTCGCCACCTGGCGCGCGGCGGCGAACTGGCTGCATGGCGGCGTGCGCGATCCGGCCTGGGTGATTGACCATATCGACCAGGATGTGCCGATGCTGGTTGAGCAGATCCGCACACGCGTGCTGCCCAAACGCGGCATTGTCGCCGCGCCGGATGAGATTCTGATTACCCTTGGCTCGCAAAACGCGCTCTACCTGCTGACGCGCCTGCTGATGTCTGAGGAAACCCGCGTGGCGGTGGAAAACCCCAGTTTTCGCGAAGCCATCAACACCTTTTTATTAAGCGATACGCAGATTGTGCCGCACCCGGTAGACAGCGAAGGGCTGGTGCTCAATGAAACGCCCTGCGACTACTACTACGTGACGCCGGGCCATCAGGTACCGACCGGGGTGACGATGAGCAAAGCGCGGCGCACGCAGTTGCTGGAATACGCCACCCGCCACGATGCGGTGGTGATTGAAGATGATTACGACTCGGAAAGTAACTTTATGCAGAACCCGCTGCCCGCGCTGAAAGCCAGCGATCGCAGCGGACGGGTAATCTACGTCAGCAGCCTGTCGAAAGCGCTGTCGCCGGGGCTGCGCCTTGGATTTATGGTTGCTGCGCCGGAGATTATTGATGAGGCGCGCGCGCTGCGCCGTCTGGTGTATCGCCATCCGCCGACCAATATTCAGTATCAGATGGCGCATTTCCTCGCTCAGGGGCACTACGAAACCCATTTGCGCCGCTACCACGAGGATTCCGCTCGCCGCTGGGACAGCTTGTACAATGCACTGCGCACCTTTTTACCGGAGTGTCAGATGATGGACGGCAGCGAGCATGCCAACGCGTTCTGGCTGCGCACGCCGGAGCATATCAGCACACAGCAACTGACCTGGCGGGCCGCGCATGCGGGCGTACTGATTGAACCTGGCGCGCGCCATTTTCTCAATGCCGCGCCGCCGGATAACTTCTTCCGCATGGGCTTTCACGCCATTAACCCGCAGGCCATTGCCCCCGGTGTGGAAGTCCTGCGCGGGCAGCTTGAGCAGTTCTGCTAAACCGCCCCAATGAGGGCGGTTTTCTCACTGTGCTTTCGCGTACTCCATCATCACCTGCAGCAGCACATTCGCTCCGGCAGTAACATGTTCCGGCGAGGCATACTCAATTTCGTTATGGCTGATGCCGTCTTTGCAGGGAATAAAGATCATTCCGGTCGGCGCAAGGTAACTCATATAAACCGCATCGTGACCAGCGCCAGAGACAATCGGGCGTGACGGATAGCCAAGCTGCTGCGCCGCGCGGCCAATCGCCTGCTGGCACTGCGCGTCAAACGGCGCGGCCGGATAGTGGCTGACCTGCTCCAGCGTGACGCCCAGCCCCGTTTCCTGTGCCACTTTGGCGGTAAAAGCGCGCAGTTGCGCGTCCATCTCATCGACAGCGGCATCGCTGATGTTGCGCATATCTACGGAGAATTTCACTTCGCCCGGCACCACGTTGCGGCTGTTCGGGTGCACCTGCACCATACCTACCGTACCGCGCCCCTGCTCGCTGCGCCCGGCAATCGCCACCACTTCCTGCATAATGCGCGTCGCCACCTGCAACGCATCCTGGCGCAGGTGCATCGGCGTTGGCCCGGCGTGGGATTCCATCCCCGTGACGGTGCAGTCATACCAGCGGATGCCCAGTACGCCCTGCACCACACCGATCACTTTGTCCTCTTCTTCCAGAATCGGCCCCTGCTCAATATGCGCTTCAAAGTAGGCCGCCAGCGGATGATCGCCCGGTGTCTGCTCGCCAATGTAGCCAATCTTCCCCAGCTCTTGCCGCACGGTTTTGCCTTCGGCATCGGTGGCAGCGTAGATTTTCTCCAGCGGGAAAACGCCAGCAAAGACGCCGGAACCCATCATCACCGGCACAAAACGCGAGCCTTCTTCATTGGTCCAGAACACCACTTCCAGCGGATGCTCGGTTTCAATCTGCAAATCATTGAGCGTGCGCACCACTTCCAGCGCGGCCAGCACGCCAAAGTTACCGTCGAATTTTCCGCCGGTCGGTTGCGTGTCGATATGGCTGCCCGCCACAATTGGCGGCAGGTTCGGGTTGCGCCCTTCGCGGCGCATAAACACGTTGCCGATTTTATCGATGGTGATACTCAGCCCGGCGGCTTTGCCCCAGCCAATCACCAAATCGCGCCCCTGCCGGTCGAGATCGGTTAACGTCAGGCGACAGCAACCACCTTTTGGCGTCGCGCCGATTTTCGCCAGTTCCATCAGAGAATCCCATAACCGCTCGCCGTTAACCCGGCAGTCACTCAGCGTCAGCGCGTGGCTGTGCAAAACTTCGCTTGTCATCTTATTTCTCCTGCATAAAGGTGGTGGCCATCGACACCAACAGCGCATCGCTGCCGCACGGGCCGATGAGTGAAATCCCCAGCGGCGCGCCGTCAATCGTCGTCACCGGAATATTGACCTGTGGGCGACGGGTCAGCACCGCGATCAGCAACAAGTCATGAGAGATGCGCCGCGTGGCTTCGATCTCTTCTGGCGCGGCCGTTAATAATGGTGCCGCATCCGGCACCGTCGGCAGCAACAAAATGCGATCGCCCAGTTGCGTCTGCCACCAGGCCGTAAAGGCTTCGCGAAGCTGGCACGCCGCAGCGAATTCCGCCTCCGTGACCGCTTTGCCGTACGCAAAGCGCTCCGCCACATCCGGCCCCAGTTGCATGCCCAGTCTTTCAATGTTGTGTCCCTGTGATTGCCAGGCTTCATAGCCCTGAATCTGGCGAAACGCGGTGTAAACGGCTTCGCGCTCCGGCAGCGGCGCATCCAGCGAGGCGATCTCACCAAAGTGCTGCGCGAGTTTTTCCCGTACCGGCAACAGCGCCTGCTGGCTATGCGGCGGGAGCGCGGCAAACAGCGCTTCATGGCAGGCCAGTTCGATCTGCGCAGGCGTGAAGGTGTCGTCACCGAGCAGGCAACTGGCCGCTGCGCTAAAGGCCTGCGGCGTGCGGGCGAAGAACCCACAGGTGTCCATGGTGGCACACAGCGGCTGGCAGCCTGCCAGCGAAATGCGCCCGTGGGTTGGGCGCAGACCAAACAGGCCGCAATAGCTGGCAGGCGTGCGTACCGAACCGCCAGTGTCGGTACCGAGCGCAATATCACACAGACCATTGGATACCGCCGAGGCCGAACCGGACGACGAACCGCCAGGAATACGCAGCGGTGCCGCGCCATTGCGTGGCGTACCGTAATGGATGTTATGGCCGCTCATCGAATAGGCCAGTTCACTGGTGTGGGTTTTGCCAACAAACCGCGCCCCGCCGTCCAGCAGCATTTGCACGGCGGGCGCAGTGGTGGTTTTGATGCCCGAGGCGGCAAGTACGTGCGGATTGCCGCCGCCGGTGGGATAGCCTGCGACATCAAACAGATCTTTTGCGGCAAACGTCAGGCCGCTCAGCGGGCCGCTTTCCGCCTGCGGCACAGCGACGAAAGGATAAGGCATAAAAGCCCGTGGGTCCTGCATGTTACCTCCCCGGTTTCAGGCGAATGCCTGCTGTGGTGTGATGTCGGTTGTCAGTTCGCGCCAGCGGTGGCAACTGACCACATGGCGTTCAGCAACCTGTTCCGTAACGGGTTGTTGCTGGTGACAGGCAGACTGCGCGTGAGGACAACGAGCGGCAAAGGCGCACCCCGGCGGCAGAGCGGCCAGATCCGGCGGCGAGCCGGGAATGCAGTGCAACACATCGCCCTTTTTCAGCCCCTCTTTCGGGCGGCTGCCGAGCAGTACGCGGGTGTAGGGATGGCGCGGCTGCGCGAGGATATCGGCAATCGGCGCTTCTTCCACGATGCGCCCGGCGTACATCACTGCCACCCGATCGGCGATCTCCACCGCCGCACCAATGTCGTGGGTGACGAAGATAATCGACAAATCGCGCAGTTTTTGCTGCTCGCGCAATAGGATCAGGATCTGGATCTGCACGGTGGCATCCAGCGCGGTGGTCGGTTCATCGGCCAGCAGCAGTTCCGGGTTGCAGGAGAGCGCCAGCGCAATCATCGCCCTCTGGCGCATGCCGCCGGACATCTCATGCGGATAGGCCTCAAGACGACGCTCCGGGCTGGGAATACGCACCTGGCGCAACGCCCCCAGCGCCCGCGCTTTCGCATCATTGCGCGCCAGCCCTTCGTGACGCTGCAAACCTTCCACAATTTGTTGGCCGATGGTGTAAACCGGGTCAAACGCCAGCAGCGGCTCCTGGAAAATCATCGCGCAGATTTTCCCGCGGTAGTGGCGCAACTGGCGGCTGTTCATCGCCAGCACCGCTGCACCGCCGACATTCATCGTGCCGCTAAGCCGGCTGCTCTGCGGCGGATGCAGGCGCATCAAGGCCCGCAGGGTGACGCTTTTACCGGAGCCGGATTCGCCAATCAGTGCCATCACTTCGCCTTTGCGGACATCAAACGAAACACCGTTGACCGCATTGACGGTCTGCCCGTCACGGCGAAACTCGACGCGAAGATCGCGAATATGGACGAACGCTTCATGCGACATCACTCACCTCCTGTAGCGGAATATCCCGGTGCCAGGGCGAATCCGGCTGCGCCATCAGGCAGGCACTTTGATGCGCCTCGCCGACCAGCGCCAGTTGCGGTTTCACCTGCGAACAGACCGCTTTGGCGTGCGGGCAGCGGGTGTGAAAACGGCAGCCCGCAGGCGGTGAAATGGGGCTTGGCGGATCGCCGGAGAGCGGTGAAACCTCGGTGCGGTTATGCGGGTCCATCGACGGCATCGAGCTGAGTAACGCGCGGGTATAAGGGTGTGCGGAAGCGGTAAACAGCGCTTCCGATGGGCCAATTTCCACCACTTCGCCGAGGTACATCACCAGAATGCGATCCGACAGCCAGCGCACCACGTGCAGATCGTGGCTGATAAACACATAGGTAAGATCGAGGGTGCGTTTTAACTCCTGCAACAGTTGCAGCACCTGCGCTTCCACGGATTTATCCAGCGCGGAAACCGCTTCGTCGAGGATCACCAGCCGGGGTTTCATTGCCAGCGCGCGGGCAATATTGACGCGCTGGCGCTGACCGCCGGATAAAGCGTGCGGATAGCGATGCGCAAACCGCGCAGGCTCCAGCCCGACGTGCGCCAGCAGATAGCGGGCATATTCATTGGCCTCTTTGCGGCTGATGCCATGTACCTGCTGGCCAAAGGCGATGCTCTCTTCCATGGTCATACGCGGGTTCAGCGAGGCGTAACTGTCCTGAAACACCATCTGCACCTGGCGACGATAGGCTTTCAGCGGCAAGCGCGACGAACCAACAGCCTCGCCATCAAACACCAGTTCGCCGCTGTCCTGCGTTAGTAGTTGCATCAGTAACCGGGCGGTGGTTGATTTCCCGCAGCCGGACTCCCCCACCACACCGAGAGTTTCCCCTTTGTGCACTTCGAAGCTGACGTTATCCACCGCCTGCACCACGTCATGGCCTTTACGCACGCCGAGGTGAAAATGCTTCAGCAGATTGTTCACCCGCAGCAGCGGCTGCGCCGGGCCGCCAATATCGACATTGATAAAAGGTTGCATGCTGTTACTCCTTGATCGCCATGGCGGCGCGCAGACGATCCGCCAGAACGTTAAACGAGATGGAGGTGATAAAAATCATCATCCCCGGCAGCGCCGCCACCCACGGCTGGGTATAAATGGCGGTGCGCAGCGTGTTGAGCATCAATCCCCATTCCGGTTCCGGCGGACGCACGCCAAGGCCGAGAAACGACAAGCCGGAGGCGAGGATCATGCAGACGGAAATCAGGCCGGTAGAGAAGACGAAAATCGGCCCCAGCACATTGCCCAGCACCTGCACACGAATAATGGTGAACGCACTGGCACCGGTGGCGCGGGCAGCATCGATATAATCCATATGTCGCACCTGCGCGGTAACGCTTTCGGCGATACGCGCCACTTGCGGCACAAACACCAGCGTCAGCGAAAGCAGCGCATTGCCAATGCCAGCGCCCATCGCGCCGGAGAGCGCAATCGCCAGCAACACCGATGGAAAGGCGTAGAAAATATCTATGGTGCGCATGATCAGGGTGTTGGTTTTCCCGCCGGCATAACCGGCGATAATCCCGATGGCGCCGCCGATAAAAAAGGCGAATACCACCGGCACAATCCCCATAAACAACGACAGGCGCGTCCCCAGGATCAGGCGTGAGAGCATGTCGCGCCCCAGTTCATCGGAACCGAGAGGGAATCCCTCGGTGCCGATCGGTTTCAGGCGCAGAAACATTGAGGTCTGGTAAGGATCTTTGAGGATCAGCCACGGCCCGAACAGTGCCATCAGCAGCAACAGCAGAATAATGCTTCCGACTACCATGCCCGTTGGATCGCGCAATAACCGCGCGCCCACACCGCGCCAGTAGCCCTGCGTCGCCGCAACCGGCGCGGCGGCAACGTTGATTTTTGGCGTTACGCTATCCACCATCGTTAGCTCCTCTTAATGCGCGGATCGAGAGAGGTTTGCAGCACATCCACCAGCAGATTGAGCAGCACGAAGAACAGCGCCAGCACCCAGATCGTCCCCTGCAAGAGCGGCAGGTCGCGCTGGAAGATGGCGGTATTGAGCAGCAGCCCGGTGCCGGGCCATGAAAAGACCGTTTCGACCAGAATCGAGCCGCCCATCAGGTAGCCAACCTGCAAGCCCATGACCGCCAGCGCGGTCGGCGCGGCGTTTTTCACTACATGCAGAAAGATGCGTGATTCATTGAGGCCGCGTGCGCGCAGCCCGACGATGAACTCCTGGCTCAGGATATCCGCCACCTGCGAACGCACGGTACGGGCGATAATGCCGGTGGGGATCACCGACAGCGTGACGGCGGGCAGCAGCATAAATTGCAGATGCGCCCAGTCCCACTGCCAGCCGGTTTCGCCAATCGGCCCGCCGCCGGTCGCGGGCAGTAGCGCAAACTTGACGCAGAAAACAATCACCAGCAGCATGCCGAGCCAGTAGTGCGGCACGCTGACGCCGAAGACCGATAGCAGCGAGGCCACGCGATCGATAATGCTGTTGCGAAAGTAGCCCGCGACAAAACCAAACAGGCTACCGAGCACAAAGCCAATCAGCGTTGCCAGCAGCGCAAGGCGCAATGAGTACGTGACGGCAGTCATCACCTCACTCATTACCGGACGACCGGTAGCGATCGACATACCCAGATCGCCATGCAGCGCCCGCCACAGCCAGTGCACAAACTGCACCGGCAGCGGTTTGTCAAAACCGTAGGCCTGCATCAGCGTCTGGCGCATCGCTTCGGACGCATCCGGCGGCATCACCGATACCAGCGGATCGCCCGGCGCGATTTGCACCAGCAGAAAACAGATTACCGCTACCCCTAACATGGTCGGAATAGCCAGCAAAACGCGGTAAAAAAGTGTGCTGATCATGGCCCCTCCTCGGTTACTCTTTCTTGCTCACCAGACTTAAATCAATAAACCAGCTCTGCGGTTGCACCACGCCGGTCACGGCCGGGGAGATGGCGCGCGGGCCAACGTCGTGCGCCACAAACAGGAACGGCACCTGATCCACCAGCGCGGCATGCAGCTCACCGGCGGCTTTATCCATCTCGGCCGGGGTGAAAGCGTGTTTGACGGCGGCCGCCAGTTTTTCGGTTTCCGGCGAGGTGAAGTAACCCCAGTTGGTGGCGGTAGGCGGGAAGGCTTTTGCGGTAGAGAAGCGGATCATGCCGAAGTACGGGTCGGTCACCGCAGCGCTGACGTTGATGGCGTTAACCCCCTGCGCGGACGGATCTTTCGCTCCTAAACGCCAGTTGGTGAACAGCGTGTTCCACTCGTTGACCTTGATATCGACGTTGAAGTAGCAGCTTTTCAGGCTCTGCTGGATGTATTCATTCATCGGCAGCGGCTGCATCTGGCCGGAACCCGAGGCGGACGTCGCCACGGTAACGTGCAGCGGTTTGCTTTCGCTGTAGCCTGCTTCGGTCATCAACTTACGCGCGGTATCGGGATCGTATTTGATCTGGAATGTCGGTTTGCCGCGCCACGGGTTGCCCTCTTCATACACTCCGGTCGCTTCGGACATATAACCGCCGAGATAGCTTTTCAGCTCGGAACGGTTGAGGCAGAGGTTGGCGGCTTTGCGCACACGAATGTCGCGCCACGGCGAACCTTCCAGGAATGAGAACTGCCACGGCCAGAGGTGCGGCTGGGTGTTGGAGTAGATTTTAAAACCCTGCGCTTTGATCTGATCGACCGCATCCGGTGCTGGCGCTTCAATCCAGTCCACCTGTTTCGACAGCAGCGCGGCGGTGCGGGCGTTAGCTTCCGGTAGCGGGATCAGCACCACTTTATCGACGCGCGGAATGCGGTCTTTATTCCAGTAATCCGGGTTCTTATCGAGGATTAACTGCTGGCGCGGCACCAGTTTTTCCAGCTTGAATGGCCCGCTGCCGACGGCCTGCGAGGCAAAGGTGGTCCACGCTTGTTTGCTGCGTGCGGCGGTATCGCCTGTCGAAGCCGGAACCGCGTCATAAATTTTCTGCCACGCCGTCGGCGAGACAATAAACAGGTTAGTGATGTTGTACGGCAGCAGTGCATCCGGCTCTGAGGTGGTGAGCGCGACCGTGTGATCGTCAATTTTTTCAGCGCCGGTCAGCGTCGGCATACGCGACAACGTGTTGCCGATTTGCCCCGGCGCATATTGCGGCGCGGCTTTATCCAGCACTTTACCTACGTTCCAGACAATGGCGTCGGCATTCACTTCCGTGCCGTCGTGAAACTTCACGCCAGGGCGCAGCGTGAAGATCCAGCGGCTCTGGTTTTGCGGATCAACATGCCATTCGGTTGCCAGCCCTGGCACCAGCCCGCTCGGTTTTTCGCCTTGCGACAGATCCCACTCCACCAGCGAGTCATATAACGGAATACCGGTAAAGCGATTGCCTTCAAAACCCTGGTCAGGCTGGCCCAGCGTTAACGGGATATCCGCTGCGGTCATGGCGATACGCAATGTTGAGGCCTGCGCCTGTAATCCCCCTGCCAGCGCCAGTGCGCCAATCGCGGCCGCAATACGGTGTTTACGCCAAAAAGATTGATTAAGCATCACAGTGTCCCTGTTAAATAAATGAGACATTTAACAGGCAAGATACATACCAGCCGAATAAACAAGAATTTATCGCATTCAGACGCAGAAAATATCAGAAACGGTTATTACTCAGGGCATTATGCGGTGTTACGGATAACAGCTTTATATAGTTCGCGGCAGTAAGCGCACCCATTTCGGGAAAAATGTTGCAAAAATGCACCATTAAATCGGGAGAATGGTGGTTTCATAGCGATATTATTTTCCTGTGCGACTATTTATTAAATCTTTTCATGATCATGCATAAATCATAAGTAATCACTGTAGGGCGGATAACGTGCGTGGCGGCAAAAGAGGAAGGATCAGTCATTCACTTCCATAATAATGGAAACTCATTTCATAAGGGACGACTATGCCACTAGCCGATTTTCATGTTTCGGATCCGCTGACCCTCGGTATTGAAGTGGAATTACAGGTGGTTAACCCGCCGGGCTACGATTTAAGCCAGGACTCATCCCGGCTGATAGACGCGATGAAAAGCCAGGTGACTGGTGGCGAAGTGAAGCACGATATCACCGAAAGTATGCTGGAGATCGCCACCGGCGTCTGCCGCGACATCCATCAGGCGGCTCACCAGTTTTCTGCCATGCAGCAGATAATTTTGCAAACCGCGGCCGCTCACCACGTACAGATTTGCGGCGGCGGCACGCATCCGTTCCAGAAATGGCAGCGCCAGTTGGTGTGTGAGGATGAGCGCTATGCCCGCACGGTGGAGATGTTCGGTTATCTGATGCAGCAGGCAACAGTGTTTGGCCAGCATGTGCACGTCGGCTGCGCGAATGGCGACGACGCCATCTATTTGCTGCATGGCCTTTCCCGCTTTGTCCCGCACTTTATTGCGCTCAGCGCCGCTTCTCCCTACAGCCAGGGCACCGACACCCGCTACGCCTCGTCGCGCCTCAATCTTTTCTCCGCCTTTCCGGATAATGGCCCGATGCCGTGGGTGGCAAACTGGCAGGAGTTTACCGGTCTGTTTCGCCGCTTAAGCTACACCTCAATGATTGAGAGCATTAAAGATCTGCACTGGGATATTCGCCCCAGCCCCAATTTTGGCACGGTTGAAGTGCGGGTGATGGACACGCCACTGACGCTTTCCCACGCCATTAATATTGCCGGACTTATTCAGGCAGTGTCGCACTGGCTGCTGGCCGAGCGCCCCTTTAAGCACCAGCCGCAGGATTACCTGCTGTATAAGTTCAACCGTTTCCAGGCGTGTCGTTACGGCCTGGACGGGATTATTACTGACGTTCACAGCGGCGAGCAGCACACCATTGCCGAGGATCTCACGCGTCTGCTGGAAAAAATCGCGCCATGGGCCGACAGACTCCATGCCGGTAGCGCACTGGATGAACTGGCAGCGCGAGTCAAACGCGGCAAGAATGAGGCGCAACTGATGCGCGATTTTGTAGCGGATGGCGGCTCATTAATTGGCCTGGTGCAGAAACATGCCGAAATTTGGGCGGCAGGATAATCAGAATTTACTCAATCGATAATTTTAGCGCAGCTTAATGCTTTGCTGCGCTAAAATATATTTTAAGTGTTACTTACAAAATAGTAATCATAAAGTGGTAGAACCCCCTGTCGGAATTGATAAATATCAACAAGCCTCGTGTTAAAAATAAAGAATGCCTCTTTATCCCCGATAAGCCATATAAGTTAAAGCCAACCTGAGGCATCGGTATGAGATGGATTTATCGTTTATCAATGAAATTGAAATTATTGCTGGCACTTTTTCCTTTATTGTTTGCACTCATAGGGTTAGCGTCTAACGGCATCCTGAGTCGTCTTGAAACAGGCCAGCAAATGCGCACCATTATGAACTTAACATTGCTGGCAAAATATGCCGGAAGCGTTATTCATGAATTGCAAAAAGAACGTGGATTGAGCGCCGGATATTTAGGCAGCAAAGGCCAACAATTCTCTGCTGAATTAAACGATCAATATCCATACTCTTCGAAAGCCATTACGCAATTAACTGAAGCGCTTAAACAATTTCCTCTCCAGCAAGCGAATAACGATATTCGTCACGCGCTGGAACAATTTCAGCAACATCAGCAGGGAATCGACGCGTTTCGTCAGCAAATTCGCGGGCAGAGCGTAACCGGTACCGAATCCCTGGCGTGGTACAGCGCAATGATTAACGACCTGCTGAATGTCGTTGGTGGGATCAGCCAGTTGACCGATAACGGGGCGATCGTCAACCAACTGGCGGCCTATTACAGCATCCTGAATGCCAAAGAGCAGACCGGCATCGAGCGCGCGTTGATGTCGAACGTCTTCTCCGCCGATCGCTTTACCGACGGCCAGTTTCGCCAGTTGAATGAAACGGTGGGCAAGCAACTGTCGTGGTTCGCGGCGGCGCAGGCCTTCAATACGCCAGCAGTGAATGAAAAACTGGCCGCACAGTTGCAGGCACCGCAGGCGACGCACGCCCTTGAACTGCGCCAGCAGGCGATTGACCATGCGGCAAGCGGCAGTTTTGGCGTGGCTCCCGCAGACTGGTTCACCGCTCAGACGGCGCGGATTAATGCACTCAAAACGGTGGAGGATTCAGCCTCCGATACGCTACTCGCCACGGCGCAGTCGCTGGCGGACAGCGCCTGGCGCGGGGTAATTATCTTTGCGCTGGTTAGCGTCGCGGCACTGGTGGTGGCGCTGTTCTTCGCCCTGCTGGTCGCCAGCAGCATTCACCGTCAGTTGCATCACTCTCTGGCAACCATCGAAGGGATGGATGGCGATCTGACTCAGCGCCTCGACGTGCCCGGTAGCGATGAGCTGTCGCTGCTTAATCGCGCTTATAACCAGGCCATTGAGAACATTCAGCATATTGTCAGCGAGATAAAACAGGGCGCTGCCGTGCTGCGCAGCGCCAGCGCAGACATTGCCGATGGCAATCAGGATCTGGCTTCGCGTACCGATGAGCAGGCCGCATCGCTGGTTGAAACGGCCGCCAGTATGGAGCAGATTGCCACGGCGGTGAATCTGACGGCAGATAATGCCATTGAAGCGAAAAGGCTGACCGAAGAGATGGAGCAGCAGGTGCAGGAAGCGAGTCGCGTGGCGGCAGAAGCCAGCAGCAGTATGCTCGCCATTCGCGGTTCCAGCGAGCAGATCTCCAGCATTGTCAGTTCCATCGACGAGATCTCTTTCCAGACCAACCTGCTGGCGTTGAATGCGGCGGTAGAAGCCGCCCGCGCCGGGGAACTGGGCAAGGGCTTTGCGGTGGTAGCCTCCGAGGTGCGTAATCTGTCGCAGCGCTGCGCCAGCGATGCCCGGCAGATCCGCGAGTTAATAAGCAACAACATGGAGCAGATCGAGCAGGGCGTGACGCTGGTGCAGGCATCCGACCGGGCGTTGCAGTCGGCGAAAGCCAATACCGGTCAGATGCTGGCGTTTGTCAGCGATATCGCCCATGCGGCAGGCGAGCAGTCACTCGGCGTCTCGCAGGTGCATGAAGCGCTGAACCAACTGGAGCAGGTGACCCAGCAAAACGCCGGGCTGGTGGCCAGCGCCGCCAGCGCCAGCCAGATGCTGGATCAACAATCACAAACCATGACGACGCTGGTCGATCGCTTCGTGGTGGCGTGATCCGTCATACGGGGAACGTTGCGCTGCGGCGTGCTTTCCCCGACAATGCTTTTTTTCACCGATGATTAACGCTTATGAAACACCCGCTCGAATCGCTGGTTACGCTGGCAGGCATCCTGTTGATGGCTTTTATCTCTGTCCTGCTGCTGCCCGCGCCATCACTGGGCCTGCAACTGGCGCAAAGTCTGATGCAGCGCTTTCATCTGCTGGATTTGAACCAGCTTTATACCCTGCTCTACTGCCTGTGGTTTTTACTGCTTGGCTGCATTGAGTTTTTCGTACTGCGTTTTATCTGGCGGCGCTGGTTCGCCGTCTGAGTATGTTTGCTCCCTCTCCCTGCCCTGTCTGCGGCAGGGTATCGCTACGCTTTTAGCGCAGAATTAATTCCATAGTTGTTCTAATTATTTGAACGTTATCCGCAAATAGTTCAGCTTTTTCTTCGTATTCATCAGGCATATGATTTATCACATCAGGGCAACACAGCCCTCCCAAACAAAATGATGCAGGAATACGACCATGAAATTCATCAAAACTTTCGTTGCAGTTGCCGCACTGTCCGCCCTCTCTTTCGGTTCTTTTGCCCAGAGCATCAGCGCCAGTGCATCGACGCTCTCCGCCGCTGAGGCCAAAATTGCTGCACAGGCGGAAAAAGCCAATGCGTCTTACAAAATCACCAGCGCACGTGCTGACAACGGCGTGTATATGACTGCTGAACTGACGAAATAAATTACCCAGCCGGAATAACAAACAGGATAAGGCGAGCCATGAACCCGTTGCAGAAACTTTTTAGCGCTTTGTTCCCGCAGGCCGCAAATAGCGACACCACGGAATTACCATCAACTTCAGGAGCCGTTATGTCAGACAATTTTCTTGCTTTAGCGAAACAGCGCAGAACCATTTATGCCCTTGGTAAAGATCTGCCGGTTGCAGAAGAGGTTGTTATCGAGACCATTAAAGAAGCCATTCGCCAGGCACCTTCTGCGTTTAACTCTCAGAGTTCTCGTGCGTTGATTCTGTTAGGTAAAGAGCATGCGAAGTTCTGGGAACTGACCCGCGAGCAGTTGAGAAAAATTGTTCCGGAAGAGAGTTTCAAAGCGACATCCGACAAACTGGATGGTTTTGCCGCAGCTGCGGGTTCGGTGCTGTTCTTTGAAGATCAGGACGTGGTGAAAGGGTTGCAGGAGCAGTTCGCTGCCTACGCCGATAACTTCCCTGTCTGGTCAGAACACAGTACCGGTATCGCCCAATACGCCGTCTGGCTGGCGCTGGCGGAAAAAGGTATTGGTGCTAACCTTCAGCACTATAACCCGCTCGTTGATGCTGACGTGCAGAGCAGCTGGAATATTTCGGCGAACTGGAAACTGCGCGGCCATATGAACTTTGGTTCCATCGTGGCTCCGGCGGGCGAAAAAGCCTTTATGGACGATGACAAACGTTTTGTCGTTGCCCGCTAAGCATTCCTGAAACCACCCCGGTAAAGGTGAAATCCCCCGCTCGTTGGCGACAATGCGCGGGGATTTCTTTTTTGGCGGGTTTACTGCGTCTGGGCATCAAAAACCAGTGTTACCGACCCCTTCCACGTTGAGCCTGGCGCTTTTACCATCGTTTCCACCGCAGGCCTGAGCACGCGAAAATCAACGTGCGAACGACGATATGTAATAAAAGCACCCGGCGGATCAATAACGGCCCCATTGGCAGCCGAAGTAAGCCGCAGGTTATTGACATCGGTGCCATTGCTTTTAAATCCAGGGAGTGTCAGCCTCACTTCCACAGGTACTTTCTCGTTGGTTTGCGTATTCTCTATACCACAATTCTGGTTACCGCCATCAATACCGCACTGCATCTTGACGGTAAATTTCGAGGATGAAGAGACAATAAAAGGCACCTCTTTACTCAATGACTGCGGTATATGACCGCCATTCATCCACGGCTCCCAGCCTCCCTGTGCGCCCAGCAGGACATTTTCGCTGCCCGGTGCGAATTTAATAAAAAATGCATGTTCAACGGTCGCTTTTAAGTGGATTCTAATTTCATTATCAAAAGTCGCATCGGCATGGAAATCAAGGTCACCATTATCTCCAATCGTATAAATAAGGTCACCTTCGTATGTTCCCGCTAAAATATTTAACGGTTTCGGAGTGATAGTTAACAGATATCCTATACTGACCTGGTCAATATTAACCTTGCCCTGAAATCCTGTATTATTCATTTTCCTGTAACAGGTCAACTTCGTGCTCTGTAGCATTCTCCAACCCAAGCGGTACCAGTTTTCATCCATTGCAGTGCTATTTCCATCACACCCTCCCAAAGGGGCCGTTCCTAAGCCACTCAATGCATCACTCAATATACCGTTATTGGCATCCAGACGATTAATTGTCGCACCAAACATCGCGAAACGGAAAACTGCACTTATGCTGTTGCCAGTTTTCGTATCGGTTAAGGTTACTGTTCGCGCAGTACTATCAAATGTAAATGATGGATGATGTTTATTCAGATCGGGGGATAAATAATCCAGATATTTTTCTGCCCAAACGCCAGAAACAGAAAAACTTTTCTCATTACTCGCGCAATTGTATCTGACGCAATATCCTGAAACGGGAGTGGTATTGGTAAATTGATTATTTTGCGGCTTGCTGATGTCTGCCGCAAATTCTGCTGTGATATCCACCGTGGCGGCCTGTACCACAAAGGGAAATTGAAGAAAAAAACAGAAAATTACTCGAATAAT
>NZ_QODH01000002.1:191089-192562 GCF_009935945.1 Kosakonia sp. MH5 | reverse complement strand
GCAGTTTTGCAGTTTTGCAGTTTTGCAGTTTTGCAGTTTTGCAGTTTTGCAGTTTTGCAGTTTTGCAGTTTTGCAGTGCATTATATCCATAAACTTCTTAAGGTCAAGTTTAATATTACTTTTGGAACTCTCTACTTTATTACCAACGAATTCGCCCACACATTTCCTTTGCCGTAATATCATGATGCGTCCTTATATTCCGGCGCGGTGAAATACCACGCCTTGCAGAAAACAGATTAAGTGCGGACGCATTGATTCCGGGCAACATTCACTGCGTCTGCGTGTCAAAAATCAGCGTTACCGCCCCTTTCCACGTTGAGCCTGGCGCTTTTACCATCGTTTCCACCGCAGGCCTGCGCACGCGAAAATCAACGTGCGAGCGTCGATAAGTAATAAACCTTCCGGGCACATCAATCTTATAACCACTGGCAGCAGAAGTTATTGACATATAGTAGACATCCGCACCGTTACTTTTATAACCGGGCAACGTCATCGAGACTTCCAGCGGAACGATCTGACCTGTCTGGGTATTTTGCAACCCGCAGTTTTGGTTACCACCATCATGTCCGCACTGCATTTTGACGGAAAACCCTGACGAGGAAGAGAGGGAAAAAGGTACCTCTTTACTCAGTGATGGCGGTATATGCCCGCCATTAATCCAGGGTTCCCAGCCGCCCTGTGCGCCCAGCGAAACATTCTCACTGCCAGGGGCAAATTTTATATACAACTCGTGCTCCACGGTCGCTTTTATGTGGATCCTGATCTCACTCTCAAGGTTCGTATCGGCATGAAAATCGATATCACCGTTATCGCCGAACCTGTAAACAAGGTCACCTTCATATATTCCCTCATATATATTTAAGGGTTCCGGAGTGATAACCAGGCTGGTATATCCCATAACGACGGAGCTGACATTAATTTTGCCCTGAAATACATCCATAAGTTTACCGTAACAGGTTAACTTACTTTCCGGGATCTCAAGTCTGGGGCGAACAAAGCTCTCATCAACCACTGTACTTCGCCCATGACAGCCCCCCTTCGGGTTGGTTACCGACCAAAATGTATCGCTCATATCACCGCTACTGGCATCCAGACGATTAAGCTGTGCACCAAAGTACGCTAAACGAAAAACTGCACTTATGCTCTGACCGGTTGCAGGATCGGTTAAGGTCACTGTTTTCGGAAGACCATCAAAGGTCATAGAGACAGTATTACGTTCCGGATCGGGAGATGAATAATCGTAATATTTTTCTGCCAACACACCGGGAACATTGACACCTTTATAAAGATTCAAACCAGGTTCACATGTCAAGCCGGTGCATATTGTGGTGTCGGTAAATGTATTTTTATTCGGACTATTAATACTTGCTTTAAACTCCACATTTAAAGTCCCGGATGTTGCGTGAACCAGAGTCGAGAATAACAGCCAGAAAAACGCAATACTTTTCCCGTGAATTAATTTTCTAAAATAGC
>NZ_QODH01000002.1:183080-190907 GCF_009935945.1 Kosakonia sp. MH5 | reverse complement strand
GCAGTTTCGCAGTTTCGCAGTTTCGCAGTTTCGCAGTTTCGCAGTTTCGCAGTTTCGCAGTTTCGCAGTTTCGCAGTGCATTATACCGATATATTTCACACGGTCAATTTTAATATAACTCTCGAAACATGATTCTTTATTATTACCGAACTCACTCATACATTTCCCTTGCCGTAATATTATTACGTCCTTTTTATTTCGGCGTGGCGAAATACCACGCCGGCTAAGCATAAATTACGTGCTGACGCATTAACGCCGAAAAATGTTCACTGCGTCTGGGTATCAAATATCAGCGTTACCGCGCCTTTCCACGTTGAGCCTGGCGCTTTCACCATCGTTTCTACTCCAGGACGGGAAACGCGGAAATCAAGGTGTGAGCGTCGGTCGGCAATAATGGCACCCGGCGGATCAATCGCTTGCCCATTAACCTCAGTGGTCATGCGCAGATTATTCACATCCGTTCCATTACTTTTAAAACCTGGAAACGTCAGAAAAACATCCAATGGGACGATCTCGTTGGTCTGCGCATTTTGCAATGCACAATTCTGATTGCCACCATCCAGCCCTGCTCCGCACTGCATTTTCACCACGAATGGCGTGGAGGAAGTCAGCAAGAAAGACATCTCTTTCTGTAATAATTCCGGCATATGTTTGCCGTTAATCCATTGACTCCAGCCCCCCCGCGCATCAAGCTTGACATTAAGATCATCACTCCCACCGGGAAAGAAAATATTAAATGCGTGCTTCACGGTCGCTTTCAACTTTATTATTAATTCAGTCTCAGAAGTGCTCTGGGCATGCAAATCAATATCCCTACCATTACCGACAACATAAGTTATCTCACCCTCGTAGGTTCCGGCATACACATTTAATGGGTCTGGAAGTTGAAGAGTATAACCAATGCTGACATCACTGATTCTGACAAGCCCTGCAAACGGATAACGATAATTGAGAAATGCAAAGCAATCAGCTTTGCTCTCCGGATATTGCCAGGCAAATGAAGCGGCATCAGAATTAAGAGTGCTTCCACCAAGCTTTTTACAACCATTACCCGGTATACTCATAACATTCATCGCCATCCCCAGACTACCGGAAGAACCATTGAGGCGTGTATAAGTCACACCAACGAGAACAAGGCGAAAATTGACATTAATGCTGCGGTTAGTCATAGGATCTGTCAGCGTTATTATTTTTGGCGCGCCATCAACAGCCATTGAGGGCTGATAATCCATATAATCGCTGGTATTATTACTATCCAACACTCTTTCTGCTGTTAAATTAGGGATAACGACACTAAAGCCACCAAAAGATGCACAATCATTCCAGTAGTTAGCGCAAAACCCTGTGACTGGCGTAGTATTTACAAACTCGTTCAGCTGCGGCTTGCTAATATCTGCGGAAAATTCGGCAGTGATATCCATTGTGATGGCATAAAGTTGTGATGAGAATAAGGCCAAACAGAACATCACAGATTTCACAGCGATCAATTTGCGCATTTTGCTACACACGGGTAGGAAAAGCATATTTATTATCCTGGTTCGAATATCTGTATCCCTTTCACTCTGCTTATTAACCGCATTCCGTTTCATGTTTTTACTTTCCCTGTCTCATCGCTGTATGTTGTTTCTGCATGCGCCGCTTGCGTCAAGCCATCGCACACAAGATTACCGACAAACCACACATCGTCCTGAGTGCTATGGGGCGCATTCGGATCGAGCTTAATTTCGCAGGTCGCGCCGGAACGCTGCTCAACATTCAGCACCGGGATGCTTTTTTGCATTTCGAGGGTGAATAACCCGTCGGACTCGCTCATCGTTCTGCTGGCATGGTTGACGACATTCGCGCCGCCGAGCGCTTCACCTTTGCTGTTGACGAGGCGGCCCATGACCGTGACCGTTTTCATCACCCGAACGTTATAAGCATTCACGCCGCCGCGAATATGCTGGTAAGAGAGGTATTCCGGCTCAATTTTGAGCGCTGGCGCATCCGTACCGGCAAAATCGAGCTGAATGGTTCCCGGCTTCCAGGCATCGACCGGGACAAAATTGCGCCCTGCTGACAATGTTTTTTGCCCGCCGGGATAGAACGCCAGCAACTGCGCGTTTTGATCGTCCGAATCCACATTGACGATCACCCCGCCGCCCTGGTTGTAAGAAGGCAGTTTAGAGATCGCCACCTCGCCCTTACCGAAAGCCACCAGACTGCCGGTATTAATACCACCGGAAAGACGGCTATCCTGCGTGGAGCTTTGCGCCCAGAAGCTGCCCTGCGCCAGCGCGGTATCAAACTGGTTGGAGGCGCTGACGCCTACGCCATGACGATCGCCCGTCAGCGTGGCCAGCGTCGAGCGAATCGGGCTGTTTTCTCCCCACTGCTGATTGACCGACGCCGAGGTATAGAAATCGCGTTCTCCTTGCGTATCAGTACGGCTGCCCAAGCTGATGTTGCCGCTGCGGTTCTCACTGCCCAGCGAGAAGCTGGCGCTCAGGCTAACGCCCCGGTTACGCAGGCTACTACCGTCGCCATAGGGCCTGTCGAACCCGGCTAAGCGCCAGTTAACCGCCGTTTTGCCGATCATCGTTCGGGTGTTGAAGCCAATATCGACGCCAACGCCGCTGTTGCGGCTGCTGTGGCTGAGACGCCCGGTGATGCTATTAATGCCACTAAAACGCCAGGTGCTTGAAAACGAAGTGGTGTTTTGCTGCGAAGGACGGCTGTCATATTGATACAGCTCGTCGTCCTGCCGATACCAGCTACGGCTGTGGCTCAACGCAACGTTACCCTGCTTGTGAGTCCAGATGGCCTGCGTGTCAAAACCATATCCGGTTACATTGCTGCGCCACACATTGCCATAAAGTTGCAGTGCATCGGCCAGTTGCCAGTCAATGGAACCACCAGCCTGGCGCTCATCGCCGGTTTTTTGTACCGCCATCCCCAGTGTCAGGCGCGGGTAAAGCAGGTAGTTAAGGCTGGCGCCCGCTGCCGGATCACCATTTTGTGAATCCGGATCGCTGTTCCACAAGGTTCGCTGCTGGCCGAAAAAGAGGTTGTAGCGCAGACGCTGGTCGGGGTTGCGCCATGAATAGGGTTTATTGATAGTTTCTGTGGTACGGCTGGTTTCTTTACCGTCTTCCAGTACCCGGATTTCAACTTCATAGATACCCATCGGTAATGACGTGGTATCCAGGACCTGCAAGCCGGGTACCACCGGTTGGGAGTTGATCAGAGAACCGTTGCGATAGATCTCCGCCACGCCTTCCCGGTTTGCCGTGACATAGACCGGATAGAGCGAAGGCGTGCCGCCCTCTTTCATTCGGGTATCGCTACTACCGACCATCACTCCCGCAAGGGTACTGATCCCACCGCCAGGCAGATAAGGCTGGCGTAATAGCCCCTGGCTATCGGGCATAAACAGGCCCGCGCGAAGAAAGTTCTGCTCATATTCACGCTGTGCATATAACGAGGTAATAGCGTGGCGCGACAGCGTATTCTGCCCTTGTGCGCGGCTTTGATCCTGCTGAAACTGGCTGCTCAGCGACCAGTTGCCTATTGCCGCATCCAGCCCGCCGTTCCAGCTCAGTGTCGACTGTTCTTCACTGCCGCTGGCATTAAACTGGTTATTCAAAATGATGCCGGAATCGCCGCCTTCTGGCAGGCTGTACCAGAGATCCTTGCTGGTCATTGCCGCCGGTGTCAGCAAGGCAAGGCTTGCATCGCTTAAACTGTATTCCACCGCCATCAGCCCATCCGGGCAGTCGCGGGTACACTCCCCCAGCGGAACCAGCGTTGAAAACGCCTGTAACCATCGCTGGCGATCTTCTTCTGTATATTCGCTGTCGCTGACATCGGTAAACTGAACAATGCGGGCCTGATTATCTTCCGTCAGCACTATCATCGCATCACCCAGCTTTTTACCATTCAGCGTTACTTTGGCGGACAACGGGGAATTGAAGAAATGCGCTTTAAAATCTTCAGGCATAAGTGCAGTCTGGCTCATTAAAGACTCTGTACGTGCATTGGCTGCACCACTCCCGACACAGAGCAACAGCGAACCCATAATAAGGCGAAAGTGAGACATAGTTTTTTCACAATAAAAAGCAGCGATACAGCCGAAGAAAGGAGGAGAGTCAGACTCTCCTCAATGCAATGACTTTACGTCGATAGCGAAAATTAAGGGGTCGTACCGTCGGTATCGAAGATCATCGTGACGGCCCCAATATAATTACCACCGGCCGGACGTGACGAAAGCGTGCCCTGCTGGCTCACTTCGACGGTTGCCGTTTTTTCCGTTGCCGCTTCAGAATCGTTGTAAAGCTCGACGGCAGTGGTGGAATTCGTCGTCAGTGTTTTACCGGCAATTCTGACGTCCAGGTTAATAACATCAGTGCCATTCGCTGTAGTCAGTGCCGGCTGGCTGCTTAAATAAGCTTTAATATTGCCGCCGGTATTTTTCATTTGCAGCTGCTGAGAGAAAGGATTAAGCGACTGGCCGCCTTCATTCCAGCTCATTTTCTGCGTTTGCGCATCCCAGCCATTTACTGGCGTGATATAGAAATCATTGTCCGGAATCGTGGCTTCAACATTAAAGTCAATTGTCGGTGAAGCTGCGCTGGCACCAAATGTTGCCGCCAGCAGAGCTGCGAGTACTAATTTATTTGTCGATTTCATCTTTATCTCCATTAAATAATGTCATTAGCGACGTAGTTACGAGGAGCTCCCCGTTGAAAGATTTTTTTTCTGACTCCCTTCAGTCAGACTGTAGAGCCAGACTTTATTTTCCTCAGCCGTCCGTTCAAGTTTACTTCCCGGACGTAGCTGGACATTAACAGGTGAACCGCAGTTTTTTAGACTTCTGTCACAGCTCTTAATACCGCTGATAACAACCGAGGTATTGCCATTATTAGAAACAGAAAGTTTGTTATTACTGCTCGCCACCAGAGTATTAAATTTTGTCGCCTCTGGTTGAACAGTAACTATCGTACCAAAGCCCGTTAAAACGGTAACACCGGCATTGATTTGGTCCTGATATGCCTGCATATCCTTATTATCGAGACCAAATCCCTCAGTCTGGTCTGGCACTACCGGAATATAACGTACCCGGTAATATCTTTCTTTATCGCGCGAACCGGTAAACACCAGCCGATTTGTTTGCATACCGTTGGCCGGAATAATCAAACGTGGCGGTGATGAAATGATACCGGTGCCTTTCCCGCTGATTAGCGCATTTTCATCAAGAGGATGTTCAGTGGGTTTGCCGCTGTTTTTATCATAAATAATTTCGCTGACGCTGACCCGGACAAATGCTGTTGCATCGCCAGTATTATATATCCGTTTTGCCAGCGTATTTTTCTGCGCAGAAATATACTCATTTAACGCACCAACATTAATAGCTGGCCCCGCCAGACTGGTATTCACTAGCCCAACGTAAAGCATGGCAAATAAAGCCACACTACCGCTCATGGAAGAAATTTGCATTAGTGTCATCCAGGAAATAATCAATTACACAAAACAGAGGGTGCTTATTACTTATTAAAGTTTAATTTACCGATATACGATAGTCACATAAAAAAGACTTAAAAAAACTTAATTAAGAGCTTAACGTTTTATTTTCAGAAAGATAAAAAAACATGAGCATAAATATTCCACCCATGGAAAATAAGACTAAAACAAAATCAACCAACCCCTAAAGTAAATAATCTTAAATCGCTTTCAGCGACACCTGCCAGAGATTAATTGAAATATGATAATTCTTAGCTCAACAGGCTTTTAAATATAATTAAAAGAGCACAATAATTTTCTATGTTATTAACGAAAACTGTTACTTGAGAATTGCAAAAATGGACCAGGATAATTCACGTTTTTATTCTGTCGGTGTGGTTACAGATTAAGAGTGCGCTATTTCAGCGTGCGCGATAGCCACAACTGATTGCCGCGTACAAGCGGATGCCTGTCGTTGCTGGCGCTATAAACGAAAAAACCCCGACGGCTGGAGAGCAGCGTCGGGGTACATTTCACGGCGGCTGGCATTAAGCCAGAACGGAATTACTGCTGGCTTTCGCGTTCAGCAATAAAGCCCAGTGCTTTATTGATTCGCGCAATGCTGCGGGCCTGGCCAATAGCGTGAACAGTAACGTCCAGCGCCGGAGACTGACCCGCGCCGGTAACGGCAACACGCAGCGGCATACCCACTTTGCCCATCCCGACTTCCAGTTCGTCGGCAGTAGCCTGAATGGCGTGGTGCACATTTTCGGCGCTCCAGTCGGTAATCGCTGCGAGTTTATCGCGCACCACTTCCAGCGGCTGGCGAGCCACCGGACGCAGGTGTTTTTTCGCGGCATCGGCATCGAATTCGTCAAACTCTTCATAGAAGTAGCGGCAGCTTGCGGCCATCTCTTTCAGCGTTTTGCAACGTTCACCCAGCAGTTTCACCAGCTCGAACAACTGCGGGCCGGTACGCGTGTCGATTTTTTCCTGCTCAATATGCCATTGCAGGTGTGTCGCCACATACTGCGGATCCAGCGCATTAATGTAGTGGTGGTTCAGCCACAGCAGTTTATCGGTGTTGAAAGCACTTGCTGATTTGCTCACCGCGCCAAGTGAGAAAAGTTTGATCATCTCTTCGCGGGTGAAGATCTCCTGATCGCCACTCGACCAGCCCAGACGCACCAGATAGTTCAGCAGCGCTTCCGGCAGATAGCCATCATCGCGGTATTGCATCACGCTAACCGCGCCGTGGCGTTTGGAGAGTTTTTTACCGTCGTCGCCGTTGATCATGGAAACGTGCGCGTAGACCGGAACCGGCGCATTCAGCGCTTTCAGGATGTTGATCTGACGCGGCGTGTTGTTGATATGGTCTTCGCCACGAATGACATGCGTGATTTCCATATCCCAGTCATCAACGACAACGCAGAAGTTGTAGGTCGGAGAACCATCAGTACGGCGAATGATCAGATCGTCAAGTTCGAGGTTGCTGAACTCGATCGGACCACGGATCTGATCGTCAAACACCACGGAGCCATCCTGCGGGTTGGCGAAGCGCACAACGCAAGGTTCGTCAGCGGCATGATGCGAATGATCGTGGCGGCAGCGGCCGTCATAGCGTGGTTTTTCACCGTTCGCCATCTGCGTTTCGCGCAGTTGCTCCAGACGCTCTTTCGAGCAATAGCATTTATATGCAGTGCCCGCTTTGAGCATTTCATCAATCACCGCGTTGTAGCGATCAAAGCGTTTGGTCTGGAAATACGGGCCTTCATCCCATTCAAGGTTCAGCCAGTTCATGCCATCCATAATGGCTTCGATTGCTTCCGGCGTGGAGCGCTCAAGATCGGTGTCTTCAATACGCAGCACAAACTCACCGCCGTGGTTACGGGCAAACAGCCAGGAGTAGAGAGCAGTACGCGCGCCGCCAACGTGCAGATAGCCAGTGGGGCTTGGCGCGAAGCGAGTTTTGATTTTCATGAATTGGCCTTACGTTTATTAAAGATGCCGACCGTCGGCAATAGCTTAAAAAAGAGTGGGCGATATTCTATCACTGTGGGCTGATTCCTCAATGTTGTTGCCTCATTGAGCGGTGTATCGCGCTATTTTGTTTAGAAATCATGCTCTCGCGACGTATTACGTAGCGGTTTGTTTAATTTTACGACGAACGAACAATTTATTTAGAAAATGCGTTGACTCATTTTCAACTCTCCCTATAATGCGACTCCACACAGCGGGGGTGATTAGCTCAGCTGGGAGAGCACCTCCCTTACAAGGAGGGGGTCGGCGGTTCGATCCCGTCATCACCCACCACGATTTTTGTGGTTCCCGCAGTGTAGATAAGAATGA
>NZ_QODH01000002.1:0-183011 GCF_009935945.1 Kosakonia sp. MH5 | reverse complement strand
GTGATTAGCTCAGCTGGGAGAGCACCTCCCTTACAAGGAGGGGGTCGGCGGTTCGATCCCGTCATCACCCACCACTTTCTCGCCAGCGAATTCTTATCAGTGAAGTACCGAAGTGGGTGATTAGCTCAGCTGGGAGAGCACCTCCCTTACAAGGAGGGGGTCGGCGGTTCGATCCCGTCATCACCCACCACTCGGGTCGTTAGCTCAGTTGGTAGAGCAGTTGACTTTTAATCAATTGGTCGCAGGTTCGAATCCTGCACGACCCACCAATGTAAAAAAGCGCCCTAAAGGCGCTTTTTTGCTTTCTGCCGATCCTGAAGATTCGACAAAATTGTCGGGAACAATTTTGAACAACGCGAAGCGTTGGCCCGAAGGGCGAGTCTCAGGATGAGACGAGTATACCTGCGGCAGGTTCGAGTCGAACGCAGTGAGACAACGGAGCCGTTTGCGGCGACGGCCCGAAGGGCGAGCGAAGCGAGTCATCCTGCACGACCCACCAATGTAAAAATGGCGCTGGCGGCGCTTTTTTGCTTTCTGCCGATCCTGAAGATTCGACAAAATTGTCGGGAACAATTTTGAACAACGCGCAGCGTTGGCCCGAAGGGCGAGTCTCAGGATGAGACGAGTATACCTGCGGCAGGTTCGGGTCGAACGCAGTGAGACAACGGAGCCGCTTGCGGCGACGGCCCGAAGGGCGAGCGAAGCGAGTCATCCTGCACGACCCACCAATGTAAAAATGGCGCTGGCGGCGCTTTTTTGCTTTCTGCAGTTCCCAAAGATTCACACTTTTACCCAATGGCGGCGAATGCCTTTTCCAGCTTGCAAAACTGCAAACCCTAAAATTTCCTTTAAAGCAGCAGTAAAAACTCACCTGACAGCAATCAAAAAACATCAAAACTGTTTTCTTTTCAATAAGTAAACCTGATAACTTTTATTCATAATTTATCCTTAATGTCCGGATACGATGCTTACTTTGCGAACAACAGTGAACGCCGTTCAAGTCCTAACTGATTACGCCGATAACCCTATTTTAAGGCGAAAAGGAGAGCTCAATGTCCACCATTACAACATCAACTCCATCGATACAAAGTAGTAGCACGAGTAGTAGCAAGGGTAGTAGCGCAGGCAGTTCGTCGACCAGTAATGATATATCTTCGCAAATCAGCCGTATTACTCAGCAGATTGCTAAGCTGACGGACGAATTGAAAAATATTTCCAGCGGTAGCGGCACGACAGAACAGAAAAAAAAGCAACAAGAGTTGATTCAGCAGCAAATCCAACAATTGCAGGCACAGCTAGCTCAGCTTCAGCGTAAACAAGCGCAGGAAGCTGAACAGAAGCAAGCTCAGCAGCAGAGCAAAGCGGAAGGCGTGAATAACCCTTCTGACGAGCATTCGATTGATATTTACGTCTGAGTAAATAACGGATCGTTCTCACGGGCCCGATTTAAACACCGGGCCTGTTCTTTTACCACTTCCCACAGCGCCTGCGCCGCCCCCGACAACGAACGGTTCTTCCGTCGCACCAGCATAATTTTCCGTTGCATCCCAGGCACCAGCCGTTTCACCGCAAGCTGACTTCCCTGCGGCAATGGCAATGCCAGCGCCGGTAAGATGCTGATACCAATCCCCGCTTCCACCATTGGAAACAGCGTCGCCGGATGACCAATCTCCTGGACAATCGCAGTTTGCAGGGAAAAATGCTGTAACGCCGCGTCAATTAACGGTCGACTTCCTGAAGCATAATCCTGTACCACCAGACGTGCGCCATCAAGCGCGGACCAGGGAACTGCCGCAAGCTGCGCCCACGGATGATCGTTGCGGCAGAGCAGAAAAAAGGGCTCTTCCAGGATCTCTTCACTTTGAAAATCGCTCACCGGACCGGGATCGATCACAATGCCAAAATCCACTTCCCCCTGACGAATGCTCTCCAGTACCCACTGTTGCGGCCTGTCATGCAGTACAAAATCGATCTCCGGATAGCGCTGGTTACTGCTGGCGATGCACTGCGGGATCAGGTGCGCGGAAATGGTCTGGCTGGCGGCCACACGTACGGTACCGGTTAATTGCTGGCCGACGCGCCCGGCTTCGCGTAGCGTGCTGCTAAGCTCATCTAACAAGCGCTCCAGCCGCAAAGCCAGTTGCTGGCCCGCTTCGGTCAGCACTACTTCACGGGTAGTGCGATCGAGAAGACGCACGCCGGTTTGCAACTCCAGCTCTTTCACACTGTGGCTGACGGCAGACTGGCTCAGGCCAATGATGTCCCCTGCCCGGCTAAAACTTTTGGCCTGCGCGACGGTGACAAAAACGCGTAGCTGACGTAATGAGTAATTCATCTGATTAATTCATGAATGGATGCAATAAATCAATTTTATTTCTCAAAGGAGAAAAAGCACAATAGCGGCATCGACTTTCAGGAGTGCACATGAAACTTTTTCGAATTCTTGACCCTTTTACCCTCACGCTGGTGTGTACCGTTCTGCTGGCCTCTTTCTTCCCTGCGCGCGGCGGGTTTGTTCCTTTCTTTGAAGGGCTAACAACCGCCGCTATTGCGCTGCTGTTTTTTATGCATGGCGCGAAACTGTCACGCGAAGCGATCATTGCGGGCGGTAGCCACTGGCGTTTGCATCTGTGGGTGATGTGCAGCACCTTTGTGCTTTTCCCGGCACTCGGCGTGCTGTTTGTCTGGTGGTCGCCAGTGAATGTCAGCCAGGAGTTGTATACCGGCTTCCTCTATCTGTGCATTTTGCCCGCCACAGTGCAGTCGGCGATTGCCTTTACCTCACTGGCGGGCGGTAACGTTGCTGCCGCCGTGTGTTCTGCATCGGCCTCCAGCTTGTTGGGGATCTTCCTCTCGCCGTTGCTGGTCGGCTTGCTGATGAATCTGCACGGCGCCGGGGGCAGCCTCGAACAAGTGGGCAAGATCATGCTGCAATTGCTGCTGCCGTTTGTGCTTGGTCACCTGTCACGTCCGTGGACCGGCGCATTTGTGGCAAAACATAAAAAATGGATTTCAAAAACCGACCAGACTTCGATCCTGCTGGTGGTTTACTCCGCATTCAGCGAAGCGGTGGTGAACGGTATCTGGCATAAGGTGGGCGTCGGTTCACTGCTGTTTATCGTGGCCGCAAGCCTCGTACTGCTGGCGATTGTCATCATGGTGAACATTGTGGTGGCGCGGAAGTGCGGCTTTAACAAAGCGGATGAAATTACCATTGTGTTCTGCGGTTCGAAGAAGAGTCTCGCCAACGGTATCCCGATGGCGAACATTCTCTTCCCGACTTCAGTGATTGGCATGATGGTGCTGCCGCTGATGATCTTCCACCAGATCCAACTGATGGTTTGCGCCGTGCTGGCCCGCCGCTACAAACGCCAGACGGAGCAACAGCAGGCGCAGGAAGCGGCAAAAGCCTAGCCGCGCTTCAGGGGCTGCACCAGATGGCTCAGCCCCTCGGTTTTGATAAGCAGGGTAATCTGCATCAACTCGCCCAGTCGCCCGGCAGGAAACTCATCTTTCCGGGCGAACCACAGCAAATACTCTTCCGGCAAATCAATCAGCCGTCGCCCCTGGTATTTACCAAAGGGCATTACGGTGTTGGCGATGTCGACGAGCTGTTCTTTTTCCATTTATTCCCCCAGCAGCCGGATCATCTCCGCTTCATCAATCACAGCGATCCCCAGTTCCTGCGCTTTTGCCAGTTTTGAACCTGCCGCTTCCCCGGCGATCACCAGATCGGTTTTTTTCGACACGCTACCGGCCACTTTGGCACCCAGTGCCGTCAGACGAGCTTTGGCCTCATCGCGAGAGAGCTGGCTAAGGCTACCGGTCAGCACCACCGTTTTACCGGCAAACGGGCTGTCGATCTCTTCAGCATTGACCACTAACGGCGCAGGCCAGTGAATACCCACTTCGCCAACCAATTGCGCGATGACTTCGCGGTTACTCTCTTCATTGAAGAAGTTGTTCACGTGCTTCGCGACCACAACGCCGACATCGGGTACTTTTTGTAGCTCATCCACCGATGCCGCCATCAGCGCATCCAGCGTACCAAAATACGCCGCCAGCCCAGCCGCCGTAGCCTCACCGACTTCGCGGATCCCCAGCGCATAAAGGAAGCGGGCAAACGTCGTCTCTTTGGCGTTTTCCAGCGCAGTAATGATGTTTTGCGCCGATTTTGGCCCCATGCGATCCAGGCCAGTCAGCTTGCCCGCCGTCAGACGGAATAGATCCGCTGGTGTCTGGACATACTCTTTCTCTACCAGTTGGTCGATGATTTTATCGCCCATGCCGTCCACGTCCATCGCGCGGCGGGAGACAAAATGTTTAAGCGCTTCTTTGCGCTGGGCGCCGCAAATTAAGCCGCCGGTACAGCGGGCAACGGCTTCGCCTTCAACACGCTCCACATCGGAACCACATACCGGGCAATGTTGCGGGAAAATCACTTCGCGCGTCTCTTCCGGTCGCTCGGCGAGCACCACGTTGACCACCTGCGGGATCACATCACCGGCACGTCGAATCACCACTTTATCGCCAATACGCAACCCCAGCCGATCGATTTCATCAGCATTGTGCAGCGTGGCATTACTCACCAATACGCCTGCAACGTGTACCGGCTCCAGCCTTGCAACCGGCGTGATAGCCCCGGTGCGGCCAACCTGAAATTCGACATCGCGAACGAAGGTCATCTGCTCCTGCGCCGGGAATTTGAACGCCACCGCCCAGCGCGGCGCGCGCGCGACAAAACCCAGTTGCTCCTGCAACTCCAGCGAATCAACTTTAATCACCACGCCGTCAATGTCGAAGCCCAGCGTCGGACGATCGTTTTCCACCTGACGGTAGAACGCCAGCACCGCTTCCGGCGAATCACAAAGACGTATGCGCTCACTCACCGGCAAACCCCAGGCCTTGAACTGCTGCAAACGCCCCATATGGCTACGCGGTAGCTCGCCGCCTTCGAGGATGCCGACACCGTAACAGAAGAAAGTGAGCGGGCGTTTAGCCGTAATACGCGGATCAAGCTGGCGTAACGACCCCGCTGCTGCGTTGCGCGGGTTGGCGAACACTTTTGCGCCGGTACGACGCGCCTCTTCGTTGATCTTTTCAAAACCCGACTGCGGCAAAAAGACTTCCCCGCGCACTTCAAGGCGGGCGGGAATATTGTCGCCGTGCAGTTTCAGTGGGATAGCGCGGATAGTGCGCACGTTGCTGGTAATGTCTTCACCGGTTGTCCCGTCGCCACGCGTTGCCGCGCGGATCAGCACGCCATTCTCATAGAGAATACTCACCGCCAGACCATCGAGTTTTAACTCGCAGCAGTAGGTCAGCGCATCGGTGCTTTTCAACCGATCCTGTACGCGTTTGTTAAAGGCAAGGAAGCTCTCCTCGTCGAACACGTTATCCAGTGACAGCATTGGCACTTCGTGGCGTACCTGGCTGAAGGCAGTCAGCGGCGCCGCGCCTACACGCTGAGTGGGCGAATCGGGCGTAATCAGCTCCGGGTGTTGCGCTTCAAGCTCGCGCAATTCACGCATCAGGCGATCGTACTCGGCGTCCGGAACTTCCGGCGCGTCCATAACGTGGTACAGATATTCATGATGGCGAAGTGTCGTTCGCAGCTCTGTTAGTTGTTGTTCAATCGATTCCATGTCGCACCATCAATGATAAAAAACCCCCGACAGGCGGGGGTTCTGGAGTGGGATATTCGTGGTCAATCCATTACGCGTTGGCGTCTTTAACCTCGCGAATACGATCCTGGTATTCACGCAATTTCTGCGGCGTCATCATCCTGCGCTGATCGTCAAGCACCACACCGCCCACTTCGTCGGCAATATGTTGCGCGGATTGCAGCATCAGTTTGAAGTTTTGCAGTTCATCACCGTAGGACGGCACCTGCATAAAGATCGTGACGCCAGGCGTGGTCAGCTCGCCCATCGTTTCAACATCAAACGTTCCCGGGTTAACCATGTTGGCCAGGCTGAAGAGCGCCGGGCCGCTGCCGTCCGGGCTGAGATGGCGATGGAAAATACTCATATCGCCAAATTTAAACCCGGCCTGCAAAATACTGTTCAGCAACACTTCGCCGTTGAGCGTGCTGCCATGATGTGCAGCGACGTTCATGATAATGACGGTTTCTTTACGCTGCGGCTTTTCCTGCGGCGTTTCGATAACCGGTTCCGGCTCTTGCTGCGGCGCAGGTTGATGAGCCTGCGGCTGTGGCTGATGATGGGGCTGCTGCGGAGCTACTGGCTGCGCGGTTGGACGAACAGGCTGTTGCTCAAACGCCGGTGCCTGCACTTGCGGACGCTCTGGCTGATGCGGCTGCAGCTGATTCCTGGATTGCGGCGCATGGTGCGGTGGCTCTTCGGGTTGAACCGGTGCAGACGGACGCGGCTGCGCCGACGCGTAAGGCGGCTGATATTGATGTTGCGGAGACTGACGCGGCGCATCCTGCTCGTTACCCGATCCTGGCGCGTGATTCACTTTGTGAACGCGAACTTCACCCACGCCTTCGTCTTCATCGACATCCTCGTCATCTAAATCGTCGTCGTCACGTCGCGACTTCATGCGTTTTAATGGGCGATCGCGGAACATTGAGGAACGTTCTTTACGGCTGGTCCAGAAACCGTGAACCAGTAAAGCGATTATGGCGATCGCGCCAACAATGATTAATATCAGACGCAAATCCTGCATCATTATATTCTCTGTTGTTCTAACACCTTGCCACCACGGCAAACATTTACTCACTAAGAGTATTTGCCGATTACGTCAAGTGCAAGTGTGCTCGTGGGTTTCACCGCATAAAGATGAACTAAATTGTGCTTTTTGCTGTTTTTTCGAACATTTCTGAACAGGTTTCGCCGCCCGGATGAATATTATAAGCTGCCGTGCGAGGATCATCAGAAAAGGAGTATAGCCAGATTATGGTTTCATCGTCCCAGGGCACTGCACGCAGTGGCCTCTTTTATTTTACTCAGGGCTGGAAACTGGTCACGCTGCCAGGTATTCGTCGCTTTGTTATTCTGCCATTGCTGGTCAATATCGTGTTGATGGGCGGCGCTTTCTGGTGGCTGTTTTCCCGTCTCGACGCCTGGATCCCTTCATTAATGAGTCATGTGCCCGACTGGCTACAATGGTTGAGCTATCTGTTATGGCCGATCGTGGTGATCTCCATTTTGCTGGTGTTTGGTTACTTTTTCTCTACACTGGCCAACTGGATTGCGGCGCCGTTTAACGGCCTGCTCGCCGAGCAGTTGGAAGCGCGTTTAACGGGCGCGACGCCGCCGGATATCGGCGTTTTTGGTGTGCTGAAAGATGTACCGCGGATTATGAAGCGCGAATGGCAAAAGCTGGCCTGGTATCTGCCGCGCGCACTTCTCCTGCTGATCCTCTACTTTATCCCCGGTATCGGGCAAACCGTTGCGCCGGTATTATGGTTCCTCTTCAGCGCGTGGATGCTGGCAATTCAGTACTGCGATTACCCGTTCGATAACCATAAAGTCCCGTTCAAGGCGATGCGCATCGCCCTGCGTGAACGCAAAATCATCAATATGCAATTTGGCGCGTTGACCAGCTTGTTCACGATGATCCCCGTACTTAACCTGGTGGTCATGCCTGTTGCTGTGTGTGGCGCGACAGCGATGTGGGTCGATTGCTATCGTGAAAAACACGCCGCCTGGCGCTGAGGAATTATTCCGTTTCTTATTCCATACTGGTAACCATTATTTCACCTCAGCATATAGATATGCGATTTCTTTACTTCCCCATCACGGGTAAGTGCGTATGCTGAGGTGGTTCCCAAATTTCATACAGTTAAGGACAGGACAGGCTATGAGTAAGATTTTTGAAGACAACTCGTTGACGATTGGTCATACGCCGCTGGTTCGACTGAACCGCATCGGTAACGGACGTATCCTGGCTAAGGTCGAATCCCGCAACCCAAGCTTCAGCGTAAAATGCCGTATCGGTGCCAATATGATTTGGGATGCCGAAAAACGTGGCGTACTGAAGCCGGGCGTCGAGCTGGTTGAACCCACCAGTGGTAACACCGGTATCGCTCTGGCGTACGTTGCTGCCGCTCGCGGCTACAAACTGACGCTGACCATGCCGGAAACCATGAGTATCGAACGCCGTAAGCTGCTGAAAGCGCTGGGCGCGAACCTGGTTCTGACCGAAGGCGCGAAAGGCATGAAAGGCGCGATTCAGAAAGCAGAAGAAATTGTCGCCAGCGATCCGGCAAAATATCTGCTGCTTCAGCAGTTCAGCAATCCGGCAAACCCGGAAATTCACGAAAAAACCACCGGCCCGGAAATCTGGGAAGATACCGATGGTCAGGTAGATGTTTTCATCTCCGGCGTCGGTACCGGCGGTACGCTGACAGGCGTAACGCGCTTTATTAAAAACACCAAAGGGAAAACCGATCTGATTACGGTCGCAGTTGAACCAACCGACTCTCCGGTTATCTCTCAGGCGCTGGCAGGCGAAGAGCTGAAGCCTGGCCCGCATAAAATTCAGGGTATCGGTGCCGGTTTTATCCCTGGCAACCTGGATCTGAAACTGATCGATAAAGTGGTTAAGATCACCAACGAAGAGGCGATCAGTACTGCGCGTCGTCTGATGGAGGAAGAAGGTATTCTGGCAGGCATCTCTTCCGGCGCAGCCGTTGCAGCAGCACTGAAGTTGCAGGAAGACGAATCCTTTACCAATAAAAATATTGTGGTTATCCTTCCGTCTTCAGGCGAGCGTTATCTGAGCACGGCTTTGTTTGCCGATCTTTTCACTGAAAAAGAATTGCAACAGTGATGCCAGATTGTAAATAAAGCGCAAAAAAGCACCCGTCGAGGTGCTTTTTTGTGGCGTATATCAAATTTTCACCCCTCCTGGCATTGCTTGAAAACTCCTGGTCTGGTATTTAACCATCACATTTATTTTGAAGCGCGAAATTAATCGAAGTGAGATTTCAGACTGCTGAATCGATTTTATGATTTGGTTCAATTCTGGCTTTCGCGGCATAATGTTTAATGACGAGCGAAACGTCAACGGCCAGAAGCGCCCACGCCGGATAGCACAGGTGAACTTCTGTACCTTTTCCCGTTGCGTCAGCGCTAACAATACAGGCTAAAGTCAAGCCTCCAGGCTAGACTTTAGTTCCACAACACTAAACCTATAAGTTGGGGAAATACAATGTTCCAGCAAGAAGTAACTATTACCGCTCCGAACGGTCTGCACACCCGCCCTGCTGCTCAGTTTGTCAAAGAAGCGAAAGGCTTCTCTTCTGAAATCACTGTGACTTCCAACGGCAAAAGCGCCAGCGCGAAAAGCCTGTTCAAACTGCAAACTCTGGGCCTGACTCAAGGTACTGTTGTGACGTTGACCGCTGAAGGCGAAGACGAGCAAAAAGCAGTAGAACATCTGGTTAAGCTGATGGCAGAGCTCGAGTAAGTTTTACTTACCGGTTCTTTTCAAGATCAGTCACAAGTAAAGGTAGGGTTATGATTTCAGGCATTTTAGCATCCCCGGGTATCGCTTTCGGCAAAGCACTGCTGCTGAAAGAAGACGAAATAGTCATCGACCGGAAGAAAGTTTCTGCCGACAAGGTTGACCAGGAAGTTGAGCGTTTTCTGAGCGGTCGTGCCAAGGCATCGGCACAGCTTGAAGCGATCAAAACGAAAGCGGGTGAAACTTTCGGTGAAGAAAAAGAAGCCATCTTCGAAGGGCACATCATGCTGCTGGAAGATGAGGAGCTGGAGCAGGAAATCATAGCCCTGATTAAAGATAAGAGCATGACTGCCGACGCTGCGGCGCATGAAGTTATCGAAGGTCAGGCTACCGCCCTGGAAGAGCTGGATGACGAATACCTGAAAGAGCGTGCGGCTGACGTGCGCGATATCGGTAAGCGTCTGCTGCGCAACATTCTGGGCATGCCGATCATTGACCTGAGCGCGATTCAGGAAGAAGTCATTCTGGTTGCAGCGGATCTGACCCCGTCAGAAACAGCCCAGTTGAACCTGAAAAAAGTGCTCGGTTTTATCACCGATATCGGTGGCCGTACTTCCCACACCTCCATCATGGCGCGCTCTCTTGAGCTGCCTGCAATTGTGGGTACCGGTAGCGTCACCACGCAGGTGAAAAATGGCGACTATCTGATCCTCGATGCGGTTAATAACAAAGTGTACGTTAACCCGAGCGACGACGAGATCGAAACCCTGCGTGCTGCGCAGGCTCAGGTTGCGGAAGAAAAAGCCGAGCTGGCGAAACTGAAAGACCTGCCGGCAATCACCCTTGATGGTCATCAGGTTGAAGTCTGTGCCAACATCGGTACTGTTCGCGATGTCGCGGGCGCAGAGCGCAATGGCGCTGAAGGTGTTGGTCTGTACCGTACCGAATTCCTGTTCATGGACCGCGACGCACTGCCGACTGAAGAAGAGCAATTTGAAGCCTACAAAGCGGTAGCTGAAGCCTGTGGCTCTCAGGCCGTTATTGTACGTACCATGGACATTGGCGGCGATAAAGAGCTGCCGTACATGAATTTCCCGAAAGAAGAGAACCCGTTCCTCGGCTGGCGCGCCGTGCGTATCGCGATGGATCGCAAAGAGATCCTGCGCGATCAGGTTCGCGCTATTCTGCGCGCTTCTGCTTTCGGCAAACTGCGCATTATGTTCCCGATGATCATCTCTGTTGAAGAAGTGCGTGCACTGAAAAAAGAGATCGAAATCTACAAACAGGAACTCCGTCAGGAAGGTAAAGCATTTGACGAAAGCATTGAGATTGGCGTAATGGTGGAAACCCCAGCCGCTGCGACTATTGCTCGTCATCTGGCCAAAGAAGTTGATTTCTTTAGTATCGGTACCAATGATTTAACGCAGTACACCCTGGCAGTTGACCGTGGTAATGATATGATCTCGCATCTTTACCAGCCGATGTCACCGTCAGTACTCACCCTGATCAAGCAAGTTATTGATGCTTCTCATGCAGAAGGCAAATGGACTGGCATGTGCGGTGAGCTTGCTGGCGATGAACGTGCTACACTTCTGTTGCTGGGGATGGGTCTGGATGAATTCAGTATGAGTGCCATTTCTATCCCGCGCATTAAGAAGATTATCCGTAACACAAACTTCGAAGATGCGAAGGTGTTAGCAGAGCAGGCTCTTGCTCAACCGACAACGGACGAGTTAATGATGCTGGTTAACAAGTTCATTGAAGAAAAAACAATCTGCTAATCCACGAGATGCGGCCCAAATTACTGCTTAGGAGAAGATCATGGGTTTGTTCGATAAACTGAAATCTCTGGTTTCTGATGATAAAAAAGACACCGGAACCATTGAGATTGTTGCCCCACTTTCTGGCGAAATCGTCAATATTGAAGATGTGCCGGATGTGGTGTTCGCTGAAAAAATCGTTGGTGATGGCATCGCTATCAAACCGACCGGCAATAAAATGGTTGCTCCGGTTGATGGTACTATCGGCAAAATCTTTGAAACCAACCATGCCTTCTCTATCGAATCCGATAGCGGCATTGAACTGTTCGTTCACTTCGGTATCGACACCGTTGAACTGAAAGGCGAAGGCTTCAAACGCATCGCGGAAGAAGGCCAGCGCGTGAAAGTTGGCGACCCGGTAATCGAATTTGATCTGCCGCTGCTGGAAGAGAAAGCCAAGTCAACTCTGACTCCGGTTGTTATCTCCAACATGGACGAAATCAAAGAGCTGATTAAACTTTCTGGTAGCGTCACCGTGGGTGAAACCCCGGTTATCCGCATCAAAAAATAAGCTCAATGCATAAAAAAATGGCGCCTGCGGGCGCCATTTTTATTGTTTAGCACGGCGGTAAAATGAGCTCGTCGTAACCTTTCTCCAGCGTATAGCCCATTACCTGCACCACTCTGTTCCCTGCTGCGCGAACGGCCACATCCAGCTTATTTCCCTGAATAACGCCGCTGACCAGCTCGGAGCAAAACAGATCGCCAGTGCCTTTCAAATCCGTTTCGACACGTGGATAGCCACTGACGGTAACCTCATCCGCCGTCACCAGCACCACATGTATCTGACCGTCATCTTCATCCACCGGCGCACTGGTTATCGCCACCCAGTGCAGAGTCGCAGACAGCAGCCCTTTTGCCGCAGCGATAGCGCTTTGCAGATCCCGGCACGGTTTGCCGCTGAGAATTTCCAGTTCAAACACGTTCGGCGTGATCCCCTGCGCCAGCGGCAACAAATGTTCGCGGTAGGCCTGAGGAATTTCCTCTTTTACATAGATGCCGCTGTCAGTATCACCAATAACCGGATCGACCAGAATCAATAGCTGTGGGTGTTTCTCCCGTAGCGCTTTAAGCCACGTTGCCAGCAGTGCAATCTGACTGGCACTTCCCATATAGCCTGTGGTTACCGCTTTCAGCGTACGCAAAACGTCGCGCTCTTCCAACGCTTGCAGGTAACCGCTAAACCATTCATCCGGGATCACACCACCGTAAAAGGTATCGTAATGCGGCGTATTGCTGAACAGCACTGTCGGCACGGCCAGCACATTGAGATTGTGCTGGCGAATATTTGGCACCGCAATGCTGTTGCCAACGCTGCCGTACACAACCTGAGACTGCACCGCAACGATATCAGCCTGCTGCGCCCGGGTTTTATCCCGAAACAGGATCATCTCCATCCTCTCTTCCTTAACGGGTTAAATCCCCGCGCCCTGCGAATAACTCTCTTCACCAAACACGCCGGTGGAGAGGTAACGATCGCCGCGATCGCAGATAATAGCGACGATCACTGCGCCTGGCGTACTTTTCGCCACGCGCAATGCGCCCGCTACCGCGCCGCCAGAACTGACGCCGCAGAAGATCCCCTCCTGAACCGCCAGCGCGCGCATGGTATTTTCCGCCTCGCGTTGGTGGATATCCAGAACCTCATCCACCAGCGCGGCGTTAAAAATGCCCGGCATATATTCGGCAGGCCAGCGGCGAATGCCAGGAATGCTGCTCCCCTCTTCCGGTTGCAGCCCAACAATAGTGACGGGTTTATCCTGTTCACGCAGAAAACGCGACACGCCGGTGATAGTACCGGTTGTTCCCATGCTGGAGACAAAATGGGTGATCCGCCCGGCAGTCTGCTGCCAGATTTCCGGACCGGTAGTGGTGTAATGGGCGTAGGGGTTATCCGGGTTGTTGAATTGATCGAGCAGCTTGCCCTCGCCGCGAGCGGCCATTTCCAGCGCCAGATCGCGCGCGCCTTCCATTCCTTGCTCTTTGGTGACCAGAATCAGCTCTGCGCCATAAGCGCGCATTGCCGCACGCCGTTCCTGACTCATGTTGTCCGGCATCAGCAATTTCATGCGATAGCCTTTCAGCGCAGCAATCATCGCCAGTGCGATCCCGGTATTGCCGCTGGTAGCTTCAATCAGCACATCCCCGGGCTTAATCTCTCCGCGCTTTTCCGCCTGCACAATCATCGACAGTGCGGCGCGATCTTTGACCGATCCTGCGGGATTATTACCTTCCAGTTTGACCCAGATTTCGCTGCCGTTATCCGGCGTCAGACGTTGCAATTTAACCAGCGGTGTATTGCCGATGGTATCTTCTAATGTATTCACAGTTCCTGCTCAATAAAAAAGCCGGGTAGCGCTACGCTTACCCGGCCTACAAAGCAGTGCTGATGCAGATATTGTAGGCCCGGTAATCAAGGAGCTACCGGGCGATAGACATGCTGCTTAACCTATCAGGCAGTTTCCGCCAGAGCAAGCTCTGTACCGGCTTCAATACGTTCATTGCCGTTATACAACCGCGCATGCTGCAAACCGACAAACAGGCGCTCGCCGCGCTGTGGCGGCTGTTCATCGCGCATCACAACGATGAGAGGTTCAGGGTTCCAGCCGAGCGGCTGCACCACCAGTTGGGTATAGTGCCCTTTCGGGCTGGCTTCCAGCACCTGCACCGGCAGTGGAGAATCCAGGCTGGTGCGGCGGCTGATATCCACTTCCCAGGGGCGCAAAAACAGATCCACTTCGCCCTGCCAGGCGGGTGTATAACCCAGCGGCCAGCGATGTGCGCCCACCTGGAACTGCCCGCCCGTCACCGTGCCTTTCAGGCGATTGACCTCGCCCATAAACTCCAGCACAAAGCGGGTCGCCGGTTCACGCCACACCTGATCCGGCGCATCAGCCTGTTCAATGTTCCCCTGGCTCATCACCACCACGCGGTCGGCCACTTCCGTCGCCTCTTCCTGGTCGTGGGTGACGAACACGCTGGTAAATTTTAGCTCTTCATGCAACTGACGCAGCCAGCGACGCAGCTCTTTACGCACCTGCGCATCCAGCGCGCCAAACGGTTCATCCAGCAGCAGGATCTGCGGCTCTACCGCCAACGCACGCGCCAGCGCCACACGCTGTTTCTGTCCGCCGGAAAGCTGTGCCGGATAGCGTTCGGCCAGATGAGCAAGCTGCACCATCTCCAGCAATTGCGTCACTTTGGCTTTGATTGCCGCGGCGTTCGGCCGTTCGCGACGCGGCAGCACTGTCAGCCCAAAAGCGATGTTGTCGAACACCGTCATATGGCGGAACAGCGCATAGTGCTGAAACACAAAACCAACGCGGCGATCGCGGGCATGCAGCCGGCTTACGTCCGTTCCGTGAAAACGAATACGACCGCTGGTCTGGTGCTCCAGCCCGGCGATAATGCGCAGCAGCGTGGTCTTCCCGGAGCCGGATGGCCCCAGCAGCGCCACCATTTGCCCGGAAGGGATATCTAGCGAGATATCATTCAGCACCTGGGTGCGACCAAAAGACTTCTTAATATTGGCAATCTCAATGCTCATGATTTCCCTCCTGTTGCTGGCGTTTTTCATGGTTGTTCAAACGCCACTGCAACGCACTCTTCAAAAACAGTGTCAAAATAGCCATCAGGGTCAGCAGGGCGGCGGCGGTAAAGGCACCCACCGTGTTGTAGTCCTGCTCCAGCAACTCAATTTGTAGCGGCAGCGACAGCGTTTCACCGCGAATCGAACCGGAGACCACCGAGACCGCGCCAAACTCGCCAATCGCGCGCGCATTGGTCAGCACCACGCCATACAGCAGCGCCCAGCGGATATTCGGCAGCGTTACGCGGCGAAACATCTGCCAGCCACTGGCACCCAGCAGGATCGCCGCTTCATCTTCCTGGCTCCCCTGGCTCAGCATCACCGGAACCAGCTCGCGCACAACAAACGGGCAGGTAACGAAAATAGTGACCAGCACCATGCCCGGCCAGGCAAACATAATTTGCAGGTTATGCGCATCCATCCAGCCGCCAAGCGGACCATTCGAACCGTAAAACAGCAGATAAATCAGACCCGCAACCACTGGCGAAACCGCAAACGGAATATCCAGTAACGTCAGTAAAAGCTGGCGACCGGGAAAGTTAAAGCGTGTCACCAGCCACGCCAGCAGCGTGCCAAACACGAGGTTAACCGGTACGGTGATCAGCGCAATCAACACCGTCAGCCAGATGGCATGCAGCATGTCGGCATTCGCCAGGTTTTCCAGCACCGGTACCAGCCCTTTGCTGAAAGCCTTCACGAAGATATATATCATCGGCACGACAAGGATAAACGCAGAGAGCAAAACCCCCGCGGTAATCAGAAATATTTTCCCCCAGTTCACCTGAGGTTTGTCATAGCGTTTCAATTCGGTTATTTCCGCCATTAGTGACCTACCACACGCTGGCCAAAACGGCTTTGCAGGGTGTTGATGGAAAACAGCAGCAGCAGCGACGCCGCGAGGATCACCGAAGCAATCGCGCTCGCCGCCGGGTAATCAAACTCCTGCAAACGAACAAAAATCATCAGCGAGGTGACTTCGGTCTTCCAGGCAATGTTACCGGCAATAAAGATCACCGCGCCAAATTCGCCGAGACTGCGAGTGAACGACAGCGCCACGCCCGCCATCAACGCCGGAGAAAGTTCCGGCAGCACGACGCGACGAAAGCTCTGCCAGCGCGTTGCGCCGAGGGTTTCCGCCGCTTCTTCGTATTCCGGCCCCAGCTCCTCCAGCACCGGCTGGATGGTGCGCACCACAAACGGGATGCTGGTAAAGGCCATGGCGACTGCGATGCCAAGCCAGGTGTAAGTCACTTTGATATCGAACTTCGCCAGCCACTCGCCATAAAACCCGTTCACGGAGAACAGCGACGCCAGCGTTAAACCGGCCACCGCAGTCGGCAGTGCAAACGGCAGGTCAATCAGCGCGTCCAGCAGCGTACGCCCCGGAAAACGGTAACGGGTGAGGATCCAGGCCATCAGCAGACCAAAAACGCCGTTAAAAGCGGATGCCACAAACGCCGACAGCAAAGTGACTTTATAAGCCGCCACCACCTGCGGGTCGGTGACCACTTGCCAGTATTGCGACCAGCTCATTTGCGCCAGTTGCATTACCAGAGCACTCAGCGGCAACAGCAATACCAGACAAACAAAAAACAGGCTGCTGCCGAGGCTTAAACCAAACCCCGGCAACACACGTTTTGCGGTTCCTGCAAACATCACTTACGCCCCGCCGCCAGTAACTTGTCCAGCTCGCCGCCGCTGGCGAAGTGGGTTTTCATCACATCAGGCCAGGAGCCAAATTTGTCTTCCACGCGGAACAGCGCGGTCTGCGGGAATTTATCCGCCAGCTTCGCCATCACTTCCGGATTATTCACGCGGTAGTAGTAATCGGTGATGATGGTTTGCGCCTGCGGGCTGTAGAGCCAGTTGAGGTACGCTTTCGCGGCCTTTTCCGTCCCGTTGGCTTTAACATTTTTATCGACCCAGGCCACCGGGAATTCCGCCAGGATGTTGACCTTCGGCACCACCACTTCAAAACCCTGCGCTTCGTACTGTTTGCGGATGTTGTTGACTTCGGATTCAAAGGAAATCAGCACATCGCCAAGACCGCGCTCAACGAACGTGGTGGTTGCGCCGCGACCGCCGGTATCGAACACTTCGACGTTTTTCAAAAACTGCGTCATAAACTGTTCAGTTTTCGCTTTATCGCCGCCGTCCGCCTGATCCGCTGCGCCCCACGCCGCCAGATAAGTGTAACGGGCATTACCAGAGGTTTTCGGGTTCGGGAAAATCAGTTTTACGTCGGAACGCACCAGGTCGCTCCACTCGTGGATATTCTTCGGATTGCCTTTACGAACGAGAAACGCCATCGTCGAATAGAACGGTGAACTGTTGTTCGGTAAACGGCTTTGCCAGTCCGCCGGGATCAAGTTGCCTTTGTCGTGCAGGATCTGCACATCCGTTACCTGGTTATAGGTAACGACATCCGCTTTCAGCCCCTGCAAAATCGCCAGCGCCTGTTTTGACGAACCAGCATGAGATTGTTTGATCGTCAGCTTATCGCCAGCGTTATCTTTCGCCCATTGCTGTTCAAACGGTGTATTCAGCGCCGCAAAGAGCTCGCGTGACACATCATAAGAGCTGTTTAGCAGTTCCGTCGCCTGTGCCTGCGCCGCCCACAGCGTCATTGCTGCCAGCGTCAGATATCCTTTTTTCAGTAAGTTAACGGCCATTGCGCACCCTTATAAGCTGATGACTCCACAACCCTCAGTTTATTTATAACGGGTGTGAAACCAGTAACGGTTTTATATACCATTTGGTGATTTGGAATCATAAAAGAGTATAAGCAGAAAGGAGTATGGCCGGGTCTCCCCGGCCAGGAAGGAAGCCGGATATTACAGCGACAGCAGCTTATCGAGCGACGGCGCAAAATAGTAACCGCCTGTTACCGGACGGGTGAAACGCAGCATTGCATCGCGTTTGCCATCAGTATCGCCAAACATGCTCAGCAGTTGCTGTTCAATGTTGTAAAGACGCGCACAGTAAGTACAGAAGTAAAGGCCGTGCGTGCCGCTGGCGGTGCCGTACGGCAGGCTCTGGCGCACAATTTTCAGCCCTTTGCCGTCCTCTTTCAGATCGACACGGGTCAGGTGCGAGGTAACCGGACGCGCATCGCCGTCGATCTCTTCATTCGCCTCTTTGGTGCGGCCAATCATCATCTCCTGATCGGCAACGCTCATACGGTTGAGCTGCTTCAGATTGTGCTCCCAGCGCTGCACCATCACATACGTGCCGCCAGCGTCGACGCCATCCTGAATAATCGCCACTTCGCGGCGCTTCTCATCGCCCGCCGGGTTTTCCGTACCGTCGACAAAGCCGCTCAGATCGCGATCTTCCACCCAACGGAAGCCGTGTGTCTCTTCTTTCACCTCGATAGCATCGCCAAACGCTTCCAGCGCGGCCTGGGCGACAGAAAAATTCACATCATGGCGCAGGGAGAGAATATGGATCAGCACATCATGTTGCGTGGCGGGAGCCAGACCTTTGCCGTAAGAGGGGAAATCTTTCAGCTCCTCTGCGCCTTGCGGGCCGTTCAGCGCGCGCCATGCGTTGTTACCGAAGGCTACCGTCGCCCCCAACGCCGCATCGGGAAATTTTTGCTGAAAAGTTGCCAGCTTATCGACAAAAACTTTACTGCCCGCGCGCAGGGCATCTGTGTCCCCTTTGACGCTGGCTTCAATCCAAATCGCTGCACGGCAGTGTTCCGGCAAAATGCCGCTTTGCACCTGAGACATCACTCCTCCTGGAAAAAACAAGCCACACATGCGTGGCGATAAGCGCGCTATTGTACCGTCTTTTCGCCACGTCGCGGCGCGTTGCGATCAAATTATCGGCGCCATACCAGCTTGCTTAATTTCCAGTTTTTCAGGGTGTCATCAGAAGGCATTAACCCTTCAGGGCCGCTCCATTCGCCAGTAAAGACATAGCTAATGTGCTGGCTGCCCGGCGCTTTACATTCAACGCCAGTACTGTCATCGCCCGCCCCTTTCACACAGTTGCCAAACGCCTTATCAAACACGGCGCTGAACGGTGTGCCGATTTTCACGCCTTTGTCGGTGGCGATATCGCTATCCAGCACATCAATGCGGCTCACCGCGCCATTTTCGCCGTTAACAACCAGCGCCAGTTGGGTATCTTTCAGCGCCTCGAAATAGCGGACAATGCTGCCATTTTCCGTTTTCATGCCGCTACGCAGATGGTAGTCGCCGCTTAACGCATCATTAATGGCCTGCTCATCAAGCGGCGTGCTGGCAGTAATTTTGCCGACGCCGTTTTCGCTCACTTCGATCGAGGAACCAAACCAGTTCCACGGATACGCAGCCGACCAATTCACAGACGCGAGTGTTGAGCAGCCGGTCAATGCCAGCGGCAGCACACAAATAAAAGTACGCAGGGATTTCATGCACCGTTCCTTTTTTTCATTTAACGCCAGTTGGAGTCGCTGGCGGGCAAAAAGTGCCGTTCATTCATCTGAGGAATAAAAACAGGCGCGCAGACGGCGGGACGTCGCCAGCCACCAGAGAATAAAGAGGTCGATAACCAGCAGTGAAAACCCAATACCAGAGAGCGCTTCGCCGCTGAACCAGCGCGAAGGCAGCCACAGCACCAGTGCCAACTGTACCAGCAGCATTAATGGGTAGATCGCACGCCAGAGACGCGGGTGATGCTCACGGCGCGCGCTGAGAAAAAAAGCCAGCGCCGCAGGCAAGCCGGGCAATAAGCCCAGCCAGAACTGATTATGGTCGGGATAAAACAGCATCAGCAGCGCATCGCCCTGCCCGCGCGATGCACCTGCCATCACAAATAAAATCCAGGTACGCGCCTGTAACACCAGCGCGCACCAGAACAGAAAGGGAAGCCGTAGGCGTCCATGCCTGTCGTAGTCGGAAGGTGAAATATCAATACTCTTCATCTTCTATCAAACGTTTTCCTAAGTTAACCGAGTCGCTATGCTCGTAGCCCAGCCGCTCGTACATGCCGATCACCATATCGTTATCTTCACGTACCATCAGATTGATTTTCGGGCAGCCACGGGCAATCAGTTTTTTCTCCAGCCGATTAAGCAAAGCATTAGCAATGCCGCGGCCGCGAAATTCCGGGTGTACGCCGAGATAGTATGCCGAGCCACGATGGCCGTCATAACCGCCCATTACCGTGCCCACCACTTCACCACTCACTTCCGCCACCAGAAACAGACTGACATCGTGATTCACTTTTCGTTCGATATCCATTTCCGGATCATTCCATGGTCGCAGCAGATCACAGCGCTCCCACAAGGTGATCACTTCTTCGAAGTCGTCCTGGCGAAAAACGCGTATCTCCATGGTATTCCCCGTCTTTTCAACTGTGTAAATGGTGATTATGGCCCGAAGCAGCGCCTTAGCCAATATCCAGACTCTTTACCGTAGAAATTTGGCATAATGGCGCTCTGTCACGTATTGAAATGAAAAGTAAAACAATCGCTCTTGTGGATTGTCGTCGCGACCAGGACGATACGATATAACACCAGGGACCACGGATAAAAACATTCAGACGTATGAGCACCTTTAAACCATTAAAAACACTCACCTCGCGTCGCCAGATGCTGAAAGCGGGTCTGGCCGCCCTGACATTGTCGGGTATGTCTCGTGCTATCGCTAAGGACGAGACGCCACTGAAAACCACCACCGGCCACAGCAAGCCAAAGGCGAAAAAGGCCGGAGCACGGCGCATCGTCATGCTCGATCCCGGTCACGGCGGCATTGATACCGGCGCGATTGGCCATAACGGCTCAAAAGAGAAACATGTGGTGCTGGCGATCGCCAAAAATGTCCGCGCTCAGCTACGGGCGCAGGGTATTGACGCGCGTCTGACACGCACCGGCGATACCTTTATCCCGCTCTACGATCGGGTCGAGATCGCCCACCAGCACGGCGCAGACCTGTTTATGTCGATTCATGCCGATGGCTTTACCAACCCGAGTGCAGCCGGTGCGTCGGTGTTTGCGCTCTCCAACCGGGGTGCCAGTAGCGCGATGGCGAAATACCTGTCGGATAAAGAGAACGCCGCGGATGAAGTTGCCGGGAAAAAAACCACCGATAAAGACCATCTGCTGCAGCAGGTGCTGTTCGATCTGGTACAAACGGACACCATCAAAAACAGCCTGACGCTCGGCTCGCATATTCTCAAGCAGATCAAACCGGTCCACCGTCTGCACAGCCGCAATACCGAGCAGGCCGCGTTTGTGGTGCTAAAATCCCCGTCGATCCCCTCGGTACTGGTGGAAACCTCCTTTATCACTAATCCGGCGGAGGAGAAGCTGCTCGGCACCACGGCGTTTCGCCAGAAGATTGCCACCGCCATTGCCGACGGTATTCTGAGCTACTTTAGCTGGTTCGATAACCACAAAGCCCATGTGAAGAGACGCGGATGATGACCCCAGAGATAGCGCCAGTAAAAAACGCCCTGCTTGCCCTGCAGGATAAGATCTGCCGCCAGCTTAGCGACATCGACGGCGCGACGTTTGTTGAAGACGCCTGGCAGCGCGCGGAAGGCGGCGGCGGACGCAGCCGCGTGCTGCGTGACGGCGGCGTATTTGAACAGGCCGGGGTCAATTTTTCCCACGTCCACGGCGATGCGATGCCCGCATCCGCCACAGCGCACCGTCCTGAGCTGGCGGGTCGCAGCTTCGAAGCGATGGGCGTTTCGCTGGTTGTGCACCCGCGTAATCCCTATGTTCCCACCAGCCATGCTAATGTGCGTTTCTTTATTGCGCAAAAACCCGGCGCCGATCCGGTGTGGTGGTTTGGCGGCGGTTTCGATTTAACGCCCTACTACGGTTTTGAAGAAGATGCGATCCACTGGCACCGCACCGCCCGCGATATCTGTCTGCCGTTTGGTGAGGAGATCTATCCGCGCTACAAAAAGTGGTGCGATGACTATTTCTACCTCAAGCACCGCAATGAGCAGCGCGGCATCGGCGGGCTCTTTTTTGACGATTTGAACACGCCGGATTTTGACCACTGTTTTGCGTTTATGCAGGCCGTCGGCAACGGTTATCTCGACGCGTATTTGCCCATCGTCGCGCGCCGTAAAGCGCTGCCTTACGGCGAGCGCGAGCGCGATTTCCAGCTCTATCGTCGTGGCCGCTACGTAGAGTTCAATCTGGTGTGGGATCGCGGAACGCTGTTCGGTTTGCAAACCGGCGGGCGTACCGAGTCGATTTTAATGTCGATGCCGCCGCTAGTGCGCTGGGAGTATAACTATCAACCCGCCGAAGGCAGCCCGGAAGCGGCCCTCAGCGAGTTTATTCAGGTTAAAGATTGGGTGTGATTGCGGGTTTTACAGGCCGGATAAGCGCTTACGCGCCATCCGGCCAATAATGCCTGAACAGGCCTGCAACACATTTACAGCGGCTGGGTCTGCGCTTCCACCACCGCCAGCGCCACCATGTTGACGATACGCCGTACTGAGGCGATTGGCGTCAGCACATGCACCGGTTTGGCAACGCCCATCAGCACCGGCCCGACGGTCACCCCTTCTGAACTGGAGACGCGCAGCAGATTGTAGCTGATTCGCGCAGCTTCAACGTTCGGCATAATCAGGATATTCGCCGCCCCTTTCAGCGGGCTGTCCGGCATCCGCTCATGGCGGATACTCTCATCGAGCGCCGCATCACCATGCATTTCGCCATCGATCATCAGATCCGGCGCGCGTTGACGCACCAGTGTCAACGTATCGCGCATTTTCACCGCAGCGGGCGCACTGGATGAGCCAAACTGCGAGTGCGACAGCAGCGCCACACGCGGTTCGATACCAAAGCGCCGCACGGTTTCCGCTGCCAGCAAGGTGATCTCCGCCAGTTGTTCGGCGCTGGGATCTTCATTGACATAGGTATCAGCAATAAACGTGTTACCGCTGGGCAGCAGCAGCGCATTCATCGCCCCGGCCGCATGCACATTATCGCGATAGCCGAATATCTCCTGCACTACACTGAAGTGCTCATGGTAATCGCCGATGGTGCCGCAAATCATTGCGTCGGCTTCGCCACGATGTACCATGATCGCGCCGATCACCGTGGTATTGGCGATCACGGCGCGCTGCGCCTGCTCTTGCGTAATCCCCCGACGCTTCATGATGCTGAAGTATTCCGTCCAGTACTCTTTAAAGCGCGGATCCGACTCGTTGTTGACGATCTCAAAATCGACGCCCGGACGAATTTGCAGGCCGAGCTTCTGAATGCGCATCTCAATTACGCCCGGTCGCCCGACGAGGATCGGTTTCGCCAGCCCCAGCGTAACCAGCTCCTGCGTTGCATGCAGCACGCGCGGCTCTTCGCCTTCGGTCAGCACCACGCGTTTCGGCGCATTGCGGGCCTGAGAGAAAACCGGCTTCATAAACAGGTTGGTTTTGTAGACGAACTCGGTGAGCTTATCGACGTAGGCATCGAAATCAGCAATCGGCCGTGTCGCCACGCCGGAAGTCATCGCCGCTTTCGCTACTGCGGGCGCGATTTTAACAATCAGCCGTGGGTCGAAAGGTTTCGGGATCAGATAATCCGGGCCAAAGCTCAAATCCTGATCGCCATATGCCGAAGCCACCACCTCGCTCTGCTCCGCATGCGCCAGCTCAGCGATAGCGTTGACCGCCGCCAGCTTCATCTCTTCGTTGATCGCCGTAGCGCCCACATCCAGCGCGCCGCGGAAGATAAACGGGAAACAGAGCACGTTGTTTACCTGATTCGGGTAATCGGAGCGGCCGGTACAGATAATCGCATCCGGGCGCACCGCTTTCGCCAGATCCGGCAGGATCTCCGGCTCCGGATTCGCCAGCGCAAGGATCAGCGGCTGCCGTGCCATGCCTTTTACCATCTCCGGCGTCAGTACTTTTGGCCCGGAGCAGCCAAGGAAGATATCCGCGCCCGCGACCACATCCGCCAGCGTTCGTCTACCGTCATCGTCAACGGCGTAGGCCGCTTTGGTCTCGGCCATATTCGGCTCGCGGCCTTTATAAATAACGCCTTTTGAATCGCAGACCACAATATTGTGTTTCTGCATTCCCAGCGCCACCAGCAGGTTCATACAGGCAATGGCCGCCGCCCCCGCACCCGACACCACCATGCGCACGTCAGAGAGGTTCTTCGACACGACGCGCAGGCCGTTAAGAATGGCGGCAGTGCTGATAATCGCCGTGCCGTGCTGATCGTCATGAAAAACAGGAATGTTCATGCGCTCGCGCAGTTTGGCTTCAATATAGAAGCACTCCGGCGCTTTGATATCTTCAAGGTTTATACCGCCGAACGTCGGTTCCAGCGCGGCAACCACGTCGATCAGTTTGTCCGGATTTTGCTCATCCACTTCAATATCGAATACGTCGATACCGGCGAATTTCTTGAACAATACACCTTTGCCTTCCATCACCGGCTTACCGGCCAATGCGCCGATATTGCCAAGCCCCAGCACCGCAGTGCCGTTAGAGACCACCGCCACGAGGTTGCCGCGCGCGGTGTATTTGTAGGCCGCCAGCGGATCTTTTTCGATTTCAAGGCAGGGCGCAGCAACGCCCGGAGAGTATGCCAGCGCCAGATCGCGCTGCGTGGCCAGCGGTTTTGTCGGGGAGACCTGAATCTTTCCCGGTCGCGGGAATTCATGGAAGTCGAGGGCACTTTGTTTTAGTTGGTCGTCCATTTGAGGTTCCTTTCGCGTTTTGCTTTCAGAGTGATACCGCGTGATGTCTATCCCAATACGGCGCTTAGTATGGCCGCTGTTGCGATGGCAAACTTTGAACATAGCCAAACTCTCACCATACATAAGCAAAATTGTTATCAATTTATCGCATCTTTGTTACATCCCAGAAAAAGCAGGCCGGGACGCTTCTGCTATGCTTTTTTGTTATGCATCTCTCATTCTTATCAAAGTGCGAACGGAAGCACTCCAATAACACATTGCTTTTAAAGGAGTTATTTTTCATGAATTACTTAGACGGCCTGAAACAATTCACCACCGTTGTGGCAGACAGCGGCGATATCGAATCGATCCGCCACTATCAGCCGGAAGATGCCACGACTAACCCTTCTTTACTGCTGAAAGCAGCCGCGCTGGAGCATTTCTCCCATCTGATTGATGACGCGATTGCCTATGGCAAAAAGCGCGGCAAAACGCAGGAGCAACAAGTAGCGGAAGCCAGCGACAAACTGGCGGTCAATTTTGGTGCGGAAATTCTGAAAAGCATTCCAGGGCGCGTTTCAACCGAGGTGGATGCGCGCCTCTCTTACGATAAAGCGAAAAGCATTGCCAAAGCGCACCGCCTGGTTGAACTGTATGAGGAACAGGGTATTCCGAAATCCCGCATTCTGATCAAACTGGCCTCCACCTGGGAAGGTATTCGCGCGGCAGAGGAGCTGGAAAAAGAGGGTATCAACTGTAACCTGACGCTGTTGTTCTCCTTCGCCCAGGCGCGCGCCTGCGCCGAAGCCGGGGTGTTTCTCATCTCGCCATTCGTTGGCCGTATTTACGACTGGTACAACGACCGTAAACCACTCGATCCCTACGTGGTGGATGAAGATCCTGGCGTGAAATCGGTGCGCAATATTTACGATTACTTCAAACAACATCGCTACGAAACCATCGTCATGGGCGCCAGCTTCCGCCGCACGGAACAGATCCTGGCGCTGGCCGGTTGCGATCGCCTGACTATCTCTCCGGCGTTGCTGAAAGAGTTGCAGGGACAAGAAGGGGTCGTGGAACGCAAGCTGGTTCCTTCCCGCCAAACCTTCCACCGCCCGGAACCGCTTACGGAAGCGGAGTTCCGCTGGGAGCATAACCAGGATCCGATGGCCGTCGACAAACTGGCCGACGGTATCCGCCAGTTCGCCGTCGATCAGCGCAAACTGGAAGATCTGCTGGCCGCCAAACTTTAACTTTTGCCAAGGAGTGAACGATGTCCCGTAGAGAGCTTGCTAACGCCATTCGCGCCCTGAGTATGGACGCGGTGCAAAAAGCCAATTCCGGCCACCCTGGCGCGCCGATGGGGATGGCGGATATCGCCGAAGTGCTGTGGAATGATTTTCTTAAACATAACCCGGCCGATCCCACCTGGTATGACCGTGACCGTTTTATCCTGTCCAACGGTCACGCTTCAATGCTGCTGTACAGCCTGCTGCACTTAAGCGGGTATGATTTGCCGCTCGAAGAGCTGAAAAATTTCCGCCAGTTACACTCGAAAACACCGGGTCACCCGGAAATTGGTTACACGCCGGGCGTGGAAACCACCACCGGTCCTCTGGGCCAGGGGCTGGCGAACGCGGTCGGGCTGGCGATTGCCGAACGTACGCTGGCCGCGCAGTTTAACCGCCCCGGTCACGATATCGTCGATCATTACACCTACGTCTTTATGGGCGACGGCTGCCTGATGGAAGGCATCTCCCATGAAGTCTGTTCGCTGGCGGGAACACTGGGGCTGGGCAAGCTGATTGGTTTCTACGACCACAACGGTATCTCGATTGATGGCGAAACCGAAGGCTGGTTTACCGACGACACCGCCAAACGCTTCGAGGCGTATCACTGGCATGTGATTGGCGATATTGACGGTCACTCTCCGGAAGCGGTGAAAAAGGCCATCGAGGAAGCGCAAAGCGTGAAGGATAAGCCGTCGCTGATTATCTGCCGCACGGTGATTGGTTTTGGCTCGCCGAATAAAGCCGGTAAAGAGGAGTCGCACGGCGCAGCGCTGGGTGAAGAAGAAGTAGCACTGACCCGGCAAAAACTGGGCTGGAAATACCCGGCGTTCGAAATTCCCAAAGAGATCTATCAGGCGTGGGATGCCCGTGAACGCGGGGCGAAGCAGCAGCAATCATGGAATGAGAAACTGGCGGCCTGGGAGAAAGCGTACCCGGAGCTGGCTGCCGAGTTTAAACGCCGCATGAGCGGTGGTCTGCCGGAATCGTGGGAGAAAACGACCAGCGAATGGATCAATAATTTGCAGGCGAATCCGGCGAAAATCGCCACCCGTAAAGCCTCGCAGAACACGCTGAATACGTATGGTCCGGTACTGCCGGAGCTGCTTGGCGGCTCGGCCGATCTGGCGCCCAGCAACCTCACCATCTGGTCGGGCTCTAAATCGCTAAAAGAAGATCTTGCCGGTAACTACATTCACTATGGCGTGCGCGAATTCGGCATGACCGCCATTGCTAACGGCATTGCCCACCACGGCGGCTTTGTGCCTTACACCGCCACCTTCCTGATGTTTGTCGAATATGCGCGTAACGCAGCGCGCATGGCTGCGCTGATGAAGGCGCGGCAGATTATGGTCTACACCCATGACTCCATCGGTCTGGGGGAAGATGGCCCGACGCACCAGGCCGTTGAACAGCTTGCCAGCCTGCGTTTAACGCCGAACTTCAGCACCTGGCGACCGTGCGATCAGGTTGAAGCTGCGGTTGGCTGGAAGCTGGCCATCGAGCGCCATAACGGCCCGACAGCGCTGATTCTGTCGCGGCAAAATCTGACGCAAATGGAGAGAACGCCGGAGCAGGTGCAGGCCATCAGCCGCGGCGGCTACATTCTGAAAGAGAGCGCCGGGAAACCAGATCTGATCCTGATTGCCACCGGTTCGGAGATGGAAATCACCGTCAAAGCCGCTGAGCAACTGAGCGCCGAAGGCGTGAATGTGCGCGTGGTTTCCCTGCCTTCAACGGATATCTTTGATGCCCAGGATGAAGCGTGGCGCGAAGCGGTTCTGCCGTCGGATGTCAGCGCACGCGTCGCGGTAGAAGCGGGGATCGCCGACTACTGGTACAAATATGTCGGCCTGAAAGGAGCGATTGTCGGGATGACCGGCTACGGTGAATCCGCGCCAGCGGAAAAACTGTTCCCGTACTTTGGCTTTACCGTCGAAAACGTGGTGGCGAAAGCCAAAGCGGTACTGAAAAAATAAACCTGCGGCGCGCCAGCTTGTCACGGCTGGCGCCCCCCTTTCTTTCACACCCGTCGGGCGCGCTCTAGCGCGTCACCCACAGCGTGGGCCACGCATCAGGGCCATGCCAGCCATCGCAGGCCGGTTCCTGAGCGTAACGTACCAGGCGAAAACGCTGGCCATCAAAACGCCAGCGGCTCGACACGCCGCAATCCTGCAAACCACGGCCTTTCGACAATGTGTTCAGCTCGCCGCTTTTCTCGTCAAATACCGCGTTCATCAGCTCCATCTCATCGTTACCATTATCCGGCGTAAACGGCAGATGCAGGCGAACGGGTTGTGAGGCGAACGGTTTCTGCCGCGACACCAGCCACGCCAGATCGACAATGTTATACGCACCGGCTTCACAGTCGATCATCAGCAACGCTTTGTCATCGGTGAGCGCCGAGACGCGAACCTGGCGGCGCATCGGATCCAGCGAACACTGGCTGTTGTTCATGCGCCAGTTGCCGTAATCCAGCAAATCATTCAGTTCCGCATGGGTCAGCGGCGTCGGGGTCATACTCGCCTGAGCCACCTCTTTCAATGCGGGCGCAGGCGGGACGCTAAGCGGCGGGCCATCGCCCTTTTTAATCCACGCCGTTTCGCTGCCGACGCGTTTTTGCAGCGAATCAATGAACAGCAGCGAGGCTTTCAGCCCCACCAGCGAAATCATCCCTTTGCTGCCCTGCAAGGTAATGGCCTGCCCTTCCTGAATGGTTTGCAGAAAACGGGCGATGGTTTCGCTGTCACTGGTTATCAGATGCCAGGGTGTGATTTGCCAGCGCGCTCCGGCCAGCGTTAACGGTTGTTCGTCAAGCTGCAGGCGGCCAGCGATGGGCGGCTCTTTGGCCGCAGGCAGATCAAGCCCGCCCAGATCGATACGCAGCGTCGCATCGGTTCGCGCACCGGCGCTACGCTCTAATGTCATGACCAGGCCATTGTGTTCGCCGGTGTTACGCGCAACGCAGAAATTCTGGTTATTGCAGGTCACCTGCCAGTCGGAAAAAGATTGTTGTGCAGGCGCAGCCCACAGCAACGGCGCAGAGAAAAGCCCGAACAGCAGAGTGAAAACGCCGCGATAACGCATGAATGGTACAACCCCGGAAGAAGAGACGCAGAACCTGCGTATCTTCTATCTCCGGCTTCGCTTGCTCAATCGGATTTATCGGATAGCTTCATCTGAAACTGCCCGCTATTAACCCTTTAAAATTCAGTCCATTAACCCGGATAATTTCAGGTACTGCAATAAAATCACCGCCTTGCCATCGCGAATCTCGCCGCTGGCGACCATTTCCAGCGCCTGGCTGAACGGAAATTCCAGCACTTCAATATCTTCATCTTCCACGCCGCCGCCATTATTGACCCGCTGCGCATCGCCATATTCAGCAATAAAAAAGTGTACCAGCTCAGTCACGCCGCCCGGCGACATATAGAGTTCGAAGACTTTACGCACCCCGCCGACCTGGTAACCGGTCTCTTCAATCGCCTCTTTGCGGATACAGACTTCCGGTTCATCGTCATCCAGCAAACCGGCGCAGCTCTCAATCAGACGACCATCCTCATTGCCGTTTACCCAGGTCGCAACCCGGAACTGGCGGATCAGCAGGACGCTTTTTTTATCGCGGTTATACAGCAGGATCGTTGCGCCGTTGCCCCGGTCATAAACTTCGCGTTTATGGCGGATGACTTCGCCGTTGCTACGGGTCAGTTCATAGGTGATATTGCGCAGAACAAAGTAGTTCTCAGAAAGGATTTTATCTTTGATGACATTAATTTTCAGTGACATACAGGCTCCAGGGCACTAACACTTAGCGTTATAGTATGCCGAAGAGCCTGTTTTGTCGCGCCGGGTGTTAATGCTTATCCGGCGTTTTTACCCCTAACCAGTCCAGCATGCCTTGTGCAGCATGACGCCCTTCCGCCATGGCCGTCACCACCAAATCGGCACCTCGTACCGCATCGCCACCGGCGAAAATTTTCGGATTGCTGGTCTGGTAACGGTACGGGCTGTTAACGCTGGCGGCAATGCGTCCCCACTCATCCATGCGCACACCCTGACGCTCCAGCCACGGCATGGAATGTGGGTTAAAGCCAAACGCCATGATCACCGCATCGGCAGGCATGACAAACTCGCTGCCCGCAATCGGCACCGGGCGACGACGCCCTTTGGCATCCGGTTCGCCCAGTTGCGTCCGCAGCAGACGAATGCCGCAAACCTTGCCGCTTTCATCCAGCTCCACGTTCACGGGTTGCACATTAAATTCGAATTCCGCCCCCTCATCGCGGGCGTTTTTCACCTCTTTTTTCGAACCGGGCATATTGGCTTCGTCGCGCCGATACGCGCAGGTCACTTTGCTCGCCCCGTGGCGCAACGCCGTGCGCACGCAGTCCATCGCCGTATCGCCACCGCCCAGCACCACCACATTCAGGCCTTCGGTATTGATAAACGGCTCTTGCGCAATTTCCGGCAGCCCCATCAGTTGTTTCGTATTGGCGATCAAAAACGGCAGCGCATCATACACGCCAGGTGCATCGTCGTTCGGCAAATTGGCCTGCATTGAACGGTACGTACCCACGCCGATAAACACCGCGTCGTAATCACTCAGCAGCGTATCCAGCGCGATATCCTTGCCGATCTCGCAGTTCAGCTCGAAACGGATGCCCATCGCGCTGAAGATTTCCCGGCGGCGCGCCAGCAGCGATTTATCCAGCTTGAAGGAGGGAATACCAAAAGTCAGCAGACCGCCGATTTCGGGGTGACGGTCAAAGACGGTCGCGCTGACGCCATGACGCGCCAGCACATCCGCGCAGGCCAGCCCGGCAGGACCGGCACCGATAATAGCGATGCGTTTATCCACTGCCTGCACCTGCCCTAAATCTGGTCGCCAGCCCTGCGCCAGCGCCCGATCGGAAATGTAACGCTCGATATTGCCGATGGTCACCGCGCCGTACTCATCGCGCACCGTGCAGGCGCCTTCACATAAACGATCCTGCGGGCAGACGCGCCCGGTGATCTCCGGCAGGCAGTTAGTTTGATGGGAAAGCTCAACGGCGGAGGCAATATCGCCCTCTTTCACCCGCGCAACCCACTGCGGAATATGGTTGTGCAGCGGACAGGTCCATTCGCAGATGCTGTGTTCACCGCAGCTCAGACAACGTTGCGCTTCACGCTGCGCCTGGTCAGCGCGAAACGGCAGATAGATTTCATCAAAACCGCACTTGCGTGCCGCCAGTGGCAGTTTATCCGGCTCTCCGCGCGCGGGCGTTTTACGCATCTGCAGCACCTTGCGATCGTCAAACGCAGAAGTCTGCGCCGCAACACTGTGCCACGGCTGAGCTTCATGGCCTGCAGTACGCAGACGACGTGTTTTTGCCAGATTCGCCAGCACGTCGCTATTAACCAGTTGCATCGCGTCTGCCGGACAATTTTGCACGCAGGCCGGACCGTCAGCGCGACCCGCGCAGAGATCGCATTTGTGCGCTGTCGCTTTTACCTGGCCTTCGCCAACGGGGGTAACAAGCACTTGCATGGTGCCGAATGGACAGGCGACAACGCAGGATTTGCAGCCAATACATTTCTGCTGGTTAACCTGTACGGAATCATCAACGCGGCTAATGGCGCCGTTCGGGCAACTGCGGGCACAGGGCGCAGCTTCACAATGATGACAGGTCACCGCGCTGCGCTGCTGTTGATTTTTAATAACTGTAATTCGCGGATGAAATTGTTCGGGGCTTAATACATGTAGCTCATTGTTATGCGCCATCACGCAGGCAACTTCACAGGCACGACATCCTATACATTGTTGGCTGTTCGCCATAATAAAACGATTCATGGCAACCTTCTTTTTATTTAATTTGTTTAACCCTGGTTTTAATCAGGCATTTTATTTACCGGGAGTCTCAGAGACAGGCAATGTTCAATTGCCCAGGAAGGTTATCTATTTGTCACGAACTTGTAGCAGATCAATTTCCAGACGCATTTTGGAACAAATGCGTCTGATTGGCAGGGTTAAAAAGGGCTCCGTGCGGCGCGACCATCAGGCGGGTGTTTTTTGCTGCCAATAGCGCAAATAATCAATAACTGTAAAAAAACGTCTTTAGACTGACGAAATGACGGAAGAAAATTTGGGTTAAAATAGGTTCTGCATAGATACGCCTTAAACAGGCATGATAATTTACATTTTCTCCTTTTTTTCTCCACGATTGGTTTCTGCATTGCCGCTACATTGATGCAAGCAATGTGACTATAACGATACGCAGCGATATGAGGTTTTCTTTCTGATGGCGAATTTTTTTATTGATCGCCCCATTTTTGCGTGGGTGCTGGCGATCCTGATCTGTCTTACGGGGACACTTGCCATTATCTCTTTACCCGTCGAGCAATATCCTGATTTAGCACCACCGAACGTTCGTATTACTGCTAACTACCCTGGCGCTTCAGCGCAAACTCTGGAAAATACCGTCACCCAGGTTATCGAGCAGAATATGACTGGCCTCGATAATCTGATGTATATGTCATCGCAAAGTAGCGCAACCGGCCAGGCGACGGTGACGCTGAACTTTAGCGCCGGAACCAACCCGGATGAAGCCGTGCAACAGGTGCAAAACCAGTTGCAGTCCGCGCTGCGTAAGCTGCCGCAGGCGGTACAGAATCAGGGCGTAACGGTGCGTAAAACCGGTGATACCAACATCCTGACCATCGCCTTCGTATCCACCGACGGCTCGATGGATAAACAGGATATCGCCGATTATGTCGCCAGTAATATTCAGGACCCTATCAGCCGCGTCAACGGCGTCGGCGATATCGACGCGTACGGTTCGCAATATTCGATGCGCATCTGGCTCGACCCGGCAAAACTCAACAGCTACCAGCTCACCGCATCCGACGTTACCAAAGCCATTTCGTCGCAGAACGCGCAGATCGCTGTCGGCCAGCTTGGCGGTACGCCTTCCGTTGACCGCCAGGCGCTTAACGCCACCATCAATGCGCAGTCGCTATTACAAACGCCGGAACAGTTTCGCAATATCACGCTGCGCGTCAACCAGGATGGTTCCGAAGTGCGGCTGGGCGATGTCGCAACGGTGGAACTGGGCGCAGAAAAATATGATTACTTAAGCCGCTTTAATGGTAAAGCCGCCTCCGGTCTGGGGGTGAAGCTGGCCTCCGGCGCCAACGAAATGGAGACCGCCGAGCAGGTGATCAACCGGCTTAACGAGCTGGAGCCTTTTTTTCCGCATGGTCTGGAATATAAAGTCGCTTATGAAACTACGTCGTTTGTAAAAGCCTCCATTATCGACGTGGTGAAAACCCTGCTGGAAGCGATCTTACTGGTATTCCTGGTGATGTATCTGTTCCTGCAAAACTTCCGTGCCACCCTGATCCCCACCATTGCCGTACCGGTCGTGCTGCTCGGCACGTTCGCGGTGCTTTATTCCTTCGGTTACAGCATCAACACACTGACCATGTTCGCCATGGTGCTGGCCATCGGTCTGTTGGTGGACGATGCGATTGTGGTGGTCGAGAACGTCGAACGCATCATGACCGAAGAGGGGCTTTCGCCCAGGGAAGCGACGCGCAAATCGATGGGGCAGATCCAGGGCGCGCTGGTCGGGATTGCGATGGTGCTGTCGGCGGTATTTGTGCCGATGGCTTTCTTTGGCGGCACCACGGGCGCTATCTACCGTCAGTTCTCCATCACCATTGTGTCGGCGATGGTACTGTCGGTGCTGGTGGCGATGATCCTCACCCCGGCGCTGTGCTCGACGCTGCTGAAGCCGCTGCACAAGGGCGAGTTACACGGGCAGAAAGGGTTCTTTGGCGCATTTAACCGTATTTTCGACCGCAATGCGCATCGCTATGAAACCGTGGTTGGGAAAATCCTCCACCGCAGCCTGCGCTGGATTGTTCTCTACGTGCTGCTGATTGGCGGCATGGTGCTGCTCTTCCTGCGCCTGCCCACTTCGTTTCTGCCGCTGGAAGACCGCGGGATGTTCACCACTTCCGTGCAATTACCGAGCGGCGCAACACAGCAACAGACGCTGAAAGTGGTGCAAAAAGTCGAAGATTACTTTTTCACTCATGAAAAAGAGAATGTCGAATCGGTCTTCTCTACCGTCGGTTCCGGTCCTGGGGGGAACGGGCAAAACGTTGCGCGCCTGTTTGTCCGCCTGAAAGACTGGGATGCGCGTAACCCGACAACCGGCAGCGCCGCCGCCATTATTGAACGCGCCACCAAAGCCTTTAACCGCATTAATGAAGCCCGCGTCTTTGCCAGCAGCCCGCCAGCCATCAGCGGGATGGGCAGTTCCGCCGGTTTTGATATGGAGTTGCAGGATCACGCCGGAGCGGGCCACGATGCGCTGATGGCGGCACGTGACCGGCTGCTGGAGATGGCAGCGAAAGATCCGGCGCTGACCCGTGTTCGCCATAACGGCCTCGACGACAGCGCACAGTTGCAAATTGATATCGATCAGCGCAAAGCGCAGGCGCTGGGCGTGTCGATTGATGATATCAACGACACGCTGCAAACAGCCTGGGGTTCCAGCTACGTTAATGACTTTATGGATCGCGGTCGCGTGAAGAAAGTCTACGTACAGGCCGCCGCGAAGTACCGTATGTTACCGGACGATATCAACCTCTGGTACGTGCGCAACAGCAGCGGAACGATGGTACCCTTCTCAGCCTTTGCCACCTCGCGCTGGGAAACCGGTTCGCCGCGCCTCGAACGTTACAACGGCTATGCTGCGCTGGAGATTATCGGGGAGTCCGCTCCCGGCGTCAGTACCGGTACGGCAATGGATGTGATGGAGAAGCTGGTCAAACAGTTGCCGACCGGTTTTGGGCTGGAGTGGACGGCGATGTCCTATCAGGAACGGCTCTCCGGCGCGCAGGCGCCTGCGCTGTATGCCGTGTCGCTGCTGGTGGTGTTCCTGTGTCTGGCGGCACTGTATGAGAGCTGGTCGGTGCCGTTCTCGGTAATGCTGGTCGTGCCGCTCGGCGTGATCGGTGCGCTGCTCGCAACCTGGCTGCGCGGGCTGGAAAACGATGTTTATTTCCAGGTCGGTCTGCTGACGGTTATCGGCCTGTCGGCGAAGAACGCCATTCTGATTGTTGAATTTGCCAACGACATGAATGCGAAAGGTGAAGATCTGCTGGTTTCAACGCTGCATGCCTGCCGCCAGCGTCTGCGCCCTATTTTGATGACCTCGCTGGCCTTTGTCTTCGGCGTACTGCCGATGGCGACCAGCACCGGGGCAGGTTCCGGCAGCCAGCACGCGGTCGGTACGGGCGTTATCGGCGGGATGCTCTCGGCCACCATCCTGGCCATCTTCTTCGTCCCGCTGTTCTTTGTGCTGGTACGTCGCCGCTTCCCGCTGAAAGAGCGCGCGCAATAAAGCCAGCAAAAAGGCGACTCCGTGGAGTCGCCTTTTTTTATGTGATTGGTCACATTTTATTTTTAAGCCGTCACTGCTTAACTATTCGTCAGGAAATTATTTACGAAGCATGCCTTCGATAAAATCTTTCCAGTTCCCCAGTTCATGTTCAATCATAACAACCTCTCTTATTATCGCCGCCATTCTACTAAACGCCCCGATGACTGTGAAGGTATTTTAACTGATTGCTTCACTCATCATTAGCAGGGTATTTTTAATGGAGCTGTGTTAACTATGCGCCGGCAATTCGGTTTTTACTGTGAGTGATAGCAATATTCCACAGGCTCTATAAGGATAAATAAAATGGCGATCACATTGTACGATAAATCCGCAATTGAACATGTTGACTGGCAGGAAGTGACAGCGCTGCTCGCCGCCGGTGGGCTCAACCAGCGCGACCCGGCATTAGTCGAGCAGGCATGGCGTAACAGCACCTTCTGCTGGTTCGGTTACCATGAGGGGAAACTGGTCGCCACGGCGCGCGCCATCAGCGATCTGACATGGGCCAGCTATGCGGCGGATATTGTTGTTGCGCCTGAAATGCAGGGCCGCGGTTATGGTAAGCAGTTGATGATCAATATTGTTAAAACGTTATTACCCTTCGGCAAAACATTTATATATTCAGTTCCGGAAAAGACAGGATTTTATCAACAATATGGTTTCCGTTTTTTAACCACTGGAATGGTATGCGCAACATCTGAAAATTTATTCAAACTGGAACAAAGCGGTTACATTCGTTAAAACCGTATTAGCAGAAGAATGATATTTTAATTACATTCCGTTATTCTAATTTCTTGTGCAAATATCCAAAAATGAGACAAAAGGATTCACCATGATCACAATGTACGGCATTAAAAATTGCGACACCATCAAAAAAGCGCGCCGCTGGCTGGAAGCGAACCAGGTGGACTATCGCTTTCACGATTACCGCGCTGACGGCCTTGATGCCCAATTACTGCGTACATTTATTGATGAACTTGGCTGGGAAGCCCTGCTGAATACCCGTGGCACCACCTGGCGTAAGCTGGATGAAAGCCTGCGTGCCACTATTACCAACGCCGATGCCGCCGCCGCGCTGATGCTTGAAATGCCATCAATCATCAAACGCCCATTGCTCTGCGCGCCCGGTAAGCCTATGCTGCTGGGTTTCAATGAATCCAGTTATGAGAAGTTTATCAACGAGGTGTAGTTTATGTCGTGCCCGGTTATTGAGCTGACACAGCAGCTTATTCGTCGCCCTTCTCTGAGTCCAAATGATGAAGGTTGCCAGGCGTTAATGATTGAACGTCTGCGTGCCATCGGTTTTACCATCGAGCCGATGAACTTTGGCGACACGCTCAACTTCTGGGCATGGCGCGGCCAGGGGGAGACGCTGGCGTTCGCCGGGCATACCGATGTGGTGCCTGCCGGCGATGCCGATCGCTGGATCAACCCGCCGTTTGAACCGACCATTCGTGATGGCATGCTATTTGGCCGCGGCGCGGCAGACATGAAAGGTTCGCTGGCCGCGATGGTAGTCGCCGCCGAACGTTTTGTCGCACAGCACCCGCAACATAAAGGACGCCTTGCCTTTCTGATCACGTCTGATGAAGAAGCCAGCGCTGCCAACGGTACGGTAAAAGTGGTCGAGGCGCTGATGGCGCGCAACGAACGTCTTGATTATTGCCTGGTTGGCGAACCCTCCAGTTCGGAAGTGGTTGGCGACGTGGTGAAAAACGGTCGTCGCGGCTCCCTGACCTGCAACCTGACAATTCACGGTGTGCAGGGCCATGTGGCTTACCCGCATCTTGCCGATAACCCGGTACACCGCGCTGCGCCAATGCTCAACGAGCTGGTGGCAATTGAGTGGGATCGCGGCAACGAATACTTCCCGCCGACCAGCATGCAGATTGCCAATATCAAAGCAGGCACCGGCAGCAATAACGTCATTCCTGGCGATCTGTTTGTGCAGTTTAACTTCCGTTTCAGCACTGAACTGACCGACGAGATGATTAAAGCGCAGGTACAGGCGCTGCTGGAAAAACATCAGCTGCGCTACACCGTAGACTGGTGGCTTTCCGGGCAGCCTTTCCTGACCGGGCGCGGCAAGCTGGTCGATGCGGTGGTGAACGCTATCGAGCACTATAATGAGATCAGACCGCAACTGTTAACCACAGGCGGCACGTCCGATGGGCGCTTTATCGCGCGTATGGGCGCGCAGGTCGTTGAACTGGGGCCGGTGAACGCGACCATTCATAAAATCAACGAGTGTGTGAATGCGGCGGATTTACAGCTGCTTGCCCGCATGTATCAACGCATTATGGAACAACTCATTGCCTGACGGGTCTGGAGGATTGCATGGACTGGCTTGCTAAATATTGGTGGATTCTGGTGCTGGTGTTTTTACTCGGCGTACTGCTGAACGTGATCAAAGATCTTAACCGCATCGATCACAAAAAATTCCTCGCCAATAAACCCGATCTGCCGCCGCATCGTGATTTCAACGCCAAATGGGATGACGATGATGACTGGCCGAACAAGGACCAGCCGAAAAAGTAACCCCGCTAACGCATTCACCCCCAGCCGGGGGTGAATTCGCTTTTACAGCAATTCAATAATATCGTCATCGTTCGGCTTACCGCCGCTTAACGCTTCGTCAAAGTAGTGTTTCGGCACGGTGTAACGCAGATGATTTAACGCCAGTTCGATACTGCGATCGTCAATCGCATGACCTAAATCATCGACGATATCCAGCGTCACATCACCGCCAAGATGCAGCAGTGCTTCCTGTGCGCTTACCGCCCATGCCAGATCGATCACCCGATCTTCGCCACCGTGAATGAGATGGATCGTCTGGGCGCTGACAGCATTTTCCGGCAGGCTGGCGTAACGACCGTTAAAAGCAATCACGCGTGATGCCAGATCCGGCTGCGCCTTCATCCCTTCCAGCGCCATAATTGCGCCCTGCGAGAAACCGATAAGCGCCGTCGCCAAAGGGCTGACACCGCTCTGCTGCTGCCAGTAACGCACAATGTCGATAAACCGCGGCATCACCGCATCCACACGCTGCTGGCGATTCTCTTCCGTCACACCTTCAACGGAGAACCATTGGCGTCCCGCGCCTGCGGCTTCAATGCCGCCAATGCTGACAATCAGTGCATCGGGAAAGTGCGGAACAAACCAGCTACCAATTTCGCCCATGGAGACCGGATTATCGCCAACACCATGGAACAACAGCAGGAGCTGTTTAGCCGGGGCGAGTGGGCTTTGCACAACAAAATGGTCATGTTTCATGATGGTCTCCTTAATCGTTGAGTGCAGTTTACGCCCGGCAGTAATAATGACCATGTCATTTAACTGAATGAGATAGTTAAAAAAACTGCATTTTCTGCACCCGTTCTTTCAGGGTAAGCGTGCGCTGCGCATCGAGCTGTTGCAGCGCCTGCGCGGCTTCACTCCGCTGCTGCGTCAGCAACGCTTTGCGCCCGTGAAGCGAAAGGCGCAGGCACACGGTCTGCTCGCTCTCACCGTCTGAAAGCTGCCCGCGCAGCGCCACCAACGGTAACGCACTGTGTTGCAGCAGGCGGGATAACGCGCCGATGGCCGCAGAGAGTGGACGATGAGCAAAAGCAAACCCGGCCAGCTCCTGCCAGTCCTCTTCATTAAGGGTAGACGCCTGCACGGCGGGTAAGGACAACTTTTCCTCACGCCAGGGCGCAAGCCAGGGAAGATCGCGCGCCAGGCGCTGCTGTTCACGTTCCGCCAGCGCCTGGCCTGACGTCGTCAGGGGCAATATGGCCATCGCCGTATAACAGCCGCTACTGGCTTCCCGGTGGCTACCCAGACGCACCAGCACAAACCCGCAACGCTGCCAGAAATGCCACAGCGCAGGCGTGAAGCCAAAACTGACCGACAGATAATCGCAACCGTCGGCCTGCGCCTGCGCACGGGCAATCAGCGCCCGGCCAATGCCTTCACGCTGGCAACCGGGATGCACGGCGATACGGCTGACGCGCAGCCCACGCAGCGTGGCGGCAAGCGGATTTCCGCCATGCGCCGCCAGCGATTGCGCCACCAGGTTGCCGCGTGGGCGACGAAAACCAGCCCACACCGCCTGGCTCAGCGCAGGGCTTAATCCGCCCTCCTCCACCAGCCAGAGTGCAGCAACCACGCTCTGCGCCTTTTGCGCCAGCCAGAAATGCTGCCCTGGCGCATCCATCATGCGTCGCAGATCGAGCGGCGAAGTGCGGTAGTGGGCGCTCGCCAGCAGACGGTATAACGCCGCAGACCGCGAGGGCATTCGCTGCCAGGCATCTTGCGCCAGCGGCAGGATTGTCGCCTCGCCAGCAGGCACCTCGCCAATCTGCGCATCATCAAACAGCAGCAGGTTTTCAATCACCTGCTCCAGCGGACAACCTGATGCCCAGCGCAGCGGCGTATTCAGTGCCTCAAATTGCAGATGGGGAAACCCGGCGCAGAATTTCAGCAGAAACCCCTGCCCGGTGCCTTCATAACCCTGAACCGTGGTGGTGAGCAGAACATGCCGAAAGGCCGAGACAAGCGTATGCAGCAAAGGGCCGGGGATAGCAGCCGCTTCATCCACCACCAGCCAGCCTGGCTGGCTGCCGCTGTGCGCAATCCGCTGCGCCAGCGCATCCGGTGCCATAAAGGAAAAATGTTCTCCGGCGTAAGCCGCCAGCACATCCGTGGCAGCACGCGCAGGTGCAGTTACCGTGGCGGGAACCGACAATCGCGCAATATGCATACCCGCCAGAGCCGATTTCCCTCTTCCGCGCGGCGCAGTAACGACCATTACGCCGGGCGGCATCGTCTGTAATCGTGCAAGGATCCGCGCCTGCTCCTGCGCTGGCGCCCCGGTTGCGGGATGCCAGTCGGCACGCGGAATTTCAGCGGGGAAAGTGAGTGGTTGACCTTCACGCCAGATCAGCGCCTGGCTGTCAGTCAGTACGGTTCGACAAAAATGCCCGACAAAAACCGGCACCGGAATGGGCTCAATGGTATCGCTCCAGCGTGCGCTGTCAGCATCCGGCTGTTGCGGCCATACGCTGAAGGGCGGCGTAAGCAACACCAGCCAGCTACCGGCGGTTAATGTCCCGGCGAGCGCAGCAAACGCGGCGACATCAAAACCCGTGCGGGCGTCAAACACCGCATGATGAAACTCGCGCCCCAGCAGCGTCGTCAGTGCCCGCGGCGCGCAGTGCAGCGGCCAGGATGCGGTTTCGCCCACCCACAGCCAGTCTCCGGGAAGATTTTCGCGCAACGTGCAGGCCTGCGCTTCACACCAGCCGGGCGAGCCGCTGACCACCAGCAAGCGGCGGATGCCCTGCCGCGTCATCTGTGCGCTCAGTTCAGCAAACGGTGACATAGCAGAAGGTCAGAGACGCCCGCTGAAGGTGTCGCACTGCGCCGGATCGCCGTTGTCCATACCGCGTTTAAACCAGCTGTAACGCTGCGCGGAAGTACCATGGGTGAAGGTCTCCGGGAATACTGCGCCCTGGCTGCGCTGCTGCAACCGATCGTCGCCTATCGCCTGCGCGGCATTCAGCGCCTCTTCCAGATCGCCCGCTTCCAGCACGCCTTGCTGCTGCATGCTGTGGCCCCAGACGCCCGCATAGCAATCGGCCTGAAGCTCCATGCGTACTGAGAGTTCATTGGCCTCTTTTTGCGTCGCATTCTGTTGCAGGCGACGAACTTTGGCTTCTGTTCCCAGCACCTTCTGTACGTGATGCCCCACTTCATGGGCAATAACGTAGCCCTGGGCAAAATCGCCGCCCGCGCCAAGTTTATTTTTCATCTCGTCATAAAAGGAGAGATCAATGTAGACCTTGCTGTCCGCCGGGCAGTAGAACGGCCCCATGATCGATTGCCCTGTGCCGCAGCCAGTGTTGGTATGGTTGCGATACATAACCAGCTTAGGTTGTGGATAGGTTCGCCCCATCTTTTGGAAAATTTCGCCCCAGGTATCTTCCGTCGAAGCGAAAATCACGCTGGTGAAGCGGGCAGATTCATCTTCCTGCGGGCTGATACTCCGTTGCTGCTGCGGAGCGGTATTGATCGGCTGCCCGGTGAGCAAACCTGTCAGATCAACGCCGTAATAGCTGGCCACCATCACCACAAACAGCAGGATCAACCCGCCTTTACCGCCTGGCAGGCGAAACCCCGGACCGCGCATTGACGGCCCGCCCGACTCATTGCGCCGGTCCTCTACGTTGCTACTTTCTCGACGCCCTTGCCAGCGCATAACTTACTCCCTATCCCAATGATGGACACTGTATATATGATCGTAGGCGCTCAGGGAAGGATTAGCACGGGAAAAAAGATGCGAAATCCAGAGGATGCAAGCATCCTCTGGCGGTAATGCGGGGTGGGTTTAGTCTAATTTCACGCCCAGACGATGGGCAACGGCTTCATAAGCCTCGATCAGGCCGCCGAGGCTCTGGCGGAAACGATCTTTGTCCATTTTATCCAGTGTTTCTTTATCCCACAGGCGGCTACCATCCGGTGAAAACTCATCGCCAAGTACCACTTCACCTTTGAACAGGCCGAACTCCAGTTTGAAGTCGACAAGGATCAGGCCAGCATCATCGAACAGTTTTTTCAGCACGTCGTTAGCTTTGTAGGTCAGCTCTTTCATACGCGCGAGGTTTTCTTTGTTCACCCAACCGAAGGTTTCGCAGTAGGATTCGTTGACCATCGGATCGTGCATTGCGTCGTTTTTCAGGAACATATCGAACAGCGGCGGGTTCAGCTCGATGCCTTCTTCAATGCCCAGACGCTTAACCAGCGAGCCAGCCGCGCGGTTACGGATCACACACTCAACCGGCACCATATCCAGCTTTTTCACCAGGCATTCGGTATCGGAGAGCAGTGCTTCCATCTGGGTCGGGATGCCCGCTTCCTGCAGTTTGCTCATAATGAAATGGTTGAACTTGTTGTTCACCATGCCTTTACGATCGAACTGCTCAATGCGCGCGCCATCCCCTGCTGACGTATCGTTACGGAATTCGAGCACCAACAGATCCGGGTTTTCGGTACTGTATACGGTCTTCGCTTTGCCGCGATACAACTCAGCTTGCTTTTGCATCTTTCTTACTCCAGGTGTGATGATTTAGAGACGATTTCGCTATTTTACGCCGACGCACACGTTTGCGTCACCAAAATTAAAAAAGGCCGGAGTTTTCCGGCCTTAGGGATTAATGGTTGAACGCTGACTGGAATGCCGCGACCAACGCATCGTTTTGCGACTGCGTCAGAGTATGACCTTTCGGATCGATAAACTGGAGGCTGCTGCGGTTATCCAGATCGCCGACCTGCAGCTTGTAGTCACCGGCGGAGAGGCCCGGATCGCGCGCGCCCAGATCCCGCCAACCGCTGTCAGACAGTGGCTTGTAGGTAACGGAAATGCTGCCGGTAGAACGGGTGCTGTCGGTCACTTTCATGCCCACTTTTTCCAGCACACCCGGCAGGCGCTGCCATACGATATTGAACGGACCACGCACCACCAGCATTGGCAGACCGGTATCATCCGCGCTGCTCTGGACATCCAGCGAGGTTACGCTGCGTTTTTCAGCGGCGTTCTGCGCGTCGGTCGCGGATTTATCCAGACCGCCGGAGATAACGTTCAGCATTTCGGTGCTGTAGCGCTGCAACGATGCCGCGTCAGCCACCGGTTTGCCCGCCTGCTCCAGGTTCAGCAACTTAACCACCACTGCCTGCTGATAGCCCTGCGGTTTCACCGAGATTTGATAACGGCCGCGATACTGCTGATCTTCATCGAGACGGTTCCAGTCAACCCAGCCGGTGGTCAGGCTCTGCGAGGCATCGTCACGTTTGTCGATGCTGTAGTTTTGCGCCTGAATGATGCTGACGACCTGCGGCCACAGCGTGCTGTTGCGGCCGTTTTCTACCATCAGCGTTGCGGTATCGCCCGTAAACTGGGTACGTGCGCCACTCACCAGCGCCAGCGGCTGTGCTGGCGGGCGGATATCCAGCGCTTTGCCGACTGCGCCGCTGCCGTTCGTGACAGGGATGTTGTAATCACCGTTTTGCAGCGGAAGGATCATTCCTGCCGGCGCATGAAGTTCAGCAAGCGGTGTGGCATCCAGATAGGATTCGTCACCGCTAACCTGACGCTTGTAACGTGAATCGGAACTACAGGCGGCGAGCAACATCACAAGTGAAACACCCGCTACCTTCGCCAGGCGCGACTTCTGTACTGAGTAAGCCATCAAATCTCCCTAAACTTTACAGCAGACCGGCATGCTTAAGCGCTGCACGGACAACCTCACGACCACTATTGGTGATCGGCGTCATCGGCAAACGTAGCGTATCGGTTGCTACAAGCCCCAACTCCTTACATGCCCATTTGACCGGGATCGGATTGGGTTCGACAAATAGTTTGTTGTGTAACGGCATCAGACGCTGGTTAATCACGCGCGCTTCGGCGAAATGCCCCTGGGTAGCCAGTTTGCACATTTCTGCCATATCTCGCGCCGCGACGTTAGCGGTCACGGAAATAACGCCGTCGCCGCCGAGCTGCATAAAGTCCAGCGCGCTGGCATCATCACCGCTCACCAGAATAAAGTCATCTGAAACCAGCTCTTTGATCTGATGAACACGCGTTAAGTTCCCGGTTGCTTCTTTAATACCGACAATATTTTTAATTTCCGCCAGGCGACCCACGGTTTCCGGCAGCATATCGCAGCCGGTACGCGACGGCACATTATACAGAATTTGCGGCAGGTCAGTATGTTCGGCGATGGCTTTAAAATGCTGGAACAGACCTTCCTGAGTAGGACGGTTGTAGTACGGCGTGACGGTCAGACAGCCGACAATACCGCTGTTATTAAAGCGTTTCGTCAGGCTGATGGCTTCTGCGGTGGCGTTTGCGCCCGTCCCGGCAATAACAGGGATGCGCCCTTCGGCCAGTTCCACGGTCATCATCACCACATCGGCATGTTCTTCGTGGCTTAGCGTGGCGGATTCACCGGTAGTCCCTACCGATACGATCGCCGAGGTTCCGTTGGCGACATGATAATCAATCAGTTTCTTCAGGCTTGAGCGGCAGACTTTACCTTGCGAATCCATCGGCGTGACAAGCGCGACAATACTTCCCGTGAACATGGGCCATCCTCTGTGCTAACAAGATTCTCAATGGTACGTGCGGTGCTGTAAGAAAAGCAAGAGACCTGAGGCTCAGTGGCGGTTGTATGCCGGTTTTTTTTATGCTTTCCTTATGATTACCTCACGTTTGACAGGAAGCACAGGTTTGACAACCTCATCACAACATTTTTTGGTTATCACTGCGCTGGGGGCCGACCGGCCTGGCATTGTGAACACGATCACACGCCACGTCAGTAGCTGCGGTTGTAATATTGAAGACAGTCGACTGGCGATGCTGGGGGAAGAGTTCACTTTTATTATGCTGCTTTCCGGGTCGTGGAATGCCATTACGTTAATTGAATCCACCCTGCCGCTGAAAGGCGCAGAGCTGGATTTGCTGATCGTCATGAAGCGCACCGACGCCCGTCCACGCCCTGATATGCCCGCCACCGTTTGGGTGCAGGTTGAGGTTCCTGATTCACCGCATTTGATTGAGCGCTTTACGGCGCTGTTTGACGCACACAAGATGAATATTGCCGAGCTGGTTTCGCGCACGCAGCCTGGAAATAAAGATGAAGTCCCGCAGTTATTTATCCAGATCACCGCTCACAGCCCGGCCTCACAAGACGCATCAAATATTGAGCAGGCGTTCAAAGCCCTATGTACAGAACTGCACGCGCAAGGCAGTATAAACATCGTTAACTATTCTCAGCATGATGAACAGGATGGAGTTAAGTAATGAATCCACTGAAAGCCGGTGATATTGCACCGAAATTTAGCTTGCCCGATCAAGACGGAGAACAAGTAAATTTGACCGACTTCCAGGGACAGCGTGTTCTGGTCTACTTCTACCCGAAGGCGATGACACCAGGCTGTACTGTCCAGGCCTGCGGCCTGCGCGATAACATGGACGAGTTGAAGAAAGCAGGCGTAGAAGTGCTGGGTATCAGCACGGATAAGCCTGAAAAACTGTCCCGTTTTGCCGAAAAAGAGCTGCTCAATTTTACGCTGCTGTCTGATGAAGACCATCAGGTATGCGAGCAGTTTGGCGTCTGGGGTGAAAAATCCTTTATGGGTAAAACCTACGACGGCATCCACCGTATCAGCTTCCTCGTGGATGCAGACGGCAAAATTGAACATGTGTTTGATGATTTCAAAACCAGCAACCACCACGACATCGTGCTGAACTGGCTGAAAGAAAACGCCTGATTGCGCCTCCTTTTCCGAGGGCGAATCTCCCAGATTCGCCCTTCTCGCTTCTCTCTTCGCGCCTTATTTGAAGTCGATCACATTTCTTTCCCGCGTCTCGACACTAGTGCCGACAGGTTATTTTTCGCTCAGCGCTGACCATCACTTTTGTCCATCCCTGGCCATTCAAGAACACACAACTCACTGAAATAAAAAGCTTTAACATTCTGGCATACCTTGTGCTAAGGCAGGTTCAACGAATTTTGCCTTCATTAACAAGGAGCCGTCATGAACCGCTTTGTGATTGCCGATCCCGAGTGGTGTATAGGATGCAACACCTGCCTTGCCGCGTGTTCGGATGCCCATAAACTTCAGGGATTACAACAGCATCCGAGGCTCACGCTGGTGCGAACGCAGACGAAAACCGCACCCGTGCTCTGCCGCCACTGCGACGACGCGCCCTGTAAACAGGTGTGCCCGGTCAACGCCATCTCCTTCCAGGATGAGGCGGTTTATCTCAATGAAACCCTGTGTATCGGCTGCAAGCTGTGCGGTCTGGTCTGCCCATTCGGCGCGATCACGCCATCCGGCAGCCGTCCACTGAATATTCCCGCGCGTTACGAACATCATCTGCCGGAAGAGCAACTGCGCGATGTACCCGCCAGCCCGAACACCGACCACCCTTTTTTGCGCTGGAATGCAGGTGTGCAAACCATCGCAGTGAAATGCGATCTCTGCCACTTCCTGCCGGAAGGGCCATCCTGCGTACGGGCCTGCCCGACCAACGCCCTGCATCTGGTGACGGATTCCGCCATGCATAAACAGTTAAAAACCCGCAGAGAGCTGGCCGCCCTGAGTTCTACAGAGATCACTTTCGCGGCCGTTTCCCCTTCATCGGAGCAACGCTAATGGATGCCCTGCAATTATTGATGTGGTCAATCGTGCTGTACGTTGCCGGTGGCGTGGCCTCGCTGTTGCTCTCCCGTCAGCAAATTCTGGCCATCAACGTCGCCGGCATCTCGGCAATGCTCGGCGGATTATTAGGTATTGCCAGCGCACTGGTCGCACTTGGCGGCGGCGAAACACTCGCCTGGCAGGCTGCCGGGCCGTTTGATTTCGCCCACTTTATGGTGCGGCTGGATAGCCTGAGCGCCTTTATGCTGCTGGTGATTTCCCTGCTGGTCACGCTATGTGGGCTTTATTCGCTGGCCTATGTCCGCGAATACCTCGGCAAAGGGCCGGGTGCGATGGGGTTCTTTATGAATCTGTTTATCGCCTCGATGGTCGGGCTGGTGGTGATGGATAACGCCTTCTGGTTCATTGTGCTGTTCGAAATGATGTCGCTGGCCTCGTGGTTTTTGGTTATCACCGACCAGGATGACGAATCGATCCGCGCCGGGATGCTCTACTTCTTTATTGCCCACGCCGGTTCTGTGCTGATCATGATCGCCTTCTTCCTGATGTGGCGGCAAAGTGGCAGCCTGGATTTCGCCAGCTTCCGCACCCTGTCGCTGTCACCGGGCACCGCTTCGGCGGTGTTCCTGCTCGCCTTCTTCGGCTTTGGTGCCAAAGCCGGGATGTTGCCGCTGCACAGTTGGTTGCCGCGCGCTCACCCGGCAGCCCCGTCCCACGCCTCGGCGTTGATGTCCGGCGTGATGGTGAAAATCGGGATCTTCGGCATCATCAAAGTCGGCATCGACCTGCTTGGTCATAGCGGCATTCCGCTGTGGTGGGGCGTGGTGGTGCTGGCTTTTGGCGCAGTTTCTTCAGTGCTCGGCGTACTGTATGCGCTGGCCGAGCACGACATCAAACGCCTGCTGGCGTGGCACACGGTGGAAAACATCGGCATCATTTTGATGGGCGTCGGCGTCGGCATGGCGGGGATTGCGCTGCACCAGCCGGTGATTGCCGCTGTCGGCCTGCTGGGCGCGCTGTTCCACCTGCTCAATCATGCGTTGTTTAAAGGGCTGCTGTTTCTCGGCGCCGGGGCGATTATCTACCGTCTGCACAGCCGCGATATGGAAAAAATGGGCGCGCTGGCGAAGCGGATGCCATGGACAGCGGGTGCATTTCTTGTGGGCTGTCTCGCCATTTCCGCAATGCCGCCGCTCAACGGTTTTATCAGCGAGTGGTACACCTACCAGTCGCTCTTCTCCCTGACGCGCATCGACGCCATCATTCCACGCCTCGCCGGTCCCGTCGCGATAGTGATGCTGGCGATCACCGGGGCGCTGGCCGCGATGTGCTTCGTCAAAGTCTACGGTATTAGTTTCTGCGGTAACCCGCGCAGCGAAAAAGCCGATCAGGCACGGGAAGTGCCATGGCCAATGATTGCCGCCATGCTGGCACTGGCGCTGCTCTGTATTGTGTGCGGCGTCGGTGCCAGCGTCGTCGCGCCGCACCTGTTGCAGGTTGCGCTTTCACTTACCGCCAGCACGTCTCTTGCCGTCACTCAGGGCGCAACGCTGGTTCCCGGCGACGCGCAACAGGCCATGCTGACGCCCTCCACCCTGTTCCTGCTGCTGATTGCTCTGCCGCTGCTGCCCGGCGTGTTCTGGTACATCAACCGCCAGACGCGCGGCAACTGGCGACGCAGCGGAGATGCCTGGGCCTGCGGTTACGCATGGGAGAAAGGCATGGCACCTTCAGCGGGCAGCTTTACCCAGCCGCTACGGGTGATGTTCGGCCCGCTGTATCGCCTGCGTAAACAGCTCGATCCCACCACACCTCTGCAACAAAGCCTGGGAGGCATTACGCAGATAGCCAGCCGTACCGAACCCTTCTGGGACGACAAAATTATCCGTCCGCTGGTCAGCACGACTCAGCGTATTGCCCGTCTGGTGCAGTACCTGCAAAGCGGGGATTTCCGTCTCTATTGCCTGTATGTGATTGCCGCGCTGGTGATCCTGCTGCTGACGATTGCGCTGTGAGGAGGGAATGACGATGTTAGAACAGACTTCTGCGTGGTCACTGGGGTTGTTTGCGCTGTGCCAGGCTGCCTTGTTGCTGGCGCTGACGCCGCTATTTACCGGTATTTCGCGCCAGATCCGCGCCCGCATGCACTCAAGGCGAGGGCCTGGGATCTGGCAGGATTACCGCGACCTGCAAAAACTTTTGAAACGCCAGGCAGTGGCGCCCGCCTCTTCCGGGCTGATGTTCCGCGTGATGCCGTGGGTGCTGCTCAGCAGCATGTTGCTGGTAGCGATGACATTACCGCTGTTTATCCGCACCTCGCCCTTCGCTGGCGCAGGCGATCTGATCACCCTGATTTATCTCTTTGCGCTGTTCCGCTTTTTCTTTGCCCTTTCCGGCCTTGATACCGGCAGCCCCTTCTCCGGCCTCGGTGCCAGCCGCGAACTGACGCTGGGCATTCTGGTGGAGCCGATGTTGATCCTTTCGCTGTTGGTGCTGGCGCTGCTGGCCGGTTCCACCAATATCAGCGCCATCAGCAACACGCTGGCGTCAGGCTGGATCTCACCGGTCGCCACCCTGCTGGCGCTACTCGCCTGCGGGTTCGCCTGCTTTATTGAGATGGGCAAAATCCCCTTCGACGTCGCAGAAGCCGAACAGGAGTTGCAGGAAGGGCCGCTGACCGAATACTCCGGCGCGGGTCTGGCGCTGGTGAAATGGGGCATCGGGCTGAAGCAGGTAGTAATGGCCGCGCTGTTTCTGGCGCTGTTTTTCCCCTTCGGCAATGCCGCCAGCCTGAGCATCGGCGCGATGGCGCTGTCGCTGATTATCACGCTTATCAAATTGCTGGTGGTGTTCGTTCTGGCGTCGCTGGTGGAGAACTCGCTGGCGCGCGGACGCTTTTTGCTGACGCATCACCTTACCTGGCTCGGCTTCAGTCTGGCTGCGCTGTCGTATGTTCTCTGGTTAACCGGTCTGTAAGGAGCACAGGAAAACGATGGAAACTCTTGCTTTGACGACGCTGCTGCTGCCCTTTATCGGCGCGCTGATCGTCTCACTGGCTCCCCGGCGAACCGCCCCGCAGCTCGCCACGCTGTTTGCCCTGCTGGCGACGGCGGCGACGCTGTCGCTGGCGCTCAGTTTCTACAGTGCCGGACGCGAAGCGGTGGATATTCCGCTGCTGGCGGCAGGCCAGATAGTGCTGTTTGGCCTCACGGTCGATCGCATCAGCACGCTGATCCTGTTTGTGGTGGTGTTCCTCGGCCTGCTGGTGGCGCTCTATTCGACCGGCTATCTGACGCGCGGCAACCGCGAACATCCGCACGATGGCAGCAATCGCTACTACGCGTTTTTGCTGATTTTTATCGGCGCGATGTCCGGGCTGGTGCTCTCTTCAACGCTGCTGGGTCAACTGCTGTTTTTCGAAATTACCGGCGGCTGTTCCTGGGCGCTGATCAGCTATTACCAGAGCGAAAAATCACAGCGCGCGGCCATGAAAGCGCTGCTGATTACCCATGTTGGTTCGCTGGGATTATATCTGGCCGCCGCCACGCTGTTCCTCAACACCGGCACCTTTGCCCTGAGCGCCATCAGCCAGTTGCAGGGCGCGCCAACCTTGCTGGTGTATGGCGGCATTCTGTTTGCCGCCTGGGGGAAATCAGCCCAGTTGCCGTTACAAGCCTGGCTGCCGGATGCGATGGAAGCACCAACCCCGGTGAGCGCTTACTTACACGCCGCGTCAATGGTGAAAGTCGGCGTCTATATTTTCGCCCGCGCCATCGCCGAAGGCGGCCAGATACCCCATGTCATCGGCTGGGTCGGTGTGGCGATGGCAACGATAACGATGGTCTACGGCTTTTTGATGTACCTGCCGCAAAAAGATATGAAGCGGCTGCTGGCATGGTCGACCATTTCGCAACTGGCATGGATCTTCCTCGCGCTGTCGCTCTCCACCTTCGGTTCGCCGCTGGCCTTCAAAGCGGGGATTGTTTACATCTTCAACCACGCTTTCGCCAAGAGCTTGTTCTTCCTCGTCGCCGGTGCGCTGAGCTACAGCTGCGGCACTCGCCTGTTGCCGCGCTTGCGTGGGGTGATGCGCACGTTGCCGCTGGCGGGTATCGGCTTTTGCGTTGCCGCACTCGCCATCACTGGTGTTCCGCCGTTTAACGGCTTCTTCAGCAAATTTCCCCTCTTTGCCGCCGGGTTCGCACTGTCGAATAGCTACCCGATCCTGCTGCCGGTGATGGTGCTGGCGCTGGTGGAATCGGTCGCCAGCTTCGGCTGGTTTATCTACTGGTTTGGCCGCGTCGTACCGGGCGAAGCGAGTGAAGAGGTGGCGCAGGCCGCACCGTTGCCGTGGGCAATGAAACTGGTGCTGGTCATTCTGATTGTGATGTCGCTGTGCTCAAGCGTGATTGCTGCGGCGTGGCTTGGATAAGGGAGTCGATGATGACGGGAACTTTGCTTGTTAACAATCTGGCGGGGCTGATGATGTTCACCTCGCTGCTGGTCACCTGCGCCAGACGCTACTCCGTCTCCTGCTGGTTGTATGCCCTGCAATCACTGGTGCTGGTCTCCATCTTTTTCACGCTGTCGCAGTTGCTGGATGCGGAACAACTGCTGATGTGGTCGTTCAGCGCCTTCTTCACCAAGGTGCTGCTGGTGCCGCTGATTATGGGCTATGCGTTTCGCAAGATGGCGCCGGATGGCGCAGGGGAACGGCTGTTTGGCCCGGCAACGCTGGTGCTGATGGCCGCAGCCATTGTGCTGCTGTGCTGGTTTGTCGTCCGTCCGGTGCAACTGCCGATGGTCGCCCAGCTTAAACCAGCGCTCGCTGTCGCCCTCGGTCACTTCCTGCTGGGTCTGCTGTGCATCATCAGCCAACGCAATATTTTGCGCCAGGTATTCGGTTACTGCCTGATGGAAAACGGCTCGCATCTGGTGCTGGCGCTGCTCGCCTGGCGCGCGCCGGAACTGGTTGAGATCGGTATAGCGACGGATGCCATTTTCGCCGTGATTGTGATGGCGCTGCTGGCAAGGAAAATCTGGCGCACCCACGGCACGCTGGATGTTAACAACCTTACGGCGCTGAAGGGGTAATACCATGAGTCATGCATTGATGTTCACGCTGTTGCTATTGACGCCGCTGGTTGTCTCTGCGCTCTGTTTTGCCTGCCGGTTGAGCGGGAATGCGGCGCGGACGCTGGTCACGGTGGTGCACTCACTGGGCATTACGCTGTTACTGATTGTCGCATTGTGGACGGTGGCAGAAGCCGTGCAGGAAGGGGAAATTTTCGGCGCGCACCGCTGGCTGCACATTGATAGTTTGAGCGGTTTATTTTTGTCGCTGCTGGGGATTATCGGTTTTCTCACCGGGCTGTATTCGATTGGCTATATGCGTCATGAAGTCGATCACGGCGAAATCAGCGTATCCACGCTCTGTTACTACTACGGTTTCTTTCATCTGTTCCTGTTCACCATGTTACTGGTTGTGACCAGCAACAACCTGATTGTGATGTGGGCAGCAATTGAGGCCACCACCCTCAGCTCGGCGTTTCTGGTGGGTATTTACGGTCAGCGCTCCTCGCTGGAAGCAGCGTGGAAATACATCATCATCTGTACCGTTGGCGTGGCATTTGGCCTGTTCGGCACCGTGCTGGTGTATGCCAATGCCGCCAGCTTTATGGCCGAGCCGGATCACGCCATTTTCTGGACGGAAGTGCTGAAAGAGAGCAGCAAACTCGACCCGACATTAATGGTGCTGGCTTTTGTCTTTGTGCTGATCGGTTTTGGGACCAAAACCGGCCTTTTCCCGATGCACGCCTGGCTACCGGATGCGCACAGTGAAGCCCCCAGCCCGGTGAGCGCCCTGCTCTCGGCGGTGCTGCTCAACTGCGCGCTGCTGGTGCTGATTCGTTACTACATCATTATTTGTCACGCCATTGGCGACAGCTTCCCCAATACGCTACTGCTGGTGTTCGGCATGCTGTCGGTTGGCGTTGCCGCCTTCTTCATCCTGGTACAGCAAGATATGAAACGCCTGCTGGCCTATTCCAGCGTAGAAAATATGGGGCTGGTGGCGGTGGCGCTCGGTATCGGCGGACCACTCGGCATCTTCGCCGCGCTGCTGCATACCCTCAATCACAGCCTCGCCAAAACGCTGCTGTTCTGCGGCTCCGGCAATGTGCTGCTGAAATACGGCACCCGCAATCTGGATGTGGTGTGCGGCATGTTGAAAGTGATGCCACTGACCGCCGTGCTGCTTGGCGGCGGTGCGCTGGCGCTCGGCGGTATGCCGCCATTCAACATCTTCCTCAGTGAATTTATGACCGTCACCGCCGGGCTGGCGGCTGAGCACCTGGTGGTAACGCTGGTGCTGCTGTTGCTGCTGACGCTGGTACTTGGCGGGCTGGTGCGCATGGTCGCCAAAGTGCTGTTCGCCACGCCGCCGCAGCAGGTTGCCAGCGGTGAACTGGGCTGGCTGACCACCGTTCCGATGGTGCTGTTACTGGTGATGATGCTGGTGATGGGTACCCATATTCCGCAGCCGGTCAGCCGTTTGCTGGCCGGAGCCTCAAGCATCGTACTGTCCGGCGACGATGAGCGCCCCACCCGGCTGAGCTGGCTGTGGGTCACGTTTGATACTACCGCCACGTCGGCAACACCATCGCACGTCCAGGGAGAGTGAAAGTGAGTTATTTAGCAAGCGTGAACCACCAGCAGCCGCGCGGCAATGCCTGCCTTGCGGCGTTGAAAATGCAGTTTCCCGGCGCGGTGCTGGAAGAAGAACGCCAGACCTTCGAACAAGTCACCATTACGGTGAAGATCAACCTGTTACCGGAGATTGTTCACTATCTCTATTACCAGCATGACGGCTGGCTGCCGGTACTGTTTGGCAACGACGAACGCAGCCTTAACGGCCATTATGCAGTCTATTACGCACTGTCGATGGAAGGGGCGGAAAAGTGCTGGATCGTGGTGAAAGCGTTGGTTGATGCCAATACGCGGGAATTCCCGTCGGTGACGCCGCGCGTACCCGCTGCCGTGTGGGGCGAACGTGAGATCCGCGATATGTACGGGCTGATCCCGGTTGGCCTGCCGGATCAACGTCGGCTGGTCTTACCGGACGACTGGCCGGACGATCTGCATCCGCTGCGCAAAGACACCATGGATTATCGCCTGCGTCCGGAACCGACCAGCGACACGGAGAATTACACCTTTATCAATGATGGCGGCAATTCTGCGCGCATCGTGCCGATTGGCCCGCTGCATATCACCTCTGACGAACCTGGCCACTTCCGTCTGTTTGTCGATGGAGAGCGGATTGTCGATGCCGATTACCGTCTGTTCTATGTGCATCGCGGCATGGAGAAACTGGCGGAAACCCGCATGGGCTATAACGAAGTCACCTTCCTCTCGGATCGGGTTTGCGGCATTTGCGGTTTTGCCCATAGCGTCGCCTACACCACCTCGGTGGAAAACGCGCTGGGCATTGTAGTGCCGCAGCGTGCGCACACTATCCGTTCGGTGCTACTGGAAGTAGAGCGGCTGCACAGCCACCTGCTTAACATTGGCCTTTCCAGCCACTTTGTCGGTTTCGACACCGGGTTTATGCAGTTTTTCCGCATCCGCGAGAAGTCGATGACCATGGCGGAGCTGCTGACCGGCTCGCGCAAAACCTACGGTCTGAACCTGATTGGCGGTATTCGCCGCGACATTCTGAAAGAGCAACGCGTGAAGACCATCCAACTGGTGAAAGAGATGCGTGCCGAAGTGACGCAACTGGTGGATATGCTGCTCTCGACGCCGAACATGGCACAGCGCACCCAGGGCGTCGGCATTCTTGACCGCCAGGTCGCGCGGGATTTCAGCCCGGTGGGGCCGCTGATTCGCGGCAGTGGTTTCGCCCGCGATCTGCGCTTCGATCACCCTTATGCCGACTACGGCAACCTGCCGAAAACCCTGTTCACCTGGCCGGATGGCGATGTCTTCTCGCGCCTCATGGTGCGGGTAAAAGAGGTGTTTGATTCGCTGGCGATGATTGAGTTTGGCCTCGATAACCTGCCGGACACGCCGCTGCTGACCGAAGGCTTCAGCTACCAGCCGCATAAATTCGCCCTCGGTTATGTTGAAGCGCCGCGCGGGGAAGATGTGCACTGGAGCATGCTCGGCGACAATCAGAAGCTCTACCGCTGGCGCTGCCGTGCGGCCACTTACGCCAACTGGCCTGTGCTGCGCTATATGCTGCGCGGCAACACCGTCTCCGACGCGCCGCTAATTATCGGCAGCCTCGATCCCTGCTACTCGTGCACGGACCGCGTCACGCTGGTTGACGTGCGTAAACGTAAATCGACGACCGTGCCCTATAAAGAGATCGAACGTTACGGCATTGAACGTCGCCACTCGCCGCTGAAGTAAGGAAAGAAACGATGCTGAAATTGTTGAAGACCATTCTCAGGGCGGGCGAACCCACGGTGAAATACCCGTTTGCGCCGCTGGAGGTGTGCCCCGGTTTTCGCGGTAAACCCGAACTGGATCCGTTGCAATGCATTGCCTGCGGCGCCTGCACCACCGCCTGCCCGGCGAATGCGCTGACCATGGAAACCACGCCAGAGGAAAACCGCCGCGTCTGGCAGTTGTTTATTGGCCGCTGCATTTACTGCGGCCGTTGCGAAGAGGTGTGCCCGACGCGGGCTATCCATTTGTCAGAAGAGTTTGAACTGGCGGTCACCCGCAAAGCCGATCTGTATGTGCGCGCGACATTTCGTTTGCAGCACTGCACCGAATGCGGCGTGCCTTTCGCGCCGGAAAAATCGGTCACACTGGCGGTTGAACTGCTGACACTCAGCCAGAACAACCCGGAACTGGCCGATTCCCTGCGCGCGCAGGTGTGCATCTGCCCGGCCTGTCGGCGTCGTGCCGCGCTGGAACACCACAACAGCACCAACATTCATTACTATCTTGAGGAGCAAGCATGAGTTCCGACCTGAAGATACTGTCGCAGCATGTCAGCCAGCCGGTGCAGCTTGATGAGTCAGCGCAAAAAATCAAACAGCTTTTGCTGCGCGATATCCAGCGTTCCGCCTATGTTTACCGCGTGGATTGCGGTGGCTGCAACGGCTGTGAAATTGAGATTTTCGCCGCCATTACGCCGCTGTTCGACGCCGAGCGCTTTGGCATCAAAGTAGTGGCTTCGCCGCGTCACGCCGACATTTTGCTGTTTACCGGCGCGGTGACCCGCGCGATGCGCATGCCCGCTTTACGCGCCTGGGATGCCGCGCCCGATCATAAAATTGCTATCTCCTACGGCGCATGCGGCGTCGGCGGCGGAATTTTCCACGATCTTTACTGCGTGTGGGGCGGCAGCGACACCATCGTGCCGATTGATGTCTGGATCCCCGGCTGCCCGCCGACGCCGGCGGCCACCATTCATGGTTTCGCGGTAGCACTGGGCCTGCTGGAGCAGAAACTGCACGCGGTTGACCATATCCAGACACCAAACGAAACGGCTAGCGTCAACTGGCCTGCTCTGCCGCTGGCGCTGCGCGTGACCCTTGAGCGCCAGGCGCGGCAACTGGCGGGTTATCGCCAGGGGCGCGAAATCGTCGATCATCTTTTTGCGTTGCTGAGCGAAGGCGAGATCGGCCAGCGCGCATCACGGGTGAATGCCTGGCTGCAACAGGCGGCGGATCCCCGTCTGACGGCGATCGTGCAGCAATTAATGAGTGAGCTGGAGCGCCACCATGTCTGAGCAAACCGCGCAGGTGATGTTCTGGACGCTGCGGCAAAAGTTTGTCGATGACAGCGTTGAACTGGAGGAGAAAAGCCGTCAGGTGATGTACTACTCGCTGGCTATTGGTCATCACGTTGGGGTGATCGATTGCCTCAACGTCGCGCTGGCCTGCCCGCTGGATGCCTACCAACAGTGGCTGACGCTGATGGAGGACGCCGACGCGCGGCGTAAAATGCAGGGGCTGCTCACCTTCGGCGAAATCGTCATCGACGCCAGCCATGTCAATCTGCTGGCGCCCGATTTCGCCCGGCTGGCCAAAACGGCGGAGGAACCGTGGCGAGGCTGGAGCCGCCAGCTATTACAACACTTACAGGATATGGCCCACGAACCGGCGCTCTATCTGATGGTACGCCGGGTGGATTAATTTCATTCACCTTGTTTATACGTGAAGCCTGTAACATTAAAAATTAGAGGGGTATTGTACCCTTGTGCTGGTTTTTACGTCCGAGGACATAACAACAGTGAAAACCGGTTAACTGGTGAGAAAACTGCGTTTATTTGCATGCTTTTTAGCAGGTCATTCAGGTTGCAGTCAGGGAAAACGCAGCGAATCTGGCATCAGCCGGGCAAGGAAAGGCAACGCACCTGCGGCTTAAATGACGCTCGCTAAATCTGGAAGGGCGACGTATCCATGATCTTACAGCAGTTGCTGGAACAGAATGATAAGGCTTCACTTCTTCAGGCGTTTATCCCCCTGCCGCCCCCCTTCAGCCCCGTGCAGTTTATTGAATTACGTCTCAATAACGCCCCTTTCTGGCGCTGTTTTGATGATGGCAGCGCGGCGTTTTGCACGGCCGAATACGGCGACACAATCAGCGACAGCTCGCTGCACGTGGTGCTGCTGGAAGGCAGCGATGTGGCAGAACTGCGCTTTGTGCGCACCGACGGCGGCACTTTCAGCCCGCAAGAGAATGCGCTGTTTGCCTGGCTGACGCGGCTGGCGACGCAGGCGCTGGAGGAGATGCTGGCGAGCGAAAAACTCCGCCAGTCAGTCACGGCGTTGCGCGAAGAGCGCGATCACCACCGGGTGCTGGTGGACATCACTAACTCGGTGCTGTCGCATCTCGATCTTGACGATCTGGTGGCGGATGTTTCGCAGGAGATCCACCGCTTTTTCGGCATCGATAATATTCGCATGGTGCTGCGCGATACGCTGCATTCACACCAGCTTAACTGCCACGTCACCCATTTTCCCAGTTGCCCGCCGGAAACAGAGCGATTCCCGCTACGCAGTGAAAGCCCGGTTTTGCTGGCCGCGCTGAACGAACATCGCGGCGCGCTGCTCCAGCAGGATCAGGATGCGGCGCTGTGGCACAGCGATGCGGTGCTCAGTCAGTTGGCGCTGCAGGGGCTGAACACGGTGTTTATTTTGCCGCTGGCCTACAGCCACCAGTCCACGGGCGTGCTGCTACTGGCGCACCATGAGGCATCCGTTTTCACTGAACAAAATTGTCGATTGCTACAGCAGATTGCCGACAGAATTGGTATCGCCGTCGATAATGCCGACGCGTACCGCAAAGTTATCCATCTGAAAGAGAATCTGAACAGCGAAAACCGCCAGCTCAACGAGCAGATCGCCTCCAGCCAGAGTTTCGGCGACATTATTTACCAGAGCGAGGCGATGCGCGACGTGCTCCAGCAGGTCAATATTGTCGCCCTGAGCGACAGCACGGTGCTGATCCTCGGCGAAACCGGCACCGGGAAAGAGATCATCGCCCGCGCGCTGCATCAGATGAGCCCGCGTAAAGATAAACCGCTGGTGAAAATCAACTGTGCCGCGATCCCCTCCAGCCTGCTGGAAAGCGAACTGTTTGGTCACGATAAAGGTGCCTTTACCGGCGCGATTAACACGCACCGCGGACGCTTTGAAATGGCCGATGAGGGCACGCTGTTCCTCGATGAGATCGGCGATATGCCGCTTGAACTGCAACCCAAACTGCTGCGCGTATTGCAGGAGCGCGAGATCGAACGCATCGGCGGCAACCGGACCATCCCGGTGAATGTGCGGGTGATCGCCGCCACCAACCGCGATCTGCGCCAGATGGTGATCGACCGCGAATTTCGCAACGATCTCTTTTATCGCCTGAATGTCTTCCCGCTGGTGCTGCCGCCGCTGCGCGAGCGCCCGGATGATATTCCGCTGCTGGCGCGCTATTTCACGCAAAAACTGGCGCGTCGCCTGAACCGCACCATTGATACCATCCCGGCTGATACTCTCCGCCAGTTAATGCGCTACGAATGGCCCGGCAACGTGCGTGAACTGGAGAACGTGATTGAACGTGCGGTATTGCTTTCACGCGATAACACACTGAATCTGCACCTCAATGCGCAGCCGGTCAGTATGGTGCAGCCGGTGGTTCACGATCCTTTCCCCTTCCCGCTGCCGAAAGTGGCGGAGATGATGCACCCCGAACCGCCGGAAAATGACGAAGAGGAGCGGGCACGCATTATTCAGGTACTGCGCGAAACCAACGGCATTGTCGCCGGCCCTCGCGGTGCGGCTGCGCGGCTTGGTATGAAGCGCACCACGTTGTTATCACGCATGCAGCGCCTCGGTATTGCGGTACGCGAAGTGCTGTGATCATTTTTGTGAACGGGTTGACACTTTCCCGCTGATTCTCCTGCCCCGGCTGGTACGGGCTATGCATATGACGGCGAGTGGCCTGAAGCCACGCCTTCATTGACATTGCATCAGGAGAATCAAATGGATACCGGCAACGCGTTTGACCTGCGACTTCCTGCGGAAATGGCAAAAGTCGCCGAACAGTCAGGTTTGTATAAAGTCAGCAAGAAGAAAGAGTTGTCGTTCTTTCTCGCGGTAACGGCGGGCGTATTTATCTCGATTGCTTTTGTCTTTTATATCACCGTCACCAGCGGGCCTGCGCCTGCCACCGCGCTGGCAAAACTGGCGGGCGGCGTCTGTTTCTCGCTGGGGCTTATTCTGGTGGTGGTGTGCGGCGCGGATCTCTTTACCTCAACCGTACTGACGGTGATGGCGAAAGCCAGCGGCCTGATAAGCTGGCGGCAACTGATCGGCAACTGGGTCATTGTTTATCTCGGCAATCTGGTCGGCGCGCTATTTTTTGTCGCGCTGATTTGGTTTGCCGGGCAGACGATGAGCAGCAACGGCCTGTGGGGGCTGAACGTGCTGCAAACCGCCGATCATAAAATGCATCACACCTTTATTGAGGCGGTGTGCCTCGGGACGCTGTGTAATCTGATGGTCTGCCTGGCGGTGTGGATCAGTTATTCCGGCCATACGCTGACGGACAAAATTATGGCGATGCTGCTGCCGATCGGCATGTTTGTCGCCAGCGGTTTTGAACACAGCATTGCCAATATGTTTCTGCTGCCGCTGGCGGTCATTATCCGCGATTTTGCCCCGGCAAGTTTCTGGGCGACTGTGCACAGTTCGCCGGATAACTTCCCGGCGTTAACCTTCAGCAGGGTAATTACCGATAACCTGATTCCGGTCACGATTGGCAATATCATTGGCGGCGGAGTGTTAGTCGGCGTGACGTACTGGATTATCTATCTGCGTAATGACCATGCCGGACATTAAGCCCGATGCCGGGCGGCAATGCGTGCGCCGCCCGGTGGCGCTACTCTTCGATGGCAGGCGAATCCGGCCAGGCGTGGATCACCGCCTGAATCAGCGTGGCGAGCGGAATGGCAAAGAAAACGCCCCAAAAACCCCAGAGCCCACCGAAAATGATCACCGACAGAATGATCACCAACGGATGCAGGTTTACCGCTTCGGAGAACAGCACCGGCACCAGCAAATTGCCATCCAGCGCCTGAATAATCAGATACACCGCAAAGCAGCTCCAGAACTCAGTGCCGAGGCCAAACTGGAACAGCGCCACGCCAACCACCGGAATGGTGACCACAAAAGCGCCGATGTAAGGGATCAACACAGAGAAACCGACCAGCACCGCCAGCAGCAGCGAATAGTTAAGGCCAAACAGAATGAAACCAATCCAGGTGGCAATGCCGACGACAATCATCTCCAGCACTTTGCCGCGAATATAGTTGGTGATCTGCTGGTTCATCTCTTTCCACACCTGCCCCGCCAGCCCGCGATTGCGCGGCAAGACGCGGCGCACGGCGTTAAGCATCTGCTCTTTGTCTTTGACAAGAAAAAAGACCATCAGCGGCACCAGCACCAGATAGACCGCCAGCGTCAACAGCCCGACCAGCGAAGCGAGGGAGTATTTCACCACCGAATCGCCCATTGTCAGCATGCGCGAGCGCATATTTTCCGCCATCGCATCAATGATGCCCGCATCCATTAGCGCCGGATAACGGCGCGGCAGCGTGGCGGCGAAATCAGAGAGTTTGCTCAACATGCCGGGCATGTCGCGGATCAGGTAAATCCCCTGCTGCCAGGCTACCGGCATCACCACAAAGGCCATCACCAGCAGAATGCCGACAAACAGCACCAGCACAATCGACGCCGCCCAGTTGCGCGAACAGCCGATTCTTTCCAGACGAACGGTTGGCCACTCCAGCAGGTAAGCGATAACCAGCGCCACCAGCAGCGGCGCAAGCAGGCCGCTAAAGAAGAAGAGGATACAGAATCCGGCAAGCAGAATGACCAGCAGTGCAATCGCCTCCGGGTCGCTGAAGCGACGGCGATACCACTGCATCAACATTTCAAGCATAACGTTCCTTCATAAGCCTTGTGGGCTGAGGGGTAAGAAGTGGAATTGTATCGAAATGTCACAAAAAAGACTTCGCTTTTCGTACGCTTTACGAGAAACATAACATGCGGTCGTTCGGGATGTTTTTTCGCGGCGAAGACCGCTAAACTTGCCAGGCGTTTACCGGAACGAAGCAAGAAAAATCCGGTCATACAGGTGTTTCCAAACAAACAGGTGAGGTTATGTTCAGGCAGTTGAAACGAACGCTGGTCGCAACCCTTATCGCTACAGTGGCGGCAGGTACGGTTATCCCGGCATGGGCCGATTCGGCAGACAACCTGCCAGATATGGGCACGTCCGCCGGCAGTACGCTCTCCATTGGACAGGAGATGCAGATGGGCGACTACTATGTGCGCCAGCTACGCGGCAGCGCGCCGCTGATTAACGATCCACTGCTGGTGCAGTACATTAATGCACTGGGCATGCGGCTGGTGGCGCATGCTGACTCCGTAAAAACCCCGTTTCACTTCTACCTCGTCAATAACGACGAAATCAACGCCTTCGCCTTTTTCGGCGGCAATGTCGTGTTGCACTCTGCGCTTTTCCGTTACACGGATAACGAGAGCCAGCTCGCCTCGGTGATGGCGCACGAAATTTCCCACGTCACGCAGCGCCACCTGGCGCGCGCGATGGAAGATCAAAAACGCAGCGCCCCGCTCACCTGGGCCGGCGCGCTGGGTTCAATCCTTTTAGCGATGGCCAGCCCGCAAGCGGGGATGGCGGCGCTTACCGGGACGCTGGCGGGCACGCAACAGGGCCTGATCAGCTTTACCCAGCAGAATGAACAGGAAGCGGACCGTATCGGCATTCAGGTGCTACAGCGTTCCGGTTTCGACCCGCAGGCAATGCCGACATTCCTCGAAAAACTGCTCGATCAGTCACGCTATTCAACCCGTCCGCCGGAAATTCTGCTGACGCACCCCCTGCCGGAAAGCCGCCTTGCCGATGCGCGTAACCGCGCCAACCAGATGCGACCGGTGGTGGTTCAGTCTTCGGAAGCGTTCTACATGGCCAAAGTCAGGGCACTCGGCATGTATAACTCCGGGCGTAACCAACTGACCGATGACTTGCTGGATGGCTGGTCGAAAGGCAATGTGCGCGAGCAGCACGCCGCGCAATATGGCCGCGCCCTGCAGGCAATGGAAGCGAAAAAGTTCCCTGAAGCGGCGAAAGCGTTGCAACCGTTGCTGAGCGCCGATCCGAATAACGCCTGGTATCTCGATCTGGCGACCGATATCGATTTGGGGCAGAACAAAAGCGCCGATGCGATTAAGCGCCTGAACGCCGCCAGCGAGCTGAAAACCAACCCGGTGTTGCAGCTCAACCTGGCGAACGCCTACCTGGAAGGCGGGCAACCGGCGGAAACGGCGCGGATCCTCAACCGTTACACCTTTACCTATAAAGATGATGTGAATGGCTGGGATCTGCTGGCGCAGGCGGAAGCCGCGCTCGGCAATCGCGACCAGGAACTGGCCGCCCGCGCGGAAAGCCTGGCGCTGGTGGGCAAACTGGATCAAGCCATCACGCTGCTGAGCAGCGCCAGTTCGCAGGTGAAACTCGGCAGCCTGCAACAGGCACGTTATGATGCGCGTATTGATCAGCTGCGCCAGTTGCAGCAGCGCTTCAAACCGTATCAGAAGATGTAACAAGGAGAAGAGATGTCAGACGCGGTGCAAATCTACCATAACCCTCGCTGCTCAAAGAGCCGTGAAACCCTGAACCTGCTGAAAGAGAACGGCGTCGAGCCGCAGGTGGTGCTCTATCTGGAGACGCCGCCGGATGCGGCGACCATCAAACAACTGCTGCAGATGCTCGGCATGTCCAGCGCACGGGAACTGATGCGCACGAAAGAGGATCTGTATAAGTCCCTGAACCTTGGTGATAACACATTATCCGAACAGGAATTGGTGCAGGCGCTGGTGGATAACCCGAAGCTGATTGAGCGCCCGATTGTGGTGGCAAACGGTAAAGCGCGTATCGGCCGTCCGCCGGAGCAGGTTTTAGACATTATCGGTTAAATTTGATTGCCCGGTGGCGCTACGCTTACCGGGCCTGCAAACCGTGCAGGCCGGATAAGACGTAACCGCCATCCGGCCATGATTTATAACTTGAGAATATCTTTCACAAACGGGATGGTCAGCTTGCGCTGGGCGGTGATGGAAGCGCGATCCAGCACATCGAGAGTATCGAACAGCGTACGCATTTCTCTGTCCAGCCGTTTGAGCAGAAAACGGCCCACATCTTCCGGCAATTCAAAACCACGAATGCGCGCACGCAGCTGCAGCGCCTGTAGCTTGTCTTCATCGGAGAGCGGTTGCAGCTTGTAGATCTGCCCCCAGTCCAGCCGCGAAGCCAAATCCGGCAGCCCAAGATTCAACTGGCGCGGCGGACGATCGCCGGTGATCAGCAGACGGGTTTTGCCCTGTTCAAGAATTCGGTTATAGAGATTGAAGATCGCCATTTCCCACGGCTCGTCACCGGCAATGCATTCGATATTATCGATACACACCAGCGAGAGTTGCTCCATACCCTCCAGCACTTCCGGTACGAACCAGGTGCGTTTATCCAGCGGCACATAGCCAACGGCATCGCCGCGCCTGGAGAGCTCCGCACAGGCGGCGTGCAGCAAATGGCTACGCCCGGCGCCTTCACGCGACCAGAAATAGATGTATCCGCTGTGTGCCTGGCGCAGAACGTTTTGCAACGCCGCCAGTAAAGAGGGGTTATCACCCGGCCAGAAACTCGCGAAGGTTTCATCGTCGGGTAAATATAATGGCAAAGAGAGCTGTGCCGGTGTGTTCAGAGGGACCTCAACAGGGCTTACAAAAAACGCAGCGAGTTTACCATAAAACATGGCAAAGTTTGAACCGGGCGCGAAACCCGGCTCAAACAGCAGGCATTAACCCTTCGCGGCGTCGTTGTCCTGCGCGTCCAGCACCACTTCTTCCGGGCGCAGTACGCTAATCAGTTTGAAGATCAGGCTCAGACAAACGCCAACAATGGTCGCCAGCGCCATGCCCTTCAGTTCCGCCGCGCCAATGTGCACTTTCGCGCCGCTGACGCCGATGATCAGAATGACGGAAGTGAGGATCAGGTTCTGCGCTTTGCTGTAATCGACTTTCGATTCAATCAATACGCGAATACCGGATGCGCCAATCACGCCGTACAGCAGCAGCGATACACCGCCCATGACCGGAACCGGGATGATCTGGATCGCCGCCGCCAGTTTGCCGACGCAGGAGAGCAGGATCGCGATAACAGCCGCGCCGCCGATAACCCAGGTGCTGTAAACGCGGGTGATGGCCATTACACCGATGTTCTCACCGTAAGTGGTATTCGGCGTGGAGCCAAAGCAGCCGGAAATGATCGTCGAGAAACCGTTAGCAAACATCGAACGATGCAGGCCGGGATCGCGGATCAGATCTTTTTTGATGATATTCGCCGTCACCACCAGATGCCCCACGTGCTCGGCAATCACCACCAGCGCCGCAGGCAGAATGGTGAAAATGGCAAACCACTCGAAACGCGGCGTATAGAATGTCGGCAGCGCAAACCAGTGCGCCTGCGCGATCGGCGTGGTATCGACAACACCCATGACGAAGGAGAGCGCGTAGCCCGCCAGCACACCGATGAGGATCGGGATAATCGCCATAAAGCCACGGAACAGCACGGAACCAAACACCGTTACGCCCAGCGTGACCATCGAAATGATCACCGTTTTGCTATCCGCGCTTTGGCCTTCAGCCGGCAACAGACCGGCCATATTCGCCGCCACACCCGCCAGTTCCAGGCCGATAACCGCCACGATAGCGCCCATTGCCGCAGGCGGGAACATCACATCCAGCCAGCCGGTACCGGCTTTCTTAACGATAAAGGAGACGATGCAGAACAAGACGCCGCACATAATGAAACCGCCCAGCGCCACTTCATAACCGAGCGGCAACAGCAGCAGCACCGGCGAGATAAACGCAAAGCTGGAACCGAGGTAAGCCGGGATTTTCCCCTTACAGATGAAGAGATAAAGCAGTGTCCCGATACCATTGAACAGCAGCACGGTGGCCGGGTTAATGTGAAACAGGATTGGCACCAGCACGGTCGCGCCAAACATGGCGAACAGGTGCTGCAAACTAAGCGGGATCGTCTGCAAAAGCGGCGGTCTTTCACTCACCCCGATAGCACGGCGCGTCATAATGTTTTTCCTCTGAGTGTTGTTGTTTATCTCCCCGTCCTTTGCGGCGGGCAGTTTATGAATCCAAAAAAAAGCCGACTATCAAAGTCGGCTTTCGATTTGTCATGCGTTACTTCGTACCAAAGATTTTGTCACCGGCATCGCCGAGGCCCGGAATAATGTAGCCGTGCTCATTGAGGCCCTTGTCGATCGCCGCGGTATACAGCTCGACGTCCGGGTGCGCTTTCTCCAGCGCCGCCAGACCTTCCGGCGCGGCAACCAGCACCAGAACTTTGATGCTGTGACAGCCTGCGTTTTTCAGCAGATCGATGGTGGCAATCATTGAACCACCGGTCGCCAGCATCGGGTCAACCACCAGCGCCATACGCTCGTCGATGTTGGACACCAGTTTCTGGAAGTACGGTACCGGCTCCAGCGTTTCTTCATTACGGTAGATACCGACCACGCTGATGCGCGCGCTCGGCACGTGCTCCAGCACGCCTTCCATCATGCCCAGACCGGCACGCAGAATCGGCACCACGGTAATTTTTTTACCTTTGATCTGCTCAACCTCCACCGGGCCGTTCCAGCCTTCGATGGTGACTTTTTCGGTTTCGAGGTCAGCCGTCGCTTCATACGTCAGCAGGCTGCCCACTTCTGAGGCGAGTTCACGAAAGCGTTTGGTGCTGATATCGTTTTCACGCATCAACCCAAGCTTGTGTTTGACGAGTGGGTGTTTAACTTCCACGACCTTCATACTCTTCTCCTTTCCCCTGACAGGTGGCAGCCACAAAAAAAATCGCCGGATTATACCGCTTTTTTTCCGTTGCGCTACAGATAGCCGCTTGATCGCGATCAATCAGGCTGGAAAATAGTATATCGGAACTTATAAGGTACGCCCGGCAATAATAGGCTCGCAAACGTTTGCCTGGGCTGCTAGAATTGCGCCGAATTTTATTTCTACCGCAAGAAAACGCGTGGGGACTGAAGCAGTGACCGATAAAACCTCTCTCAGCTATAAAGATGCCGGTGTTGATATTGATGCAGGCAATGCTCTGGTTGACCGAATCAAAGGCGTGGTGAAGAAGACCCGCCGTCCGGAAGTGATGGGCGGTCTGGGCGGCTTCGGCGCGCTGTGCGCTCTGCCGCAAAAATATCGTGAACCGGTACTGGTTTCCGGCACTGATGGCGTTGGCACCAAGCTGCGTCTGGCAATGGATCTGAAACGTCATGACACCATCGGTATCGACCTGGTCGCCATGTGTGTAAACGACCTGGTGGTACAGGGCGCTGAGCCACTGTTCTTCCTCGACTATTACGCCACCGGCAAGCTGGACGTGGATACCGCCGCCAGCGTGATCAATGGCATCGCCGAAGGTTGCCTGCAATCCGGTTGTGCGCTGGTTGGCGGCGAAACCGCAGAGATGCCGGGCATGTATCACGGTGAAGATTACGACGTGGCCGGTTTCTGCGTGGGCGTGGTAGAGAAAGCAGAAATTATTGACGGCTCCAAAGTGGCCGACGGCGACGTGCTGGTGGCGCTGGCTTCCAGCGGTCCGCACTCCAACGGTTACTCGCTGGTGCGTAAAGTGATAGAAGTAAGCGGCTGCGATCCGCTGACCACCCAACTGGAAGGCAAACCGCTGGCCGATCACCTGCTGGAACCGACGCGTATTTACGTGAAATCGGTGCTGGAGCTGATTGAAAACGTTGATGTACATGCTATCGCTCACCTGACGGGCGGCGGTTTCTGGGAAAATATCCCGCGCGTGCTGCCAGATAACACCCAGGCAGTTATCGACGAATCCTCCTGGCAGTGGCCGGCGGTCTTCAACTGGCTGCAAAGCGCCGGTAACGTCAGCCGTCATGAAATGTACCGCACCTTCAACTGTGGCGTCGGTATGGTTATCGCGCTGCCTGCCGCGGAAGCGGATAAAGCCATCGCCCTGCTCAATGCCAAAGGTGAAAACGCGTGGAAAATCGGTATTATCAAAGCATCCGATTCCAGTGAGCGTGTGGTCATTGAATGAAAAACATTGTGGTGCTGATTTCCGGTAACGGAAGCAATTTGCAGGCGATTATCGACGCCTGCAAACAGAAGAAAATCAACGGCACCCTGCGGGCAGTATTCAGTAACAAGGCCGACGCGTTCGGCCTTGAACGTGCGCGGGAAGCGGCAATTCCTGCGCATGCCCTTCTTGCCTCGCAGTTTGCCAGCCGCGATGCCTTCGATCGTGAACTGATGCATGAAATTGACGCCTACGCGCCGGATGTGGTGGTGCTGGCAGGTTACATGCGCATCCTCAGCCCGGCATTTGTTGCCCATTACGCCGGACGTCTGCTGAATATTCACCCTTCACTGCTGCCGAAATACCCAGGCCTGAACACGCACCGCCAGGTGCTGGAAAATGGCGATGAAGTACACGGCACCAGCGTGCATTTTGTGACGGAAGAGCTGGATGGCGGCCCGGTCATTTTGCAGGCCAAAGTCCCGGTGTTTGACGGCGACACGGAAGAAGAGATCACCGACCGCGTACAAGCGCAGGAACACGCGATTTATCCGCTGGTGGTGAGCTGGTTCGTTGATGGCCGCCTGAAGATGGAGAATAACAGCGCGTGGCTTGATGGCGTCTGTCTGCCTCCTGAAGGCTATGCGGCCGACGAATAATCGTCCCCCTTTATTGTTCTGCTGCCGGATGGCGCGATGCTTATCCGGCCTACGCTGTTTTCCTGGGCCGATATCAGGCCGGGTAAGCCGAAGCCGCCATCCGGCGTCAAACGCGCCCAATGTATTCTTATCCCCGCAGTATTTTCATCACCTTAAGTCAGAAAAAAGATTACTGTCATACTTTTTTGGCACAGTTGGACATCTTAGGGCTAAGCTCGCCATAATAAGTTGTGTTATACGAAGGAACGCCAGCAACGTTCACCTGTCAGTCGCGGACACCGTAAGAGTGAGAAGATATTGCTGTGTCCCGAGTAAGAACCGGAGTGTAAACAGGAATGGGTCAGGAAAAGTTATATCTCGAAAAAGAACTAAGCTGGTTGTGCTTCAACGAACGTGTTCTCCAGGAAGCGGCAGACAAAAGTAACCCGCTAATCGAGCGCATGCGTTTTTTGGGAATCTATTCCAATAACCTCGATGAATTTTATAAGGTGCGTTTTGCCGAGCTGAAACGCCGGTTGATCATCAGCGAAGAGCAAGGCACCACTACCAACTCACGTCATCTGCTGGGCAAAATTCAATCCCGCGTGCTGAAGGCCGACCAGGAATTCGACAGCCTGTACAACGACCTGCTGCTGGAGATGGCACGCAACCAAATCTTCCTGATCAACGAACGGCAACTGTCGCAAAACCAGCAAAGCTGGCTGCGCAACTACTTCAAGCAGTATCTGCGCCAGCACATTACGCCGACGTTGATAAACCGTGAAACCAACCTGGTGCGGTTCTTAAAAGATGATTACACCTATCTGGCGGTCGAGATCATTCGCGGCAACGATATCCGTTACGCCCTGCTGGAGATCCCGTCGGACAAAGTACCGCGTTTCGTGAATCTGCCGCCGGAAACGCCACGTCGCCGCAAACCGATGATCCTGCTGGACAACATTCTGCGCTACTGCCTTGATGACATCTTTAAAGGCTTCTTCGATTACGATTCGCTGAATGCCTACTCGATGAAGATGACCCGTGATGCCGAATACGATCTGGTGCACGAGATGGAATCGAGCCTGATGGAGCTGATGTCGTCGAGCCTGAAACAGCGTCTGACCGCCGAACCGGTACGCTTTGTTTACCAGCGCGATATGCCCGACGCAATGGTGGCAATGCTGAGTGAGAAGCTGACCATCTCCCGTTATGACTCCATTATCCCCGGCGGGCGTTACCACAACTTTAAAGACTTTATTGGCTTCCCGAATGTCGGCAAAGCCAACCTCGTCAACAAACCGATGCCGCGTCTGCGCCATCTCTGGTTTGACAAATTCCGCAACGGTTTCGATGCCGTTCGCGAACGCGATGTACTGCTCTATTACCCCTACCACACCTTCGAGCACGTGCTGGAGCTGCTGCGCCAGGCGTCTTTCGACCCGAGCGTGCTGGCGATTAAAATCAATATCTATCGCGTGGCGAAAGACTCACGCATTATTGATTCGATGATCCATGCGGCGCACAACGGCAAAAAAGTGACCGTGGTGGTGGAGTTGCAGGCGCGTTTCGATGAAGAAGCCAACATCCACTGGGCGAAACGGCTGACGGAAGCGGGCGTGCAGGTGATCTTCTCGGCACCAGGTTTAAAAATTCACGCCAAGCTGTTCCTCATCTCCCGCATGGAAGGTGAAGAAGTGGTGCGCTACGCGCATATCGGTACCGGGAACTTTAACGAGAAAACTGCACGTCTATATACCGACTACTCGCTGATTACGGCCGATGCGCGCATTACCAATGAAGTGCGCCGGGTGTTTAACTTTATTGAGAACCCGTATCGCCCGGTGAATTTCGATTACCTGCTGGTGTCGCCGCAAAACTCGCGCCGCCTGCTGTATGACATGATCGATGCCGAGATCGCCAACGCGCAGAATGGACAGCCTTCCGGCATTACGCTGAAGCTGAACAACCTGGTGGACAAAGGGCTGGTGGATCGCCTCTATACCGCTTCCAGCTCCGGCGTGCCGGTGAATCTGCTGGTGCGCGGTATGTGTTCGTTGATCCCGGAGCTTGAAGGCATCAGCGAAAATATTCGCGTGATTAGCATCGTTGACCGTTATCTTGAGCACGATCGCATCTATATTTTTGAGAACGGCGGCGATAAGCGAGTCTGGCTCTCTTCCGCTGACTGGATGACCCGTAATATTGATTACCGTATCGAAGTGGCAGCACCGCTGCTCGATCCACGGCTTAAACAGCGCGTTCTGGATATCATTGACATTCTGTTCAGTGATACGGTAAAAGCCCGGTACATTGATAAAGAACTGAGCAATCGCTACGTGCCGCGCGGCAATCGTCGCAAAGTACGCGCACAGCTGGCGATTTACGATTACATCAAATCACTCGAGCAGCCCGATTAATCTATGCCGATACAAGAAAAGATGCCCCGCCCGGAGGAGTTCGCCGCGGTCGACCTGGGTTCCAACAGTTTCCATATGGTGATTGCACGCGTGGTGGACGGGGCGATGCAAATCATCGGCCGCCTGAAGCAACGTGTGCATCTGGCAGATGGTCTGGACAGCAATAACATGCTGAGCGAAGAGGCAATGGAGCGCGGGCTGGCCTGCCTGTCGCTGTTTGCCGAGCGCCTGCAAGGGTTCGATCCCTCCAGCGTCTGCATCGTAGGCACGCACACGTTACGCCAGGCGCTGAACGCCACGGAGTTTCTCAAACGTGCCGAAAAAGTGATCCCCTACCCTATTGAAATCATTCCGGGCAACGAAGAAGCGCGACTGATTTTTATGGGCGTGGAACATACGCAGCCGGAGAAAGGTCGCAAGCTGGTGATTGATATCGGCGGCGGTTCGACGGAGCTGGTTATTGGCGAAGATTTCGAACCGAAGCTGGTAGAAAGCCGTCGCATGGGCTGCGTCAGCTTTGCGCAGATGTACTTTCCCGGCGGCACCATCAATGGTGAAAACTTCCGCCGCGCGCGCATTTCCGCCACGCAAAAGCTGGAATCGCTGGCCTGGCAGTTCCGCATTCAGGGCTGGAATGTGGCGCTGGGCGCGTCCGGCAGTATCAAAGCAGCGAATGAAGTGCTGATCGCCTCAGGCGAGAAGGACGGGTTTATTACTCCGGAGCGCCTGGAAAAACTGGTCGATGAAGTGCTGAAGTATAAAAACTTCAGCGAACTGAGCCTACCAGGGCTTTCTGAGGAACGTAAAGCGGTGTTCGTGCCGGGCCTCGCCATTCTGTGCGGCGTATTCGATGCGCTGGCGATCCGCGAACTGCGTCTCTCCGACGGCGCGCTGCGTGAGGGCGTGCTGTATGAGATGGAAGGTCGCTTCCGTCATCAGGACATTCGCAGCCGTACGGCGCAAAGCCTTGCCAGCCAGTACAATATTGACCGAGAACAGGCTCGCCGCGTGCTGGAAACCACCACGCAGATGTACGATCAGTGGCAGGCGCAAAATCCCAAGCTCAACAACCCGCAACTGGCGGCGCTGCTGAAGTGGGCAGCGATGCTGCATGAAGTGGGGCTGAACATCAACCACAGCGGCATGCACCGCCATTCAGCCTACATTCTGCAAAACAGCAACCTGCCCGGTTTCAACCAGGAGCAGCAGCTGATGATGGCGACCCTGGTGCGCTGTCATCGCAAAGCGATCAAACTCGACGAGTTGCCGCGCTTTACGCTGTTCAAGAAGAAGCAATTTTTGCCGCTGGTTCAGTTACTGCGCCTTGGCGTGTTGCTGAATAATCAGCGTCAGGCGACCACTACGCCGCCAACGCTGTTTCTGAAAACCGATGAGAATCACTGGACGCTGCGCTTCCCGCATGACTGGTTCAGCCAGAACGCACTGGTACTGCTGGATCTGGAAAAAGAGCAGGAATACTGGGAAGCGGTCACCGGCTGGCGGTTAAAAATCGAAGAAGAACAGGCTCCGGAAGTGGCGGCCTGAGCCGCCCTCCGCTTACTCTTTGGCCAGCGTCTCCAGCGGAGCAGGCTTACCAATCAGATAACCTTGTAGATAATCGATACCCAGCGCGACAGCCGCGCTGCGTATCTCTTCGCTTTCAACATACTCCGCCACGACCTGCATTTTCTTCATCCGCGCCAGATGGCAGATAGATGCCACGATTTGATAGTCCAGGCTGTTTGCGACGATATTACGGATAAAACTGCCGTCTATTTTCAGCATATCGGCGTTCACATCTTTCAACTGGGCGTAGCTGGCATAACCGGTACCAAAATCATCAATGGCAACCCGGCACCCCATTTGTTGTAACTGGGCGAGCGTTTGCCCGGCCTGCTGTATATTCGGCATCATGCTGTTTTCGCTGATTTCAAAAATCAGTTGCCACGCTTCGATAGCGTAATCCCGCAGCAGGGTTTTTACCTCCTGCGCGAACTGCGCACGGCAGACAGAGGCCGGAGAAAGGTTGATCGAGAAACGCTGTGCTGGCAGCGTCTTGCGGTTATGCGCCATAAAGCGCAGCACATTTTCAATCACCCACAAATCAATCCGCGACGACAGGCCGAACTCCTGCGCTACCGGTAAAAACTCACTCGGTCGGATACAATGTTGCGGATCCTCGCCCAGGCGCAGCAGAATTTCATAGTAGCTATCGCCGCGCACGCCGGAAATCAACTGCGCCATCAGCAGAAAATGATCTGCTTCCAGCGCCTTTTGCAGGCGATTCATCATCTCGGCTTTGCTTTTCAGGCTACGTTGCAGGTTTGCCACGCCCCGGTTCTGCAGGTTTTCCGGCCGGTTGGTAACCAGCGAAATATCGGCCGTGGTGATCATCTCGCCAAGCAGCAGATAAAGATGCTGAACAGGCGAACGGACATAGCAATAGCTGATACCAACGGGTAACTGCACCTGCATCTCGTCCCAGATGAAACGAAACTGTTTGATGTGCGCATCCAGTTCATCAATACGCGTCTGCCAGGCGTGGGTATTCAGGCGAATCACCAGATCGTGGCCCGAAAGCTGGTGAACAGCCTCCCCCTTCTGTAATAACGGCTTTAACCAGTTAGCCAGGTGCTGTTTAAACTGGATGCGAAACATCACGCCATAGCTGCGTCCTAAAAGTTCAAGCGCCGGTATGCGCAGGAAACAGAGCACAGACCATGGGGTATTCGCCAGCTCGCGGCTTAGCGCCCGCAGATTCGGTAAATGCGTCATCGGATCGACCGACGCCAGCCGACGGGTTCGGTTAAACACCGCTCGCCGCCGACTCGCGATTCCTGCCAGCACGAGGATCATGAATGTGAACGTCAGGTAACGGGAAGAGATGATAGCGATCTGCACATCTCTGGAGGTAAAACAGGACAAACTGCGATAAAAATAGTGGATCGTCAGAATCAGCAGCGGCGACCAGACAAACGACATAAACCGGAAGCCGTAACGCATCGATCCCCACAGCATCACTGGCAGCAGCAGCGAGAGCGTATAGTTGGTGTTAAAGATAATGCTGCAACTGGTGGAAGGCATTAACAGTTGGTACTGCAACCCCAACACCAGAGAGAACCAGACACACAGTTCCGACCAGGTCACTTTAGGATCAAATTCCATGCGCAGCTGGGAAAACCATGAAAGCGCATAGCGTGGGTGGCGAATAATGCGGATCAATAAATAACTTAATGTAACCCCCGTTACCGCCCCCGCTAACAGCCCCTTCCAGGTGATCAACAGCGACATATCCAGCACCATCCTCGACGACTCGCTCGAGTGCTTGCCGAAGAGATTCAGCCAGTTCCCCAGTTCCAGAAGAAGCAGATATAGCGTTGCAGGGCATAATACGTGCCAGAGAATGCGCTGATAAATCAGCGATGACGTACCATATGTGACCAGATGTCGGCGAGTGACAAATATTCGATAACCGACCCAGCTAAACAGGACAGGAATAAGCTCTTGCACGCTTTTCAGGAGCATACCCAATGGCCCCAAATGCCAGTTATGCCAGATTAACGCAACGATCATGCCTGGCAGCACGGCCCAGCCATAAAACATCATCAGACCGATCAAGAGCGACATTGGCAGGTAATAGAGAATAACGTTCTGCCCGTAAATCGAAGTAAATACATTAGCCAGACTAAATAATGGATAAAAGATAACGGGAAGAACGAACGGCAATGCCCACCATTTATCCTTTAGGGAATTATACTTGTTAATTAATGACATAGACGCTCAAAGACGGTAGCCTGATCCGGGCTGAAATTTCAACCAGGCATCCAGCCTGGCTTAACAAGACACAAGGTGAAAGCACTCGCAGTAACAGGGTGAAATTTTAGTTCTGCACGGTAAGCGAAAGTTGATATAAATCAAAATAAACGTATCGGCGGGTTTTATTTCCATGTGATTTGTCTGTATTTTTGTTTTTATATTCGCAGCGTAAATATTTAATTTTTCTTATATAATCCCAATATATGTTTTAACGGGCTGCAGGCTTAATTGACCTTCCCCGGAGACTGTGCCTTAATAGCCTTGTCGCCCGTTAATCGGGTATTCCTAAAGGAACCACAGTGAGTCAGGCAACCAGTATGCGAAAACGACATCGATTTGACAGTCGCATGACCCGTATCGTACTTCTCATCAGCTTTGTCTTTTTCTTCGGCCGTTTCGTCTATTCCACCATTGGCGCCTGGTATCATCATCAGGATAAAGTCCAGTCGCAACAAATCAGCCAGACTATCGATCCCACCGCACAACGTTAAGATTTAACCCGTTTTTTGTACACGCTCAGACGCGTGGGTTTGCGCATGCCCTTTAAAAACTGCAAAAAAAATCGCCAGCAAATCGGTTGATATTGCTGACGATAAAGGGACACATTGCGCCTGATGGCGTTTACATCACGCTGTCGGGATCGAAGCTAGCAAGAAACGCATCGGCTTTCTGCGGTTTCGCTTGCAGGTTAAAGCGTTGCAGGATGATATCCGCCGCAGGCCCCGGATTAGGGCTCACATAGACGCCCGGCCCGGATACGCCGGATTCGGTCAGCGCCTTTAACACATGAGCATCGCGTAAAGCATGTCCGACAACCGCGACTTTGCGGCCAGCGAGGCTCTGTTTGATCACCGTAAAGAACGCCTCATTGGCCATCACATCCTGGAGATCCTTCGCCGTCAGCCGCAGGCTTTCCAGTTCGGAGAGGGTTCCGCTGAGCTTAATGATCGAGACTTTGCCCTTTTCCGGTAGCTTCGGATCGGACGGCGTGATCACCACATATGGAATGCTGCTCGTCATGCAGGCGATTTCGAAGAGTGGATCATAGTTGGTGGTGAGGATGGTTTTGAATTTCTTCACTGCCTCAAAATGGGCCCCGGTCGGCCAGACCTTCTGTGGCGTATCCAGTAACGCTTTAACATCCTGCAGCAATGCCTCGCGCCCGCGCTGGCTTTCGTAATACTCCGCCACTTCGTCAAATGAGTAGCGGGTGTAAATGTCGCTGGCCGCAACATCCGGCCAGAGCTGCGCAGCCAGGCTACTGATAATCAGATTCGCTGTCGGATAACCGGCAGATATCGACAGCCCTGCGCCACCGAGAAGCACCCATTTATCATTATCATGCACCGGAAGTGATTCGGCTGATTGCACAGCGGCAGGCGGCGGCGTTAACTGCGCATCGCGCAGGCGCAGCAGCTCTTTCAGCGCCGTCTGGGTACAAAAATCCACCAGCGCTTTCGCCACTTTATCTGCAAGATCCTTCGCTAACTCAAATTCCGCGCGAAAATGCCCCGTATCCCACGCGGCCACGGCCTCGCGAAACGCATCCCGCAGCTTGTCCTCTTTGCTTCCATATTCCAGCTTTTTTATAAAGGGCAACACGGGAATGTTCAGCGCGCGAGCGGCGTCATATTCAAGATGCGTGACGGATTTCCCCTCTCCACCGCCATAACCGCTCTTCGGCTCCCAGCCGTAACTGTCGCCAAGAAGCAGGACAAACAGGTGACAATCGCGGATTTTCGGCTCAATCACTTCCCAACTGGTCTGCCCGTTTGGGCTAAACTCTTCGGCATTCACCGGCTCAAAACCAAGAAAATTTAACCGATCGACCACCTGCTGTCGCTCGTTACGCAGATCCTTCATCGTGCTGCTAATGAACACGCGTAGTTTATTGGCCATTTATTGCCCCTTAGATTTATCAACGCCTTCCCGACACAGCTTCAAACAACTACTTCTCCGCGACCCGCGCCAGCCAGTCGCTATACGCACTGCCCGCATCCGCCGGCAGATTTTGCCGGTGCGCGGCAAATTCCTCGTTCATACCGAAGATTTTCCACACCAGCGGCGTCAGACGCGCAGCCGGGCTATTATTGCGTTCGGCTTCGCGCAGCAACTCCAGCGTACGGCTTTGGTATTCGGCCAACGCCTCCGAGTGATAATCAAAGGCTTTTCCCAACCCGGAGAGATACATCAGTTTCGGCACCTCAACCTGCGGCCACTGGAGCGCCATATGCAGCGGCCAGTCGAGCATCGCCCGCTCGCCCCACATCACCTCGCGCGGCGTGGTTTTGTTCACCACCAGCGTAAGCGTAAACGCCTGCGCCAGCTCGCCCAGATAAATCTCCATCGCCTCCGCAGACGGGCGCAGATAAAACGCATCCAGCGGTTGCTGGCGCGTGAGACCAATTACAGCGAGCAGACGCTGTTCAAGATCGAGCACCAGCGCGCCCAGCTCAGCCTGTTTGCTACGGCCCGCTTCGGCAGCTTTTTTCGTACGCGTTGCGCAGTCCCACAGGCTCAACGTGATGTGCCACTCGCGCTGTTCTCCTTCCCCGCTGCAACTCACAGCCCCCGTAACAAAGTAATTCATGGCTGGCGGGACGATATCGAACAGCGCGTTGCCATCCATTTCACCGCCAATCAGTACCGGCCCGCCGCCTTCGACAACCTGTACATAAAAACGGCTGGCGTAATCGCTCCAGTAGTGTGCCGCTTCGGCAAAATAGAGCGGGATAGCCCGCGCCAGACGGCCAATATCATCCTCGCGCTGTGATTCGCTGCGTTCAGGGCCGTCGTAGAGTTTCGACAGGGCAAAGAAACCAATGGTCGGCGCCCCTTCCGGCTTCTGTGTGAACAGCCAGTTGGCGTTGCACAGGCCGTAATGCCAGATCGGTTGAGTGAGCGACAGCGTGCTGAATTTCAGTTCGGAAGCATCAGCAGGCGTGGAAGTAGCCGCGTGCTTCTGCATCTCCTGAAAGGCTTTGGCGAACTCATCAAGGTGCTGTTTCAGCGGCATATACCCCAGCGCGTACATCCGTGCCAGCAGCTTTTCGCCCTCCTCGACATTACCCAGCGCCAGCCAGGCTCGCAGTAGATTAAGACCGGTCATCGGCTCGTGGCGATGTTCGTCATACACTGGCGCCACCAGTTCGGCGATCAGCGGGATCTGCCCGTTATTGCCGAGATCGCCGGAAATCATCATTAGCGCACTGCCGTCATACAGACCGGCACTCAGTACTTCCTGATAGAGTGTGCGGGCAGCAGCAATATCCTGATGTTCCAGATAATGGCGAGCCAGCCATAACTGCGCACGCCAGCTACCGGGCAATGCAGACGCGGTTTTCAGCGCGGCAACATAAGCGTTTTCCCCGCCGCGCTCCTGCTGAATGCTCACCCACCATAACAGGCCGTTGTCCTGATTCGGATCGGCCTGAATCGCCTGCCACAGCGTCTCTTCCGCGCGCTGCTCTTCACCGCGCTCGGCAAACACTTTGGCTAAATTGGTCAGCAATGTGCCGGTTTCGCCCACTTTGGCGATGCCCGCCCGCAGCGTATTTTCCGCCGCCGCCAGCTCGCCATTTTTCATCAGCACGATGCCCTGGATGGTGTGACTGCGCTCGGGAAGATAGTCAATCTCCACCAGGCGTTCGGCGGCAGGGATCAAATCCGCGGCAAAACCATCGTTCAGCCCGCCGATAATCGCCTGATAGAGTTCGGCGGCATCATTGCGTTTCTCTTCTAGCGACGGCAGAAACACCTTCTCGCGCCACTCGCTGCGCGGGATGTGCATCTCCCGCCCGTAGGCGTCGTACGCCACGATCAGCTCATCGTTTTGCGGTGGTTCAGGAGAATGAGTTTCGGTTTCCGGCGTTTTTTTGCCGCTAATGGCAGAAAGGAGGCGTTTAAACATGGCGTTTGCCTTGTCGGTTGGTGGGTTTTTGGCTGTATCAGCGTAGACCTTAACCGTCGCCGCGTCTAAAGAAAAGCCACTAAATACGAGGGGTTAGTGAGGCTATGCACCAGGTTTCAATATCCGATCAGTTCATCGCGAGGCGTTTCAGGATTTCTTTTACATAGTGCTCAATTGCGATGTTATGTTGCTGACCGATCCGCGTAATAAAAGCCTGGAGAGCATCGCTGGTGGAGTGAAGCACATCAGCCACAAGATTGTCGAAATCGCTTTGGGTCAAACGGTGATTTCCCTTCAGCGTGGAATGCTGAAGCACCGTGTGCGCGACGATTTCGAGCACCGCACGCCGGTAATTATCGGTACGCAGAACATCCAGATCGCGCTGGCGGATATCAAAGGTGAAGTTGAAACTGACAAACCCGGAATCAACCGGTAGCGAGTAAGTCAGCCGCTCGCCTTCCAGCCAGACCTGCGGCTCATAGCCGTCGCCCAGTAGCCGTGTTCCTTGCATAGCCTTTTCCCCTGCTTTTATATTCCCGGTTACCTTAACGGTTCTGAAAATAGTCAGTAAAGCGATAGCTAATGGTGGTTGCAGTTTTGTGGGAATGAGACTGAAGCCTGGAATATTACGTTTCAGAGCAGTGTTCAATGCAAGAGATGGTAGCGCCGCATTTGACATCTGGAAATATAGGCATAGAAACCGCAAATGGCGGCTTCATACAAGGCGGCAATAGAAAGGATTTAATCGTATGAGTGTTGGGAAAAAAATTGGGCTAATTGCCATTACAGCTATCGCCATCATTGCGTTTTTGCTTGCATGGAAATGGCCCGTAATAAAATTTGGCCTCGAAGACGGTGGTAAATACACTGAAAACGATCGCCAGGTATACGGATTCTTCACGCCTGACATTTTAAAGAAAATGCCGCGTATAACAGCTAATTACGAGTTTGATTACCATACTGTATCCGGTCCTGGCTCGGTGGGAAACAGCCTGACATTCCACGGCACGACGGATACCAGCCAGATAGATACATATCTGAATTCGCTTGGCTACGTTAAGCAACAGAGTTGCATGGTGCAAGGCGTATGCTGGAAAGGTAAAGATCCAACTGAAGATATTGTCGTCAGCGCAGTTCCTGAAATAAATGTTGTTCTGGTACAGGTCGATTACACACCTGGATCGCGATAAATCCTCAGCCGCAAGGCGCAATGTCGTTCACTTAGGTGAAAGACATTGCGTACTTATACGAACTTAGTAATTTGTGGTGTCCCTACCACTCATGCGCCCTGCTGCTCTCCCGGACAAGCTCTCAATTTTTACGGCCTTGATAACGCGAAGGCCAGATGACTTCTGGCTGGATATTCAGAGCCTTAGCAATTAACCGCTCCCCTTTCGGCCAGTGGCGAGTTAAGGCATTAGCGAGTGTGGATGAAGCCAGCCCCGACTCACGGGAAAGCGCCGCCAACGATGTTCCTTTCTTCTTTAAGCCCGCAATAATATCTGCTTTATGCCAGTCCGGATGTTTCATGGTTGTTCTCTTTTTCGATCAACTGTCATGACAAGAACTAAAACTAGCACTGATTAAAAGAGGCGCTCTTTAAAGATGCTAAAGAGCATCATGTTTCTTTGAGTGAGAAAATGCAGAACAAAAGTGGCATCGGCAGCGCAAACATATCCTCAATGTCCGCAGTGAGCGATGAGCAGACATTCGTACTTTTTCTATAATTGATATAGGCTTGCGACGCAGTAGCGTTTTTCTCAATAGGAAGCAGGTAACTTGCATAGCTGTCGCGGTGGATGAATCATTAATATATTATTCAGACTACACTTAACTGTGTTTTTTCCTGAATAAATTCCCTCGCACTTATCGTGAAGTGGTAAAACAGGGATTTCAGATAGTTGGATGCTCATTTTTCAAAACTCAGCAGGTAATCGCATGATCTTAAGTGCTAATCACGTTGGTTTTTCAGTTAAAAATATTGAAGACTCATTATTCTTCTGGACTCAGATCCTCGGAGGTGAGTTATTACGCGAAGGAAAAATGTCTGGCCCTATAATCGATGAAGTCACAGGTGCAAGGGGAGCCGATGTACGAATGGCTTTGCTTGAACTGGCTGATATTAAGATTGAATTACTACAATACAATAACATTGAGCAGCCAGAAGAACCTTCAGCACCCTATATCCCAGGCTACGCTCACCTTGCTTTTATAGTTGAGGATCTTGATACGCTATTGAGCAAAGTATCGGACTATGGCTGGAAGACGCCGGGTAAACCTCAGACAGTGTTGTCAGGCCCCATGCAGGGAACCAGAGTAATATATTTACAAAGCCCTGATGGTCAGACGCTTGAATTGATGGAACTCAGTCAATGAAGTCCACATCTTATGACCTGTTATCCTCTAATTAAAACAGTGATGTCTGCAAAGTCCGCTTTTGGCTCTCTGCGGACGTTTGCATCAGATAGTGCCCGCTAAGGGTGAAAAGCGAACAGGTAAGTTTTAATCATGCCTGACGGAGATATAACTCAAATCGCACCGATATTAATTAACGGGAAACACTGTCAGTCATATGACATGAGAAATTAATAAGAAAAAACTCAGATATTCTTGCCAGGCGGGCAGGACCGGCCAATGATTTCAGCAAGGAAATCCATTACCACGACAGCAGAGTGATCACGCTTAAGTTCAGGGTAGGCAACCAGCCAGATGTTCCTCACGGGCGAAGGCAGATTTTCCTGCAGCCTTACCAGTTCGCTGTCATTATCACCCATAAAGCAGGGTAAAGTAACGATGCCCAATCCTTTCCGGGCAGCCTGTTGCTGCGCCATCAAATCGCTTGCCCGAAAGATAACACGCCGCCCGTTCAGCAGTGATTCCAGCCATTGCTGCTGCGTGACATGTGCAAGCGTGCTGTCATAAGCAATAAACACCCAGTCCTCCTGAGGAATTTCTTGCCAGAACTGAGAAGCATAAAGACCAAAGCGCATAGTACCTATACGCCTTGTCATCAGGTCTGGATCGTCAGGCCTTTCAAGGCGAACCGCAATGTCAGCCTCACTTTTATTCAGAAGAGCATGGTGCGAAACGCCGGATAATGACAACGTGATACCCGGATGTTTCCGGGTGAAGCCTGCTATAGCAGGCGCAATGAGGTGTGCTGCAACGGCAGGTGACGCGCTGATATTTATAGGCACGGCCGGTTCGGCACACAATGACCTCGCCTGGATTCGAATACGGTCTGCAATGCGGTACATTTCGTCAGCGCCGGAGGCGATAATCCGGCCGTGTCCAGTAAGCGTGGTACGGCGTGGCAAGCGCTCTGTGAGCCTGAGCCCAAGCGAACTTTCAAGGGCTGTAATCCGGCGGCTTACAGTGGCGTGATCCACGCCAAGCTCCCTGGCTGCGGCAGACAGGGAACCACACCGGGAAAGAGCGAAAAAAAAATGTAAATCCTGCCAGTCCATACCTCACCTCTTGTGCATTTTTACACATGTATGGTGCTTTTATACCTGTATTCTTCCTGTAATAAACTCATTTATAGTTTTCTCACTTCATGAGTGAGGAAAAAATAATGTCGTTAGCAATGATTATCAGCCAGCCGGGTGGCCCTGAGGTTCTTAAAGCGGTGGAAAGAGAGTCAGTCAGTCCCGGTCCCGATGAAGTCCGTATCAGACACGAAATAATCGGCGTGAATTTCGTTGACATCTATTTTCGCTCAGGACTCTACCCTCAGCCATATCCCCAGGCGGTGCCTGGTTTTGAAGGGGCCGGAGTAGTCACAGCAACGGGCAGTAACGTCAGCGCCTTTGCTGCTGGAGACCGCGTTGCCTATACGGGAAATCCGATGGGCGCTTATGCTGAATCCCGCAATATACATGCCAGCCGCCTCATCAGGATTCCGGATGGTGTGGACACCCGTACAGCCGGTAGTGCGATGCTTCGGGGCCTTACCGCACATATGTTGCTCAACAAAGTAAGGGAAGTCAGGGCTGGCGACTGGATACTGGTTCATTCTGCTGCCGGAGGGCTGGGGCAGATAGTGACCCGCTGGGCAACGATGAAGGGTGCCAGGGTTATCGGTACAACGGGCTCACCGGAAAAAGTGGCAACGGCCCGCCTTGCTGGCGCGAGTGAAGTTTTGCTCCATACAGAAGCTGCATGGCCGGAGAAAGTCCGCGACATCACGGAAGGATATGGCGTGCATCTGGCCATCGACGGTATCGGAGGAACAATGCTGTCCAGAACGCTCAGCGTGGTCCGCCCTTTTGGCACTGTTGCCAGTCTTGGACAGCCTGCCGGCCCCATACCTCCGGTGCGGGTGGAAGAACTGGGATTTGCCCGATCTATAGCACTGATGCGACCAAGTTCACTCGCCTATACAGATGATGCTGCGCTTTACAGGAAAGGGGCCTCCGACCTTATGTCAGCACTGTCGGCAGGACTTGAAAGTCATATTGGCGCTGAATTTACCCTTACCGACGCAGCAGAAGCACACCGGGTTCTGGAGGCGGGTCATACAACAGGAAGCGTCATTCTCACGGTTCAGGATTAAGACTCTGACGTGAATGAAACGAGCGACGCAGGCATCTTTAAGGTATGCCATATCAGTGACGTGACGGCCAGGCTGGATTTATGTCCCTTAAGGACAATCATTCCCCCCTTGTCGTCCCCTTCAGGTGCTGCTAAGGAGATATGCAAGAAATTAGATAAAGGGGATGAGTCTGCTAAATCACTAACGTTCATACAATATCCGCTCCTGGAACCGAGCGGACGGGCTAACGAAGATGAGGGACCGCAGTGATCGAAAAGCGGACGCGATACTTATTCCATCAGGCGTCCATTAATCGTAACCACTTGAATTGGTAGCCCCCCCCCCTTCATTCGAGCCTGAAAACTTGTGGCGTTTCACGAGCCTGTGTATTCTCATTCATGGCCCGTGCTGCCCGCCGCTCGCTTCCTGAAGGGAAAAGGTGAAAGCATGTTTATTCTCAACCTCATTAATTTTGAAACTCTTGACGGTCGGGATGTGGTAATGCGAGCCCCACCATTTCCTGACAACAGGAGAAAATATGTTTTCTATCGAGCAAGCCAAACAAATGGCTGCAAAGTTAAAAGCCTCTCTTGAATTACGTGAACATAAGATTTCTTATTCCATTGCGCTCGAAACGGTTGCACACCAGTTAGGCTTCAGAGACTGGAACACTGCGGCAGCAACGTTACTTCCGCAGATCCCCCAGTCTCAAATTCAATTCAGCAAACCCATACCCATCCTACGAATTTTTGATGTCCGAAAAGCACAGGAGTTCTATCTTGAATTTCTGTCATTCAGCGTCGAGTTTGAACACCGGTTCGAGCCCGGTTTACCGCTGTATATGGGCATTGCCAGAGAAGGGTTACAGTTACACCTTTCTGAGCATCACGGTGACGCCAGTCCGGGTGCAACGATATTTATTCCAGTAAAAAATATTGCGTTGTTGAGAAATGAACTCCACGGCAAACAATATGGATACGGTCGCCCGGAAATAGTTAAGCAAGACTGGGGAGACGTCATGGAAGTCTACGATCCGTTTGGCAACCGACTCCGCTTCTGTCAACAAAGCTAGTTTGTCTTTCTTAAATGGGGAATTGCCGATAGGGCTTTCCCCTTTTTAAGGTAAGCATGAATTTAGCAATGTCAGCCTTTAGCACATAACTACGCCCGTACGCTATCAGCGAGGATCGGAATTAACACTGTAAGCGTGTCAAACGATGGATAGCGGATTAAAGTAGCAATAAGCTCTCTAAAATTATTCTCTATAAAAAAACCCGCTTTCGCGGGCTTTGAAATATTCGATACATCCAGCAGGAACTAAATCATTCCCACTCAATTATTTTATGATAATAAATTCACATTAAAATCAAAGGATTAAATATAAATTTATCGGTGATACCATAATTAATACCACGTCAGGAAAATACTTTTTTTGAATGGAGCGCCCTATACCGCAACAACTCTACATTAGACTACCGATCCAAGAGAGGAGTGAAAAGGTCTCGAAGAGCTCTGTCGTCAAACTTCTCCCGATCATTCTTCTTCGACGACGGGAAACTCGGAGAGGGAACGGGACTGCTCCGGTTTTCAATCTCGCCGATTCGATCCTCAATGGCTGAGACTGCGTTACTCAACACAGAGTCCGGCACACCGAAACGCGGCGCGAACTTTTTGAGAGCATCAATACGATCGGATAAGGAGGACTCGCTATCATCTTCGCTGATGCGGCTGGTATTCTCCTCGAACTCTTCTAGCACAGCCGTCTGCAAGGCATAGTTGATGCTAGGCGGCAGCCCTTGCGCTGCATCCACTGCATCCACTGCATCCACGAGATTGGCAAGCATGTCACTTGAACTCCAGCGTATAGTGTCCGTGATCGCCTTCTCGAGGAGCTCCAGTAATTCGGTTTCGTATATGAATGGACGCCCATAACCCTTGTCACCTAGCCGACAAAACAAGTCGATCAAGGCCTCTCCATCTGACCATGCACCAAAGCCCTGCTGTGGATTGCGGACAATTGTCATGATGCTGTCAGCAAACGCCCGTTCGTTCGTGAGCCACCACCAGTCCATCAACATCCCTAAGCGTTTGGAGTTTGCGGCGTCGTTGTATTCAAGCGAGCGCGCGTCGCCAGCCCGAGGGCGCCAGTGCGGACGCGTTTCGATCATTTCAAGCATACCAGCGCAGGCTCGGGCGATCTTTGTTTGATCGTCTTCGCTAAGACCGCGCGGATACACGAAATTCCACAATCTCGACAACCAATCTATGGAGAAGGCTGTGGGGACAAGACGAATGAGTAGCTCTGTGTCCAATAGATAGGATGAGAGATAGTCCTTGAGCGAAGGGTTGAGAAAGGACACTCTTGGTCCGCTGATGTTGACAATGTTGACGAAGCTACCTTCTAGAATGCGAAGGGCCTCTTCGAAATCCTTAGGCCCGTGCGGTAGACCGTAGGCTGTGCTCATCGCTGTATGTAATGGCTCGAAAGACGCACGAAGCGTACCAAGGGACACCCCATACTCCGTGAGAAAAAACATCGCCATCAAGAGATGTCTGCACCGATGATCGATGTGTGTCCGGAATGCGGTATCCCAAATCTGGCTAGGGTTATTTAGAGCACCGATAAAGGCCGCAGGATAGTCAGCGGGTTCGATATCACCAATTCGAAATTCATCGGTCATGGCCTCAATGACACGCGGGTTATAATTCTTATGATCAATAATTTCCGCAAGCCTGTTACTTTCCAATAGCGCATGGATATGCGACTTCGGTGTCTCTGACACGTATAGATGATTGTAAAGAATCCGCGCTTTAATCCGGCGAGTATAAACACCAACATCGAGAACGTACTTCGTTACATCGAGGCGCTGGTCGCCAAGATGTTCGGAAACTCTCCGGGCTTCTTCAAATATGTATCCCCGCGTCGTAAGGATAAAACGAGCATTTGGGGAACGACGTACGCGGCTCATGAACCGCGCTAAATCAGAATCCTTGTGCGCCAGAGCTTGCCGGTCGAGGGCAACCTTTCCTAGGAAGTCGTCGAAAAGGAAGACCTGCTTTTTGCTGTCGATAATGGCCGCGAAGCCGTCCTCTAGACTACGGATAGGAACGAGCTCCCACTGCTCATTCAGGAAGGTGTAACACAGCATCTCGGCCAGTGTCGTTTTACCGACACCCGGGGGCCCTGAGATGATAAGAAGCCGATGTTTCTCCAGTGTAGCCAATGATTCATCGAAGCTCGGGTTTAATGCGTAGACTCGAACCTTCTGCTCAATATCCTCTCTCGTGAACGCTGCAAAGGTATGGGCCGCCGCGCGTACGACGCGTTCTAGAACACCCGCACCTGAAAGCCATAGTTTGATGTGCGACTTGAGAATATCTGGGTACTTCCGTAGAAGACCGTTGAGGTCCTCCGGACCAAAAATATCCGCCTCAGACCTCAGACTAGGCCCTATGAGCGGAGCGAGTTTACTCTTGCCAAGCGGGGTGAACTTACAGGAAGTTGCTAAAATGTAGCGAACCGGGCCGAGCTTATCGATTGAAAATCGCTCACGCTTCATAATGGCTGTCAACTTGCCGAACGGCGAACCTTCATAATGCTTCGCCTGTAGAATGACGTTACCATTAGCCTGCGCGTGCCGACCATCAATGCCGCCATCTGGCCCTGCACAAAATGCTTCGAAGCGAAGTCCTTCTTCTCGCCCTATGAGGTCTCGAACAAGATCCTCAAAGTCGGCCCATGATAGATTTTTGAAGTCGTAACTCATGCTGCCGTATCGCCCACAGCGTCGGTAGCTGTGTTCATATTCGCAACTGCTAGAGTAGCTAGCGCTTGTGGCCCCATCATCATCTCGTAATGTGCGAGGTGATTTGTAACTTCGAAAATTCTGCGAAAAACATCGAGATAACGGGTGACCATCGCGTCATCGGCAGAAATGTACAGGTCATCGTTGAAACTGTGTGACCCATCATTCACCCAAGAAAAGAGCGAACCACATATTTGCTTATCTCGTCCCTCGAATCTCGCGCAGATGTCATCCTTATCGAGGTTTCCGAGAATCTTGAAGTAATTCTCCAGGATGCGCCTTAGCGTGTTTTGGATTGCGATATTTGATCGGTTCGGCGACCTCACCTCCGCCCAAAGGAGCTCATAAGAAGTACTGATCGGGTTGTGATTGTAGCCGGTGATTACGGATACATTGTTTACTTTCCGTACGATCCAAAACGTCTCGTGTGCTCGGCACTCTGTGCCGCGTTTGGGATCGAAAGATACTTCCTTATGGAAGTAGATGTTGTGCGTCATTAGAAAGACCTGCTTTATAAACCCAGTCCCACTGCAAGCCTCATCAAGCACTCGTTTGATCAAAGCACTGACGATAAAGAGCACATCGCTGTCGAGGCTCGAGACAGGATCGTCGAACACAACAACTCGCTCCGCGTTTATCCCGCTTGCGTTCATGCTGCCTCTAATGAGATGGTAAAAGTAGAGGAAAGTGATAAAGGTGCGCTCTCCCTCGCTAAGGCTGGTAGCCGCTTCGCTCCCATCCCCTCTCACAATTTCATAGAGGTTTTCTTGCTGGCCAGCTGTCGCGAGGCGGAACCCCGTAAAGCCGAACGATCTTAGAATAGCGTTAATCTCCGTAACTGTTGGCTTAACACTCGTTACTTCACGTTCCAACTCAGCAAGTTCATTACTGGCCTTTGCGAGCGCCGCTCGTTTTGAAGCAAGACTGGCGGTCAGGCCAGTAACGGCACGATCGAGCCCCCTTTTCGCGGTATCGTAATCAGTGAATACGAGCCTCGATTCCTCAAGTAAACATCTCCAGATTTGCGATACAAGAGTGGCCCGCTCGGTCGCCAGATTGTCAACCATCGCATTGTGCTTATCGATCTCAGTATTCGCATTGGAGATAGCTTCTTGAAGGGAGGTGACGATTTCACCAACAGGCTCAAGCGTGACTTGCGAACTTGCCTCTTTCCGTTTGCCGTCGATTTGCCGAAGATTCAACTCTAACCGTGCCGAGAGTCGATCAATGTCGGCGCGAAACGCTACCAAATCAAGGTACTTGCTTCCCGCGTTGTGGATCAATTCGAGCCGAGCCAAAAGGTTTTTGGAGTGAGATTCATATGAGTCACTTATGCGATCGATTGCAGCGATATCATTAAGATAGGTCTCGTCAAAGTAGTCATTCAATTTTGTTTTTAGAGAGTCATTCATCTCCTGCTGGCAGAATGGGCACTGTGACCCCGCTTCGTCTACATAACCAAGGCCTTGCCGTACCCAATCGCTGTTACCGAGGAGACGTATGAGTGCAGCGATGTCGATGTCCTCTTTCCCTACAATTTTTTTCGAAAGAACTGCCGAGCCTTCGAGGATAACAAGGTCGTTGGCGTCAAACACTACGATGGGTGTGAGCCGTTCAAGCCCTTTCTCAAAAATTGTCAGTGCACGTTGTTTGAGCTCGTCAAGCGGAACAATCTCAGCAGAATTCTGAGTCCACTCCATTAGGATCTTGTTGCAAAAGCTGACCTTAGAATTTCGGAAGCCAGTGAATGCCTCTTGAAAATGAGGATCGTGGACTGTCTTGATCTCCCAGCATTTCTGTTCGATGCCAGCCCTTAAAGTCTGGAGCTCCCCGAGCTTGCCGAAGCTTATGTCGCCCAAAGTATTTTGGAGTTGGGCAATGTCGCGGGTCAGGGATTGCACTTGGGCGTTCGCCGCTTCGATCTTGGCAAGCGTTTCAGCCTCGGCCTGCCCTAGCGTGAAAATGCCCGGCATTTGTTGAGCATAATTCCGAAAGCAAAAGTCACTGTTGTAGACCAGACATTCTAATGGCTGGCCAGTCCATGTAACTGCGCAGGTAGGTTTTCCTGCGGGGTTCGCAATGACACGCGAAATAGTTGTTTTACCCGACCCGTTGGTGCCAAAAATAAAATTGATAGAACGGAGCCCTGACAAACGTTGCGTATTTGCGCCATAACTTGCTTCGTTTGCTATTTCAATATTAGCCAGCATTATTTTCCCCTTTCGCACGACTCCCACGTCGATTATTGGTTCCCCAAGGCGCGAAAATGCTACGTTGTCAAGACTACTCCCAATATAATGTTCAATATCAAATCGAGGCACGTCAGGGCAAGAGCTTCTGATGACAGATAGTTTTCTGTGTAAAACCTATAATATCATGACACTTGAGGGGCGGTTCAATGCATGACATATAATGGAGACATAGGTCAATCACTCCCATCATTTTCATGAAGGTCTCGTGAGTTCTTAAGGTTACTCCAGAAGTCCTCATCAGTTCCAAACATGCCTGCAAGAAGGCGCTCCTCATTAGCGTTGAGACAACGCTGCCCGCATATGATATCCCCAACATCCTGCCGAGAAACCCCCATAGCTTCCGCTAGCTCATCATGAGACATGTTCAGCGGTTTTAAAAACTCCTCTGTCAGAATTTCTCCCACTGTCACAGTCCCGGCGGTATCTGCTTTTGTGTAGTATGCAAGAATCTCAGAACGCCCCTGCTCATAAGTCAGCTCGCCTGAAATAATATGTGCCTTAACGGACTCGTACAGTGGCGTACCACTGGGGTCCATTCCTTCAAGTCTCAGGGAAGCCTCTGCTTTGCGAAAGCCCTCAATGCGTAACCGTGTATAGGGAGACCTGGACATGTTTTTCCTTTGAGTTGCAGGATTGAGGTTCGCTCAGTGAAAGCGTCAGTTCACGCTACCTCGTTAACTGACGCGCGCGATTCAAGATTTATTATTGCCGGATAAGCTATCTCCTGCAAAATCATCATGCTCCCGGTTATCCCGACGAGTAGCTGTTTGTTTACGTATTTGAGCCGCCAATTCCCCTCCAAAAGTTTGTTGGACTCGGGAAGAGTTGCTACTTCGCTTCATTGCCTGGTACTCAGCAGCCCCGTTAGCCATACTGCTTCCCATATGGCTTGCCATGCGGCCAGCACGAGAGAACGATGCAGCAAAACCTTCGCTTCCCCCACTGGAACTACCTTTACCAGATGGTTGCTGTCCCGACGTTTCTACAGAACCGGTATCTACACCACCACCAAATCCGCCGCTTGAACCACCACCGACAGATCCGGATTCTTCGGCCATTGCCGTTTGTGCAGATTCAAATGCGGCTTTTAATGCAGAAGCCCCACCACTGACTTGAGCTGTAGCGCTCATTGCCATTGTTCCAGCACCACTAATTGCAGTAGCAGCAGCGCCCGTAATCATACCTGCTCCAAAACCTCCGATGCCTTGTAAGGGTGCCCCTCCTACAACGCCAGATAACAACAACGGTAATTTATTAGTCAATACTAAAAGAATGATTGACGCCAGAAGCAAAACGATAAGACTATTAAGATCAGGAACATCATCTTTAATAATAGAAAAATATTGATCTATAAATGATTGTCCAACCCCAATAATTAATGTCATCGTGAATAATTGAATGCCAATCGACAAAACAGTTCGTAAGTAATTAATTGCTATATCAGAGGTCCATTTCGAACCACCAAACCCAAGCAATATAACTCCTGCATAACATAACACCCATGCAGAAACCAACATGATTAGCATATTTATCGCTATAAGAGACATCACTACCAGAACGATTATCGCGACTGTTATCATAATGGTGGATATCATTGGCGACCAAATTGATGCGGCTGAACTGACCTTTGTTAATATCGCAAACGCCATATCAACTATGCTTGATGGTGAAATACCAGTACTTATTCCTAAAGCGTTTGCTGCAAGCTGTCTCATTGAGTTAATTATGGATTGCGATATGGCTGGGCCGTTGATTAAAATATAATAAAAAAAACCAATGACGGCAAAAAAGCGAACTATTTCTGCAAGTACACCAGTCAACCCCTCCCCTTGGATCGCCATCATACCAAATCTCCAAACCATACTTATTAATACCACCCCCCAGAAGAGCCAATTCGCATAATTACCAATTACTGTTGTCCATGTGCTAGCTACTTGTTGAAACTTATCTAACAAAGTATCAAGTAACCCACTACTATCTAATTGACCAGCATAGGCGTTTACAGAAAAGAAAAGTATGGTACCTAAAAAAGTGAGTTTGCTTACTGTTTTCATAATTACCATTCTCGTTTAGGGCTTGGATTGTTTTTACTACGCAACGCACACTTATCGTATCTATGTGCATCTAATTTATTAGATGGCGTCGATAAACAATCTTTATCGTTTTTTTCGCAAGAACATAGAATCAATGAACTAATTACAATAAATGCCATCATAATTTTCTCTTTCATTCAGTTGCTCCTCACCAAATTCGCTTCGGACTTGGTGTATTCTGTCCAGCTAATACTTTTTGATCGGCTACTATTTGTTGGGCTTCTTTATCGGCCTGCACCTGTGCCAAGGTTGTAGCCGCATTTTGTTGCGCCATAAGTAATGAGCGGATTTGGAGTAACTGATTTGCCTGTGCGCTGGCCAGCTGATTAGCTGACTGAATGGCTTCCATCTGCCCTTGTGCACCGCTTGCCTGACTCTGCAATCTGACAAGGTTATCAGCATCGCTTTGGAGCATTATCTGCTGTTCATCGAGAGCCTTAAAAACAGCATCGTTTGCTTTCTTACGGGCTTCTGAGTTGTTTTTGTCGGCATTTTGCAGTGCCTTAATCTCATCAGCTGTACATGAGACATTACTGTTAAAGCACGGAGAAGACCGGTAATAGTTAACATCCTGATAACGCTGTAGATAAGAATCAAGGCTACCCGCCTGATTTTTGTAGTAGTTCAGCGTATCCTGCGCCTGCAGAAGTTTTTTGATAGTTGAGTTAGCCTGATCCCATATATAGGCGGCAGGTGCGACTGTGTTTTGTAGCATGTTTTCGTATTGCTGCAGTTGCGTCTGGTATTGCTGGATTTGTTTTGCTACTGCCTGAACGTTGTTGACTGCGCTGATTGTGGTCTGAACCACGTTAGTTCCATCAATAACAGGAATGCCTGCTTTCACCGGAAATGCCACGATGGACGCCACGAAGGAAGCTACTAAGGCATTTTTAGCGGCTAAAATGCCTCTCTGCGATGAAAATACTCGGAGCATAAATTTCATTTGCTTACCTCAATTTCAAGTGATTACTAACATTGAACTCTCGGACTGATAACAGATGCTGATATATAGGAAGCCATGCATTTATTTATCCAAGATTCTATCCATAATATTCCTTAGTTCCTGACTAGTTGATTCTATTTTCGCAAGCAACGTTTTTATCATTGTGGGCGAAAAATTCACTGTGCGAGGATCTTTAGCCAGCCACAATTTAAGTAACCCACCAAGTCGACCGAGATCAGCATTTACTCGGCTCAGTTCATTAACCTGTTTTATGTCGACGATAGAATCAACTTGATAACCCATTGCAACTCTACGAACAAAACCGGTAACACTTAATCCAGATGCTTCTGCATTTTCTTGGATGAGAACTTTTTCTTCGGGTAAACAGTAAACTTTTATTGGCGTACTATTTTTTCTAGTCTGCGTAACTTTCATATAACTCTCCATACAGGCGGTAGCCTGGCAGCCTCGCAGAGCAGGACTACCTTGAGCCGTGATGCGGCGAATAGGGAGTGGTAAAGTTGGAACACCCCAGCGGTGGGCCTACTTTACATGTCCTGCCCTCCAGTTGCCGTAGTATATCTGTGCACGTCGATGTGTATTTCGGTGTATAGGTTGTGTTTTCTTAGTGTATTAATGAAGGATTACTCGAGTAAAAATCTACAGCAAACATGTTTTTTGCAAGGAAACTATGTTCCTCCATTTTGAAAATGACCTTTAGTAGTTACATATGGACCTCCACAAACTATATTTACGTTTCGATATATTGTAAGAAACCTTTTATTTTCCTATGAACTTTTTTAATTAACTTGTTTGAGCATGTGCATTGCAGATTTTAGCGGCTAAAATCTGCCTCGCTATGCATAAAGCTAGGGGCGTACCTCATATGTCATGAAATCAACCTCAAGTGTCAATATACAAAGCGTGTAAGTAATATCTTCTTCTGGCGTGCAACCATCGGCCTTTGGCCGATTCTAGATTTGAAAACGCCTGCTCAAGCAGGTGATTTCAAAGCCTGAAGATACTGGACGATCCTGTAAATGCTGCTGAATAGTAAAAAAATCGGGCCGCTGTGGCACGCTACCGGGCCGCCATAACACGTCATCGGGCCGTTGTGGCACACTATCGGGCCGCTGTGACACGTTTTATCTTCGAACTTTTAACCTCAATGCCAATTTCAAGCAATTGCCTAGCATCTTCTTTCAATCGTCGACGATAATTACGCAAAGTCATATTACTTGTCCCTTCACCACAGACTGCTATTATCAACTTATCCGTATACCATCCTCCAGCTGGATCATGCTTATGAGTTAAGACGTGACGAGCGACTGCTTGACTAATACCATGTTGTAATCGAGCTATCGGACCAGGAGAATAATAAAAATGCAAATCTCTTTTTAACAACATTGTGAGCGCTACCCCCAGTCGTACACGCCATAATCGGCGTTTCCCTCCCGTCAAAGGATCAGGCCGAGTCATCGGTGATGGCACTACATGATCGATAAGCCCCCCGATTATGCAGTCGCCGCTTTTCTCCAGCTCTGGCGTTATAATTTCGACTGTTGCAACGCGAAGATCTATCATCAGCTTTTGTATGCGACCATAGCTATACTGCCTATCAGATAATGTTCGACGTACTTTAGCTGGATCTACTAATAATTCGATTCCACCATCAGAAACTTCACGGCGTTTCTCGGCAACATATAATATTGCCTCCATGATATCGGCATGACGCTGACCGAGTCGTCCTGTAACACGACAACGTCCGAAACTCGTCTCCATCCATTGTCCCTTAAGCTCTTGAGGACGCTGACTTGGCTGATAAAGAATCACACGGGATTGCCATGCTGTACTTGTAGGTGCCACTTTGTTACCAGCTGTCATTGTCAGCACCACTCAAGGAAAACTTTCTTGCTTGAGAAAGTTTTTTATTATCCCGCGAGTTAAGCAAAGCTGTTCTTAATACCCCGCCATCGTGTCTCTGGAACCAATAATCTGGGGCACGTTCTCCATAATTTGCTTTATTGATTCCAAATCTAACAAATTGACCTCGAACGCCATCAGCAATACCATACGTCTTTGCTTCTAAGGCGGTCATACCAGCAAGATAAGATTGCCACCGTATATTATCAACCAGGACACTACTACCTCTACTTGCCTGTTGCATGTCACCAAATCCCATCGTGGCAGCGCTTTTGTTTGAATGGTGCAAGAAAATAATTGAACAACCTAAATCAGCAGCCATGCCTTCAAGTTTTCCAATAACGTTCGACATTGCACCACTATTATTTTCATCTTCTAGATGAAAGCGGCGAAGAGTATCAAAAATAACCAGACGCCTACCTTCTGAAACTTTCATGAGAAAATCGTTCCAATTAGAAGAAATAATATTTGGGAATTTTCCAACCAAGGGTTCAATTAACAAATTATTTGCTACAATCTGCTGCTGTTGCATAGTTAGATATTTACCTAAAGCATGCAAACGATGATGAATTATGGCAGCAGAATCTTCTGCAGGAAGATAAGTCGCTAAGCCTGTTGGAAACTTTCCAAAATTTAAAAGATCGTGACCGCAGCTAATCTGTACAGCCAACTGTAGTGCTAACATTGATTTCCCAACTCCCCCGGGAGAAATGATTGCTCCGACAGTACCGGCTACTAGATTGGGTAACACATAATCAATTGATGGCGGAGTAGTTGTAAATAATTCCTTTATATTTAATGACATAATTGTTACCTACCTAACATGACACCAGGGCGAGATGCTTTAAACATTGCTGATTTACGATCCGCAATCCACTGTTCTACTTCGGACAGTTGCCATGCAACATTTCGACTGGTAAGTGCTATACGGCGAGGAAATTCGCCTCGTTGCTCAAGGTTATAAATAGTCCGGGCTGACAATGGGATCATTTTCAGAAGTGTTTTTCTATTAATAAGTGTGTTACTTGCCTTTGTTTGCATCTACCTTCCTCCAGTTTCCTCTCAGGCTCATAGAATGCCAAGCATTACCACTTGAGAAAATTCTTTCATTGTATAAAATGGTTGACATGAAAATTACTTATTGGAAGGGCTGTGATCAAGCTGTCGCGGCCGCGATCAAAGAATTTGAAGAACAATCTTCTCCGTATTCATTATCTTCTCGGAGATATCCCTTACTACGTTTAATAAAAGAGGTCATTGATCCAGCAGTAGCAGACTATATAAATTCACTGCCAACAAGCTACAGATGCTACATTGCTAGTACAGAAATAGGATTTAGCGAACTAATAAAAACCGTGGGCTTTGATACCTTGGCCCGCGCGCAACGACATCTATTACGTCATTTTGTGCTAATCAAAGATCAGCAAACGTCCCTTGATCGTAGCTTTAGCGATACAGTCGAATCGATTATAGAATTAGTTAATCAATGTGCGAATAAGCCTCAAATAAAACTATCGCCTGTAGTAACCGGTGGGACTATTAACTCTCAGCGCAAACTTGGCTTTTGTGAGTTTTGTGGTAATCAGACAGAATTCTCTAAATTTATTCGCTTAATATCAGAGCACGTTACTATCGATACTCTCTTTCCTATAAATAAAAAAATTGTACTTAGCCATCGATATTGCTCTAACCATAGGCCTAGACTGGCTAATGGCCAATGGAATCCCCTTTATAGACAAGGGAAGCGTTCTCTCGAACAGTTTAATAAGGAAGTATTAAGGCTGAGACGGCAATGTGCTAAACCGAGCAAGGTTAACGCCAATTCTGGCGATGCGTTGATTGATTACTACTTTTCTCATTGGATGCTCAGTCAAACCTTTACACCAGTAGATATTTGCGAACTGAGAAATATTGCGCGGCGTATGACTGATTCTAAGCTCACTGATATTAAGAAAAAGATTCTTGCCTTAAAACATCAAGGACTTAGTCAATCTGAGGTTGCAAATGCCCTTACGAGAAACCATCACATACCTATGACACGTCAAGCAGTGTCCAAGGCATTAGCATCTGTTCGTAAAGAATTTTATATTCAAAACGTTACTTATTAATGTTTTTCCTTCGAACAACTAAAATAATTAGAAAGCCAATAAATTTACTTACAAATAATAAACTAAATCACGCAGTTAATTTGCCGCAGTTATTTACTTTATATTTAATATGTTTTAAGAGCTATATAAAAAAATATAAGAAAGGTCATCAAACTGAAAAAGATGAATACGCATAATCAAATAAGACAGAATTTTAACTTGGAGTAAGCGCATTTCTAATTTCAATTAACCGTTGTAAAAGCTCATCAAAAGTAATCACAACAACTTCGGAAAAGGCATTTCGAACCAATTCAAATGATTTTTTCTGATCATTTTCAGTTGGTGAAACGCCTGCTATAATTATACACCGGATAGCGAATCCATGGATATTATTCAGGCTAGCATTCATTTTCAGGACAGGAAGTGTCATCTGTAGTTTAAAGCGCTGATCGAGTAATTGAGAAAGCGCTCCATTCAACTCTGCGGAACAAGCATAAACATCGCCACCGCGATATGGTTTCTTACTTAAAAGTTCCGTTTCAGGTTTTTTAATTTCTACGAGAGCCAGATTACCTGAGGCAGCTGATGCATAAACAAAATCAGTATATTTTCCTTCGCGTCCATTTAACTTTTTCCCCCCAGCATATGCTTGTCCCTGCACCAAATAAACTGGAATAGCAAAGGCAAGGCTCAAAATAAACGGGTTGTCCATCAAAAAATTTTGCCATTTACTTTCAGTAAGCTTACAACCAAGCATTTCACGGTAACGGGCTATCAGCTGCTCGAGAGTGACTAATTCAATATCATTTTTCAGAGCTAGCAAAGAGCGAGGCTCAGTTTTAGCTAAGGCCTCTACATTATCTTTCACAAGCTGAACAACGGCATGTCTATCTTGAGGCCCCAGCGCTGTATTGTCACGGCCACCACTTGTTTTCTCAGCGATAGTACCTGAACGTAATTTTTTTATTAATGCAGGATAATACTCTGGATCTGCAACATGTAAAATAGATTGATATGTTTGGAATTTCTTCTCATTTCGCGCCTCTCTCTGATATCGAGAAGTAATTGTGTTGAGTTCCTTTCGAAGTCGATTAAAACGTTTTATGCCAAGTAAGAAAAACGGTGGGTTGATAATAGCCTTATCGCCCCCCTGTATAATCAGAATACTTACATCATCTCTACTTGTTACAGCATCACAAATATACCGATATTCCCAGAGAAGACCCAAGCCAAAGCGATAATCTTTTGCAAATCCATCGGGTAGCTGTTCCAGAAGGCCGACTACGTCATCCTCTGATTCGGGTAAAGGATAAGGCTCAACTATAGACCGGGTGATAACAATGCGTTCAAGTCTGTCATATTTTGGAGAGAGGTACTCATCTGTGTCCTGGCGAACATTAATCGGCCAAATTGTCATTTTATCAGGGCAGATGTTCATTAACAGAGCAATCGGAGAATCAGAGGAGAATTGTTCTGGAGGTACATCTGTAAAAAAAACATCAACCCCTTCTTCCGACTCAGCAGACTGAATAATTAGAAAAGGGCCACCATCTTCACGGTCGCGCTGATTATATGCAGAGGGTCGCAGAGAGGCCAAATCAAACTCCTTAGTTGTATAGAAGGTTACGAATTAATCAGGCTACAATAGTCGTAGGTAATCTGTTGCTCAACAGCAAATTTTAGCGGCTAAAATCATCTTCTGATGTCAGATTAGGCAACCTCCCACATTTAACCCATTGATTTTTAATTAGTTAGCACCCATTCATCAATCATATTCGCCCAATCTTGCAGCATCTCTGATCTCTGCTCGCGGTACTCGGCCTTGTTGTAAACAGCCCGTACCCCTTTCTGTTCATGTGCAAGACACTTCTCAATCCAGTCAGTATTGTACCCGGCCTCATGTAGTAAGGTGCTGGCTGTACGCCGTAAGTCATGGGGACCAAACTTTGGCAATGACTGCCCTTCTTTCTGTGCCAGACGATACGTCAGTGTCAACACCCGGTTTAAAGTAGCGCTACTCATTGGCGCATCGGAATCGTAGCGCGAAGGAAGGATAAAATCAGAGCTACCGGCAAAGGTTTTGAGAGCAATCAAAATATCCATTGCCTGTCGGGAAAGAAAAACCAAATGTGGATTACGTCGTTTCATCCTCTCCTTTGGTATCGTCCATACAGCTTCACTAAAATTAATCTCGTTCCAGGTCGCGTTAGTAAGCTCACTTTTACGTACCATCGTTAACAGCAAAAGTTTAACCGCTGCTCTGATTGATGGTGTCGTACCTACCCGCTCCATATATCGATACATCAGACCGATTTCAACTGGCGTCAATGCCCTGTCACGAGGCTCAAATTTCGCTATGCTTGCAGGCCGTACCAGATCAGCTGGATTCTCCACCTTCTGACCGCGCTCAATAGCCCAGCGATAGACTTGCAATACAATCTCTCTGGCGTGTACAGCTGTCGCCGGTGCCCCTCTCTCGACAACGTTATCAGTTAATGCGCGTAAGTCTTCATGTGTAATCTCAATCAGTTTCTGCTGGGCAAATTTTGCCTTCAACTCTCTTTGATATACCGAACGTCGCATATCACGCGTCGATTCAGCCATTTGATAGCCACGTAACCATTTCTCAGCCCATGCGCCAAAAGTCTCCGCATCTTTGATACGCGCTTTATCTCTGGCTTTTTCCCTCGCAGGCGATCTTCCACCGGCAACCATTTTTTTAGCTTCATTGAGCCGTTCACGCGCTTCTGCAAGCATGATCCCTCCAACACCATAGCGGCCAAAAGTAACGGTCTCCTGTCTTCCGTTTATTGAATAGTTGTAGCGAAATGAGATCGTTCCAGCCGGAGTCACCGCAACATACAGACCATCGCGGTCATTAACTTTATAGAGTTTTTCCTTCGGCTTAAGGTGGCGCAGCTTGGTGTCAGTCAACATGGTTGATTGTTTTCCTATATTAATTAATACCATGTTGTAAAAAGTTCAGAAAAGTTATTTAACTATCTGTTTTTATTTGAATTATAAAAAACAAATACCATAACTCAGCCGAAATTTATCACATGGTACTTTTTCAAACCTGAATTCAAAACCAGAGAGTACCATCAAAAATTCCATTGAAAAAACCGTGCTTCCCGTTGCTAACAGCTGCCAGAAAGTGCCAGACATAAAAACAAAAAAGCCCGCAATTACGCGGGCTTAGAGGTGTTTTACTGCTTTTACGTGCAGGCTGTTGCCAGACGTTAAATCATTCCCACTCAATAGTCGCTGGCGGTTTGCCGCTGATGTCATACACCACGCGGGAGATACCGTTCACTTCATTGATGATGCGGTTGGAAACGCGACCGAGGAAATCGTACGGCAGGTGCGCCCAGTGTGCGGTCATAAAATCGATGGTTTCTACTGCACGCAGAGAGACAACCCAGTCGTATTTACGGCCGTCGCCCATCACGCCGACGGAGCGGACCGGCAGGAATACGGTGAAGGCCTGGCTCACTTTGTTGTAGAGGTCGGCTTTATGCAGCTCTTCGATAAAGATCGCATCGGCACGACGCAGCAGGTCGCAGTACTCTTTCTTCACTTCGCCCAGTACGCGAACGCCAAGGCCCGGCCCCGGGAACGGGTGACGGTAGAGCATGTCGTACGGCAGGCCGAGTTCCAGACCAATTTTACGCACTTCGTCTTTGAACAGCTCTTTCAGCGGCTCAACCAGGCCCATCTTCATCTCTTTCGGCAGACCGCCCACGTTGTGGTGAGATTTAATAACGTGCGCTTTACCGGTTGCGGATGCGGCAGATTCGATCACGTCCGGGTAGATAGTGCCCTGCGCCAGCCATTTCACGTCTTCCAGCTTCAGTGCTTCTTCGTCGAACACTTCCACGAACACGCGGCCGATGATTTTGCGTTTTGCTTCCGGATCGTTCTCGCCAGCCAGTGCTGAAAGGAAGCGATCTTCTGCAGGAACGTGAACAATGTTCAGACCGAAGTGGTCACCGAACATGTCCATCACCTGAGCGGCTTCGTTCAGGCGCAGCAGACCGTTATCAACGAATACGCAGGTCAGGTTTTTGCCGATGGCGCGGTGCAGCAGCATTGCGGTGACGGAGGAGTCCACGCCGCCGGAAAGGCCAAGGATCACTTTATCATCGCCAACCTGCTGACGAATGCGTTCAACCGCGTCGTCGATGATTTTCGCCGGTGTCCACAGCGCTTCGCACTGGCAGATATCGCGCACGAAGCGCTCCAGCATACGCAGGCCCTGGCGGGTGTGGGTCACTTCTGGGTGGAACTGCACGCCGTAGAAGCGTTTTTCTTCATTCGCCATGATGGCGAACGGGCAACTTTCGGTGCTGGCAACGGTTACGAAATCGGACGGAATGGCCGTCACTTTGTCACCGTGGCTCATCCACACGTCAAGCAGCACTTTGCCTTCGGCGGTCAGGGAATCTTCAATGCCGCGAACCAGCGCGCTGTCGGTCTGCACTTCAACCTGCGCGTAACCGAATTCACGCTCGTTAGAACCTTCAACGTGGCCGCCGAGCTGCATCGCCATGGTCTGCATGCCGTAGCACACGCCAAGCACCGGAACACCAGCTTCGAACACATACTGCGGTGCGCGCGGGCTGTTCTCTTCGGTGGTGCTTTCCGGGCCGCCGGAAAGGATGATGCCGCTTGGGTTGAAGTCGCGGATCTGCGCTTCGGTGACATCCCACGCCCACAGTTCGCAGTAAACGCCCAGTTCACGCACGCGGCGCGCAACCAGTTGGGTGTACTGAGAACCGAAGTCGAGGATGAGAATACGATGTTTATGAATGTTGTCCGTCATTGACGTTACTTCCGAGGCAAGTGGCAATGAATATACTCGTCGTCTTGCAGGCTGAACCTGAACAGAGAGTATGAAAGTCAGCGCCCGGTGAAAGCACCGGGCGCGGAAATCATTAAGAACCCATGCGGTAGTTCGGGGATTCCTTGGTGATGGTCACGTCGTGAACGTGGCTTTCCTGGATACCGGCACCGCTGATGCGTACAAATTCCGCTTTAGTACGCAGGTCGTCGATAGTACCACAGCCGGTCAGACCCATACAGGAGCGCAGGCCGCCCATCTGCTGGTGAATGATCTCTTTCAGGCGGCCTTTATAGGCAACGCGACCTTCGATACCTTCCGGTACCAGTTTGTCGGCAGCGTTATCGCTCTGGAAGTAACGGTCGGAAGAGCCTTTGGACATCGCGCCCAGAGAACCCATACCGCGGTAAGATTTGTAAGAACGGCCCTGGTAGAGTTCGATTTCACCCGGGGATTCTTCAGTACCGGCCAGCATAGAGCCAACCATGACTGCGGCAGCACCTGCGGCGATGGCTTTGGCGATGTCGCCGGAGAAACGGATACCGCCGTCGGCGATAACCGGAATGCCGGTGCCTTCCAGCGCTTCAACCGCGTCGGAAACCGCAGTGATCTGCGGAACACCTACGCCGGTTACGATGCGGGTAGTACAGATGGAGCCTGGGCCGATACCGACTTTCACCGCGCTCACGCCAGCTTCAGCCAGGGCACGAGCACCTGCGCCAGTTGCAACGTTACCGCCGATGATTTGCAGATCCGGGTATTTAGCACGGGTTTCGCGAATGCGCTGCAACACGCCTTCGGAGTGGCCGTGAGAGGAGTCGATCAGCAGTACGTCAACGCCTGCAGCAACCAGCGCGTCAACGCGCTCTTCGTTACCGGCGCCAGCGCCGACTGCCGCGCCAACGCGCAGCTGGCCTTGCTCATCTTTACAGGCGTTCGGTTTACGTTCTGCTTTCTGGAAGTCTTTCACGGTGATCATGCCGCGCAGGTGGAAACTTTCGTCAACGACCAGCGCTTTTTCAACGCGTTTTTCGTGCATTTTGGCGAATACGACTTCGCGGGATTCCCCTTCGCGAACGGTCACCAGACGCTCTTTCGGCGTCATATACACGCTGACCGGCTGGCTCAGATCGGTGACGAAACGCACGTCACGACCGGTGATGATGCCGACCAGTTCGTTGTCGCCGTTGACAACCGGGTAACCGGCAAAGCCGTTACGTTCGGTCAGTTCTTTTACTTCGCGCAGGGTGGTGGTCGGCAGAACGGTTTGTGGATCTTTAACCACGCCGGATTCATGTTTCTTCACGCGGCGAACTTCTTCCGCCTGGCGCTCGATAGACATGTTTTTGTGAATAAAGCCAATGCCGCCTTCCTGTGCCAGCGCAATCGCCAGACGCGCTTCAGTCACGGTATCCATCGCCGCAGAGAGCATAGGAATGTTCAGGCGAATGGTTTTGGTGAGCTGCGTGCTCAAGTCGGCAGTATTCGGCAGAACGGTGGAGTGAGCGGGAACGAGGAGGACGTCGTCAAACGTCAGTGCTTCTTTAGCAATACGTAGCATGGGCAATATCTCTGACCTGGGGGGTTAAATATTGCCGTGGCATTATACAGAGCGTAACCGATTGCATCCACACTTTTTTGAGAAAAAACTTGCCATCCCCTCGTATCGGGTTACTATCGACTGAATAACCTGCTGATTTAGAATTTGATCTGGCTCACATGTCGTCGTTCCAATCCCCCTCAATTTATACCGTCAGCCGCCTGAACCAGTCGGTGCGTTTACTGCTGGAACGCGAACTCGGTCAGGTGTGGATCAGCGGGGAAATCTCCAATTTTACCCAGCCCGCTTCCGGCCACTGGTACTTCACCTTAAAAGACGATACCGCTCAGGTGCGCTGCGCGATGTTCCGCAACAGCAACCGCCGCGTTACGTTTCGCCCGCAGCACGGCCAGCAGGTGCTGGTTCGCGCCAACATCACACTGTATGAACCGCGCGGGGAATACCAGATTATCGTCGAAAGCATGCAACCGGCCGGCGAAGGCTTGTTGCAGCAGAAGTATGAGCAGCTAAAAGCCAAACTCGCTGCTGAAGGGTTGTTTGATCAGCAGCTTAAGCAGCCTCTCCCCTCGCCTGCGCACTGCGTGGGTGTGATCACGTCGAAAACCGGCGCGGCGCTGCACGATATTCTGCACGTGCTGAAACGCCGCGATCCGTCGCTGCCGGTAGTCATCTACCCAACGGCGGTGCAGGGCGAAGACGCGCCGGAGCAAATCGTACGTGCCATTGCGCTGGCAAACGCACGTCAGGAGTGCGACGTGCTGATTGTTGGTCGCGGCGGCGGCTCGCTGGAAGATCTCTGGAGCTTTAACGACGAACGCGTCGCACGTGCGATTTTCGCAAGTCGCATTCCGGTGGTCAGCGCCGTCGGTCATGAAACCGATGTCACGATTGCCGATTTTGTTGCCGATCTGCGCGCGCCAACGCCTTCGGCCGCAGCGGAAATTGTCAGCCGCAACCAGCTTGAATTGCTGCGCCAGGTACAGGCGATGCAGCAGCGCTTAGAGATGTCGATGGATTATTACCTGGCTGGCCGCAACCGCCGCTTTGCCCTGCTGAACCATCGCCTGCAACAGCAGCACCCACAGTTACGGCTGGCACGCCAGCAAACGGTGCTGGAGCGCCTGCAGCAGCGCATGCAAAACGCGCTGGATACACAGTTAAAACGCGCTTCTGCCCGTCAGCAGCGCGTGATGCAACGTCTGAATCAGCAAAACCCGCAGCCGCGGATTCATCGCGCGCAAAGCCGCGTGCAGCAACTGGAATATCGCCTTAGCCAGAACATTCGCGACCGTGTAAGCACCACGCGCGAACGTTTTGGTTCTGCTATTACGCATCTGGAAGCCGTCAGCCCGCTGGCGACGCTGGCGCGCGGTTACAGCGTGACCACCTCTCCGGCTGGCGAAGTTCTGAAAAAAACCCGCCAGGTGAAAGTCGGCGATAAGCTTACCACCCGCCTGAATGACGGCTGGGTGGAGAGTGAAGTCAGCAACGTGACGCCCGTAAAGAAACCGCGCCAGCGTAAATCATCTTAATTTGTACGATTAATCTATAAGCTGCCCCTATACTTTTGTTGTTCTTTTCATCAAGGAGAGCGACATGAAAACACGCCCGTTTAGCAGCGTTATCCCACCCTATATTCTTCGCCGCATTATCGACCACGGATCAGAAATGCAGCAGCGTTGCGCACAACAAACATTAACCCATGTGCAGACGCTGATGGCGCACAGCCACGGCAAACCCAGCGCGCCGCTGGTCACCTCACCCGGCGAGCTGGTACGCGATATTTATGATGCGCAGCAAAAAGAGAGCCTGCCCGGTAAGCAGGTACGCTACGAAGGCCAGCCATCGAATGGTGATGTTGCCGTGGATGAAGCTTACGACTATCTCGGTGTTACCCACGACTTTTTCTGGCAGGTTTTACAGCGTAACTCCCTCGATAATAAGGGAATGGTGCTGAGCGGTACCGTGCATTATGGTCAGCAATATCAGAACGCTTTCTGGAATGGTCAGCAGATGGTGTTTGGCGACGGCGACGGTGAAATCTTCAATCGCTTTACCATCGCGATTGATGTAGTAGCGCATGAACTCAGCCACGGCGTCACAGAAACGGAAGCCGCGCTGATCTATTTTGAACAATCTGGTGCGCTTAATGAGTCGTTATCGGATGTTTTTGGATCGCTGGTGAAGCAGTACCACAAGCAGCAAACGGCGGATCAGGCCGATTGGATCATCGGCGAAGGGTTGCTGGCAAAAGGAATTAATGGCAAAGGCCTGCGTTCAATGTCTCATCCCGGCACCGCCTATGATGACCCGCTGCTGGGTAAAGATCCGCAGCCTGCGCACATGAAAGATTTTGTGAAAACCCGTGAAGATAACGGCGGCGTGCATCTGAATTCCGGTATTCCCAACCGCGCGTTTTACCTTGCGGCGACGGCGATTGGCGGCTATGCCTGGGAAAAAGCCGGTTACGCCTGGTACGATACCGTCTGCGATAAGGCGCTGGCGCAAAATGCCGATTTCGCTGCCTTTGCGAAACTGACCATTCAGCACGGCGAAAAACGCTCGGGCCAGCAGGTTGCGGACGCTATCGAGAAGGCCTGGAAAGAGGTTGGAGTGTTGTAATGAACGAACCCGAATTGACCGATGATGCTGTGGTCGAAGTCGCCCGCGAAGGCGGGCTGGCTTATATCCCGAAGCTGAGCGGCACGCGAAAAATCGTGATTGCTCAGCTTAACGCGGAACAGCGCCAGCGCCTGGTCAGTATCCTGCATCAGACCCTGCCGCTCGGGCAACCGCCCGGGCAGCCGGATTCACCGGGGCGCGGCGATCAGCGTTTTTACCGTTTGCAGATAACCTGGACCACGCAGCAGACCGATGTGCTGTTGCTGATCCCGGAAAGTAAAGCGCCACCGTCGCTGGTGGAACTGTGGCGCGATGGCGAAGCCTGCATCTGCAAGCCTTAAAGCGGGGTAAATTCGACGCGTTTTTTAGAGATCAACCCGTGGCCGTGCTGGCAAAAAAAGTCCACCGCGCCGCAGGCTTTTAACACTTCCAGAGGCTGATGGCACTCCGGGCAGTTTGCCTGTACTTCAATATCATTGTCGCAACTGTCGCAATGCGCATGCGTTCCCACCAGTTCCAGCGGGTTGTGGCAGATTGGGCATTTGAGATCCATAACGCTCTCCTCGTTTATTTTTTCACTGCCCTTATCATACACCTTAAGTGACAAAACCTGCCGGATTCAGTTCATCAGCCAATTCGTAACACTTCCGCGAATTAAACCTAAAGAATCTGATTTGGAATTGTGAAAGTTATTTTTGGCAATGAAAGCTAAAGAGCTTCGCAATAACCCATGCTAAAAAATATACTCAATTAAACTTCACTCACTATTATATTTGTTTTTAGACGTTATTTTTCATACAAGAATAGCCCCTTATGCAGGGGCAGGATTTGAAGCGGAATTTAAAGCGAACTTTTCTTCGCTCCCTCAACCTCTTCTTTACAAGTGCTATCATTAGTAAAATTATATTGCAGATATAAATACCCGGTATCTGTACCTGTCGCCCGTACGTCGAGAGATACCATACTGAGATTGTTTTTTAATGGAGACCCTTTTTCTCCTTTCCACTCCGCAGATAAAAAGCGTTCTTTTTTATTTAATGCCATCACCCAATCTTGTGGTTCTTTCCAGAGAGAACCAGACAGAAGATAATCGCTTTTGTCGGCTTTACCATAGATAGAGGTTAAGGCGTTACTTAACTCCTCAAACTTCGATTTCAAAGCAATTCCATAACTGTCCGTATTAATGCTTTTACCTACTGCGCGTATTTGACAGAGTCCAGCTTTGGGGGAGATCTGAAGCCCGAACACCTCGAAATCAGCATTTTGTTTAGGCAATTTCGACGTAGTGTAAAGGTTAACGCTATTTTCTAAAGGCTTAAGTTCAACGCCAGTCATATCTTCAATATTTTGTTTTGACAATCCAGCTTCTAACCCAAATGGTCCTTCTGCCGGAGGCATTTTAGGTGATTGTTGAACCGGACTGTTTTGCTGTGCGGGTTCCTTGTCGACTTTTGTGTTACTTATTGATTGTGAATCAACTTTGATCTCAGCCAAGCCATATTTAGCGATTAAATATTTCTGCTGTAGCATCGCCATACTTTGTTCTTGCGTCGCAACAGTCGACAATTTCAAAGCCTGGATTAATCCGCCAGTGTACTGGTTAGCATCGGCCTTCGCTTCATCGATTCTGGTATTAAGAGTGTCCATTTCGGCTTTAATCGAACTGGCAAGTTCCGGATCAGGTTTTACGCTACTGACGGCTATTTCAATCTTCGCCCCTGCTTCAATCGCATTAATACGCTGTTCCAAAAGAGCCTTATTGGTTCCTAAAACTTCCAGCCTTGCCGTAACCAGATTCTTAATTAGCCCGCCCGCAAACTGCTTACCTGTCTCATTCGCAGCAGAGATTTCAGTTTCCGTGCGTGATAATTCATTTTTTAGATTTGTGACTTCCTGTTTCTGCTCAGGGGTCAATTCTTTAGGGCCACACCCCGTCAACAGAGTTAATGCCACCAATGTTGCTACAACCGTTTTTTTCATATCCCTATCTCATCTGTAAATGATGAGATTAATCCTAACAGGAAGTTTTTTTCTTTTAAACGATTGCAGACATATCCTCCTCGTTTCGGAAGACCTTGTTATATAAATTGAAAAATGTGACGGGTTACGATCTGGAAGTAATTTCATCTGAGGCGCCATGCGCCCAACCGGTGAAGGGAAAAATAGCCGGTGCCGCCGTGAAGCATCACTACCGCTTCAAATACACTTTATAATTTGCCTGGGCTTAAAACGTAAAACCCCTACTCGTTGGCTATCCAACTTTCGGGGTTCGCTTCAGATTTGCGGGTTTAAAGCGAGTAATTACTTACTCTTCTTAATGTGTTTAATCAGGCGCTTACGCTTACGCAGCTGGTTCGGCGTCAGGGTGTTGCGCTTATCCGCAAACGGGTTTTCCCCTTCCTTGAACTGAATACGGATTGGCGTACCCATTACGTCCAGCGATTTGCGGAAGTAGTTCATCAGATAGCGTTTATAGGAATCCGGCAGGTCTTTTACCTGGTTGCCGTGGATCACCACAATCGGCGGGTTATAACCACCGGCGTGGGCATATTTCAGCTTCACGCGGCGACCGCGCACCAGCGGCGGCTGATGATCTTCCGCAGCCATATTCATAATACGGGTCAACAGCGCGGTACTGACGCGACGTGTGGAGCTGTCATAAGCTTCGCGTACGGATTCGAACAGGTTGCCAACACCGCTGCCGTGCAGCGCAGAGATAAAATGCACTCGGGCAAAGTCGATAAAGCCGAGACGGTAATCCAGCGTCTCTTTAACCTGCTCTTTCACTTCCTGGCTCAGGCCGTCCCACTTGTTGACGACAATCACCAGCGAGCGGCCGCTGTTAAGGATAAAGCCCAGCAGCGACAAATCCTGGTCAGAGATGCCTTCGCGGGCATCAATCACCAATAATACCACGTTGGCGTCTTCAATCGCTTGTAGGGTTTTGATAACGGAGAATTTTTCCACCACGTCGGTGATCTTACCGCGCTTACGCACACCGGCGGTGTCGATAAGTACGTACTCACGTTCATCGCGCTGCATCGGAATGTAGATGCTGTCGCGCGTGGTGCCCGGCATGTCGTACACCACCACGCGGTCTTCGCCGAGGATGCGGTTAGTGAGTGTAGACTTACCGACGTTCGGACGACCGACAATCGCCAGCTTAATTGGCAGATCCTGCGGGTTGAATTCCTCTTCCGGCTCTTCTTCTTCACCTTTTTCACTGGCTTCGAACTGCGCCCAGTATTCGGCGTCTTCATCCACCTCTTCCGGCGGATTCAGTTCGTCCATCCACGGCATCAGCACGTGCTCCAGCAGGCTGGTGACACCGCGACCGTGAGAAGCGGCGATGGCATAAATTTCACCGAGGCCCAGCGCGTAGAAATCCGCGGTTGCCTGATCCGGGTCCAGACCGTCGGTTTTGTTAGCGACGAGGAAAGTCGGTTTTTCGCGTGAACGCAGATGCTTAGCAATAGCCGTATCTGCTGGCATCAGACCCGCGCGGGCATCCACCATAAACAGCACAACATCGGCTTCTTCAATCGCCAGCAGCGACTGTTCCGCCATGCGCGTTTCCACACCGTCTTCAGTGCCATCAATACCGCCGGTATCGATACAGATAAATTCGCGGCCTTCTACTTCAGCACGACCGTACTTACGGTCACGAGTCAGACCCGGGAAATCGGCCACCAGCGCATCACGGGTGCGTGTTAAGCGGTTAAATAGCGTGGATTTTCCAACGTTAGGGCGCCCGACAAGCGCGACCACAGGTACCATGTTTAAAGCCTCATTACAGGAAATTCATTAGCAAAACGTCGCAATTTGCGCGGCGTTTTAAAAACAGGAAAACGGCTCCTGCAACAGGAGCCGTCTTCGGAAACGACAAACTCAGCGCAGTTAGCGCGAGAGTGCGTACAGCGTACCGTCTTTCGCCTGGATCAGCAGCTTGCCGCCAGCTACGACTGGCTCGGTCAGGAAACCGGAACTGTCGACTTTCTGCTGCGCGACGAAGCGCCCGTCTTCAACGTTGATCCAGTGAACATAACCTTCACTATCGCCTGTCACGATGTAACCATTATACAACGCCGGAGCGGTAAGGTTACGGTGCAGCAGATCGCTTTGCGTCCACAGGGTCACGCCACCGTCGGTGGTCAGTGCCAGAACGCGGTCATTCTGATCGATAATGTAGATACGATTACCATCAACAACGAAGTCGCTCACCGAGCCCAGCTCACGTTTCCACATGATCTGGCCGCTGCGCAGATCCAGCGCCGTCAGGTTGCCGTTATAAGCCAGTGCATAAACGACGTTGTCAACCACAACCGGCGTGGTATCCACATCGCTCAGGCGATCGATTTCGGTCGGGCCGTTCGCCTGGGAGATACGCTGCTGCCAAATCATCTGCCCCTGCTGCATCAGTACCGCGCTCACACGGCCATTATCGCCACCAACAATCGCAGCGCCAAAGGCGGTAGTCGGCGCAGATTCGCCGCGCAGGGAGAGCGCAGGCATATCCAGGTTGACCGTCCATTTCACCGCGCCATCGCTTTCATTCAGCGCCTGCAACTGGCCGTTACTGGTATGAATCAGCACCAGACCGTCGCTCACTACCGGGCGGGAAAGTGCTTCACCAGCAACTTTTGCCTGCCAGGCCTTCGAACCATCGCTGGTATTGAGGGCATAAACCTGCGCTTTTTCAGTACCGACGTACACATGACCGCCAGAAACGGTTACACCGCCGGAAAGCAACGCAGCGCGCGTGGAGAACCAGCCGTCTTTCTCTGCCAGATTGACCGACCAGATTTCATGGCCATCTTCAATGCTGACCGCTTTCACCACGCCGTGACGATCGGCAGCATACACTACGCCGTCAGCAAATGCCGGGTGCAGGTTAGAATAGAAATCGCCGATACCGTTGCCGACAGAAGTGCTCCACGCGGTTGTCGGGGTGAACTGATTTTCAACCACCGGCAGCGGGGACATTTTGACAACATCTTCTTCGCTATTGAACAGGGAACAGCCGCTCAATAACGTCACGGAAAGCAGCCCTGGCAGAAGTAATTTACGCAATTGCATCGGGTCCCTCTTAGATGGACAAATTATTAATTTTCATCTGCATCATTTCGCTGAGCGCAGGAGAAGCATTGTTTTTAATGCCGTTTTCCCATGCGGTGCGCGCACCTTGTTTGTCGCCTTTGCTCAACAGCGCTTCACCGCGCAGATCGGCAACAATTGCCGACCAGCTTTCGCCTTTAACGGCATCCAGCGTTTTGAGCGCAGCGTCTTGCTGCTTCTGCTGCACCTGAACACGGGCCAGACGAACGTTGATCATCGACTGCAGATTTTCATCACTGGTCGCAGCAAGCCCCTGTTGCAATTGCGCGGCTGCTTTATCCAGTTCATTTTTTTCTACGTATTGCTGTGCCAGTTCCAGTGAAGCCAGCGCGCCATAAGTGTTTTTGTTGTCAGCGGCAAATTTCTCCGCAGCTGTGAACGACTCTGGCTTATCAGCCTGAAGCGCGGAAATCGCGTTTTCATAGGCCTGCGATGAAGCTCTCGCCGTATCTGCCTGATGGCCGTTCCAGTAACGCCAGCCCATCAGCGCACCAATACCCAAAACAACCCCAACAGCCAGCGCTTTGCCATTTTCGGCAAAGAAGCGCTTGATAGCGTCAACCTGGTCGTTTTCGTTCTCGTAAATTTCCACGCAATCCTTCTCCTTAACGATAATTCACCGGCGAGATTAGCCCAGTAGTGTGCGCAAATGCGCTGCAACGCTATCCTGCGTTACCGTACTCTGTTCACCAGAGCGTAAATCCTTCACCACAACATTACCGTCGGCGATTTCAGACTCGCCGAGCACCAGTGCGACGCGAGCGCCCCACTTATCTGCACGAGCGAATTGCTTTTTGAAATTGCCGCCGCCGTGGTTCATCATCAGCCTCACGCCAGGCAACGCATCGCGTACCTGTTCGCCCAACTGCATTGCAGCGGACTGCGTATTGGCGCCAGACGCCACCAGGTATATATCGACAACGGATTCTGCTTTAAATTCCGGATTAACTGCCTGAACCAACAAAACAAGTCGTTCAAGACCCATCGCAAAGCCAACCGCCGGGGTCGCGCGACCGCCAAGTTGCTCAACCAGACCGTCATAACGACCGCCTGCGCAGACGGTTCCCTGCGCACCAAGGCTGGTTGTCACCCATTCGAAAACGGTGCGGTTGTAGTAGTCAAGACCGCGCACCAGACGCTGGTTAACGGTATACGCGATACCGGCGTCATCAAGGAAAGCGCACAGCCCGGCGAAATGTTCGCGGGATTCGTCGTCGAGGTAATCACCCAGTTTCGGCGCGTCGTTCAGCAGAGTCTGGATGTCCTGATTTTTAGTATCCAGCACGCGCAACGGGTTGGTATACATGCGGCGCAGGCAATCTTCGTCCAGCTTATCTTTATGCTGTTCAAGGAATGCGACCAGCGCATCGCGGTAAGTTGCGCGTGCTTCCAGCGAACCAATAGAGTTGAGTTCAAGGGCAACGTGAGACGCAATGCCCAGCTCACGCCACCAGCGGGCGGTAAGCATAATCAGCTCAGCATCGATATCCGGCCCTTGCAGACCAAACACTTCGACACCCAGTTGATGGAACTGGCGATAGCGCCCTTTCTGCGGACGCTCGTAGCGGAACATCGGCCCGACATACCACAAGCGCTGTTCCTGATTGTACAGAAGACCATGCTCGATGCCGGCGCGTACACAGCCCGCCGTACCTTCAGGACGCAGCGTCAGGCTATCGCCGTTGCGATCGTCAAAGGTATACATCTCTTTTTCAACCACGTCGGTTACTTCGCCGATCGCGCGTTTGAATAACGGGGTCTGCTCTACAATCGGCAAACGGATTTCACTGTAACCGTAGCTGCCGAGCACGTTTTTCAGGGTGCTTTCAATGCGCTGCCAGATGGCGGTTTCGCCAGGCAGATAATCGTTCATGCCGCGAATGGCTTGAATATTCTTTGCCACGTTTATTCTCTTTATGAATACAAAAAATGAACCCTCAGGGCCGCGACGAGTCAGGGTCGCGCCGGGCGGGTTCATCATACACGGGAAGCCAGTCGCTTCCCAGCTACGTTATTTTTCTACCTGTTGCACGTCGATGCGGCGCGCTTCATCCAGAATTGACGCTTTTGCGCGAATACGGGCCTCAAGCTGAGCGATCATATCTGCGTTATCAAGGCGATCTTTGCGCACGCCGTCTTCATACAGGCCGCTTTTCTTATTACCGCCCGTCACGCCGAGCGTGGAGACCAGCGCTTCACCAGGGCCGTTCACCACGCAGCCGATAATGGAGACATCCATCGGCGTAATGATATCTTCCAGCCGCTGTTCCAGCGCGTTAACCGTACCGATCACGTCGAACTCCTGGCGGGAGCAGGTCGGGCAGGCGATAAAGTTGATCCCGCGGGAACGAATACGCAGTGATTTCAGAATATCAAAACCGACTTTGATCTCTTCTACCGGATCGGCGGCCAGCGAAATGCGCAGAGTATCGCCGATGCCTTCAGAGAGCAGTAAGCCAAGCCCGATAGCGGATTTCACTGCACCTGCACGGGCACCGCCCGCTTCGGTGATCCCGAGATGCAACGGCTGATCGATCTGCTTCGCCAGCAGACGATAGGATTCGACGGCGAGGAATACGTCAGAGGCTTTCACGCTGACTTTGAATTGATCGAAGTTAAGACGATCGAGGTGATCGACATGACGCATTGCCGATTCGAGCAGCGCCTGCGGTGTCGGTTCACCGTACTTTTCCTGCAGATCTTTTTCCAGCGAACCGGCGTTAACGCCGATGCGGATTGGGATATTTTTATCGCGGGCGCAGTCAACTACCGTGCGGATACGTTCTTCGTTACCGATATTGCCGGGGTTGATGCGCAGGCAGTCAACGCCATATTCGGCCACTTTCAGCGCAATGCGGTAGTCAAAATGGATGTCCGCCACCAGCGGAACACTCACCTGCTGTTTGATAAGTTTAAAAGCTTCTGCCGCATCCATCGTAGGGACAGAGACACGGACAATATCCGCACCGACGCGCTCCAGCGCCTTGATTTGATTGACCGTCGCTTCCACATCCGTGGTGCGCGTGTTGGTCATTGATTGCACAGCGATGGGAGCCCCATCGCCGATCGGCACGTTCCCCACGTAAATCCGTTTCGATTTCCGACGTTGAATCGGGGCCTGGTTATGCATGAAAAATCTCCCGCGTTGCCCGTCTGTTACTGTGTTGCTGATTGTTCGGCATTGAGGGTCAGACGCGCAACCTGGTTAGTTCTGATAAAACGACTCAGATCGACAGGTTTTCCCTGATACTGGATCTGTACTGCTGCCGGAGCGCCAATTTTCAATTTATACGGCGCCTGACCGGTCAGATTGAGCGTGGCATCTTTACGTTGCAGGCCGCTAAACAGTTTTTTACCGGTCGCATCGCTCACTTCGAGCCAGCAGTCGGCATTGAAACTCATCACCAGCGCATTGGTATCGGCGACAGCGCCAGCAACACCAGCCTGATCGGTAGGCAGTTGCCCATTGTTCGCGGTTGCAGCAGGCTGCTGAGTTGATTCAACATTCGCCTGAGACGGAGAAACCACCTGGTTCTGGTTGGCGGTATTCACCGGCGCTTGCTGCGCAGTAGTCGGCGCCTGTGCGGTGGTTGCCGGAGCCGGGGCTTCAATCGGCGTAGAGGAGTTATCGTCCGTCGCGGCAGCAGTGGCAGGATCGTTGTTCAACGGTACACTTTGCGCGTTATTGCTGCTGTTGCTGGCATTAAGTTCCGCAGAGGATTGATCGGCCATCGTGCTGATCTCTTCCTGCTGCGCTTTATGATTCTGCCACCACCAGGCGCCCGTCAACCCCACCACCACAAACAGCACCAGCCAGGTAAAACTCATCAACCAGCCATCGCGTTTTTTGCGCGGTTTGCCTAAAGCAAAGGTCTGCATCGGAGCAACTTTCGCCGCTCTGACCGGCGCTTGCTTCTCGATCATCGGCAGTAATTCTTCTTCGGGGATGTGCACCAGGCGGGCATATGAGCGGATATAACCACGCACAAACGTCGATGCCAGATCGGCAGGCGATCGATCCTCTTCGATATCGCGTACCGTGGAGACCTTCAGACACAAGCGTTCTGCAACCGCCTGTTGGCTGAGTCCAAGTTGTTCACGGGCGCTGCGCAGACGAACGCCAGTGGTTTGTACTTCGTTTTGGTCTTGAGTGGCTTCAGTATTCATTCGCTACAACTACTGGTACGTGAAAAGTAAACATTCAGGCGCGTGTGGCCACAATGCCCACACGCGCCGCGAAATAACCGGGTCAGTTAAACGTAGACCCACAGTATAAGACTGTCAGGCTCGTCATAACAGAACAGCTTTAGGCACTTTTTGCTAAGCCGTTGTTCCATCACTACATACTGCCTTAAAGTCAGGAGAAACGCACCGTAATTATTATTAGCCTGCATACGTACAGGCTAAATATTCGACATTTGTATAAAATGCAGCACATTCTTCGCGCTGCATAGCAGCCTTACAGCGCCTTCACCGCAATCGTTTCACCCTGCATACGCTTACGCATTGTACGCTTGGTGCGGTCGATCACATCGCCGGCCAACTGACCACAAGCGGCGTCGATATCATCACCGCGCGTTTTACGCACGATGGTGGTAAAGCCATAACTCATCAGCACTTTGCAGAAACGATCGATACGGCTGTTGGAGCTACGACCATACGGCGCGCCCGGGAACGGGTTCCACGGAATCAGGTTGATTTTGCACGGCGTATCTTTCAGCAGTTCGGCCAGTTCATGTGCATGCTCCGTTCCATCGTTTACATGGTCCAGCATCACATACTCAATGGTCACACGGCCCTGGTTGGCGTTGGATTTTCCAATGTAACGACGAACAGCGCCGAGGAAGGTTTCGATATTGTACTTTTTGTTGATCGGTACAATTTCATCACGAATTTCATCGTTTGGCGCATGCAGGGAGATGGCCAGCGCAACGTCAATCATATCGCCCAGCTTATCCAGCGCCGGAACCACGCCTGAAGTCGAGAGCGTGACGCGACGTTTAGAAAGACCAAAACCGAAATCATCCAGCATGATCTCCATTGCCGGCACCACGTTCGTCAGGTTGAGCAGCGGCTCGCCCATGCCCATCATCACCACGTTGGTGATCGGGCGAGTGCCGGTGACTTTCGCTGCGCCGATAATTTTCGCCGCACGCCACACCTGGCCAATGATTTCGGAAACGCGCAGGTTGCGGTTAAAACCCTGTTGCGCGGTAGAGCAGAATTTACACTCCAGCGCACATCCCACCTGTGAAGAGACGCAGAGCGTTGCACGGTCTTCTTCCGGGATATAAACGGTTTCAACGCGCTGATCGCCAACGGCAATCGCCCATTTGATGGTGCCATCGGAAGAGCGTTGTTCTTCCACAACTTCCGGGGCGCGAATTTCAGCCACTTCTTTTAATTTGTTGCGCAGAACTTTGTTGATGTCGGTCATCTCATCAAAGTCGTCGCTGCAATAGTGATACATCCACTTCATCACCTGGTCGGCGCGGAAGGGTTTTTCACCTAAATTTTTGAAAAATTCACGCATCTGCTGACGATTTAAATCCAGCAGGTTAATTTTTGCGTCTTTGTTTGGAACCGTGAGAGCGTCGTTCTCAGGCATGGCAATTTGTTCAGACATATTTTATTCCGGCCTCGTTATTACACGTTATGGCCCGTGGAGGGTTGAAAAGAAGCGCCCCAGGCAAGCATCTGCTCATCCTGGGGCGCAGTATTGTACAAATTCTGACGCACAGATACCACGTTTGCACGCGGCATTTGCCAAAGAAAAGTGTAAAACTCGTTACACGATTAGCGCGTGCGCGGGCAAACTTCGCCTTCAGCAAAGAAGAAAGCGATTTCGCGGGCCGCAGATTCTACGGAATCGGAACCATGCGTACCGTTTTCAGTGAAGCTGTCTGCGTAGTCAGCGCGCAGAGTACCAGCCAGCGCATTCGCCGGGTTGGTTGCGCCCAGCAGATCGCGGTGACGCTGCACAGCGTTTTCACCTTCCAGTACAGAAACCACGATCGGGCCAGACGTCATGAACTCAACCAGACCGTCAAAGAACGGGCGACCTTCATGCTCGGCGTAGAAACCGCGCGCCTGCTCAACGGTCAGGTGCAGCATTTTGGTGCCAACGATTTTGAAACCAGCCGCTTCGAAGCGAGAGAAGATGCTGCCAATAACGTTTTTTGCCACCGCGTTCGGTTTAATGATGGAAAAAGTACGTTCAATAGCCATGTTTACCTCTGTAAGTTGTTCTGTTGCCCTGAATAGGTGTGGCGCGGATTATAAAGAGCAACGCGGGCGTTGCCTATGGATGAAGGTAACATTTTTTTAAAATGAGACGAGTTTTAGCAACACCGTTCACCAAACTCGCCATTTGCGCGGTTATTGCACAGTAAACTGCACTGTCGCAACCTGTCCCGCATCATCCATAACCAATAACTGATATTCACCGGCTTTATCAAGCCGCAGATTCAATAAACTCGTATGCATCGTTAACGGTTCGCCATTTAAAAACCACCAGCGCTCCCCTTCTCCACCACTGCTTTGCAACGGCAGCAGCGCAAATGCCTGTCCCGGAACGCGTTTGATCACTGCGCCTTCCCGCACGCCGCTTAGTAACAGCGGTGGCGGTGCGTTATCATCGCGCGGAGGACAACGGGGATCGGCGGCAGGCAAGCGCGCAGCGCGACGTTCACTGACAGGCAACCAGGGTTCCAGCGGTCGCGGCCAGACAATCCAGGTTTTCTGCTGCGCATCCGGGCAATCCGCCGCCACTCTGCGCCCTGCGCTGTTTAACCACAGCGGAAAGCGAATGCCGTGCAACCCTTCCTGCTCCGGCATCAGCAGCGTTGGCGGCTGGCTACCGTCCAGTAACCACGTTGCCAGGCGGCGGCGACAATTGCTGTCTCCCTCTGGCAGACTCTGCCCTCCCGGCCAGCAAATGGTGCCGCTACTTACGGAAGCTGGACGCGGATCGCGCGGCAGGCGGGATTGTTCGATTGCCGAGCGCGGTTGCAGCAGGTTGTTAACCTGATTCAACAGCGGCACTGCACTGGCGAAACCAAACTGACCGGCAACGGGTGTACCGTCCGGCCGCCCCGTCCAGATGCCGATCACATAGCGAGCATTAATACCTATCGCCCACGCATCGCGGTAGCCATAGCTGGTACCGGTTTTCCATGCCAGCGGCACCATCTGCGGCAACACGTCATCCGGTACCGGCTGTGCTTCGCCAGCCAGAATACGACGGATGATCCACGCTGCGCCCGGCGACATCAACCGGCGTTCTTCCAGCGGAGCATTCGGCGTCATGCGTAATCTTCCCGCATTGCCGTGGCGGGCAAAGGCACTGTAGGCCGCGGCGATATCCTCCAGCCGCGCTCCTGCGCCACCGAGGATCATCGCCAGATTGGGTTCTGCACCGGCAGGCAGAATCAACGGCAGACCGGCATTGCGCAGGTTAGCGGCGAAGGTTTTCGGGCCATAGGCTTCCAGCACCTGTACCGCAGGCAGGTTCAGCGATCTTACCAGCGCTTCGCTCATACTCACCGGGCCATGAAAACCGCTGTCGAAATTACCGGGGCGATAATCTCCCACCCGGCGCGGAACGTCCTGCAATAGCGAGGCCGGATGAATCAGACCGTCATCAAGTGCCAGACCATAAATAAAGGGTTTTAATACCGACCCCGGCGAACGGACCGCGCTGACCATATCAACATGACTAAAGCGGCTGTCATCATTAATATCCACCGATCCGACCCAGCCACGCACCTTCATGTTGGTGTGATCGACAACGATTATCGCCAGCGAACTGCGCGGCGGTAAACGCGACTTTACACCCAGCGCCATCTCTTCCAGTTGCCGTTGCAGGCTGGCATCAAGCGTGGTCGTTATCTTCAACGCCTTACTGGATGCCAGCATGCGCCGGGCAAATAATGGGGCCAGTTGCGGCATCTGTCGCGGAGCCAGCCACACCGGCTCTTCGCGCGACTCTTGCACCTGCGAGGCAGGCCACACTTTTTGCGCCACCATGCGATCCAGCACTTTGTCGCGCGCCGCCTGCGCGCGTTGCGGCCAGCGATCCGGCCGCAATCGGCTGGGTGCCTGCGGCAAAACGGCCAACAGTGCCGCTTCGGAATAGCTGAGTTTCGCCGGTGATTTACCCAGGTAAGCCCAGCTCGCCGCGCCAACTCCCTGCAACGTGCCGCCAAACGGCGCGCGATTAAGGTACAGGGTGAGGATCTCGCGTTTGGAAAGGTGCCACTCCAGTTGCATCGCGCGCCATAGCTGGCGGATTTTGCCGCCAAAAGTGCGCGGGTGCGGATCCAGCAACCTGGCGACCTGCATGGTCAGCGTGCTGCCGCCAGATACCACCCGTCCGGCGCGCAAATTCTGCCAGGCGGCCCGCAAAACGGAAAACGGATTAACGCCGGGGTGCGCCCAGAACCAGCGATCTTCATACTGAATGAGCGCCTGTAAATAGTGCGGCGAAACCTCTTCGATGTTCACCGGATAGCGCCAGATGCCCTCCGCGTCGGCAAAACGCCATAACGGCGTTCCCTCTTCCGCTACCACCACCCGTGCGGGAGCGACTTCATTCAGCGGTAACGGCCAGATTCTGTCCGCAGCAATAACGCCGAGAATCAGCAACAACAGCCCTCCCGCCAGCCAGCGCCAGCGGGTATGTAACAGAAGCTTTTTCACGTTACGGGACAATAATCATCGGGCTACGGGTCGCGCCGGTTGCCCGCCACTGCGGAACGTACATCGATTCCACTTGCGGCGCTGGCACCTGATACGTCCCCGGCGTTACCGCGCGCGCCAGATAAACCAGCGTCACCGGCTGGCCTTCGCTCACTGGCACGGCAGCCACAAAGCGATCGTCACGGAACTCCATATGCTGAATGTCAGCCTGCTGCATCCGGTTAAGCAGTTCCTGTACTTCGCTACCACTCTCCTGGAGGCTGGCGCTGCTGCTCGCGAGATTCTGATTTTCCAGCTCCAGACCTGCAGGCAGTAAATCCACCACCAGCGCATCCGGGACATTCTGGCTGGCGCTCACCTCCAGCCAGACCAGCACCAGCTCGCCACTTTTCAGCGATGAGAGCGATTTGCTCCGTCCGTCGGTGCCCAGCACCGTGCGTTCAATGTGCAGCACGTTGTCAAAAGGCGCAGGTGCCTGCATCGGGTACCCGCTACTGTCCAGGCGCAGCCATAACGGTGAGCTACCGCTGTTGGTCACCTGCAATGCCGCCAGTTGATCGGCATCGAGGTTACGGGTTTGCGTTTTATCGCCACTGAGCGCCGCCGTCTCCAGCGAAGTTTGCGCCTGCCACGCCCCGGAGGCATTTTGCAGATTACGTCCGGCCATAAATAAGGCATTGCTTTCCTGCGTCGATAACCAGCGCTGCCCGTAAGCCTGTTCCGAGAGCGTCGTCAGCAGGCGCGTCTGCTCCTGTTCCAGCAACGTATTCTCTTCCAGCAGCGCCAGCATCAGCGCGTTGTCACGCAAATCGCTGCCATAATCCGCCAGCCAGCGATTATCCTTCGCCCGCGGCGTTTTCAATGCCAGAGCCAGCGCCTGTTCGCTGCGTTGCGCGTCGCCCATCAGTTTTAACGCCACGCCCAACTGCATCAGTGGTAACCCGGCTTTGGCCTGGTCGTGACGCTGCCAGATTTCACGCAGCGCACCCAGTGGCGTTTTTTGCTGACGCGCCAGCACCAGCCCGGCATAGCTTTGTACTGCAAATTTCGTTGCCGGGAGATCGTCGCTATAACGCACCGCCATCGTTGCAGGGTCCTGCAGGTAACGCAGCAAGCGGTTATTCGCGTTGTTCAGCGCTTCCGTCGGAACGCTGTATCCTTGCGCCGAGGCGCTGACCAGAAAATCGGTAACATACGCCGTCAGCCAGTACTCTTCCGGCCCGCTCTTATCCCACAGCGAGAATCCACCGTCGTCGCGCTGCATTTGCAGCAGTCTGGAGATACCAATATCCACCGCTGCGCGCCGCTGTTCGTCGCTGTCGCCCTTAATACCGAGCGCTTTAAGCTGTGCGGCATTGGTATAAAGCGACGGGAATAGCCCGCTGGCGGTTTGTTCAAGGCAGCCATACGGATAGGCTTTTAGCTCCTGAATGTAGCGCGCGATGTTGAGCGGCGGCTTGCCGCTCAACAGCAGGCGCCCCTGAAGTGTGGCCGGTGAAATGCCCGCCAGATGTTGTTCCGGCGCGTGCCAGCTCTCGCCAGGTTTAAGCATTGCGCCGCTGTTGACCGTTTGTGCAGCAAATGGCGGGCGCACACCGATTTTCCACTGCTTCTGTAACGGCGCGAAGGTTTCGCCTGGCAGCGTCAATCCGCTGATTTGCGCGTTAATTTCGCCATCGCCAAACCCATCCAGCGCCCGTACCGGAATAAACACGGTGGTGCGTTCACCCGCTGACAAAGTAAGCGGCTCCGGCGATTGACTTTCCAGCGCCAGTAATCCCCCGGCGCTGAGGGCAACATTGAGCGTTTGCGGCCGATCGGTCAGGTTGGTGAGATCCAGGGTCAGGCGCGACGTGTCGCCGCTGCCGAGGAAACGCGGCGTGTTCAGTTCGGCTATCACCGGTGCGGCCACCACCACTTTGCTTTCACTGCTACCAAAATCCTCTGCCGTCCATGCCTGTGCCATTACCCGCAATTCACCGTTAAAATCGCCAATCGGTAACGTCACCAAGCCTTCGCCGTTTTCATCCAGCTGTACCGGCTGCGCCTGCTGGGCAATGATAGTGACGTGATTGACCGGCGGTTTTCCGCCGCGATTCATTTCATCGCCATCGCCACCGAAGCGCAGCGCGGCAAGCCGCCCTTGCCCTTCAATCACCTGGCCGTAAATATCATAGATATCCGCGCCGTAGCGTTTCTGCCCGAAAAAGGCCTGCCACGGATCCGGCGTCACGTAGTCGGTAATATTCAGCACGCCGCTATCTACGGCGGAGAGCAGTACCTTCACCTGTTTCGGGGTTTCGCCGTTTTTCACCGTCGCCTTCACTTTGACGGTCAGCGGCTGGTTGGGACGCATTTTTGGTGGCGCATCCAGCGCAATGTTGAGCTGGCGGTTTTCATCGCCCATCGGTAAGTGCAGCAAACCGACCGCGCGTTTTGGCGTGGCGGATTTCGATTTATCGCCCGGGCGGATCACCAGCGTGCTGAGGTAGAGATCGTGACGCTGCCATTTTTGATCGAGCGGAATACTCAGATCGAGGCCGTCGGCTGGCACATCAATCTCTTTCCACCACAGTGGTCCCTCGCTGGATTCGATCATCGCGTAACCTTTACCTGCGGCTGGCGCGGTGATGTGCAATTTCACGGTGTCGCCCGGTTTATAACCCGGTTTGTCCAGCTTCATGGTGACGCGGTCAGGCCGCGCAGCGCCCGCACCGTCGCTGTTGTCCTGCCAGCTATAACCGGCCCAGAAACGCACGCTGCTGATGGTGTCATCTGGCCCTTTCACTTCCAGGCGGTAAGAACCCCAGTCCACCGGGAAACTCACCTTGCCGGTTTCATCCGCCGCAAGGCTGAGGCTCTGCTCACCTTCCACCAGATCTTTCTGGTTGAACTGAGACTGCCAGCCTTCGCTTTCCGACCAGTTCCAGAAATAGTCGCGCCGTTCGCGGATCAGGCGCACCTGCAAATCATTAACCGCCTTTTTCGTCCCGGCGGCATCGGCATAGACAATATCGAACGCCGCGTTGCTTCCTTCATCAACAATCGGCTGATTGACGGTGGTGTCGGTGCGGTAGTCGTAAACGGCTTTAGCGGCAAATTGCGGACGGATCCCCGGCAGCGACTGCGCAGGCCAGATAGCCTGTTCCGCACGGCGCGTAACCGGACGCCCGCCCGATTCCAGCAGACTGGCCTGCAAAATCACCTGTAACGGCGAGTGCGTCTCCTGCCACTGACTCGGCGTACTGACCGCACCCTGGCCTTCTTTATCCAGCGTCAGATGCACTTCATCCAGGCTGCGGCTCAGGTTCTCTTCAGCAATATCGCCAAACTGGAAGCCAGGCAGCGCGGCTACCGCGTCGCGCAGAGGGCGAAGGAACAGTTGCCCCTGCAACGTATTGCCGCTGGCGGGGGCGCCATAGAGATAGTGACCATTCACGTTGAACACCACATCTGCAGCCGGATCCACCGGCGTTGGCTGCGGCGTAATGTTCAGCGCCATGCGCTCCGGCATAAAGTCTTCAACGTGGAAACCCCACTCGCGCGGCAGGTTATCGCCAGTATTGGCGCGGATATGCCACATTCCCGTTTGCGCGCTGGCATCCAGCGAGTAAGTAAAGTGATACAGGCCATTCTGCGGCTGGCTGACCACTGTGCGTACCACCTGGCCATCCGGTTTGACCACTTCGAGTTTGACCGGCTGCTCCGCCAGCGGTTTACCGTCGCTGTCACGTAGCAGGCCATTAAGGATTACCGTTTCACCAGGACGATACAGATCGCGCGGGCCAAACATAAAGAACTGTTTGCTGTAGCCCGGCTCGCCGGCAATAGCGAATTCGGCCAGATCCAGCGCCGGTAATTTCAGATCCAGCAGCGTGGTTTCACCGTCTTTGCGCGCCAGCACCAGCGCTACTTCCTTATCGGTGTTCAGGGTAGCGTGCCCATCAGCATCGCTGGTCGCCTGCGCCAGGGTTTGCCCCTTCTCATTCAGTAACGACACCTCAATGCCAGAAAGCGCTGCGCCGTTTTCCAGCCCCTGGGTGAAAATATCCAGCCGGTTATGGTAACGGTGCGCCGAGAGGCCGATATTGCTGAGGGTGAACAGCGTGGCGGCATTGCTGTAGTTGTAATGCCCGGCCTGATTCATCACCGCGATATAGACGCCAGTCTGCTGCAACGGCTGGATACCGCTTAACGGCAACAGCAGTTTTTCCCGGGTATTGCGCGCCGGATTGAGATCAAAGCGGCCGGTATAGACCAAATCGGCCATTTTTAATAGCGTGTCCGATTCCCAGTTCGAGAGCGAGCTGCGGTATTCCCACTGGCTGATAAATGCCGCCAGCGACTCCGGCTTCACGCGATAAAAGTTAACATCAACATTATTGACGTTCAGCGCCATGACGGGCAGCCCCTCCACGACTTTACCCGGCAGCAGCGAACCCCGGCTGGCAAAACCGACGCTTGGCTGAACGTCGCGCGTGGCGATGGTTTTCTCATAATCGATGCCGAAGGTAGCTTTATTCAGCGCCACCAGCCCACGATCGACCGATACCAGCAGTTCGCGATTCGGCTCCAGATGCCGCAGACGCAGCTCTTTCAGATTGGGTGCCAGCTCCCATGCGCCATCCACCTTGCCGCTCTTTTTATCCACCAGATGCACGGTAGAGGCAAAATTCTGCGCAGGATCGAGCGGGACCGAGAAAGTCAGCACCAGCGTGGCGGAGCCATCCAGTTGCACTTCAGAAGCATCCAGCAGCGTCAGCGGCTTGCCTTCACTACGGGCGGCAAGCTGAGCCAGTTTCTCTTTGTCCGGCGCGGCAGGAAGCGTTTTTTGCTCAGCGCTAGTGGAAGACGCAGCAGGCGCGCTGGCGGCTTTCGGTTTATCGTTGTTATCGCAGCCAGCAAGCGTAAGGGTGGTCAGCAGCGCAGCAGTCAGCGCCGCAATACGTAGCGGTTTCATTCGTTATCCCTGGTTCATTAACCTGTTGAAAGAGGCCCACCTAGTATTATGCGCAGCCGCATGAATTACAAAATGTCTGATGAATTCTGGAAAGCGCCTCGCAAAGGCGGCGTTCTCATCATGCTGGCATTGTTACGGGGATCACAGGTCGTAACGTAACATGTAACGTTGCGAGTCATTTGTTTTTAAAACAATAAGATAGCTGGATAAATATTACTTCAGACTGCTAACGTTACGCTGTCTGTGCACCTTTGTGCGCGGTTCTAATAAGAGAGATCATTATGTCCAGAGCCGTGAATGCCCTACAAAATTTTGGTAAGTCCCTCTTTGGTCCGGTACTCATTTTGCCCATCGTCGGCCTGTTTATTGCCGTCGGGAATATTTTTGGCAATGGCAATCTGGCCGAATATTTGCCATTCCTCGGTCACCCACTTATTCAGAACATCGGCCAGTTAATCGCTAAATCCGCGGTCTCCGTGCTCGCCAACCTGGCGCTGGTATTTGCCGTTGGTATCCCGGTCGGACTGGCTTCGCGGGATAAAGGCTACGCCGCGCTGATTGGTCTGGTGACGTTTATTGTGTTTATCAATGCCATGAACGTGACGTTGCAAATGCAAGACGCGCTGGCTCCCGCCGCTCAGATGAAAGCGGCTGGTCAGAGCATGGTGCTTGGGGTACAGGTGCTGGAAATGGGCGTATTTGCCGGGATCCTGACCGGCGCGCTTAGCGGTTATCTGTACAACAAATATTCCGGCGTACAGTTTTCCGGCGCGATGGCGATTTACTCCGGTCACTGCTTTGTAGCGATGATTATGCTGCCGGTGTCGATGGTGCTTGGCGTGGTAATGAGCGAGCTGTGGCCCTTCGCCCAGCACGGTATCAGCACGCTGGCGCTGGCGATTAAAGGCGCCGGGCCATTTGGCGTGGCGGTGTACGGTTTTCTTGAGCGCATTCTGGTGCCGACCGGGCTGCATCATCTGGTCTATACGCCGTTTCTCTATACCGAACTGGGCGGTACAGCGGATGTTTGCGGCAACACCTATCAGGGTGCGCGGAACATTTACTTCGCGGAAATCGCCTGTCCTGACGTGAAGCAACTCAGCAGCACGGTAGTCTGGGATGCGCGCGGGATCAGTAAAATGTTCGGCCTGCCTGCCGCCGCGCTGGCGATGTACGTTACGGCAAAACCGGAACGCAAAGCGGCCGCCAAAGCAATTTTGATCCCCGCCGCGCTCACCTCGCTGCTGGTCGGCGTGACGGAACCGATTGAATTCTCTTTCCTCTTTGTTGCGCCGCTGCTGTTTGTGGTGCATGCAGTGCTGACCGGGATCGGCATGATGCTGTTCTCGTTGTTCGGCGTTCATGCCATCGGCGCGAACGGCATCATCGATTTTATTCTCTACAACCTGCCGCTCGGTATCCAGAAGTCGAACTGGCCGATGTATATCCTTGTCGGCGTCATTATGTTCGCCCTCTACTTTGTGATCTTCCGCTTTTTGATTCTGCACTTCGATATGAAAACGCCAGGCCGCGAGGAAGAGAACGAAGAGACACGCCTTTACAGCAAGCAGGATTACCAGGCGAAAGGCAATAACGACGCGATGGGCGAAGCGATTATCGCCGGGCTGGGCGGACGCGCCAACATTGAGGTGGTGGACAACTGTTACACCCGCCTGCGCGTCACGGTGAAAGACGCGGCGGTGATTAACGAACCGCAACTGAAAGCGACCGGTGCAAAGGGCGTGATCAGACAAGGTAATAACGTTCAGGTGGTCTACGGGCTGCATGTCAAAAAAATGCGAGAAGCCGTTGAGATGTTTCTCTGAAGGAGTCCAGAAATGGTTAAACCCCCGTTTATTTTATCTATCGCCGGTGGCGGCAGTACGTATACACCGGGCATCGTGAAAAGCCTGATGGTTCAGCTGGAAGCATTCCCGCTGGCGGAAATTCGTCTCTACGACATCGATGCAGCGCGGCAAAACACCATTGCGCCGGTGGTGGAAAAAGTGATCCGCGACCACAGCCAGCGCATCAAATTTACCGTAACGAATGATGCGGAAACGGCATTCAGCGGTGCGCATTTCGTCTTTGCCCAGATGCGCGTTGGTCAGTACAAGATGCGCGAACAGGATGAGAAGATCCCGCTGCGTCATGGTGTGGTAGGCCAGGAGACCTGCGGCCCCGGCGGGCTGGCCTATGGCATGCGCACCATTCTGCCGATGGTCGAGCTTATCGATCAGGTTACGCGCTATGCGCATGAGAACGCGTGGATCGTCAATTACTCTAACCCTGCGGCGATCGTCGCTGAAGGGGTGCGTCGGCTGCGTCCGCAGGCGCGGGTGCTGAATATTTGCGATATGCCGGTCGCCGCGATGCGCAATATGGGGGCGATCCTCGGTGTCGACCGCCACAAGCTGGAAGTCGATTATTTTGGCCTGAATCACTTCGGCTGGTTTACGCAGGTGCGCGTGGATGGCGAAGATCGCCTGCCGGAATTGCGCGAACACGTTGCCCGCTTTGGCCTGCTGACCGAAGACGCCGCGCAAACGGATCCGCAGCACGCCGATCCGTCATGGGTGAAAACCTGGCGCAATATCAAGCCGATTATGGAGCACTTCCCGGAGTATCTGCCGAACCCGTATTTGCAGTATTACCTGATGCCAAACGAGATCGTCGCGCACCAGGATCCTGACTACACGCGCGCCAATGAAGTGATGAACGGGCGCGAAAAGAAACTGTTTGCCGCCGCACAGGAGTATCAACGCAGCGGAGTCCTGCCCGATGCGTTTCATGTTGGCGTCCATGGCGCGTTTATCGTTGATGTGGCCTGCTCGCTGGCATTTGATCTTCGCCAGCGCCACCTGGTGATTGTGGAAAATAAAGGTGCGATCGCCAATCTGCCGTATGACGCAATGGTGGAAGTTCCGGCTTACATCACTTCCTCCGGCCCGGAACCGGTACGCATGGGTGCAGTGCCGCTCTTCCACCAGACGCTGTTAATGCAGCAACTGGCCTCGGAGCAACTGCTGGTTGAAGCCACCATTGAAGGCAGCTACGAAAAAGCGCTCCAGGCGTTTACCCTGAACCGCACAGTGCCGACCATGCAGCATGCCAAAGCGATTCTCGATGAGATGATTGAGGCTAACCGCGACTACTGGCCTGCGCTGCAAAAAGCGTGGGAAAACGGCAAAGCGGTATAAAAATACCGAGTTGGCTCGCGGGTTTAGCGAAGGTGGCTTGTAGGGTGATGAAAAAACGTTAACAATTCAGAGTAATTATTGATGACACGGAGAACCCCATGTCCACCTCATTTTTTGTCGCGGCCGACTGGCTGATAGAGCATAGCGATGATCCTGAAATCCAGTTGATTGACGCCCGCATGGCGCCAGTGGGTCAGGAACATCGCGATATGCGCGCGGAGTATCGTGACGGGCATCTTCCCGGCGCGGTTTTTTTTGATATCGAAGCCCTTTCCGACCACAGCACCTCCTTACCGCATATGCTGACGCGCCCGGAAGCGTTCGCCGTGGCGATGCGCGAGCTGGGCATCAGCCAGGATAAACACCTGGTAGTGTATGACGAAGGCACGCTGTTCTCCGCGCCGCGCGCATGGTGGATGCTGCGCAATTACGGCGTGGAGAATGTCTCGATTCTCGCGGGTGGTCTGGCTGGCTGGCAGCGCGACGCCCTGCCGTTGCAGAAAGGCGAGGTGCCGCTGCCGGAATCCGACTTTAACGCCAACTTCGATCCATCCGTGGTGAAAAAGCTGACCGATGTACTGCTGGCAAGCCACGAAGGCACCGCGCAGATTGTCGATGCGCGCCCAGCCCCGCGTTTTTCCGGCGAAGTCGATGAACCACGTCCGGGCCTGAAGCGCGGGCATATTCCCGGCGCACTGAACGTGCCGTGGGTTGATCTGGTGGTCGATGGTGAACTGAGAACCACCGATGAACTGGCCGCCATTTTCCGCCGCCAGGGCGTTGACCTGAACCAGCCGATCATTGCCAGCTGCGGCTCCGGCGTCACGGCGTCCGTGGTGATCCTTGCGCTTACGACGCTGGGCGCAAATAACGTGACACTGTATGACGGCTCCTGGAGTGAATGGGGCGCGCGCGACGATTTGCCTGTCGAACCGGCCTGAATGGACAACCGGCTTGCGCCCTTGCTGACGCGCGGGGCGTCACTGACCCGCGCGGAATATCGTGTGCTTGCACATCTGACGGAACATCCGTTGCTGGTGGGTAATATCACCGTGCGTCAGCTGGCGCAGGCGACTTACGTTTCCACCGCCACCATTATCCGGCTCTGTCAGAAACTTGGCTTTAGCGGCTACAGCGAATTTATCTGGCACTGCAAACAGCTTTTGTCCGACACACCGCATATTGCTCAGCAACATCATGAAGGGCATGACCAGCTACCGGCGCTGTTCCCGCAGTTTATGGCCAATTACCAGCGCACCTTCCAGTGGGTGACGGAAGAGAAGCGTCACCGCTTCGCCGCGCTGCTGCGCGATCGGGAGAGTTTTTTTCTCTATGGCGCGGGGTTCTCTTATCTCTTCGCCGAGTATTTAACCAAGAAGTTGCAGGTGCTGGGCAAGACGGCGTTTATCTCCGGGCCTGGCGACAGCCGCAATATCTTCCTCAGCAATGCCGCGCGTTATCAGGTCTTTATTGCCGTGTCGCGCAGCGGTGAAACCGAGCAGGTGCTGGATAAAGCGCGGATTGCGCGCACGGTTGGCATGACGGTCGTCGCCTTTACCCGCGCATCAGCAAACACGCTGGCGGAACTGGCGGATGTGCATTTTGCGCTGTATGACGAAGCGGTGCACTTTGCTGCCGAAGCGGCGGGCATTACGTCGTTTGAGTCGAATCTGGTGCTGTTAATGGATCTGTTGCTGCTGGAAGCGACGCAATAAACGGGCGGTACATTTCGCACCGCCTGTTCATCAGATAATGCGGTTGTTTTTGAAATCGCGCAGGAAACTGCCCCAGCGGCGTTCATAGAACGGCGTGATATGCGCCAGCATAAAGTGGCTGATACCTTTCTCGCCTTCCACCACCGGGCAAATATCGATCGGCTCATCCCCAGGCAGCGTATCTGTCGCGACGCTGCCCGCTGCATGGATGATCTCTTCGATGTCCCCTTCCGCTTCAATGCCAATCAGCAGGTTGGGTTGCTCGTCGGCCTTCTCTTTAATTGAGCAGAGAAACGCGCGTTTGACGGTTTTGATGCTTTTAAACAGCGTGGTCAGTGAATCGACCATTTGCGCAGGCGGTTCAGCTACTTCGGAAAGCAGCAGCGCCGTACCGCCTTCCAGCACTTCCTGCTGGCTGAGCGGACTACTTTCTGCGCCCACTAAATGGCTTAACTCGCGCGGCGTGAACTCTTTGCCGGTGGGTAATTTAGCGTTGAGGAATAGCGTCTCTCCCAGCGTCATTTCAAACAGCGTACGCGCAGGCATGACCACAAATGCCTGTTCTTCGCTAACGGCCTGCTGTAAGGCTTGCAGCGAGGTAAAGAACGGAATGACCGAGTTACCGTCATCTTTTTCCCAGTGCTGCAAATCCAGCGCGCTGTCTTCGACAATCGCTTCACCTTCCGCCGCCGTACCCGGCACCCAGACGGTTGATTCCAGCAGCGTACGGAAAAAAGCCGGGCGATAAGCGGGCTCGGTCGCCGCCTGCTCCAGCAGGGTTTCTAATTCGTTTTTGCTTTCGGACATAGGTTCTCTGATTCGTTGTAGTCCATGCCTTTTGTAGGCTGGATGAGCATAATGCCATCCGGCCTACAATGACGCTTACCCGGCAGTCAATAAATTCGCGATGGTGCGTACGCCAAGCCCGGTCGCACCGGCCGCCCACTGTTCCACTGCCGCTTTGCGGTAGGTGGCGGAGCAGTCGATATGCAGCCAGCCCTGCTGGTAGTTTTCAACAAAGTGCGACAGGAACCCGGCAGCCGTGCTTGCCCCGGCCGGGAAAGAACCGCTGGCGGTGTTGTTCAATTCTGCAAAGCTGGACGGCAGCTGATTGCGGTGGAACTCCGCCAGAGGCAGACGCCAGAACGGTTCATTTTCTGCCGTCGCACTGTTGAGCAGACGGCCAGCCAGCGCATCGTCAAAGCTGAACAGCGCGTGGTAATCGTTACCCAGCGCGGTTTTCGCCGCGCCAGTCAGCGTTGCGGCATCAATGATAAACTGCGGTTTTTGCGCAGACGCATCAATCAAGCCATCCGCCAGCACCAGACGCCCTTCAGCATCGGTGTTCATGATCTCTACGGTTTTGCCGTTGCGATAATGAATAATATCGCCCAGTTTAAAGGCGTTACCGCTGATCAGGTTGTCGGCACAGCAGAGGTACAGTTTGACGCGCTTATCCAGCCCGCGGGTGATGGCGAACGCCAGCGCGCCGGTCACCAGCGCCGCGCCCCCCATATCGGATTTCATTGAATCCATTGATGAGGTTGGTTTGATGCTGTAACCGCCGGAGTCAAAGGTGATGCCTTTGCCCACCAGCGCGGCATATACCGGCGCATCCGGGTTGCCGGTCGGGTTATAGTCCAGCGCCAGCAATACCGGCGGGCGCTCAGAACCGCGACCAACGGTGTGCAGGCCAAGGTAATTCTGCTCGCGCAGATCTTCGCCTTTGGTGATGCGGTAAGAGACGTTTTCACCGCCCGCGCTGTGCAGCAGATCGACCGCGCGCTGCGCCAGTTGCTCCGGCCCTAACTCTTCTGCCGGCGCGTTGATGATGTCGCGTACCCAGTCGATGGTTTTCAGGCGGCTATCCAGCTCTTTTTGCCCGGCTTCGTCCAGCGGCGCCCACTCCACTTTGCGTGTGCCTTTCGGCCCTTTGTAACCGGCCCAGAACGCCCAGCTACGATCCGCGTCCCAGCCTTCGCCGCTCAGTGCAACGTGTTTAATGCCCAGGCCGTCGATTTTGCGCGCGGCGCGCTGAATCAGACCTAAATCGTCTTTTCCATTCAGATGCAGGGCGATGCCGTCGTTATTGATGCTCCATGAGGCTTTTTCACCCCAACGCGCATCCGCGCTTTGCGTGGTGAGTGTCACTTTCATAGCTTCTGTCATTATATTTATCCTTATCGGCAGGCGCCGGATGGCAACGTTGCCTTTTCCGGCCTACGTATGCATGAAAACGGGCCGCCCGAAGGCAGCCCGTGAGATGATTATGATGCTTCGTCTAACCAGACTAGCAGAATCGCTTCGAGAATTTTTTCATTCGATGCGTTCGGATCGTCGTCGAACTCTTCCAGCTCGCAGATCCACTGATGCATATCGGTGAAACGTACGGTTTTCGGGTCCACATCCGGGCGGCTGTCATACAGCGCCTCGCCGATTTCGCGGCTGTCGGTCCATTTCAATCCCATATCAGTGCTCCCGCGCGTGGTTAATGGTGTAACGCGGGATCTCTACCACCAGATCTTCATCGGTGACGCGCGCCTGGCAGCTTAAACGGCTGTCCGGCTCCAGACCCCAGGCTTTATCCAGCATGTCGTCTTCGTCTTCGCTGCTTTCCGGCAAAGAGTCAAACCCTTCACGCACGAGGCAGTGGCAGGTGGTGCAGGCACATGATTTTTCGCAGGCGTGCTCAATCTCGATACCGCCGCGCAGGGCAACATCAAGAATGGTTTCACCGCTCTTCGCTTCCAGAACTGCGCCATCCGGACAGAGATCCTGATGAGGCAGAAAAACAATTTTAGGCATATTAAACCTCGTCGACGGAATGGCCTTTCAGCGCGGTACGCACGGACTGATCCATACGGCGCGCGGCGAATTCCTGGGTTTGTTTATCTACATTTTTAATGGCTTGTTCTATCGCGTCGGTATCATCGCCGTCGGCCACGCTGCGCAACTGCGCAACTGCCTCGTCGATAACCTCGCGCTCTGCGGCGCTTAACAGCGCGGCATCAGCGGCGAGCGCGCCGGTTAAACTTTCCAGCACGCGCGCGGCTTCCACTTTCTGCTCCGCCAGCATGCGCGCTTTCACGTCCTGCTCGGCGAAACTCATGGAGTCTTTAATCATATTGGCGATTTCGCCGTCGGTCAGACCGTAAGAGGGTTTCACCTGGATGGAGGCTTCCACGCCGGTGGATTTCTCCATCGCAGTGACGCTCAACAGACCGTCAGCATCTACCTGGAAGGTGACACGAATATGCGCCCCACCCGCCGGCAGCGCCGGAATGCCACGCAGAGCAAAACGCGCCAGCGAACGGCAATCCGCCACCAGCTCCCGCTCACCCTGCATTACATGGATAGACATTGCGGTCTGGCCATCTTTAAAGGTCGTGAACTCCTGGGCGCGGGCCACCGGAATCGTGGTGTTGCGCGGAATAACTTTTTCCACCAGTCCGCCCATGGTTTCCAGCCCCAGCGACAGCGGAATAACATCCAGCAGCAGCATTTCGCTGTCCGGCTTGTTGCCGACCAGAATGTCTGCCTGAATCGCCGCGCCAATTGCCACTACTTTATCCGGGTCGATGGAGGTTAACGGCGTGCGGCCGAAAAATTCACCCACGCGTTCACGCACCAGCGGTACGCGAGTGGAACCGCCCACCATTACCACTTCCAGCACATCCTGCGCTTCCACGTCCGCATCTTTCAGCGCACGACGACAGGAGAGCAGAGTGCGTTTGACAAGCGTTGAGATCATCTCTTCAAACTGCGCGCGAGTTACCACGCCCTGCCAGCCAGCCACATCAACAGTCGTGCTGTCGGCATCGCTCAGCGCAATCTTGGCGGCAATCGCCGCATCCAGAAGTTCACGTTGCTGACGCGCATCGCTGCGATCGGTAATGCCTGCCTGCTCGCTGATATAATCTGCCAGCAAGTGGTCGAAATCGTCGCCGCCGAGCGCGGAATCACCACCGGTCGCCAGCACTTCGAACACGCCGCGGCTCAGACGCAGAATGGAGATATCAAAAGTGCCGCCGCCAAGATCATAAACGGCGATAACGCCTTCTTTGCCGGAATCCAGGCCGTAGGCAATCGCCGCCGCGGTCGGCTCATTGAGCAGACGCAGCACATGCAACCCGGCTAAACGCGCAGCATCTTTCGTGCCCTGACGCTGCGCATCGTCGAAATAGGCAGGAACGGTGATCACCACGCCATCCAATTCGCCGGAGAGCGTCTCCTGCGCGCGGGCAGCCAGCGCTTTCAGAATATCGGCAGAAACGCGGATCGGGTTGACCACGCCGCCGCGCGTCACAATCATCGGCAGGCCGTTTTCACTGGCCTGGAATTGCCACGGCAGATGCAGGTAACGCGCCTGAATATCCGCCAGACTGCGGCCCATCAGGCGTTTTACGGAGCTGATGGTATTGACCGAATCCAGCGCTGCATTGGCGCGCGCATCGTAGCCGACAACGTGGCTGTCAGCCTGGTAGTTAACCACTGAAGGGAGTAAATGGCGCCCGGCGCTGTCGGCCAGCGTTTCCGCCTGACCGCTACGCACGGTGGCAACCAGCGAATTGGTGGTGCCGAGATCGATGCCCGCCGCCAGACGACGCTGATGCGGCGCGGCGCTCAGACCCGGCTCACTGATTTGTAATAAGGCCATTATGTGCTTCCAAAAAAATTAAAAACCGAGCAGTTTTTCTTCGAGTTGTTCTGTTGAGCTGCGCAGTTTATCGAGAAAACGCAGTTTACGCACGGTATCCGCCGCGACGTCCCACGTCTGATTGTCGAGTTGTTCCACCATCTGCTGGTGGCGGGCGTCGTACATCCCTTTTACCCGCTTCTGGAACGCTTCCAGACGGCCGCTGTCTTCCGCACGCTCGATCTCATCCAGCTCTTCGCGCAGCTCAAGCTGCTCCATCAAAAAGGCCGTGTCGCGAACGGTGTGCTGTTCAGAAGCTAAATCGAAGCCGTGCAGCGACAGCAAATATTCCGCGCGGGAGAGCGGATTGCGCAGGGTTTGCCACGCCTGATTAATGGTAGCGGATTGTTGGACCGCAGCCAGTTGTTCCGCCTGCGGGCGGCTGGCAAAGCGATCGGGGTGGAACTGCCGTTGCAGATCCTGGAAACGTGTCGCCAGCGCCTGAACGTCAAGCGGGTATTGGGCCGGCAACCCAAAGAGGGTGAAGTAATCCATAACAATTCCGGGTGTGCAATCGAAGCAAACCCCACGCGCAGCATGCTGCGGTGGGGTCAATGGGTAGGCGATCAGACGTTGAAGCTTTCGCCGCAACCGCACTCGTCTTTGACGTTAGGGTTGGTGAATTTAAACCCTTCGTTCAGGCCTTCTTTGACAAAGTCCAGTTGAGTGCCGTCGAGGAATTGCAGGCTTTTGCCGTCAACCACTACCTTCACGCCTTTGTCTTCGAACACCGTATCTTCTTCAGTCGGCGCGTCAACAAACTCCAGCACGTAGGCCATACCAGAACAACCGGAGGTTCTGACCCCCAGACGCAGACCAAACCCTTTGCCACGGTTGGCCAGGAAGGTATTTACTCGCGCGGCAGCACTGTCGCTCAGGCTAATGGACATGACAACAACCTCCTGCCTTATTTCGCTTCTTGTTTGCTTTTGTAGTCCGCAATCGCGGCTTTGATCGCATCTTCCGCCAGGATAGAGCAGTGGATTTTCACCGGCGGCAACTCCAGCTCTTCAGCGATATCGGTGTTTTTGATCGCCTGCGCTTCGTCCAGTGACTTGCCTTTTACCCACTCAGTTACCAGCGAGCTGGAAGCGATCGCCGAGCCACAACCGTAGGTTTTGAAACGCGCGTCTTCGATGATGCCTTTATCGTTAACTTTGATTTGCAGCTTCATGACGTCGCCACACGCTGGCGCGCCAACCATGCCGCTACCGACGCTGTCGTCGCCGTTGTCGAACGAGCCAACGTTGCGCGGATTTTCGTAGTGATCGATTACTTTTTCGCTATAAGCCATGATTAAATTCTCCTGTTTCCGCAACCGTTATTAGTGATGAGCCCATTCGATGGAGTTGATATCCACGCCCTGTTTGAACATTTCCCACAGCGGAGAGAGTTCGCGCAGACGGCCGATGGATTTACGCACCAGTTCGATGGTGTAGTCGATCTCTTCAACGGTGGTAAAACGACCTAAAGAGAAACGGATGGAGCTGTGCGCCAGCTCATCGCTCATACCCAGTGCGCGCAGCACGTAGGACGGTTCCAGGCTTGCGGAAGTACAGGCAGAACCGGAAGAAACAGCCAGATCTTTCAGCGCCATGATCAGCGACTCGCCTTCAACGTAGTTAAAGCTGACGTTGAGGATGTTCGGTGCGCCGTGCTCAAGATCGCCGTTCAGGTAAACTTCTTCGATATCGTTGATGCCGTTCCACAGACGGCTACGCAGACCGCGCAGACGCTCCATTTCGCTCGCCATCTCTTCTTTGGCAATACGGTAAGCTTCGCCCATGCCAACGATCTGGTGAACAGGCAACGTACCGGAACGCATACCGCGCTCGTGACCGCCGCCGTGCATCTGCGCTTCAATACGGATACGCGGTTTACGGCGTACGTACAGAGCGCCAATACCTTTCGGCCCATAGATTTTATGGCCAGAGAAGGACATCAGATCCACTTTCAGCTGGCTTAAGTCGATCGGCAGTTTGCCGACGCTCTGAGTAGCATCAACGTGATAAATAATGCCGCGAGCACGGCACATTTCGCCGATGGTTGCGATGTCCTGCACCACGCCGATTTCGTTGTTCACATGCATGATGGAGACGAGGATGGTGTCGTCACGCATCGCCGCTTCCAGCTCTTTCAGATCGATAATGCCGTTGCGCTGCGGGGCGAGGTAAGTCACTTCAAACCCTTCGCGCTCAAGCTGGCGACAGGTGTCCAGCACGGCTTTGTGTTCGGTTTTGCTGGTGATGATGTGCTTGCCTTTTTTCTGATAAAAGTTGGCAGCACCTTTGATCGCCAGGTTGTCGGATTCGGTCGCGCCGGAGGTGAAGACGATTTCGCGCGGGTCGGCACCCACCAGTTCAGCGATCTGGTTACGGGCGATATCTACCGCTTCTTCAGCTTGCCAGCCAAAACGGTGTGAACGGGAGGCTGGGTTACCAAAGGTCCCGTCCAGAGTGAGAAACTGCATCATTTTCTCGGCAACACGCGGATCCACCGGCGTAGTTGCGGAGTAATCGAGATAGATCGGTAATTTCATTGCTCTTTAAACTCCGTACATCGCTCTAATGCAAGGAATCAGGCAACCGGCTGGATGTACGACCGTGTTAACGGGGCACATCGATGTGCCCCGGCCCAATTCTGAATACTGTTTTTTATTATGCGCGCAGTTTAACGTCGATAGCGTCTTGTGCGCGGGTGGTGCGATGGGATTCAGTGCTGTGCTGACGATCGGACACATCGAGAATTTCCTGGTTATTGACCAGTTCACCCAGTGTGATGTTGTTGAGGAAACCGGTCAGACGGTCGCTCAGATCGCGCCACAGCGCATGGGTCAAACACTTATCGCCACCCTGGCAGCCGCTTTTACCCTGGCAACGGGTTGCGTCTACCGATTCGTCAACAGCGCTGATCACTTCGCCCACGGCGATGCTGCTCGCATCTTTGCCCAGCAGATAACCACCGCCAGGACCACGCACGCTGGCCACCAGGCCATTTTTACGCAGACGGGAGAACAGCTGCTCCAGATAGGACAGGGAAATTCCCTGACGCTCAGAAATATCAGCTAACGGAACCGGGCCCGCTTCGGAGTTGAGTGCAACGTCCAGCATTGCGGTCACGGCATAACGCCCTTTCGATGTCAGTCTCATGTCTTACAAGCCTCAAACTCGCCCCTGCCCGGGCTATATTATTTAATATGTTAATGTTGCATAGCGGTTGCAAGTCTGACATTCCCGACTAAATTGGTCAACTATTTAGTTGACTAAATTAGTCAGGTATTTGACTTTTCGTGCTTAACATAAATACCGGGTGGCACGTTGCCCTTTCCGGCCTACTGGCGCGGGGCTTGTAGACTGATGAGCGCCAGCAAATCACGCTTTATGCTGCTGCTCAATAGAGGCCAGAATACCGCGCAGGATATTCAGTTCCTGGCTTTCCGGGCGCGCACGCGTGAACAGACGGCGCAGCTTGTTCATCACCTGGCCGGGATGGTTTTCGCGGATAAAACCGGTCGCCAGCAGCGTCTTTTCCAGATGCTCGTAAAAGCGCTCAAGATCGTCGACCAGCGGATACGGCGTCTCTTCATGTTCTGCAGAAGATTCACTCTCCTGCGTCGCCAGCCAGGCCATACGCACTTCATAAGCGATAACCTGCACCGCCATCGCCAGGTTCAGCGAGCTGTACTCCGGGTTAGCGGCAATCGCCACGTGATAATGGCACTTTTGCAGTTCTTCATTCGTCAGGCCGACACGCTCGCGGCCGAACACCAGCGCCACCGGCGCGTGTTCTGCTTCCGCGACGCTTTTTAATCCGCATTCGCGCGGATCGAGCATCGGCCATGGGAGCGTACGTGAGCGGGCGCTGGTGCCAACCACCAGGCTACAGCCAGCTAATGCTTCATCCAGCGTATCGACAATGTGCGCACTGCCGATGACATCGCTGGCACCTGCCGCCAGAGCGATGGCCTGTGAATCCGGTTTAACCAGCGGGTTAACCAGCCACAGATTCGTCAACCCCATTGTTTTCATTGCACGGGCAACAGAGCCCATGTTGCCGGTGTGGGAGGTTTCCACCAGTACGATTCGAATATTTTGCAGCATAGATTTTCAACGGCTAAAGAATATTCGTGCATATTATCATAAACCGAAGACATATTCCGAATTGGCTGCTATTATGTGCGCCGTTTTCCGTTCTTTAACATCCAGTGAGAGAGACCGATGCATCCGATGCTGAACATCGCCGTGCGTGCTGCGCGCAAGGCGGGTAATTTAATTGCCAAAAACTACGAAACTCCCGATGCCGTAGAAACCAGCCAGAAAGGCAGCAATGATTTCGTGACCAACGTTGATAAAGCTGCTGAAGCAGTGATTATTGACACCATCCGCAAATCTTACCCGCAACACACCATCATCACCGAAGAGAGTGGCGAGCACGAAGGCACTGACCAGGATGTGCAATGGGTTATCGATCCACTGGATGGCACCACCAACTTCATCAAACGTTTGCCGCATTTCGCGGTATCTATCGCCGTTCGTATTAAAGGCCGCACTGAAGTTGCGGTGGTTTACGATCCGATGCGTAACGAACTTTTCACTGCAACCCGTGGCCAGGGCGCACAGCTTAACGGCTACCGTCTGCGCGGCAGCAATGCCCGCGATCTGGATGGTACCATTCTGGCGACCGGTTTCCCGTTCAAAGCAAAACAGCACGCGACGACCTACATTAACGTTGTCGGCAAACTGTTTACCGAATGCGCGGACTTCCGCCGCACCGGTTCCGCCGCGCTGGATCTGGCCTATGTTGCCGCAGGCCGCGTTGATGGTTTCTTTGAAATCGGGCTGAAACCGTGGGATTTCGCCGCAGGCGAGCTGCTGGTGCGTGAAGCGGGTGGTCTGGTGTGTGATTTCACCGGCGGCCACAACTACATGATGACTGGCAACATCGTTGCAGGTAACCCGCGTGTCGTAAAAGCCATGCTGGCAAACATGCGCGAAGAACTGAGCGACGCGCTGAAACGCTGAGATGTTTATTGCCCGATGGCGCTTTGCTTATCGGGCCTACAGCTTACGTATTCCATCATGGTTCGTGTATGTCGCCCAGGCCGGATAAGGCGTAAGCCTCCATCCGGCACTATCAAAACGGCCGCAAACCGCCGCCCGGCGGTAACGCGCTGACCCACATCACCACCGCCGCACTTATCAACAACACCCCTCCCGCCAGAGCCAGCGTTGTCCAGCCTACCTGTCGCCATAATACCGGCGTCTGCTGGCCGCTGAGTTTTACCGCTAACTGACGAAAACCATGTACCAGTAGCGCCAGCGCACTGATGGTCAGTGACGTGCCCGCCGCCATCACCAACGCTGACGCCACGCCCCAGGCAAAAACGCCAATCACTTTGCTGAACAGCAACACCATGATCGCACCAGAGCACGGGCGCATCCCCATGGATAACACAATCATCAACCTGGCTCGCCAGTCTTCACCGCTTTGCAGTTGCGAAGAAGTCGGCAGATGCTGATGCCCACAGCCGCAGCCTTCGTGGTGTACATGATGTGGCGTAAACGTGCGAAATACTGGTTTTTGCCGCAGAGCAAACAACTTTTTCAGCGCCCGCCAGCACAGCATCAGCCCCAGCACGCCGACCAGCAGGTAGCTGCCCTTCTCCAGCCAGTAACCGCTTAAATGCAGCTGCCGTGCAGGTAACGTCAGAATGTTCAGCACCACCACCACTAACGTAACCGCCACCAGCCCCTGCAACAGCGAGGAAGCCAGCGTCAGCATAATACCGGAACGCAATTTAGAGGGATGCGTGGCAAGCCAGGTGGCGATCACCACTTTACCGTGTCCTGGCCCCAGCGCATGCAACACGCCATAGACAAAGCTGAACAACAGCAGCGAACCGCCCGCTTTGGTTGGGTTTTCCGCCACCGCTTTCAGCAATGCGCTCATTTGTATATTCACATTGCGCTGCCAGATCGCGCTTTTGATCATCACCTGCGGCCACACCTGCCACAGCCAAAAACCGGCAATAAGCGCACAGAGCATAAACAGCAGCAGCGGCCACCATGCCAGCAGGCGGCGGGAACGGGGACGAACACCGGATATCACTGACATGAGAGGGTTACCGTTTGTGCAAATTGTTTGCCTAATTCCATGTCTTCCTCCGGCGCATCGGCTTTGTCCAGCGACTGCGCATAATTCAGCACCTCTTCGCCGGGTTTAGGGGTATGAACGGCCAGCTTACAGGATTTCTGCAACTCTGCAGGCAGAGACGCATCGCTCGCTTTGTCGTAACTCATATCGACAAAATAGGTGGGATCAAACGTAGAAAAAGTATATTGCTGGCCGCTAAGCGGCTGCGGCTCGGCGAGCGGCAGGATAAACGTCAACACCGCCTGATGCCCTTCCCGCTCCATACCATATTCCGTCGGTCGGTTGAGGAATTTTACTTTCTGCCCGTTGTGCCAGACCTCAGTAAAATAGTGCTGACCAAGTACATTCGCCATCACTTCCGCCGCCAGTTTTTTCCACACCTCATCGCCTGGCTGCGCATTGCCCGCATCATAAAGCAGATCCGCTGAAGTGATCTCATCCATTGTCCAGCGCATTTTCAGGCCGGAGAAGTGACCATTCTCTGCTAATACTTGTGTTTTCAGCTGGATAAAACTGTGCGGGTGCGCGCTTACCGTAAACGATAAAAGCGCGAGAAACACGCCCGTGACGCATTGTTTAACTGCTTGCATCTGTTCCTCACGTGAAAAATTCTGTGATGCTCTCCGGCAATCCTGAATGAAAGCACCGCGGCTTCGCTATCGCTGAGCATACCTTTAACTACGCTTATCAAACACCCTAACTGGAATCTGACAGATGACTATTGTAATGACACCGCCATCTGCGCTCTCCAGTCCGCAGCGCCGCTGCCAGGTGCTGTTGATGCTTGCCCTGCCGGGGCAAAGCGTCAGCCTGGAACATATCAGCGCCGTGAATGGCGTTGATGATGCCGCAGCCCGGCAGGATATTGACGAGACCAACAGTGAAATCCAGCGTTACCACCGGATTTCCATCGTGCGCCAGCACAACGGCAGCTATCGGATTGAAGGCGCTCCCCTCGACCAGCGCTTATGCCTGCTGCACTGGTTGCGTCGCGCGCTGCGGCTGTGCCCGCAATTTATCACGCAACAGTTTACCCCGTTGTTAAAAACAGCGCTTAAACAACAAGACATTGCCCGAACCCTGTATGACGACACCAATCTGCGCGCCTTAATTAACCTCTGCGCCCGTCGTTTACAACGCTCGATTGAGTGCCGGGATATGCAGTTTCTCTGCCTCTACTTGCAGTATTGTCTGTTACAAAACCATCACGGGCAGACGCCGGAATTTACCCCAGTGCAACAAACCTGGGCGCAAATGCGCGCCGAATACCTGGTCGCGCACGATATTGTGCGCCACTGGCAGCGCAGGGTAGCGGCAGTGCCGCAGGAAAATGAGCATCTGTTTCTGTCGCTGCTCTTTATGCTGGTGCGCACGCCCGATCCGCTTCGCGACCAGCATCAGCAGGATCGCCGTCTGCAACAGGCGATTGCCCGAATGATTGCCCGCTTTCACCAGCTTGCCGGGTTACGTTTTAGTGATGAGCAAGGTTTAACCGCGCAGCTTTATATTCATCTGGCGCAGGCGCTGGATCGCTGTCTGTTTGGCATCGGCATTGATAACAGCCTGCCGGAAGAGATCCATCGCCTCTACCCACGTCTAATGCGCACCACGCGTGAGGCATTACAGGAGCTGGAAGATGAATACGCACTGCGCTTTAGCGATGAAGAAGCGGGGCTGGTCGCGGTGATTTTCGGCGCCTGGCTGATGCAGGCGACCGACTTGCATGAGAAACAGGTGGTGTTGCTTACCGGCGATGACACGGCGCGCGAGCAGCAGATTGAGCAGCAACTACGCGAGTTAACGCTGCTGCCGCTGACCATCAACTACCTGCCGCTGGCGGAGTTTCGCAATGTGGGCGCACCAAAGGATGTGTCGTTAGTCATCACCCCTTACACCACACCGCTGCCGCTCTTTTCCCCGCCGCTCATCCATGCCGTCGAGTCGCTGAGTTCACAGCAACAACAGCATATTCGCACCATGCTGGAAGGTTAGCTGGCAACCGGCTGCTGGGCGGCCACTTTCGGTCGCAGGAACAGTGCCGGGATTGCCAGCAGCGCCATTACGAAAAACAACCCCTGATGCAGATATTCGAACAGGAATCCTGCAAACATGGTCATCACGGCAATACTGCCGCCCATCGCCACGGCGGAATAAATCGCCTGTAAACGGATCACTTCGCTGCCCTTACGGGCGGAGATATAACGCATACCCGCAAGATGGCAAACGGTAAAGGTTCCGCAGTGCAGGATTTGTGTGGCAATCAGCCACGGTAACTCTGTGGTCCAGCCCATCAAGCTCCAGCGCACCAGCCCGCAGACGGCGGAAAGCAGCAGTAGATCGCGGGCGCTGAAGCGGCGGAAAAGCCGGTTACTGAGGGCGAAGATCACCACTTCAGCCACCACGCCTAACGACCAAAGGTAGCCCACCGTCGAGGCGGAATAACCGGCCGATTGCCAGTAAATCGCACTGAAACCGTAGTAGGCAGCATGCGCGCCCTGCAGTAACGACACGCACGCCAGAAAACGCCAGTTTTGCACAAACAGCGCGCGCCAGGCTGACCAGCCAGCACCTTCCTGATGGCGGCTTTCACCCTGCGGCAGAATGGACGGGCGCAGCAGCATCCCCAGCAGCATTGAGGCGGCGCCCAGCGTCAGCATCGCCAGAATCGCCCGATAATCATAGAGGCTCACCAACTTACCGGTCAGCGCCGAGCCAATCACAAAGGCGATCGATCCCCATAACCGGACCCGGCCATAATCCATCGGGAACTGTTTTTGCCAGGTGCCCGCCAGCGCATCGGTGAGCGGCACTAACGGTGAGAAAAAGAGGTTGAAACCGACAATGATCACCGCCAACCACGCAACATGGCTGCCAGCATAAAACGCCAGCGCAAACAGTAATGTCGCCAGCGCGAGCACACGTAGTGCGGTGATTAAACGGGAAGGATCGCTCACGCGCGGAGCAATCAGCAGGCTCCCCAGGAAACGAGCCACCAGCCCTGCGCCAAGCAGCATGCCAATGATTTCCGGCGTCAGGCCAACGCCTTTGAGCCAGACGCTCCAGAAGGGTAAGAAAATGCCGTAGCTAAAAAAGTAGGTGAAGTAAGCGAGCGCCAGCCAGCGCGTGGACTGCAAGACCATGATTTCCTCCTGAATGGTGGCGATAGTCTGGAGGCAAATGACAAGGCTTGCAAGTAACAATCAGATAACACGCGCGCTCGCGCAACTTATTAACGGATGTAGGAATCGAGTACGCTGAGCACGACATCGAGATCGGCCTCGCGCTTGATTTCATCGTTTTCATGGACAATGTGATCCGTCAAATGCCCCTTGATCACTTCGCGCATCAAGCCGTTTACTGCGCCACGAATGGCGGCGATTTGCTGCAAGACTTGCGAGCATTCATGGGGCTCGTCGAGCATTTTTTTCAGCGCCGCTACCTGCCCTTCAATTTTGCTGGCCCGCGCTTTCAGCTTTCGTTTATCCCTGATGGTATGCGACATACAGCCCTCTACTCATTCATGCGTAACGGATATCAGCATACCATGCATTAACTGGGGGGGAGTTTATTTCTACTGGGGGATAGTATTTTTTACTGGGGGGGAGTAGATTAAAGCGCACAAAATGTTATCGAGAATTATTCTCATGAACGACTTCACCATTCTTTTTCAGCAAGGGAATGCCTGGTTTTTTATCCCCAGCGCGATACTGCTTGGTGCGTTGCACGGCCTGGAACCGGGCCACTCAAAGACGATGATGGCAGCCTTTATCATCGCTATCAAAGGCACCGTCAAACAGGCGGTGATGCTGGGGCTGGCAGCCACGCTGTCGCATACGGTTGTCGTCTGGCTGATTGCGCTGGGCGGCATGTATCTCAGCGGCAAGTTCACGGCGCAATCTGTGGAGCCCTGGCTGCAAATGGTTTCTGCGGTCATCATCATCGGTACCGCAGCATGGATGTTTTTACGCACCTGGCAGGGTGAGCACGCCTGGAAAAATGATCATCACAACGACCACGATCATCACCACCATCATTCTCACGATCACCACCATGATCATGAGCATTCGCATCACAGCCGCGGGCTGATCTTCCAGCCTGTTCAGGCCGTCAGTCTGGCGCAGCCGGCCATTCTGTCGGTGCGTAAGGTGGTGAAAGAAGAGGAGTATCAGGATGCGCACGAACGGGCGCATGCCAGGGATATTGAGCGTCGCTTTAACGGGACGGAAGTGACCAATGGGCAGATCCTGCTGTTTGGTCTGACCGGCGGGCTGATCCCCTGCCCGGCGGCGATCACCATTCTGCTGATCTGTATTCAGCTCAAAGCGCTGACGCTGGGCGCCACGCTGGTAATCTGTTTCAGTATCGGCCTTGCGCTGACGCTGGTCGCAGTCGGCGTCGGTGCAGCTTTTAGCGTACAGCAGGCGGCAAAACGCTGGTCCGGCTTCAATACGATCGCCCGTAAAGCCCCTTACTTCTCCAGCGCGCTGATCGCGCTGGTCGGAATGTATATGGGCATTCACGGTTACGCCAGCTTACAGTAATGCGCATTTGCCAGGCGACAGGCGTAAAAAAGGCCGCTCAATGCGGCCTTTTTGCTTTCAGATCTAATGCTTACGCGTAAACCGGGAAGCGTGCGCAGATATCCAGCACTTTCTGTTTGGTGCGCTCAATAACCGCTTCGTCATTGATGCTGTCCAGCACGTCACACATCCAGCCAGCCAGCTCTTTCACTTCCGCTTCTTTGAAGCCGCGACGAGTGACTGCCGGGCTGCCGATACGGATACCGGAAGTAACGAACGGGCTCTTCGGATCGTTCGGCACGCTGTTTTTGTTAACGGTGATGTTCGCACGACCCAGTGCAGCGTCTGCTTCTTTACCGGTCAGGTTTTTGTCTACCAGATCCAGCAGGAACAGGTGGTTGTCCGTACCGCCGGAAACCACTTTGTAACCGCGGCTCAGGAACACTTCAACCATCGCTTTGGCGTTTTTCGCGACCTGCTGCTGGTAGGCTTTGAACTCTGGCTCCATCGCTTCTTTCAGCGCCACCGCTTTACCGGCGATCACGTGCATCAGCGGGCCGCCCTGGCCGCCAGGGAAGACGGCGGAGTTCAGTTTTTTGTACAGCTCTTCGCTACCGCCTTTCGCCAGGATCAGGCCGCCGCGCGGACCCGCCAGGGTTTTGTGCGTGGTGGTAGTCACAACGTGTGCATGAGGAACCGGGTTCGGATAAACGCCTGCGGCGACCAGGCCAGCAACGTGCGCCATATCGACGAACAGGTAAGCGCCGATGCTGTCGGCAATTTCACGCATTTTCGCCCAGTCAACCACGCCGGAGTAAGCAGAGAAGCCGCCGATGATCATTTTCGGTTTGTGCTTCTGCGCTTGTTCATTCAGATCGTTGTAATCGATATGGCCAGTTTCATCGATGCCGTAAGGTACGATGTTGTACAGCTTGCCGGAGAAGTTCACCGGAGAGCCGTGAGTCAGGTGGCCGCCGTGCGCCAGGTTCATACCCAGCACGGTGTCGCCCGGCTCCAGCAGAGACGTGTAAACCGCGAAGTTCGCCTGCGAACCGGAGTGCGGCTGCACGTTAGCGTAATCGGCGCCAAACAGCTCTTTTGCGCGATCGATAGCCAGTTGCTCAACGATATCCACATATTCGCAACCGCCGTAGTAGCGCTTGCCTGGATAGCCTTCAGCATATTTGTTCGTCAGCTGAGAACCCTGAGCCTGCATCACACGCGGGCTGGTGTAGTTTTCGGAGGCGATTAGTTCAATGTGCTCTTCCTGACGTACTTTTTCTTGCTCCATAGCCTGCCACAATTCGGCATCATAATCGGCAATGTTCATTTCACGCTTTAACATCCGCATCTCCTGACTCAGCTAACAAAACAACTCTTTTCGAAGGCCCAATTTGGGGAACGGCTCACAGTATAACTGATTAATAACCCGATAACAGGTCTTGACAAAGGTTTTTACGCAAACGTTTGGCTCCGCACCAGACAAGGGTTTGAGCGATAACGCCATCCGGCGAGAAAACGGATTTCTTTTCAGGTTTGTGATGCAAGTTATTCACGTTCAAATCCCTTTACATTGTCGGCTCTTTACAAGCCAGTGCGCCGCGCTATAAGATGCATTTAAAATACAACTTTAAAGATTAACCAAAAGGAAGTCCCCATGCTCGACACCCAAACCATCGCAACGGTAAAAGCCACCCTTCCCCTGCTGGCCGCGACCGGCCCGAAACTGACCGCCCATTTTTATGACCGTATGTTTACACATAATCCGGAGCTGAAAGAGATCTTCAATATGAGCAACCAGCGCAACGGCGATCAGCGTGAAGCGCTGTTTAATGCCATTGCCGCATATGCCAGCAATATTGATAATCTCGCCGCCCTGCTGCCTGCGGTGGAAAAAATCGCCCAGAAACACACCAGCTTCCAGATCCAGCCGGAGCAGTACAACATCGTTGGCGCGCATCTGCTGGCAACGCTGGATGAGATGTTCAGCCCGGGCCAGGAAGTACTGGATGCCTGGGGAAAAGCCTACGGCGTGCTGGCGGGCGTCTTTATCAATCGCGAAGCGCAAATCTACAGCGAGCACGCCGAAAAAACCGGCGGCTGGCAAGGCACTCGCGCTTTCCGTCTGCGTGAGAAAATTTCGCAGAGCGCATTGATCACCAGTTTTGAATTTGAACCTGTCGATGGTCTGCCGGTTGCGGATTATCAGCCGGGGCAATATCTCGGCATCTGGCTGAAGCCGGAAGGTTTTACCCACCAGGAGATTCGTCAGTATTCGCTGACCCGCAAGCCGAATGGCAAAACGTACCGCATCGCCGTGAAACGCGAAGCAGGCGGTCAGGTTTCCGAATGGCTGCACGACGAAGCCAAATCGGGCGATATCGTTCATCTGGCCGCGCCTGCCGGGGATTTCTTTATGGCTATTCCGGCCACTACGCCAGTAACGCTGATTTCTGCCGGTGTCGGCCAGACACCGATGCTGGCAATGCTGGATCACCTGGCCAAAACGCAGCATCGTGCGCAGGTTAACTGGTTCCACGCCGCGCTTGATGGTCAGGTTCATGCTTTTGCTGATGAAGTCAGCCAGCTTGGCGCTTCACTCAACGGTTTCTACCAGCATGTCTGGTATCAGCAGCCGCAGGCGGCCGATTGCGGTCGTTTTCACAGTGAAGGATTAATGGATTTAAGCGCGCTGGAAGGGAAATTTAGCGATCCGGAGATGCAATTTTATCTGTGCGGCCCGGTCGGGTTTATGCAGTTTGCCGCCCAACAGCTTGTGGCGCTCGGCATTGCCAAAGAGAAGATTCACTACGAATGCTTTGGCCCGCATAAGGTGTTGTAAGTCAGTTTCCCTCACCCCATGGGGTGAGGGAGAAACATCAAATCGCGGCGTCGTCTTCTTCGCCAGTACGGATGCGCACCACGCGCGCCACGTCAAAGACAAAGATTTTACCGTCACCGATTTTGCCGGTTTGCGCCGTGCGGATAATGGTATCCACACAGGTATCAACGATATCGTCAGTCACCACGATTTCAATTTTCACTTTTGGCAGAAAGTCCACCATATACTCGGCGCCGCGATAAAGTTCGGTGTGCCCTTTCTGACGACCAAAACCTTTCACTTCGGTCACCGTCATCCCGGTGATGCCGACTTCCGCCAGCGCTTCGCGCACATCATCCAGTTTGAAAGGTTTAATAATCGCATCAATTTTTTTCATGGTCTTTCCTTACACGCTCTTACCAGTCTGCTGCATCGTAATCGGTTGCTCACAGTAGCATAATCATTTCGCCATTACTCTTTAAAGTCATTGGCGTCCAGCTCATGCCGGGAGAGCAATTTGTAGAATTCGGTGCGGTTGCGCCCCGCCATACGGGCAGCATGTGTCACATTACCTTTGGTGATTTGCAGCAGCTTGCGCAGGTAGTTGAGTTCAAACTGGTTGCGCGCTTCAACAAAGGTCGGCAGCGCGGTGTTTTCACCTTCCAGCGCCTGCTCGACCAGCGCGTCGCTGATCACCGGCGATGAGGTCAGCGCCACGCATTGCTCAATCACGTTCACCAACTGGCGCACGTTACCAGGCCAGGAGGCGGTCATTAAGCGCTTCATCGCATCGGTAGAAAAGGCGCGCACAAAGGGTTTATGCCGATCCGCCGCCTGGCGCAGCAGGTGATTAGCCAGTAGAGGAATATCTTCCGCACGCTCGGCCAGCGCTGGCAGCTTGAGGCTTACCACATTCAGGCGATAGTAGAGATCTTCGCGGAATTCACCGCGCGCCATCGCTTTCGGCAAATCACGGTGCGTCGCCGAAATAATGCGTACATTAATATCAATATCGCGGTTGCTGCCGAGCGGACGCACTTTGCGCTCCTGCAACACACGTAACAGCTTGACCTGTAACGGGATCGGCATATCGCCAATCTCATCAAGAAACAGCGTACCGCCCTCTGCGGCCTGGAACAGACCTTCACGGCTACTGACCGCGCCGGTGAACGCGCCGCGCGCGTGGCCAAACAGCTCTGACTCCAGCAACTGCTCCGGCAGCGCGCCACAGTTAATGGCGATAAACGCGCTTTTGCTACGCGGGCTGGCATTGTGGATCGCCTGCGCCAGCACCTCTTTGCCGGTTCCGCTCTGGCCGTTAATCAGCACGCTCACATCCGATTGCGCCACCATACGCGCCTGCTCAAGCAGACGCAGCATTAGCGGGCTGCGGGTGACAATGGTTTCGTGCCACCGATCGTCGCTGGCGGAACCGCTATGTTCCAGCGCATCATCGATGGCTTTATACAGCGCATCTTTATCCACCGGCTTGGTCAGGAAACTGAAAACGCCCTGCTGGGTGGCGGCCACGGCATCAGGGATCGAACCGTGCGCCGTCAGGATAATCACCGGCATTCCCGGCTGCACACGCTGGATTTCAGCAAAAAGCTGCATGCCATCCATCTCATCCATGCGCAAATCGCTGATCACTAAATCGACCTTTTCCCTCGCGAGAATGCGCAACCCTTCCTGTCCGCTTTCTGCGGTGACAACGCTGTAGCCTTCGCTGGTGAGGCGCAACCCCAGCAGTTTCAGCAATCCAGGATCGTCATCCACTAACAACAAGTGGGCAGGTTTACGGCTGGTCATGGTTTCACATCCTCCTGAGTCGCATCCGTTTTCGGCGTGTGAACATTATCGGGCAGATCGGTAGCAGCAGGTTTGCTACGCGTGGAAAGGCGGCGCTCAATATCAGTGAGGGTTTCCAGTTTGCGCGTGGTCGTTTCCAGTTGCTCGCGCAGGAACTGTTGTTGCTGTCGCAGGCTGTCCAGCTCGCTGTCGGTGGATTGCTGAAGTTTACCGTAGCGGCTGCGCTCATCGGCGAGCTGCAATTTCGAGGCTTCGCCGTCGCGCCAGAGCTGGAAGATCGGACGAACCTGCGCCGGGATAACCGGGCTTAAGGCGTCCAGCTTGTCGTTATATTCCCGACGTTCCAGCGGCGAAATCTTCGCGCTGGAGAGCAAAATACCGCGTCGGAAAGTGGCCTGCCAGCTTTCATCAGACCATGAACGCGCTTCTGCACGCGCTGCCGCTGGCGCTAAACGCTGGGCGCAATCCATACTGCGCAGCCAGTAGAGTGGGTTATTGTCAACGTCCGGTCCCGATAACGACCAGATATCCTCACAGTCCGTTGCCAGAAAATCCGCCAGTTGATGATCGGGGAGTCTCACTTCCTGGTCGTCATGAATAGCGCTTTGCGGCTTCTGCGCCACGCAGCCCGCCAGTAACAGACAGGGAAGCGCACGAAGCCAGACGTTTTGCTGTGTAACCGCGTTAACCACGCGGGAAAAGAGATGCGACATACTCACCAGATATAGATTCATTAAATGGATTTTTCCGGCGTATTAAGCGGTAACTCAATACGGAAACAGACATCGGCTTTGCCGTCCGCCACCAGATGCAGTTCACCCTGCATACGGCGGAGGCAATCTCTGGCGATACTTAACCCTAACCCGCTTCCTTTCACCGCCCCTTTCCTTTGGTGGCTTCCCTGGAAGAAAGGTTCAAAAATCATCTCTCGTTCGCTTTCAGGGATCGGCGTACCGGTATTTGCCACCTCAATACAAAGCCGGTTACCGGCTGTAAAACTGCGCAGATAAATGGTACCGGATTCAGCACCATAGTGCACCGCGTTGGAGTAAAGATTATCCAGCACGCTCATCAACAGCATCGGTTCGGCCAGGCAGCTTGCCGCATCCAGCGCGATCTCGGTATGCATCATTTTAGCTCGCGCTGGCAAACTGTGAGCGGAGATCACCATATCAATCAACGGTTCCAGCTCCACCTGTTCCAGTTCGACCGCGCCATCCGCCAGTTTGCGGTTGTAATCGAGCAGTTGTTCAATCAGCTTTTGCAGATTGCGACTGCTGGCATCGAGGATCTCCACCACCTCTTTCTGCTCTGCCGTCAGCGGCCCAACCACTTCATCAGCAAGCAGTTCCGTCCCTTCGCGCATGCTGGCGAGCGGCGTTTTAAGTTCATGGGAGAGATGGCGTAAAAATTGATGACGCTGGGATTCCAGCCAGGCCAGCCTTTCGCTGAGCCAGATAATGCGTTCGCCCACATAACGCAGTTCACGCGGCCCTTTAAACACCACGGAATGGCCCAGAGATCGCCCTTCTCCCAGCCGGTTGATCATGCGTTCGATTCCCTTCACCGGGCCGATGATCATGCGGGTAAACAACAGTACCAGGCCAAGGCTTACCAGGAACAGCACCAGCGCCTGCCAGCCGAAAAATTGCCCGCGTTCAGCGATCTCCAGTTGCAGTTGCTGCCCGCGCGAGAACACCACTGCGCGGGTGGATTGCACCATATCCGTATTGGCGGCGGCAAAGGCTTCAAGCTGCGCGGAAGCCGCTGCCGACGGGCCGCTGTTTTTACACTGCAACTGGGCAAGATCGCTGAGATCCTGGCGTAACGCCTGGTAGAGTTTGTCATCCGGCAGCACGCCAGCATGCGCATCAAGCATTTCGCTGTAGCGTTTACGCTGATTCTGGTAAACCCGCGCCAGCGTTGCATCATCCAGCACGCAATACTGGCGGTAGCTGCGCTCCATTTCGAGCGCCGCATTGGTCATCGCTTCGCTGCGACGTGCGTCAATCAACGTGGTGCGGTTGGTTTGCAGCGCCTGCGCGCTAAGCGCATTCAGGCTTTGCCACGCCTGCCAGGCCAGAACCAGCAGCGGTAATAAAATCAGCAGGAACGCCATCATGACCAGTTGGCGCAGCGAGCGGGGAAAAACAGGCCAGCGTTTCAATGCAGTACTCTCACAGAAAAAGATACCGGAATGCTAACTGATTTAGTAAATGCCAGAAACAACAAAGCCGGGCTTTAACCCGGCTTTGTTTAAAAATTAGGCGGTGCCTAACTCGACGTTTCGCCCGATATCTGATAAAGCTACGCAATGATCAGCAGTTGGACGGCAGGCACCTTTAAGTGCGTCATTCTGAGTTTATGTAGCGCGTCCCGAAGGGGCTGACATAAGAAGGTGAATGAGCCACTGCCTGTTATTATGCATGTATTATGCCAATGTATAAATCATTATTTTAATATATTGATTATTAATGAATTTTTATCACCTGCCGGTAAAACAAAAATGTTTATCATTTCACCAACCTGTCGCTAATTAGCAACACCCATTCATCACCGAAAATAACTTATTAATAATCAATAGATTAAATGTCGCCTTTTAGAGACAGTAAGGAATATCTGTTGTCGGGAAATACCGACAGTTGAGCGGGCAAAAAAAAGCCCCCTTCCCGAAGGAAGAGGGCTTGTCTGCAACAGCCGATTAACCCAATTGTTTACGGGCGTTGCGGAAGATGCGCATCCACGGGCTGTCCTCGCCCCAGTTTTCCGGGTGCCAGGAGTTGGAGACCGTACGGAACACGCGCTCCGGGTGCGGCATCATGATGGTTACGCGACCGCTTTCGCTGGTTACCGCCGTAATACCGTTCGGCGAACCGTTCGGGTTAGCCGGGTAGGTTTCCGTCACTTTGCCGAAGTTATCGACATAACGCAGCGCCACCAGCCCTTTGCTCTCAAGCTGAGCCAGATGCGCCGCGTCACGCACTTCGACACGGCCTTCACCGTGAGAAACCGCGATCGGCATTTGCGAACCGACCATGCCGGCCAGCAGCAGCGACGGGCTTTGCGTCACTTCAACCAGGCTGAAGCGCGCTTCAAAGCGATCGGAGTGGTTACGCACAAAGCGCGGCCACAGTTCGCTACCCGGGATCAGCTCACGCAGGTTAGACATCATCTGGCAGCCGTTACATACGCCCAGCGCCAGCGTCTGCGGACGATGGAAAAAGGTTTCAAACTCATCGCGTACGCGGTCGTTGAATAAAATCGACTTCGCCCAGCCTTCGCCCGCGCCCAATACGTCACCGTAAGAGAAGCCACCGCACGCTACCAGCGCGTGGAAGTTTTCCAGTCCACTGCGCCCGGCCAGCAGATCGCTCATATGCACGTCGATAGCATCAAACCCGGCACGGTGGAAAGCGGCCGCCATTTCCACATGGGAGTTAACGCCCTGCTCGCGCAGCACCGCCACTTTCGGACGCGCGCCGGTAGCAATAAACGGCGCAGCGATATCGGCATTGATATCGAACGACAGTTTTACGTTCAGGCCCGGATCGGCGTCATTCGCTTTCGCGTCATGCTCCTGATCCGCACATTCCGGGTTGTCGCGCAGGCGCTGCATCTGCCAGGTGGTTTCTGCCCACCACATACGCAGCGTGGTTCGGCTTTCGCTGAACACCGGCTGGCCGTTCGCCTCGATAACAAAGCGGTCACCGGAAACGGCACGGCCGAGATAATGAACATTGTCACCCAGACCGTAGGCCGCCAGTACGCTTTCCACCGCCTCACGATCGACGGCACGTACCTGAATCACCGCGCCCAGCTCTTCGTTAAACAGCGAGGCCAGACGATCGCTGCCCAGCGCCGCAATGTCAGCATTCACGCCGCAGTGGCCGGTAAAGGCCATTTCAGCCAGCGTGACCAGCAAACCGCCATCGGAACGGTCGTGATAAGCCAGCAGTTTACGATCGGCCACCAGCGCCTGAATCGCATCATAGAAGCCTTTTAATTGCTCAACGTTACGCACATCCGCAGGTTTGTCGCCCAGTTGACGGTAAACCTGCGCCAGCGCCGTCGCGCCCAGCGCGTTGTTGCCGTTACCGAGATCGATCAGCAGCAAGGCGTTATCTTCCGTTGAAAGCTGCGGCGTCACCGTGTGGCGCACATCTTCCACGCGGGCAAAGGCAGTGATCACCAGCGACAACGGCGAGGTCATCTCGCGCTGCTCGCTGCCTTCCTGCCAGCGGGTTTTCATCGACATGGAGTCTTTACCCACCGGAATGGTCAGCCCCAGCGCCGGGCAAAGCTCTTCACCAACGGCTTTTACCGCCGCATACAGGCCCGCGTCTTCACCCGGGTGACCGGCTGCCGCCATCCAGTTGGCGGAGAGTTTGATACGTTTAATATCGCCAATCTGCGTCGCCGCAATATTGGTTAATGCTTCACCCACCGCCAGGCGAGCGGAAGCAGCAAAGTCGAGCAGCGCAACCGGCGCACGTTCGCCCAGCGCCATCGCTTCGCCGTAGTAGCTGTCAAGGCTGGCAGTAGTGACCGCGCAGTTAGCAACCGGTACCTGCCACGGGCCAACCATCTGATCGCGGGAAACCATACCGGTCACCGTACGGTCGCCAATGGTGACGAGGAAGGTTTTTTCCGCCACGGTCGGCAGATGCAGCACGCGGTTTACCGCATCAGCCACAGAGATGCTTTGCGTATTGAAGGCATCGCCGGTCGCCTGACGGGTTTCTACGTCACGCGTCATTTTCGGCGTTTTACCCAGCAGCACATCCAGCGGCATGTCGATCGGCTGGTTGTTAAAGTGCTTGTCATTCAGCGTCAGGTGCTGCGCTTCGGTGGCTTCACCGATTACCGCGTACGGCGCGCGTTCGCGGCGGCAAAGCTCGTCAAACAGCGCCAGTTGATCGGCGGCAACCGCCAGCACATAGCGCTCCTGCGATTCGTTACACCAGATTTCCAGCGGGCTCATGCCCGGCTCATCACTGAGGATATCGCGCAGTTCGAAACGACCACCGCGACCGCCATCGCTCACCAGCTCCGGCATGGCGTTCGACAGACCGCCCGCGCCAACATCATGAATAAAGAGGATCGGGTTGGCATCGCCCAGCTGCCAGCAGCGGTCGATCACTTCCTGGCAACGACGCTCCATCTCCGGGTTATCACGCTGTACGGAGGCAAAATCGAGATCCGCATCAGACTGGCCGGAGGCCATAGAAGACGCCGCGCCGCCGCCGAGACCGATGTTCATCGCCGGGCCACCCAGCACGATCAGTTTCGCGCCAACGGTGATCTCGCCTTTCTGTACGTGATCCGCGCGGATGTTACCGATCCCGCCTGCCAGCATGATCGGTTTGTGATAGCCGCGCAGCTCTTCGCCGTTGTGGCTGTTTACTTTCTCTTCATAGGTACGGAAGTAACCATTCAGCGCCGGACGACCAAATTCGTTATTGAACGCTGCGCCGCCCAGCGGGCCGTCGGTCATAATATCCAGCGCAGTAACGATACGCTCTGGCTTACCAAAATCCTCTTCCCACGGCTGTTCAAAGCCCGGGATGCGCAGATTGGAAACGGAGAAGCCCACCAGCCCGGCTTTCGGTTTCGCGCCGCGACCGGTCGCACCTTCATCGCGGATTTCGCCGCCGGAACCGGTCGCCGCCCCTGGCCACGGTGAAATCGCCGTCGGGTGGTTATGGGTTTCCACTTTCATCAGAATATGTGCCGGTTCCTGATGGAAATCGTAACGGCCTTCCCCGCGATCGGCGAAGAAGCGCCCCACTTCCGAACCTTCCATGACCGCCGCGTTGTCTTTGTAGGCTGACAGCACGAAGTCCGGCGTTTGCTCGAAGGTGTTTTTAATCATTTTGAACAGCGACTTCGGCTGCTGCTTGCCATCAATCACCCAGTCGGCGTTGAAAATTTTGTGGCGACAGTGCTCGGAGTTCGCCTGGGCAAACATATAGAGCTCGATGTCGTTCGGGTTACGCCCCAGACGGGTGAACGCATCCTGCAGGTAATCAATTTCGTCTTCCGCCAGCGCCAGGCCAAGACGCAGGTTCGCGTCGATCAGCGCCTGGCGGCCTTCGCCAAGCAGATCAACGCTCTGCACCGGTGCCGGTTGATGGTGCTCAAACAGACGCGCAGCGTCCGCCTGCGAGGTGAACACACTCTCCATCATGCGGTCATGCAGTTCGGCGGCGACCTCATTCCACTGGGCATCGCTCAGACCCGCCGCGTCAACGTAATACGCCACGCCGCGCTCAAGGCGATTGATTTTATTCAGTCCGCAGTTGTGGGCGATATCGGTCGCTTTGGAAGACCAGGGAGAGATGGTGCCAGGACGAGGCGTGACGAGCAGTAATTTTCCGGTCGGCGTATGGCTGCCAAGGCTCGGGCCGTATTTCAGCAGGCGCTGGAGCCGTGCGTACTCTTCGTCAGTAAGGCTCTCATTCAGATCGGCAAAGTGGGCATACTCGGCATAAATATTACTGACCGGGAGGTTGGCCGCCTGAAAACGCGCCAGCAGTTTGTTGATACGGAAAGCGGACAATGCAGGCGAACCACGCAGAATTTCCATCATAAGTCTCTCGTCTTCGAAGCGTCAGGGACGCTTTAAGTGTGCACCAGGGGGAAAACGGGCGTCATTATAGAGAATAGTGCGCGGCGACGAAACCGTTTGCGTCGAAATAAACCACGTCTGATTTTTTAACAATAGCTGTCGCCGACTGCTCTAATTAGTTGCCAACTGGCGTTTTGTTGCGCAAAATGCCGCTCAATCACCGACAAACCCTGTTGTTACCACGGTAAAAAATATTCTGAAGCAAAGCACTGCGCAGAGAATTAACTAATTGAAAAAATTTAAGATTAATTATCTGCTCATCGGCATTGTCACCCTGCTGCTGGCAGCGGCCCTGTGGCCTTCCATTCCCTGGTTCGGTAAAGCCGACAATCGCATCGCGGCGATCAAAGCACGCGGGGAATTGCGCATCAGTACGCTTTCCAGTCCGCTGAGCTATGCCGTCATTGACGGGAAAACCTCCGGGCTGGATTACGATCTGGCACAGCATTTTGCCGATTACCTCGGCGTCAAACTGAAAGTGACCGTACGGCAGAACATCAGCCAGCTTTTCGACGATCTCGATAATGATGACGCCGATATGCTTGCTGCTGGCCTTGTCTATAACAGCGAACGAATCAAAAACTACCAGACCGGCCCGGTCTACTACTCGGTTTCGCAGCAACTGGTTTATCGGGTTGGCGGCTATCGTCCGCGCTCGCTGCAATCGATCACCGCCGATCAATTAACCATCGCCCCCGGCCACGTTGCACTGGATGATCTGCGCGAACTTAAAGAGAAAAAGTACCCGGATTTAAGCTGGAAAGTGGACGAAAAACTGGGCACGACAGCACTGTTAGAACAGGTTGTCGAGGGCAAACTGAGTTATACCGTGGCCGATTCAGTGGCAATCAGCCTGTTCCAGCGCGTTCATCCGGAACTGGCCGTCGCGCTGGATATCACCGATGAACAGCCAGTGACCTGGTTCAGCAAGCGTGACGACGATAATACGCTGTCAGCGGCGATGCTCGACTTCTTCAACAACATGAATGAAGACGGCACGCTCGCCCGGCTGGAAGAGAAATACCTCGGCCACGGCGACGATTTTGACTATGTGGATACGCGCACTTTCCTGCGCGCAGTGGACAGCGTATTGCCCGATCTTCAGCCGATCTTTGAAAAATACGCGCAGGAGATCGACTGGCGGTTGCTGGCGGCCATTTCTTACCAGGAGTCGCACTGGGATTCGCAGGCCACCTCGCCCACCGGCGTGCGCGGCCTGATGATGCTGACCAAAAACACGGCGCAGAGCCTTGGCTTAAGCGATCGTACCGATGCTGAACAAAGCATCAGCGGCGGCGCCCGTTATCTGCTGGATATGATGAGCAAAGTGCCGGATAGCGTGCCGCAGGATGAGAAAATCTGGTTTGCGCTGGCGGCCTACAATATGGGTTACGCGCATATGCTTGATGCCCGCGCGCTGACGGCGAAAACCAAAGGCAATCCCGATAGCTGGGCCGACGTCAAACAGCGGCTGCCGCTGCTGAGCCAGAAACCTTATTACAGTAAGCTGACTTACGGTTACGCCCGTGGTCATGAAGCTTATGCTTATGTGGAAAATATTCGTAAGTACGAAATTAGCCTGGTGGGTTATCTGCTGGAAAAAGAGAAAGTAGCCGCCAAAGCCCTGCAACTGGCGCAGAGTTATCCGGCAGTTTCGACAGATGAACTTAATCGCCCGGATTACGGCGTGATGCCCTTCAGCGCGCTGACGGCCAACGATGCCTTCCCGCGTAACCCGTTACTGGTGCCCGAAGCGCTGGTAAAAAATCCGCTTAAAGTCAATCGCTAGTTTTTCGGTCGGCGTGAATTGCCGGACGGCAGCTTCGCCTTATCCGGCCTGGAGATTTGGCGAGTCCGGCGGCGATTTCTTCAGCGCTTTTTTCTCTATCCGGCGCTGGCGGAAAAAGTCGCTCAGCATAGCCGCACACTCGTCGCGCAACACACCCTCTTCCATTTCAATCCGGTGATTCATACCCGGATGATGCAGTACATCCAGCAGCGATCCCGCCGCGCCCGTTTTGGCATCGCGCGCGCCAAACACCAGCCGCCCGATGCGGCTATGCACCATGGCACCGGCGCACATCACGCACGGCTCCAGCGTGACATATAACGTAGTATCGATCAGACGATAATTTTGCAGCACCAGCCCGCCCTGGCGTAGCGCCATGATTTCAGCATGGGCGGTCGGATCGTGGCGGCCAATCGGCCGGTTCCAGCCTTCGCCGATCACCTGGTCGTTATAAACCAGTACCGCGCCAACGGGGACTTCGCCCTCATCCCAGGCTCGCTTTGCCAGCGTCAGCGCATAGCGCATCCAGTACTCGTGATTCAGTTCAGGGTTGGACAAAGGGAAGTACTCCAGTGATTCAGGCGGGGCGCATTATACACAGCGCTCCGGTCAGGCACTACTCCAGTTGTTGCAGCTCACCGCGCGGCGTAACGCGCCAGCGGTGCTGGCAGAAATAAAGTAGCGGGTTATCCTGCTTGCTATCGCTGTAGCCGCTGTACAGGCGCAGCGGCGTGCCGATTTTACGCTCTAACTGCGCAACCTTTTCATGGCCAAGGCAGCGCATTGTTAACACCCAGCCGCCGTTACGCCGTTTGATTTGGCTGGCAATCAGATTCACGCGCGGCAGCCAGGGGGTATCAAAATAGACCTGCTCCACCAGCGGCTGCGGCGAACCGGTAATCAGCCAGATATCCGCATCGGCTGCCGCAAGGTAGTTGGTCAGCCTTGCCTGGACAACCGGAAATGCCGTTACGTGCCCGCGAAACCAGGCGACAAATTTCTGCTGGAGCGCCAGCAAATGGCGCTCGCTGTGACCAAACGTGCATCCCCACAGCAGCAAGCTCATCGGCCAGCGCGCGGCACGCCCTCTGATCAATAATCCGCCGATAATCACCGGCAACAGCGGCAATACCAGTAAGGCATTAAGCGGGTGATGGCGCAGTAAATAGCGCAGAAATGTCCCGAACATATCCTGCTGATGCAGTGTGCCATCAAGGTCAAAAAAAACGACGCGGCGCTCAGTGGTAGCCAAATGTTATCCCTCTGCCTGGTTTATCCCTGACCGCCAGCCTCCGGTTATGGCGATCGCTCTTTCATAGCCTAACAGATAGAACCTCACATTTCCGGTAACGGCCACAATGACGATATCTCATCCACGCGCTGTGATCGGCCTGATCCTGGTCAAAAGCTGGTCATTGATATTTTGTATCAATAGAATTTTTAATTCATAATTATATGCTATTAATGGAATATTAAATTCTTTCGCCCGCTTAGCCGGGTGCGGCCACAGCGGCTGATGATACCTCCCGGAGACGTTATGAACTGTTTGATCCGCATTCGCCAGCGTTACCCTGGCCTGGCGCAGAGCGATAAAAAACTGGCGGAATTTCTGCTGGAAAACCCCGATCGCGCACGCCATTTAAGCTCACAACAGCTGGCAGCCGAAGCGGGCGTCAGCCAGTCGAGCGTGGTGAAATTCGCGCAGAAGATGGATTTTAAAGGTTTCCCGGCGATGAAGCTGGCGATCAGCGAAGCGCTGGCCAGCAATCCGAACCCCTACTCGATTCCGGTGCATAACAAAATTCGCGGCGACGATCCACTGCGGGTCGTTGGGGAAAAGCTGATCAATGAGTATCAAAGCGCCATGCATGCCTCGCTGGATGTCAACAGCGAAGAGAAGCTGCTGGAAAGTGTACGCCTGCTGCGCGACGCGCGGCGCATTATCCTGACGGGGATTGGCGCATCCGGGCTGGTTGCACGCAACTTCGGCTGGAAGCTGATGAAAATCGGCATTAACGCCGTCGTCGAGCAGGATATGCACGCCCTGCTGGCGACCGTACAGGCCATGGAGCCAGGCGATCTACTGCTGCCAGTTTCCTATACCGGTGAACGGCGGGAGATCAATATGGCCGTAGATGAGACGCTGCGCGTGGGCGGTAAAGTTCTGGCGATTACCGGTTTTACGCCTAACGCGCTGCAACAACGCGCGACGCATTGCCTCTATACCATTGCCGAAGAGCAGGCGACGCGCAGCGCGGCGATCTCCTCCACCAGCGCGCAAATGATGCTGACGGATTTACTGTTTATGGCGCTGGTGCAGCAGGATCTGGAGCATGCGCCGGAGCGTATTCGCCACAGCGAGGAGCTGGTAAAAAAACTGGTTTGAACAGGGAATGATCGTATAATGCCCGCCCTGTTCGTGATGTTTCTGAGATTTTCCTGATGGCGCTGTTAATTACCAAAAAATGCATCAATTGCGATATGTGCGAACCGGAATGCCCGAACGAGGCGATTTCGATGGGCGACAGCATTTATGAAATTAACAGCGACCGTTGCACTGAATGTGTCGGGCACTATGAAACCCCGACCTGCCAGAAAGTGTGCCCGATCCCCAATACGATCCTCAAAGATCCCGCGCATGTGGAAAGCGAAGAACAACTGTGGGACAAGTTTGTCCTGATGCACCACGCCGATAAAATCTAGTTCTCGATAATCACCGTCGCGCAAGCGTAGTGGCGCTCATCCGCCAGCGTCACGTGCATACTGCGTACGCCCATTCTTTCCGCCATACGCTGCGCCTCTTCCCATAAACGCAGGCTCGGTTTGCCCAGTTCGTCATTAAAGACTTCGAACTGATTAAATGCCAGCCCGTTGCGGATCCCCGTGCCCAATGCTTTCGCTGCTGCTTCTTTCACAGCAAAGCGTTTTGCCAGGAAGCGAACCGGCTGCTGATGCGCCTGATAGATTTCCCACTCATTCGCGCTCAGCACCCGTCTGGCAAGGCGATCGCCGCTACGGGCGATCACCGCTTCGATGCGGGCTATCTCAACGATATCCGTACCAATTCCCAGAATCGCCATTAGCCGCGCGCTTCCAGCATCAGGCGTTTCATTTCGGCCACCGCCTCTTTCAGACCGCTCATTACCGCGCGGCCGATAATCGCATGGCCGATATTCAGCTCGTGCATCTCCGGCAGTGCAGCAATCGCTTTCACATTGTGGTACGTCAAACCGTGACCAGCATTCACTTTCAGCCCCAGGCTCGCAGCATAGGTTGCCGCTTTGGCAATGCGTTCAAGTTCTTTTGCCTGTTCCGCATCGGTTTTGGCATCGGCATAGCAGCCGGTGTGGATCTCAATATAGGGCGCGCCAACCTCAGCGGCGGCTTTGATCTGTTCATCATCAGCATCGATAAACAGCGAAACAAGGATACCCGCAGCCGCCAGGCGCTGGCAGGCATCACGCATTTTCTCGCGTTGACCGGCAACGTCCAGCCCGCCTTCAGTGGTGACTTCCTGGCGTTTTTCCGGCACCAGGCAGCAGAAGTGCGGTTTAGTTTCACAGGCGAGCGCCAGCATCTCTTCGGTGACCGCCATTTCCAGATTCATACGCGTGTGCAGGGTCTGGCGCAAAATGCGCACGTCGCGGTCGGTAATGTGACGGCGATCCTCACGCAGATGCACGGTGATGCCATCAGCACCCGCCTGCTCGGCAATAAACGCCGCCTGTACCGGATCCGGGTATGCGGTCCCGCGCGCATTACGCAGTGTGGCAATGTGATCAATATTGACGCCTAACAGTAATTCAGCCATGACAATCCTCGTATTTTTATGGGTTCCGGCGCGGTCTTCGCCCCGCCTGGCCTGTAATTTTTCCGCTATTGTTTGGGAACAAACTGCCGGAATAGCTCGCGGCTTTTCAGCGGTTTGCCACCAAGATACGGCTTTAACGCAATGCGGGTAAAGCGCTTTGCCGCGCGCAGGGTGTCAGCATCCGGAAACTCCCGCTCCGCCAGCGCGCGCAGATGTCGCCCGGTAAAAGTGCTGTTATCGATCACCACGCTGGCGATAAAGCCCTTCTCTTCACGGTAGCGGTAGGTCATTGCATCTTCCACCGGCTCGCCGCTGCCCGCGCAGTGGAGAAAATCCACGCCATAACCGAGATGGCCGAGCAGCGCCAGCTCAAAGCGGCGCAGGACAGGTTCCGGCGTGCCGGTTGCGCCAGCAAGCGCCTGGATACAGTGCAGATAATCAAAAAAGAGTTCTGAGAAGCGCGTCTCGTGCTCCAGCACTCTGGAGATGAGTTCGTTGACGTAGAGACCGCTGTAGAGCGTGATACCGCTCAGCGGCAGCGCCAGTGATACCGCTTCTGCGCTGCGCAGGGTTTTAACTTCACCGCGCCCGCTAAAGCGAACCAGCAGAGGGGTAAAAGGCTGCAAAGCGCCTTTCAGACTGGAGCGTTTCGAACGTGCACCTTTGGCGACAAGGCGCACACGGCCTGACTCTTCCGTGAAGACGTCCAGCATCAGGCTGGTTTCGCTCCAGGGGCGACTATGCAGAACAAATGCGCGCTGCCAGCCTTCCATGATGTTATGTCCGGCGTTCAGGTTGCAGATGCGCAAGCCAGCCGCTGACTTCAAGACTTACGGCCTGGCCGCCTGCCTGCAACCCGAAATTCATCGAGATGGCACGCTTAGAGATCGTCTACATAACCGAGACTGCGCAGGGCGCGCTCGTCATCGGCCCAGCCGGATTTCACTTTCACCCACAGTTCGAGGTGAACTTTGGCTTCGAACATCTCTTCCATATCTTTACGGGCTTCGATACCGATGGTCTTAATTTTGGAACCTTTGTTACCAATCACCATCTTCTTCTGCCCTTCGCGCTCAACCAGGATCAACCCGTTGATGTCGTAACCGCCGCGTTCATTGGTGACGAACTGTTCGATCTCCACGGTTACCGAGTAAGGTAACTCGGCGCCGAGGAAACGCATCAGTTTTTCACGGATGATCTCAGAAGCCATAAAGCGCTGGGAACGATCGGTCACGTAATCTTCCGGGAAGTGATGAATCGCTTCCGGCAGATGCTTACGCACGATGCTGGCGATGGTATCGACGTTGGTGCCGGTTTCCGCAGAGAGCGGCACGATATCGAGGAAATTCATCTGGCTTGCCAGGAATTGCAGGTGCGGCAGCAGATCCGCTTTTTCCTGCACGTTGTCAACTTTGTTGACCGCGAGGATCACCGGCACTTTACTGTCACGCAGTTTGTTGAGCACCATTTCGTCGTCCGGCGTCCATTTGGTGCCTTCGACAACAAAAATCACCAGCTCAACATCACCGATAGAACTGCTGGCCGCTTTGTTCATCAGGCGGTTAATGGCGCGTTTCTCTTCCATATGCAGCCCGGGGGTATCGACGTAGATCGCCTGATATTCCCCTTCGGTATGGATGCCGACGATACGGTGACGCGTGGTCTGCGCTTTGCGGGAAGTGATCGAAATCTTCTGCCCAAGCAGCTTGTTCAGAAGAGTGGATTTGCCGACGTTAGGACGCCCAACGATAGCGATAAACCCGCAGTAGCTTTTTTCAGTTTCAGTGCTCATTCCAACTCCAGTTTTTTCAGCGCCTGTTCGGCGGCAGCTTGTTCCGCCTTGCGACGGCTGGAACCCGTGCCAACCACCGGTTCACTCAGGCCGCTGACCTGGCAGTGGATAGTAAATTCCTGATCGTGCGCTTCGCCACGCACCTGCACCACCAGATAGGAAGGCAGCGGCAGATGGCGACCCTGCAAAAACTCCTGCAGGCGCGTTTTCGGATCTTTTTGTTTATCGCCAGGACTGATTTCGTCCAGACGCGTCTGATACCAGCTCAGGATTAATTGTTCGACGGTCTGGATATTGCTATCGAGAAATACTCCGCCAATTAATGCCTCAACGGTGTCCGCCAGAATAGATTCACGGCGAAAACCGCCGCTTTTCAATTCACCCGGCCCTAAACGCAGACATTCACCCAGTTCAAATTCGCGGGCGATTTCCGCCAGCGTATTTCCGCGCACCAGCGTCGCACGCATACGGCTCATATCACCTTCATCCACGCGCGGGAAACGGTGATAAAGCGCATTTGCAATCACAAAACTTAAAATAGAGTCGCCGAGAAATTCGAGACGCTCATTATGTTTGCTACTGGCGCTGCGGTGGGTTAATGCCTGCTGCAACAGATCCTGATGTTGAAAAGTGTAGCCCAGCTTCCGCTGAAGCCGATTAATTACGATGGGATTCATGCGATACCAATAAATAAATGCGTCAACAATGCAGCACACGAAACCGACCTGAAAACAAACCAACGCGGTTTCGTGTGCCGTGGCTCTTGTGGGAACCAGTCCTAACTTCGGGGGAATATTCTATACGCAACGACCGGGGTTGTCGTTAGTCAGATGGGAATAATCTTGGAAATAATTCGGGGCGCAAGCGTAATGATTGCGCCCCGGCTAATTAATGAATTCCGCCGATACGATTCAGGCGTATGCCTGTCGGCCATTCACCTTCTTGTTTCTCGAAGCTCATCCAGATTGCCGTGGCCCGGCCCACCAGATTTTGCTCCGGTACAAAGCCCCAGTAACGGCTGTCCGCGCTGTTGTCACGGTTGTCACCCATCATGAAGTAGTGACCCGGCGGCACAACCCACGTAGCCAGCGGCTGGTTTGGCTGGCGATAGTAGATCCCCAGTTGATCCTGCGCGATAGGCACGGTCAGAATGCGGTGCGTCACATCACCCAGCGTCTCTTTGCGCTCGGCCAGACGCACGCCGTCGTCCATACTCTGCCCTTTCGGCATCTGGTAGAAACCGCTGCTCGCTTCACCGCCGGTACGACGGCCGAAAGTCTGCACAAAATCGCTCTCTTCCACATTGCTGTAAGTGATCGGCAGCGCGCTGCCGCATGCCTGGCCAGAGCTACAATTCGGCTGCACGGTAACCTGTTTGCTCACCGGATCGTACGTGACTTTATCGCCCGGAAGGCCAACTACACGCTTGATGTAGTCAAGACGCGGATCGTCCGGGTATTTAAATACAGCAATATCGCCGCGTTTCGGATGACCGGTTTCGATCAGCGTTTTCTGGTAGATCGGATCTTTAATGCCATAGGCAAATTTCTCCACCAGAATAAAATCGCCAATCAGCAGCGTCGGCATCATCGAACCTGACGGGATCTGGAACGGTTCGTAAATAAACGAACGCACGACCAGAACAATCGCCAGCACCGGGAATACAGAAGCGCCCGTTTCCAGCCAGCCCGGTTTCGGGCCGATTTTCTTCAGCGTTTTCGCATCCAGCGCATCACCTGTCGCAGCCTGCGCGGCGGCCTGACGTTCCCGGCGTTTCGGTGCAAAAATAAACTTATCAAGGCACCATAAAATTCCCGTCACCAGCGTCGCGATCACCAGTATCAGGGCAAACATGTTCGCCATGCCAACTCCTTTAGGTTATTTGCTCTCTTTGCCTACGTGCAGAATGGCAAGGAACGCTTCCTGCGGCAGTTCGACGTTACCGACCTGCTTCATACGTTTCTTACCTTCTTTCTGTTTCTGCAGCAGCTTTTTCTTACGGCTGACGTCACCGCCATAGCATTTTGCCAGTACGTTTTTACGCAGCTGTTTCACGGTTGAGCGGGCAATAATGTGGTTGCCAATCGCCGCCTGAATCGCGATATCAAACTGCTGGCGCGGGATCAGCTCTTTCATCTTCTCCACCAGCTCGCGGCCACGGTACGGCGCGTTATCGTTGTGGGTGATCAGCGCCAGCGCATCAACACGCTCGCCGTTAATCAGCACGTCCACACGTACCATGTTTGAAGCCTGGAAACGTTTGAAGTTGTAGTCCAGCGACGCATAACCGCGTGAGGTCGACTTCAGACGATCGAAGAAGTCCAGCACGACTTCCGCCATCGGAATTTCATAGGTCAGCGCCACCTGGTTACCGTGGTAAACCATGTTGGTCTGTACGCCGCGTTTTTCGACGCACAGGGTAATGACGTTGCCCAGGTATTCCTGCGGCAGCAGCATATGACATTCGGCGATCGGCTCGCGCAGTTCGTCGATATTGTTCAGCGGCGGCAGCTTGGAAGGGCTGTCGACGTAAACCACTTCTTTGTTGGTGGTCAGCACTTCGTAGACTACGGTCGGCGCGGTGGTGATCAAATCCAGATCGTATTCACGCTCCAGACGTTCCTGAATGATCTCCATGTGCAGCAGACCGAGGAAGCCGCAGCGGAAGCCGAAGCCCAGCGCAGTGGAACTTTCCGGCTCATAGAACAGCGAAGCATCGTTCAGGCTCAGCTTACCGAGCGCGTCACGGAAGTTTTCATAATCGTCGGAACTGACCGGGAACAGACCCGCATAAACCTGCGGTTTCACCTTTTTAAAGCCTGGCAGCGCTTTGTCTGCCGGGTTACGGGCTGTGGTCAGGGTATCGCCGACCGGCGCGCCGAGAATGTCTTTAATTGCGCAGACCAGCCAGCCTACTTCGCCGCATTTCAGTTCGTTACGGTCAATTTGTTTCGGCGTGAAAATACCGAGGCGGTCAGCGTTGTAGACCTGCCCGGTGCTCATCACCTTAATTTTGTCGCCTTTGCGCATGGTGCCGTTTTTGATACGCACCAGGGAAACCACGCCGAGGTAGTTATCGAACCAGGAGTCGATGATCAGCGCCTGCAATGGCGCATCCGGATCGCCTTCCGGCGGCGGAATATCGCGCACCAGGCGTTCCAGAACGTCCGGTACACCGACGCCGGTTTTCGCCGAGCAGCGCACCGCATCGGTAGCGTCGATGCCGACGATGTCTTCAATCTCTTCCGCAACACGTTCAGGATCGGCAGCCGGCAGATCGATCTTGTTCAGTACCGGCACCACTTCGAGATCCATTTCAATGGCGGTATAGCAGTTCGCCAGCGTCTGCGCTTCCACGCCCTGCCCGGCATCCACTACCAGCAGTGCCCCTTCACAGGCAGCCAGCGAGCGGGAAACCTCATAGGAGAAGTCAACGTGACCCGGGGTATCGATAAAGTTGAGCTGGTAGATTTCGCCATTGTTAGCTTTGTAATCCAGCGTCACGCTTTGCGCTTTGATAGTAATGCCACGCTCGCGCTCAAGATCCATCGAATCAAGAACCTGGGCTTCCATTTCGCGATCGGAAAGACCACCGCAAATCTGGATGATACGGTCAGACAGCGTCGACTTACCGTGGTCGATGTGAGCGATGATCGAAAAGTTACGAATATTCTTCATAGAGTGAGATTTTATGCCTTACGAGTAGCTAAGAGGCCTGTTCGCGCCTGACGTCAAATGTACTGAAACGCCGCATTCTACACTACAACCACAATGCGGGGAAATGCCAGAAAGTGACGCCATTACCGCAAGGCGAAAAGGGAAATTACGGACGATTTTCAGCAGTTGTGCTATCGACGCGAATCATCTCTGGCGGCAAGCCAACGCTCAGGATCACTGGCTGCCATTCACTGCGGGCAGCCAGCTTTGGCGACAGCCCGCGCGCGAGTAAAAAGCCGCCAACCCCACCCAGCACCGCGCCGCACAACGCCGCGATATCGGCGGCAAACAGCGACTGGAAAATGGCGCCCATAGCAAACAGCCCCACCAGCGGCGACATATAGACCAGCATTGCGGAGCTCAGCAGACTGGCTTCAGCAATTCCCAGTTCCACTTTTTGCCCCGCCACCAGAGGTTGTTCGCAAGGAACAGCAATGGTGTGCGTTGTTTGCGGCCCCAGTTTATTCAGCACACGGCTACCGCAACCTGCACGGGAAGCGCAGCTGCTACAGGATGCTTTGACATCACATTCGACCAGCGCGTTACCATTTTGCCAGGAAACGACGGTCGCCCACTCTTTAATCATTGTGCGGCCTTGAATTTGAGGCTGTCCGCAATACGTTTTGCGGTTTGCGGTGGCAGTTCGCCGACAACGGTGATTTCCGCGTTATCGCGAACCGTGGTCATCACGGTACGCCGACCGGTACGCAGTAACTGTTCGGAGCTGTTCTGATTGGCCGGGCTGATGTTAACCGAGAAGCTGAATAACCCATCAGAATAGAGACGCGATTCAACCGGCATCTCAAGCGTTGGCAATTTACGGCGGCTGCTGGCGACTTGCTCAAAGCCCTGCGGCACCCAGGATGGCATCCAGTTGAAATCCACGTTATCGCCAACCGGTAATGACAGCAGCGGCGGCAGACTGGCTTTTGCCAGCGTCTGCATATTACTGGCAACCTGGCCATTGACCGAGAATGCGATGACGCGGAACTGTTCAAGGGTTTCGCCATCGCGATCGAGCAGATCGACGCGCATTGGCAGATGCGTCTCTTCATCCATCCAGACGATATAGCTGTACCGGGTGCCATCGCGCGCCACAACGCGGATCACTTCGCATAACCTGTCAGCAATGCGCGTACGGCCTACGGAGATGAAGTCATAATAAGGGGAAAGACGTTTGAAATCGGTATAAACCAGTGACGGCAGCGAATCGACAATATAGTTGCCGTTGAGCGTAAAGGGTTCAAGACCAGGCTCAAAGTAGCTGATCTCACTGCCCCGCTGCACCACTTCCCGACGCGGACCGTCCATCTGCAATAACTGTGCAAGCGGTTGGTCATTCAAACGCACATGACGGTAGCGTAAAGACTCTACTCCCTGCTTATTAATGCTGATAAAAGACAGTTCGTAGTTGAGTGACTGACTCGCCACATTCATTTGCTGTAACAACGCCCCGGATGAAACATCAGCCGAGGCGTTGACAGAGAAGAACAGGCCAGTAGCCACAAAAGACATGGCACACCAAAGTTGCTTCATTACTGCGATTGCGTTCCTAAAGTTTGATTTCCCGGCACCTGTACAGCGGCCTGCTGCGTTTGCGCCTGCTCAAACTGAAGCTGTTCGGAGTGCAGACGGCGTTGCAGTTCGTAATCCTGCAACATCGCATTAATGCGACGACGCTGTTCCTGCACCTGCTGTTGCTGACCGGCGCTTGCCGATGATGCATCAGAAGGAACACCCAAACTTACCGGACTGGCTTTACCCATCATCGGCAGCGTATTAAACACTGGCGCTTCGGGCTGTTGGGTTGATTCAGTTGAGCCATTATAGTGCTGGACACCAACAATAACAGCAAGTGATACGCATGCCGCTACACCCATTTGGGTAAGCTGACTTGCCCACGGGCGAACCTTGTGCCAGAACGGCATCTTCTGCCATTGGTGCGGCGCAGGCTGCGCTTCGGGAATCAACGGCGTCGCAGTTTCAACGGCGTCGTTCTCAATCGCGGCCATCACGCGGGCGGAGATATCGAAATGGAGGAGATCGGCCGTATCACCGCGCATAGAGTCGCGAATCAGGTGATAGTTCTCCCAGGTTCTCTGCATTTCAGGATCGCGGGCCAGCTCTGCGAGCAGCTCGCTATCCATCGTTTCACCATCCATTAAAGCGGAAAGTTGTTCTTTCTGCATGCCTAATACCTTTTTCAGTATCCCGCTATCGTCAACGCCTGATAAGCGGTTGAACTTTATTATCAATAGCTTCACGCGCACGGAAGATACGTGAACGCACTGTACCAACCGGGCAATCCATGATGACCGCAATCTCTTCGTAACTCAGGCCATCCAGCTCCCGCAACGTAATTGCCATGCGTAAATCTTCCGGGAGCGACTCAATGGTACGGAAAACTATTTGTCTCAGTTCTTCTGACAACATTAAGTTCTCAGGGTTCGAAATTTCTTTCAGTGCACCGCCACTTTCGAAGTTTTCTGCTTCAATAGCGTCCACATCACTGGATGGCGGCCTGCGCCCCTGGGCGACCAGATAATTTTTCGCTGTGTTAACAGCAATTCGGTATAGCCATGTATAAAAAGCACTATCTCCCCTGAACGAATCAAGCGCGCGATAGGCCTTTATAAATGATTCTTGTACGACATCAGGTACATCGCCCGAAGGGACATACCGGGAAACCAGACTCGCCACTTTATGCTGGTAGCGCACCACCAGTAAGTTAAACGCTTTCTGATCTCCTTTCTGGACCCTTTCGACAAGAACCTGATCCGTTAACTGCTCGCTCATCCGAGGTAAAATCTCCCCAAAACCAATTTCCACGCGTATCCAGAACGCCACTCCAATACTGCAATATGAGCAAGCAGCCAATTAGAGCCCAGGTTTACAGTAAAGTTCCGTTACGCCATTGTTTTTGTGTATCGTTCGCAAAAAATCATTATCACTCATTATAAGTCTGCAAACGCTGAACACTGTGTTTTCTCAAAGAAAAGACCTTAAGATCGCCAGAGAGTAACGCAATAGCGGTTTTTTTTCATCTCTAATACACCTTCACTAACGATCTGCTTCTTAATATTTTTTCCGTTGATGGCACCTGCATGCGCAAAGTTTCTGTTTAGCCATTAATACAACCCTTGCAAAAAATAGTGATCTTTCGCCAGATGCGGTGCTATGCTCAGCGAACCTTGTTTAGTAAATTAAACACAAATCATGAAAACAACGCCTGAACTCTCCTGTGATGTATTGGTGGTCGGTAGCGGCGCCGCCGGCCTTTCCGTGGCATTACGTCTGGCAGCACAACAGCACAACGTTATCGTCTTAAGTAAGGGGCCAATCAGTGAAGGCTCAACATTTTATGCTCAGGGCGGCATTGCAGCCGTATTTGACGAAACAGACAGCGTTGAATCCCATGTGGAAGATACGCTGATTGCTGGCGCAGGAATTGTTGAACGTCACGCGGCAGAATTTGTCGCCAGCAATGCGCGCTCCTGCGTACAGTGGCTTATCGATCAAGGAGTGTTATTTGACACCGAGGTCGCCGCAAATGGCGAGTCCAGCTACCATCTGACGCGCGAAGGCGGGCACAGCCATCGCCGCATTCTTCATGCCGCCGATGCCACTGGTAAAGCGGTGGAAAATACTCTGGTCAGCAAGGCCATCAACCACCCGAATATTCGCGTACTCGAACGCTGCAATGCGGTGGATTTGATTATTTCGGACAAAATCGGCCTGCCGGGTACGCGTCGCGTTGTAGGCGCATGGGTGTGGAACCGAAATAAAGAACAGGTTGAAACCTGCCAGGCAAAGGCGGTGGTGCTGGCGACCGGCGGTGCATCGAAAGTCTATCAATACACCACCAACCCGGATATCTCCTCCGGTGACGGCATCGCCATGGCATGGCGTGCCGGTTGCCGGGTGGCGAACCTGGAGTTTAACCAGTTCCATCCCACCGCACTGTTTCATCCGCAGGCGCGCAGCTTCCTGCTCAGCGAAGCGCTGCGCGGTGAAGGAGCCTGGTTGAAACGCCCGGACGGTACGCGTTTTATGCCGGACTTTGATCCGCGTGGCGAACTGGCACCGCGTGATGTCGTCGCCCGCGCTATCGATCATGAAATGAAGCGCCTCGGCGTGGACTGCATGTATCTCGATATCAGCCATAAGCCTGCCGAATTTATTCGTCATCATTTCCCGATGATTTATGAAAAATTGCTGGGTCTGGGAATCGATTTGACCAAAGAGCCTGTGCCGATTGTGCCTGCTGCGCACTACACATGCGGCGGCGTGATGGTTGACGATCGCGGGCGTAGCGATGTCGACGGTCTCTATGCCATTGGCGAAGTGAGCTACACCGGCCTGCACGGCGCAAACCGCATGGCATCAAATTCACTGCTTGAATGTCTGGTGTACGGTTGGTCGGCGGCGGAAGATATTGCCCGCCGCATGCCACATGCACATGCCATTCCGGCGCTGCCCGCCTGGGATGAAAGCCGTGTCGACGACGCCGATGAGCGGGTTATCCTGCAACATAACTGGCACGAACTGCGGCTGTTTATGTGGGACTACGTGGGTATCGTACGCACCACAAAACGACTCGAACGCGCAATGCGCCGCATTACCTTATTGCAGCAGGAAATTGACGAGTACTACGCCAATTTCCGCGTCTCCAATAATCTGCTGGAATTGCGTAACCTGCTACAGGTAGCCGAGCTGATTGTACGCTGCGCGATGCAGCGCAAAGAGAGCCGCGGGTTGCATTACACGCTGGACTACCCCGATCAGCTTGCGGAATCCGGCCCGACGGTACTCTCGCCGCGCAGTTACATAAACAAGTAGAAGCTCTGGGTCAGCGCGGTGTAGCTGTCAGAATAGCGCTGATCCGGCCCACGAATCGCCAGCCGGTCGGCAAACACGTCGCCGGCGCGCGGCGAGAAGGCCAGCAGGACACGATGCGGCAAACGGCTTTCCGTTTCTGACACATCGGTTCGCAAACGCAAATGCCAGCCTATACCCAGCGCTTTCTGCGTGAAAAGCTCGCTGGCTTCAATCGGCAGCACAACGCAGAAAAAACCCTCTTCCGTCACCAGTGTAGCGGCAATTTCCAGCAATGCCTGATGATCAAGCGTAGTGGTATAACGCGCGCGATCGCGTTCTGGCGTCGCACATTTCACCCCTTCGTCAAAATAAGGAGGATTGCTGACAATCAGATCGTAACGCGCAGTATTCTCACTGCTCCACTGGCGAATATCAGCCTCGTGAACTGTGATACGATCTGCCCACGGCGATGCTTGCACATTTTCCTGCGCCTGAGAAGCAGCCTGCTCATCAAGCTCGACGGCATCAATGGTCACCGTCGGCCCGGTCCGCTGCGCCAGCATCAGCGCCAACAGACCGCTGCCCGTGCCGATATCCAGCACATGCCGTGCTTTCGATACCGGCGACCAGGCACCCAACATCAAACCATCAGTGCCCACTTTCATGGCGCAACGATCGTGTGCAACAAAGAATTCTTTAAACGTGAAGCCGTCACGGCGCAACTGAGCCTTTGGCTGGGACATCTTTACAACCTCAATACGGAAACAGGCGTAGCATAGGTGAAAGCAAAGCGCCGGAAAAGCGATAAGCAGACAACAGATGAAGATTCCAGCCGTAACGTCTATAATCAGCGCCCCACACAGAGGTAGATCATGACTGTAACGACTTTTTCCGAACTCGAACTTGACGACAGCCTGCTGGACGCGCTCCAGGATAAAGGTTTTACGCGCCCAACCGCTATCCAGGCAGCTGCCATTCCGCCTGCGCTTGAGGGGCGTGACGTCCTTGGTTCTGCGCCTACTGGTACCGGTAAAACGGCGGCCTATCTGCTGCCAGCGTTGCAACACCTTCTGGACTTTCCACGTAAGAAATCCGGCCCGCCGCGTATTCTGATCCTGACGCCAACCCGCGAGCTGGCAATGCAGGTTGCCGATCATGCCCGTGAACTGGCGGCGAATACCCATCTGGATATCGCGACCATTACCGGCGGCGTCGCCTATATGAACCACGCTGAAGTGTTCAGCGAAAATCAGGATATTGTGGTTGCCACCACCGGTCGCCTGCTGCAATACATTAAAGAAGAGAACTTCGACTGTCGTGCGGTAGAAACGCTGATCCTCGATGAAGCCGATCGCATGCTGGATATGGGCTTCGCGCAGGATATCGAGCACATCGCGGGTGAAACTCGCTGGCGCAAACAGACGATGCTGTTTTCCGCAACGCTTGAAGGCGATGCGATCAAAAATTTCGCCGAACGTCTGCTGGAAGATCCCGTCGAAGTCTCCGCCACACCGTCAACGCGCGAACGTAAGAAAATTCACCAGTGGTACTACCGCGCCGACAACCTTGAACACAAAACCGCACTGCTGATACACCTGCTGAAACAGCCGGAAGTCAGCCGTTCTATCGTCTTCGTGCGTAAACGTGAACGCGTGCATGAGCTGGCAGGCTGGCTGCGCGAAGCGGGCATCAATAACTGCTATCTCGAAGGCGAGATGGTACAGGTGAAGCGCAACGAAGCGATCAAACGTCTGACCGACGGTCGCGTCAATGTGCTGATCGCCACCGATGTCGCTGCGCGTGGTATCGACATTCCGGATGTCAGCCACGTCATTAACTTCGATATGCCGCGCAGTGGCGACACCTACCTGCACCGTATTGGCCGTACCGGCCGCGCCGGTCGCAAAGGCGCAGCCATCTCCCTCGTTGAAGCGCACGATCATCTGTTGCTGGGCAAAGTAGGCCGTTACGTTGAAGAGCCGCTGAAAGCCCGCGTCGTGGACGAACTGCGCCCGACAACACGAGTGCCAAGCGAGAAGCTGAAAGGCAAGCCGTCGAAAAAAGTGCTGGCCAAACGCGAAGAGAAGAAAAAAGAGAAAGAGAAGCCGCGCGTGAAGCAACGCCATCGCGATACCAAAAACATCGGTAAGCGACGCAAACCCAGTGCTGCAAACAGCGAGCAGCAAAAAACAGAAGAATAAAAAAACGCCGGGATATCCCGGCGTTTTTTATATCAGCCTGAAATTACAGGCTTTCAGTAAAGGTACGAGCAATAACATCGCGCTGCTGTTCCGGCGTCAGCGAGTTAAAACGTACTGCATAACCGGATACACGAATGGTCAGCTGCGGGTATTTTTCCGGATGCTCAACGGCATCAAGCAGCGTTTCACGACGCAGAACGTTCACGTTCAGGTGCTGACCGCCTTCCACACGCACTTCCGGTTTTACTTCCATCGGAATTTCACGATATTCGATAGCGCCCAGTTTGTTGACCGCAACCACTTCATCTTCCGCGAAACCACCTTTTGCACAGACGCAACGTGCTTCGCCTTTTTCGCTATCAAGCAGCCAGAACGAGTTCAACAGGTTGTCGTTTGCAGCTTTAGTAATCTGGATACCAGTAATCATGATTTGCCTCCCTTCGGCACATTATTCGATTAGCCGGTTTTCCCGGCCAATTGGTAAAACCATTGTTGTCTGATTGTTTATATACCAGTCTGACACCCCGCATTCTTTGATTTAAATCAATAAAAACCACACACTAAAAATGGTGATTAGGGAATATACTTGTTTTATATCAAGTTACGCGTTTCGGACCATCTTAAAACATTTGTAAATTTTCAAATTTTTTTGAGTAAATTCTGCAAAAGCCGACGGTGAATTTTGTTCTGCCGAAAGAAGCAGTTAAGCTACGGGGAACCAACTTCGCAGGAGAGCGGGATGACCACCTCATTAACATGGCATGATGTGCTGGCAGAAGAAAAACAGCAGCCCTACTTTATTAACACTCTCAGTACGGTTGCGGCTGAGCGGCAGTCCGGAATGACCATCTACCCACCGCAGAAAGATGTGTTTAACGCTTTCCGTTTTACCGAACTGGGCAACGTTAAAGTGGTGATTCTGGGGCAGGATCCCTATCACGGTCCTGGTCAGGCACACGGCCTGGCATTTTCTGTGCGCCCCGGTATCGCCATCCCACCTTCCCTGCTGAATATGTATAAAGAGCTGGGAAACACCATACCGGGCTTCGTGCGGCCGCAGCATGGTTATCTGGAGAGCTGGGCGCGCCAGGGCGTATTGCTGCTCAACACCGTGCTGACGGTACGCGCCGGCCAGGCGCATTCGCATGCCAGTCTCGGCTGGGAAACCTTTACCGACAAAGTGATCGCACTGATTAATGAACATCGGGAAGGCGTCGTGTTTTTACTCTGGGGTTCGCATGCGCAGAAGAAAGGGGCGATTATCGACAAATCCCGCCACCATGTTTTGCGCGCACCGCACCCATCGCCGCTCTCTGCGCATCGCGGTTTCTTTGGCTGTAATCACTTTGCGCTGGCAAATCAGTGGCTGGAGCGGCATGGAGAGCAGCCGATCGACTGGATGCCGACTCTGCCCGCGGAAACCGAATAAAAAAAAGCCAGCATTGCGCTGGCTTTTTTACTCTGCTGGCTAACGTCAGGCTTTGTTCTGCCGCCACCATTCTGCCAGCAACACGCCGGTTGCCACAGAAACATTGAGGCTTTCAACGTTGCCGGTACCCTCAATCGAGACGCTCAGATCCGCGCGGGAAAGCGTCGCATCAGATAACCCATCGCGCTCCTGGCCCAGTACCAGTACCATTTTTTTCGGTAACGTCGCTTTGAACAGCGGCGTGCCGTTGTGGCTGGAAGTCGTTACCAGCGCATAACCGGCCTGACGGAAATCTTCCAGCGCATCGGCAAAGCTGTCGCCAGTAATTGCCTGAACGTGTTCGGCTCCGCCTTCTGCGGTACGCACTGCTGCGCCAGATTCAATCACCCCAGCATCCTGCAACACTACGCCTTTGACGCCAAAGTGCGCGCAGCTACGCATAATCGCGCCGAGGTTATGCGGGTTGCCGACATCTTCGAGCGCCAGCACGCAATCCTCTTCACCGGCGTTCGCCACCCATTTCTGCACGCTCAGACCATTGCGTTTTTTAATCAGGAAGCAGACACCGCCGTGATGTTCCGTCCCGGACGCTTTCTCCAGTTCTTCGTCATCCACCACATGGTAGGCTTTGCGGTTTGCCGCCATCCAGCGCAGGGCTTCTTTAAAACGCGGTGTTACGCTCTGCACAAACCAGGCGCGAACAATGGATTCAGGACGGCTGCTGAACAGCGCCTGGCAGGCGTTTTCGCCGTATACGCGCGTCTCTTCCGCGCGCTGACGACGCAGCACTTCGGGATCGATAAAGCTTTTACCGCTGATACCGCCGTGATCCGGTTTCTCCGGCGTGTCGTCGCCCGGTGCGCGGGAAACGGTACGCCACGGTGAATCACCACGTTCACTGTAATTGTCTCGCTGCGGGCGGCGACTATTGTTGTCGCGAGCAGAACGGCCCCTGTCATCACGGCCAGGGCGGCCACGATCATCGCGGGCAGTACGACGGTCATCTCCGGCACGAGACGACGATCCTGCACGTGCTGGCCCTTTCCCGGTGCGCGGGTTTTGGCCACGTTTATCGGAATCATCATCACTGCGGACATACATCACTTTGACCTTGCCGCTTTTGTTCTTTAATTCATCGTTCATGCTTTTCTCCACCAGCGCTGCGCGAAGCGCGCAGATTACCTGATGTCCTTGCGCTTCGCCATTAATTCGTTCAAAAGCTATCGACTATTGTATTCATTGAACAAAACGCATTGTCGTTTAAAACCTTCTTATTAATAATATGTAACATAGTAGAAACATACCGGCAGTCATGCCGCTCTGTACCATCGCTTTTCCTGAGGTTAGTTATGAATACCGTATGTGCAAGCTGTCAGGCGCTGAACCGCATTCCCGAAGAGAGAATGAACGACGGCGCAAAATGTGGACGCTGTGGACACGAGCTGTTCGATGGAGATGTGATCAACGCTACCGGTGAAACGCTGGATAAATTACTGAAAGACGATCTGCCCGTGGTCGTTGATTTCTGGGCACCATGGTGCGGCCCGTGCCGCAGTTTTGCGCCGATTTTTGAAGATGTGGCGGAAGAACGCAGCGGCAAAGTGCGATTTGTCAAAGTGAACACCGAAGCTGAACGTGAACTGAGCGCGCGCTTCCGCATTCGCAGTATTCCAACCATTATGCTGTTCAAAAATGGTGAAGTTGTCGACATGCTCAGCGGTGCCGTGCCAAAAGCACCGTTCGACAGTTGGCTCAACGAATCACTGTGATCCCGTCGGGGCGCATCTTGTGCCCCGTTTTCAGCTCTGCGACAATGGCGTTTTTATTGCGCAATCCCCATGACCGAAAACGCTGTTCTTCGACTCCGTGCCGAACGCCTTGCCCGTTCGACGCGTCCGTTTCTTGCCCGTGGTAACCGTATCCGTCGCTGCCAGCGTTGCCTGCTGCCGCTGCGCCAGTGCCTGTGCGAGACGTTAAAACCCGCAACCGCCAACAGCCGTTTCTGCCTGGTGATGTTCGATACCGAACCGATGAAACCGAGCAATACCGGAAGGCTGATCGCCGACGTGTTACCCGATACGCTGGCTTTTCAGTGGTCGCGCACCGAACCGCCGCAGGCACTTATCGATCTCTGCCGCAGTGAGACGCATCAGCCAATGGTGGTATTTCCCGCCTCTTATGCGGGCAGCGAACGCCAGGTGCTGAGCGCGCCGCCGTCAGGCAAACCACCGCTGTTTATTATGCTGGACGGTACCTGGACCGAAGCGCGTAAAATGTTCCGCAAAAGCCCTTATCTGGATGCGCTGCCGGTTATCTCTGTGGATCTCTCGCGAGTTTCCGCTTACCACCTGCGGGAAGCGCATGCCGACGACCAATATTGCACTGCGGAAGTGGCGATTGCGCTGCTGGATATCGCGCGCGACAACGCAGCCGCACAGGCACTCGGCGAACATTTCGCGCTCTTTCGCGAACGTTATCTGGCAGGTAAAACACGCCATCCATCCGCTATCACAGCAAACGCAACTGAAAACGTTTAGAATCATCGGATCTCTCTTAAGCGGAGGCCGGTATGAGCCAACGAGGGCTGGAAGCGTTATTACGTCCCCGATCGATTGCGGTGGTGGGCGCGTCAATGAAGCCGGATCGCGCAGGTTTTCTGATGATGCGCAATTTACTGGCGGGAGGATTTGCCGGGCCGGTATTGCCGGTCACGCCCGCTTATAAAGCGGTTCAGGGCGTGCTGGCCTGGCCGGATGTCGCCAGCCTGCCGTTTACGCCCGATCTGGCGGTGCTATGCACGCACGCCAAACGCAACCTTGAACTGCTTGATGCTCTGGGGCAAAAAGGCTGCAAAACCTGCATTATTCTCTCGGCGCCGCCCGAACAACATCCGCTTCTTCTGGCCTGCGCGTCGCGCTATCAGATGCGCCTGCTCGGTCCGAACAGCCTCGGTTTACTGGCTCCGTGGCAGGGGCTGAACGCCAGTTTTTCGCCGGTGCCGATTACGCGCGGCAAACTGGCGTTTATCTCCCAGTCAGCGGCAGTGTCGAATACGATCCTCGACTGGGCGCAACAGCGCGAGATGGGATTTTCTTACTTCATCGCGCTGGGTGATAGCCTGGATATCGATGTTGACGAATTGCTGGATTTTCTCGCGCGGGACAGTAAAACCAGCGCCATTCTGCTCTATCTGGAACATTTAAGCGACGCGCGTCGCTTTGTCTCCGCCGCCCGCAGCGCATCACGAAATAAACCTATTCTGGTTATCAAAAGCGGCCGCAGCCCGGAAGCGCAGCGATTATTGCAGGTGCATTCTGGTCTTGATCCCGCCTGGGATGCTGCGATTCAGCGAGCTGGCTTGCTGCGTGTCCAGGATACACATGAACTGTTTTCCGCGGTAGAAACGCTCAGCCATATGCGTCCGCTGCGTGGTGAGCGCCTGATGATCGTCAGTAATGGCGCCGCGCCGGCAGCGCTGGCGCTGGATGAACTTTGGCTGCGTAATGGCAAACTGGCGGCGCTCAGCACAGAGACGCTGGCCCGTTTGCACACAGCATTACCGGATTACGTCGTCCCCGGTAACCCGCTTGATTTACGCGATGATGCCGGTAATGAGCGTTATGTCGCAGCGCTTAATATTTTGCTCGACAGCCAGGATTACGACGCGTTGATGGTGATCCATGCGCCCAGCGCCGCCGCGCCGGGCAGTGAAAGCGCAGTAACATTGATCGACGCACTGAACAAACATCCGCGCGGGAAATATGTGACGGTGCTGACCAACTGGTGCGGCGAATTTTCTTCGCAGGAAGCGCGACGCCTGTTTAGCGAAGCGGGTTTACCCACTTACCGCACGCCTGAAGGCACCATTACGGCGTTCATGCACATGGTGGAGTATCGACGCAACCAGAAACAACTCCGCGAAACACCCGCGATATCCCTCAGCATGACGGCGAATACCGCCGAAGCGCATCATCTGTTGCAGCAAGCGTTGATGGAGGGCGCAACGACGCTGGATACTCATGAAGTCCAGCCGATTTTAGGTGCCTGGGGGCTACAAACTCTGCCGACATGGATTGCCAGTGACAGCGCTGAAGCCGTGCACATTGCCGAACAGATCGGTTACCCGGTCGCCTTAAAATTGCGTTCGCCGGATATTCCTCATAAATCCGAAGTTCAGGGGGTGATGCTTTATCTGCGCACAGCGAACGAGGTGCAGCAGGCAGCGGATGCAATTATCGATCGTGTGAAAATGAATTGGCCGCAGGCGCGTATTCACGGTTTGCAGGTGCAAAGCATGGCAAACCGCGCGGGGGCGCAGGAACTGCGAGTGGTTGTCGAACATGATCCTGTGTTCGGCCCGTTGATTATGTTAGGCGAAGGCGGCGTTGAGTGGCGGGCAGAAGATCAGGCCGCCGTTGCGCTACCGCCGCTGAATATGAATCTCGCCCGTTATCTGGTGATCCAGGCGATTAAAAGTAAAAAGATCCGCGGGCGCAGCGCGTTACGCTCGCTGGATATTGCCGGCTTAAGCCAGTTTCTGGTGCAGGTTTCGAATCTGATTGTTGATTGCCCGGAAATTGAGCGGCTGGATATTCATCCTTTACTTGCCTCCGGTAGCGAATTTACCGCGCTGGATGTAACCATGACCATTTCCTCCGCTGCCGGAAACGGTGAAACGCGTCTCGCTATACGTCCCTATCCTCAGCATCTGGAAGAAGAGGTGGAGATGAAAAATGGCGAGCGGTGCCTGTTCCGCCCGATTCTTCCGGAAGATGAGCCTCAGCTACAGCGCTTTATCGCCCAGGTGACAAAAGAGGATCTTTACTACCGTTACTTTAGCGAGATCAACGAATTTACCCATGATGATTTAGCGAATATGACGCAGATCGACTACGATCGGGAAATGGCATTTGTTGCAGTACGCCGCACAGATCAAGGTGAAGAAATTCTGGGCGTTACGCGTGCGATTTCCGACCCGGATAATATCGACGCTGAATTTGCTGTGCTGGTTCGTTCCGATTTGAAAGGGCTCGGGCTTGGTCGACGTTTACTTGAGAAGCTTATCAGTTATACCCGGGATCACGGACTTAAGCGCTTGAATGGTATTACTATGCCCAACAATCGCGGCATGGTGACGCTGGCGCGTAAACTGGGATTTGACGTTGATATTCAGCTGGAAGATGGCATTGTGGGATTGTCTCTCCAACTCATGAAGACGGATGAATCCTGAGTAAGGTACTGGAAATGTTGACTACTTTAGCAGGCACGGTGTTATTATTGCCCGCTTATGTCGTCTGCATGGTACAGAAGACCCTTCAATAAACAGAGAAGAAACGCACTGTGATGTTGTCAAAATTTAAGCGTAATAAACATCAACAACACCTTGCCCAACTCCCCAAGATTGCTCAGTCAGTTGATGACATAGAGTTTTTCTACTCACCCGCTGATTTCAGGGAGACGCTGCTGGCGAAAATCGCCAGTGCTACGCGCCGGATCTATATCATCGCCCTGTACCTGGAACAGGACGATGGCGGGAAAGGAATTCTGCATGCGCTGTATGAAGCCAAGCGCCAGCGCCCGGAACTGGATGTCTGTGTGCTTGTCGACTGGCACCGCGCCCAGCGTGGCCGCATTGGCGCAGCGGCATCCAATACCAACGCCGACTGGTACTGCCGCCTTGCTCAGGAAAATCCGGACGTTGTGCTCCCGGTTTATGGCGTTCCTGTGAATACGCGTGAAGCGCTCGGCGTGCTGCATTTCAAAGGATTTATCATTGATGACAGCGTGCTTTACAGCGGCGCAAGCCTCAATGATGTCTATTTGCATCAGCACGATAAGTATCGCTATGACCGCTATCAGTTGATCCGCAACCCGCAAATGGCGGATATCATTCGTAACTGGGTCGATCAGAATCTGATTCAGGGGCGCGGCGTAAATCGTCTTGATAATGCTCAGCGTCCGAAAAGCCCGGAAATCAAAAACGATATCCGTCTGTTCCGTCAGGAGCTGCGCGATGCCACATACCATTTCCAGGGCAATGCGGATAACGATCAACTGGCGGTCACGCCGCTGGTCGGTCTGGGTAAATCCAGCCTGCTGAACAAAACTATTTTCCATCTGATGCCGTGTGCAGAGCACAAGCTGACGATCTGTACCCCCTACTTCAACCTGCCTGCGGTGCTGGTGCGTAACATTATCCAGCTACTGCGCGATGGTAAAAAAGTGGAAATTATCGTTGGCGACAAAACGGCGAATGACTTTTTCATTCCGGAAGATCAACCGTTCAAAATCATCGGCGCGCTGCCTTATCTGTATGAAATCAATCTGCGTCGTTTCCTGAGCCGGCTACAGTATTACGTTAACACCGATCAGCTAGTTGTGCGTTTATGGAAAGATGATGATAACAGCTATCACCTGAAAGGAATGTGGGTGGATGACGAATGGATCCTGCTGACAGGTAACAACCTGAACCCCCGCGCCTGGCGGCTGGATCTGGAAAACGCCATCCTGATCCACGATCCGAAACATGAACTGGCGGCCCAGCGCGACAAAGAGCTGGAGCTTATCCGCACGCATACGACCGTGGTGAATCATTATCGTGATTTGCAAAGCATTGCGGATTATCCGGTAAAGGTACGCAAACTTATTCGCCGGTTGCGCCGTATCCGCATCGATAAGCTGATAAGCCGTATTCTTTAAAACTAAGCCCCGTCTCTGCGATGGGGCTTTTTTTCGGGTCTGCTGATGAAATACATGATGATAGCAAGTGTGGTGCTACTGACAGGCTGTAGCCATATGGCGAATGATAGCTGGAGTGGGCAGGATAAGGCGCAGCATTTTCTGGGCTCCGCCATGCTTTCTGCCGCCGGTAACGAGGTAGCGCAACATCAGGGATATAGCCGCGATCGTAGCGCAATGGTAGGGCTGATGTTTTCAATTAGCCTTGGCGCATCGAAGGAGCTTTGGGACAGCCGTCCGGCGGGGAGTGGCTGGAGCTGGAAAGATTTCGCATGGGATGTTGCCGGTGCCACAACGGGTTATACCGTGTGGCAACTGGCAAATCACTAAAGACGGATGCCTTTCCCTTTACGATGAAGCATAAGCGAAACCAGAAATGCTAAGGCTCCCAGCACAGTGACGTACCAGAAAAAAGCGGTTTCTACACCGAATGACTTCAATGACAGCGCCACATATTCCGCCGAACCGCCAAATAACGCATTTGCCACGGCATAAGAAAGACCGACACCCAGAGCGCGTACCTGTGCGGGAAACATTTCTGCTTTCAGGATCCCGCTGATTGAGGTGTAAAAGCTGACGATCACCAGCGCCAGCATCACCAGAGCAAATGCCGCGTATGGCGACGTGACGCTGTGCAATGCACTGAGAATCGGTACTGTGCACACCGTTGAAAGACCGCCGAAGAGCAGCATTGATGTGCGGCGCCCAATCTTATCGGATAAAGCACCAATAATCGGTTGGATCAGCATGAAGACAAACAGAGCTACAGTCATAATGATGCTGGCAACGTTCGCGTGCATACCCGCCGTATTAACCAGGTATTTCTGCATATAAGTGGTGAAGGTGTAAAACGCCAGCGATCCTCCCGCCGTGAACCCAAGCACCATCAGAAAAGCTTTACGGTTGCGCCATAATCCTTTCATTGAACCAGCTTCTTTTAAAGCCCGAACTTCTTGCTGCGATGTTTCATCCAGTTGGCGGCGTAGCCAGAGAGCGACAATAGCCAGCACTGCTCCAATAGCAAAGGGAATACGCCAGCCCCATGCGCGTAATTCAGCATCATCAAGGATCTGTTGCAGGATCACGACAACCAGTAGCGCCAGCAGTTGCCCACCGATCAGCGTAACGTACTGGAATGACGCGTAAAAACCTTTACGCCCTTCCACGGCGACTTCGCTCATATAGGTCGCGCTGGTGCCGTACTCGCCGCCGACAGAAAGCCCCTGGAACAAACGGGCAATCAATAATAGTGCCGGAGCCCAGGTGCCGATTGCGTCATAACCTGGTAAACAGGCAATGACCAGCGATCCAAAGCACATCATGCAGACAGAGATCAGCATTGAGGTTTTACGCCCGCGGCGATCGGCGATTCGACCGAATAACCATCCGCCAATAGGACGCATCAGAAAACCGGCGGCAAATACGCCTGCGGTTTGTAATAGCTGGGTTGTCGTGTTGCCTGCCGGAAAAAAAATATGAGCAAAATAGAGAGAGCAAAAGGAGTAGACATAGAAATCAAACCACTCCACCAGGTTGCCCGATGAAGCACCAATAATCGCCCACACCCTTCTACGAGTATCGCTGCTGGTGAGCGATTCACGCGTTGTTATGCTGCTTTCAGCCATTCGAATGATACTCCTGCCAGAGCCAGAGGTTACTTGCCCATGGTGAGTATCCTTGTCCACCACTGCGCAAAGATAGAAATGTTACATATTTGTTATAATTAAATCGTGATTACAATCACGTTTTAGCTTAGCAGGATAAGCAATTAAGAATATGACCTGACCAGGAAAATAAATAAAGCAAAAAAGCCCCGTGCCGGGGCACGGGGCTTCCTGTCTCTTCCGCCCGGACGCAAAAAGGCCATCCTTCCG